>JAFLBK010000001.1:5000-1849631 GCA_017303335.1 Chitinophagales bacterium
TCGTGAAGCAACCGATCAAAGTCGAAATGAAAATAATTCTGAAGCGCATGCACACCCGCATCTGTTCGGGAAGAACCAGTCAGCGAAAAAGCGCTCCGGTAAAAGATCCCCAGCGCACGCTCCACCTCGGCCTGTACCGAGTTCGCATTCTGCTGAGCCTGGAAACCTGAGTAATTTCCGCCCTTATACATCACTTCAATAAAATACCGTGGCATTGGAAAACAGTTTAAGCAACTAAATCACCGCGTGAGCATGGCCCTGAACCTGCTGATATAATAGGCGTCTTTTAATTCCGACCCGAGGGTACCGAACAGATCAAGATCGGCCACAAAAGGATAGGCCGCAACATACAACTTATATTTCCCTTCATCAGTCAAAAATAAACTCCCGAGGTTCCTGATCTGTTCGGTACCGTAACACATGTTTCGAAATCTTTTCAACGCTGCAGTAACCTTGCCCGAATCAGATTCGGCTGCCGACATTTGTTTACGTAGATTCAAAAAATCTTTTTCCGTCGCAACCTGTTTACAGGGGGGCCTGGGTGTTACCTTTTTTACCACTGCACCCGGCAAAGTATCTGTTGCACCGCTCATTGAATCGGCCGAAACATGTGAATCAGGCACCTTCATACCGATGAAACGGGGCGTCTCTTCCCGGGTTTGGGTAGCAATTGGCTGTGGACCGGGTTTCTGCAACGACAAACTATCTGCTTTCACAATCGTGGATGCCGAAAATGGAATAAGCACCAGTACGGTATCCGCGGTTTCCCCCTTGCCATCGATATAACGAATACGAAGACCGTCAGCCTGCTTTTCTTCATCGATCTTCCGCAACGCCGCCTCTTTCACAATGTCGCTCTTCTTTGTTACGCTGGGCTTTTCTGTGGGCACCGTAGTAGTTAAGTTTGCTGAAGATGGCCGGGCTATACTGTCTTTAACAGCTGGCTGTTGCCGCTGAAGGATGCTGTTATCGCCCACCACGGAGGCAAGAACAAGCGCAAACGAGTCGCTTACCGGTTCGGTTAAAGCGTCCGGAGCAGGTCCCCCTTCGGGCTGCATGAAAAGGATCGCTGCTGTTTGCAGGTTTACCAGGCCCCATCCCTTGCTGCCAAAGTACCGCAGCTGGTACCCGGCATTTTCTTCTTTGACAGCACATGTAACTTTCTGAACAGGCCATTCGTTTTTGGGAAAACCAAAAAATAATTCATAATTGCCGGCATCCAGGCGGGAAAGGATCAGGTAACCGGCTTCCGATGAGGCAAACAGTTTACCGCCAAGTTTTACAGAAAATGGGTGATTGCCCTCTGATTGAATATAGATAAACCTGCTCTTCTGGGCAGCGGAAACAAGGCTAAGCAACAAAAAGAAAACAGTGACCAGCAATGCTCGTTTGGGATCCGGGCTCTTCATCGTACTTGATTGAACGGGCCAAAATTACTCAAATATTATGCCTTTGCCATTTAAATAAAAACGCCCTGCCAATCAACCGCCTCCCGTATTTTTGCACCCTAAATTTATAGTATGAAAAAAATGTTGTTGCTGCTTGCCTTGACCGCAGGCTCTTTTTTTACACAAGCCCAGCAAGGCAATGAACCCGCACCGGATACATCCTGGAAAAAGATATACCGGGCCACGCCTACCAAGTTCAACGACCTGGTACATACCAAACTGGAGGTACGTTTCGATTATGACAAAGCCTGGATGTACGGCAAAGAATGGCTGACGGCCAAACCTCATTTTTATCCTACCGACTCAATAACACTGGATGCCAAGGGAATGGAGATCAAAGAAGTGGCACTGGTGAAAGGAACCGCTAAATCGGCCCTCAAATATGATTACGACGGCTGGGAACTGCGGATCAAACTGGATAGAACATATAAGAACAATGAGAATTACACCCTCTACATCGACTACATCAGCAAACCCAATGAGGTTAAAGTAAAGGGCAGTGCCGCGATCAACGACGCCAAAGGCCTCTATTTCATCAACCCCAAAGGCGAAGAGAAAGACAAGCCAACACAGATCTGGACGCAGGGTGAAACAGAAGGTACCAGCGTTTGGTGCCCTACCATCGACAAACCCAACCAGAAAACCACCCAGGAAATGTACATGACCGTTCCGGCCAAGTACGTAACCTTAAGCAATGGGTTACTCATCAGCCAGAAGAAAAATACAGATGGCACCCGCACCGATTACTGGAAAATGGACCTGCCCCACGCTCCCTATCTTTTTTTCATGGGTGTGGGCGATTTCAAAATCATCAAAGACAGTTATAAAGGCAAAGAAGTAAGTTATTACGTAGAACCTGAGCAGGCTCCGTACGCAAGAGGCGTATTCGGACTTACACCGGAAATGATCAAATTCTTTTCCGATAAACTGGGCGTAGAGTACCCCTGGCAGAAATACAACCAGATCGTTGGCCGCGACTACGTAAGCGGCGCCATGGAAAACACCACGGCCACCCTTCACCAGGAAAGCGCTTACCAGAACAGCCGCCAGCTCACCGATGGCAATTCCTGGGAAACCGTTATCGCCCATGAACTCTTTCACCAATGGTTCGGCGATTACGTAACCACCGAAAGCTGGAGCAACATCACCGTTAATGAAACCATGGCCGATTACAGCCAGACCCTCTGGATGGAATACAAATACGGAAAAGATGCCGGCGACGAAGAGAATTTCCAGGGACAGGCTCAATACCTCTCGAACCCCAACGAAGCCAAGAAAGACCTCGTTCGCTTTAAATACAGCGATAAAGAGGATGTCTTCGACCTGGTAAGCTACCAGAAGGGCGGACGGGTACAGCACATGCTCCGGAATTACGTAGGTGATGAAGCCTATTTCAAATCACTGAATAACTATCTTACCACCAACAAATTCAAAAACGGCGAAGCGCACCAGATGCGACTTGCCTTTGAAGAAGTGACCGGGCAAGACCTGAGCTGGTTCTGGAACCAATGGTATTTTGGCAGCGGGCACCCCATTGTAAAGATTGATTACAACTACGATGACGCGGCCGGTAAAGCCATGGTGATCATCGAACAAACTCAAAAGACAGATAAAGTATTCAGGCTGCCGATTGCAATCGACGTATACAACGGCGCCAACAAAAAACGCTACAATGTATGGGTGGAGAACAAGATCGATACCTTCACATTCAGCTATTCACAAAAGCCCGACCTGATCAACGTGGACGCCGATAAAGTGATCCTCTGGCAAAAGACCGATAATAAGACCACCGAGAATTTTATTCATCAATTACGCTATGCTCCCCTGTACCTCGACCGTAAAGAGGCCATCGATTACCTCGGTAAAAAAGCCCTGCCTGAACTCGCGGATGGATTAAAAGATAAATACGCCACCCTCCGCAGAAGCACCATCAACAAACTGGCAAGCTCCAAGTTCAAAGACGATCCGAAAGTGGTAGCTGCGATTGAACAGATCGCCAACACCGAGAAAGATCGTAAAACAAAAGGAGCCGCCCTCTCCTTCCTGGCAAAAAAAGTAGATGCCAAATACAAACCCCTGTTCGAAAAGAACCTGAACGACAGCAGCTACACCGTTGCCGGCGCCGCGTTGGAAGGACTGAAAAGCCTCGAACCCGCGAAAGCATACGAACTGGCCAAGAAATACAATAGCGACGCAAAGGGCGACCTGGGCGAAACCGTTACCGATATCATCATGAGCGAGGGAACAGAAGCCGACTTCGACCTCGTGGCCAACCGTTACAATAAAATGCCGCTTAGCCAGGAAAAAGTGGCAGGCAGCGCCACCTTTGCCACCTACCTGGAAAAAGTACAGAACATCGCCAACGTGAAGAAAGGCATCGACATGATCGTTGCTTTCCGCAACCTGGTACCCGAGCAGTTCCGCGGTTTTGTGGACCCCACCATCAAAGGCGGATTAAGCAAACTGGGCAAGGCCAAGGGAAAAGAGATCGAAGATTATATCGCCGAGAAAATGAAGTAATCAGCAATAGTAAATGCTACCAGGCCCCGGATAACTCCGGGGCTTTTTATTTTGCCGGATTGATCTGCGCTTACCTGAAGAACTCAGCAAGGGGAATTTCAAGCACCCTGCTGATCTTGTGCAATGTACGTATGGTGGGATTGACCCGGCCCGCTTCTATCCGCGACATCCTGCCTTTCGCAAAACCACATTTCATGGCTACATAATGCTGTGTGAGGCCTTTCCGGGTGCGTAACGATTTGATCCTGTTTCCCAACGTACGCAGTAATTCTGCTTCGGTCATATAGTTTCCTTCATTTGGACAGGAAAGTAGGGTAGCCAAGCCGGCAGGAGCCTAATATCAGTCAGGCCAGGGATTGATATTGCTCATACCGCATTTACCCTGATTGCATTAGAAAAAGATCAGAATGTTGCTTTTTATGACAACATTTCCTATATTACTTAAGCCAGTTTGCAATTGATTGCCTATGAAAGAGGCGACTACCATGATCCCGCCCGAATTCGGCTCCGACGCTTTTTTAGTTATCGGGCAGGATGGTCGTATAACAGCCGGTAACCAGGCCGCCGCCCGGATCAGTGGTTTATCCCAATCCGAATTACTCGAAACCGGTTTCGGTGATCTCTTCGCCAACCCCGCAGAAGCCAACGCATTCATACAGGAAGTCCTGCGTACAGGAACCGCATCGAACCATACCTTGCCCCTGCGCCACAACAACGGAACGGCTCCCCGAAACATATGCATCTCCGCTTTTACAGACCGGCGCAAGGAATTGGTTTTTGTGAGTGCCTCTCCCGAAGCCATGCCCGTTCCGGCAACTGAAACCGATATCCGGTTGATCCGCCAGGAGATCTCCGATTATAAATATGCACTCGATGAATCATCGATCGTGGCCATCACCGACCAGAAAGGGATCATTAAACACGTAAACTCAAATTTTTGCAGGATCTCCAAATACAGCCGCGAAGAATTGATCGGGCAGGACCACCGCATCATCAACTCAGGCTATCATCCCAAAGAATTCATCCGGAATCTCTGGGTAACAATCGCTCATGGAAAAATATGGCGGGGAGAATTAAAGAACCGGGCCAAGGACGGCACGTATTATTGGGTGGATACCACCATTGTTCCGTTTGTGAATGCAGATGGAAAACCTTTTCAATACCTGGCCATCCGCTCCGACATCACTTCCCGTAAGATGGCGGAAGAAGAACTCGAAAAAAGCCTGAAAGAAATTTCCGATTACAAGTATGCGCTCGATGAATCCGCCATTGTTGCCATCACGGATCAGAAAGGGGGCATCCGGTACGCCAATCATAACTTTTGCCGGATCTCCAAGTTCGGCTACGATGAATTGATCGGCCAGGACCATCGCATCATCAATTCAGGCTATCACCCCAAGGAATTCATCCGCAACCCTGGGTGACGATCGCCAACGGAAAAATCTGGCGGGGAGAATTGAAGAACCGGGCCAAAGACGGTACCCACTACTGGGTGGATACCACCATTGTTCCCTTTCTTGGCGAGCAAGGCAAACCCCACCAGTATGTAGCCATCCGGGCCGATATCACGCAACGCAAACAGGCCGAAGAAGAGATCATGATCCTGAACGAAGAACTGGAAAAACGGGTACGGGAACGTACCGAAGAGATGGAATCCTTTTCGTATTCGGTATCGCACGACCTGCGGGCGCCGCTCAGGGCCATCAACGGCTACGCGAATATCCTGGAAGAAGATTACAATGACCGGCTCGATGAAGAAGGGAAAAGACTGCTGAAAGAGGTACAGCAGAATGCCCGGAAAATGGGCGTTCTTATCGACGACCTTCTGGCATTCTCCCGGCTGGGCCGTAAAGAGATCGAACGCAGCGCCATCGATATGAACCGGCTGGCCAAACAGGCGATCAAAGAAACGGAACTGGCAAGCCCGCACCATGCCAGCATCAAATTATGGCCCTTGCTCCCGGCAAAAGGCGATCCGGCATTACTGCAGAATGTTCTGAACAACCTGGTATCAAACGCGATCAAGTACTCCGGTAAAAACGAAAAACCCTTCATCGAAATCCGTTCAAAGAGAGGGAACGGAGAACTGATCTATTCCGTAAAGGACAACGGCGTCGGTTTCGATATGCAGTATGAAGGAAAACTATTCGGCCTCTTTCAGCGGCTCCACTCGGCCGATGAATTTCCGGGTACCGGTGTGGGCCTCGCCATGGCCAAACGCATCATCAGCAAACACAAGGGCCGTATATGGGCCCAGGGAAAGCTGAACGAAGGCGCTACATTTTATTTTAGTTTACCCGATGACTAACAACCGAAATATGAACGACATGGAAATTGAAATACTGCTGGTGGAAGACAATACAAGCGACGCGGAACTCACCATCCGGGCCCTGCACAAGAAACACATCGCCAATAACA
This sequence comes from Chitinophagales bacterium, assembly GCA_017303335.1. Classification (GTDB taxonomy): domain Bacteria; phylum Bacteroidota; class Bacteroidia; order Chitinophagales; family Chitinophagaceae; genus Ferruginibacter. The sequence continues at coordinate 11,387 of JAFLBK010000001.1, forward strand.
TCATCCACCTGCAGGATGGCGCCATGGCACTTGATTTTCTTTTGGCACCGGTTCGTTCGCGAACCGGAACATCAACAACCGGCCAAAGATCATCCTGCTCGATCTTAAAATGCCCAAAGTGGATGGTATCGAAGTGCTGCGCAAGATCAAAGCGGAGGAACTGACCCGCAAAATTCCCGTGGTCGTTCTCACTTCGTCGAAAGAAAACCCGGACATCGAAAAAGCGTATTCGCTCGGCGCCAACAGTTATATCGTGAAGCCCGTAGACTTTGATGGCTTTTCGAAAGCCATTGCAGAACTGGGATTTTACTGGTTGTTACTGAATGAATCACCGCAATAAAAACAAATGGCTCCTGTACTGAAAATACTGTTACTGGAAGACAATCCGGCGGATGCAGACCTGGTACAACTTTGCCTGCATAAGGAGAAAATGGATTGTATCTTCCATATTGCCAGCGACAAAACGGGTTTTATCGATGCCCTGGACCATTTTTCGCCCGACCTGATCCTTTCCGATCATTCGTTGCCGCAATTCAATTCATTTGATGCGCTCTCCGCCGCTCGCCAGCGTTTCCCCAATATTCCTTTCATTATGGTGACCGGTACGGCGTCGGAAGAATTTGCCGCACACATCATCAAACAGGGAGCCGATGATTACATCCTCAAGGATCGCATGGCCCGGCTACCGGCAGCCATCAAAGCATCGCTGCTGCAACGCAGGTCGCTCAAGGAAGTGGCCGATTACAAATACGCCCTGGATCAGACAGCCATTGTGGCCATCACCGATCAGCGGGGTATCATCCAGTACGCCAATGATAACTTTTGCCGGATATCAAAATACCGATTGGATGAACTCATCGGGCAAGACCACCGGATCATCAACTCGGGCTACCACCCGGCGGCCTACATCCGCACATTGTGGAAAACCATTGCGCATGGCAATATCTGGAGGGGCGAGTTCTGCAACAAGGCAAAAGACGGAACCCTCTACTGGGTGGATACGACCATCATCCCGTTCGTCAATGAGAAAGGCAAACCGTATCAGTACCTCTCCATACGGATCGATATCACCCAAAAGAAAACGGCCGAATACCTGCTCAAAGTCAGCGAAGAGAATTACCGCACGATCTTTTTTAAAAGTCCGTTCCCCAAGTGGATTTACGACCTGGAAACACTCCGGTTCCTGGATATAAATGAAACTGCCCTGAAACATTATGGTTACAGCCGCGATGAATTCCTCTGCCTCACGATCCGCGACATCCGCCCACCGAAGGACGTGGATGCGCTGCTCAAAGACATCGCCCGGATTACGGAAGACCCCGGCAACCGTAATGGCACCTGGCGGCACCTGAAAAAAAACGGCGAGATCATCATGGTTGAAACAACCGCTCACCCAATTGAGTATAACGGAAGAAAGGCCCGGCTGGTAATAGCCATCGACATTACGAAAAAACTAAAGGCCGAAGAAGAATTGCGCCGGAGCGAAATGATGCTTAAGGAAGCACAGGGTATCGCTCACCTTGGCAGCTGGGAGATCGACTTCACCGAAGCGAACCATATCTGGTCGGATGAACTTTTCCGGATACTCGGGATAGACAAGGCTGAATCCGCTCCATCGATTGAACTTTTCATTTCATTCATACATCCCGATGACCGAGTTGTTGCACAGCAGATCATTTTTGATGCACTCCGGAATTACACCCAATCCAGGATCGGCTTCCGTTTCATCCGGAAAAACGGGGCGATCCGCTTTGGCCTGATCGAATGGCGGTTTGAATTCGACGACAAAGGCGCTCCGCTCCGGCTTTATGGCATTCTGCAAGACATAACCGAACAAAAAGCAGCTGAAGACAACCTGAAAAAAATGGAACGGAAGATACAGGAACAGCGGATACAGGAACAAAAGAAGATCGCCCGGGCCATCATCAAGGCACAGGAAAAAGAGCGCAATTACCTCGGGCAGGAGCTGCACGACAATGTGAACCAGATCCTGGCTGGCACCAAAATGTTCCTGGGCAGCGCCGCAAAAAAAAATACGGAAGTAAAAGAACTGATCAGGTACCCGCTGGAACTCATCGACACCGCCATCGAAGAGATCCGCACCTTATGCCAGCGGCTGGCCACGCCGGCAAAAAACATCGACCTGAAAGAACTGGTTGATGAGCTGCTCCGGAGCCTGCTTGACGGGCCGGACATCAAAACCATCTTCACATTCAATATCCCGGCAGAAAGCATCCAGGATGAATTGAAACTGAATATTTACCGGATCATCCAGGAACAGGTCAACAATATCATCAAGTATGCGGAAGCGAAAAACATAACGATTTCCCTTACGCATTCCACCGGTATCATCCGGGTTATCATCGCCGATGACGGCAAAGGCTTCGATGTGAATAAAAAAAGAAAAGGAGTGGGCATCTCAAACATGATCAACCGGGCCGAGTCGTTCAACGGGCAGGTGGACATAAAAAGTGAACCCGGCAAAGGAACCAGGATTTCGATAACCATCCCCGCTTGATGGCGCTGCCCTTCTAAACATATAAGTTGTAAATCACCCGCCGAATAGAAATCATGGCGGGCGCCTACTATCTACAGATGTATGCACTCTGGACACAAGTAAAAAATATGTGGAAAACTTAGTAAAAAATAAAAAGTTCTATATTAGAATATATAACAAAAAATAATGGGCTTTCCCCTTTCATATTTTATAATTTTTAGGCTGGTAGCTAATTTTATTAGCAAATCATAATTAAATGACTTGTAGTCAACTGGGCATTAAAAATATTAAAAATTAAGCCATTATAGTTGGTAGAATCATTTTTGCATTGTATTTTTAAATACATTTGCACTCCCTAATAAAGTTGTTTACTTAGGTAATAGCTTTATAAGTTAATTAAGAAGGAGCCGTATATGAAATACACTAAAGCAAGATTGACCTTTACCCCCGGAGCATTGCCATTCCTTCTGAAAGCATTTGGTCACTCTATGACAGAGAATGGAGTTATCTTAAATCCTACAGGAGAGATTGCCCTTACCCCAGAAGGTGAAGAACTCACTAAAGATAACTTTGGGGGATTTAAAAAAGGGTCTATTCAATTATTGAAAAAGGATTTATTAACTGCGATTAAATTAACTGAAGGCAGTTATTAGCAGATACCTATGCCCAAACCTTCCAAGCCTTCGAAATCTAAGGTTATTGATGAAATTGCTAAACACGCTGCAAGGCGAGGGGTTTTTATTGTCTTAGATGGAGATAATAAATCAAAAGCGGCATTAGCTGACAAAAAATATCTTTTCGAGCCAGATGGCAAAATTCTAACTATAGTACTTGATTCTTTGAATGCAGAGGAATCTGAAGCGGTATCTGAAATAGCACTTGAATATTTTGAAAAGCACGGGTTAATCTTAGATGCAGAGCAGGAGGCCGCGTTAGAAAACTATCAATCGTACGACTCTTTCAATCCATATACAGAGATATTAAATCTATTCCAAGGGAAAATTCCGAAAAACGATCTTAATGCTCTAAAAATGTCGCTATATATGCTGGTGCAAAGCGAAGAGGGGGTTAATGTAGATGAGATAAAAAAGCAAATAAAAGACAGATTTGGAAGTCGTGGCGTTTATATATCGAACTTATGTAAAGCCGGGTATTACGAAGGAATTTTTAGAGATCAATGTCTTAAACTATCGCCCGATAAGTTTACAGAATATTATGAACTGAGAGTTGGAGAAGAATTGGCGGCATTATTTGTACATACTGGGTTAACTATAAATAGCATGGCTATTGCATTTATTGAAAAAGTGCAGGGATGTCTAAGAAATGATATTGGCAAATTTAGGGTCTTAGGGTTTGGGAGAAAAAATAAGGATTTAATTGAAGAGTTTAAGAGGAGAATTGAAGAATTTGATATTGAAACAGAGTTGAAATGGAAATTGATATTGAAAAGTCCACCCCCGCATGTTGGAATAGAATATGATATACTTCTACCTTAAAATAATAAGCTATGTCAAAGAAAATTAAATCTATGGCAGAACTTACTCTGGGCTACGAAAAGTTCATTTCTAATAAGCATATAGCAGAAAAACCCCTACAATTATTTGAAAAAGTTTTGAAGAAAGCATCTAAGCCTAAACGACGTGGCTCAAAATAATTTCAAACATCGTATCCTGTTTATCCTTCTGCATTAATCTAAATGCAACTTCATCTACATATAACTGCAAATACTGTGGGGAAACGCTAATATGAGTTCCGTATATGGTTCGGCGAAGTAAAGCCCAGGCCGATTCAATATTATTAGTGTGATATTTACCTTTCTTAAATTCTCTTATGGAATGATTTACTACCTCATGCTGCTTATAATGTAAACTCAATCCTTCGTACCCTGCATGGCTATCTGTAACAATAATTGATTCTTTTGCTACATTATTTTTTACTCTTTCTTTAAAGGTTTTATTATCTGTCATAACTTCAAATCTTACTTCGCCCTTATCTGAAACAAATCCCATTACACCAGTCTTGTTATCGAATTTAGTAAGGTCATCTGCTTTAATTTTCGCTCTTTGTTTGTGGCTCATTGTAACAAGCGATTGACCAAGATACACTTCATCTATTTGAACAGTTCCTGCAATCTTGCCTAAACTCCCCTTTTTTGCTTTTGTGTTGGCTATTAGTTTTTTGATTTGATGATTCATTCTAAGGGCCGTTGTATAACATATACTCAACATCCTTTCCAGTTCTTTAGCAGATACGCCGTTCCTTGTCGTTGTTTGCAGGAAAATAGCATAAAACCAGTGTATTAAAGGAACCCTGCACTTCTCAAATACAGTATCTTTTGTAGGGTAGATTTGATATGAGCAGCAAGGGCATTGGTAAGACCTTCTATTTTTCACCCTTGTAAATTCTTTTGTGCTTTCACATTTAGGGCATACCAAGCCAGTAAATCTTAACTGGAATATTTTATGCAGGCAGGCATCATCATCGGGGTACATTTCCCGGAACTGATTAATAGTAAATTTACTCTTTGCCATAATTCATAACTACTAATTTTATATAAATTAGTAGCAATTTAGCAAGTAAATTTGGGTGCACCAAAAAAAATCTACTAATTTTATATCATTTAGTATTTATTTACTAGTTTTAGATAGATACTATATGGTAAAATAATTATTAAATAATTTAAATATGAAGCAGCCAGAGCCGCCACCCTCAATGCTTGAGGTTATTCAAAAATTAGGGCCTGACAAATTTGTAGAGTTGTTAAAGAATAAGGAAGTAGCCGACAAGCTGAATGAGGTAGACAAAGATTATCCGTATTGGGAAACTTTTAAAAGAAAAGTGAAAGGGCTCGCTTTTGAGCCGGAAGCATTATGGGTTTATAATAAAGTTTCCCGGGGAAAGACTATTACAACCGTAAAAATTTCTGACTTATCAGGGTTCTCTTTTAAGTTTAATACTACAACAAAAATTATAAAACACTTACATGAATTTGATTTGCATTTGGGAGGGGCTTTAGAAGGAAGGTCAATTATTCCAACCGAAGATAAAAATAGGTATTTAATTAGTTCAATAATGGAGGAAGCAATAGCTTCAAGTCAATTGGAAGGTGCTGCAACTACTAGAGAAATAGCAAAGGAAATGCTTAGAACTCAAAGAAAGCCCATAAATCATTCTGAAAAGATGATATTAAATAACTATCTCACAATAAAAAGGGTATTAGAAATAAAAGACCAAAAGCTATCAAAGGAGTTAATACTACAAATACACTCACTAATATCAAAAGATACGCTAAAGAGTAAGGATAATGAAGGGAAATTCAGAAGCAATAATAAAGTAGATGTAGTAGATGAACTAACGGGGGAGATTTTTTATTCTCCTCCAAATTATGAACTCATAGAAAGTCTAATGGACAAATTTTGTGAGTTCGCAAACACTGAAAATGAGAAAGAATTTATTCATCCGATTATTAAGGGAATAATTATTCACTTCCTAATTGGTTATATACACCCGTTTGTTGATGGAAATGGTAGAACTGCTAGAGCGCTATTTTATTGGTATCTATTATCCAAAGGATATTGGCTTGTAGAGTATATGGCAATTTCAAAAATAATTATTAGAGCCCCAGCGCAATATGCAAGAGCCTATTTATATACAGAACATGACGAAAACGATTTAACTTATTTTATTGACTACAATGTTAAATGCCTAGACCTAGCTGCTCAAAATTTGCAATCATATATTGAGAGAAAGGTTATGGAAAAAAGAAATTTATATCATTTACTACAATACGAAAGTGTAAATGAAAGGCAAGCTGAAATACTAAGAAGTTTAATTATTGATAATCAAAAAGCATTTACAATAAATGAAATTCAAAATAAATTTGGCGTTGTTTACCAAACCGCAAGAACTGATCTTATGGGGTTACAAGATTTAGGATATGTAAAAGAAAAAAAGTTTGGTAAAAAACTAATTTTCTTTAAGACTGATGATTTTGAAACAAAATTAAAATCTGTATTCAAACATGGGGAATACAGCGAGTTTGCTGAAAATTAATTAAATAAGCACCTAATATGTAGTCTAAGCTATTATTTAAACTCTAGCATATCATCAGTGTATAATAGGTCAAATCCTTCGAATTTGTGCTGTTCTTTTAAATGCCCTTGCTCATCCAGCCATTCGCTTTTAATCCAATACAATCCCCTTACGTTGCCTTTTGGCTGAACTAATTTCAGAATGTCGTGTCTGTTGAGGTTTCTAAGGGTTTCCCGGAAGTTTACATTTAGCCCTGTTATTTCGTGGTATTTATCCCTAACATCGGACAATTTACTTGCTACCCCCAAAATATCGAAGATTTTAATTGCTTGCACCTTTAAATCAGCCTTTCGGGGAAATGCTTGTGCATGTTGGGTTTCATCTGGTTCAATATGCTCTTTAATTGGTGCTGTTCCCTTATTCCCCCCAAAATTAAGGTTGCCATATTTTACCCTCTTAATTACCTTATCTATTTCGGCAATCCTATCAGTTAACTCTCTTTTCTCTTTTGTCAGGCTATTAATAATCACCTGTACATCGCTGCTATATTCCATAATCAATGCTTTTGAAACACAAAGCTATTGACTATTAATGCTATAAAATACAGCCCGAAATGTCTCAGGGGGTTTGAGGGAAATTTGTGTCCTAACTGCATATATCCTACTATCTACCAGCTTCCGCTGGCGCCGCCGCCGCCGCCGCTTCCCCCACCAAAACCCCCGAAGCCGCCACCACCGCCGCTCCAGCCGCCGCCACCTCCACCACCACTCCAGCCGCCGCTGTTGCGGGTGAGGTTGCTGAGAATATTGCCGATCGTCCAGGCGGTATAACCACGGCGGCTCATAAACGATCCACCGCCGCCGCCGCCACTCAGCGCCAGGAAAATAATAATGATAATGATGATGAATACAATGCGCAATACCGAACCGCCACTGCTCTTTTTGTGGTACCCGGCAGGCGCCTTGTATTCGCCTTTAACGGCCTGTATGATGGCGTCGGTACCTTCTTCAATGCCGCGGTAGTAATCCTCGCCTTTGAAGTTCGGAACAATGATGCCATCGATGATCTGTTTGCAGACAAGATCCGGGAGCGCCCCTTCCACGCCATAGCCCGTGCTGATATTCAATTTACGATCACCCCTGGCGATCAGCAGCACCACACCGTTGTTGTTCTCCTTCCCGCCCACGCCCCAGGCACGTAATACCTTCAGGTTGTAATCGGCGATCTCGTTTCCATCGAGTGAATTGATAATCACAACCGCGATCTGGGTTGAGGTACTGTCGTCGAACGCCACCAGTTTTCTTTCGAGCGCCTGCTCCTGGTCGGGCGTAAGGGTGCCGGTGAAATCGTTTACGAGTTTCGTCGGTTTATAGGAAAGCAGTTTTTCAGCCGTCATGTTCTGCTGCGAAAACGAAACGGCTGAAACCAGCAACGCGATAAATATGGAAAGAAGTTTTTTCATTGGTCGGCCCGGTAAGGCGCTGTTTTTATCAATGTCCGAAAACAATCTCGTCGGGCAATTCATTTTTATCTTCCGTGGGTATATAAGGAAATTTCTCTTTCAGGGTTTCTCCGACCTGCTTCACACAATCGGCAATGCCGCCGGGGATATCGTCGCTTTTAAACCGGGCGATCATATTCTTTACCGCCTGGTTCCAGTATTCGGCTCCTGTTTTCTGGTAGATCCCCTCATCGGCGAAGAGCGCCAGTTCGTGGTGTTTCATCGCCACGTACAGCAACACGGCATTCCGGTGATCGGTATTCTGCATCTTGAGTTTGTAGAAAATATCCGCGGCCCGGTCGATCGCGTCCACATACGGATTCTTGCTTTCCACGTACACCCGCACTTCGCCACTCGTTTCCTTCTCGGCCATACGGATAGCCTGCACGATCTGTTCCTTCTCGGCCTTGTTGAAGAAATCTTTCTTTTTAATGAATGGAAACAATCTCATCAGAATTTTATTTCGACGGGTTTTTCGGCCCCTGCGTCCGACTGGAATCCTTCTTTTACCTTAAAGCCCAGCATCCCGGCCACCAGTTTTGCCGGGAAAGCCCTGACAGCGTTGTTATAGCTGTTGATGGCCTCATTGAAATCCTGCCTGGCCACCTTGATCCTCCGTTCCGTTCCTTCGAGTTGTGTTTGCAAGCCGGCATAGGCGGCGGTGCCTTTTAAGGAAGGGTATTTCTCGATCTGGATGATCAGGTTATTGGTCGCAACCGCCAGTTCGTTCTGCACGCCGGATTGTTTTTGAACATCCCCGGCAGTAACATTGTCGCCACTGAATGTAACGGAGGCCGCCTTGCTTCGGGCCTCAGCGATCTTTTCGAGGGTGGTTTGCTCAAAATCGGAAACTCCTTTCACCACGTTCACAATATTGGGAATGAGGTTCAGGCGGCGCTGATACGCGTTCTGCACCTCGTTCCACTGCAATTTTATCCGCTCCTCTTTCTTCACCAGGCTGTTGAAGGTTGTGATCAGGTATACCACAACAATGGCTACAACCACACCGATGATCAGCCAGGAAGATTTCTGCTTGGTCATGCGGATCAGAATTTAACTTCGGGAGCTTTTTCAGCGCCTGCGTCGGCCTTGAATCCTTCTTTAGCATGGAAGCCGAACATACCTCCCAGGATATTCATCGGGAATGACCGCACTTTGGTATTGTATACATTAATGGCCTCGTTGAAGACCTTGCGGGAGTTTTTGATATTGTTCTCAATCCCTTCCAATTGCCCCTGCAATTGGGTAAAGTTCTGGGTCGCTTTTAAATCAGGATAATTTTCAACCACGGCAAGCAGACGGCTCAAAGCGCCGCTCATCTGGCTCTGCGCTTCCTGGAATTTGGCGATATTCTCCGGAGTCAGCTGATCGGCCGTAAAATTCACCGATGTCGCTTTCGACCGGGCTTCAACCAGTTTGGTCAGGGTTGTTTGTTCAAAATTGGCGGCCCCTTTTACGGTGTTAACAAGATTGCCAACCAGGTCTGAACGGTTCTGGTACTCTGTCTGAACATTGTTCCATGCCTTTTTCACGCTTTCATCCTGCTTTACAAGTCCATTATATCCGCTGCACCCCCAGAATCCGAGAATTACAAGTAGTCCAAGTACAACCAATAATCCGATGCGTTTCATGATGTTTTGTTTTAGTGTATATTAAAAATACTATTGTTTTTGTTATGGAGACGAATAAGCGGCTCAAACCTTTTAAATACCTACTCTTTTATCGCGGCAATGCCCGGCAGCGATTTGCCTTCAAAATATTCGAGCATGGCGCCTCCCCCGGTACTCACATAGCTAACTTTTTCGGCCAGACCGAATTTATTCACCGCCGCCACACTGTCGCCGCCACCCACCAGGCTGAAAGCGCCCTGGGCTGTGGCAGCGGCTACTGATTCGGCCACAGCCTTCGTACCTGCCTGGAACTTATCCATTTCAAATACGCCCATGGGCCCGTTCCAGAGCACGGTTTTGGATTTTCCGATCACTTCGTTGAAGATACCGGTGGCCTTGGGACCGATGTCGAGTCCCATCCAACCGTCGGGAATGGCGTCACTGGGGCAGGTATTGGTATTGGCATCAGCCGCGAATTTGTCGGCGATCACCGAATCTTCCGGCAGGTGGATGCTGACATTCTTTTGCTTTGCCTGTTCCAGGATCTCCAGGGCCGTTTGCAAACGATCGTCTTCGCAAAGCGATGAGCCGATCTTTCCACCCCTGGCTTTCATGAATGTATATGCCATACCGCCGCCAATGATGATATCGGTGGCCCGCTGCAGCAGGTTTTCGATGATCAGTATCTTATCGGATACCTTGGCCCCGCCAATGATCGCCGTAAAGGGTTTTTCCGCTCCGTGAAGTACTTTCTCGGCGCTTATCACTTCACCTTCCATGAGCAAGCCAAACATCCGGTTGGCGGGTGTGAAGAATTTAGCGATCACGGCAGTAGAAGCATGGGCACGGTGGGCGGTGCCGAAGGCGTCGTTCACATACACATCGCCCAGTTTACCCAGTTTTTCCGCAAAGGCTTCGTCACCTTTTTCTTCTTCTTTATAAAAGCGAAGGTTCTCCAGCAATAATACTTCCCCGCCCTTCAGCATGGAAGCCGTTAACCCCGCCTGCTCGCCGATGCAGTCATCCGCGAAGAATACCCGGGTTTGCCCTCCCAATCCTTCGACTCCGCTCAGGAGTTCATGAAGATGTTTCACCAGGTGCTTCAACGAGTATTTATCGGCAGGGCCTTCTTTCGGTCTGCCCAGGTGGCTCATGAGGATCACCGAGCCGCCATCGCCCAATATCTTACGGAGTGTAGGCAAGGTGGCCCGCATGCGGGTGTCGTCGGTAATGTTGAAGCTGGCATCAAGGGGTACGTTGAAATCGACACGAACCAGGGCCTTATGCCCGGCAAAATTGAAGTTGCTGAATTTGGACATACATAGATTTTAGAAATGAAAAACCGCAAAAACACAGGACGCAGGGTGAATGACCTCAGCGACCTTGCGTCTTTGCGGTTATAAATATATTACTTAAACGATTACGCGATGAGTTTGGCGAAATGATGCACGGTACGTACCAGTTGGGATACATAGCTCATTTCATTATCGTACCAGCTCACGGTTTTCACCAGTTGTTTGTCGCCTGTTTTGATCACGCGGGTCTGGGTAGCGTCGAAAAGGCTTCCGAAACTGATGCCGATCACGTCGCTGCTCACGATCTCGTCTTCGGTATACCCGAAACTTTCGTTGCTGGCGGCCTTCATGGCGGCGTTCACTTCTTCGGCGGTGGTATCCTTAGCGAGGATGCTGTACAGTTCGGTTACTGAACCGGTGATGGTTGGTACACGCTGGGCGCCTCCATCGAGTTTGCCTTTCAGGTTGGGCAACACCAGGCCGATGGCTTTGGCTGCGCCGGTACTGTTGGGAACAATATTGGCCGCGGCGGCACGTGCCCTGCGCAGGTCGCCTTTTGCATGCGGCGCATCGAGGGTGTTCTGATCGTTGGTATAGGCGTGGATGGTACTCATCAGGCCGGTAACGATACCGAATTTTTCGTCGAGTACCTTGGCCATGGGCGCCAGGCAGTTGGTGGTACAGCTTGCGCAGCTGATGATGGTTTCGCTTCCGTCGAGTATCGCATGATTTACATTGAACACAACAGTCTTGAGATCACCGGTCGCCGGGGCGGAGATAACCACGCGTTTGGCTCCCGCGGCCAGGTGCGCTTCCGCCTTGGCTTTATCGGTGAAGAAGCCGGTACTTTCGATCACCACGTCCACATCATGAGTACCCCAGGGAATCTGGGCCGGATCTTTCTGAGCGTATACTTTCACTTCATGGCCATTTACCACGATCGCGTTTTCCGTAGAAGTCACATTCTGACCAAAGCGGCCCTGTGCGCTGTCGTATTTTAACAGATGTGCCAGTACGGCCGGACTGGTGAGGTCGTTGATGGCAACAACATCGATACCCTCCATATTATAGATCTGGCGGAAAACCAAGCGGCCGATGCGGCCAAAACCGTTGATTGCAACTTTTACTGTACTCATAACTTTAATTTGAATTTACATTTGAGTGGCAAAAGTACAGGATAAGGAAGAATTTTCAGCGATTATTTTCCGACAAATTTTAGCCCGCAAAAACATCCTGAAAAGCAGGCCCAGACTGGATTTATCTGATACAGCCCGAACCGGAAAAACTGATCCAGTTTTCGTAAAAGATTTGGTTACAAAGTGGCCACGCTTTATCTTTGCCGTCCTTTACGGAACCGCCGCGTTGGTCAAGGGGTTAAGACGCCTCCCTTTCACGGAGGAATCACGGGTTCGAATCCCGTACGTGGTACCAAGAAAGCCTCTCTGACCGAGAGGCTTTCTTTATTTTAGAATGGTTACCGTATATGTATTACAAAGTATCAAGGATGCCGCAACCTATGTTGGTATTGCGCTAGATGCAGAAAAAAGACTCAAGGAGCATAACTCCGGAAAAAACCGATACACGAAAGGTCACCTACCCTGGCAGATAATCTACACTGAGCAACAACCGGATTGGGCCAGCGCCAGAAAGAGGGAAAAATACCTTAAGTCGACTGCCGGCAAAAATTGGTTACGAAAATTTCTAGCTCAAAAAGATGGAGACAAGGGTTCCCTGCCTGCTTGACGCAGTCAGGCAGGGAATCCCGTACGTGGTACCAAAAAAGCCTCTCTGACCGAGAGGCTTTTTTATGCCGTCACAACACTGCCTGTTTACTTACCGGTGTCGAATTTCCGGAAGATTGTTTTCACACTCCGGTCGATCTCGTTACTGCTGATTCGGCTGCTGCTCAACTCACTGGTGGTCCAGCCCTGCCATACCGTCTTATCGGTACTGTTATCGATGAGTGTAATGGTGATCGTGCCTTCCCGTACCGTGGTGGAATAGGTATCATATCCCATGAAACGGGAGGGGAAATAGTACGTAATAACCCGGCCGCTGTACCGGTTATAGTAGCTGCGTGTATACGGCTGAGAGTAAACCGGGTCTTGCTGCTCTTTCCGATTCCGCTCCACAAGCAACTCAGAACTCACGAGTACATCCGGGTTGGCACTCACTTCCCGCCAGCCATTTTTCTGCAATTGCTCATTCACGGCGTTCCGGATATTCGTTTCAGTAAGTTCTGTACGGCGGTTTTTCTTTCTGCCTTTTTCTTCCGGCTTATCGATCCAGGCATACGTGCGGTACTTACTGAAGTCTGCAGATTTATCTTTTTCGATATGGGCCGTTCCGGCGCAACCGGACAGTACAAGCAAAGCGGAAACAGCCACCGTGCTTACCCATTTAACTGATGCTGGTAACATAGGTCCTCCTTTTTTAATCGTTTAAAAAAATGCGTCCTATGAGCGCAAAAAGGGTGCATGGGTAAAAGCATTCACTGTAAAATTTTCGTAAAAAAGATCCCCCTTTCCCGGGAACAGATCAACCGGAATTGTTCGGCAACCTGCGTTAAAATTCTATGAATTATCTTTAGCAAAAACTTGCTTATGCACTTCGAATGGAACGGTGTATTTCCCGCACTCACCACAAAATTCACGGCCGATGATCAACTCGATCTCCCGGTATTTGAAAAGAATTTACAGGCCCAGTTGAATGCCGGTGTTCATGGTATCGTACTGGGTGGCACCCTGGGGGAAGCCAGTGTGCTGACAACGGCCGAAAAAGAACAATTGGTACAATTCGCCGTTGAAAAATGCGCCGGAAAGGTTCCCGTGATCCTGAACATCGCCGAAGGAAGTACCCGCGAAGCGCTGCAGCAGGCTGTAAACGCAAAGACCTGGGGCGCCCAGGGGCTGATGATGCTTCCGCCCATGCGGTATAAAAGCGATCACCGCGAAACGGTCACTTATTTTAAAACCGTGGCCGATTCCACAGACCTGCCGATCATGATCTACAACAACCCGGTTGATTACAAGATCGAGGTTACGCTCGACATGTTTGCCGAACTGGCTGCTTGCAAAAACATCAACGCGGTGAAAGAATCTACCCGGGATGTAACCAATGTAACCCGGATGCGGAACCGGTTTGGCGACCGCTTCAAACTGCTTTGCGGCGTTGATACCCTGGCCATGGAAGAACTTTGCCTTGGCGCCGATGGCTGGGTTGCGGGACTGGTTTGCGCATTCCCCAAAGAAACCGTCGCTATATATAACCTGGTAAAAGCCGGCAGGATCGCTGAAGCCACAGGCATCTATCGCTGGTTCATGCCCCTGCTGGAACTCGATATCCACCCGAAGCTGGTTCAATATATCAAACTGGCCGAAGCACAGGTTGGGTTGGGATCGGAATACGTGCGGGCTCCCCGCCTGGCGCTTACCGGTAAAGAAAGAGAAGACATCCTGAAGATCATTACCGACGGAATCGCTGCAAGACCAAACCTTGGCTGAGAATAAAAAATCACAAAGGAAGAATGAAAAATTTCTTCAGGACAAAATAATTGTTATGGGTTACAAGGACTTTACACCGGAAGAAATAAACGCGGTAATGCAGGACGCATGGAAAGCCTTTCATGTGTACCGCAGGTTTTCATTAAAACAACGGGCCGGTTTCATGAAAGCCATTGCCATTGAACTGGAAAATGCGGGCGATGCCCTGATACAAACCGCCATGCGGGAAACCCATTTACCCGAGGCACGATTACGGGGCGAGCGGGCCAGGACCATTTTTCAACTGAACAGTTATGCCGATGCCTGCGAAAAAGGCGACTGGCTCGAAGCACGGATCGATACGGCCATACCAGACAAAACGCCACCCAAGCCCGATATCCGCAAAATGCTGGTACCGCTTGGGCCTGTGGTTGTTTTTGGAGCCAGTAATTTCCCCTTCGCTTATTCCACCGCCGGGGGCGACACGGCCTGCGCATTCGCTGCCGGGTGCCCCGTGATCGTTAAAGCGCATCCCGCTCATGCCGACACTTCCGAAATGGTAGCCAATGCTGTTTTTACAGCGGCTGAAAAATGCAACATGCCAAAAGGAATCTTTGCGCATGTTCATGGCGCCGGCTTTGAAGTGGGCAAAGCGCTGGTAACACATCCACACACAAAAGCCGTTGGCTTCACCGGATCCTATGCCGGCGGAAAGCAATTGTTCGATTGGGGCAACCAACGCAAAGAACCGATCCCGGTATTTGCCGAAATGGGAAGCATCAATCCGGTTTTCCTGCTGCCCGAAAAATTGAAAACATCAGCCAGCGACATTGCCACGATGTACGCCGGATCCATTACCCTCGGCGTTGGTCAATTCTGCACCAACCCCGGGCTGATCATCGGCACCGAAGGTGAAGCGCTGCAAGCTTTTATTCACGACCTCGGCAAGGCGATACAACAGATTGCCCCCGCACCCATGCTCCACCAGGGCATTGTGGAAGCGTATAAAAAAAATAAGGGCAATGCGTTGCTGCAGGATGATGTACACCTGGTAGCGGAAAGTGAATCGCCCGTACATGCCAACGAAGGTCTGCCCACAATCGCCACGGCCAGCGGACAGGCTTTTTTGAACAACCCGGTACTTCACCAGGAAGTATTCGGCCCCTACTCGATCGTCGTTCGTTGCAAGGATATGAATGAAATGCTGGAAGTAGCCCGGCACATCGAAGGACAACTAACCGCCACCCTCATGGCAACCGATGCCGACATTACGCAAAACACGGCACTGGTGGAAGCCGTAAAAAATATCTGCGGGCGTTTCATACTCAATGGCGTTCCCACCGGTGTGGAAGTATGTTTAAGCATGCAGCACGGCGGACCCTTCCCCGCCAGTTCCGATTCCCGTTTCACATCCGTGGGCGCCGATGGCATCAAACGTTTTGCCCGGCCGATCGCCTTCCAGAACTGGAGCAACGACCTGCTGCCGGATGAATTGAAGAATGAAAACCCCCTCGGCATCTGGCGAACGGTGAACAACGAGCTGATGAAAACGCCTCTGTAATATCCCGGAATCCTTTTACCTGCTTCCCTTCGGAATAAAGGCCCTGTCGAACGGAATCTTCCGGATAAGAAGGCCATGATACACGAAGACTCCTTCGATGCTTATATTAATGGCATAATAGGTATCATTGATGTCCCAGCAACTGATCAACGCGATCTGTTTCCCATCCCGGATAAGTTCAATAGATCCACCGGGAGTTACGCCGTATTTTTCTACGTCAAAATCCTTGTCACTGAAATACAATCCCGCGATCTGCCCGATACCTGCTTTATACAAGGTGTCCGTCATTGCTCCCTTTGCGATCTTCGGTCCGCCACGAACAACAAGCGTATCGGTGTCCTTCAGTAAATTCATGAAAGGAAAAACCGTGGTCCGTTTCTGCGCCGAACCAGCCAGGCAAAGCAAAAGGAATAATACTGTTACCAGGAATTGTTTCATCGGGTGATCGTATTTGACCATGTTACAAGGCATGCTGCACCCGCATATCTTCTTTCCGGTGCTTTTGCACCAGCCAGGCTGTTACCAGTATCGAAACAACAAAATAGGTTCCCAGGATATATGTCACGGCCGGCAAATAGGTTGAGGCTCCAAACCAGTCGTTTTGCTGAAACAGGAAAGACAATCCCAACCCGCCCCGGAAACATTCCCAGAGGATGGCGGTATGGTTACGGTCCATCAGGTCGGTAAACGCGTATACACTCAGGAAAACAAAACCGCCATACCAGAAGATATAAAAATGATTGAGTGCATTGATGGCGGCGATATTTCCAAACAGGTAGCTGATGAAGAACAATACCATCAATAGCTGTATCCAGCTCCAGGTTTGCAGGGCTGTGGATGCCGGTTTATTGTACTTTTCAAAATGATACACATCATTGATCTTGTATACCGGGTATTTTTCAACCACGTCCGCGGGGCGATAACCCGTATGCCGGAACCAAAGGGTGAATTTATCCTTCCAGTTTTTCGTATGCCAGGCATCCTGTATCAGCAACCAAACGTGCTGAAAATTTATCCGGATCGGGTTCCAGGTACGCACCGGCCTGGTGATCCCGTATACCGGTGGCACATCCGGCAGTTCTTCCTGGAACGTGCCGAACCATTTATCCCAGAATATGAATATCTGGCTGTAATTCTTATCGATGTACTCGGGGTTAATGGCGTGATGAACCGGGTGATGTGAAGGCGTAACAATGATCTTCTCCAGGAAACCCATGCGGCCGATATGCTGCGTATGATACCAGAACTGCGCAAAGAGATGAAGCGGAGCCACCACGGCGATCACATCGGCCGGAACACCAAGCAGGGCCGCCGGCAGCAGGAAGATGGCGAATGTTTTAACGATGGAAGAAATACTTTGCCGTAAGGCGCAGGCGAGGTTGAATTCTTCGCTGCTGTGGTGCACAATATGCCCATTCCAGAAAAAATTTGCCACATGCTGCAGGCGATGCACCCAATAGCCGGCAAAATCGAGGGCCAGGAAGGCGATCACATAAACAAGGAAATCGTTGCTGATATGAACCAGGGCGAGATTCCGCACGAGAAAGGGATACGACAGCACCACAAAGGCAAGCCCGATTACATCCTTGGTAACATTGGTGACCCCGCTGCTGAGGCTGCTGATCATATCCATGTTCCGGACCGTATCTTTCCCCTTGATCCGGCCATACCATTTCTCGAACAACACCAGCAGCAGAAAGGCCGGCATGGCGATGAGTAAAACCTGTCCGTAGCGTTCCATCTGTTTTGTTTTTATAAAAATAGTTCAATTCCCGGTACCTGTATTATATTGACTGGCAGTATGAAACAACTCTTTTATGCACCAGGAACTTTAATTTGTAATCAAAATTGTATAACGCCGTAGATTTACTTCTACAAATATTTATTAACCCGTTCAGCAACAAAACAATTGTTTGTCCATACTGAACGCAGCGTCGAATTTTATTTTATCTTCCAATTCCGATATTTCTTTATCTGTAACCAGTAAAGCAATAAAAGTTTGAACGTTTTCCATTGCATCGACGCCCATACCTGCGGAAATCCGGTACGCCTGGTGAAACAGGGCGGCCCCGTACTCACCGGCAACAGCATGAGTGAGAAAAGACAGCATTTCCTCCGCGAATTCGACTGGATCCGCAAAGGCCTTATGTTTGAACCCCGGGGGCACGACATGATGAGCGGGAGCATCCTCTACCCGCCACACGATCCGCAGAACGACGTTGCGGTGCTCTTCATCGAAACCAGCGGCTGCCTGCCCATGTGCGGGCATGGCACCATCGGCACCATCACCATCGCCATCGAAGAAGGATTGATCCAACCCAAAACCCCGGGCACCGTACGCATGGAAGCGCCCGCCGGGCTGGTGATCATCTCCTACCAACAGGAGGGCGGAAAAGTTAAAAGCGTACGCCTAACCAATGTTCCCGCCTTCCTGCATTCCACAGAACTCACGGCCGTTTGTCCCGAACTGGGTGAACTGGTGGTGGATGTTTCGTACGGCGGTAATTTCTACGCCATCGTGGATGTACAGAAAAATTTCAGCGGACTCGAACATTACCCGGCCGATAAACTGATCGCCTGGGCGAGAGAACTGAGAAAAGACATCAATGCCCGCTATGAGTTTGTTCACCCGGAAAATGAAACCATCAACGGGTGCAGTCATATCCTGTGGACCGGCGCCGTGCTTGATAAAACCTCCACCGCCCGCAATGCCGTTTTCTATGGCGACAAAGCCATCGACCGCAGCCCCTGTGGCACCGGCACCAGCGCCCGCATGGCGCAATGGTACGCGAAAGGAAAACTGAAGAAAGGGGATGAATTCGTACACGAAAGCATCATCGGCAGCAAATTCATCGGGCGTATCGAGGAAGAATTAACCGTAAGCGGCAAGCCCGCCATCCGGCCAAGCATCGAAGGATGGGCCCGGATCTATGGCCACAATACCATTACCATCGACCCCGAAGACGATCCCTATGCCCTGGGTTTCCAGGTCATCTGATCGCCCACCATGCGAATATTGCTTATCATATCAACCCTTTTCATTGCTGCACCGGCACTCCCGGCAGTTGCACAAACAAAGACGCCCGAAACATTCATCGTTGTATTAGGTATCGCACAGGATGCCGGTTACCCGCAGCTGGGTTGTACGCGGAAATGCTGCGCCGCTTTCTGGAACAGGCAGCAAACCAAAAAACATTGTACAGCCCTGGCGGTGGTTGACCGGGCCAGCAATCAATACTGGCTCATCGAGGCCACGCCCGACATCAGGGAGCAGTTGCAAACGCTGCAGTCGTATTTACCGAATCCTGGTAATTATAAGCCCGATGGCGTTTTTCTTACGCATGCGCACATGGGGCATTATACCGGCCTGCTGCAATTCGGCCGCGAAGCGATGGGCGCGGGCGGCATACCTGTATGGACAATGCCCCGGATGAAGGAATACCTGCGCAGCAACGGCCCCTGGAGCCAGTTGGTTTTGCTGAATAATATAGCGCTTCGGCCGCTGGCAAACGACAGTGCCGTCAATTTGAACAGTTCATTGCGCATCACCCCGCTGCAGGTACCGCACCGCGATGAATATTCCGAAACCGTTGGTTTCCGCATCGAAAGCGGCGCACGGAGCATCCTCTTCATTCCCGATATCGACAAGTGGAGTACGTGGAACCGCAACCTCGCGGAAGAAATTAAGAAATCGGATATGGCATTGCTCGACGGAACGTTTTTCGCCAACGGGGAACTGCCCGGCAGAGACATGAAGGAGATACCGCATCCCTTCGTTACCGAAACGATGGAACTGCTGGCTGAACTGCCGGCATCCGAAAAAAACAAAATCGTATTCATTCATTTCAATCATACCAATCCACTGATCCGGCAGGAAAAGAACGCGATGGACAATGTAAAAGCGCAGGGAATGCAGGTGGCGTCGGAAGGAATGATCATCGGACTATAAAAAACACATCATGAAAGTGACGATCGTTGGGGCTGGCGTCATCGGTTTGTGCAGCGCCTATTACCTGCAGAAAGAAGGTTATGAAGTAACTGTCATCGAACGGGGCGATATCACCGACGGCTGCTCCTTCGGCAATATGGGTTATATCTCGCCGAGCCATTTTATTCCCCTCGCGAGCCCGGGTATCATCGCCGAAGGCATCCGGCACATGCTCAGCAGCAGCAGCCCCTTCTACATCAAACCCCGCCTGAACTGGGATCTCCTGCAGTGGGGCTATCATTTCTGGCGCAACTGCAACGCCGCTACGGTGAAACGCAATGCGCCCCATCTCAACAATATCCTCCACCTCAGCCGCTACCTGATCAACGACATGCGGGATGAGATCGGCGATACATTCGAGATGGAAGAGATCGGTTGCCTGATGATGTGCAAGGAGGAGAAAACACTGCAGCACGAATTTCACCTGGCCGACGATGCCGAAAAATTCGGGCTCCAGGTTGAACGATTGCGCCGCAACGAGGTGCAGCAACTGGAGACCGACGTGGAAGTGGATGTGGCCGGCGCCGTACTGTTCAAAGACGATTGCCACTTCGACCCGGGAAAGATGATTACCGCCCTGAAGAAACACCTTGAAAGCAACGGTGTGCGTTTTCAACTCCATACCACGGTCACCGGTTTCGAAAAACAGAACAACCGCGTCACCGCCGTGCTCACCGACAAGGGGAAAACAGATGCGGATGAACTCATCGTGGCAACGGGCAGCTGGCTGCCGGTGGTTATGCGCATGATGGGCATCCGCCTGTTACTGCAACCCGGCAAGGGCTACAGTCATACCTATGACCATGTGGAGAAGAACCTCAAATATCCCGCGATCCTGGTCGACGGCCGTTGCGCCATCACGCCCTGGAAACAACGCCTGCGCATCGGCGGCACCATGGAACTGAGCGGTATCAACAACCGGGTTCTCATCAAACGCATGCAGGGTATCTATGAATCGGCGAGGAATTTTTACCCCGGACTTACCATCGATTTTCCGCCGGCCGATAAGATATGGAATGGACTCCGGCCTGTAACACCCGATGGACTCCCCTATATCGGGCGGGTGAATAATTTTGAGAACGTGATCGTTGCCGGCGGACATGCCATGCTGGGTATTTCCGAAGGCACGGGCACCGGTAAACTGGTGAGCGAGATCACACAACACAAGACCACATCAGTCGACATCTCGGCCTTCAAGCCGCAGCGGTATTAGCTTAGCCCGATCTCGTAATGCATCTCGGGTATTTCTACATCGGCGAATCCTTTTTTGATCAGCCGTTGTTTAAAATCCATCTGTACATTGTACTCACCATGCACCAGGAACAGGCGCTTCACCTGCCGCGGATCCTGGCAGGCCAGGAACTGGCAGAGATCGTCGTAATCGCCGTGTGCGCTCATGCTCCGGATGGCGCCTACTTCGGCGTTCACCTCGTGCATCACACCGAATATACGCACTTCCTTTACACCGCTCTGCAGCCTCGCCCCCAGGGAATTCGGTTCGCAATAACCGGTGAGCAGGATGGTGTTCCGGCTGTTCTCGATATTATTACTGATGTGGTGCTTTACCCGGCCCGCTTCGGCCATGCCGCTGGCAGAGATGATCACACAGGGTCCGTTGCGGAAGTTGAGCATCTTGGATTCATCCACCGATTTGATGAATTTCAATCCTTTGAAGCCGAAGGGATCGCTATCGTTTTCCAATACTTTCTGGATCGTGCGGTTAAAGTACTTGGGATATTTCTTTACGATCTCGGTGGCTTTCACGCTGAGCGGACTATCCACATAGTATGGCAGTTCGGGCAGGCGCCTTTCCAGTTCCAGTTGATTCAGCGCATACAATATCTCCTGGGTACGCCCCACACTGAATGCCGCGATGATGAGTTTGCCTTTTTTCTGCAGGCAGGCCTTTTCGATCCATTGCAGGATCTGGTCGGGCGTGGTGATGGCGTTATCGTGCAGGCTGTTGCCGTAGGTCGATTCCAGCAGGATATAATCAGCCTGCGGAAAAACGGCGGGCGATTTCAGGATCACATCACGGTAGCGGCCCACATCGCCACTGAAGGTAAGCGTGGTTGTTTTACTGTTCTCGGTGATCCGCAGGTGCACGGCGGCGCTGCCGATGATATGTCCCGCGTCGGTGAACATCACTTCGATGCACTCATCGATCCGGAACCAGCCATCGTATTCTACCTGAACAAAATGATCGCAGGCATCCAGGGCCTCCTGCGTGGTATATAACGGTTTGAGGTAGGGTAATCCTTCCTGCGCCCTTCGTTTGTTCTCGTAGCGTATGTCGTTCTCCTGGATACCAGCGCTGTCTTCCATCAGCACGGCTGCCAGTTCTTTGGTCGCGGGGGTGCAGTAAATTTTTCCATGGTAACCATCCGCCACCAGTTTGGGTACCAGTCCGCAATGATCGATATGCGCATGTGAGAGAATCATCGCGGTGATCTCACCCACATCAAAACCAAATTGCCGGTTGAAGGCATCCGTTTGCCGGCCCATGCCCTGGAACATACCGCAGTCGAGCAGGTATTTATTACCGTTCTTTAACGTGATCAGGTGTTTACTGCCGGTAACGGTTCGGGCGGCGCCGTGAAATGCTATTTTCATCGTTTAAGTCGTTTAAGAAGTTTAAAATCGTTTCAGTCGTTTCACATCGTTTAAATCGTTTCATCAACATCACCCAACCCTGAAACGACTTAAACCTTAAAACGGATTAAACGGTTGCTCCCAGCCAGGCCATCATACCCATCCCGATCCCGATGGCATTTTCATCAATATTGAAGGTAGGCGTATGCACGCCGCTGGTAATGCCTTTTGCCTTGTTGCCCGCGCCGAGGCGGAAAAAACAGGCGGGCACCTGGTGAGAGTAATAGGCAAAATCCTCGGCGCCCATGCGCAATTCTGTTTCCTCCACATTGCCCGCGCCCATGTATTCTTCCGCTTTTTGCCTCGCGGAATTTCCCAGGGCTTCATCATTGAGTACAAACGGGTAGCCCACATCGATATGAATACTGGCTTCAGCGCCCAGCGCATGAACGAGTTCGGTGGTTTGTTTGCGGATCAGTTCGTGCGCTTTGAAACGCCATTCTTCATCCATGGCCCGGAAAGTACCCATGAGTTTCACTTCGGATGGGATCACATTGGTGGTATGCCCACCCTGGAAAGACGTGATGGACAGAACAGAAGGATTCACCGGGCTGTTGTTCCGGCTGATGATCTGCTGCAGGCTTACCACCAGTTGCGAAGCGATCAGGATGGTATCGGCGGTAAACTGCGGCGCGGCGGCATGCCCTCCCTTGCTTTTGATCGTTATATATAGTTCATCGGCGCTGGCCATCACCATACCATTGCGGAAACTGAGTCGGCCAACTTCCAGACCGGGATGCACGTGCAGGGCAATTATTTTTCCGGGCTTCGGGTCTTCCAGCACGCCATCTGCGATCATCAGGCTGGCGCCACCCGGGTTCTTTTCCTCGCCGGGCTGAAAGATCAGTTTTACGGTGCCCTCCCACTCGTCTTTCAGACTGTGCAGGATCCTGGCCGCACCCAGCAAACAGGTGGTGTGTACATCGTGCCCGCAGGCATGCATGACACCGGGCTTTGTCGACTTGTAATCAATATCATTTTCTTCGGTGATCGGAAGCGCATCCATATCCGCCCGCAGGGCCACCACCCGCTTATCCGGGTTCTTTCCCTTCAGCAAACCCACCACACCCGTTTTGGCCATCACCACGAACGGTATTCCCCAGCTTTGCAGTTTTTGCTGAACGAAAGCGGATGTATCGTATTCCTCATAGCTGAGTTCGGGGTGTGCGTGCAGGTGATGACGTATCTCGATGAATTCGGCGGCATGGTCTTTTGCCAGTTGCCGGATGCGTTCTTTTATCATGTACTAAAATTAACGGGAATGGAGCAAACTAAAAAGGAGTTCCTTCCGGGAACCCCTTGATACATGCAGTAAGTAATCATTATTTTGATTCGAGTTCTTTCAGTTTGTCGGGCTTCAGTTCCACCATCTCGGGAAGCAGGTAAACACCCCCGGTAACCACACCCGATTTGAGGATGATGTCGCGGCATTTTTCAGCTTCCTTCTTGTCTACAAAATCGCCAAATTTCATTTTGATAAAAGGCGCTTGAAAGGTCATAACCACTTTCTCTTCCG
This sequence comes from Chitinophagales bacterium, assembly GCA_017303335.1. Classification (GTDB taxonomy): domain Bacteria; phylum Bacteroidota; class Bacteroidia; order Chitinophagales; family Chitinophagaceae; genus Ferruginibacter. Next base: position 35,521 of record JAFLBK010000001.1, read on the forward strand.
GGAAATTCTGCAGCAGGTAGGTGCGTACACGCATGGCATAATTGCGGTCGGTGGTCTTTAACACAAAAAGACGGTATCCTTTGGTGAACCGGTTGGCGTAGCTATTGATCTCGGCCTCGGCCTTGGCCAGTATGTCCAGGCGGGGGTCTTTGGTAACGGTAACTTTTGCCGGCATACTATCGGCGCCGCTGTGTTGCGCCAGCAAGGATCCGGATATAAACAGAAGGGCAAGAAGGCTGCTGAACTTTTTCATGTCGGCTTGTTTTGCAAATATCATTCCGCCAAAGGTATTTGAAATGCCCGGCTACAAACCCCATTTTAACAGGGGCCGTAAAATTACGGAATATGCATAACTATTTTATGCGGGTGGTGGCGGCTGCTATTAATCATTTGCTATATTTATCGCCCAATCAAAATATTAACTGCATGAAAAAATTCAAGCTCCTGCTTATGCTGCTGGCCTTTTCGGTCGCCGGTATACATGGCCTGCGGGCCCAGGCAACCTTCCCGGTCAACGACGTGGCCAATCCCAAAGACGGTTGCTATGCATTTACCAATGCCACCATTTTCAAAGACGCACGTGATACATTGAAAAATGCCAGCATGGTCATCCGAAAGGGGAAAATAGAAGCCGTTGGCATCAACATCAGCATTCCCAAAGATGCGGTGGTGATCGATTGCAGCGGAAAGTTCATCTACCCGTCTTTCATTGATATATATACCGATTACGGCATTGCCGGCGCCAGCGCCCAGCAGGCCGGTTTTGCCGGCGGCGCAGCGGCTTTCTTCCGCACGCAGCAACTCACATCCAACACCAAGGGTGCCTACGGCTGGAACCAGGCCATCCGCAGTGAAACCGAAGCCTATAAATTGTTTTCAGCCGACGATACCAGGGCAAAAACCCTCCGCGACCTCGGGTTCGGAGCCGTTCTCACCCACCAGAAAGACGGTATCGCACGTGGCACCGGCGCCTTCGTGACGCTGGCCACGCAACCCGACAATTTTGTACTGATAAAGGACAGGGCATCCGCTCACTACTCTTTCAACCGCGGCACATCATCGCAAAGCTACCCGAGTTCCATGATGGGTATGATCGCCTTACTGCGCCAGACCTATCTCGATGCGCAATGGTATAAAAATAATCCCGCGGCCGAAGGAGTAAACCTCTCGCTGAAAGGATGGAACGAAAGCCAGCAACTTCCCCAGGTATTCGAGGCCAATGATAAATGGAACGACCTCCGTGCCGACAAGATCGGCGACGAATTCGGCGTTCAATACATTATTAAAGGAGGTGGTAACGAATACCAGCGCATCCGCGAAATGGCCGATACAAAGGCTTCCTTCATCCTCTCGCTCAACTTCCCCGCCGCCATGGATGTGGATGACCCGAACGATGTTCGCTTTGTAGGACTTGACGACCTTAAACACTGGGAGCTGGCGCCGGGCAACGCGGCCGCCTTTGAAAAAGCGGGTATCAATTTCTGCCTTACCACGGCCGACCTGAGCAATCCCGCCGATTTCCTGGCAAACCTGCGCAAGGCCATTGAATACGGACTGACCGAACAAAAAGCTTTTGAAGCGCTTACCAAAACACCGGCCTCCCTCCTGGGCGTATACGATAAAATTGGCAGCCTGGAAACAGGCAAGATCGCCAACTTCATCATCACCAGCGGCCCGGTATTCGCTGAAAGAACGAGCTTGCTCCAGAACTGGACACAAGGCATCCGCAATGCCGTAAAAGAAGAAAACTGGTACGATGCAAAAGGAACCTATACCCTGGTTGCCAATACCAGCGGCGGGCCGAAGAATTTCACATTAGAACTGAAAGACGCCGGTGTCGCGAGTTTCATCAGCAAAGACACCCTTACCGGTAAATATACCTACGACGGCAAACTGGTAAAACTGAGTTATACCGAAGGCCGTGGCCCGGGAGCAAGAGAAACGATCTTCAGCGGCGCCGTTGCCGGCACCAACTGGAATGGCTTTGGTTCCGACGCACAGGGAAATAAATTCACCTGGAGCGCCAGCTTCGACAAGAAAGCCGAAGCAAAGGCCGACAGCGCAAGGACACGTCAGCCGCAAACACTTGGCAAAGTGACATACCCCTTCCTGAGCTATGGCTGGGAAGAAATGCCAAAACAAGAAACCATACTGATCAGGAACGCCACGGTATGGACCAGTGAAAAAGAAGGAAAACTCGAGAACACCGATATCCTTATCAAGAATGGTAAGATCGCGGCCATCGGAAAAAATCTTTCCGACCCCACAGCCCGGGTGATCGATGCCACCGGCAAGAATGTAACAGCGGGTATCATCGACGAGCACTCGCACATTGCGGTGTCGTCCATTAATGAAGGCGGACAAAGCGTTACCTCCGAAGTACGCATCGGCGATAACATGAACCCGGACGATATCAATATATACAGGCAACTGAGCGGCGGTGTTACCACCTCGCACATCCTGCACGGATCGGCCAATACCATCGGCGGACAAACCCAACTCATCAAACTGCGCTGGGGCGCCAATGCCGAAGACCTCAAATTCGCCGGCGCCGATCCCTTCATCAAATTCGCCCTGGGCGAAAACGTAAAACGGAGTTCCGCCACGCAGGGCAATCCCCGTTTCCCCGATACCCGCATGGGTGTCGACCAGGTTCAGATGGACGCCTTCCAGCGTGCCAGCGATTACCAGAAAGCGATGAAAGCGGCCGAGGAGAACAATAAGAAAAAAGGAGCAACGCCCATCTTCGTACGCAGGGATCTTGAACTCGACGCTCTTGTGGAGATCATGAACAAGAAGCGTTTCATCACCTGCCACTCGTATGTACAGAGCGAGATCAACGCAACCATGAAAGTGGCCGAGAAATTCGGTTTTACCGTAAACACCTTCACACATATACTCGAAGGATATAAGGTAGCCGACAAGATGAAAGCCCATGGCGCCAACGCCTCCACCTTCAGCGACTGGTGGAATTACAAAATGGAAGTGGTTGATGCCATCCCCTTCAACGCCTACATCATGAACAAAGTAGGTTTGAACGTGGCCATCAATTCCGACGATGCCGAAATGGCCCGCCGCCTGAACCAGGAAGCGTCCAAGAGTGTGAAATACGGTGGCATGAGCGAGGAAGAAGCCCTGAAGATGGTAACCATCAACCCGGCTAAAATGCTGCATGTCGATAGTAAAGTGGGTAGTCTGAAAGTGGGCAAGGATGCCGATATCGTGATCTGGAGCGACAACCCGCTTTCGATCTACGCCAAGGCCGAGAAAACGATCGTGGACGGAATCATCTATTTCGACCGCGATCGCGACCTGACCCTGCGCAAGCAAAATCTCGCCGAAAAATACCGCCTTGTTCAAAAACTCGCTGCCGCTAAACGCACAGCCACGGGTGGCGCGGGTGGAGCCGGCGGTTTCCAACGGGCCAGGCCCCGCTACGAGATCGTGAACACCTGCAGTGATCACAATCACAACACAGGATTACTCACCATCCATGCCGACGAATCGGATGAAAACAACTAATCGAAAAAACGCATTGATATGAAAAAGATATTCCTGATAATAACCTGTGTCGCGGTCATCACCGGCGCCTTCGCCCAGGAGACCATCTCGCCCGCACCGGCACAAAAAGAGACCATCGCCCTCACCAACGCCACCATTCATGTGGGCAACGGACAGGTGATCCAGAATGGAACCGTGGTATTCAAGAACGGCAAAATCACCGAAGTAGGCGCCAATGCATCTACAGCGGGCGCCAAAGTGATCGACTGCAAGGGCAAACATATTTATCCCGGGCTCATCCTGAGCGCAACCCAGATCGGGCTCGTGGAAGTTCCTTCCGTTCGGGCCACGGCGGATGGTTCCGAGATCGGCGAAATGAATCCCAGCATCCGTTCGCTGGTTGCCTATAATACCGACTCGAAAGTGATCAACACACTTCGGTACAACGGTATCCTATTGGGCAATATCGTTCCCGACGGCGGACTCATCTCCGGCTCTTCTTCCGTGGTACAGTTCGACGCCTGGAACTGGGAAGACGCGGCCTACCGCTCCGATGGCGCCATCCATTTCCGCATGCCATCCCTCCTGCAACGCCGCGGCGGCAGAGGCGGGTTCGGCAATTTCGGCGGCGGTCAGCAGAATGTGGACCCGGTAAAACGGGGCCTCGAACAGATCGAAAACGTAAAAGTATTTTTCCGCGAAGCGAAAGCATACATGGCCGAAGCCAATCACGCCAGCGCCAATCTTAAATTTGAAGCGGTACGCGGACTGTTCGAGAAGAAACAAAAACTCTTCATCCACTGCAACATCGTGAAGGAAATGCTGCTGGCGATCGACTTCTCCAAAGAATTTGGTTTCGATGTGGTACTCGTAGGCGCTGTAGACAGCTGGCAGATCGCCGACCTGCTGCGCCAGAACAACATTGCCGTTGTACTGAATCAACTGCATAACCTGCCGGTAATGATCGACGACGACATCGACCAGCCTTTCAAAACGCCTTCCATGCTGCAGAAGGCCGGCGTGCTTTTCAGCATCACCGACGACGATGAGAACACCCGCAGCCGAAACCTCGCTTTCAATGCAGGCACCGCCGCCGCGTATGGCTTAACCAAAGAAGAAGCGCTCAGTGCCATTACCCTCAACGCGGCCCGGATCCTTGGCATTGCCGACAGAACCGGGAGCATTGAAGCCGGCAAAGACGCCAATATTGTTGTCAGCGAAGGCGACCTGCTGGATATGCGCACCAACATCATCGATCATGCCTATATCCAGGGCCGCGATGTGGATCTGCACAACAAGCAAACCCAGCTCGCTGAAAAATACGAGAATAAATACGGGATAAAATAATCCCGACTGGATAATTTTTTTAAAAAGCAGGATCAACTGGGTCCTGCTTTTTTATTTGTTTCATCTTCCCGATCATTTGCTTACCTTTTGCGGCGAAAGAAACGCAGGCATTCTTCACTGCCCGCCGGTGTTTCCGGATTTCCCTGGTACAGAACAAACAACCCGCTATGCCCGCAAAAAAGATCAAGCAGCATGAGTGTGCCAACTGTGGCTTCCGGTTCAGCTCAAACAGTGAGCACACCAATTTCTGTCCCAACTGCGGACAGGAGAACCACAACCCACGGTTCCCGCTGGTTCATTACGGGTATGAATTACTGGAAGGTCTCCTGCACTTTGATACCAAGTTCTTTTATTCACTGAAGATACTTTTATTCAGGCCCGGCAAGATCACACACGATTACATCCGCAACATCAGGGGGCGCTATACGCCTCCTTTCCGGATGTTTATCTTTCTTTCCATTTTCGGCTTGCTGGTAATGGGCTTGTACGAAAAGAACCTGCTCAATAAAGGGCTTTTTGGAGAAAGTCCCGACGTTGCGGAAAAGAACATGACCATCAGCGAGCTGTTCGACAGATCGGCGGATAGTGTGAAGGATCATATCCTGGTGCCGCCGTTTTCCTGGGTGATGAAAAACCCCGCGATCAGCAACGCCGATCTCCGGTTGCTTAAAAAAACAGACAAGGAAGATATCGGCGCATGGCTTACCAAACATGGCTATGCGGATAATATCATTACCCGGCTGTATGCCGGGAATAAAAAAGTACGCATCAGCCGGGAGATGACGATGCCCGAAGCGGTGATCATGGTAACGGGTATTTTCAAATGGCTGTTCCTGGTGATGATACCTGTGAATGCGCTGATCTGCTTCCTGGTATTTTACCGCCGCGGATTGTATTACTACGATGCCATGCTGTTTTCTATCCACTTCGGGTGTTTCTTCCTGATCCTCTTCCCCGTCATGTTGCTTTCTGTATTGCTGTTGCAGGGAGCCGGCAGCGGGGCATTACTGGTGTCGGGAATATTTTTTTTGCTGGCCTTGTTTGTCTACCTGGCTTTCGCATTGAAACGGGTATTCGCGTTTTCATGGCTCGGAACGCTGCTCAGAATGACGGTTGTCTGCCTCACGGCATTCGCGCTGTTTCAACTGATCCACTACTTCATATCATCGCATTCGGGCAGGTAACGATCCTTCACCAACCGATCCCGCTGACGGGCGTGGACAGGCGCACTTATTGCCGGCCTGTGTGCCCATATAGCGGGTACGAAAGTCACTGTTCCAAGTCCATTAATCAATATCTTTGTTTTTCAACGATCCGCTATGCAACGTATACCCGATTCGGAACTCATCATCAATGATCGCGGCGCCATCTATCACCTCGATGTACGGCCCGATGAACTGGCCGATACCATCATCGTGGTAGGCGACCCCGACCGGGTGAAAAAGATCAGCGCTTATTTCGACCGGATCGAATTCAAACTGCAGCACCGCGAATTCATCACCCACACGGGTTATGTGGGTAACAAACGGCTCTCGTGCATCTCCACCGGCATCGGCCCCGATAATATCGACATCGTATTCAATGAACTCGACGCACTGGCCAATATCGATTTCAATACACGGACCATCAAGGACACACTGACCAAACTCAAGATCATTCGCTTCGGCACTTCCGGTTCGCTGCAGGCCGATATACCGGTTGACAGCCTGGTGGCTTCCACACACGGACTCGGCCTCGACAACCTGCTTAACTTTTACCAGTATACAAAGGCAAGCGCCGATCGGGAAATGGCCGACGCTTTCGTAGCGCAAACCGGTCTCGACACAACCATCACCATCCCCTACTGCTTCAGCGGAAGCGAAATGCTGCTTGATAAATTCGGTAACGAATTCTATAAAGGAATCACCGTTACCTGCCCGGGATTTTTTGGTCCGCAGGGACGGGTACTCCGGTTAGGACTGGCCAGTCCGGGATTGGTTGACAAACTCACCCACTTCCGCTTTCATAATCACCGAATCACTAACTTTGAAATGGAGACCTCGGCCATCTATGGCTTGGGCAAACTGATGGGCCATGAATGCATGAGCGTAAATGCCATCATTGCCAACCGGGTGGTAAAGGAATTCTCCAAAGACAACAATGCCGCTGTTGAAAAACTGATCAAAAAAGCGCTGGAGGTTCTGACGTCGTAAACCTCCAAACCCATAAATGACTTAAACGTTCTGTAATGATCGCAACCCGAATGATCCCCGACTTCTCCGCCCCGGTGCATATCGACCAGGTAGGTGTGGAAGAAAGGGCCTCCCGCTTTACGAAGCGAAGCATCAAAAATGAGAGTAAACTGAACGGATTGATGCTCGCCCTCAACATGATCGATCTTACCACCCTGGAAGGAAAGGACACCGACGGAAAAGTGAAACAGCTTTGCTACAAAGCGCAGCATCTGCATGACGCATACCCGGGCTTGCCCACCGTTGCCGCTATCTGCGTATACCCATCGATGGTTAAAACAGCGAAGGCGGCCCTCGGCAATTCCGGGATTAAAGTTGCTTCCGTGGCCACCGCTTTTCCCAGCGGACAAGCGCCCCGCGATGTAAAGATCCGCGACACCAAATACGCCGTGCAGAATGGAGCCGACGAGATCGATATGGTCATCTCCCGGGGTAAATTCCTGCAGGGCGAATACAATTTTGTTTTTGACGAGATCGCAGCGATCAAGGAAGCCTGTGGCCCCGCCAACGGCGGGGCGAGGCTTAAAGTGATCCTGGAAACCGGCGAACTGGTTACCTACGACAAAGTGCGCAAGGCCAGCGACATTGCCATGTATGCCGGCGCCGATTTCATCAAAACATCCACGGGCAAGATATCACCGGCTGCCACCATGCCCGTGACACTGGTAATGCTGGAAGCCATCCGTGATTTTTATTACAAGACCGGGAAGAAGATCGCCATGAAACCAGCGGGCGGTATTTCGAAGGCAAAAGCGGCGCTGCACTACCTCGTGATGCTGAATGAAGTGCTGGGTGAAGAATGGATGAACAACGAATGGTTCCGCTTCGGCGCCAGCAGCCTGGCCAACGACATACTGATGCAATTAATGAAACAGCGGACCGGCGTATACCAGGCAGCGAATTATTTTTCAATAGACTGATAAGGTTCAACGTTAAACGTTCAAATCGTTCAACGTTGAATCAGGACTCAACATCAAACGTTAAACCTTAAACGATTTAAACGTACTAAATGGCAACCAAAAAAAACAATACCCTCAAACTGAAATTCGACAGTGCCCGCAAACTGGCTCCCGCGCCGGAGAGTAAGAGTGCCGCTAAAATAGATCCGCAATACGACCTGTTCATCAACGGTAAATTCGAAAAGCCGCTGAGCAAAAAATATTTCGCCACGATCAATCCCGCTACCGAGGAAAAATTATCGGTTGTGGCCGAGGCAAACAGCTCCGATGTGAACAAAGCCGTTGGCGCCGCCCGCAACGCCTATGAAAAAGTTTGGAAGAAAATGCCGGCCAGGGAACGGGCCAAGTACATCTACCGCATTGCCCGCATGGTTCAGGAACGGGCCCGTGAGTTCGCCATCATCGAAACGCTGGATGGAGGAAAACCGATCCGGGAAAGCCGTGATTTTGATGTACCCACCGCCGCCAATCATTTCTTTTATTATGCCGGCTGGGCCGATAAACTGGAATACGCCTTTCCCAACCGCAATGCGGTACCGATGGGTGTAGCCGGTCAGATCATTCCCTGGAATTTCCCCCTGCTGATGGCCGCCTGGAAAATTGCGCCGGCGCTGGCAACAGGCAATACCGTTGTACTGAAGCCCGCCGAAACAACACCGCTTACTGCCTTAAAACTGGCCGAGATCATCCAAGAAGCCGACCTGCCGCCCGGCGTGGTGAACATCATCACAGGCGCTGGCGCAACCGGCGCCGCCATCGTCAATCATCCCGATATCAATAAGATCGCTTTCACCGGTTCCACCGAGGTAGGTAAGATCATACAGCGGGCCATTGCCGGCACCCCTAAAAAAGCAACCCTGGAACTGGGTGGCAAGGCAGCCAACATCATCTTTGACGATGCCCCGCTCGACCAGGCGGTGGAAGGAGTGATCAATGGCATCTTCTTCAACCAGGGACATGTTTGCTGTGCAGGCTCACGCTTGTATGTACAGGAATCGGTGTATAAGGAAGTGGTACGCAAACTGAAAGACCGGATCGAAACCCTGATCGTGGGCGACCCGATCGATAAGAATACAGATATCGGCGCCATCAATTCAAAAGCGCAACTGGAAACGATCAATAAGTATATCAGGATCGGCCAGCAGGAAGGAGCCGAAATGCACCAGAGTTCCTGTTCGGTTCCCGGGAAAGGTTTCTTCTGCCGCCCCACCCTGTTCACCAATGTGGCGCAGAGCAACCGCATTGCGCAGGAAGAGATCTTCGGACCCGTTCTGGCGATCCAGAGTTTCAGAACCGATGATGAAGTGATCGAGAAAGCGAACAACAGTGCCTATGGTTTATCGGCCGGCGTATGGACCGACAAGGGCTCAAAGATCTTCAACATGACCACGAAGATGCGGGCCGGTGTGGTGTGGGCAAATACCTTCAACAAATTTGATCCCACTTCTCCTTTCGGTGGTTACAAAGAAAGTGGTTATGGAAGAGAAGGAGGCGTGCATGGGTTGAATGCGTATGTGAATATCGTTTAAGAAGTTTCAGACGTTTAAGTCGGTTCAGGGTCGGGATAATACCATTTTTAGATGATCTATTTCCTGGAATCTCACGAACGAATCAAACGATCTTGAGTTTTAAAACGATAGGCATGGCAACAATAAAAAGGTTTGAGGATCTGGATGTCTGGAAAGTGAGCCGGGATTTATGTGACAGGCTTGGAGTTATTATAGATAGCGATGCATTAAAGAGAAACTTCAGACTAATTGGCCAAATAGAGGGATCCTCCGGATCTGTTATGGATAACATAGCCGAAGGGTTTGAAAGAGGGACAAAGGCGGAATTTATATTATTCCTTGGCTATTCAAAAGGATCCTGTGGTGAATTAAGATCGCAATTATACAGGGCGTTGGATAGAAAATATATCAATAAAGAACAGTTCCAGGAGTTGTATTTACTTGCAGTCAGAATCAGCGTTATGCTGCAGAAGTTCATTAACTACCTGTTGCAATCTCAAGTAAAAGGATTGCGCAAAAAGAACCCTGAAACGGCTTAAACGATTTAAACGTTTTTAAACGACAGAATATGGCAACTACAGATAAAAGACTCGAAATCCTCAAAACCTACAAAATCTACATCGGCGGACAATTTCCCCGTACGGAATCGGGCCGTTATTATATAGCCAGCAGCAACAAGGGACTTAAACTGGCCAATGTTTGCCTTTGTTCCCGTAAGGATTTCCGGGATGCCGTGGTGGCGGCGCGTGGCGCTTTCGGCGGCTGGAGCGGAAGAGCCGCTTTCAACCGGGGCCAGATCCTCTACCGCATCGCCGAAATGCTCGAAGGCAGGAAAGCCCAGTTCATCGATGAACTGATGAAACAGGATGCGTCAAGGGCGCAGGCCGAAAACGAAGTATCACTTTGTATCGACCGCCTGATCTATTACAGCGGCTGGTGCGACAAATTCCAGCAACTCTTCAGCACGGTGAACCCGGTGGCTTCTTCGCATTTCAATTTCTCCGTTCCCGAACCAACAGGCGTTGTGGCAGCCATCGCCCCGCAGGCCGATTCCTTGCTGGGACTGGTTTCACTGATCGCTCCCATCATCGCCGGTGGAAATACCTGCATTGTGCTGGCCGCTCACAGCAAGCCTCTTTGCGCCGTAACCTTTGCCGAAGTACTGAACAGCTCCGACCTTCCGGGCGGCGTGGTGAATATCCTCACCGGGAAAGTATCCGAACTCATTCCCTTCTTCGCCGATCACATGGATGTGAATGCCGTTGTGTATTGCGAAGCCGATAGCTCCAACCAGAAAATGATCCGGGAAAAAGCGGCAATGAACCTGAAACGTGTTTCGTTTTACGACAAGGTGAAATGGGCTCATGAAGAAGGACAATCTCCCTATTTCATCATGGACTTCCAGGAGATCAAAACCACCTGGCACCCGATCGAAAATATCGGCGGCGCCAAGGCTGGATATTGAGAACACTATATAGCACAAAACAGCCCGGTACTAATGTGCCGGGCTGTTTATTTAGTGTGTTCCTGGTTACAGGTCTTTACCGTGACAATGTTTGTATTTCTTACCGCTGCCGCAGGGACAAAGATCATTTCGGCCCGGGGCTTTTTCCACGCGGATAGGTTCCTGCTTAACCGGTCCTGAAGGATCGATGTACTCATTCTCCTGGCTCAGGTATTCGGGGCCTTCGCCGGCATTGGCATATTCTTCCTTGCGCTGGCGCATCTTGCTCATATCGGTACGCTGTTCCCGGCCTTCGCGGATGCGACCGGCATTGGTTTGTTCCATCGGTATCTGCGCATGGCAAAGGAAACTCACGATATCCTTGTTCACCTGGTCGTCCATCACCTTGAAGGCGTTGAAGGCTTCGATCTTATAGATCACCAGCGGATCTTTCTGCTCGTACCCTGCCGTTTGCACACTGTGCCGCAGGTCGTCCATGGCCCGCAGGTGTTCTTTCCAGGCATCGTCGATGAGCGCCAGGGTGATGCTGCGTTCGAGGGCGTCATTCAATTCTCGGCCTTGCGTGGCCAGGTATTTATCGAGGTTGGCAAGCGCCTGTATGGCTTTCTTTCCATCGGTGAAGGGAACCGCTACGTTTTCGATGTGATTGCCCTGTTCCCTGCGGATGTTGGAGATGATGGGCATTGTTTGCTGGGCGATGCCGTCCGTTTTCCGCCTGTATTGCATGATGGCTTCTGCATAAAGCCGCTCGCTCAATACATTCGGATCGTCCTTATCCAGTTCGGCAGCGGTGATCGCTGTATCGATACCGAAGTTGATGATGGCGGCCAGCTTGAAGCCTTCGTGATCGTTGGCTTCCTTGAAGGAGTTCACCAGGCCGTTGGCCACGGAATAGAACGCATTATCAAGATCCAGCGCCAGGCGTTCTCCAAACAGGGCGTGGTTACGTTTCTTATACACAACATTCCGCTGCTTGTTCATCACGTCATCATATTCCAGCAGGCGTTTACGGATGCCAAAGTTGTTTTCTTCCACTTTCTTCTGCGCCCGTTCGATCGACTTGGTGATCATGCTGTGCTGGATCACTTCGCCTTCTTTATAACCCATGCGGTCCATAAGGCCCGCGATACGCTCACTACCGAACATACGCATCAGGTCGTCTTCCAGCGATACAAAGAAACTGGAGCTACCGGGATCGCCCTGGCGGCCGGCACGGCCACGCAACTGCCTGTCGACCCGGCGGCTTTCATGCCGCTCCGTACCGATGATGGCCAACCCGCCCGCCTCTTTTACACCGGGGCCAAGCTTGATATCGGTTCCACGACCCGCCATGTTGGTAGCGATGGTAACGGCGCCGGCCAATCCGGCTTCGGCAACCACCTGCGCTTCCTTGGCGTGCTGTTTCGCGTTCAGTACGTTATGCGGAATATTTTTCTGCTTCAGCATACGCGAAAGCAGTTCACTCACTTCCACGGAAGTGGTACCCACCAGGGAAGGACGACCCACGCTTCGCAGTTTTTCCACTTCCTCGATCACGGCCTTGTATTTCTCCCGCTTGGTTTTGTATACAAGATCCTGCTCGTCTTTGCGGATCACTTTTACGTTGGTAGGAATGGTTACCACATCCAGTTTATAGATGCTCCAGAACTCGGCGGCTTCCGTTTCGGCGGTACCGGTCATACCGGCCAGCTTGTGATACATACGGAAGTAGTTCTGCAGGGTGATGGTGGCATAGGTTTGCGTGGATGCTTCGATCTTCACATTTTCCTTCGCTTCGATGGCCTGGTGCAACCCGTCGGAATAACGGCGTCCTTCGAGGATACGGCCCGTTTGTTCATCCACGATCTTCACCGCTCCTTCGAGTACCACGTACTCGACATCTTTTTCAAACAAGGTATACGCTTTCAGCAATTGCTGAACGGTATGGATGCGATCGGCCTTCAGCGCATAATCATTCAGGAGCGCTTCTTTGCGGTGCAGTTTTTCTTCATCGGCGATACCGCTTTTTTCGATCTCCGAAAGTTTGGTGGCGATATCCGGCAGGATGAAGAACTCAGGGTCTTCGCCCGAGCGGGTGATCAGCTGGATGCCCTGGTCGGTAAGATCCACCTGGTTGTTCTTCTCATCAATATAAAAGAACAGTTCTGCATCCACTTTCGGCATTTCCTTTTGCTGATCGGCCAGGTAATAGTTCTCGCTCTTCTGGAGTTTCACCCGGTTTCCGGATTCACTCAGGAATTTGATCAGGGCGCTGTTCTTCGGTAAACCGCGGTGGGCACGCATCAGCGCCAGTCCACCGTCTTTGGGATCATCATTGCCTTCGGCGATTTTTTTCTTCGCTTCGATGAGGAACTGGTTTACGGCCTTGCGTTGTGCATCCACCAGTTTCTCGATCCGCGGTTTCAGATCGAAGAACTGCTGGGTATTATCGCTGTGCCCAACGGGTCCGCTGATGATCAGCGGGGTACGGGCGTCATCGATCAATACGCTATCCACCTCATCCACCATGGCGAAATGGTGCTTGCGCTGTACCATTTCCTGCGGACTGTGCACCATGTTATCGCGGAGATAATCGAAACCGAATTCGTTGTTGGTACCGTAAACAATATCGGCATTGTAGGCATTGCGCCGGGCATCGCTGTTGGGTTCGTGTTTGTCGATGCAATCCACCCGCAGGCCGAGGAACTCGAACAAAGGTCCGTTCCATTCACTATCCCGGCGGGCCAGGTAATCGTTCACCGTAACGATGTGAACCCCTTCACCCGACAGGGCATTGAGGTAGGCCGGGAGTGTACTCACGAGGGTTTTACCTTCACCCGTTGCCATCTCGGCGATCTTGCCGGAATGCAGTACATAACCACCGATCAGCTGCACATCATAGTGCACCATGTTCCAGGTGATGGTACCGCCGGCGGCGGTCCAGGTGTTTTTATAAATGGCTTTATCGCCCTGGATGGTAAGGTTGTCTTTTTTAACGGCCAGCGCCTTATCGAGTTCGGTGGCGGTTACTTCGATGGTGGGATTTTCTGTAAAACGGCGGCTGGTTTCCTTTACAACGGCAAATGCTTCGGGAAGGATTTCGAGCAGGATGACTTCCAGTTGTTTATCCTTATCCTTTTTCAATTCATCGATCTCTTTATAAAGATCGTCGCGGCCATTGATATCATCGACCGGTAATTCTTCCGCCGCTTTTTGTTTATCGGCGATCTGCCCGCTGATGGTTGCCAGGTGCGCCGCGATCCGTTGCCTGAATTCCTGGCTCTTGTTCCGCAGTTCGTCGTGACTCAGGGATTTGTATTGTGCAAAGTACTGGTTGACCTTATCAACCACGGGCAATATCTTTTTAACATCCTTCTCGCTCTTGCTGCCTCCAAAAAGCTTCGAAATAACTCCGATCATAATTCAGTGTTGTTGGGTATTGTATAAATGCATTTATTCGGGAACCTTGCTTGTCAAATATGGTGCTCGATGCCAATTCGAGCCATATTGGCAGCCCCCCGTTTCGGGGCCGACAAAGATAGGGAATGTTTGGGGGTTGACGGGAACCGATTAAATCCTCCCGGGCCGTCCTGAATATGCTTTATTCTTTTGTTAACGAACCTTTTAGCCGAAAACTGTATTAAGTCGAAAACCCGAATCATGAAAAGATACCCGCATCTGTTTACCCTCCTGGCATTGACTGTTTTTTCCGCCTGCTCCAGCAACGAGATCGGAGAAAGTAAAGACGTAAACCAGGATAAGATCTACCTGCAGTACTATATTTCACATACCGAAGGAGCGCATGATGTTGATGTGAAATGCACATTCCGGTTTGCGGGCCAAAACGGAACCACGCTCGTATTGAGCCCGGGAAGCACTGTTGAACTGGATGGGGAGAAAATGAAGGCCGACAGCGGCTTTGCGAGCGGCGCCTATTACAAGATCCGTAAACCCATCGGCAGTTTTTATGGTAACCATACGATCCGCTTTACCGATATCAACGGCCGGAAATTCGAAAACAGCTTCAACTTCGATCCCGTTTCCCTGAACATACCTCCGGAAGCCGACCGCAAAAAAGACCTGCGCATCACTTACCGAACCGGCGTTGTTGGCCGCGATGATTATTTTGATGTGCGCCATGTGGATACGGCAGGTTATTTCCGGTATTCGCTGCCTGTAAAAGATTCCGCCATCGTGATCCCCGCAAAAGACCTGCTGGCCGTAAAAGGCGATGTACTTGAATTCGATTGCAGCCTGGTGCGGGATGTGATGCTGCAACAGCGCACACCGGAAGGCGGTATACTTACCATCAGCCAGGTATTGAGGCCCGTAAGAATAAAACTGCTTCCGTGAACAAACCGGGAATGAGCGTTGTTTCGTACTTTGTAAAATGCATAACATGAAACGAACCATCCTGTTGCTCGTACTGGCAAGCCTGGCGCATGCATCGTTTGCGCAAACGACCGATCTCGTAACATTTG
Organism: Chitinophagales bacterium; assembly: GCA_017303335.1. GTDB lineage: Bacteria > Bacteroidota > Bacteroidia > Chitinophagales > Chitinophagaceae > Ferruginibacter. The sequence goes on from JAFLBK010000001.1 coordinate 50,992, forward strand.
AAAAAGAACGGATCGGCATCTCAAAAAAATCCATGCTGGTGCTGGGCGGATGGTCGGTTGCCAATATCGTTGGCAGCGGCATCGCCACCAATACCAGCAACCGGGAAATGCGTTATTTCCACCAGATGAACGTGATGTGGGGCGGTATAAACCTGGCGATCGCCACCCTGGGCTATATCGGTAATGCCAACGAAAAGATCAATAATCCCACCCTGGCAGGCGTACTCAAACACCAGAATAGAACCGTGAAGACCTATCTCTGGAACGCGGGATTGGATGTACTCTATATAGGCTCCGGTTTCTGGATGAACAAGGCCAGTGATAACCAGAAAAACCCCGATAAATTCAAAGGCTACGGAAACTCCATCATGGTACAGGGAGGTTTCCTGCTGCTCTACGACGCCATCAACTACGCCATCCACCGCAAGCATGGAAAGTTGCTCGACAAGGTTCAGCTCAGCGGAGGGCCGGGATCGGTATCGATGATCTACAAATTTTAGTTGGCTGTTAATTAAATACAAAATCAACCGCCATTCATCAAAATCAGTAGTGCCGTTTGTGTTTCTGGATTACTTTTACACGAAACAATTCGTATATCGCTTCTTATGAGAAAATTCTACGCCGGCATTGTACTGCTTTTCATCTCATCAAGCATTCATGCGCAAGTCAAAGGATACCTGGTTGATTCAGCCACCAAAAAACCGATCGAACATGCCGTTATAGGGCTGGTTGTAAAGACTCATACCAGCGATACCACTTATTCCTTCACCGATGATAAGGGCCAGTTCCGTTTCGATGTGGTGCCCGCCTCCAATTTTTCCATCATCATCCGTCACCTGGGTTACCGGCCGGTTGCCAAATTTGTACCGGTAAGCAAACAGGAAAAAACGATCGAACTCGGGAATTTTTCCCTGGCCTATGATGCCAAACTCCTGCAGGAAGTGGTGGTGGAGGCGCCCGCCATACAGGTGAAAGAAGATACCATTGAATACCGGGCCGACGCGTTTAAAGTAAAAGAAGGCGCCGTTGTGGAAGACCTCCTGAAAAAACTACCCGGTGTGCAGGTTGACAAGGACGGAAACGTTACCGCCCAGGGAAAGAGTGTAAGCCGGGTGAAAGTGAACGGTAAGGATTTCTTCGGTGGCGATGTAAAAACTGCCACCAAGGAACTGCCGGCCAATATCGTAGACAAGATCCAGGTGATCGATGACTATGGTGACCAGGCCACTGTAAGCGGCATCAAGGACGGCGACCCCGATAAGATCCTCAACATCGAGATCAAAAAAGACAAGAACCGCGGCTTCTTCGGCCGGGTGACAGGCGGGTATGGCACCGAAGAGCGATACCAGGGTTCCTTCAACGGAAATTATTTCCAGAACAATACACAGATATCGGTGCTTGCCAACAGCAACAATACCAACACCTCGCTCTTTAATTTCAACGGAGGCGGAAACCGCGGCGCCACCAGCATGATGCGGCAGGGTATGTCGGTCATGAATGATATGGGCGGCATGGGACAGATGAACAACATGATGCAGAGCGGTGGAGGCGGATCCTTTGGAGGCGGCGCAGGCAACGGCGGAATCACCACAAGCAATTCGTTCGGATTCAACTACCGCGACCAATGGAGCAAACGCATCAGCGTGTACGGAAGTTATTCGTACAACCACCGCAATACCAGCCAGCTTCAATACACTTCTTCGCAGAATTTTTATGAAACGAACAGTTTTGTCAACAACCAGGATGTGAACAATCTCACCAAGGGAAATTCGCATCGCTTTACGTTCAATTTCGAATACCAGGTGGATTCGTTCAATTACCTGAAGATCAGCCCCAGCATCAACTACAGCGGGAACGACGGTAACAACCGTACGGTATTCGATTATTTCGAAACCACCAACAATACCTACAGCAAAACAAGCGACGGAAGCAACAAGAACCTCAGCAACTCGCAGGCTCCCAACCTCGCCGCCAATATCCTCTACAACCACAAATTCAGGAAACGGGGCCGGAATTTTTCGGCCAGCATCAGCATGGGAACGTCGGAAAACAATTCCGAGCAGGACGTGACCAACCTCAATTACCAGTATGTGCCGCCCTTTATCGGCCCCCGGAATACCTTCCAGTACATCGACCAGGAGAATGACAATTACAATTACGGGGTCCGGTTCACGTATTCGGAGCCGTTGAACAAATACCGCAGCATCGACTTCAGTTATTCGCACAACAAAAGCTACAGCCGCAACAACCGGCAGACCTACAACGTGGATTCGCTGACAAAGGCCAAAACACTCAACAACTTCCTGAGCAATGATTACGAGAACGACTTTTACAACAACCGCATCGGCATATCCATGCGCACGACCAAAAAGAAATACAATTACACCATCGGCCTGAGTGTTCAGCCCGTGAATATGCAGGGCAACTCGGTTACCAAGGACAGCGCCTATAAAACCATCCGCCGGGCCAGTGTATTCCCCATTGCCCGCTTCACGTATAATTTCAACCGCACCAAAACATTCACGTTCAGTTATAACGGCAATGCCACGCAACCGAGTTTCAGCCAGCTGCAACCGGTACAGGATTTCAGCAACCAGCAAAGCGTAAGTTCGGGAAATCCCAACCTGAAACCTTCGATGAATCATAACCTGAACTTCTCGTACAACAACTTCAATTTCGTAAGCGGTAAAGTGCTGTTCTCGAACCTGACCGTTAGCACCATCCGCAACCAGATCGTGAACAACACCATCAACCAGGGGGCCGGCCGCCAGCTCAGCATACCGGAAAATGTGAACGGCTATTACAACCTGCTTGGTTTTTATGTGTTCTCCAAACCCTATAAGAACCGTAAGTATGTGCTGTCGCTCCGCGGAACAGCCAATTACAACCACAACATCAACCTGATCGACAGCATCAAGAATATCGGAAGCAACTGGATCATCGGCCAGGGCTTTACGTTCGAGTACAATTACAAGGACATACTCGAATTTGGCGCGGGAGTCAATTACAGCCTGAACGACGTAAAGTACAGCAACAAATCGGGCGCAGCCATCTCTACCCTGCGCAATTCCTCCAGCAATGCCTGGACCTTCAGCAGCAATATCAACCTGAACATCACCAAGACCCTGGTGCTGAAATACGATTTCGATTATACCATCAATTCGGGCCTGGCCAGCAATGTGAGCCGCAACCAGGCGATCATGAACGCCTCGCTCGAAAAACAGCTTTTCAAGAAGCGGAATGGCATCATCCGGCTGGAGGCCTACGACCTGTTCAAACAGAACAGTAATATCAACCGGAGTGTAACGGCCAACAGCATCGTCGACAGCCGCACCAACCGCCTTACCCGGTACTTCATCCTAACGTTCACCTACCGACTGCAACGCTTTGCTGGTCAGAACATTCAGCAGCGGGGTATGGATTTCCGCCGGATGGGTACACCACCCACCGGAACCCCCAACTTATAGTCGGCAAAACCTGAATAAATATAATTTTCCAAGGGGTTTTTACACCCCTTTTTTATTACCTTTGCCGCCGTTCATAAACCAGACAGATTACTATGAGTGGAGCGTTAAAAGAAGTCCGCAACCGTATCAAAAGTGTGCAAAGCACCCAGCAGATCACCAAGGCGATGAAGATGGTGAGCGCCGCCAAATTGCGCCGTGCCCAGGATGCCATTACCCAGATGCGTCCGTACGCCAAAAAACTGCAGGAAATGCTCAGCAATATCGTGAGCAGCAGTGAGGGGGATGTGAGCATGGCACTGGCCGCACAGCGCCCGGTGGAAAAAGTAATGATTATCGTGGTTACCAGCGACCGCGGGCTTTGCGGAGGCTACAACAGCAACCTCATCAAACTGGCCAAGAGCATCATCCAGGAAAAATATGCCGCCCAGCACGCCAAAGGCAATGTGACCATCCTCCCGATCGGGAAAAAAGGGTTCGAGAATTTCACCAAGAACAACTTTAAGGTAGTGAGCGATTACTGGGATATACTTGGAAACCTGACTTTCGACAAAGTGCAGACCGCCGCTAAATATGCCATGGAAGCCTTTGCCAATAAAGAAGTGGATGCCGTAGAACTGGTGTACAGCGAATTCAAGAATGCCGCTACCCAGCGTTTTGTTTCCGAGCAATTTCTGCCGGTAGCCAAAGTGGCCAAACAGGAAGGACAGAAAAACGCCGATTTCATATTCGAACCCGGCAAAGAGATACTGATCGCCGAGCTGATGCCGAAGATCCTCAATACCCAACTGTTCAAAGCCACACTCGATGGCAATGCCAGCGAACACGGCGCCCGGATGACAGCGATGGACAAGGCGAGCGATAACGCCAATGAATTGCTCAAGACCCTTAAGATAAGCTACAACCGTGCACGGCAGGCAGCGATCACCACCGAGTTGACGGAGATCGTGAGCGGCGCCGCGGCCTTACAGGGATAATGCCCCTATCCCCTAAAGGGGAAAAAGGCAAAACAACAATTATTAAACAGAAAATTTCCCCTTTAGGGGACAGGGGTATGGAACTTTCAGAAATCATTCCGCATATTGAATCGCTCATCTTTGCCAGCGACAGGCCACTGAACAATGCCGAATTGCTGGAGCTGGTGAACAACGCCCTTGCCTTCATCGAAGACCGGGCTACCCAGGAACAGGTGGATGCGGCCATTGAAGGCATCGTGGAAAAATACAACTCCGAGTTCTACGCGTTTGAAGTGCGTAAGGTCGGCGGCGGCTGGCAGTTTCTTACCAAGAAAGAATACCACAAAACCGTTGCCCAGCTCAACGGCGATAAATTCCTGAAACGTCTTTCGGTGGCGGCCCTGGAAACACTGGCCATCATCGCCTATAAGCAACCGATCACCAAGAGTGAGATCGAATCCATCCGGGGCGTGAACTGCGATTACGCGGTACAGAAACTCCTGGAAAAAGACCTCGTGGTGATCTCCGGCCGTAACGAAGAGGCCGTGGGTAAACCCCTCATCTACTCCACCTCCAAATCCTTCATGGATTATTTCGGCATCAACAGTTCGGATGACCTTCCCAAAATTTCCGAAGTGCTGATGGAAGAACTGGTGCAGGCAACCCTGGTGAAAGAAGCCGAAGCCAATATCATGGCCGTGGATGCCGAACCGGAAACGGAAAGCATATTATCGGTTACCGAAACCGGCGACATCGTGGAAGAGCCCAATACCGATACCAGCAAAGAATCCGGAGAACAAGCGGAAAGCTAAACCGGTGTATTCATCATATTGAACGGGGCGGGATCATTTCCCGCCTTTGTTTTTTCCGCTACCTTTATTCCATGAAAATCTTCGCCACAACACCGGCATCCCGGAAATGGCTCCGTTTCCTGGTCGTGGGATTCGCCTGCATCGCCTGTACATCCACCCGGCCGACACAATCCCAATCCGACACCAAAAAAGAATCCAGCATGCCGGTACAAACCGAATTCGATAAACAGGGCCATCGCGGTTGCCGGGGGCTCATGCCCGAAAATACCATTCCCGCTATGATCAATGCCATCAGCCTGGGCGTTACCACCCTGGAAATGGATATCAGCATCAGCAAAGACAAGAAAGTGTTGCTCTCGCACGAGCCTTTCTTTAACCACGAGATCAGCACCAAACCCGACGGCAGTTTCATCAGTGGAAAAGAAGAGAGATCCTACAACCTCTACCAGATGACCTACGATTCGATCCGGAAATACGATGTAGGACTGAAACCCCACCCCCGGTTTCCGCAACAGCAGAAAATGAAGGCAGTGAAGCCACTCCTGGGCGAGCTCTTCGATTCAGTGCGGGTTGATATGATGACCCGGAGAAGGCCCTTCCCCTATTATAACATCGAAACCAAGACCAACCCCGCTACCGACAATATTTATCACCCGGCCCCGGCCGAGTTTGTAGAGTTACTGATGGCGGTGATCAAAGAAAAAGAAATGGAAGAGTATGTGATCATCCAGTCATTCGACTTCCGCACGCTTCAATACCTGCATCAGCATTACCCAAAAATCAAAACGGCCATGCTCATCGAAGACTTCGATAAACGGGGCCTCGACAAACAACTGCAGACCCTGGGTTTCACACCAACCATTTACAGTCCGGCCTACCAGCTGGTAACACCGCAACTGATCGCCGATTGCCATGCAAAGCAGATCAAGGTGATCCCCTGGACGGTGAACGATAAAAAGAAAATAGAGGAATTGAAGGCGATGGGTGTGGATGGGATCATCAGTGATTACCCGGATCTGTTCTGACCTGTTGTTCTTTCCGTTTGAACTCCCGCACAAATTCGTAACCAAGAGCCCCACGCTGCACACACAGTATGAGTACCGAATCGGCGTTGCCCAGTTTCCTTATAAGAGACGCCGGCGGTTGAAACCGTTCTTCCCTGTCGTTCACAAAAACAGACAGGTACTTGCTCCTGCTTTTTTTCACAGGCGATGGCTTTTCAGCGATTGCATACTCCCGGCAGTTTACCGGTGCATGGGCCAACCATTGGTTTAGAGCCGGCGCCAGCCCGACAAATAGAATCATGGTAACGACTACGATCCAGAAGCCAATTTCTATTGCTTTATTTCTGTCAGAAGTCCAGTTTGTAAACCGGAGCTTGAGTACCTGGTATACAAACAGGCCTGTAAGTACGCCAGCCAGCAATGAATGCCAGATCAGTGTATTACCCCCGAAGTTGTTTTCATGCTTGCGGGCCAGCAGGCCGATGAACAGGAAGATAAAGAGATAGGCAAGTATCCAACCGTAGCGCTTTGTCCATGCCGACCACTCAATGTAGGTTTCCCTGAACACTTCGCCGGTTTCTTCTTCCCGGATCTTTCCTTTGGCCCGGTAGAGCAGATCAAACGTTACTGATATAAGCATTAATGATCCGATCCCAACGAGCATGCCTGCAATAACAAACAGATCGGCCATAATACCTTTCATACGGATGCCCGCGCCGATCAGTATAATCCCCAGCAGGAGGAATGCGCCATACTTTACGTACAACCGTTTCTCCAGTTTCCGGATGATATCCAAACTCATTTGCGGGAGGTTAAAGCCAGCCAGTCTTGGGCGTTGCGGAATACTAGTTTTTCCCGTAGCCCGGTAGCCAATCCCATCTCTTCGATCAACTTGCCGGGATGCTGTTCGCCCAGGGGAAAGGGATAGTCACTGCCAAGACATATTTTATCTTCGCCCATCACATCAATAATGTATTGCATGGCCTTGGCATCGTGTACAAGGCTGTCGATCCAGAACCGGCCGATGTAGTCGCGGGGATTAATCGCATTGTCGATCTGCACCAGGTCGGGCCGTACGTTGAACCCATGTTCGATGCGCCCGATGGTGATCGGAAACGAGCCGCCGCCATGGGCGAATGCCACCCGCAGTTCCGGGAATTTTTCAAATACAGCACCGAAGATCAGGGAACAGATGGCACGAGACGTTTCGGCGGGCATACCTACCAGCCAGGGCAGCCAGTATTTTTGCATCTGCTGTTCGCCCATCATTTCCCAGGGATGAACAAAAAGAGCGCAACCCAGTTTTTCGGCAGCCGCGTAAAAGGGGAAGAAACGTTCGTCGCTTAGGTTTACCCCGTTGATATTGCTGCCGATCTCGAGACCGGGCATTTTTAATTCCTTCACACAACGTTCCATCTCCGCGATGGCAAGATCCATATCCTGCAGCGGCACCGTTCCGATACCGATGAAGCGTTTGGGTTCCTTGCTGACCGTTTCGGCGATATGGTCGTTGAAAAAGCGGGACGTTTCCAATCCGTCCTTCGGCTTTGCCCAGTAATTGAACAGTACCGGGATTGTAGAGAGTACCTGAACGGTTACATCCGTTTCATCCATTTCCTTCAGCCGTACGCTTGCATCGAAGCAATTGGCATCTACCTCACGGAAGAGCTTATCCCCCTTCATCATGCAGGCCTTGCAGTTGCGATGCTCGAGGTGAATGAATTCGCCATACCCGAATTTCTGCACCCAGTTGGGCATCTTGTCGGGCATGATGTGGGTGTGGATGTCGATTTTCACGCAGCTATGTTATATGATAAATGTTGAATGCTGAATCAATAGGCTTTTCTAATCCAGCGTCTTAATTCAAAATACAACATTCAACACGCAAAATAATTAACCTTTTCGCACCGGTGGTGCCATTACCGCCCCGCATTTGCTGCAGGTACGTTTCTGTTCGTCGTTGTAGAACCCTTCCATGACGGGTGGCAGTTGTTTTACGATATCGGTGATGACCTTGTATTCTTCGTAAATCTTGTTGCCGCAATTTTCGCAGTACCAGAGAAAGCCGTCTTCTTCGGTCTCCCGCACTTTTTCGATCACCAGGCCCACGGTGTTGGGGCCGCGTTGCGGCGAATGCGGTGTTTTCGGCGGCAGCAGGAACATATCACCCTCGTTGATCGGGATATCCTTCGGCACGCCCCCATCGATGATCTTTAATACAATATTGCCCTCGAGCTGGTAGTACAGCTCTTCGCTTTCGTTGTAATGATAATCTTTGCGGGAGTTGGGACCGCCCACCACCATGACGATAAAATTCTCGGCGTCTTTATATACACACTGGTTGCCCACCGGCGGCTTCAGCAGGTCGCGGTGATCGTCGATCCATTTTTTCAGGTTGAAGGGTGCTGCAATAGCCATAGCAAAAGTTTTAGGCTCGTAAGTTAGTCAAGATACAGGATACAAGATACAGTATAGGGGAAAAAATGAATCCAGCCCCACGTCTCCTGTATCCTGAATCTTGTATCCCGCATCTCCTATCCTTATCCCGCTTTTCTTTACCTTTAAACCATGCAATTCGACATTCCCTTTCACCTCGAGAATTTTATCGGGGGTAATTTCATCGGGCCGCTCAGCGGGAATTTTATCGACAATGTGAATCCCGCCACGGGAGCCGTGTACGGGCAGATCCCCGACAGCAACAGCAAGGATATTGATGCAGCCGTTAAAGCCGCCCGGAAAGCGTTCCCGGAATGGAGTGTTACCCCGCTTGAAAAACGTTTCAGCATTCTTAACAAGATCGCCGAACTGATCGATGAAAACCTCGATGCACTGGCCCTGGCCGAAACGAACGACAACGGGAAACCGCTGTGGCTGAGCAAAACAGTAGATATACCCCGGGCTTCTTCCAACTTCCGGTTCTTTGCCACCGGCATCATGCATTTCGCCACCGAGAGCCATGCGATGGAAGACAAAGCCATTAACTATACCCTGCGGCAACCCATCGGAATCGTAGGTTGCATCTCTCCCTGGAATCTTCCCCTGTATTTATTTACCTGGAAGATTGCCCCGGCGCTGGCCGCCGGCAATTGCGTGATCGCCAAACCATCGGAAGTAACCCCGGTAACCGCTTTTCTGCTCGGGAAGATCTGCAAGGCGGCAGGCCTGCCGGATGGCGTGCTGAATATTGTGCATGGAGCCGGACCGCACTGCGGCGAAGCCATCGTAAAACATCCCGAGATCAAGGCCATTTCTTTTACCGGCAGTACCCGTGCGGGCGAACGGATCGCCTCCATCGCGGCTCCAATGTTCAAAAAGCTATCGCTGGAACTGGGCGGAAAGAACCCGGCCATCATTTTCGCCGATTGCGATTGGGAGAAGATGATGAAAACAACCATCCGCTCCTCTTTCAGTAACCAGGGACAGATATGCCTCTGCGGAAGCCGGATACTCGTGGAAGAAAGCATCTACGAAAAATTCAAACAGGAATTCATGGAACGAACCCGGTCATTGACCGTGGGAGATCCGCTCGAGGAAACTTCCAAACAAGGAGCCCTGGTAAGCCACATGCATTTTGATAAGGTGATGAACTGCATACATACCGCCAAGGAAGAGGGCGGTAGGATATTGTGCGGGGGTAATGCGAAAAAAATTCCGGGCCGTTGTGAGAATGGATACTTTATTGAACCAACGGTTATCGAAGGACTGGGCCCGAACTGCAAAACCAACCGGGAAGAGATATTCGGCCCGGTGGTTACACTTCAGTCATTTAAAACAGAAGAAGAAGCGCTGCAGCTGGCCAATGCGAGTTCGTATGGACTTGCCGCTACCATCTGGACACAGGATATCAGCCGGGCCAACCGCGTGGCGGCGCAGGTGCAGAGCGGTATCATCTGGGTGAATTGCTGGCTGGTACGTGATCTTCGCACTCCTTTCGGCGGAATGAAGAACAGCGGCGTGGGAAGAGAGGGTGGATGGGAAGCCTTGCGGTTCTTTACAGAACCAAAGAATGTTTGCATACAATTCTAGGATGAAGCGCTTGCATGCGTAGTGAGTGGCACCTGGATGTGTACATGGTATGCGCCTTCATGAATGACGCCGTCCTAAGAACAGCACCGGTCTTCTGAATAGCACCGGCCTTTTGATATAGCACCGGCCTTCTGAATAGCACCGGCCTTCAGGCCGGTGTACCAAATTAAAAAATACCGGACTTTAGTCCGAACAACATGAGCGATATCATTCATACCAACGAAGCAGCCAAGCCCCTGGGCGCTTATCCCCACGCCCGGCGTGTGGGCAATCTTTTATTCCTCTCCGGCATCGGCAGCCGGAATGCCAAAGACAATTCCATACCCGGACTGGAACAGGACGCATCGGGCAATATTGTCAAATACGATATTGAAGCCGAATGCCACCAGTGCTTCGCCAATGTGAAAGCCGTATTGGAAGCCAGCGGCAGCAGCTGGGATAAGATCGTGGACGTAACCGTATTCCTGACGAACATGAAAAAGGATTTCCCCTTGTATAACAAGATTTACGCGGAGTATTTTACATCGGTACAGGCCTGCCGGACCACGGTGGAAGTGAAAAGTCTGCCCACGCCGATCGCGATCGAATTAAAAGTAATAGCAACGATAGATTAGTTCATAGTTAACAGTTAACAGGTGATAGTACATTTTCAGAACAGTTTGGATTTTGCCCGGCAACTCGACAGCAACGACCCCCTGAAGGGATTCAGGGATAAATTCTACCTCCCGATCATCAACGGGCAGGAATGCGTTTACTTCACCGGCAATTCGCTCGGACTGCAACCCAAAACCACCCAGGATTATGTATTGAATGAACTGGAAGACTGGGCCAGTTTTGGCGTGGAAGGTCATTTTCATGCCCGCCAGCCCTGGTTCAGCTATCACGAGATGTTTCCACAATTGCTGACAAAGATCGTTGGCGGTTTACCCGAAGAGATCGTGGTGATGAACCAGCTTACGGTGAATCTCCATTTACTGATGGCGAGTTTTTATCAGCCAACCGGCGAACGCTTCAAGATCATCTGCGAGGCGAAAGCCTTCCCGTCCGATCAGTATGCCTTCGAATCGCAGGTTCGGTTTCACGGCTTCGATCCCGGTAAAGCCATCATCGAAGTGGCGCCACGGGAAGGAGAACATGTGATCAGAACAGAAGATATCCTGAGCACAATCCAACAAAACGCCGCCGAAACAGCCCTCGTGATCTTCAGCGGTGTGAATTATTACAACGGTCAGGTGTTCGACATGAAGGCCATTGCAAAAGCAGCTCATGAGGCGGGTGCCTATTGCGGGTTCGACCTGGCGCATGCCGTGGGCAATATCGAATTGCACCTCCACGACTGGGAAGCCGATTTCGCCTGCTGGTGCAGTTATAAATACCTGAACAGCGGACCCGGTGGCGTGGCCGGCGCCTTCGTGCATCAAAAACATTTCAGCAATACAAATTTACCCCGGCTCGCCGGCTGGTGGGGCTATGAAAAAAGCACCCGCTTCCTGATGCAGAAAGGATTCAAACCCATTGAAACCGCCGAAGGCTGGCAATTGAGCAATGCCCCCATACTGAGCATGGCGGCGCACAAGGCATCGCTGGATATTTTTGAAGAAGCAGGAATGGATCGCCTGCTGGCAAAAGGAAAAATGCTCAGCGATTACCTGTTCTACATCATTGACAGTATCAACGCGGCCACAGCCGAAAAACTGATTGAGGTGATCACCCCCCGGGATGCAAAGGGATGCCAGGCGTCCATGCTGATGCTGAAGATGGGCAGGGAAGTGTTTGAAGCGCTGAAGAACAATGGCGTCATTGCCGACTGGCGTGAACCGAATGTAATCCGGGTAGCGCCCGTTCCTTTGTACAATTCATTCGAAGACATACACCGTTTTGGTGAGATTATACGCGGAATTCTTAAATCAGCATGATGCAGGAAAACAAAATTATTATAGCAGGCGCGGGACTGGTTGGCTCCCTGCTCTCCATCTACTTATCCAAACGCGGCTACCAGGTTCAATTGTTTGAACGCCGGCCCGACATGCGCAAAGAAGCCATCTCCGCAGGCCGCTCGATCAACCTCGCTTTGAGCGATCGTGGTATCAAGGCACTCGAAGAAGTAGGCCTGATCGAAGAGATCCGCAAGATCTGCATTCCCATGCACGGCCGTTACCTGCACAATGCCGACGGCACAACGGCCTTTCAGCCTTATGGCAAGGAAGGACAGTTCATCAATTCCGTTTCAAGGGGCGAGCTGAACAAAAAGCTGATGGACCTGGCCGAACATCACGGCGCTGAGATACACTTTAGTGAGATGTGCAAGCATATCGATTGGCAGAAGGGAGAGATCCATTTTGAGAACGCACTCAATCACAAGGTTCAGACGGTACCCTTCAACCGCTGTTTCGGAAGCGACGGCGCTTATTCAGCCGCCAGGCTCACCCACCAGCTCCAGCACGATCGCTTCCAGTACCAGCAATATTATATCGACTTCGGTTATAAAGAACTCTGCATCCCGCCGGCTGATAACGGAGGCTTTCAACTCGAAAAGAACGCCCTGCATATCTGGCCACGCGGCAATTACATGCTGATCGCCCTGCCGAATATGGACGGCAGTTTCACCTGCACGCTCTTCTTCCCCTTCGAGGGCGATCCTTCCTTTGCCAGCCTCGATACCAACGAAAAGGTTCGCTCCTTTTTCAACAGCACCTTTACCGATGCCTCGGCCCTGATGCCCACGCTGGAGGAGGATTTCTTTCACAACCCCACCGCTTCCCTGGTTACCGTAAAATGCTATCCCTGGGTGCGGGAAGATCGGTTTGCCCTCATCGGCGACGCGGCACATGCCATCGTTCCTTTCTTCGGACAGGGTATGAACTGCGGGTTCGAGGATTGCTCGGTATTGAATGGCCTGATCGATAAGCACGCGGGAAACTGGTCGGCCATATTCGCCGAATACCAGCAATTGCGCAAGCCGGATGCCGACGCGATCGCCGACCTGGCCTTGAATAATTTCGTGGAGATGCGGGACAAGGTGGCCGATCCGAAATTCCTGCTGCAAAAAAAGATCGAAGCGGCCTTCAGCAAAAAACACCCGGATAAATGGATACCCGCATACTCGCAGGTAACCTTCAGTCCGCACATACGCTACTCCGAAGCGCTGGTGAACGGCCGGCGGCAGGAAGCCATCATGCAGGAGATCATGTCGATACCCGGCATTGAATCGAAATGGGAAACAGGAGAAATCGAAACGTTGATCCTGCAAAAAATAAAAGGGTAAAAAAAATCTATTGCCGGAAGCCTGTTCGGCCTTCAAAATAATTATCATGTACAAGTTCGATTACTACACAGAAAAAGATCCGCAGAAAATAATTGAGTTCATCAAAGAGCACAACTTTGCCCTGGTCACGGGCATGGGCGACAGCCACCCGGTGGCAACACAGGTTCCGCTGGGAATCGAAACAACCGGCGACAAGATCCTCCTGCGGGGGCATATGATGCGCAAGACAGATCACCACCTGGCTTTTGAAAAGAACAACAACGTGATGGTGGTATTCACCGGGCCGCATTGCTTTGTAAGCGCCGCCTGGTATACCAATTCCAGCATGGGCTCTACCTGGAACTACATGACCGTACAGGCAAAGGGAACGATGCGTTTCCTGGATGCCAGGGGCACTTATAATGCCGTCAAAGAACTTTCCGACAACTATGTTGGCGCCACCGGATCGGCTTCATTCGATTCATTGCCGCCGGAATACATCGAGGGCATGATGAAGGGCATCGTGGGATTTGAGATTGAGGTGGAAAGTATGGAAAATACGTTCAAGCTGAGCCAGAACCGCGACCTGGAATCCCAGCGGAATATCATCGAAGAACTGATGAAGCGCAGCGATGAACATTCAAGAAAGATCGCACGGGAAATGATCAAACGGCTTGACTGATAAGAGACTTATATTTGCGGCATGACCCGAAAGCAACTCATCGAACAGATAAAACAGAAACGCTCGTACCTCTGCGTTGGCCTCGATACCGACATCACAAAAATCCCCCGTCACCTGCAAGCGCACCCCGATGCCGTTTTTGAATTCAACCGGCAGATCATCGACGCCACCAAAGATCTTTGTGTTTCCTACAAACTCAACACGGCTTTTTACGAAGCCATGGGACTGAAAGGATGGGAAGCCATGGAGCGAACAGTGAATTATATTCCCCAGGAACATTTCATCATCGCCGACGCCAAGCGGGGTGATATCGGCAATACTTCCTCCCAATACGCCCGGGCTTTTTTTGAAACCCTGAACTTCGATGCCATCACCGTGGCGCCGTACATGGGTGAAGACAGCGTAAAGCCCTTCCTGGAATTTGAAAACAAGTGGGCGATCGTGCTGGGGTTGACCAGCAACCCGGGCAGTAAGGATTTTGAACAATTGAAAGTTGTTGGTCAGGCGACCAACAACAGCGATGAGGCGACCAACAACGGCGATGAGGCGACCAACAACGGCAATAAGGCGGGCAACACCGAAGCCGGGTACCTGTATGAATCCGTACTGGAAAAAGTAAGCGCCTGGGGAAACCCGGGTAATCTCATGTTCGTGGTGGGCGCCACCAAGGCCAGCGACCTGGCAGGGATACGCAAGATCATACCCGATCATTTTTTACTGGTACCCGGCGTGGGATTCCAGGGCGGCAGTTTGAAAGAAGTAAGCCAATATGGTATGAACGCCGATTGCGGGCTGCTGGTAAACGCCAGCAGGGCCATCATTTACGCCAGTGAAAAAGAAGACTTTGCGGCAGAGGCCCGGGCTATAGCGCAACAGTACCAGGCTGAGATGGCTGGATATCTTCACTAAGAAATCTTAATAGTATGCAACGCAGAAAATTCATTCAGAACCTGTCACTGGCTTCTGCAGCCACTGTATTGCCCATCGGGGTAAACGCGGAAAATACCGGAAAGAAAAAACGATTCCGGGCGGCATTCATCAGTGATATCCATATCAAAACACTGGATGTTGCGGAAGCGGGAATGCGGAAAGCCCTGCAAACCATCAACCAGTCAGACATAAAGCCCGACTTCATCATCAACGGAGGCGACAGCATCATGGATGCATTGGCCGTATCGAAGGAAAAGACAAAGGCACAATGGGATCTTTTCTTCGACATACTGCAGGCCGAAAACAAGTTACCGGTGAAACACTGTATGGGCAATCATGATATCTGGGGCTGGCAATTGAAGGAAGATGTGAAATCAGATCCGCTCTATGGAAAAAACTGGTGGCTCCAGTTAACGGGCAATACAAAATCCTATTACAGTTTTACCCACCAGAACTGGCATTTCATTGTACTCGACAGCACACAGGAGAACAACGGGGGTTATATCGCACTCCTGGATGCGGAGCAGTTCAACTGGCTCGGTGCTGAGCTGGAATCAAATAAAGACAAACACATCTGCGTTGTATCACACATTCCCATCGTATCCTTCTGCAGCGCCATGTTCTTCAAAGACATGCTTCCCAATGGCGATTGGAAACTTTCGCGGGCGCTGCTGCACACCGATGCTCGTATGATCAAGGACCTCTTCAGGAAATACCCAAACATACGTTGCTGCCTCAGCGGGCATATTCACCTGCAGGATGAAGTAACCTACCTGGGCATACAGTATTTCTGTAACGGTGCCGTAAGTGGAAATTGGTGGAAAGGGGCATTCCAGGATTTTGCTCCCGCCTATGCGCTCTTCGATTTTCACCAGGATGGAGCGGTAGAGCGGACCATGGTTGAATATTGATTCACTCAGGATATCTTCAGTTTCGCTTCCGTGTTGATTTGTTCCAGGAAGCGTTCCAGTTCATCGGGCTTTGCCGTACCGATAAGCAGCAATCTCCCTTCGCGGAATCTGAGCTGAAGCCCCCGGTTGGCCGATTGGGAGGTATTGATGGCATTACCCGTTTTGGGTGAGCCTACCCGTATACCCCAGCCGCCATATTCCAGCAGGGAATTGTACGGGCGCATATAAGCTTCCGATAATTCGTTCCAGGAAATAAAACGTTCGCGGCGATGAAAAGGATGAAAGCGGTAGTATATGCCGCCCGCGTTGATCTTTGTATACAACCGGATGGAAACAAGGAAATACAACAGGGCAAGCAGCAGAAGTTCAATAAGGATCAGTACAAAATCCGGCGCCGGCTTTTCGCCGAAAGGCTTTCCCAGAATCAACTGCTGAACGATCGCGTACAGGAAGAGGATATTAAGGGCCGCTACTCCCAGCCAGGCCCACCAGATCCGGAATCGCTGCACTTCGTTGAATTCATGTTCCATGGTTACAGTTGTTTAATGATGGCATCAGCCAGTTTCACCGCCCATTTACCATATTCGTTGCCCGAAGGATGCAACCCATCCGCCACCAGGAATTCGGGTTTATGGCCATCGGCCCGTTGCGCCCGGGTGATGTCAATATAATTTACCTGGTACCTTTCTGCCGCTTCCCTGCAAACCCGGTTGAAGGCGTCGATCTCCGCGGCGATTTGTTTTCGATCCCTGCCTTCGGCAAAAGGCGTAACACCCCAATCCGGAATACTCAGCACAAATACCCGGCGGCTTATATTGTTCGCGAACTGTATTGCACGTTGCAATAAATGCTCAAACTCCGGTTCAAACTCTGTTGGCGTGCGTCCTCGGTACTGGTTGTTTACACCGATAAGCAACGACACCACATCGTATTGATCGAGAAAACGCGTTTGGCTGATCGCCTGGTTCAACTCATCCGTTGTCCAGCCCGTTTTGGCAATAATCTCCGCGCCATAAAAGGCAAAGCCGGCTTCCCGGAGCAACTGTACGGCCTGGTTGGGAAAATTATCCGCAAACGGCGCCTGTTCTCCGATCGTGTAGCTGTCGCCCAGCGCCAGGTAAGTATAATGCACCATAAACAAGTATTCCCGCAAAAGTAAATGATTGCCCTTATCTGGCTAAGCGTGTTAAATATTTCTTACATAATGTAAAAATATTTTGTCTTAATGTAAAATATACTTTACATTTGCCTTATAAAACAATTAGTCATGAAAACAACACCCTTATTACCCAACCGGTACAAGAAAATTGGCTGGGTAATTTTTATCCCGGCGATACTGGCGGGATTAATGCTTTCCATCCTCGACTTCAATGCCGCCTGGTTAACGACCAACGTTTTTGCCATCTGGAACGACCCCATCGTTGGGAGAGCCAGTTTCTTCACCGTCATCAAGACTGATGTGACCAATACGTTGGTGGGGGCATTGTTCATCATTGGCGGTATGATGGTGGGTTTCTCCCGCGAGAAACAGGAGGATGAGTACATTGCGGAACTTCGCCTTTCCTCGCTTCTCTGGGCTGTATGCGTGAGTTATGTACTGCTGCTGCTGGCCTTTCTTTTTGTGTACGGCGGCCCCTTCTTCACGGTGATGGTATACAACATGTTTACCGTACTTATCATCTTTATCGCACGGTTCAATTACCTGCTTTACCGAAACGCCCAATCGATCTCCCATGAAAAATAACATAAAAGTAGAGCGGGCCATCAAAGGACTTACCCAGGAAGACCTGGCAAACAAAGTGGCTGTAAGCCGGCAAACCATCAATGCCATGGAAGCGAACAAATATGTGCCTTCAACCGTATTGGCGCTCAAGATTGCCCGGGTATTCGGGAAACCTGTTGAAGACATTTTCATGCTGGAAGAAACCGATTGACGGGTTCATGTTTGCTGGCGGGCCAGTTCCCGGATCCATTTACGGCATAGCAGCAGCGGAATGATACCGAGTACGCCGAATGCGCAATCGATGAGGATATGAAAGACCGGCACCTGGCGGATCGGGCCGGCAATTACTGCCAGCGGTATCACGGCGATGCAACATAAGATCTGCCAGTCGATGATCCAGGCATTCTTCACCGGATCTTTCAAGGGTCCGATGAATGAAAGTGCGATCACATAATGAGCGAAGGCCAGCCAATCGTACCCGTAAGCAAGGAATGGATATTTTGAATTGGTATCCGCCAAAGCGGAATAGCAGGTTTGAAGCCAGTCGCCCATAGCCCGGGGCAGATGGTCCTTAAACTGCATAAGCCAGCGAAGCCCGCTTTCCGCGGGCATGGCAGTAGCGCCGCTTACAACAAGGGCCACCATGAAAAACAGGATCAGCAGCCGTACCCGGGTGATGAGCTTCATAGATTCTGTATAGCCATAAAAGTACAAAAGGTATGTGACGGGTCACATACCTTTTTGCTTCACTGGCTATACCTGATAGTTAGGTGCGGGATTTATCCTTCTCTTTATTCTTGTTCTTCTCTTTCATATCCGCTTCCGAAGCTTCGCCCACGATCACTTTACCGAAACTGCTTTTCACTTTTACCGGAATGGCGCCACTGCCGGATTTCCCATTGTACTCGTAATCGAATTTGGGCCCGCGGCCGTCTTCGTCTTCGTCGCTGCTGAATTTAACGTTGCTGGTATTTTTGAAAGAACCAAAGCTGGTGGAAATGTTGTACGAAACGGATACATCTCCCACCGGTTTCAGGTTTACCGTGGAATAGGAACTTTTCAGGTCGAGGCTGTTCAGGCTGTTATCGATGGCAAGCCGGACGCTGTTGCAGAACTCCAGGTTCAGTTTAACGGCTCCCGACATACGGGCAATATTCACCTTGGAAAATTTGATGACAACGGGCGCACCGGTAATATTGGCCAGGTTGGCCTTGCCGAACTCCACGTTGATGCTGCGGATATTGGCCAGGTTACCGGTGGTGAGCGATCCGAATTTGCTGGTAAGATCCACCTCGCCTTTAAAATCGGGAACCGTGGTGGCGCCGAAGTCGTTATGGATCTTCAGAGCGTTGTTATCCGGCATTGAGATGGTGTAATTAATCTCCATGCTGCTTTTATCGCCCTTGCTGTTATTGATATCTTTCATCTTTGTTTCAAACGATATCTCCCTGCCTTCCTTTTCATCCGTAACGGAAATGCGGTCAATCATTTTCTGGGCCAGCGCTTCCGTGTTGGCCGTCACCTCGATTTCCACATCGACCTTGATCTCATTCCGGCTCCAGGTATTCACCTTCACCGAACCGAAGGAATTTTTGATGTTCAGTTTGTCGGATGAAGACACGTTATACGATTTGTTCACGTTTTTCTTTTTTACGAATTCGTACTTCTTCCGGCTGTCGTTCTGGTTGTCGTTGTCGTTCTGCTGGGCATAGAGGTTCGCCTGCAGGAATATTGCCAGTGGCAATAAAAACTTAAATGGATTGATCCTTTTTTTCATGGCTATACTTTTTAGATTGTTTGATCTGGTTGATGATATTCAGTTGCTGGTTGAGCACATTGAGCTGCAATTGCAGGTTCTGGATCATGGCTTCGAGTAACAGTTCCTGGTTGGGTGTTTCGTTCAATTCGCTTTTCAGGGCATTGTAGGAACTGTCCAGCTGATCCAGGTCGTTCGAAAATTGCCGGTACAATTCGGGCTGTCCTGCCGCCAGTGTCTTCAGCTCTTCCTGCTTCATCCCGATCATTTTCACGATCTGGTTGATCTCGGGCGTGATGCCGGTGTTGCTTTCCGGTTCATTGATCACGACGGGTGGCTCAGCAGGTTTTTTATTCACAACAAAGAAGTAAACCGAAGCAGCGATCACCAGCATCGCCGCGGCGCCCATTGCCCATTTATACAGCGGACGGATTACGGAGCGTTTTTCCGGACCGGCTACAAGGTTCGACTCGATGCGACCCCACAACATAGCCGATGGCTCTTTGTCGTCAAATGCTTCCCGGTTGTCGCGGATGAATTTCTTTAACTCGTTGCTCATATGCCCTCTTTTAAATATTCGAGTAATTTTTGCTTGGCCCGCATATATTGGGTGCGGGTGGTGGATTCAGCCACATGGAGTATTCCGGCAATCTCTTCGTGATCATATCCCTCCAGCAGGTACAGGTTCAGCACGGTCCGGTAGCCATCAGGCAGCTTCATGATCGCTTTTTTAACCGTTTCCACCTGGTAACGGACCGACTCTTCATCGTAGGGAAGATCTTCGGCACTGTCGTATCCCGCTACCTGCTCCATATCCACCCAGTCGATCTTTCGTTTATTAAGTACGTTGATGGAACGGTTGATGCAGATCTGCTTCAGCCAACCACCGAAACTGGTCCGGTACTCGAAGGAAGCCAGGTTGCGGAATGCTTCTGTAAAGCTTTCCTGCAGCACATCCTCCGCTTCGGTCACATTATTCAGCAATCGCAAACAGGTGTTGAACATTGCCCGGGCGTAGCGCTCGTACAACTGCTTATAGGCCAGGGTATCTCCCTGCAGGCAGCGCTCTACGAGCTCATCCCGTTGTGTTTTTATGGCTAGTTCCAAAACGTATTGTTTATAATAGAGACAAGCGGGTTTTCCCGATGTTGCATTCCCGGAATTTATTTTCAAAAAAAACGGGAATCCGGTTTACGGGGGCCAAGAAAACAAAAAGATCTCGTCTGATGTAAGCTATTTATATTTGCGGGATGGAATCGCTGATGACACGTGCCAATGGCTGTTTGAGCGGATTCTGCAAAACGAATTAAACAATAACTCAATACCGAAAGACGATGGCTGCTAAAACCGACAATTTTCAATCCCCTGATTACTTTAACCTCGACGAACTGCTCACCGAGGAGCACAAACTGATCCGCGAAACCGTTCGCAATTACGTAAAAAAAGAGATTTCCCCGATCATCGAAGATTACGCTCAACGGGCCGAGTTTCCGGAGCAGATCGTAAAGCAGATGGGCGAATTGGGTGTTTTCGGCCCCACTGTTCCGGAACAATACGGCGGAGGCGGACTCGATTACATCAGCTATGGCCTGATGATGCAGGAACTGGAACGGGGCGATAGCGGCGTACGGTCTACCGCCAGTGTACAGGGGAGCCTGGTGATGTTCCCGATCTACCAATACGGAAACGAAGAACAACGTAATAAATACCTGCCCAAACTGGCCAGCGGTGAATGGCTGGGCTGCTTCGGACTCACCGAACCCAACCACGGCAGCGACCCCAGCAGTATGCTCAGCAATATCAAAGACGCCGGCGACCACGTGATCCTCAACGGATCCAAAATGTGGATCAGCAACGCCCCGTTCAGCCAGGTTGCGGTGGTATGGGCTAAAGACGAAGCAGGTGATATTCGCGGACTGATCCTGGAAAGAGGTATGGAGGGTTTCAGCACCCCCACCACCCACGGAAAGTGGAGCCTGCGTGCCAGCGCAACCGGCGAACTGGTATTCGACAATGTGAAAGTGCCCAAGGCAAATATCCTCCCCAACGTAAAAGGTTTGAAAGGTCCGCTTGGTTGCCTCACCAAGGCCCGCTACGGCATCGCCTGGGGCGCCGTTGGCGCCGCGATGGATTGTTACGATACCGCCCTGCAATACAGCAAGGAACGCATCCAGTTTGGAAAACCGATCGGCGGATTCCAGTTGCAGCAGAAAAAACTGGCCGAAATGGTCACCGAAATCACCAAGGCACAATTGCTTAACTGGCGGCTGGGTGTACTGATGAATGAAGGAAAAGCCAGCCCGCAACAGGTAAGCATGGCCAAGCGAAACGCCTGCGAAATGGCCACCAATATCTGCCGGAGCGCCCGTCAAATGCTGGGAGGCATGGGCATCACCGGTGAATACTCCGTGATGCGGCACATGATGAACCTCGAAAGTGTGATCACCTATGAAGGAACACACGATATCCACCTGCTCATCACCGGGATGGATGTAACAGGATTCAATGCGTTTAAATAATCATCAATTAATATCTATGATAAAGAATATCAGCGTTATCGGCGCAGGAACCATGGGAAACGGCATTGCCCACGTATTTGCCCAATCAGGTTTTAACGTAACCCTCATCGATGTCAATCCTTCGCAGCTGCAGCGGGCGCTCGATACGATTGGTAAGAACCTCGACAGGCAACTTGCCAAAGGGACCATCACCGAAGAACAAAAGAAATCAACGCTGGGTCATATCGCGATCACACATGTTGTGTCGGAGGGTGTGAAAGATGCGCAACTTGTTGTAGAGGCCGCTACGGAAAACGTTGAACTTAAACTCACCATCTTCGAACAGATCGACACCTACGCACCGGCCGATTGCATACTGGCTACCAATACATCGTCCATCTCTATAACCAAAATCGGGGCGGTAACCAAACGACCCGGCATGGTCATCGGGATGCACTTCATGAACCCGGTGCCTGTGATGAAACTCGTGGAAGTCATCAACGGCTACGCCACCAAAAAAGAAGTGACGCAAACCGTGCTGGAACTGAGCAGGCAACTCGGCAAAGTTCCTTGCGAAGTGAACGACTACCCGGGTTTCATTGCCAACCGCATCCTGATGCCGATGATCAATGAAGCCATCTATAGTTTGTTTGAAGGAGTTGCCGGTGTGGAAGAGATCGACACGGTCATGAAACTCGGCATGGCCCACCCCATGGGGCCGCTGCAACTGGCCGACTTCATTGGCCTGGATGTTTGCCTGAGTATCCTGAATGTTTTGCATGATGGATTCGGCAACCCGAAATACGCTCCTTGTCCCCTCCTGGTGAACATGGTGCTCGCCGGTAAACTGGGCGCAAAGAGCGGTGAAGGATTCTACCTGCATACACCGGGAAGCAAGGATTTGGTGATCAGCTCCGCTTTCAAGAAATAAACTATTAAGCTGTTTCTTCAAAAAGAGCTGGCTTACTGCCAGCTCTTTTTTGTTGCAAGCCTGTGCAAAAAATCAAGCGGCTCTTTTTCGGTTGCCCGGAAAATAATTCTACCTTGACCAGACAACATCCGCTTTACCATGGACAGGAAATACTGGGAAACGATCGCACCCAATTACGACACCGAGATCTTTGACGTGCTGCGTAATGATACATCCGGGAGTATCGTTGCGGCCATTGAAGAAATGGCCTCCCCGGGAAAAACTGTCATGGACATCGGGTGCGCCATCGGCAAGTGGATCCCGGTACTGGCGCCGCGGTTCAAGCACGTGATCGCTGCCGATATCTCGGCCAAAAATTTACAGATTGCCCAGGAAAAATATCCCGAATACCCGAACGTGGAATACCTGCGCATGGACATGTCGGCCAATGATCTTACCGTCATCCCCTGCGATTGCGCCATCTGTATCAATGCCATCCTTACCGGTTCGCTTGAAAAGCGGATCAATTTTTTCCAGTCGCTTTCGCTCTGCATCAATGCAGGGGGCGAACTCGTATTGGTGGTACCTTCCCTCGAATCCAAATTATATACACAGATCATCGCCGATCGCTGGAATGTAGACGATGCGGAAAACGACGAGCTGCCCAAGGGCAAGGAAGCCACGCAAAAGATCAGCAATATCCGCCAGGGCGTAACCGATATCGATAACGTGCCTACCAAACATTACCTGAAGGAAGAACTTGAATTACTGCTTTCGCTGGAAGGATTTGAAGTATCCCTTGTTAAAAAAATAAACTACGGCTGGGGCACCGAATTTCACAAACCGCCCAAATGGCTGAAAGGCCCCTATCCCTGGGATTGGATGGTAACAGCCCGGAAAATAAACTAAACGACCTTGCTATGGGAAAAAAAGACAAAGCGATCGATGCCTACATCGCGAAGTCGGCCGATTTTGCCAGGCCGATCCTGCATCATATCCGGAAACTGGTGCACGAAGCCTGCCCGGAAGTGGAAGAAAAAATGAAATGGAGTTTTCCGCATTTTGATTACAAAGGCGAGATGATGTGCAGCATGGCGGCTTTCAAACAACACGCTTCTTTCGGATTCTGGAAAGCGGCGCTGATGAAAGACCCGGTATTGCTGGAAACCGCCCGGTCGGAAGTTGCGATGGGGCACCTGGGCAAACTCACATCCCTCAAAGATCTGCCGACCGATAAGAAAATGACTGCCTGGATCAAAGAAGCGATGAAACTGAATGAGCAGGGAATCAAAGTGGCAAAACCCAAACCGGCCTCCCGCACCGAACTGGTGATACCCGACTATTTCAGCAAGGCCCTCGCAAAGAATAAAAAAGCCAAACAGGTTTTCGAATCCTTCGCGTATTCGCACAGGAAAGAATACCTGCAATGGATCACCGAAGCGAAGACGGAAGAAACCCGTAACAAACGTATGGCCACCGCTATTGAATGGATCGCCGAAGGAAAAGGAAGAAACTGGAAATACGCGAAGAAGTAAGCGTTTTATTTTTTCTTTTTGGGAGCCACCAGCCCGTACGAATCATCGATCATCTCTTTTACCTGCCTGCCGCTAAGCCGCCCATCGACAACGATGGTATTCCAGTGTTTTTTATTCATATGATAACCCGGCAATACGGATCCGGGATAATCTTCCCGGAGCTGGATCGCTTTTTCCGGATCGCATTTTACATTGAACTGAAGCGGGGTCGTATCGAGGGATGCCAGCAGAAATATCTTATCATTCACTTTGAATACCAGCGTATCCTCTCCGAAGGGGAATCCTTCTGTAACGCCGGGTTTCTGAAGCGCATATTCGCGGATGGACTCAATGTTCATTCGGCCACGATTTTCCTGGCTTCTTCCAGTTTTTTACCGATCTGCCCGGTGATCATGTGCCAGAACATCACAAAATCGCTTCCGAGGCTGTACAAAGGATAGGTGAACGTGGCGGGCTTATTCTTTTCAATGAAGAAATGGCCTACCCAGGCAAAGCCATACCCGCAAACAGGAATAAGGGCCAGCATCCACCATTTTTGCAGCACGATCGCCACGACCAGTATAGCGAGTAAACCCGCGGTGCCGATAAAATGCAACGCCCGGTTGGTGGAATCACCATGTTCGGTGAGGTAGTAAGGATAAAAACTCCAGAAAGTTTTATACTTCTTTTCGGTGGCCATAATAAATCTTTCCAGAAAAATACAAATTCCGGTTCGATCAGCCAGCTTTTTTTACGCTCACCTGGTGCAGGTCGTTGAGACGGTAAAGAAAATCCGCCAGCCGGTTCTTCGGGATACCGGCTTTGATCACACAGAACAACTGCATTTCATTGGAATGTATCGTGCAATTGAACTGCTTCAGCAACACCATCACATCATTCATCTGCGTATAATCAAACTCAAGGGAATACAGTACTTCCACCTGTTTCTGTACCACCGGCGTAACCTGTAAGGCCAGGGCCGCGGCCGACTTATAGGCATTGATGAGGCCGGGCACTCCCAGCAATGTACCACCCCAGTAGCGCACAACGATCACGGCTGTATTGGTTACCCCCCTGCTGTCGATCTGGCCCAGTATCGGCTTACCCGCCGTGCCGGATGGTTCGCCATCATCGCTGCTGCGGAAATTATTTCCATCCGTGCCGATCCGGTAGGCGAAGCAATGATGCACCGCCTTGGGATGTTCTTTCTTCAAGGCCTGCAGATACTGTTTGAATGCCTCAACGGTTTCAACCGGGTATACATAGGCGATGAATTTACTGCCCCTGTCTTTGAATTCCGCCGTGGCAGGCCGGTCGACCGTGAGATAATGATCCTGTTCTGTCATTTCCATGCGCTTGCTGTCGTTCGGTAATAATAATCAATGGTATCTGTATCCATGCGTTCAGTATATCGTGGTACTTCCTTATCGAGTTCAGGGGCTTCCACTCCTGCACCAATGATGCATGGCATACTGGTGATCACCCTCGCTTCATCCCAGTTGCCGCTGTCGATAACGGATTGCAGCAACCCGGCTCCTCCTTCCACCAATACGCTCTGGATACCGGTTGCATGCAAATAATCCAGCATCGCTTTGAACATATCCTGTTCCCCATCGAGTTGTTGATACCTCAGCATCCCGTCTTCTGAAGTACGGTGGCGGTTGAAAACAACGGTAGGATTTATTTTATCGAATAATTTCAGGTGGGACGGCAATGACAGTTCTTTATCGATCACGAGGCGTAGCGGACTCATACCGGTCCACAAGCGATTGGTCAGTTCCGGGTCATCCAGTCTCGCGGTGTTGGTGCCAACCAGTATGGATGCTTCCTCGCTTCGCCACCGGTGCACGAGGCGATCGCTGAAGGCATTGCTGATGCGGATGCGTTCTCCATTCTGTCCGGCAATTTTCCCATCGCTGCTCTGCGCCCATTTCAGGATCACATAGGGCCGGCGTTTGGTATGGAATGTAAAGAATCGCTTGTTGATATCGATGCATTCATTTTCCAACACCCCTTCGGTTAATTCGACACCGGCCGCTTTTAATTTCCCGATTCCCTTTCCGTTTACCTCAGAAAACACATCGGTGCAACCGATCACCACCCGGGGTATCCGGTTTCGAATGATGAGATCTGTACAGGGAGGCGTTTTACCAAAATGCGCACAAGGTTCCAGGGAAACATATAAGGTGCTTTGGGATATCAATTCTTTCCCGGCAACACTATTCAGGCAATTGACTTCTGCATGCGCAGCTCCGTACTCCTGGTGCCAGCCTTCGCCGATGATCCTGTCCTGGTAAACCAGTACCGCACCCACCATTGGGTTGGGCGCCACCCGCCCGGCGCCCCGTTGGGCCAGTTCCAGGCAGCGATACATATAGAATGCATGTGTATTCATTGATGCAGGACCGCAAAGATACAGGAGTTGAATGGCGCAGCCCGTTTCAACACACAACAACATTTTTTATTCCCGCCCGAAACACTATGTTTGCCCCCGTGACGACCAAGGAATTATACCGTTTCTTTCTGCTGGAACTGCAAAAGCTCTATGGGCTGGGCGAGGCGACCAGTATCACCGACTGGGTATTCGAAAAAATGATCTCCCTGAAAAAAGCCGATATCATCCGCAATCCCCGGCTGCAGGTTCCCCAGGATGCGGAAACAAGGATCCGCAGATGCCTCGAAGCGCTTATGCAGCATCAGCCTGTGCAGTATGTGCTGGGCGAAGCCTGGTTTGGTCACATGAAGATGAAGGTGAATGAGCACGTGCTGATCCCGCGGCCCGAAACGGAAGAACTGGTGGAGCAACTGGTAGCAGACCGGAAATCGAAATTGACCGATCCGGCCATACTGGATATCGGAACCGGGAGCGGATGTATCCCCATCTTCATCAAAAAGCATCTGCCCGCTGCCATTGTTACCAGCATTGATGTAAGCGCCGAAGCGCTGGCCGTTGCCCGTGAAAACGCCGAATTGCACAATGCCATGATCAATCTAAAACAGATGGATTTCCTCGACGAAACCACCTGGAACGATTTACCGCTCTTTGAGATCATCATCAGCAACCCTCCTTATATCCCCGCCGGCGAAGCCCGCATGCTGTCAAAAAATGTAACCGCTTTTGAGCCGCACCTGGCCTTATTCGTCCCGGATCAGAACCCCATGCTGTTCTATGAAAAGATCGCCGCGTTTGGAAAAGCACACCTGCTCCCGAACGGCAGGATTTACCTGGAAACACACGAAGACCTGGCGAAGGATGTAGCTTCCCTGTTTGTGAAAGATTACCAGACTGTAATGATCAAAAGAGATATGTCGGGAAAAGAACGAATGGTATTGGTTACGGCTTGATATTGGCCGCCAGTTTCGCCTTGGCTCTTTTTGCGGCTTCCATGATGCGGAATGCCTGTCCATAATACGCGGAGGTATCAATATTCATGACAACGGTGGGGGTATCCACGAATTTCCGGTTCTGATCCACTTCTTTTTTAATAAGTGAATCGATGTAAAGCATATTCACGTGTTGTGTGCCGATGTACACCTGTTGATCCTTGGTTACGGTAACCACGATCGTCTGGCTGACCTTGGTATCGCTTTTCCCTTTCGGGTTACTCACTTTCACCACATTGGGATTGGCGAGGGTCGATATCAGCAGGAAGAACATCAGCAGTATGAACAGCACGTCGTTGAGCGGACCGGCGTCTACTTCATTGTGAGTGTTTCTTAATCGTTTTCTTAAACTCATCGTACAAGTTATACGTTATAGGTTATAAGTCATAAGGGAGTTTACTTATCACTTATTACTTACCACTACCGGGTAGGTTCCTGGAGGATGTCGATGAAATCGGCGCTGGCGGATTCCATTTTGTTGACTGTTTTATCGATCTGTGTGTTGAGATAGCTATACCCCAGGAAAGAAAGGATACCAATGATCAGGCCGGTGGCGGAAGTAATCATTTTTACATACATCGCGTCGGCGATATCGTTAATTGAAGGATTGGCTGCCGCTGCGAAATCGCGAAGCAGCATTACCAGGCCGATGATGGTTCCCACGAAACCGAACAGGGGAGCGATGCGTGCGATCACGGATAAAACAGGCAGGTTTCGCTCCATTTTGTAGATCTCAAGTTTTCCCACATTGTCCATGCTTTTCTCGATGGCATCGATGGGCTTACCGATCCGCTGAATTCCTTTATCGATCATTTTTGCCACCGGGTGGCCGGTGTTCTTGGCCAGGCTTCTTGCCGCGGTAACATTACCACTGATGATATGATCGCGGATGATGCTCATGAAATTATCTTCGATCTTACTCGCTTTCCGGATGGCGATCAGCCGTTCAATAAAAAAGAAAATGGCCATGGCGAAGAACAATGCCAGGGGAATCATCAGTACGCCGCCTTTTACCAATAAAGAGAAGAGAGATTCTTTTCCTGCGGTGGATGTGCCGAGGGCCGCACTATCTACCTGTAACAAGATTTTAAACATGGATGCCGGTTTTAATGGTTGGCCTTCTGCGCCAGAATTATGCCAAACGTTTTAAGTCATGCAATGAAACGAAACAAAATTACAATAGCCGCACAAGAAAATGTTAATCTTCTTTTCTACACATGTGTATTCAGGAAACAAAGGGCCGGTGTGCGTTTGCACATCGGCCCTTGCTGATCAGTTATCGTATGTACATTATATACTTTATTTACCTCCGCGGTTCCATCTGCTGCATCGCCATGATCTGCCGCATCGTTTTTTCCATTCCCTCACTGCTTCCATCGAGGAAGATGACATT
This sequence comes from Chitinophagales bacterium, assembly GCA_017303335.1. Taxonomy (GTDB): domain Bacteria; phylum Bacteroidota; class Bacteroidia; order Chitinophagales; family Chitinophagaceae; genus Ferruginibacter. The sequence continues at coordinate 80,199 of JAFLBK010000001.1, forward strand.
GCCTTTTCCGTACTCGGCGAAATTCTTGATCGCTTCCGTCCACATGCTGAACAGGATCACATTCGTGTCCAGGTTCGCCTGCTTCATCTGTTCCGCGGCCTGGCTCATCCCCTTGGCCACTTCTTCCCGGAACAAGGCAACACCCTGGCCGCGAAGCTGTGCAGCCTGCCTTTCCGCTTCTGCCGCGATCTTGATGGCATTACCTTCCGCCTCTGCCGCCTTGGTTTTGGTGATCAATAAGGCCTGGCCTTCGTTCTCGGCAGCCGCTTTCAGGTTGTTGGAAGCAACGACCTTGCTCATGCTTTCGATGATCGCCTGGTCGAACGTGATGTCGTTGATCTGCAGATCCTGAAGGTGATAACCCCACTCTTCGAGCGAGGCATCCACGTGTTCCTTCACAAACTCTACAATATCTCTCCGCAAGCCCAGTATCTCCGATTGCTTTTTAGTAGCTACAAAGGCCCGTATATTTCCCTCGATCGTACGCACCAACGCCTGCATCAGGTCTTTATCACTGATGAACTTGAAAGCCACCTTGCGGATCGTGTCTTCATTTTCGTTCTGCACCGAATAAAGCAACATCGATTTGAAATACACATTCGCCTGGTCTACCGTCACCGCCTGGAATTCCAGTTCCACCGAGCGGTTCTGGATACTTACTTTCTTATAGATCTGCTCCAGGAAGGGAATTTTAAAATTCAAACCCGGCCGCATGATCCGGCGATACTTTCCGAACATGGTAACCACGCCAATAAGACCCTGGTTAATGGTTACAAAACATCCTAAAAAAGCAAAGGCAGCCACGATGAGCCACCAGTAATCTCTTAAAAACTCCACCATAGTTGTATAATTTAAAAATGAAGGTAGAGAATTTTTAAGGTCGCTGCGGGAAATTCTTTCGGTGCCCGGATTGTATCTTACATGCCTGAATTATGCGCAGCATACGCTATTTCCTACGGTTTTTTCTGGTGTCGCTGAAAGAGAATTTCTTTCGCAGGACCTATACCTTCATCCTGGATGAGGATAAGCAGGTCGTACTGGACAAACTGACTACACTGTTTGAAGAACAATACGACTACTGGATCGACCGGTATAACAGCCATGTAAGCAGGGAATCATTTAAACTGGAACCTCCCGTCTCTTATTTATTCAGGCACTGGGTGTATGATAAAAGTTTTTATGCGGTTGGCGAAGCAGAAAGACTGGAAGACGGCAGAACAAAGATCCTGCTCCAGGTTCGGCCAAACAGCCTCTTCCTGGTCTTTTTCCTGGGGGCATTGACAGCGGCCATCATATCGTGGGTGAGTTTTCTTTCCACGATGAATCCCGGGCACCTGATGGCTGTGCTTATCACTTCATGCATTGCAGTTCCACTCACCTACTGGCTTCCGAACAAAGATATCCGGGTATTCATCGGGCGGTTCGGCCGGTTTGTACAGGCCTTTCCGTTACGTGGCAGGAAATAGAAGAGCCTCCGGGTCTTTCCAGATCCGGAGGTTTCTTACCATCCAATCATGCCTATACCGTATTAAAAACTCTGGTCATCGGCGCTGGGGCCGTAGGAGCCCGGAATCGGAATATCCAGCAGGCGGAGAAATACACCCAATTGCGCCCGGTGGTGGATGATCTGAGAATACGTCATCCGGATCACATCCGCCTTGGGTTCGGTGCTGTAGATCTGTTCGCCGTTACGCAGTGTCCAGGGCTCATCCAATTTTTCCTCTACGCCCCGCTTCAGTTGTTCCCGGGCATCGGCGAGGCTGGTTTCGAATATTTCCAGCAAGTGAGCGGTATCCTTTACCTGGGTGGGTGTAAAATCCATCCCGGCAAAATCCAGTTCGGATGTATTCAGGGTCATTCCTACCCAGGTGGGTAACTCGGCTATGTGGGTAGTCAGTTGCAGCATGTTCATGCTTTTTGGATGCGGCTTCCAGTCCCATTTACCTTCCGGCACGGCGGCCAGCATTTTCCGGGTGGTGATGGCTTCTTTTTCCAGTTCTTTCTGGAAGAGGGAGATACGTGTCATAGTGTTTTGTTTTTGATTATGACACAAAGAAAAAGGGGGGTAGTGACAGCCCTATGTCAACAGGAAAAAGAATCAGTTGAGTTTTTTTTCGATCGCCCGGAGGTTTTCCTGTACCAGCGCTTTCAGGCTTGCGGGACTCACAATCTCGGCGTGTTCGGCGAAGAGCAGGTAGAACTTCACGAACCCCCGAACCGAAGCGGTAACGAACGTCATCTCCACCTGCCCGCCCAGTTCCCGCTGCGACACGAATCCATTGTAGTATTTCTGTTCGCCGAAATAACGCAGCACCGATCTGTCTACCCGTATCACAATGGTATGCATATCTTTCTCCTTACTCATTTTAGCCAGGAAAGATTGGAGGGACGGGTGCTGCTTATCAAAATGTTTCCCGGTTGCGTTGATATAACGGATCCGGTCAGTCCGGAAATGCCGATAATCATTCCGCATGCGGCAGTAGGCAATCATGTACCAGTGATTGCCAAGGTAGAATATCCCGACAGGTTCTGTTTCCCGGTTGCTGTATTGCTGGCTGTGATTGGCGAAGTAACCGATCTCGAGCACTTCCCTGGCCGCAATGCTCTTGAGGATTGTTTGGAGATGAATGGATGTATGCTCTTTTGCCGGCAGGTAAGGATTGTCTACCACTTCAATATAGGAAGCCATATCCTCGAGCATATCTTTATCCGCATACCGCAGCACCGCCTTTATTTTGAACATGGCTTCCTCGTAATGCCTGCGGGAAGAAGGATCGGTGAGTTTTTCCACCATCTTGCCGGCCGTAAGGAAAGCGATAGCCTCCTCCTTGCTGAACATCACCGGCGGCAAGCGGTACCCCTCCATGATGCTGTACCCCACACCGGCCTCCCCGGCCAGGGGTACACCGGCTTCTTCCAGTGTTCGGATATCCCGGTACACGGTACGCAGGCTGATCGAAAAACGATCAGCGATTTCCTGCGCCTTTACCACCCGCTTGGATTGCAATTGTACCAGGATGGCACTTATACGATCGATGCGGTTCATGGATGTGTCAGGAGTTGCGGGTTATGGATTGTAGTGTATTCATCAGCTTCGTTCTTCCCAGATCATCGAAAGATGTACAATGGTTTCGGCGGCTTTGGCCATGTCTTTTGTACCGATCCATTCGAGCTTGCTGTGAATATTCTGCATGCCGGTGAAAATATTCGGACAAGGCATACCCATATAACTGAACCGGCTTCCGTCGGTGCCGCCGCGGATGCTTTCTTTTCTTACCGTCAATCCTGCACGCTGAATGGCTTCTTCGGCATACGCAACCACCTGCGGGTATTTGTCGAGCACTTCTTTCATGTTGCGGTATTGTTCCTGCGATGTGTACTCCATCGTGGCCCCGGGGAATTTTGCCACGGTATCTTCAGCGATCTTCTTCAAACGCTGGTGATGCTGTTGTAATCCGGCTACGGTAAAATCCCGGACGATGAATTGGATCGTCGCTTTCTCAGCAATGCCATTCACGGCTACCGGGTGAACAAACCCTTCTCGTTTCTCCGTGGTTTCCGGGCTCCATTCCTTCTTCGGCAACGCATCGAGGATCGCCCCGGCCACTTTCAGCGCATTCACCATTTTATCTTTCGCGTAACCCGGGTGAACGATCACGCCCTGTATGGCTACCAGGGCGCCATCGGCGCTGAAGGTTTCGTCTTCCAGGTCACCGGCTTCCCCTCCATCAAGGGTATAGCCGAACGAAGCGCCGAGTTTCTGCATATCCACTTTCGCGGTTCCCTGCCCGATTTCCTCATCGGGGGTGAATAATATCCGGATATCGCCATGCTTCACCGCCGGGTTTTGTATAAAGAACATGGCCGCTTCCATGATGGCGGCCACACCGCTTTTATCATCGGCGCCCAGCAGGGTTAAACCACCGGCGGTGATCACGCCGCTGTTGACATGATTCTTCAGGTAGGGCGAATCGCTCATGCGCAAAACCTGCGAAGGATCGTCGGGCAGTACAATATCTTTTCCGTCATAATAACGATGGTGGATCGGTTTTACATCGGTGCCGCTGCAATCCGGCGCCGTATCTATATGCGCACAAAAACAAATGGCGGGTATGTTTTTCTTATCGCTGTTGGAAGGAATGCTGGCGTACACATAACCGAATTCGTCGGTGCTTGCGTTGGTAATACCCATACCCAGCAGTTCCCGGTGCAGGAGTTTGCTGAGGTCTTTTTGTTTTCCGGAACTGGGATGGGAGCTGCTGTTGGGGTCGCTTTGCGTATCAATCCGCACATAGCGCATGAAACGGTCGGCAATACTGTCGGGGCTTATCTGGATCATTTAAGTTACAAGTAATAAGTTATAAGTGAAAAGTAAAAATAGAGAATTGTTTAAAACAAACAGCCTGCGGCTGCAGGCTGCTGACTTACAACTTATAACTTACAACTTAGAGAATCTCTACGAGTTCAATATCGAATACGAGTTCCTGACCGGCCAGGAAATGATTGGCGTCGAGAACGATCACATCTTCACGGATCTCGGTAACCACTACCGGAAAGGGTTGTCCGGCCTGGTTGCTCAGCGTAAGCTGCATGCCGGGTTCCAGCTGCATGTCGGCCGGAACATTTTCTTTGGGGAAGTTGATGATGGCTTCTTCCATACGGGGGCCATAACCATCTTCGGGAGCGATATTGATCGTTTTCTTTTCGCCCAGGCTCATGCCGGGCATGGCCGCGTCGAAGCCTTTTATCATTTGTCCGGCCCCTACCGTGAATTCGAGGGGTTCCCGTCCTGCAGAAGAATCAAATTGTTCCCCACTTACCAGTTTACCGGTGTAGTGCACCCGCACCACATCTCCTGATTTTACCTGTTGCATAGTTTGTGTTTTGTTTTCGCCGCCGGCGGCGGAAGAAATGATGATGAAATAGCCCGCAAATTACTATATAAAAGGGAGGGTGGTTAAAATAATTTTAAGCAACTTTAGGGCATGAAAAAGTTCCAATACTGCTTACTGGTTTGCCTGTTTACCGGTTTGGTTGTTACCGCCCAGCAAACCGGAAAACCTGCCAGCCAACCGGCTGTTATTACAGGCGCCGAACGAATGCAGGTGTACCTCCCGATGCTGAAAGGCAAGGCGGTGGCTGTATTCGCCAACCAGACAAGTATGGTTAAGAACAGCCACCTGGTAGATACCCTGCTCAAAAGCGGTATCAACATCGTAAAAATATTCGGGCCCGAGCATGGTTTCCGCGGTGATGCCGATGCGGGGGAAAAAGTAGGCGATGCCAGGGACGCCAGAACCGGCCTGCCGGTGATCAGCCTCTATGGCAATCATAAAAAACCCACTGCCGACGACCTGAAGGATGTGGATGTACTGATATTCGATATCCAGGATGTAGGCGTTCGTTTTTATACTTATATCTCTTCCCTGCAATATTACCTGGAAGCCGCCATCGAAAACCACAAACCCTTACTCATACTCGACCGCCCCAACCCGAATGGCTTTTACGTGGATGGCCCGGTGCTGGATACAAATTTCAAAAGTTTCGTGGGCATGCAACCCATCCCCATTGTATACGGGATGACCATCGGGGAATATGCCCTGTTTTTAATGGGCGAGAACCTGCTTTCGGCCAAAGCCAATGCCATCAATGCATACAACATCACAACCGAACCCACCGTTGATACGCCCTTTCACGTGCAGGTGATCAAGTGTCAGCATTACGATCATCGTACAAAATACCAGTTACCGGTAATGCCTTCCCCCAACCTGAAATCGATGCAGAGCATCTACCTCTACCCCTCTACCTGTTTCTTCGAAGGAACGGTAATGAGCGAAGGGCGGGGCACAGATCAGCCCTTCCAGGTATTCGGACATCCGGCACTGCCGAAAAACCTGTACAGCTTTACACCCAAACCCAACGCCGGCGCCAAGAACAGCAAATGCTTCTTCCAGGAATGCTATGGCTGGAACCTGGGCGGCAGCATTGATGATGTATTGAAGAAAGTTGATGGGCGCATCCAATTGAAATATTTCATCGAGGCCTATAACCTGTTTCCCGGAAAAGACAGTTTCTTCTTAAAGACAAACTTCATCAACAAACTGGCCGGCAATGCCGATTTCATGCAGCAGATCAAAAAAGGGCTCCGCGAAGAAGAAATCCGGAAGAGCTGGCAACCCGGCTTGACCGAATTCAAAGCAAAGCGGAAGAAATACTTGCTGTACGAAGATTTTGAGTAATGATTGATCCGGCTTCACGCCCGGATGATCCCCGCATATCATAAGGCCCGAACGGTTCCTGTAAACTAAGTTTTATATTTACGTTTACTAAAACCATCCGCACATGAACAGGTTCTTCTTCGTTCTCCTACTCTGCGCTTTCACAACGCCTTCCTTTTCTCAATCCGTCGCTATTAATACAGACGGCAGCACGGCCAACAGCTCAGCCATCCTCGATGTAAAAAGCACCGGCAAAGGAATGCTGATACCCCGGATGACCAAAGCGCAGCGCAATGCCATTGCATCGCCGGCCAACGGCCTGATCGTATATGTGAATGCGCCCGATACCACGGGCCTGAGTTATTACAACGGCAGCGCCTGGAAATGGGTGGAAGAAAAGAATGGCAACAACTGGACCCTGACCGGCAACAGCGGAACCGACCCTTCTGTCAATTTCATCGGTACAACAGATAATAAAGCGCTCGTATTCGGCGCCAATAATTTTGAACGGATGCGTATCACCCCGATAGCCACCCTGGGTATCGGCAACCAGCAACCGCTGTATACCATCGATGTGAATACCGGCCAGGCGGGTGTAAACAACTGTACCTATTCGGGAATCCGGGTTAAATCCGTCATGGGCGCCGACATCTGTGATCACGGTTTTGTTTTGGGCTACGATGATCCCTTCGGCATAACCAATAATGCCCTGCTCTGGAATTTCGGACAAAGCAATAATGGCACCCCCAAACAGATTTCGATGGGTGTGGGCCCTGTTCTTACAATGATGCGACTGACCAGTGACGGATTAGCCGGTATCGGTTCGGGCATCTATATGCCCCAGTATGCACTGGATGTGAATGTGGGCATTGGAGGCGTTAACCCCTGTACGCAGAATGGCCTTCGGTTGATGAATGCCGGCGAATTGAACAACAACTGCGACAAAGGTCTTTTTTTGGGCTACGACAATATAGGCACCAATAAATCTGTATCGCTCTGGAATTTCTCTCCCCTGCCTTACACGAATGAGCACTATTTCCGTTTTGGATTTGGAGCCGATTTTTCGGCCGGTCCGGGTCTCGGCGAAGCGATGCGCATCCTTCCTCCAGGCAAAGGAGTGGGCATCAACCAACCAACGCCGATGGCCATGCTGCACATCAGCAATTATACAGGCGGCGGAGTATTGCCCGGCGTGATGGTTACCAGCCCGACACTGCCCTCCAACTCCCTGGGTTTTTACACAGGTCTCCGTTTTACTGAACCCAACCAGCATACCGGGCTGATCTGGAATTACCAGAATGCCCCATTGAAATTTGGCACCAACAACCTCGAACGTATGATCATCGATGAGAATGGTAAGCTCGGCATCGGTACCGCATCGCCCCAGGAATTATTACACGTTGCCGGCACTATCCGTTCAAACAGCCTGGCGGGTGTTGGTACCCGTGTAACAATGGAAGATCCCAATGGCACACTTGTTCCGCTTGCCGGCGGAACCAACGGACAGGTACTGACTCAAACCGCGGGAGGCCCTGCCTGGCAATCTGCCGGAGCGGCCTGGTCGGTGGTAGGAAATGCAGGCACGTCCGCTGCCAGCAATTTCATCGGCACTACGGATGCCGTTGATTTCGTGATCCGGACCAGCAATACCGAAGCCGTTCGGGTTGCCAGCAATGGCAATATCGGTTTTGGCGCCACCGCACCTTCTAAAAAAATGGAAGTGGTGGGCCCCGCCAGCGCCACTCCTGTAACGCTCGTGATCGCCAACCGTGGGGGCTTTGGTCCATCGCAGGTGGAATTTGTAAGCGACTATGGCTTCGCCAGTCAATGGCGGCCGGGTTATATCCGCAGTAACGACCTGGGCGGTTTTACCGGTACCCTTGAATTTTATACCAATGGAACCGGCGCCGGCAATGTGTATGGAAATGTGAAAGGATTTGAAGTACGCAACGGCGCCGCGTTAACCGCCACCGGTACTGTTGGTACCTTCAGCGACGAACGGTTGAAAAAAAACATTCACGATTTTACCGATGGATTGAATGTGATCTCCCAGATACATCCGGTGCAATTTCAATACAACGAACTTTCTCCTTTTCAAACCGATGAACCACAGATCGGCATCCTGGCACAACAGTTAGAAAAAGTAGCGCCCTACATGGTTCATAACACAAAGGAGAAAGACATGGAAGACCTGCGCTGGGTAAACAACCAGGCCTATATCTACCTGCTCATTAACTCCGTAAAAGAACTGCAGCAGCAGATCGTACAGCAGCAAAAACAAATTGATGCATTGATAAAAGCCGGGCAATAGCATCAAGGTCACAATTTAGTTACCTTCGCTGCCATGAAGGATTTTAAATCGTTGCGGATCGTTTTCATGGGCACGCCCGAGTTTGCCGTTGCCTCCCTCGATGCGCTTGTGCAGGCGGGATGCCATATCGTGGGCGTGATCACAGCGCCCGATAAAGCCGCCGGGCGGGGCATGCAGCTGCAGCAAAGCGCCGTCAAGAAATACGCGGTCGAAAAAGGCCTGCACATCCTTCAACCCGATAAATTAAAAAACCCCGGATTCCTGGAACAACTTCGTTCCTTACAGGCTGACCTGCAGATCGTGGTCGCCTTCCGCATGTTGCCCGAAGCGGTATGGAACATGCCGCCCATGGGCTCAGTAAATCTTCATGGAAGTTTATTGCCGCAATACCGCGGCGCAGCGCCCATCAACTGGGCCGTGATCAATGGCGAGAAAGAAACGGGCGTTACCACGTTCAAACTCAAACACGAGATCGATACCGGCGACATCCTCCTGCAGGAACGTTTCCCCATCGGCGACGATGAAACTGCGGGCGAAGTGCACGACAAAATGAAAGCGATCGGCGCACAGTTGCTTGTACGAACTGTACAAGGACTGGCGGATGGAAGCTTGAAGGAAATGCCACAACTATCCACCGGCAGCCCGCAACCTGCCTCGCCGGCAGACAGGCCCGAAACCTTAAAGCACGCCCCGAAGATCTTTACCGAAACCTGCCGCATCGATTTTTCCAAAACGGTGAACGAAGTGCACAATCTCATCAGGGGCCTCTCGCCTTTTCCCGGCGCTTTCACCAGCCTCGACAGCAAAACACTGAAGATATTCCGCACGGAAAAACAACAGGGTACAACAGGATCAGCAAGCGGTTCTTTCGAAACCGATAAAAAACAGTTCTTGAAATTCGCCTGCGCCGATGGCTATGTACTGGTCAAAGAACTCCAACTGGAAGGCAAAAAAAGAATGGCCGTCGAAGACTTCCTGCGGGGATACCACTTTCCGGGTATTTGATTTGGCATAAATAGGCCCTATATTTAGCTTCCCTGCAAGCAATGGCCACCCCCAAAAAAATATTCTTCTCGTATTCCAACCAGGAAGAAGACCTGCAATTGTATACAAAGATCAACCGGCATTTTGCAGGGTATTCCAGGATCGGACTGGTGGGGATCATCGACCGGGCGGAATTGTTCCGCACCACCAGCGACCGGGAGCAGGCGCTCGAAGAGATCCGGAAAGCCGACCTGGCGGTACCACTCCTCAGCATCGATTATGTTACCGATGAAGAATGCCTGCAGCAACTCGAAAAAGCGGCCAGCAGCCAGGTAAAGATCGTTCCGGTTTTACTCCGCGATTTCGATTGGGAAGCCCACCAGAACATAACCCGGTACAAAAGCCAGATGCTGCCCGATGATCTCAGCCCGGTGGAAAAGCACATCACCGAAGACCAGAACGACGACACCGTATTCAAAGAAATCGCCCAGAGCGTGAAAGCCATCATCCTGCCCGAGATCGGCAGCATGGAATTTCAAAAACCCGCCGGTACGTTTTACTATATCCTCGCGGCGCTTGTCATCATCATCGGTATCATCGCCTCGGTGATCGTATACCGGGAAACCGAAGACCTCGGGAGTACCGAGCAGATCCTTTTCGCTTCCCTTTGCTTCCTGATGTTCGGTTGTATTGCCCTGATCGCCCTCAAGAATATACTCTTTCCCAATAAAGCAAGCTTAAAACGATAGGCCATGCAAGAAGAGAAATACGCCAACTACGAGATGTTCGACCGGCTCATCACCAACAACCGGAAGGCGCAGCGATGGACCATGTTCTGGGTTATCGCCCTTTGCGTGATGGCAGCCGCTGTACTCTGGATGGCCTACGATATCTCGAAGAAGAAAAAAACCATCATCGCCCAGGGACTGGTGATACAGACCCAGGAAGAATACCTGCATACCAAGAACCACCTCATCGACTCACTTGTCAGCAATTGCAATGTGGCCAAGGAAAAGATCACCAATACCTACGATTCGGTGATCCAGAAAACAGAGAATGCCATCCGGGAGATCAAAGCGGCCACACCCGCCCAGGTAGAGCAGGTGGTGGAAAGGCAGGAGCAGAAGATCGAAGAAGTGAAAACCACCATCAGAAAGATCAAAACAGATATCGTAACCAGCAAATCGGGCAACAACGACCGGGCCCGGGTATTCATTCAATACAATAACAAAGAAAACGAGAAACAGGTGGCCGAGCTGTCGGCCTGGCTGGGAAGAAACAAAAACTATTTTGTAGCGCCGGCCGAATTCATCGATAACAGTTTTGGCACCGTCATCAAGTTTTACAATTACCCCGATAAGGAAGAAAAAAACCTGAAGGAGATACTGGGCAAGCTGTTCAGCATCGACCCGGCGAATATCAAAACAACCTACCCGGAGGATAAAACAAATACGAAGCCCACCATAGAAATATGGATCGGCACCGCCAAAAAAACCTTGCTTAAATACCAGGTAATACAGCAAAAGAATTAATACGATGGCCAGAAAATTAAAGGTATTCCTCTCCTATTCGCACGAGGATGAGAACATGAAGAACATACTCGACAAAAACCTCGTGATGCTCAAACGCAGCGATAAGATCGACGTATGGCAGGACCGGGCCATCAAGGCCGGCGAGGTGTGGGATGAGCAGATCCGCAGGGAACTGGAAGCGGCCGATATCATCCTGCTGCTCATCAGCGTCGACTTCAACAATTCACAGTACATCTGGAACAAGGAATTGAAAACAGCCATGGAGCGGCACGAACGGGGCGAAGCCCGGGTGATACCCATCATCCTGCGCACCTGCGAATGGAGCGAGATGCCTTATGCCAAACTGCAGGCCCTGCCCACCAACGCGAAACCCATCAGCAGTTTTACCGATACCGATGTGGCCTATACCGAAGTGGCCAAAGGCATCCGGATGCTGGTGGATCACATGCTTTCAACCTGAGTGGTTTCATCCATGATTTCCTGTATGTGCAAGGGAAGATATTTTCCCCTACAGGCACCATTGCGGGCTGCGGGTTACTGCCCGTGGTGATCGGTTATACAGCCGATATGTGCTTAACGTGCGAACGACACCGTGCAGTTGGCTGTAGTGCCGCTTATGCCGAGCTCATCGGCTGCCGCGTTACTGATCAGCACCAGCAGGCCATTGTTCTGTTTGAGATCGGGGAGCTGGTCAAGCACTTTCGCGTATACAAATTTGCCGGTAGCGGGCGAGCTTATTTTGAGAATGGTTCCGGGGTTTGCGTTATTGAACAGGCAGAAGTATTTTCCATCATTCCAGCCGCTGGTGCTTTTGAATACGCCAAGACTTCCTTCTTCGCTCACCACGCCGCCCTGCGCCTGCTCATCGAACAGGGATTTGAAAACGCCTCCTTTGGTACTGCGTGCAGATAAGGGAACGGATGGTTTGGTTTCCGGCACCACCGCTTCCCGGGTTTCTTTCACCGGCTCCTTCTTCACTACTTCGTTTGTCGCCGGCTTTTCATCCTTTTCAACAGGCATCCGCGGGGTGTCTTTTGTTCCCTGCTTATACCCCACGATCAAACTGGCTCCTTCAGTAACTCCGTCGCCGGTAAGGTTATTCCATTTTTTCAGGTCATCGATCGTAATGCCCGGGTACAAGGTGGTAATATGATACAGTGTTTCCTTCTTCGCAACTTTATGATAAACCGGTGTGCCCCGTTCGGTTTTGGTTTCCGCAACCGGCGCCGGCGTTGGTTTTGTTTCCGTTTTCGCTACAGGTGTTTCTGTCTTCGGCTGTTCGGTTTTTACAGCAGGGGCGCCCGTAACCTGTTCGAGCGTGGTTCCCTTGGGCGGTATTTTCAGCACCTGGCCAATGGTAAGGCCCTTGTCGTAGTCGATATTGTTGTAGTTCGCCAGCACGCGGCCGTTCACCTCATACATACGCCCGATGCTGCTCAGGTTTTCTTTTGGCCCGACTGTATGCATTTTCACCGGCTTGATCGGCTTTTGCGCCCATGCAAAAAAAGGCGCCAGGAGAAGTACGAACAATAGTTTTTTCATCTTTCAAAGGAGTTGTATTTACAAATATCCGAAATAAACCGGGTTGAGAAACAGGTCACTTGTTAAGAATACGCCACGAAGCCGGGTAGTAATTGTTGATGCGGTTACCCAGCATTTTTATCCATCCTAACGGCAATCCGGTAAAACGGAGCAGGGCCCAACCCTTGAATTCAGTATCGATCCGGATCGCTTCCCGCCGTAAATAATCCAGGGCCGTTGTTTCATCCACATCAAAGCCGGGAACTGTTGCATTAATAAGCGTACTCACCGCCAGTTCATGTTCAGGTACCAACTCCTCCCGTATGACCGTACCCATGCGTACCCCCGCTTTCCGGATGTACAAAGAAGATTGCAGGATCCGCAAGTCATCTTCCCTGCTTGCAGGTAGAGTAATCAACTGATCCTGCTGGCGGATAAAAAAATACCGGTCGGGTTCACGGAGAAAAGGCCGCAGCACTTCCCGTTCCTTCTTACTAACGGAGTCGCTGCCTGTTTTATGTTTTGTTCCCGGCGTTTTTACGGTTTCTCCTCCGCTTGTTTTCCGGAATGCCGCGATAAAGAATCCTTCCCCTTTCAGTTTATCGGGATAAAAACGATACCCAGGCGCCTTATGCTTTTCCGAAACCGTTTCCACGATACCCCACGCCTCTTCGATGGGCACCTGCAAACCGGTCATACCGAATTCGGCGCAGAGCCAATCGCCGATCGCCTCGTCTTCTTCGGGCGAATAGGAACAGGTGGAATAGATCAGTATGCCGCCTTTTTTCAACGCGGGCATCACGTCGGCGAGTATCCGCTGCTGGCGCTGGCTGCACAAAACCACGTTCGCCTCACTCCATTCGTTGATGGCTTCCGGATCCTTGCGGAACAAACCGCTTCCGCTGCAAGGCGCATCCACTACCACCAGGTCGAAATAAGATTCCAGCCGCTGAAAATCCCGCGGGTCGTTATTGGTTACGATCACATTGGCAGCGCCCCATTTGCTGATGTTTTCGGCAAGTATATTCACCCGGGTCTTGATCACTTCATTACTCACCAGTATACTTTCCGGGGAAAGCAGCGATTGCAGCAGGGTCGATTTGCCGCCCGGCGCCGCACAGAGATCCAATACCCGCAAGGGTTCTTTTACATCAAGCGTGGCCCCGACTACCTCTTCCAAAAACATACTGCTGGCTTCCTGTACATAGTAAGCGCCCGCGTGAAAAAGCGGATCGAGTGTAAAGGAAGGACGCAGGGGCAAATAATAACCCTGGCTGCTCCAGGGAATTCTCTCAGGTTGCGGACCTGCCTGTAAGGCAGGCAGGTTGCTGGTTATGTGTTGCGAACTGAATGCCTTTTGAGGATTCAGCCGTATGGAGGTAACCGGGGCTTCCTGCGCATGCACCGTTGTAAACGCCGCCGCGTCAAAACCGGGCAGGCCTTGTAAGGATCGGATCAATGCATCGGGAAGTATCGCCACTGTTTCGGATTTATCCGGGTCAAGTTAGCTGATAATTTTTATTTTCGCCGACACATATTTCATTCGCTTATGTCACTGCAACTCAACCGATCTGTTTTTGGCGATCCTGCGCATGCAGGCAATGTGCTCAGCCGCGAAGAAGCCTATGGGCTATTGAATGAATGGGTGAAGAACGAACGGCTTCAACTGCACATGAAACAGGTAGCGCACCTGATGCGGTGCTGGGCCGCGGAGAAAGAAGGACTCGGCGAAGCGGATCAATGGCGCTGGGAAATGGCGGGCCTGTTACACGATGCCGACTGGGACCAATGGCCCGAACAGCACTGCAAAAAAATCATTGAAGAACTCGAAGCCCGCAGGATCGATCCGGAGATCATCCATGCCATCGCCAGCCATGGCCCCAATCATTTCGGCGTGGCGCCGGAAACAAAAATGGACAAGATGCTCTATGCCTTTGATGAGCTGAGCGGGCTCACGCATGCCTACAGCCTCATGCGCCCGGAAGGTTACGCCGGTATGGAATTGAAAGGGGTTAAAAAACGTTTCAAGGAAAAGGCTTTTGCGGCCAATGTGAACCGGGAGGAGATACAGGATGCCATGCAACGGGCAGGTGTTGAGTTGGAAAGCATCATGCAGTTTATCATCGAAAAGCAGGGAGCGGTCTGTTAATCCTCTTTAATCGAATGTACTGAGTATATTATCAAGCTCCGCCTGGTTGAATTTTTTATTCGCCCGGTATAGCTTCACCAGGGAATCAACCTGTGCCTGGTTCTTATCCTGCATCTCGGTAACGATCAGTTCCTGGCAGCCCCGCTGAAAATCGGGCATACGTTTCATCAGGCGTTGCAGGCAGCCCTTACCGGTTGGAGTATCATTAAGCAGGTTGTACGACAGGTAGCGGTAGAAATCAAGAAAAGGATCTTTATTGATCTGTGAGTCGAGTGCGTTGATGGCGCCCAGCATTTTCACATAATCCTTTTGCAGGTAATAGCCATCGATCATCAGCAGGTTGATGTTGGGATCGGAAGGAAAGCGTTCCCGGTATTTGCGTATCGCCTCCGTGTACTGGTCTTCGGCAAGCCCCGAACTGATCATCACATCATACAACATCACCGGCTTCGTGCGCCGGATCGATTCCGGCAATTGTTCGAAACGCTTCTTCGCATCCGCGTGCTGGCCTCTTTGCATGAGCCGCTTGATCTCCTGGAGCGAATTCATCTGCCGCATATAATCGTCTTCCTCCTTCCCTTTCGCGTTGAAGAAACCGGCCAGCAGGGTACGCATGGTTTCTGCCAGGGTTTCGCCCGACAGGTAAATATAGATATCGGCCACCCGGCACTTGCCCTCCGATTTCAGCAATTCATAGTCGTGGTAATTCAACGAACTTTCCTTGGTATTGTAGAGGCGGAAGATGAGGTGATAGGTACCGTCTTTCTGATAATGCTTTACATAAGCGTACTGGTCCTGGTCGCTGATGGCGCCGGCGATCTTCTTACCGATATCCAGCTTCCCCTTGATCTCCTTACGCAGCCCCCGGGCTTCCCGGGTATCGGGCAGTTTCATGTGTTCCAGGAAAGCATCCTCGTCGAGGGCTTCGTCGAGAAAATCACCATTACCCCGTTTGATCGATTCTTCCAGTTGCCGGGCAAAATCCTTTACCTCGCTTTCGGAAAGTTTCTGCGGCGTGGGTTTACAGGCGTTGAGGAAAAGAAAAAGAATGAATAAACCGGGCAGTTGGTTTTTAAAGATCGGTAACCGCATGTTTTTGATTTTAAGATACGGTATACCGGCTGGAAAAGAAAATAAAAAGAAGAAGGTTCGCGGCTTAGATGCTTTTCACTTCAGCGCAGAGGTCCTGCAGCACTTTCTTCGCATCGCCGAAAAGCATGCTTGTCTTGGGTTGGAAGAAGAGGTCGTTCTCGATGCCCGCATAACCGGGCTTCATGCTGCGTTTATTCACGATCACGGTTTTGGCCAGCTCCACATCCAGGATGGGCATTCCGTATATGGGAGAAGCGGGATCTGTTTTTGCCGCGGGGTTTACCACGTCGTTGGCTCCGAGAATGAGCACCACATCGCAGGTTTTGAATTCATCGTTGGCCTGCTCCATCTCCAGCAGCTTCTCATAAGGCACATCGGCTTCGGCAAGCAATACGTTCATATGCCCGGGCATACGGCCCGCCACCGGGTGAATGGCGTATTTTACTTCCACGCCCTTGTCTTCCAGGATTTTTTCCAGTTCATGACAGGTATGCTGTGCCTGCGCAACGGCCAGTCCGTACCCGGGAACGATCATTACTTTATTGGCATAGGCCATTACCATGGCCGTATCGCTCAGGCTGATCTCTTTGTGGCTGCCCTGTTCTTTTTTACCACCTGCCGCCCCCGTTGTTCCACCGCCACCGAAGGAGCCGATGAGTACATTGGTAAGTGAGCGGTTCATGGCCTTGCACATGAGGATGGTAAGCAGGGTGCCCGCCGCACCTACAAGGATACCGCCGGTAAGCATGGCTTTATTATCGTAAAGAAAACCGCCGCAGGCTGCCGCCACACCGGTGAATGAGTTCAGTAATGAGATCACTACGGGCATGTCGGCGCCGCCGATCGGCATTACAAACAATATCCCGTAAATGAAGGCGAAGAAACCGATGAGTATGAACGGAAGATAAATCGTTCCGACTGTTGAACGATAGGCGAATACCGCGGCGGCCAGCGTAAGCGCCAGCACAATCATGTTTACAATATGCTGCCCCTTGAATGAAAAATCTTTTACCCGGCCATTGAGTTTACCCCAGGCGATGATGCTTCCGGTGTACGAGATGGTGCCGATGATGGCTCCCGCGGCGATGGTAATATAGCTGCCCATGGGAATGATATCGGCAAAGGCCGTATCGGGCGAAGCCTTGTGCAATTCGTAGATATGGTAGAATTCAGCGGCCGAGATCAGGGCTGCACAGGCGCCGCCCATGCCATTGAACAGGCTGACCATTTCTGGCATGGCCGTCATCTTTACTTTTTTGGCGGCGAGCGTTCCCACAACGGCCCCGATGAGCAGGCCCCCGAATATCCAGGCGTAATTGTGCAGTTTTTGTCCTTCGCTTTCGTAGAGAAAAATGGTTCCCAGTATCGCGATGGTCATACCGGCCGCGGCTACAAGGTTTCCTTTACGGGCCGAAGCGGGGTTAGACAGCATCTTCAGTCCGATGATGAAGGTAACGGAAGCGATTAAATAGCAGATCGTAAGTAAATTCAGTTCCATGAGACCAAGTGAAAAGTAAAAAGGGAAAAGGCAATGCCTATGACCCGGTTACTTTTTGTTTTTGACGTTTGACTTATTATTTTTTCTTCTTGAACATCTCCAGCATCCGGTCGGTAACCACAAACCCGCCCACCACGTTCAGCGTTCCGAGTATCACGGCGAGAAATCCGAGTACCAGGGCGAAGTAATTATCCGGTTCCGCCTTGCCCATTACAATGATGGCACCGATGATCACAACGCCATGAATGGCATTGGCGCCGCTCATGAGGGGGGTGTGCAGTACGCTCGGCACATGGCCGATCACTTCAATGCCCACGAAGATCATCAGGATCACGATGTAGATGATCTGCTGGTTTTCGGATACCCAGTTGAGGATGCTTTCCATACAATCAGTTTATGAGTTCTTTTACCCGGTTATGAATGACCTGTTGTTTATCGGTGATGCAGGTACCCAATACCAGGTCGTCGTCGAAGTTGAGGTTCAACTGTCCTTCTTTGGTGATCACCAGTTGCAGGAAGTTGAGAATATTCTTGCCGTACAGTTTGCTGGCGTCGCTGGGCATGGTCGATGCGAGACCGGAGTTTCCCACGATGCGTACGCCGTTGTAGTGCACGGTTTCATTGTTCTTTGTTTGTTCGGTATTGCCGCCGGTGGCTGCCGCCAGGTCGATGATCACCGATCCGTTCTTCATCGAATTGAGCATATCGGTGGTGATCAGTATCGGGGCCTTCCTGCCCGGTATCTGTGCCGTGGTGATGACAATATCCGCTTTGGCCACGCTTTCAGCGATCTTCGCCTTCTGGCGTTTCATGAATTCTTCGGATTGTTCCACCGCGTAACCGCCCGCCTTGCTGGCATCGGCAGCGCCTTCCACTTCAATGAATTTGGCGCCGAGGCTCATCACTTCTTCCTTCACAGCGGGTCGTGTATCGAACACTTCCACCACAGCGCCCAAACGCCGCGATGTAGCGATCGCCTGCAAACCGGCAACCCCTGCCCCCAGGATCAGCATCTTGGCAGGAGGAATGCTTCCGGCGGCCGTCATGAACATCGGAAAATATTTCGGGAAAAGATTGGCCGCCTCCAATACCGCTTTATACCCGGCGATGTTGGCCTGGCTGCTGAGCACATCCATGCTCTGCGCCCGGGTGGTGCGTGGCAGCATATCCATACTGAAGATGGTCAGTCCTTTTTCGGCCAGTTCTTTCATCTGCGCCGCCTGGAACAGCGGTTGGTACACACCCAGCAATACCTTCGATGACAGGGCCGACAGTTCGGCGCTGGCCGGAAGCTGGATCGACAAAACGATATCGCTGCTTTGCAGCACTTCCTGGCGGGAGCAAACAGTGGCGCCGGCCTCGGTATACTTACCGTCGGCGGCAAAAGCCTGTTCACCGGCACCGCGTTCGATGCAGACATCTACGTTCCATTTTTTTAATGCAGCGATGTGTTCAGGAAGTAAGGAAACACGGGTTTCGGCAGGTGGCTCTTTTAAAACACCAATTCTCATAAAAGCAATTGTATCCTCTAAGGTAACGAAAAAGCGTCTACCGGATCGAGGAGAATTACCCTTTTTTTGATCCGCATGATGACAATCATGCAGGCCTGTCAGAACCGGATACTGAAATGCTGCGGACTTTTGAAATCGGGATTGACAAATACCAGCCCGATGAAGAAAAGATCGATGGTAAGCGTCACCGACGGATGCTGTTTGATGGTTTCCCAGGCCTCTTCCATCCCGGCGCTCCAGTGTATATCATCGAAGATGAAGATGCTGGAAGCCGTGGAATGATCGAGCAGTTGCTGGAAATAATCCAGCGTGGGTTCCTTGCGGTGGTTGCCATCCACAAAGGCCATATCCACCTGCCAGAGGGTGTGCAGCAGCGGAGGCAGTGTTTGGGAAAAATCGCCTTCGGCGAGATGGATGTTTTCCAGTTCCAGTTCGGCGAAATTGCGCCGGGCGATGGCGGCGATGCTTTTTGATCCTTCGCAGGTAAGTAATTTGACAGCGGGGTTGGCAGCGGCCAGGTAAGCGCTGGTTATGCCGAAGGAAGTACCCAGTTCGATGATGGTCTTTGGCTTGTAATACCGGGCGATGCGGAACAAAAGCTGCGCATACTTCTTTGGCTTGAGTGATGACCGGGCGATCTGCTTCACCACCCGCTCGCTGGTTTTGATCACTGCCGAACCGGCGCCCATATCTTCCACCGGGATGCGGGTATCGTCTGCCAGCAGTTTGCGGCGCTGGTTTTCGATCAGGGAATAAATCGGATACCGCTTCTTATCGTTGAGTACCTGTTCAATGAAATCGAACACAAAAGGCGAATGAACTCCATGCCCGCGGCCGCTCAACGCGGTGAGGCGATAGTGCAGGTATTTCTTGGCTAATTGTGAACGGGAGAACAAGTAAGAGTTAAGAATTAAAAATTAAGAATTATTTCCTCACCCAGGTCTGGAATGAATACGAATAAAGGTGTTTGTCGTCGGCTTCAAAATCGAGGGCTGTTGCCAGCTGCCATTGCTGCGGATCCAGTGCCGGGAAAAAAGTATCTCCCTCCAGTTCCGCATGCACCCGGGTGAGATAAATTTTACCCGCCATCGGAAACGCCTGGTTATAGATCTCGCCGCCGCCGATGATGAAGATCTCGTTGCAATTTGTTTTTTCCGCTTTGCGGAGCGCATCGTTCAGATCAGAAGCCACCACCACCCCTTCCACTTTCCAGCCGGGCTGCCGGGTGATCACGATGTTGAATCGCCCCGGTAAGGGTTTGTTCACCGACTCAAATGTCTTCCTTCCCATGATCACGGGCATACCCCAGGTGGTATTTTTGAAAAATTTCAGATCATTGGGGAGGTGCCAGAGCAACTGGTTGTTTTTTCCAATAGCATTATTTTCGGCAGCAGCAACGATTAAGGAGAGCATATTACAAAGTCGGAATTCAAAAGTGAAAAGCAAAAATAGGAAACTTACATGCTCCTTATGCTTTTAGGTTTTCACTTTTCCTCTTTGACTTAATTTTTCAAAATTTTAAACTCCACCCGCCGGTTCAGCTGGCGTCCTTCGGGATTATCCGTACCGTCGTCGTTCGCGTTCGGCGCCACCGGTTTGGTTTCGCCATATCCCTGCGAAATGATGCGTTTGGCGGCGATGCCCTTGGAAAGAATGTATTCCCGTACCGACTTCGCCCGGTTATCACTGAGGGTCATATTGTATTCATCGGATCCCTTGCTGTCGGTATGGGCGCTCATCTCAATTTCAATATTGGGGTATTCGTTCAGGAAGGCCACCACCCGGTCGAGTTCAACAAAGGATTCGGGGCGCAGACTGTACTTATCGAAATCGAAGAACACATTGTTCAGCCGGAATACCTGCCCGATTTCGATCGGGGCCAGGTACAGATCTTTATGTATCTCTTTGTAACCCGCTTTGATCAGTGAATCGAGGTTCAGGTTTTCGGAGATCGCAAAGAACTTATCGGCCGAAGCACGGATGCTGTAGTTTTTATCGTACGGCAGCACGATCTTAAATGAACCATCCACCGGGCTCGACAAACCATTGCCCACTTCCGTTCCGTCGGGCAGGGTTTCGTAAACCAATGAAGCGCTGAGGGGTTGTTTCGTTTTCGCGTTGTACACGTTTCCGCTTACCAGTACCACCGGGTTGGGTTTTTCTTTTTCCATCAGTTTCACCCGTACGATATCGCTGGCGCCGAAAGAACCATCGCTCGAGGTGAGGTAGGCATACTCGCCGCCGGCATCCATGGTAAAAAAGGCTTCCGAATGTTGCGTATTGATGGGCGCACCGAGGTTCACCGGCTCGCTCCATTTGGTCCAGCTGTCGTCGAGTCGCCTGGCCATCCAGATATCCTGTTCGCCCAAACCACCGGGCCGGTCGCTGCTGAAATAAAGTGTTTTTCCATCCGCCGCGATGAAAGGGCTCATCTCGTTGTAGTCGGAAAGATTGATCTTCTTACCCAGACTTTTCGGGGCCGTCCAGATATTATTGCCTTCGTAAAACGAAACGTAGAGATCATTTTCGTAGCTGCCCTTCTTATCACTCATATAAAAGAGCAGGGTCTTGCCGTCCTGCCCCATGGAAGCGCCAAACTGGGCTGTTTCCCGGTACTTTTCAAAATTGCGGATCCGTAGCATCTGGGCATCGGTCCAGCTGTTGTCGCTGCGTTTGTTGATCATGCTCACACCCATGCCATAATATTGTCCGTCGATAAAGGAGCCTTTGAGCAATATCTTATTCATATCGGGTGAGATCCAGAACACCGCGTTGTAATGCGAGGCGTTCACTTTGGCGCTGAGGTGCCGGGCCTTCGACCAGCGGCCGAGGCTGTCACGCATCGAGTACCAGATATCCTGTGAATTGGGAACAATATCGTATTGCACATTGGCCGGATCATTCTGGCGGATGAAAAATAAAAGATTGCCATCGGCCGAGATGGTAGGCCGCATTTCGGGGTTATCGGTATTGATGAGATCGCCGAGGTTCTCCACCTGCACGATGGTGGTTTCCCTGATCACATTTTCCTTCTGCTCCTTGAGGGTGGTATCCCGCGAAGGCTGGGCTTGCGAAGCGAAAACAGGAAAAACCAGTAAAAAGAACGCGGTAAAATTTTTCATAAGATATCCTTCCTCCTGCTAAAACGAAAAAGCGGAATTTTTAATATACGAATCGGTGGAAAAAAGAATCTGACGGGGGTATCAAGCCACCGATTTTTACCATGATGCTTTAGTTGTTGGTCGGGCGACCAACAACGGCGAAGCGGGCGACCAACAACGGCGAAGCGGGTGACCAACAACGGCGGAGCGGGCGACCAACAACGGCGGAGCGGGCGAATTAATATGGAAAAGACAGGAAAAATCGGCGTGCAGGATCCAGGATACTGGATACCGGATACAAGATTCTGGATGAGGGAACGCCAATCGGGTTAGACCGCCACGGGCGCCTTTATCGGCGGGTGCGACTGGTAATTGACCAGCTCAAAATCCTCGTACCGGAAACCGAAGATATCCTTTACCGCCGGGTTGATCTTCATCTGCGGCAGCGGGTATGGGGTTCGGCCCAGTTGCAGGTGTGCCTGCTCGAAATGATTCTTGTAGAGGTGAACGTCGCCGAAGGAGTGAACAAAATCTCCGGGCTCCAGGTCGCATACCTGGGCGATCATCATGGTGAGCAAGGCGTAGGAAGCGATATTGAACGGAACACCGAGGAATACATCGGCGCTGCGCTGGTATAGCTGGCAGCTCAGTTTTCCATTGGCCACATAAAACTGGAAAAGACAGTGGCAGGGCATGAGTTTCATCTTCGGGAGGTCGGCCACATTCCAGGCGCTGATGATCATCCGGCGGCTGTCGGGATTGTTTTTGATCTGGTGAATAACGTCTTTCACCTGGTCGACCACCACCCCATCGGCCCCTTCCCAACTGCGCCATTGTTTGCCATATACAGGCCCCAGGTCGCCATTGGCATCGGCCCACTCGTCCCAGATGCTGACATTATGATCCTTCAGGTATTTGATATTCGTATCGCCCTGCAGAAACCACAGCAATTCGTAAATGATGCTCTTCAGGTGTGTCTTCTTGGTAGTAACCAGCGGAAATCCCTCACGGAGGTCGAAACGCATCTGGTAGCCGAAAACACTGCGGGTACCGGTACCGGTACGGTCGCTTTTATCGGCCCCGGTATCGATGATATGCTGAAGAAGATCAAGGTATTGCTGCATGGGTGCAAAGTAAGGCAAAAGTCAAAAGCCAGAAACCAAAAGTTATCAAGGGGCTTGCGATAAAACTCTGCACCGGCCCGGCGCAACGCCCAACATTTGTTATATTGTCATTCGTTCAGTCATGCAACGAAAAAAAATACTTTATAAATCTGCCTGCTACACAAACCTGTTATCCATGGCAGTCTTCTCAGTGAGCTTTGCCTGGCACATGCGCCAATTCATGCTTACACCGGATGGTTCATTAACGAATGTAACATCCACAGACATTATCTTCTCCGGCCTTTTTTGCCTGGCGATCAGCCTGTATCTTATCAACAGTTATTGGGGGATCAAGCTCGTTACATACCTCGACCGGGGCACGATCGAAAAAATGAACTACAACAGCAGGAAAGTCTTTTGGTTTCTCGAAATATTGGCAGGCATTGGATACACGGCGCTTATCTACGTTATGGTCACAGAATTACGGATTTCCGGTTTCTGGCCCCTGAATTCCTTCAACATCGTAAGGGTGGTCTTTGTCATCTCATTCAGTTGTGGGTATATTTCTTCACTCACCCGTATATTTCTCACCTGGCCTATGATAAACATGGCAAAACGCAAAGCCGGGTTGTTCATTGAGCAGATCGGAACCGAATAATCCCCTGCAAAAATTCCCAAACCCATAAACCGCAAACCCGAAACCCGGAACTGATTTGCTATCTTTGCAGGTCTATCTGAGGAGGAATTATGAGCAAAAAAGGAAAGGTTTTAATGGCCATGAGCGGCGGTATCGACAGTACCGTGGCGGCGCTGATGCTTCATAAAGAAGGCTATGAGGTGGTGGGCATCACCATGAAGACCTGGGATTATGCCAGCAGCGTAGGCACGAGCGGGAAAAAAGAAACCGGCTGCTGCAACCTCGACAGTTTCAACGATGCCCGGCAGGCCGCGGTGCACCACGGGTTTCCGCATTTCATTCTCGATATCCGCGAAGAGTTCGGCGATTTTGTGATCGAGAACTTCGTGGAAGAATACCTGGCTGGCCGCACGCCCAACCCCTGCGTAATGTGCAATACGCATATCAAGTGGCGGGCCCTGCTCAAACGGGCCGATGCCATGGGCTGCGATTTTATCGCCACCGGGCATTATGCGCAGGTATTGCAACACGATAACGGGCGCTATTTCATCCGTAAAGGCATCGACGATACCAAGGATCAGAGCTACGCCCTGTGGGGATTACAACAGGATCTGCTAAGCCGTACCCTGCTGCCCCTGGGCACCTATCACAAAAAAGAGATACGCCAGATGGCCCACGATTTCGGATACCCCGAACTGGCCAAAAAGAACGAGAGCTACGAGATATGCTTTGTGCCCGATAACGACTACCGGGGATTTCTGAAACGAAAAGTGGATGGCCTGGAAGCAAGGGTTGATGGCGGCAATTTCGTGGATAAAACAGGTAAGATCCTGGGCAAACACAAGGGCTATCCGTTCTATACGGTAGGCCAGCGCAAAGGGCTCGATATCGCCCTGGGCAAACCCGCCTTTGTGACCGAGATCGTTCCGGAAACCAATACCGTGGTATTGGGCAGCGAAGATGAACTGAACCGTACGGAGATGAATGTGACCAAGCTCAACTGGATCAAGTACGATGGCATATCGGAAGGTATGGAAGCCATGACCAAGATCCGCTACAAGGATAAAGGCGCTTTGGGCACCCTGCACACATACGAAAATGGTATACTTGTTCGTTTTTACGAAGATGTAAAAGGCGTAGCCCCCGGGCAAAGCGCTGTTTTCTATGAAGGAAACGACGTAATCGGCGGGGGAATAATCCAGCGCAGGGAGCAGCCTTTTACGGTATAATCGTATCTTTAGCTGGTAACCCCATAAAAACGTATGAGAAAATCCTTTCTTCTGTCAACGATCGCCGTGGCCCTTATTTTCGGCGCCTGTAAAAAGAGCACCGACGATTTTGCCCTCACCCCGGTTACCGATTATTTCCCGATGCAGGTTGGCAAATACATCACTTATAACCTCGATTCCACCGTTTTCATCAATTTCGGAACGAAGGATACCGTGATCAAATACCAGGTAAAACACCAGGTCGACGCCCAGATCACCGATAACCTCGGCCGCCCCGGTTACCGCATCATCCGTTACATCCGTAAAACAGCCGCCAACCCCTGGCAGCCCGATAATACATTCATGGTGGTGAACAATGAATCCACGGTTGAATTCATCGAGAACAACATGCGCTTCATCAAACTGAAAGCCCCGATACGGGATGGGTATACCTGGAAGGGCAACAGTTACATCGATATTTACGGATTGAATGTACGCTACCTCGAAGACTGGGATTACACCTACGACAGCGTCAACAACAAAATAACCGTTGGAACCTTTACCCTCGACAGCACATTAAAAGTAGCGCAGCGGGATGAAGTGATCGGAAACCCTTCCGACCCCAACTCCTACCACGAGATCAACTACAGCGCGGAGAAATACGCCAGGGGAATTGGTATGATCTACCGCGATTTCCTGCACGTGGAATACCAGCCTCCCCGCCCGGGCGTTGGCGCATACCGCCAGGGCTATGGCGTGAAGATGGTCATGATCGATCATAACTAGAACGTTTACGGTTTAAAGTTCAAGGTTTAAGGTTGCTGGTTCGATTCCACATTTTACTACAAACCTGTCTGCCGACAGGCAGGCTTCAAACCTCAAACTCCTATTTCTTCCTGCAGAAAAGCACGAAATCGGTTCCCGGTATCTTTTCCACGCCGAGTTGCCGGAGCATGGTCACCAGTTGACCGCGGTGATAAGTAGCGTGGTTGAAAATGTGCAGCAGCATTTCATACACCGGCTGCTTGAATTGTTCCTTCTTGTTATTCTGGTAGGCGAATACATGACTGAGCTGGGCTTCCGTAGCGTTGTTCACCCACTCTTCCCAAAGCTTCGATTGCCCCATCAGTTTCTTACTGAGTTCCGCAAAATTCCCGGAGAATGTTTCACTGGGCCGTTCGATCTGCTCCGCCAGCTTCAGCCGCTGCCACCAGATGCTGTCGGCATCCAGCATGTGAAGCGCCGTTTTTTTAATGGAAGGAAAACTGCTGCTGATCTCCTGGCCGATCTGTTCTTCGGAAAGGGTACCAATACAATCGAACAGTTGCTGGTTGGCCCAGGTGGTATACGCGGCGTACTGCTGCAAAATTGGCTTCATCGTTTTTCGTAGTTTTACTTCCGAATGTAAAATTTCCTGCCACATCACGATCCAATAATTATCAACATGGCTACATCGTTTTCGTACAGCGGTTTCAGTTCGGCGGCCATTCATGCCGGTCGCCGTCCCGATCCAAGCTACGCTCATATCACGCCTATCTATGCCAACAGCACCTATGTGTTTGATACCGCCGAACAGGGCATGCGCCGTTTCAGCGGGGAAGAAAAAGGATACATCTATGGCCGCTGGGGTAATCCCACGATCACCGAAGCGGAAGAACGCATCGCTGCGCTCGAAGGGTTCGGACTGGTGGATGAAACCGGCGCCCCCCTGCAACTGAAGGCCATCCTGCATGCCAGCGGCATGGCCGCCATTTCAACACTCTTCATCGGCAACCTCAAAGCGGGCGATAAGGTGCTTACCCACTATTCGCTCTACGGAGGTACGCATGAACTGCTCGAATCCATTTTACCCGGGCTCGGTGTGGAAGTGGTCATCGCCGACCTGCGGGATATCGCCACAGCCCAACAGGCGATCGAAGCGGACAGCCATATCAAAATGCTCTATCTCGAAACACCGGCCAACCCCACCATTCAATGTGTGGATATTGAAGCACTGACTGATCTTGCCCAAACTTATCAACGGATTGTGGCGGTCGACAACACCTTTGCCACTCCCTACCTGCAGCAACCATTTATGTATGGGGTGGATTACGTGGTGCACAGCACGACCAAATTCCTCAACGGGCATGGCACCGCCATCGGCGGCATCCTCATCGGAAGGAATGTGGAGCATATGAGCAATCGCCTGACCAAGGTGCACCGGCTGCTCGGCGGCAACAGCAATGCATTCGACGCCTACCTCCTGAACCTGGGTTTGAACACGCTCGAGGTACGCATGCAGCGCCATTGCCACAATGCCATGGAAGTGGCCGCCTTCCTCGAAAACCATCCGGCGATTGGCAAGGTCAATTACCTGGGCCTGTTCTCGCACCCCGATCATGAATTGGCCGCCCGGCAGATGCGTCATCCGGGAGCCATGCTCAGCTTTGAAATGAAAGACGGACTCGAAGCCGGTAAGCGGTTCATCAACCGCCTGCAGATGTGTGTTCGCGCCGTTTCCTTAGGCACCTGCGATACCCTGCTCTGCCACCCGGCCAGCATGACGCATGCAGGTGTGCCGAAAGAAAAAAGAGAAGCCTATGGCATCACCGACGGCCTGATACGCATGAGCGTGGGCATCGAGAACATACAGGATATACTCCGCGACCTGGACCAGGCCTTGGGCAATTAATAATGAATAATCAATAAGGGAGATGCAGATAACAATTCGGAAAGCGGTCAAAGAAGATTGTACCCGCATGATGGAACTGATCCATGAGTTAGCGGTTTATGAAAAAGAACCCGAGGCCGTAACGGTTTCCTTCGATCATTTTGTACAAAGCGGTTTCGGCGATAACCCGGTATGGGAAGCCATCGTAGCGGAAATTTCTCCCTCTCCTGCAGAAGAGGGCCGGGCTGAGGTCGTGGGTTTCGCACTCTGGTACATCCGCTACAGTACCTGGAAAGGCCAGCGCCTGTACCTGGAAGATTTCCTGGTATCCGAAAAGATGCGGGGCCATGGCATCGGCAAACTGCTGTTCGACAAACTGCTGGAAGAATGCAAGGAAAAAGGCTACAGCGGCATGGCCTGGCAGGTGCTCGACTGGAACGAACCGGCGATCAACTTCTATAAGAAATATCCCAATGTACACATCGATAAAGGATGGTTGAATTGCAGTATCAACTTTTGAGGATAGCCCGTACCTTTGCGCCGCAACATAATCTGGGAGGATCACTATCCACCCTAAACAAATAAAAAATGGTCAGACGAGGACGTCAGACCACGTACTAACTATGGCAGAAAAGATCACCCTTGGCTCCAACGGCAAACTCAACGTACCCAACAACCCCATCATCCCCTTCATCGAAGGCGACGGCATCGGCCCCGAGATCTGGAAAGTGGCGCAGAAAGTATTCGACAGCGCCGTGTCTAAAGCCTATAACGGCGAACGCCGGATCGAATGGAAGGAAATGCTGGCCGGCGAAAAGGCCTTCAGGCAAACCGGTGAATGGCTGCCGGCCGAAACCCTGCAGATCGCACGGGAATACCTGGTGTCCATCAAAGGTCCGCTCACCACGCCCATCGGAGGCGGCATCCGCTCCCTGAACGTGGCCATGCGGCAAGACCTGGACCTCTTCGCCTGCGTACGCCCTGTGAAATGGTTCAAAGGCGTTCCCTCCCCCGTGGTGCATCCCGAACAGGTGGATATGATCATCTTCCGCGAGAACACCGAAGACATCTATGCCGGCATCGAATGGAAGGCCGGTTCGCCGGAAGCTCAGAAATTCGAGAAATTCCTGCTGGAAGAAATGGGTGTGAAAAGTGTCCGCTTCCCCGGTCAATCGGGCTACGGCGTTAAGCCCGTTTCAACCGAAGGCAGCAAACGCCTGGTACGTGCCGCCATCAACTATGCACTGGAGAATGAACTACCCTCGGTAACACTGGTGCACAAAGGCAATATCATGAAGTTCACCGAAGGTGGTTTCAAATCCTGGGGCTATGAAGTGGCCCGCCAGGAATACGGTGATAAAACCTTTACCTGGGACGAATGGGATCAGCTGAAGAAAGAACACGGTGAGGCGCATGCCAACGAAGTGCAGCGCAAAGCGGTTCACGATGGCAAACTGCTGGTGAAAGACATCATCGCCGACAATTTCCTGCAGCAGATACTCATCGCCCCGAAAGATTTTTCGGTAGTGGCCACCCTCAACCTCAACGGCGATTATATCTCCGACGCCCTGGCCGCCGAAGTAGGCGGTATCGGCATCGCCCCCGGCGCCAATATCAACTACAACACCGGGCATGCGGTATTTGAAGCCACCCATGGAACAGCGCCCAAATTTGCCGGCACCAACAGCATGAATCCTTCATCGGTTATCCTCAGCGGCTGCATGATGCTGGAATACATGGGCTGGAAAGAAGCCGCCGACCTGATCACGACCGCTTTGCAGGCCACCATCATGCGCAAGCGGGTCACCATCGATTTCTATAATTTAATGAGCGGTGCCACTCTTTTAAAAACAAGTGAGTTTGGCGATGAGATCATTGAGAACCTGGGTGCCGTGGTGGCCGATTTTCAGCTGAAGAAGTCGACGGGGTTGTAGAGTTCCGGTATAACAACAGGCACAAGCAGCATTGTCATGCTGAGCGGAGCGAAGCATCTCACCTCCACGCAAAAGATTCTTCGCTATCGCTCAGAATGACAGGTAAAAAATAAATACTTTCGTAAAAAAGCAATCGCATGGCAAAAATAAAAGTAGCAAACCCCGTCGTGGAACTTGACGGCGACGAGATGACACGCATCATCTGGAAATTCATCAAAGACAAACTCATTCTTCCGTACCTTGATGTACCCATTCAATACTATGACCTGGGCATGGAATACCGCGACCAGACGGACGACCAGGTGACCATCGACGCGGCCAATGCCATCAAGGCCTGCGGCGTGGGAATCAAATGCGCTACCATCACGCCCGACGAGGCCCGGGTGAAGGAATTCAACCTGAAACAGATGTGGAAGAGCCCGAACGGAACGATCCGCAACATCCTCGACGGCACCGTATTCCGTGAGCCCATCGTGATGCAGAATGTTCCCCGCCTCGTAACCAACTGGACCGCCCCGATCATCGTAGGCCGTCATGCCTTCGGCGATCAGTACCGGGCAACCGATACCTTGATCAAAGGAAAAGGAAAGCTCACCATGACCTTTACCCCGGAGGGCGGCGGCGAACCGCAAAGCTTTGAGGTGTACAATTACAAAGGCGATGGCGTGGCCCTCACCATGTACAACACCGACGAAAGCATCTACGGTTTTGCCCGCAGCTGTTTCAACATGGCGCTCAGCAAAAAATGGCCGCTCTATCTCTCTACCAAGAACACCATCCTCAAAAAATACGATGGCCGTTTCAAAGACATCTTTGAAGAAGTATACCAGAAAGAATTCAAAAAAGAGTTCGACGCGGCCGGCATCGTGTACGAACACCGCCTGATCGACGATATGGTGGCCAGCGCCCTGAAATGGAACGGCAACTTTGTATGGGCCTGCAAGAACTACGACGGCGACGTACAAAGCGATACGGTTGCACAAGGCTTCGGTTCACTGGGCCTGATGACTTCTGTACTGGTTACCCCGGATGGAAAGACCATGGAAGCCGAAGCGGCGCACGGCACGGTAACACGCCACTACCGCGATCACCAGAAAGGGAAACCCACTTCCACCAACCCGATCGCTTCGATCTTTGCCTGGACAAGAGGCCTTGCTTTCCGTGGCAAACTGGACAATAACCAGCCGCTGATCGATTTCTGCCACGCACTCGAAGCCGTATGCATCGAAACCGTGGAAAGCGGTAAGATGACCAAGGACCTCGCCGTATGCATTCATGGCAATAAGGTGAACCATGGAGAACATTACCTGTATACCGAGGAATTCCTGGATGCGATTGATGCCAACCTGAAAAAGAAAATGGGATTATAAGTAAGTAAAAATTAAAAAATAAAAATCAATAATTTGCGCCCTTATTCAGGGCGCATTTTTTATGTCTACCAATATTACATATCTATTTGGGGCCGGTGCCAGCTATTATGCACTTCCGTTAGTGAAAAATTTTAAGGGTCGATTTCAAATATTTTGTGACCACTTAAATGATTACCTGAAAATCAGAATAAATGAAATTGAATTTAGTGATTTAGTTTACAAACAAAAACAACTAATTAAGAACATAGAATCTCACTATACGATTGATACATATGCCAAGAAATTGTTTCTAAAAAACCCGCTGCTACACACAAACCCTGAGTATCGGACCCTAACTAACTACTTATCTGCCTACTTTCTTTATGAGCAATTAAAGATTAATCCAGAATTAGATTGCAATCAATACCTGGTCAACCAACTCAACAACCCCTATAATAACAATGAGGATTCAGCAAAAGATATAGAAAAAATATTTCAAGATTTTGATTACAGATACGACTCCTTTTTTGCCTCTATATTGACTCATAGTAACGACGAACTGATTATCCCCAATAACATTAATCTAATATCATGGAATTATGATTTTCAAATTGAAAAAGCTTACATGAATTTTAGCGAATGCAATCTGACTTACGCAATAGAGAGATTAAATGTAATCGGTACGCCACAAGAAACATTTGACAGGCCCTTAACTAGCTCTCATTTAATTAAGCTTAATGGCTCAGCAGGTTTTCTTTCAAATGGAAAGTTCAGCGAACTATTTGATTTTCGTACACACAAAGTAGATAACACTTTCTTTGAACGCTGCAAAGAGATACTATTAAGTACAAGAACCCTTGTAGGAAATGCCATCCGATTTTCATGGGAAGGTGATTCATTTGCATCAAAAGCAATTGAAATGGCTCAGCAGAAAATCACAAATTCAAGAATTGTAGTAGTAATAGGGTATTCGTTCCCCTATTTCAACAGAGAAATAGATCGAATGTTATTTCGCGGAGCCACAGGAAAAAACGATTTCAAAGTATACATACAGGGTCCACAAGAAGATATCAATTCCGTAATCGAGAGATTTAAAGGCGTCGCTCCCTTTGTTAAAGCCATACCATTTACAGAAACAGATCAATTCTTAATTCCAAATGAACTTACTTTATAAAGATTGAAATTACTAAAAGGATTTCCATGACTTTTTTTATCTTTAATGATGACCTCTACCATCATCATCACCCTCTGCATCCTGCTGCTGATCGCTTATGTTTTCGATCTCACTTCTTCCAAAACGAGGATACCCTCCGTTATTCTTCTTTTACTGCTGGGCTGGATCGTGCGGCAGTTGTCGACCGTGCTGCATATCCGTATTCCCGATCTTTCCGGGTTATTACCTCTATTCGGTACTGTAGGGTTGATCTTGATCGTACTGGAAGGATCGCTGGAACTGGAATTGAACAGATCGAAGATCGGCGTCATCAAAAAAGCATCGATCGCGGCACTGCTGCCCATGCTGGCGCTGGCCGTTCTGCTGGCCTATGCCTTTCAATACTTCCAGGAAGGTCTTAGCTTCCGCGACGCACTCACCAATGCCGTTCCGCTCTGCGTGATCAGCAGCTCGATCGCCATACCCAGTGTGAAATATTTAAGCTCCTATAACCGGGAGTTCATAACCTACGAAAGCAGCCTCTCGGATATTTTCGGGGTGGTCCTTTTCAATTTTGTTGCGCTGAATGAATTGGGCGAAATGCATTCGGCCTGGACCTCGGTCCTTCAACTGTTACTGATGATCGCTGTTTCCTTTGCCGCCACCGTACTGCTGGCATTCCTGCTGGGCAGGATCGATCACCACATCAAATTCGTTCCCATCATCCTGCTGGTGTTGCTGATCTACGCCATCGCCAAGCTCTATCACCTTCCTTCGCTGATCTTTATCCTGATCCTCGGTTTGTTCCTGGGCAACCTGGATGAACTGAAACGGTTCAATTGGGTAAATAAACTCAGGCCCGATGAACTGAATACGGAAGTACACAAATTCAAAGACCTGATCACAGAAGCCACCTTCCTCGTGCGCACCGTCTTCTTCCTGCTCTTCGGCTACCTGATCGAAACCAGCGAGGTGCTCAATACCGATACGCTGCTTTGGGCGATCGGCATCCTGAGCGCTGCCCTGCTGATCCGTGCGCTGCAGTTCCGGTTATCCGGACTGAAATTATTTCCCATGCTGTTCATCATTCCCCGCGGACTGATCAATGTATTGCTTTTCCTGTCCATCGTACCGGTGCAGCAGATACCGTTTGTGAATAAATCACTGGTATTGCAACTGGTACTGCTGTCGACCATGGTGATGATGCTTGGCCTTATGTTTTCGAAAAAAGAAGAAGAACCAACTACGACCGTTTCCGGTAATTGATCACCGCCCAGGTATTGAAAAAGATACCAAGTCCGAGTACGGAGAAGAACTGGGTTTTCACATCGGCAAAGCCGCTTCCCTTGAGTACGATCATCCGCATCACTTCAATGAAGTAAGCTACCGGGTTTATTTTGGTGATCAGCTTCGCCCAGTCGGGCATGCTTTCGATGGGAGTGTACAATCCGCCCAGCAGCATGAACAGCATCATCACGAAGAAACTGACAAAAGTTGCCTGCGTTTGTGTTTCCGCAAAGGTGGATACCAGCAGGCCCACACCCAGCAGCGTGAACAGGAATACCATCCCGAACACGTAGATGAGCCCGATGCTGCCCAGGGGTACAATGCGGTAGAACAGCCAGGAAACGATCAGCCCCAGGGTAAGGGTGACCAGGCCCATGATCCAGAACGGAATCAGTTTGCCGAGTATGAACTGCACCTTGGTGATGGGCGATACATTGATCTGTTCGATGGTACCCACTTCCTTTTCATGTACAATGTTCAGGGCCGACATAAAACTTCCGATCATCGTGAGCAATGTGACCAGGATGCCGGGTACCATGAAGAACTTATAGTTCATCGTGGGATTGTACCAGTTCGACGAGGTGATCTCTATCGTTGGCTGGGCATTATACCGGGGCATCTGCATCCACTGGATGCGGATATCCGAATTGAAATCGCGGATGATATTCGACGCATAGGCGCCCCCCAGGCTGGCCTTGGTGCCATTGACCGCGTTCACCGAAATAAGCATACTGCTCTTGCTTTCCTTTACCAGATCTTTTTCGAAACCGGCGGGTATCTCAATGATCAGGTCGGCCTTGTCTTTTTCCACCGCTTTCATGGCTTCGTCGTACGAAGGGGAATAATCGGTGAGCTTGAAATAACCGGAAGAGGTTATTTTGCTGATGAATTTCTGTGAATAGGCCGAATGATCATGGTCCACCACCGACAACAGCACATTCTTTACTTCGTAGTTGGCGGCAAAGGGGAATACCAGCAATTGTATCACCGGCATCACCAGCACCATGCGCAGGATCGCCGGGTTGCGGAACACCTGCCTGAATTCTTTTTCGAGTATTACTAATAAACGTTTCATGCCAGGCGGGTTTTGAATTTTTTAAAACTGATGCCAAGGAGGAAAAGCGACATACCCACCAGCACCAGGGATTCTTTCCATACCGCGGAAAATCCAAGGCCCTTGATCATGACATCCTTGACGATGTGATAATACCATTTCGAGGGAACGATATTGGAAATGACCTGCAGGGGTACCGGCATGCTTTCGATCGGGAACATGAACCCGCCCAGCAACAGGGTGGGCAGCATCAGCGCCATGAGCGAGAACATCTGCGCCTCCTGCTGCGTTTTGGTGAGGTTCGAAATCATCAGCCCCAGCGAAACGGAAGTGATGATGAACAGCAGTGATACGCCCATGAGCAGGAGCAGACTTCCCTGGATGGGTACTTCCAGCAGGGTAACACTCACCAGCAGGATCGTACTCACATTCACAAGTGACAGGAAGATATAGGGGATCGCCTTGCTCAGGATGAACAGGAGCGGTTTCAGGGGCGATACCAGCAATACTTCCATGGTATTGATCTCCCGCTCCCGTACAATGGCAACCGATGTCATCATCGCACAGATGAGGATCAGGATCATCGCCATCACCCCGGGCACAAAATTATATGCGCCCTTCAGCTGCGGATTGTAGAGCATCCGCATCTGCGGCTTGATGGTATAGGGTAAGGAGCTATTTCCGTTCACTTCCTGCTGGTAATCGCTGAGTATGCTGGACGCATAATTGGTAACGGTAGTAGCCGTATTCGGATCCGACGCATCGGCAATGAGCTGCACCTGTGTATGATTCGTATGCATCAGCGATTCGCGGAAGCCTTGCGGAAACACAATGGCCAGGCGTATCGTACCGCTCTTGAAAGCCCGTTCAATATCGGCCTGTGTTGGCAGGTATTGGGTGACTTTGAAATAGCGGCTGGCATCCAGCCGCTGAATAAGCGCCTGGCTGGCTTCGTCCTTCGCGTTGTCGAGCACCGCGATGTTGGAATTCTTGATCTCGTTGGTGAGCGCAAATCCGAACAGGATGATCTGCACAATGGGCATCATAATGATGATGAGCAGCGATTTCCGGTCGCGGAATATGTGGCGGAATTCCTTTCTTACAAAAACGATGAATTGTTTCATATCAGTCTGCCGTTCGTTTAGCGCCCCGTGCCAGTTGCAGGAATACATCATCCATGGAGGCGGCGTTGAAATTTGTTTTTAAGTTGTGCGGCGTGTCCAGGGCTTCGATCTTCCCGTCCACCATGATGGAAATGCGGTTACAATACTCCGCTTCGTCCATATAATGCGTGGTCACAAACACGGTGATCCCTTTTTCGGCCGCTTCGTAGATGAGGTTCCAGAATTCGCGGCGGGTAACAGGATCCACGCCACCGGTGGGTTCATCCAGGAAAACGATCTTCGGTTCATGGAGGATGGCTACGGAAAAAGCCAGTTTCTGCTTCCAGCCCAGGGGCAATGATTTCACCAGGCTGTTTTCTTCGGCCCGCAGCTGCAGTTTGTCCAGCAGGGCATTCATCTTTTCCCGGATCACCGGTTTGCTCAGTCCGTATATGCCGGCATAGAAGCGGATATTCTCTTTCACCGTCAAATCTTCGTAGAGCGAGAATTTCTGGCTCATGTACCCGATGTTCTGTTTGATGTGTTCGGTTTGTTTGTACACATCGAACCCGGCGATGGTTGCCGATCCGGAAGAGGGCATCGACAACCCGCAGAGCATCCGCATGGCGGTTGTTTTACCGGCCCCGTTGGCCCCCAGGAATCCGAATATCTCTCCCTGTGTCACTTCAAAACTGATCTGGTTGGTGGCGATAAAGTCGCCGAATTTCTTGGTCAGTTTATCCGCTTTGATCACGATCTCTTTCATGGCTATGCGTTATCGTTCATTAATTGCATGAAGCAGTCTTCAATATTGGGCGATGCGGTTTTGATCTCCACCTGCCGGTGGCCTTTGGATGCCAGGTAATGAAGCACGGCGGCTTCGCTGCCTGTGTCGTTCCGCAATACCAGGTGATGGTATTCACCGAAGCTGTGACAGCTCAGTGTGTTTTCGTATGCTTTCAGGTCGAGCAGCAGTCGGTACATCTCTCCGGAACGAACGGCCCAGAGGCGTTTGCCAAACTGTTCGATCACATGCTGCGGCGTATCGATGGTCATGATCCGCCCGGATTGCATCAGCGCCACCCGGTCGCACATAGCCGCTTCATCCATATACGGTGTCGATACGAGGATACTGATGCCCTGTTTTTTCAGGCCCTTCAGCATTTCCCAGAACTCTTTCCGCGATACCACATCCACACCCGTTGTCGGTTCATCAAGGAAAAGCACCGAAGGTTTATGGATCAGTGCGCAGCAGAGCGCCAGTTTCTGTTTCATACCGCCCGATAATTTACCGGCCCGCCGGTTTTTGAACAGTTCGATCTGTACATAGATATCTTTTACCAGGTCGTAATTCTCAGCGATGCTGGTATTGAAGATGCTCGCAAAGAATTCCAGGTTCTCTTCCACGGTGAGGTCCTGGTAGAGGGAGAACTTACCCGGCATATAGCCCACGCGGTTGCGTATCTGCTGCATGTCTTTCACCACATCAAATCCATCCACCGTGGCGGTACCACCGTCGGGCAGCAGCATGGTGGTGAGTATGCGGAAGAGCGATGTCTTCCCGGCCCCATCCGGACCGATGACCCCGAACATCTCGCCCTGCTGCGTCGAGAAAGATATCTCGTTCAGGGCTTTGACGGTTTCCTTTTTGGCGCCGTAGGTCTTTACCAGTTTATGTACTGCAATTGCTTCCATCGGGTTTAGTTAAAAAGTACTTCGCCATACATGCCGATCTTCAGGTAGCCGTCGTTCTTCACGTTGATCTTAACGGCGTATACCAGGTTGGCACGCTCCTCTTTGGTTTGAATGGTCTTGGGCGTGAATTCGGCCTTATCCGAAATCCAGCTGATGGTTCCGCTGAATTCCTTGTAACCGCCTTTGCCGTCATCCACCTTCACTTTCACGGCCTGGTTGAGCTTCACCTGCGCCAGCTGGTTACCGGTGATATAGGCCCTTAATTTAAGCACCGACAGGTCGGCGATCTTATATAACGCCTTACCGGTGGAAGTGAATTCATTGGCCTGTGCGTACTTGGTGAGCACGGTGCCTGCCAGCGGATTTTTGATGCTGGTGCGATTGAGCTGGTCTTCGATGATGGCTACTTTTTTCTCCATCGGGTCCTTTTCACTCAGGATGCCCCTGTTTTGTATAGCCACCTGGCGGCGTTGTGCGTTCACCTGGCTCTGCAATACACTCAACTGTGTTTTGCCCGCCTTGATCTTTTCTTCAAGCACATCCACCTGGCCGTTGATGTCATCGAGCTGTTTGGCGGGCACCGCGTCGGCGGCCACCAGCTTCTGAAAACGCTGCTGCTCTTTTTGCAGCACCCGCAGTTGTTCTTCATCCACGGCCACCTGCCTGTTTTGGAGTACGATCTGGGATTCGAGTACGCTCACCTGGGGCGAAGCGTCGTTGGTTTTTTGTCCGAGCGCTTCCACGGAAGAAGCCGCCTGTTCCTTTTGCAATTCAATGGCAGTGGGGTCGATCTTACCGATGACCATATCCTTGGCAAGGGCTGCGCCTTCTTCCACATTCAATTGAAGGATCTTGCCGGTTGCTTCGGCCGAAACGATCACTTCGTCGGCTTCAAAGGTTCCGGAGGCATCGGATTTTCCATTGCCATTTCCGCAGGAGGCCATCAGAACGATGCCTGCAAGCGGTACGAGTTTCTTTACGACTGATTTCATATTGTTTTATTTGAAGTAGTTTATTTTCCGATGATGAGTTTATAGTTGTACTGCGCCTGCAACCATTGCACCTCATGCAGTTTCTGGGCAAGCATGGCCTGGTTCTCCGCGTTCAGTTCCGTGATGTAGTCGCTGGAGGTGATGATGCCGTTGGCAAGCCGTACCGAGGCGTTCTCTTTGATCTTTGTACGCAGGCCCACGATCTCCGCGTCTGAACCGATCAGTTGTCCGTATTTTTCCAGCTCGTTCTTTTGCTGTACCTGGAGCTGGCGGTTATTGCTGAGGAAGGCCTCCCGTTGTTTTTCCACGATCTGTTCCTGCATGCGCATCACTTTCATTTCGCGTTGCCTGGTGAACTGGCCGGTAATGGGAATACTGAGTTTTACGCCGCCGAGATAGTACCATTGAAAATCATTCTTGAGCATGTTCAGGCCCGGTCTTCCATAGCCGCCTGTTCCGAACAGGGATACTTTGGGATTGGCCTTTGCCTGGATCAGCCTCGATTGCAACCGGAACTGCTGTTTCTGATAGTCGAACAGTTTCAACTCGGGCCGGCTGATCGTTTCAT
Organism: Chitinophagales bacterium; assembly: GCA_017303335.1. Taxonomy (GTDB): domain Bacteria; phylum Bacteroidota; class Bacteroidia; order Chitinophagales; family Chitinophagaceae; genus Ferruginibacter. The sequence continues at coordinate 118,849 of JAFLBK010000001.1, forward strand.
CTTTATCGGCAAGCATGGCGGGTTTTACAAAAGATGCATTGGCGTCAATCGGAGAGCCCGTAAGCACTTCCAGCATTTCGATGGCCGATTTGCGGTTTGCCTGGTATTCGATGATGCGTTGCGACACTTTGAGCAACTCAGCTTTCAGCACATCCACATTGCTGTTGGTGGCAATGCCATTGGTGGCCTGGGCGGATACTTTGCGGATATTGTTTTCCAGGTCGGCTTTTGTGAGTTCCATGATGCGGATGTTTTCGTCCATCAGCAAGGCGGTAAAAAAATATGTATTCACCCTCGACCGGAGTTGGTACAGGTCTACCTCCACTTTCTGGCTTTCGATGTTGGTGGTAGCCCGTTGTATCTTCTTTTGCGTGCCGGTAACGCCACCATCGAATACGGGCTGTACGAGGTCGAGCGTTCCCTTATACTGATCCTTACTGGGTTCATCAATAGACAGGTTTGGTAATTTGATCGGTACCGAAGTCACATCCGATTGATAAGTGGCCTGTGCGTTCAGGTCTGCCTGCGGCAGCCATTTCAGGTTCAGGTTCTTTTCCGCCAGGTTACCGGCTGTGATCGTGAGCGCTTTTTGCTGGGCCAGCGGCGATGTTTTTGCCAGCAGGTCGTAGCATTGCTCCAGGGTCAGTGTGCGGGCTGACTGAGCCGATACACTGCATGCAGCCAGCAGCCACGCGGTAAGAAATAAAATGATTCTCTTCATAATATCTTGTTTAATTGGTTTTGATTCCGTTGATAATAAATTCAGCGACTTCGTTTTTCCGGAGCTGGATCATTGCCTTGAATTCTTCTTCGTTCATCTTCATCAATCCCCGCAGCATGGGCCTGGCCAGGAAAGGAAACACACAAAGCGATTGGATATTCACGAGCAACTGGCCGGCGGCTATCGGGCGTATATTCCCGCGTTCCACTTCGGCATTAATCTGTTGCTGGAAAAGCCCCAGCACCATTTCCACCGGAATATTTTGTAATCGCGACAGGATCACTTCGGGGTTACGGCTCACTTCGTTCAGCACAAAAATGGGCATGTCGGGAAACTGGCTGAGCTTCTCGATATCCAGGGCTACCACCTTTTTGATCTTCTCAAAAAGCGGTTGGTCCGATGCGATCACCTGGGCCAGACTGGAAAAGAAATTCCCGAATTCCTGCTCAAAAACAATGTTGAAGAGCTTGTCTTTGGAGGTAAAATAGTAGTGAAGCAGCGCTTTATTTACGCCGGCATGGTCAGCGATATCCTGCATACGTGCTCCAGCCAATCCTTTCTGAATGAACACATTACGTGCTGATTCCAATATCTTCTGTTCGGTATCTTTATTGTGTTTTGCCATATTTTAACCATTTGGTTAATAATGCAAAGCTACAGCCTGCAGCGAAACGAACAAATAAATTTTAACCAAATGGTCAATTTTTTTGTGCCGATTGATAAAAACGTGGTGTGGATTGCTGAAACAGGCAGTTGAAAGGGAGGCTTTATTCTTTCCGGCGGGTGCCGCTGTACAATTCGTATTCAAAAAGGCGGCAGTCGATCTTGCTGGTATAAAACTCGATGCGGCGGCTGGGTTTGAGGCCGATCTTTTTGGCCAGTTCCAGGTTGCCGGTAAAGATATATCCGAAATAGCCCTTGCATTTTTGTTTGAGGAAATCGCCCAGGCGTTTATACGTGAGCTCCAGGTTTTTTTCCGTACCCAGGCGGTCGCCATATTCGGGGTTGAAATAAACGATCCCATTACCGGATTCAGGAACGGGCGTATCCTCGAAATCGCAGACCGAAAACTGAATGTACTCTTCCACGCCCGCGATGCCGGCATTGATCTTCGAAACCTGGATCGCATCTTCACTGATATCGGTGGCGATGATCGTTAATCCGGGCACATCCTTCACCTGCTGTTCGAGTTTGGTGAATTCCGCCTCATACCATTGTTCTTTGTATCCCACCAGGTGCATGAAGGCGTAGTTGCCGCGAAGCAAACCCGGCTTGCGGTGCGTGGCGATCAATGCCGCTTCGATGGCAATGGTGCCCGAGCCACACATGGGGTTAACGACCGGCGATCGCCTGTCCCATTTTGTTGCCAGCAAGCTGGCGGCGGCCAGCGATTCCAGCATCGGCGCTTTGCCCGGGATCTTGCGGTAGCCATGCTTCGAGAGGGTTTCGCCGGATGTATCAATGAACACTTCGGCCAGGGATTCCTTCCAGTATAAATGAATAACGGTTCGGTCGAGCTCCGGGCCCGAATCAGGCCTTGCACCCGTTTGTTTGCGGAAGCGGTCGACGATCGCGTCTTTCACCTTTACATTGGCGAACAGGGAATTATTGATCGTATCGTTGCTTACATTGCTGCTGATGGAAAAGTATCCATCGGCGGCAATGATATCTTCCCAGGGAAAATCAACCAATGCTCTATACAGATCGTTCGCATTAAAGGCCTTGAATTCCGCTACCGAAAAAAGTACCTGGCTGGCGCAACGCAGGTTGAGGTTGAGCCGGATGCAATCCAGCAGGTTTCCTTTCAGCTCCACACCGGTTTTGAATGTGCGAACCGGTTTGAATCCCAGTTCTTCGATCTCGCTTTGTAAATAGGGAGAAAGGCGATTGCTGCAGGTAACGATGATGCGGCTCGGGGAATGAAAACGGGGCATATGCAAATATATAGGGTTTGGGGTTGTGGACTTTGAGTTGCGGGTTACGGGTTATGGGTTGAAGATGGTTGAATGTTGTTGAAGAATGCAGGCCCCAAGCTCCATATACCCCGCATCCGGCATCTGTTATCCGGCTTCCGGTATCCTGAATCTTGTATCCCCTATCCGCACTATATTTGCGTCATGCTAACGATCAGTAAACGTGGCCAGCAGATGCCACCCTCCCCCATTCGCAAACTGGTTCCCTATGCCGAAGCGGCCAAACGCAAAGGCACGAAAGTGTACCACCTGAACATTGGTCAGCCGGATATTGAAACGCCGCAGGTAGCGCTGGATGCCGTTCGGAAAAGCGACTTCAAGGTACTGGAGTACAGCCACAGCGCCGGCAACGAAAGCTACCGCCGCAAACTGGCGGGTTACTACAAACAGGCGGGCATCGAAGTAAACCACGAACAGATCATTATCACCACCGGTGGCAGCGAAGCCATCATCTTCGGTTTCATGGCCTGTATGGACGCGGGAGATGAAGTGATCATTCCCGAACCATTCTATGCCAATTATAACGGATTCGCGGTGGAGGCCGGCGTGGTCGTTAAACCGATCACCTCTTCCATTGAAACCGGTTTCGCCTTACCGCCGATCGAAGATTTTGAAAAAGTGATCACGGCAAAAACCAAAGCCATCGTGATCTGCAATCCCAATAACCCCACAGGCTATTTATACAGCGCCGCCGAAATGGAAGTGCTGAAGCAACTCATCATTAAACACAACCTGTTCCTTTTTGCCGATGAAGCCTACCGGGAATTCTGCTACGAAGGCAAGCATACCAGCGCCATGCATTTAAAGGGCGTCGATGATCACGTGGTGTTGATGGACACCATCAGCAAGCGCTACAGCGCCTGCGGCGGACGGGTGGGAGCCTTTGTTACAAAGAACAAAGCCTTATTGGAAGCGACCATGAAATTCGCCCAGGCACGGTTAAGTCCGCCATCGTTCGCCCAGATCCTGGGTGAAGCGGCCATCGACCTGCCGGCCAATTATTTCGATACCACCAAGGCCGAATACAAACTCCGCCGCGATACGATCGTAAAAAGACTGAACGCCATTCCCGGTGTTTTTTGTCCGAACCCCGGCGGCGCATTCTATGCCATGGCTAAACTGCCCATCGACGACTCCGATAAATTCTGTCAATGGCTGCTCGAATCTTTCACTTACAATAATCAAACAGTGATGCTGGCGCCGGCTACGGGCTTTTACAGTACACCCGGTTTGGGAAAGAACGAAGTGCGCCTCGCCTACGTGATCAACGTGGCGGCGATCAACGCGGCAATGGATTGCCTGGAAAAAGCATTGCAGGAATACCCGGGCAAGACGATGTGATGATGTGATGATTATTTGATGTGCTGATTATTTGATGACGCTATTGGTGGATTGATTACCTTCCCTTTATTGACCGATCTTCTATTGTAGCTCCTTATTGCAAATGGCTTTTAAAAAATGCCACTGTTTTATTCATGGCATCATCCGTATTGGCCGCGTTGAAGCCATGGCCATCCAGGAAATACTCGTAATACGCGTGAGGCACACCCAGGGTATTCAATTGCCCGTTCAGCCACTGACTTTGGTATAAAGGAACGATCAGGTCGAGCGTACCATGGAAGATGATCGTTGGGCGGGAACTTCCGGTGGCTCTTGAATACGGACTATTGGATTGATAGAGGGCCAGGTCCCAGGGCGCATTGTTGTACTGGATCAGCAGGTCCTTGATCGCTTTGCCCATCCAGATGTTGAAGCTGTTGTACCACTGCCAGTCGTTCAATACAGCCGGCCCATAGAAATCGGCTACCGCACGTACTTTGTTGCCGATATTGTACGCATAGGTGTACAGCATCGCCAGGTGAGCTCCGGCGCTGGCCCCTACCATCAGTAATGAATCCGACACCACAAAGTTGCCCTTGTTATTCACGAGGAAATTGACCGCCGCACTAACATCGCCCATGATCTCGGTGTGATGAATATTACCTGCATTGCTTGCCAGCCGGTAATTGATATTCGCAATGGCGGCTTCCGGCCATTTGGCCCGTAGCAGGTTCTTGTAATAATTCATATCGGCCTTATCGCCCGCCTCCCAACCGCCGCCATGAATCAGAACGATCAGTTTGGTTGCCGCTGTCCGGCCGGCCGGCAGGTAGATGTCCATCTTTTGCGCAGGGGCCGTTCCATAGGCCGTATCCAGGATGATGCGTTCGGCGAGTGGGCTTCCACCACCCGTACCACCGCCACCGGTTCCACCACCGGGCTCATCCTTGATGCAGGAACTGAGTAATAAAGTTGTTGAAAACAGGATAGAGAGGAATTGAACTGAAACTGATATCGCATGGCAGTTGAACAATGGCTTGTTATGCATAACCTGTTTTTGGTTGAGTAATGCGCTGTTTCAACAGCAGGAACAGAATCCAGAAACAAGAAACGAAATTTTACCGTTTTCGTTATAGCCCTGCAGGAATTTTAACAGCCGGTAATAGTGAAACGTTAAAGAAAAAACTGGCTGAATCACGCGTAAAATCTATTAAAGCAAAGCGTCATACTTTTGCTGTACATGTTCAACATCAAGACGCTTATTTTGCTGGTACTGATCCTGCATGCCGTGATTGTATTTCCTGCCGGCCACGGAATCGGATTTTTGATCTTTGCTGAACTATTCTGGTTACCTCAATTTTATGGAGTTGGTACGGAAGACTTTTCTATCGCAATTACAGATCCACTCAGCCAAACCATTGGATTCATTGCTCTGCTTTCCCTGGTCGGGCAGCTGATCTTACTTGGCTCTGTGCTGCTTTACAACAGTAAACGGACCATACTAATACAATTTGTTGGATTGGTGCTTTTGTGGACTGCCTATGCCTACCTGAGTGTTTCGCTTTTCACCGGCAAAGAAATACAGATCAGTTTTGTAACCGGGTTACCGTTTTTTGTTGCATCACTGTCACTCACTTTTAAACTGATCCGCCAATGGGTAGGATTCAGCCGGAAATCATCCGTTGAACATACCTGATAATTCATTTCCGCACTTCCACCCGCCAATCGCTTCCGCTGTATACCTTATAGGTACCGGAAAAATCACCCATGTTCAGCGCAAAGGAAAGCTGGAGTAAACTATTGAAATAAGCCAGCGGTTTTCCTTCCGGAACGGCGCCAAAAGTGGCTGCATAAGGCATGGTTCCCTGGTAGACCTTTGTCTTGTTGTGATAGATCGATACATTTATTTTATCGCCGTATGCCAGTCCCAGTTGCTTGAAGAGCTCAGCAGGAATATTGGTCCAGATATTTCCATACTGCACATCAAGTATGGCGATTGTGCCCTTGATGGTATTGCCTTCGAGGGCAGCCGCCTGGTACGGAATGCGCACCACCTGTTTGGGCAATTCCTGTCCCACTTCTTCAAAACGGATCACGCCTGCCGCCAGCCTCGCGGCTGTATAAGCATACACATCCCTTCCATGAAAGGTGTATGACTTCTCCGATCCTTTACGCCGGTTTACCGCCTCATCGATCTCCCGTACTTCGGCAATGCCCAGCGATCCGGCGATCAGTGTAAGTGTGCCGTTATCCGGTGTTACGATGAAATGCCCGCTGTTTGTTTTCAGCACCACCGATTTCCGGCTGGTTCCTACGCCCGGGTCAACCACGGAAACGAAAACGGTTCCGGCAGGCCAGTACATCACCGTTTGCTCGAGGCGGTACGCGGCCTCCCAGATATTGTAAGCGGGTATCTCGTGGGTGAGGTCAAAGAGTTTTAAGTCGGGCGACACACTCATCGATACGCCCTTCATCGCCGATACGGCCCCATCTTTCAAACCAAAATCCGATTGAAATACGACGATCCTGTTTTGTGCGCTGGTTGTAATGGCTCCGGCAAGGATCAACAGGCAGAAAAGAACATGCAATATCTTTTTCATAATCGATCTGAATTTAAAAAGGGTTGACAACCGGATAGTCATCAACCCTTGTAATGCATTCATTGTTTTTATCAGAAGGTAAAGGCCAGTTTACCGAACAGGCGGCGGCCGTTGAAGCCCATCTGTACGCTGTCCCACGGACCACCTGATTCATTATCGCCGAACCAGCCCTTGGCCTGCGGGTTCACACCCAGGTTCGGATGCACGTTGAGTACGTTATCGGCACCCGCAAACACGGTGATCCGTTTGCAAAGTTTATAAGCCACGTATACATCGGTAACCAGTTTGCCTTTGAAATTGAAATGCTCGGGTACATATACATTGGGGTCCGCGTCGGTAGGCACCATGGGGTTGATACCGGTTTGATTTGGATTATCCGCGGTGGCATCGCCGAAGCCCATCAGTTTGATCTTGCCGAAATACGTAAGGTTGGTTCCCACACTCAGTTTTTTCCAGTTGTACTCCAGGTTCAGGTTGAGTTTGGTATTGGGAGCCGATGCCAGCAGGAAGGCTTCTTCCCGGTCGCTGAAGAATGTTTTGCGGTTGAGCTGTGTTCCGTTCAACGCGGAAGGCACGTTCACCTCGTCTACTTTCATCTTCTGGAAGTTACCGGCCAGCAAGGCACGGATGCCATTCTTACCCCATTTCTTTGAATAATCCACCACGATGTCGAGTCCGTAGTTGGTTGTATTCACCGCGTTGGCGAAGAACTGAACAGTAGACACATCGGAAGGTATCTGCGAGGTAAAGGATACCGGCAGTGTGGGATCGGAAGCGCTGAACAGCCCCGAGAGCACCACCCGGTCTTTTACTTTCACGATGTATCCATCCATGGTAACGGTCAAGCCCGGGATGGGTTTCCAACTGAAGCCCAGGCTTCCGTTCACGGATGTTTCTTCTTTAAGATCAGGAATACCGGCAGCCTGGGTGATCGAACTTCCGTTGCGGGCAAAGAGCGCATTCACCAATACACCACCGCTGAACGAAGTGAGCGTATTCTGGAAATTGATCTGCTGCAGGGAAGGCGCCCGGAAACCGGTGCTTACCGATCCACGCAGGTTGAAATTGCTCATGATCTTATAGCGTGTCGCGAATTTGAAGGTAGCAACCGAACCGAAGTCGGAATAATTCTCAAAGCGCACGGCTCCATCCAGCAACCAGGCCCTGGTGGCATTCAACTCTCCGTCTACATACAAACTGAAGTTATGCCGGTTGGCGATGGTGGCGTCTTTGGGTGTAAAACCCGGGAAGCCCTGTGAACCCGAAGCCGGGGTCCTGTTCTCGCCTACGTTGGGATAATAGATATCGGCGCCGTAGTAGTTCTTATACGATCCTTCTTCACCGGCGAAGATGGAATATTGTTCCCAGCGGTATTCGGCGCCAAGACCCAGGTTGAATCCCTGTGCGATGGTTTTGAACGAACGGCTGACATCGAAGTTCACGGTGTTCTGCCAGAAGCTGAACCCGCCGTCGTCGAAATGATTCGGCGCCGGTGTGCCCGGTGTCATGAACATCGAGGCGTTGAATGTTTTATCACCGAAAAAATGAAAATTATTCTTGCCGAGTGTATTGCTGAGATCCCAGTTCCAGTTGTGGCAAGCGCCTTTGATACCGGCAGCGATGGAAACGTCCTTGATCTTTGTCTGGATATGCGGGTTGTAATAGATCTCGCCGTCATTCGCCGTACGCATGATATCCGGGTTGTAGAGCAGGTTTCCGTTCAGGTCTGTCGGGAAACGTTCGGGCCTTGCACTCCAGTTGCGGGTATACGCATATGCATCCGAAGCTTTGGCGTTGTATCCACCGAACGCGTAGAAGGTGCTTTTCTTCTTGGCGCTGGTGGGTATCTCCATATTGAACATAGCGCCATAGGTATCCACCGATCCGTCGCCGAATGCACGGCGGTAGGGATTGATATAAGGCAGGGCGTCTTTATCGGTAGCCCAGTTGGCTGTATCCGCCTGGCGGTAGGTTTTACCCTGGGTGCGGAAATCGAGGGAGATATTCACGAATCCACCGTTGTTCCCGAGTTTGAACCCGTTGTTGGCGGAGAAGGCAAAGCTGTTTCCATCGATGGCGCCGCCCGAATAGTACTGGTTACCGTCGTTGAATTTCCGTGCGTTGAATTTTGTATCGTAGTAACCCGACCAGCCGGCATTGATGCTCCAGCGGTTCACGTCTTTTTTAAGAATGATGTTCATTACACCGGCCATCGCGTCGGAACCATATTGTGCGGAAGCGCCGTCACGCAGGATCTCGATGCGATCAACCGATGCCTGCGGAAAAGCGTTCAGGTCGGCTCCGGAGTTACCCCGGCCGCGTGTACCGAAGAGCGCCACGAAGGCGGTCTGGTGGCGGCGTTTGCCATTGATCAGTACCAGTGTCTGATCGGGGCCGAGTCCACGCAGTGTACCGAGGTCGATGTGATCGGCTCCATCGGCACCGCTTTGTTTATTATAGTTGAAGGAAGGCGCTGCCATATTCAGGGCCGAAGTGAGGTCCATCTTGGCCGTTGGCTGCCCAACCTGGTTGATGCGGATCACGTCGACCGGAACCGCGGTTTCGATCTTGGCCCGGGGCGCCCCGCGGGTTCCTACCACCACCACATCGCCGATATCCACCAGGGCCGTTTCGAGGTTAACGGTAATGGCTGTTTGGTTACCCACTTTTACGGATTGAAAATTATAACCGATGCTGGTGATCTCCAGTACATCATCAGGAGATACCTGGAGCGTAATGGTACCGTCTCCGCCAGTAAAACCACCCTTATTCGATGATTTGATCTTTACCGAAGCATTCGAGACCGGGTTGCCTGTTTTGGCATCGGTTACCCGGACGGTAACGGATTTTTGCGCAAAAAGCAGGGTAGAGCTAAGCACGAGGCTGAGTAGCAGTAGTAGTTTTCTCATAAATTTCTTTTGATGCAGCAAAATTGAGGATTATCCGGCAGAATCAGAAAATTTAGATTGGCCGGCCGGTTTTATCCAAATCGGCGTCAGAACAGGCATTCAATATCCCACACAGGCAATGCTGTCTGTATTATGTTGATAAACCGGGCAGCCTTGTTTATTATTCTTCCCTATTTTTACCCGTAACGACTGCTTCCTATATACAAGTAACTGTCAACTCTTATTTGTATACACATGAATCGTAAAAAAGCGCTGGTGCCATTCCTGCTTTTGCTGGCCATCGTTGTACTTTCCATTGTCTTTCCGGCTGTTTCCAAAACACCTGCGGATGCACCCGCCGGCATCAACAGCGCCGACACGGCCTGGATGCTTACCGCCGCCGCCCTGGTGCTGATCATGACGCCCGGCCTCGCCTTTTTCTATGGGGGCATGGTGAGCAAGAAAAATGTGATCAGCACGATGCTGCAAAGTTTTATCAGCATGGCGGTGATCACTATACTCTGGGTGATCGTTGGTTTCAGTCTTGCATTCGGCGATTCCTTTCATGGCATCATCGGCAACCCCGGTACTTTCTTTTTAATGAAAGACATGCTGAACGGGAAGCCCTGGGCCCTTGCTCCTACAATACCGCTCATTCTTTTCGCTTTTTACCAGCTCAAGTTCGCCATCATCACACCGGCTCTTATAACCGGGGCCTTCGCGGAACGGATCAAGTTTACATCCTACATCCTCTTCATCTGCCTGTTTTGCCTCTTCATCTACTGCCCGCTGGCGCACGCCACCTGGCACCCGGATGGGTTGCTGTTCAAATACGGCGTGCTTGATTTCGCGGGCGGAACGGTGGTGCATATGAGTGCGGGCTGGGCGGCGCTGGCCAGCGCTATCTATTTAAAAAGAAGGAATGAAGAAGCGCACAGTCCGGCCCGGATCACGTATGTGCTGCTGGGCACCGGTTTACTTTGGTTCGGCTGGTTTGGTTTCAATGCCGGGTCGGCTTTTGGGGCCAATGCCCTGGCCACCACGGCACTGGCCACCACCACCACCGCATCTGCTGCCGCCGCGTTCACCTGGATCATCTTCGACGCACTCCGCGGCCGCAGGCCATCGGCCATGGGAACCTGCATCGGCGCTGTGGTAGGCCTGGTGGCCATTACGCCGGCAGCCGGCTATATCAGCATCGCTCACTCGCTCACGGTAGGTATCGTCAGCAGCATCGTAAGCAATATGATGGTGGAATGGCGAACCAAAACATCCATTGATGATACACTCGATGTATTCCCCTGCCATGGTGTTGGCGGCATCACCGGGTTCCTGCTCACCGCCGTTTTTGCCAACCAGGCCGTGAACAGCGCCAACACAACCGGCAATGGTTTACTCTTTGGTGAAACGCATCTGTTCCTGGTGCACCTGCTCACCACCATCGGCTTATCGGTCTTTGTTTTCGGCGGCACCTTCCTCCTGCTTAAGATCACCGACATGATCGTGCCCCTCCGGGTGAGTGAAGAAGAAGAAATAAAGGGATTGGATATAAGCCAGCACGGCGAGAAATTATAGGAATTATATTGTTGGTCAGGCGACCAACAACGGCGGCGACCAACAACGGCGGCAACCAACAACGGCGGCAACCAACAACGGCGGCAACCAACAACGGCTCGAAACCATGGCAAGAATGGCGGTGCGTGACGCAACGTCCCGCAAGGAGACGTTGCTGGGAAGGCCGATTCTTCCAACCAATCCGCAAATAAAAATCCCGCAATACAAACTGCGGGATTTCTTATCGTAAACTGATTTTTTTATCTCGCCCCGGGCGGACAATGCGCTTTCAGGTAATTGGTATACAGCGTGGAAAGATGTTCGAACGTACCCGCTCCTTCGGAAATACCGTGCGAACGGTTCGGGTAAGGCATGTACTGGAACTGCTTTCCCTGTTTGATCAATTCATTCACCAGCAGTTCGGCATTGCTGAAGTGCACGTTGTCGTCACCCGTACCGTGGATGTACAGGAGGTTGCCCTTTAAATTCTTCGCGTAGGTAACCGGCGAGCCGTTCACGAAATCTTCCAGGTTCTCCTGGGGCAAACCCATATAGCGCTCCTGGTAAATATTGTCATAGAACAACTGGTTGGCCACCGCCGCGATGGAAATACCCGTCTGGAAAATCTCGGGATAACGGAAGAGCAGGTGAAGCGTGGAAGAACCACCGCCGCTCCATCCCCATACAGCCACACGGTCTTTATCGAAATAACTGAATTGTTCCTGCAGTTTTTTGAAACCCAGCGCCATATCGCGGATATTCACGTTGCCCACCTTGCGGTAAATGGCCTTGCGCCAGGCGGCGCCTTTGAGCATGGGTGTACCGCGGTTGTCGATCGCCACTTGTATGTAACCATCGCCACGCATATCGCCTTTGTAGAGGAAATTGTTTTGTCCGCCCCAGCGGTCCATCACCGTAGAGGAAGCAGGCTCTCCATACACATAGAGCACAACGGGATATTTTTTGGAGGGATCGAAATTCTTTGGTTTGTTGATCCAGGCATCGAGGGTGATGTTGTCTTCGGTGGTCACCTGCAGGTATTCGATATCCACTTTGTCATCCACCTTCATCGTTGCCGCAATGCTCTTGGCGGGGTTGATGGGTTTATTGTCGGGCAATGTAAGCCATTCACTTACGCGGGGGATATTATGACTGGAGAATGCATGCGTCGCGTATTTTCCATTCGGTGAAATGCTGTAATCGTGTACACCCTTTTGGGTGCTGTCGCTCACCATCTCCGGGTCGGCCTTGGGCTTGCTCACGATCTTTTTCACTTTCTGCAGGATATTTCCCTTTTCGATGTTTACCCGGTAGAGATAGGATTGCGTGGCATTCTTCGGCGAAGCGGTAAAGTAGATGTAGTTATTGGCTTCGTCGACGCATTTGATCTCGCCGATATCGTAGTTGCCCTTGGTGAGCAGGGTTTCGGTCTTGCCATCACGGCTGATCTTATAGATATGCCGCCAGCCGTCTTTCTCACTCACCCAGATAAAATCCAGTCCCTTGTTCACCCACTGCCATCCGCCGGGTTCGCCAAAGATATCGGCCGAGTTCAGGTCGACCCAGGCCTCGCTGTTTTCGGCCCAGAAAGTACGGCTGCTTCCATCGGTAACATTGCAGTACTTGAGTTTGCTTTCCTGCTGCTTGCGGTCGAGCTGCTGTATAATGAGTTCGTTCAAACCGGCCCAGGCCATGCGGGGCAGGTAATTCTGCGCCGGGTCGCCTTCGATGTCCATCCAGCGGATATAACCGTTATCGATGCTCACCACACCTATTTTGGTGGGCGAAGGCGATTCACCCACTTTGGGATATTCAACCGGAATCACCTGCGAATAATTGCTGTCGGTGGTGTTGAGCATATAATAGTCGCGGATCTTGCTGGCATCCACCTGCCAGAAAGCGATCTTGCTGCCATCGGGGCTCCAGCGGAAACCATCGCGGCAACCGAACTCTTCTTCATAAACCCAGTCGAACGTACCGTTGATCACCTTGCGGGATCCATCGCGGGTAAGCTTATTGATATTCCCCGTGCTGATCTCTTCCACATACAGGTTGTGTTCACTCACATAGGCAACCCTTCTTCCATCGGGCGAGAATTTGGCGAACATGAGCGATTGAGCCGGGAGTCCTTTTCCGAGTTGTTTTAATTTATTGGCGATGATATCCAGTATCCAGTAATCGCCGCGGGTATTGTAACGCCATACACGGGCGGTATTGGTAAAGATGAGCAGTTTGGTATTGTTGTTATTGAAGGCGTACGACTGCGGCACCAGCGCCTTGGACCCGCCGGATGGGGTCAGTTGTTCTTGCCGGACGAGCACCACTTCGGCCTCGGTTTTCGGATCTACTTTTACAATGCCGCCGTCTTTGATCTTCGTGTAGGCGTTGCCGTCTTCGGTCCAGTTGATCCTGCCGCGTTGTGCCAGGCCGGCCTGGGAGATAAAAAGAACGACAAGAATGATCTTGATAATCCTGAGTTTCATACGTTCATTAATTATAGTGGATAAAAATAAGCAATCTGCGGCTGACTTGCCAGTCCTTGTCGGAAAAGACCATAATTTTGGCCGATGGAAAAAGAAAAGATCCGCCTCGACAAGTACCTCTGGGCGATCCGTTTATTCAAAACACGCAGCCAGGCTGCCGAAGCCTGCGACAAGGGAAAGGTGAAACAGAACCGCGAAAGCGTAAAGGCTTCCCGGGTGGTGAAAGTGGGCGATGAATACGAGGTAAAGACCGAAAATAAACGCTGGCTGATACAGGTTGCCGCCCTGCTCGATCACCGGGTGCAGTATAAAGAGGCCATCACTTATTATACAGACATCACCCCGCCCGAAGAAATAGAACGCATCCGGTTCCAGGCGGCCAGTTTCCATACCGGCAAACGACTCAGCAAACAAGGCAGGCCGACCAAGAAAGACAAACGCGACCTGGACACTTTTATGGACTCCCCCTCCGCCCCCTGAAGGGGGAACGGAACAAGTGTACACTTGTTCTCCATTCCTCATTGCTTTATTCTTTAGTTTTACAACACCAAATGGACCTTATATCATCTTCACATCAAAACCCCTTTAGGGGATAGGGGTATGAAAATAGACATCATCTCCGTAGTGCCCGGCCTGCTGGAAGGACCTTTCGCTCATTCGATCCTGAAAAGAGCCCGGGAAAAAGGCCTGCTGGAAGTAACCGTGATCAACCTGCGGGATCATACCACCTATGCCCGTGCCCAGGTGGATGATTACGCATTCGGCGGTGGCGCCGGCATGGTGCTGATGATCGAACCGCTGGTGAATGCCATCGAAGCCCTGCAAAAAGAAACAGTCTACGACGAGATCATCTACCTCACACCGGATGGGGAAACATTCAACCAGCAAACAGCCAATCAGCTTTCCCTGAAAAACAACCTGCTGCTGATCTGCGGACATTACAAAGGGATCGACCAGCGTGTCCGCGACCATTTCATTACCCGTGAAATTTCCATCGGCGATTATGTGCTCAGCGGCGGCGAACTGGCGGCGGCTGTGCTCGTGGATGCCATCGGGCGGCTGATCCCCGGCGTACTCAACAACGAAACATCGGCATTAACGGATTCATTCCAGGATAATTTACTGGCGCCTCCCGTTTATTCGAGGCCCGAAGAATTCCGCGGCTGGAAAGTGCCCGATGTATTGCTGAGCGGCAATCATAAACTGATCGACGAATGGCGGCACGAACAATCGGTGAAGCGAACGGAAGAACGAAGGCCGGATATCATGGAGTAGTAAGTATTAAGTAATGGGTCAAAACCAAAAATTTAAAAACTTACGGTTTACTACTTATGACTTACAGCTTATAACTTACCCCTTTCTCACCCACATATACTCCGCAAACCCCAACAGGTCCCAGAAGATATTTCCCTGCAGTTTTTTTCCCTGCAGCCAGGAAGCCACAATGCGAAAGGGCATGGCAGCGATGAACCAGCCATTGCGGCGGGTGCCTCCTTTGAGCACGGTACACTGATTTGCCGCAAAAAGCGCTGCTAATTCCTGTACGGAATACACCCGCACGTGCGTGGGATCATCCTTGAAATTGAGCGAGCCCCGCATGGAAGGCAGGCGGGTGCTTTTCTCTCCCGGGTACTCGAGGTACATGTAACCACCGCTTTTCAGTTTGGGCAGCAGGCCCCTGATCACGGCATCGCCGTTGTGCAGGTGTTCGATCACGTGGGCCATCACAATGGCATCATAATAATTATCGGGGATCGGGCTGAAATCGAGTTGGGTGAGATCCATCTCGTAGAAGGCCGTCATCCGTTTAAAGTCTTCCTCGCTGTTGTTGTAATCCCGCTCCAGATCCACCCCATGGTATTCGCACTGCGGAAAAACCCGTTTAACCTTGGTGGCCGAATGATTGCCGGCGCCGATATCGAGCAGGCGGAAGGGTTGGTTGCCAAAGGCCCTTTTGAGATAGATGAACTTGTTGATGAAGGAAGAAGAGAATGCCTGTAAACTCATGTGTCAAAGATAAGGAAAGCCGGATGCCGGGTGCTGGATGCCGGATACGGGAAAAGACTTGAAAAAAATATTTTACTAATAGCAAGTCCTTTCCAGTGACCAGTATCCAATGACTAGTGACCAGTATCCAGCAACCAGCATCAATCCTTCTTCAACCCGATCACCGGCAGTGATTTCTCCCGTACCAGATGGTTGAATTTCACCAGGTCTTCGTCGAAAATCTTTTTCAGTTTGGCAAGGTATCCATCCGCCTGTGCCGAAAGTTCGGTGTAGGCTTCTTTCACCTGTTTGGCCGGGGCCGCGTTGCCACTGGAGGCGAAATCATACAGGCCCGATATCTTATCGTCGAGCCGTATCGGGTAGTTGAGCACATCCTGTCCGCTCTTTGCCTTCGTCTGGTGCAGCGCCTCTTCGATCACCGTCATCTGCTTGTTGATGCTGTCGGCCAGTTGCTTGATCTCTTTCGGACAATCCTTTCCCTGTTTATCAACGAAGTCGTTGAGTTGCTTGCGGACGTCGCGGATATTTTTACCCGCTTTTTGAATCTCGTTGAATTTATCCCGTACGGTGATGAGGAAATTAAACTGGTCTTCGTAATCCTGCTGGCTAAGATTGTATACCGGGTTTGCCTTGATGACAAAACTGCCGCTTGCCGAATCCTTGCCGGCCTTTATGGTATAATAATAGGTACCCGGCGCAGCCTTTGGCCCCGGCACGGTGCCATGCCAGAGGATCAGTCCGTCGACACGATCCGCCGGCGGGTAATACATATTCCATACAAACTGGTTCATGCCGGCGCTCACATCGATCTTGTCGTCCTTGGAGGTCGTTGAGAAAAGTTTGATCTGCTTTTTGTTCTTATCCAGTATCTCAATGCTCACTTTGGAAGAGTCGGTAAACTGCTTAAGGTAATAGTTGATCACGGAGCCGTTGGGTGGATTGATACCGGCATTCTTCGCATTGAGGTTCTGGAAGCCATCGTAGCGGTAAGCATCATTCACCGGGAACACGTGCAGGTTTTTGGAAAGAATGCCATTGTCTTTTTGCTGCACCACGGTCAGGTCATCAAGCACCCAGAATGAGCGGCCCTGTGTGGCCACGATGAGGTCGTTCTCTTTGATCGTAAGATCCGTGATGGGCACAACAGGCAGGTTCAGTTGGAACGGTTTCCAGCTGGTGCCGTCGTCGTAACTGATGTACATACCGTATTCGGTTCCGCAATACAATAATCCCGGCCTGCGCCGGTCGGCCCGCAGGGCCCGGGTAAAATGCAGGGAAGGAATTCCGTTGCTGATCTTCGTCCAGGTTTTGCCGTAATCTTCGGTCTTAAAAATATAGGGCGTAAAATCATCGCTCTTGTATTTGGTTCCTACAAAATAGGCCTTGCCTTTTTTGAACGGATCGGTCTCTACGCAATTCCACATCATCCACTGGCCGGCTTCTTTGGGCGTAACGTTCTCCCAGTTCTTGCCGCCGTCTTTGCTTACGTGAATGAGGCCATCATCGCTGCCGGTCCAGAGCAGGTCTTTTTCCAGGGCCGACTCCGTTGCGGTAAAAATGGTGCAGTACACTTCCACGCCGGTATTGTCCTTGGTGATCGGACCGCCACTGGAACGTTGCCGTTCCTTATCGTTGGTGGTAAGGTCGCCGCCCAGGGCCGTCCAGGAAGCGCCTTCATTTTCGGTAGCGAAGAGTATGTTTCCGCCGGCATAGAGCTTTTTGGGATTGTGGGGCGAGAAGAAGATCGGGAAGTTCCATTGAAACCGGTATTTGGCTACATCGGCGCCGGCTCCCAGCGGGTCATCGGGCCATACGCTCACCGCCCGGTTTTCGCCGGTCCGGTGATCGAGCCGGGAGAGGTAGCCGCTGTAGTTGCCGCCGTAAACGATATCCGGGTTCAGCGGATCGGCCACCACGTAACCGCTCTCCGATCCGGCGGTAGCCTGCCATTCGTCCTGGGTGATCTGTCCGCCGTCGCTACGCGACAGGATACGGATGGTGGAATTATCCTGTTGCGCTCCAAGTATGCGATAAGGATAATGGTTGTCCGTACTCACCCGGTAGAACTGCGCCGTAGGCTGGTTCATATACGTGCTCCAGTTGTTGCCGCCATCAAAGCTCACCTGTGCGCCGCCGTCGTCGGCAATGATCATGCGGTTGCCATCGGCGGGGTCGATCCAGAGATCGTGGTGATCGCCATGCGGCGTGTTGATGTTGCGGAAAGATTTACCGCCATCGGTGCTTTTCAAAAAGTTTACATTGAGTACGTACACGATGTTCTCGTTTTTCGGATCGGCGAATACCTTGGTATAATACCAGGCACGCTGGCGGATATTGTTATCACTGCTTTGCAGGGTCCAGTTTTCACCTCCGTCGTTACTCATGTACAATCCGCCATCTTTATTCTCGAGCAGCGCATACACTTTATCGGTGTTGGAAGGACAAACGGTTACCCCCACAATACCCCAGGTGCCTTTGGGCAATCCCTTATGGGCGGAAATATTCTTCCAGGTCTCACCTCCATCCACACTTTTCCATACGCCGCTGCCCTCGCCACCGCTTTCCAGGCTATAGGGCGTACGCAGGATGCGCCAGGTTCCGGCATACAATACTGCGGGGTTGCCCGGTTCCATCACCAGGTCGCTGCAACCGGTTTGATTATTTACATACAATACTTTTTTCCAGCTGCGGCCGCCATCGGTGGTTTTGAAAACACCCCGTTCTTCATTGGGACCGAAGAGATGGCCGATGGCCGCCACCCATACGATATCGGGATTCTTGGGATGAACGATGATGCGGATGATATGCCGCGTATCCTTCAGGCCGATATTACGCCAGCTGCGGCCTCCATCATCGGTACGCCAGATGCCGAAGCCTTCGCTCACATTGCCCCGCAGGGAATTTTCCCCTTCGCCCACATAGAGGATGGTGGGATCGCTGGGCGCAACGGTCACGCAACCGATACTGCCGCCGAAATATTTATCACTGATGTTCTTCCAGTTGCTGCCACCGTCGATGGTTTTCCATACACCGCCGCCCGTAGCGCCGAAATAGAACGTGTTCTTCTGGCTGTAATCGCCGGCCACGGCCCCGCTGCGTCCGCCGCGGAAAGGACCGATGGAACGGTATTTTACTTTGCTGAACAGGATGCTGTCTTCATTGACAACAGCGTTTGTTTGTTTCTTTTGCGATGGGGAAGCGAAGGCGGCCAGGCAGATGGCCGCGAGCAGCATTGTTTTTTTCATCCTGAGCGAATTAGTGCAGGAAGATACGATGAAAATAAAAAAGCCCCGCGGTTGGCAGGGCTTTTTATGAAGCAGGTAGTTTTTACTGGAAAATTTTCTCGTCGACCGGGATGTTCACCTCTACTTTATCGTAGTTGGTTTCACCCTGTATGCTGCTGGTGGCGGTAAAGGCGAACCAGAAACCATCAACTTGCTTGTAGTTGGTATAGGTTGTTTCAAATTCCACTTCTTCGCCGTTGATGTTGCGCTTGCTTACGGTCTTGTTCAGGCGGTAATCGGACTGACCAATATAGTACGTGGTTGAGATGCCGGTTTTGAAGGTCACTTTCAGTTTGAAATCATTGCCTTCCTTACCCAGCAGTTCTACAGTGGTGCCCTTGGCCTGGTAGTCGAGCAATACGCTTTGTACATCCAGCTGGCTTTGAGCGGCCTTCACTTGCTCTTCGGGCATATCGGTGGGCGAACCCATTCCTTGAACCGGCATGAAGGAAACTCCTTTTCCCGGTGTAATGATCTGGTAATTGTCGGTGCCCATCACAGAGATATCCATGCGCATGCCTTTCATATGCAGGCGGGTAACGGTAATGGAAATATCAGTACCCTGGATACTCATGCTTCCTGTCATCCGCACTGAATTCAGCGTGGTTAATTTCTCTTTTCCACCCAGTGCTTTGATGTACCCATTCACTACATCATCGGCCGTTTGTGCCTGGGCGAACTGGACAAAAACGAGCGACAGGATGAACATCCCGAAAATCAGTAAATTTTTCATGTCAATATTTTTTTAGGGCGTAAATATAGGTGAATTTGACCATGTAAATTTTAAAATATGAAGATCATCCGGGTGATTTTGCCTTTATCTTTATCACTTTAACCTAGCAGCATGAAGCGTTTTACAGTACAGGGAAATATTGTTGATATCCCGGGCCGGGCGATTTATTACGGTGAAGTGGTCGTGGAAGATGGCCGGATCAAATCCATCGAACGGCTCCCGGATTCAGATGCGCAATCCCAGGCTTCCGGTTTCATCCTTCCCGGTTTTGTCGACAGCCACGTGCATATCGAAAGCTCCATGCTGGTGCCGGCTGAATTCGCTAAGCTGGCCGTGGTGCATGGTACCGTAGGCACCATCAGCGATCCGCACGAGATCGCCAATGTATGCGGCATGGAAGGCGTTGAATTCATGATCGAAAACGGCAAAACGGTTCCCTTCAAATTTCATTTCGGGGCGCCCAGTTGTGTACCGGCCACTGTTTTCGAAACGGCCGGCGCCGCCCTGAACGCCGAAGACGTTGACAAGCTTTTGCAGAAACCCGAGATCCATTACCTGAGCGAGATGATGAATTTCCCCGGCGTGCTCTTCGGGGATGAAGAAGTATACAAGAAGATCGCCTCCGCCAAAAAATACGGTAAGCCGGTTGATGGCCACGCACCGGGCTTACGGGGTGCCGACGCGAAAAAATACATCGACGCGGGAATCTCCACCGACCATGAATGTTTTACCGCCGAAGAGGCGTTGGACAAACTGGACCAGGGCATGAAGATCCTGGTCCGGGAAGGAAGCGCCGCCAAGAATTTTGAAGCCCTCATCGGGTTGCTGGACGAACACTACAGGATGATGATGTTCTGCAGCGACGACAAGCATCCCGACAGCCTGGCCATCGGGCACATCAACCAGCTCTGCGCCCGGGCGGTTGCCAAAGGCATTGATGTATTCAAGGTATTACAGGCCGCCTGCATCAACCCGGTAAAGCATTACAGCATGAACATCGGCTTGCTCCAGGCAGGCGATCCCGCGGATTTTATCCTCGTGGAAGACCTCGTGAATTTTACCGTTACACGTACATATATAAACGGCGAACTGGTTGCTGAGAATGGCGGTTCGAAAATCGAAACGAAAAAATCCGCATTGATCAACCAGTTCGATTGCGGGGAGAAAACGGTTGCCGACTTCCGTTTCGCCCTGGATGAATTTCCGGCAGACATCTATGCCATTGAAGCGCTCGACGGGCAGCTCATCACCAACAAATACCAATGTGCGCCACCGGTGAACAACGGAGCGTACGAAAGCGATACTGCCAACGATATCCTGAAGATCGTGGTGGTGAACCGGTACCGGAATGCGCCGGTAGCCAGGGCCTTCATTAAAAATTTCGGAATCAAGAGAGGCGCCATGGCCTCTTCGGTAGCGCACGACAGCCACAATATCGTGGCCGTTGGCGTCGACGATGAAAGCCTTGCCCGGGCGGTGAACCTTGTCATCAACGAGCAGGGCGGCGTAAGCGCTGTGTATAATGGCACCGAAAAGATATTGGCCTTACCGGTAGCCGGCTTGATGAGCAACGAGGATGGATATAAAGTAGCCGAGGACTATACCGCTATCGACCGGGTAACAAAAGAAGAAATGGGCTCCACCCTCGCGGCGCCCTTCATGACCCTTTCGTTCATGGCGCTGCTGGTGATACCGCATCTCAAACTCAGCGACCTGGGATTATTCGACGGGGATTCGTTCAGCTTTGTGAAATAAGGAGCGTGTTAGTCGGTCTTGGCGGCGATGATCTTGAGCGCTATGCTGTCGGTTCCCTTGGGCGCATAGTATTTTGTCTTGAAATCGGCCGTTGTGCCCGGGGAGATGGTTTCGTAGATCACTTCATGGTCTTTCTCCAGCAAGGCGCCTGTTTTACTGTAAAAGGCCAGTTCCACATCAATGTCTTTATAGCGTGCAACCGTAGCCTTGTTGGTGATCGTACCTTTGATCACGGTCTGCCGGAGCAGGTTCCTGTGGTCTTTTCCTTCAACAGCTAAAAAACGAACCGGGTTTTTCTTTTCCGTTTCTTCCAGCGTTTCCTTGGTTTGTTCGTACTTGTCTTTTTCTTTTTTTTCTTTATCGGCTTTCTTCTCTTCGGTATTCCCGCAACCTGTTCCGATAAGAATGAAAAGCGATGCGGCAGCGACCAGGTGTTTCATTTTGTTGATTTAGGCTGCAATAAAAATACATTTTTGGAAAAGACCGTGTTAAAAAAATAACCGCCGCTGCTGAATTTTATTTTAGTTTTGTTCGGCTGCCATACCAGCAAGCACATGCATTCATGGCTTTACTAACACAAACCGATTACCATGATCATCAACCTGAGTGAACAGCATTCCCTGGTGAACAACTGGGTGTCTGAATTGCGGGATATCGAGATACAAAGCGATCGCATGCGCTTCCGCCGGAACCTGGAACGGATCGCCGAAGTGGCAGCCTATGAGATCAGCAAAAAAATGCCCTGGAAAGAAAAGGAAGTGACCACACCGCTGGGTACCAGCACCGGTAAGGTGCTTGAGCAGCAACCTGTACTGGCTACGATCTTACGGGCCGGACTGGCCATGCACACCGGTTTGCTGAATTATTTCGACAAGGCCGACAATGCGTTCATCAGCGCTTACCGCAAACACAATCCCGACGGCAGTTTTGATATCCACATGGAATACATGAGTTGCCCGGAAATCGAAGGGCGGATGCTGATCCTCAGCGACCCGATGATCGCTACCGGGTCTTCGCTGGTGAAATCGATCGAGTTTTTGAAAGAGGAAGGCGATTTCAGTGAATTGCACATCGTTTGCGCCATCGCCTGTACGGTCGGGCTCGAATATGTACTCCGGGCGCAACCCAAGGCAACCATCTGGTGCGGCGATATCGACGATGAGATAACGGCCAAAGGATATATCGTACCAGGCCTGGGAGATGCCGGCGACCTGGCCTTTGGATCGAAGATGCAGAATTGATTATATTCTGACAATCAATATTATAAGGAAGATATTCCGCATCGGGGAATGATGTTTAATCCGGGGCCGGATCTTACCTGAAATTCTCTCAAAATCATTGGTGAATTTGATGCAGCTTTTTGCGGCAAATCCCTATCTTTAGGGTTCTGAACAGTCAACGAAAATGAGAAAATTCCAAGTACTTATTTGTGCCCTAATGCTTACCCTTGGAGCAGAAGCGCAGGACCCGCATTTTTCCCAGTTCTTCGCGTCGCCGCTTACACTGAACCCGGCCTTCACCGGCAAGTTCAGCGGTTCCTGGAGGCTGGCAGCCAATCACCGCGATCAGTGGCCTTCCATTCCCAAAGCGTATGTAACAACCAGTGCTTCCTTTGATTTTCCCATTCTCAAAAGCCGGATCCCTGAGAACGATGTGTTCGGGGTTGGTCTTTCCGGCCTTACAGACGCCAGCGCCAACGGCATCCTGAAACTGAATTACGGATCGGTATCCATGTCGTACCACAAAGCGCTCGACGAAAACGGTTACAGTACGATCGGCGCCGGTTTCCAGGGAACCTATTCGAGTCTGAACCTCGATATCAGCAAACTTCAGTTTGAAGACATGCTTACCCAAAACGGTTTTACGGGCACCACATCCGATATTATTTACAATGGCAACAACCAGGCGTATTTTGATGTGAATGCCGGTTTACTTTATTCCGGATCAACCAACGGACTGAACAATTTTTACCTCGGCGCTTCGATGTACCACATCAACCGCCCGAAAGTGGGTTTCAAAGACAAGAACTGGTACCTGAGCGGTCGTATCTCGATCCACGGTGGCGGCTCTTTCCCGTTGTCGGAGCAATTGACCGTACATACCTCCCTGATCCACCAGATGCAGAACAAATCCAGTGAAACCATCGCGGGCGCCGCCTTATCGGTTAACCTGAACCCCGGGGAGGAAACTTCCAACAGCAGCATTTATATCGGCAGCTGGGTTCGGTTCAACGATGCGGTGATCCCGTATGTCGGACTCGAATTCGGAGGCCTGCGCATCGGCGCCAGTTATGATTTCAATATTTCGAGCCTCAAAGCGGCCACGGCATCCCGCGGCGGTTCAGAGTTCTCGATCATTTTTATCAAGCGTCCGGCTGAATATAAAGGAATCCCTTGCCCTAAATTTTAATGAAAACTACCGTAAATGTGCTGGATGGGATATCTTCCCTGTCAGTTGATTGCCTGGCGTAAGCCGACAGCGCATTTTCACTAACCCGAACGATCATTCAATACCCTGTTTGCCCGCGGAGCGATTGCATCCGGCAAGCATGTTTTTTTTGATGGACAGGGTTGCAAACATGAGCTCTTATTCCTTAATTAACAATAAACAAAGTATGAAAAAAACTCTACCGCTGACGCTCTTGTTGGCCATCATCACTACTTTGGCTTTCGGGCAATCGGATCAATTCTGGTCCCCGAACTACAGCAGCCGGGCCAGTATGGTGACCGATAAAGCTGTTGCCAGATTATCCTTCCCGAAGGAGTTCAAGTTGTTCAACCTGAACATTGAACCACTCCGCCGGGAACTGTTCGCCATCGTTGACCAATCGGCCAAACGCACCGCGATCATTTCCCTTCCGAATGCCGACGGCAAGATCGAACAATTCGAAGTTTATGAAGCTTCCAACTTCGACCCGCGGCTCCAGGCCCGTTTCCCCGAGATCAGGGCTTTCTCCGGAAAGGGTATCACCGATAGAACCGCTTACCTGAAACTCAGTATCTCTCCACAGGGCATCCAGACAATGATCTTCCGCACGGAAACACAGAACGAGTTCATCGAACCTTATTCTGTTGACCATACGGTTTATGCTGTTTTTAAATCGCAACGCGACAAAGGAAAATTACCCTGGGCCTGTTCAACGGAAGAAAAACAATATTCCTCCGACCTGCAGAAACAAATAGCTCCTTCTTCCAACATTGTTGGAAGTTCTGCCGGGGAACTCAAGACCATGCGCCTGGCGCAATCCTGCAACGGTGAATACGCCAACTTTTTCGGCGCCACCAATTCGGGCCAGGTAGCCCTGGTTCTGGCAGCTTTCAACAACACACTCACCCGTTGCAACGGATGTTATGAGAAAGATCTGGCCCTTCACCTGAATCTTGTTCCGGAAACAGTGAACGTGATCTATTACAATCCCGCCACTGATCCGTATACTTCGCTTGGTAACTGGAATACGGAATTACAGATTGCACTCAATACCACACTCACAGGTCCGGGAACACCCATCAATGTTAATAACGCTGCGTATGATATTGGCCATATGTTTGGCGCTTCGGGCGGAGGTGGAAACGCCGGTTGTATCGGTTGCGTTTGTGTAGATGGCGTTCCCAGCGGTACAGGAGCGACGAAAGGAAGAGGCATCACATCTCCTGCTGATGGTATTCCGCAAGGAGATAATTTTGATATCGACTACGTAGCGCATGAAGTGGGACACCAGCTGGGTGGCAACCACACATTCACGCATTCCAATGAAGGAACCGTGGCACAACGTGAAGTAGGCGCCGGTATCACCATCATGGGATATGCCGGTATCACCAGCTTCGACCCGGCCCCGCACTCCATTGATATTTTCCACGCGGCATCCATCGACCAGATCCAGAATAACCTGGCTACCAAAACCTGTCCTATCACCACCAATATTACCGCTACGAACCACACACCGGTTGTAGCTCCGCTTACTCCCTACACCATTCCCATCAGTACGCCATTTGCACTTACCGGTTCAGCCACCGACGCCGATCCGGGCGATGCGCTTACTTATTGCTGGGAACAGTATGACCTGCACGGCGGTCAAACAGGTTCCAACAGTGTTGCCTATGCAACCAAACCCGTTGGCCCGAACTACCTGACATTCCCGGCTGTGTCTGGCTCTACCCGTTATTTCCCGCGCCTTTCAACGGTGCAGGCAGGCCTGTTGATCACGCCTACCTTACCGGGTGGAGACGCCATCTGCAACATCGAGGCCCTGAGTTCTGTTTCCAGAACCCTCAACTTCCGCCTGACCGTACGTGACAATCGTCCGTATGTTCCGGTATCGCCTGGTCCGGCTGCGGTTGGCCAGACAGCCTATGCGGATGTTGCCATCACCGTTACCAATACCGCCGGACCATTCAAGGTAACGGCGCCGAATACCAACGTAACCTGGAACAGCGGTACTTCGCAAACCATTACCTGGGATGTGAACAATACCAATACCGGTTCGGTAAACTGTGCCAACGTGAAGATATCCCTGTCGACCGACGGTGGTAATACCTTCCCGACCGTGATCCTCGCCAGCACAGCGAACGACGGTACAGAAACCATTACGGTTCCATCGATCGCCACCACCACCGCACGCATCAAAGTGGAAGCGGTTGGTAATATCTTCTACGATATGTCCGACGTGAACTTCACGATCGTTGCAAGCAACCCAACCTTTGAATTTGTTCCGAATGCCGGCACCGCGGTTGCCTGCGGCAGCGCTTCAGCCGCCATCACACTGCAAACAACCAGCGTACTCGGTTTCTCAACCCCGATCACCCTGGCTGCCACTGCAGGCGTTCCGGCCGGAACCAACGTAACCTTCTCGGTTAACCCGGTTACACCAGGCAACAGCACGGTTGTTACATTGAACAACATGAACATCCTGGGCCCCGGAACATATAATATCACGATCCAGGGTACTGCCGGTGCCGAAGTGAAGACGATCGTTCTGGCTTACACCGTTAACCCGGGAACAGGTCCGTCAATCACCGGACAACCGACATCCACGACTATTTGCTCGGGTACCAATACCACCTTCACCGTAACGTCTGCCGCGGCAACATCCTTCCAGTGGCAGGAAAGCACCAACGGCGGCGGAACATGGGCCAACGTTGTTAACGGCGGCATCTATGGTGGCGCAACAACGGCTACCTTGTCGCTCACCGGCGTAACAGCCGGCATGAACGGTTATCAATACCGTTGTATCGCTTCTGTACTCTGCGGTTCTTCTACATCAGGTACAGCTACACTCACCGTGAATGCAGCGCCTTCTATTTCTGCCCAACCGGTTCCATCGGTGGTATGCGGCGCTACCAGCACTACCTTCAGCGTAACCGCTGCGGGTGCAGGCATTACCTACCAATGGCAAAGCGCAACAAGTTGCGCCGGCCCTTGGACCAACCTGGCCAACGGCGCTCCGTATTCAGGTGTAACAACAGCCACACTTACCGTTAACCCCACTTCGGTTGCGATGAGCGGTACTGTATATCGTTGCGTGATCAGCGGCACCTGCGCTCCGGCTGTTAACAGCTCGTGCGTGGCGCTCACCGTTAATACTCCGATCGCTATTACATCACAACCATCGAACGTTACGCTTTGCGCCGGCCTGCAAACAAGTTTCACCGTTGCGGCAACTGGCACTACGCCTTCTTACCAATGGCAGGAAAGCACCAACGGCGGTGGTACCTGGACCAATATCACCAACGCCGGTGTTTACAGCGGCGCTACAACGGCTACGCTCACCCTCACAGGCGTAACAGCCGGAATGAGCGGCTACCAATACCGTTGCGTGGTGAACGGAGCGGCCAGTTGCGCAGCCTCCAACTCTACGGCTGCTACGCTCTCCGTGAACACAGCTCCTTCCATCACTACCCAGCCTGTTGCGGCTACCACGCTTTGCGCCGGCAACAACGTAACCTATACCGTTGCCGCCAATGGTACAGCTCCAACGTATCAATGGCAGATCAGCACCACTGGTGCGGGTGGCCCATGGACCAACATCACCAACGCCGGTGTATACAGCGGCGCAACCACTGCTTCGCTGACCATAACCGGTGTTACCGTTCCGATGAGCGGTTCGCTGTATCGCTGCGTAGTTAGCGGTACCTGTACGCCTGCCGCCACTTCGAACAACGCGGCGCTCACAGTTAATACACCCATCTCGATCACTACACAACCTGCCGCTACCACCAATGTATGCGCTACCGGAAGCACCAGCTTCACCGTAGCCGCTGCCGGCACCACACCGGGTTACCAATGGCAGCTGAGCACCAATGGAGGTACCACCTGGACCAACATCGCTAACGGTGGTGTATATGGCGGAGCTACAACTACCACGCTTACACTGACAGGTATCACGGCAGCCATGACCGGCAGCCAGTATCGCTGCGTAGTTAGCGGCGCTGCTCCCTGCGCTGCGGTGAATTCAGGTGTGGCCACGTTGAATGTAACACCGCAACCGGTGATCACGGCTGCTCCGTATACAGCGCTTATGGCTGGCTGGACAACCACCCTCACCGTAAACGTTACACCGGCACCCGGACTCAGTTTTGCCTGGTTCCTGAATGGAACACTGCAGGCCGAGACGGGCAATACACTTATCGCCAATGTGAACAGGCTGGGTGATTACCGTGTAGTGGTTACAGGCCCTGCCGGTAACTGTACATCGGAATTGCTGACCATCAGGGATTCGGCCAGCAAGAAACTGTTCATCTACCCGGTACCGAACAATGGAAGGTTCACGGTAACCTACCATGTTCCGGGCGCTTCTGTAAGCAATGCCACCAAGCAATCGATCGTTATTTATAACAGCGATGGCAAACGGGTATTCAACAGGGAATTCACGGTTACACAACCTTACCAGCTTCACAATATCGACCTCCGCGGTTATGCCGGCGGCGTTTACTATGTGGTGCTGCGTGAGGCGAATGGAAACAAGATCAAGACCGGAGAAGTGGTTATTAAATAAACCCGCCGATCCAGCTTATAACAGGCCCCCGCTTTTGCGGGGGCTTTTTATTTCTGCCAGCCGATCGCGGGTGAAACAGATCAGAATCAGGAACAACCGTGGCTCTGCATGCCCGGCCACCTATGGAAATAACCGACACATCAGCCCTTATCCTAATTAATTTGAAGTATTCGCCTGAAAAAAGCGGAATGAACCCGTTTTTTTGCCGAAATTAGTGACAGTTTTCATAACAAGCGGTCCCATATCGCCGTTATAAATAAACCCTGTACATACGGAACAAAGGCCGAAAACCCCTTTCTATCAAACGAACTGCGATTATATCATTATTGCTGCTGTTGCTATTAAGCCAGGGTGGGTACCAGGTATTTTTCGCCATACGCCAACACGAGATCAAAGAAGAGAACAAGCAACGCCTCCTCGCCGGTTTACCCCTTCATGCGCTGGATGTTGTGGAGGCAGACCGCTACCAGGCCGATATCGAATGGGAAGAAGAAGGCAGGGAATTCTACCTGCACGGACAACTCTACGATGTGGCGTACACCAAAACGATAGATGGCAAAAAATATATTTACTGCCTGAACGATGCCCGGGAGGAAAAACTGCTTGACCGACTTGCGGGTATCGCTGGCCGGCAATCCGGGCAGAACCAACACAATCAAAACCCGGATATTCCTTTTTTCAACGCAGAGTTCATTGCCGGAGCTGAAGTAGATCCGGTGCTCTTACCGGAAATAAAAACAGCATACGCTGAATACGATAACAAACTGATTTCTGCCACCGCAGATATACCCCATGCGCCCCCTGATTAAAAACTAAAATATCAAACAGGAATTTTATGAAACATTTCTCCTCCTTACGGAATCTGTTTTTCGGAATGCTGGCTGGCTTTTTCATTGCACTGACTGGTTGCGATGAAAAAGTGGCGCAACCGTATGAATCAGAAGCCGACCGTTACGATGGCCCGGGTAAGGCCGTTGAATTTGAAATTGAACGAACCCGCGACCTTTCAACCGGGAAGGTTCCCTGGCCAAAGCTATGGGAAGCCATCCAGGCTACCGAGCAAATGAAAGGCGCTTCCTCAAACATCGTCGCCAACCTGGTTTGGTCGGAAAGAGGATCGAATGGAGACTTCTCCATCGGGGGCAACTCAAGGCCGAACAATGATCAAACAGCCGGTCGTATCCGTGCAGCGATGATCGATTCGCTGGATCCGACACACAATACGGTTTGGGTTGGTGGCGTAGACGGAGGTCTGTGGAAAACAACCGACATCACCGCCTCCCCTGCAACCTGGACCCTCGTCAATGATTTCCTGAGTAACCTGGCCGTATCGGCTATCTGCCAGGATCCCCGCCCGGGTTTCCAGAACATCATGTATTTCTGTACCGGCGAATCATTCTCGAATGCAGACGCTGTTCGGGGCGTTGGTGTTTTTAAAAGCACCGACGCCGGCGCTACCTGGAATTTTCTGTCCAGCTCCAGCACCTATACCAGCTGTACCCGGATCGTGTGCGACTACCAGGGTAATGTATACTTAGGCACCCGGAATACCGGGTTGCTGCGTTCCACCGACGGTGGTACCACCTGGACCACCATCACACCCAATGGCATCGGCAGCAGTGTTTGTGACCTGGAGATCAGTTCTACTTCAGGCCCGGGAAGGCTGCACGTAGCTACCGGAATTTTCAGCACTTCCGGATATGCCTATACCGATAACCCGTCTACGGTAACTGCCGGAACCTGGACCTCGCCTACAACACCTTTCACAACGTTCAGTCAACGCACTGAATTAGGTATAAATGGAAATACGCTGTATGCCTGCCCGGATAATGCCAGCCACCAGGTGCCAACCATCTGGAAGTCGACCGACGGCGGAACGAATTGGGTAGCAACGGCCGGACAACCAACCAGCGGATGGGCCAGCGGCCAGGGCTGGTATTCTTTGTCGTGCGGCATTAACCCGGCAAACAGCGATGAATGTATTGTAGGCGGACTTGACTGTTATAAAACCACCAATGGCGGCGCCAGCTGGACGAGGATATCTACCTGGGTAGGTACCACCGGGCAGTATGTACATGCCGACCAGCACAATATTCAATGGTGGGATGGCGGAAGCAAGCTGCTGTTCGCCTGCGACGGTGGTATACACTACTCTTCCAACGGAGGTACTACCATCCGCGACCGGAATAAAGGCCTTCGCCTGAAACAATTTTATTCGATCGCCATACATCCTACGCTCACAAATCATTTCATTGCAGGTGCGCAGGATAACGGCATGCACAGGTTGAATCACCCGGGCCTGGATAGCTCGGTGGAAGTGGTGGGTGGTGATGGTTGTTACGCGGCCATCGACCAGGATGAACCACAATATCAATACGGGTCTTATGTATATAACGTATACCGCAGAAGCACTTCCAACGGTAACAACAACACCTGGAGCACGCCGATCAATAACCAATCGACCGGTCGGTTTGTAAACCCGTGGGACCTTGACAATATTCAGAACATCATCTACGCCTGTAATAATGCCGGAACCTTCCTTCGCTGGAACAACCCGCAAACAGGATCTTCTACCGATGTAGTTTCTGTGACCGCATTCAATAACCAGAATGTATCCGCTGTGCACGCATCGCCGTACACACCCAACCGTGTTTATTTCGGTACCGGTAACGGAACACTCACCGTTGTAGATAATGCCCATACGGGAACTTCATTTGCAGGAACGCAGATCAATAGCGGATCGGGTATGCCGGCAGGCTATATCAATTGCGTGGTCACCGGTTCCGACGACCAGCACCTGCTGGTATGTTTCACCAACTATGGAGCACAGAATGTATGGAGCACGACCAATGGCGGCACCACCTGGACAGCCATTGATGGAAACCTTCCGGATATGCCTGTACGCTGGGCTTTGTTTCATCCGGATACCGATACCAAAGCATTCATCGCAACAGAAACGGGTGTATGGGAAACCGACCTGATCAATGGCGGCAGTACGGTATGGACTCCCAGCACCACCTTTCCGACTGTAAGAACGGATATGATTAAGTACCGTGCATCCGACCGCACCATTGCTGCCGGCACACACGGACGTGGTATCTGGACAGCCACCATACCGGGTGCAAGTTGTACTCCGGCTTCCATCGCCACACAACCGGTAAACGCAACGATATGCGCCGGCAATAACAGCAGCTTCTCAGTTGTGGCAGCCGGTACAGCACCCTTCGGTTACCAATGGCAGGTGAGCACCACCGGTTGCGGCGGCGCCTTCACCAATATTACCAACGGCGGCGTGTACAGTGGCGCTACCTCCGCAACACTCACCATCACCGGCGCTACAGCCGGCATGAATGGATATGGTTACCGCTGCGTGGTCACCGGAAACTGTGCGCCGCTTACCGTCAACTCCAACTGTGCGTCGCTGACCGTGAACGCGGCTTCGGCGATAACCGTTCAGCCTCCGCCAACGGCCACAATCTGTGCGCCCAACGCGGTAAACATCGGGCTCACCGCCACCGGCACCTCACTGACCTACCAATGGCAGATCAGTACGAATGGTGGTGGTACATGGACCAACCTGGCCAACGCTTCACCGTATTCAAATGTTACGACTGCTTCGCTCACCATCAACCCAACCGCTACGTCGATGAACGGAAATCAATTCCGTTGTATCGTTGGCAGCAGTTGCGGCAACCTTACCTCGAACGTGACGACGCTGACCGTGAACAGCGCTCCGGCGATCACCGCACAACCGGCGAACGTTTCTTCCTGTGCCGGAAACCCGGCATCCTTCTCGGTTACCGCTACCGGTTCCTCCCTTACCTATCAATGGCAGGAAAGCACCAATGGCGGCGGCACCTGGGGTAACCTGGCCAACGGAGCCCCGTATTCTAATGTGACGACGGCTACCTTGACCATCAACCCAACCGCAGTGGGTATGAATAACTACCAATACCGTTGCATCGTTACCGGAGTTTGCGGAAGCCCGGCAACATCCGGCGCGGGTATACTTACAGTGGGAACGGCTTTGTCGATCACCGGCCAACCGGTGAATGCAACTGTATGCGCAGGCGATAATACCGGCTTCTCCATTACCACCAGCGGAACGGTTATCAGCTATCAATGGCAGGAAAGCATCAATGGAGGCGGTACTTGGAATAATATCACCAACGGCGGTATCTATGCGGGCGCCAGCACTGCAAACCTGAGCCTTACAGGCGTTACCGGCACGATGAACAATTACCAGTATCGTTGCGTGGTTACCGGAAGCTGTACGCCGATCAACTCGGGCGTAGGTATACTCACCGTAAATACACCGGCGAACATCACAGCACAACCCGGCAACAGTTCGATCTGTGCAACACAAAACACATCCTTCTCGGTTACCGCTACCGGATCTTCACTTACCTATCAATGGCAGGTAAGTACCGGTGGCTGCGCCGGTCCGTGGAACAATATTGCCAACGGGGCTCCGTATTCGGGGGCTACCAGCGCCACGCTTACCATCACCGGAGCGTCAACGGCTTTATCGGGTAATGGATACAGGTGTATCGTTACAGGCGTTTGTGCGCCGCTGACCGCAACATCAAACTGCGGAATACTTACCGTCAATACACCGATCAGCATCAGCACGCAGCCACTAAACGCAACGCTATGCGCAGGTCAGAACACATCGTTTACCGTGGCGGCAACCGGCACATCTCCAACCTATCAATGGCAGGAAAGCACCAATGGCGGCGGTACCTGGAATAACATCAGCAACGGAGGCATCTACGGCGGAGCAACTTCCACAACGCTTACGCTCACGGGCGTAACAGCCGGCATGAACAACAACCAATATCGTTGCGTGGTTTCCGGCGCGGCAGGTTGCGGACCAGCCAATTCATCCGCCGCGATACTCACTGTAAATACAGCCCCTGCGATCACGACACAGCCGGCCAACACCACCATCTGCGCAACACAGAACACAACGTTCAGCGTGGTTGCCAGTGGTACAGGTATCAGTTACCAATGGCAGGAGAGTATCAACGGATGCGCAGGTCCCTGGAACAATATTGCCAACGGCGGCGTTTACAGTGGGGCCACCACCAGCTCACTCACCCTTACGGCCGCACCCGTTTCGATGAACGGCTATGCCTACCGCTGTGTGATTACCGGAACCTGTGCGCCGGCTGCTACATCCAGTTGTGCGCAACTGACGGTAAATACACCGCTTAACATTACCACACAGCCCGTCAACTCCACCGTATGTGCGGGAGCCAATACCAACTTCAGTGTGGCCGTAACGGGTACCACACCCGGTTACCAATGGCAGGAAAGCACCAACGGCGGAACGACCTGGACCAATATCAGCAATGGTGGTATCTATGGAGGGGCCACGACAAATACATTATCACTCACAGGCGTTACGGCCGGCATGAACGGCAACCTGTACCGTTGCGTGGTTTCCGCAGCCACGGCCTGCGCTTCATTGAATTCCGGAAGCGCAACACTGAATGTGAATACCGCCCCGGCGATCACTACGCAACCGGCGGCAGGCGCTGCTGTATGCGCCGGACAGGTGAAAGCCTATACTGTTTCGGCCAACGGCACAGCGCTGACCTACCAATGGCAGGAAAGCACCAACGGCGGCACTACCTGGACCAATATCACAAACGGTGGTATCTATGGTGGAGCTACCACCGCCACACTTACCCTTACCGGTGTAACCGTGGCCATGAACAATAACCAGTATCGCTGCATCATCAGTGGTACCTGTGCCCCATCGGCCACATCCAATGCCGTAACCATTACGGTACAAACGCCGATCAGCATCAGCACCGCACCTGCCGACGCGGCCATCTGCGCAACGGGTACTACCAGCTTCAGTACAGCAGCCAGCGGTACCACACCTACCTATCAATGGCAGGAAAGCACCAACGGCGGCACTACCTGGACCAATATTACCAATGGAGGTATGTACAGCGGCGCCACCACCACCACACTCACCCTCACCGGTGTAACAGCCGGCATGAACGGGTATCGTTACAGGGCCGTGGTTACCGGAACAACCGCATGTGGCGCTGTGAATACGGCAAGCGCTGCGCTTATTGTTAACCCGCAGCCTACGGTAACATTAACCGCTGCTCCATACACCCGGTTATTGCCGGGCAGAACAACGCTGATCAGCGCTTCGGTGAACCCGGCCATTCCGTTCACTGCGGTATGGACACTCAACGGAACACCGATCACACCAACGGGTAATACCTATACAGCGGATGTAAATCACCTCGGCACCTACACCGTGGTAGCCACCATCGGAACCTGTACATCGTTACCCGGCAGTATTGTGATCGCGGATTCAGCCAGCAGCAAACTCTGGATCTACCCGAGTCCGAACAGGGGCCAGTTCACGGTTTCTTACTATGTTCCCGGAGCGTCATCGAACAATACCAGCACGCAGAACCTGACAATTTATGCCAGCGATGGCCGGTTGGTATACAACAAGCGGCTCACCATCACGCAGCCTTACCAACTGGAAGCAGTTGATCTGCGCAGGCATGGCGCCGATGTATACATTGTTGTATTGAGGGATGCCAGTGGCAAAAAGATCAAGACCGGAGAAGTAGTAGTAACCCGCTAACTGATCTTCGGAAATTGCATACAACTCCCGTTACTTCTGTAACGGGAGTTTTTTTATTTAACCGGGGAGCCGCTGACGAAAGGATTTCCCCGGAGATAGAAGCGATAGGGATAGTCCGCTGCCGGAAGGCCGGCGCCCTCCACACCAATGCGCTTGCTGGTTCCGATCATGGCATCATCAATACGGAAAGCATCTTCGGCCAGGTAGATGACCGAACCAACCAGTGAAGCCCCCGAATGCGATTTTGCGATGCCCAGCGAACGGGCCGCATTGCCAGGTCCTTTGGTGAGTGTATGATCCGCTTTTTTCTTACCCGTACGCTGAAGCATAAGATCAACTCCTTTTAACGGCTCTACGGCCCGGATCAGCACGGCATCGGGAACATCCTTCTTATTGGTGACCACATTGAACAGGTGATGCATGCCATAACAGATATAAACGTAGGCTGTTCCCGGAGCCGCATACATGTGCTCGTTGCGTGGGGTTCTTCGTCCGTGGAACGAATGAGAGGCCCGGTCGGTTAACCCGATATACGCTTCCGTTTCCACGATGCGGCCGGAACTGGTAAAGCCGTCGAAACGGGTGACGATTATTTTACCGAGTAACTCACGGGCGATCGCGATGACATCGGTTCGATCGTAAAATTGAAGGGGCAACTTCTTCATTATATTCCTAACTTTAAAGCTAAAATACAGAATAGGCGTACGCCAAACTCACCCCGCATGCTCAAGGAGATCATCACATCGGTTCAGGCCTATTTCCAGGCACACCGGTTCATCATCAAACACCGATTGTGGAAATGGATCTTCATTCCGGGACTGATCTATGCGGCGCTTTTCCTGCTGGGTATTTATCTTTTCATGCAATCGAGCAACAGCGCCATCGAATACATGCTGCTTAAAAGCGGTTTGAAGGAGTGGATGGAGAAGATGCAAAGCGGCTGGCTCAATTTCCTGCTCATCTTCGGGCAACTCATGCTGCAGCTGGTCATGCTGCTGTTCTATTTCTCCCTGTTCAAATACATCTTCCTTATCATCGGCTCCCCGCTCTTCGCCTACCTGAGCGAAAAGACAGAATCGATCATCGAAGGGAAGGATTTTCCTTTCAGCGCCGGTCAATTGCTGAAAGACATCGCCCGGGGCATCAAACTCGCATTCCGGAACATGCTCTGGCAGACGGTGTATACGATTTCCATCCTGATACTTACGTTTGTACCGGTAGTAGGATGGATAACGCCCCTGCTCGCCCTCCTGGTGGAATGTTACTACCTCGGTTTTTCCATGCTTGATTACAGTTGCGAACGGCATAAACTCTCATCAGCACAAAGCATTCTTTTCATTGGCCGGCACAAGGGCCTGGCCATTGGTAACGGGATGATCTTTTACCTGATGCACATGATCCCCTTCCTGGGATGGATCCTGGCCCCCAGTTATGCCGTCATCGCCGCCACCATCAGTTTATTCAACGCAAAAAATGCGGGCATTACCGTACCCGGACAATAACGACGCATGGCGCAGCCCCTTGTATACCTCGTTCCAACTGTACTGCACGAAACGGCCGTGGAAACCATTCCGCCCTACATTATCGACGCGGTGAAAGACAGCCAGGTCATCTTCGCCGAAAACGAACGAACGGCACGCCGCTTCCTGAAACGCATGAACAGGGAGATCATCATCGACAACTATGAATGGTTCGCCATTCACAAAACGGAGGAAGAGATGCTGCAGCAGTTCCGGCAGAAAATAAAGGAAGGAAAAAACATTTCGATCATCAGCGAGGCGGGTTGCCCGGGCGTTGCAGATCCCGGCCAGGCGCTGGTGGCAGCGGCGCAGGAAATGAACGCCACCCTTAAACCCCTCGTAGGACCCAGTTCGATACTGCTTGCTTTAATGGGCAGCGGCATGAGCGGCCAACAGTTCGAATTCCTCGGCTACCTGCCCATCGACCAGGCCGAACGGGCAAAAGCGATTTCGGCCATGGAACTTACCTCGCAGAAAAAAAACAGCACCCAGATATTCATTGAAACACCTTACCGAAACGACCAGCTCCTCGAAACGATCCTGAAAATCTGCAAGCCTTCCACACGTCTTTGCATCGCCGCCGAACTGACTTCGGAGCATGAATTCCTGAAAACAAAGACCATTGCCGACTGGAAGAAAGAAAAAACCGGCCTGCACAAGAAGCCGGTGATCTTTTTACTGCATGCCGCCCGCTGATCAGTGTTCAACGGGTTTGGAACTGATAATCTTATCCACGATGTACTTGCTGAAACCCCGCCAGGGAATGGCTCCCTTGTATTCTTTGTAATGCAGATCGAAATAATTGCCGCTGTTGTTCATCAATACATTGGCGATACTGTCGTTGGTGACGGAAAATTCAAATTCATAGGAACTCACCGTGCCCGGCGCTTTGGAACGCAGGCCCGACTGGATCAGTTTTCCCTCGTAGGTTTTAAAGATATTTCCCTTCTTCACCACATAGTTCAACTCCCCGGATTTTACCCCCTCCCCAAA
Source organism: Chitinophagales bacterium (assembly GCA_017303335.1). Classification (GTDB taxonomy): domain Bacteria; phylum Bacteroidota; class Bacteroidia; order Chitinophagales; family Chitinophagaceae; genus Ferruginibacter. The sequence continues at coordinate 156,293 of JAFLBK010000001.1, forward strand.
GACGAAATAATATTTCCACCAAAACCCAACGGCACATGATACCAGTACAATAAATACAAACCAACGCAGGAATTTGCGGAAGCCGCCCGTTTTTTTGAGTTGCGAATTTTTTACATCGCTGAAGGTAACATCTTCCATGATCTTGTTATTGAAGTTATAAACCGTATTTGTCAACCAGGTAGATAAGCGCTGTCATATTCACCGCACCCAGCAGAAGTTCGCGTTTGCTCACAGCTTCAAAGGTATCGGTAGACGCATGGTGTAGGTCGAAGTACCGCTGGCTGTCGGGACTTAACCCGGCCAACGCGGCGCCGAGCTGGCGCAGCGGTCCTATATCGGCGCCACCGCCGCCCGAAACCAATTCGTATACGCCATAGGGATAGAAAAGCGGTTTCCAGTCCTGTATCATCTGGAGTTTATCCTTCTTATCATCGGGCAACGAAAATCCGAACCCGCGGGGTGTGAAACCGCCCGCATCGCTTTCGAGTGCGAAAAGATGTTTCTCCTTTTTCTCCCGGGCTATTTCCATGTATTTATTTCCGCCCCGCAGACCATTCTCTTCATTCATGAACATCACGGCCCGTATCGTACGCTTCGGTTTTATACCCGTGGCTTTGAACGCCCGCAGCACTTCGATGCTCTGCACACAGCCAGCGCCGTCGTCCTGTGCACCTTCACCCAGGTCCCAGCTATCGAGGTGTCCGCCCACGGTAATGATCTCTTCCGGAATCGAACTTCCCCGGATCTCGCCCACCACATTGAACGAAGGGGCATCGGGGAGCATCGTGCAGGTGGTACGGATATAGGCCGTGGTGACCATTTTACGCATCAGCTGGCGGCTCAGCCATTCGGCATCGTTGGTACTGATGGCCACGGCCGGTATTTTAGGAAAGGAATCGTTGTAGATCGTGGTTCCGGTATGCGGATAATCGTCGAGGTTACTGGCCAGGGAGCGGATCATCACAGCCACCGCCCCGTAACGGGCGGCACGGCTGGGACCCTGCGTACGATAGACACCGCTTTCGCCATAGGCCCGGAAAGTGCGTACATAGGTAGGATTCATCGGGAAGTTGAAGAACACGATCTTTCCTTTGATCACCGCCTCACCCAACTGTTCCAGTTCCTTGAAATTGCGCACTTCGATCACCGAAGCAGAAATGCCTTTTTTACCTGTTCCCTCCGAATTACCCAAAGCGCATAGGTTGAGTTGGTATTTAGCCCCGTTGGCCGATTGAATATAACCCTGTTCCTTTTCGCCCCGTACCCAGTGCGGCACCATGCAGGGTTGCAGGTAAACCGTATCGGCGCCGGCCTCTTTGAGCATGCGGGCTGTTTCTTCCACCGCTTTTTGCGCCTGGGGCGAACCGCTCAGCCGGGGACCTACTTTTTTGCACAGGAAACGCAGGTTTTCGTATGCCGTTCCTTTGGCGAGAATGTCGTTGGCCAGCTTCTGAATGGTAACAGAATCTTCATGTTGAGCCAGTACAGTACTGCCAAGAGCCAGCAGCAAGGTTCCGAGGAGGGTTATCTTTTTCATGATACAGGTAGTTGGGTAAACAAACTTACAGATTTAAAACCAATACACAGGCGGGGCCCGACTGAGAAAAATAAATCGGTAAATTGCGTCTTCGCTCTCAAAAAATCATGCACATGAACATTGGAATTGTTTGCTACCCCACCTTTGGCGGAAGCGGTGTACTGGCCACGGAACTTGGCAAGGCACTGGCCGATAAAGGACATAATATTCATTTCATCACCTACCAGCAACCCGTTCGGCTGAGCGGGTTTCATGCCAATATATTCTACCACGAAGTACGGGTTCCTACCTACCCCCTGTTCGATTACCCGCCGTATGAAACGGCACTGGCCAGTACCATGGTGGATGTGATCCTGAACAACGACCTGGAATTGCTGCACGTGCATTACGCGATCCCCCATGCAGCCGCCGCGTACATGGCCAAACAGATCCTGGCCAAACAGGGAAGAAAGATACCGGTGATCACGACCCTGCACGGAACCGATATTACCCTGGTAGGCCGCGATAAGACCTATAGCCCGGTGGTTACATTCTCCATGAACGAGAGCGATGCGCTTACCGCCGTATCGGAGAACCTGAAAGAAGAGACCTTTAAGAATTTTCACATCGAAAAAGAGATCGAAGTGATCCACAACTTTGTGGATGTAAAACGTTTTCACCGCCGGCCCGTGGATGCTTTTAAAAAGGTGGTGGCGCCAAACGGCGAACGCATCCTGGTGCATGCCTCCAATTTCCGGAAAGTGAAACGGGTGGAAGATGTGATCTCCACCTTCCTGCTGATCCGGGAAAAAATACCGGCCACGCTCCTGTTGCTGGGCGATGGCCCGGAGCGAACGCATATTGAAGATTCGGCCCGGCAGTGTGAATCGCATAAAGACATCAAATTCCTGGGAAAGCAGGAGCAGATGGAAGACATCCTGCCGATAGCGGATCTCTTCTTACTCACCAGCGAATACGAGAGCTTCGGCCTGGCCGCCCTGGAAGCCATGGCTGCGGAAGTACCCGTGATATCCACCAATGCCGGGGGCCTGCCCGAGATCAATGTTAACGGCTACAGCGGTTATATGAGCAATGTGGGAGACGTGGAAGACATGAGCCGCAATGCGCTGGCGATCCTGCAGGATGACCAGTCTTTAAAAACATTCAAGGCCAATGCGCTGGCGCAGGCCATGAAGTTTGATATTGATAAGATCGTTCCGGAATACGAAGCGCTTTACAAAAGGATGATCTGAAATCCGCTTACCGTTTCAGCCAACGCTCGGGATCGAGATTTCCCCGTTCGTCGTTGATGAAGAAGTCGATGGCCCCAACGCCATCCAGGTTGGCGGCAACCTTACCGATCACCTGGCCTGTTTTTATGTTCTGGCCGCGTTGTACACTTACATTATTGAGGTTACTGTAGGTACTGAAATATTTACCATGCTGGATGATCACCACCTGCATATCCTCGATGAACACCACATTGGATACCACGCCATCGAAAACCGCCTTTACATTGCTGCCAATATCAGACGATACGGTAATACCATTGACTGTAATCACACTGCCGCTCGGAAGGGTGTTATTACCATAATGCATGATGGTAACCCCTTTATCGACCGGCCAGGGCAGAATGCCCCTGTTCTTGACAAAGTTCTCATTCAGGGCGATGTTCTCTGCATTCAGCAGGATGCTTTCAGGCGCTTTCTTAGTGGTGGCTGCTTTTCCGGTGGTTGATCCTTTAACGGAAGGCTTGATGGCGGGTGCCGTGGCTTCCGCGGCTTTGTTGGCCGCCGCTTCTTCATTGGCCTTCTTCAAGGCTGCTTTTTTGGCGTCGGCAAGCGCTTTATTGATGGCGGCCGCAATGGCATTGTCGACCTTTTTCATTTGCTTCTTATACGTAGCCAGCTGGGTATTGAGTTCCTTGCCCTGCTTTTTCAACTCGCTCATGATCTTGTCCTTCTCCTGTTTCTGCACTTCGAGGGAAGCCATTTCCTTATCCTTTGTTTTCAGTACTTCACTTTTTTGCACCTTGATGCCACCCAGTTCCGCGATACGCTGACGGCGAAGTTCCTGGGTGCGCAGGATATTTTCGCCCTGCTTTTTCCGGTAATCGCGGTAGTACTTCAGGTAGGCCACCCGGCGGATGGCATCGTTGAAACTGGCGGCGGAAAAAATAAAGTTGAGGAACGCGTAGTTGCCCCTGTTCTTGTAGGCATACACCATGCTTTTGGCGTATTCCTCCTTCAATGTATCGAGGAGTTTGTTATACCGGTTGATCTCCCGCTGGTTGCTGTAAATATTATTGTCGAGCAGGTTGATGTCTTTGCTCAGGTTGTCGATGATGCGGTTCTGGAGATTGACTTTGTCGTTGATGAGTTTCCACTGCACCAGGTTCTCCTTGGTCTTGGCTTTATTGCTGTTCAGCAGTTTCTGGGTTTGCTCCATTTCCTTTTTCAGTTGAGCCCGCTGCTTTTCCAGTTCTTCGCGGGTCTGTGCCTGCAAAACGGCCGCTGAAAGCAGGAATATGCAAGTCAAGAATAAGAAAACCTGTTTAGCCATAGTTGTCATTTGGGGTTAGCAAAAATACGATTCATATCCATCAGGCGAACACACCGCAACATGAACCGGAATGAACTAACGCTTACTTTCTTGTATAATTTTTCGGGATGTTGAATGAAACGGATAATTCTTTGTTAAACTCGTATTGCTTGAATTTAAGGGTAATGTCGAGCTTATTCTTTTCGGATACCGTGATCTCGCGGTACGTGGAAAAACTAAAACCGGATTTGGTTTCATATTCACTATAGGTGATATCCGCGGTACGGTTCCGGGCCATATCCACATCATCCAGTTTACTATGCAGCAGCTGATTGTTGTCGGGTGAAAGGGTAAGCAGGTTCTTGAAGAATTTTCCCAAGCACAGGAGCAGCACCTGGTTTTCGGTTTTCTTAAAACTCACAATATTGGTATCGGTGAAAACCGGGTTGCCGACGAGCAGGTCCTGCAGCGTAGCGTAATCAAATGGTATCTGGGTCACTTCCTGCAGGTAATCGAGCGAACGGTATTGCACTTCCTTTTGTTGTTTGTTGAGCAGGATAACGCTGTCTTTGGTGATAAGCACCCGGTAGATCTCAAAATTCAGGATGGTGGCGGAGAGCGATACCCAGATCGCACTGTCTTTCACGATCCGGACAATGGCAGTAACATCGGGTTGTTTGCCGTTATTATCCTGGTAATCCACCTTGATCTTGGCGCTGAATGTCTGAAAGTCGATATGGTTCTTATTAAGTCCCGCAAGGGTATTACTGATCATCAGCAGGGAATCGGCCTTCGACTGATCAGAAGGCATGACCAGGGTGGTATCTTTCGGCGCAATGACCTTATTGATCTGTTTTACCGTTCGGCAACTGAAAACAGACATCAGCGTAATAACAGCCAGCAGCACCAGGTTAATTTGTTTCATACAATTTTCATTTTACACCGGTATGGCCAAACCCGCCATTTCCCCTCGCGGTTTCATTCAATGCTTCGACTTCGATGAGCTCGGCCCGCTCAACCTGTGCGATGATCATCTGTGCAATCCGGTCGCCATGCCGGACCGTTTGCACTGTATTACTGAGATTGATGAGTATGACTTTTAATTCTCCCCGATAATCAGCATCTACGGTACCCGGAGAATTCAGGCAGGTGATTCCCTGTTTGATGGCCAGCCCGCTTCTCGGGCGCACCTGTGCTTCGTGGCCTTCAGGAAGTTCGATGAATAAACCGGTAGGGATCAACTGGCGTTCCAGTGGTTGCAAAACAACGGGTGATGCGAGGTTAGCTCGTATATCCATGCCGGCCGACCCGGATGTAGCGTAGGCCGGTAATTCGTTGGTGGATGTATTGATGATCTTGACCCGTACGTTTGGCATGCTGGCAAAGGTAACAAGGAATGGGTTAAGAAATCCCGGATCGCTGTTTTTTACAAGGGCTACCGGATAAGCATAACAGTACCCTGCATGTATTTACGGGTACCGTTTCCGGTTGTATAATATATGAACCAGGGATATGCTCCATTGGGCGATTTCTTACCCTTAAAGCTGCCATCCCATTTCCGGGTTATATCGGTTGTATTGAATACGCGTTGTCCCCATTTATCATATATCTCCAGGGAGAAATTTTTCACGGTCACATCACCCAATACGCCGAAATTATCGTTCAGCCCATCGCCGTTGGGTGTGAAAGCGGAAGGCACAAAAACCGGACAATCTCCCGCATAGACAACCAAGGTATCGGAGGCAAGGCATCCGGAAAGACTTACCTCCACATAGTAGGTCCCGGTTCTGTCAACACTGATGGCCGAAGAAGTCTGGCCCGTATTCCATTTATAAGTGTCGAAAACACCTCCGGAAGCGAAAAGAACAATCGATTGGAATTTGCAGATGCTGGTATCCGGCCCCAGGTGAACGGCAGGTTTTGGTTTTTCCGTAAAGATGATCGAATCCCTGATCCTGCAGCCGTTCTGCAGTATTTCCAGCCAATACAACCCAAAGCCGGATGTGGTGATCCTGTTTCCGGTATAGCCGGTATTCCAGAGATAGTTGGCTCCTTCAATATCGGCGATACCGATACTGACAGACATGGGGTCGCAACTGGAAACATCGGCGCCCAGGAATCCACCCGGATCCGCGATCCATATCTTACGGGTGATGGTATCATTCTGTCCGGAGCAATCGACCTTATATACGATCAAACGAACGGTATAGAATCCGGGAGCCGCATACGGATGAACCGGTTCAAGCACCTGGGATTGTTGCGCATCGCCAAAATCCCATTTTACCGAATCGATTCCGCTCAGCCGGTTAAGTTTGAAAGCAACGTTGCGGTTTGTACAGGAACCGGAACGGCTGAAATCGTACGGTATGGATGTAGTATCGAAATCACTTTGCACGAAAGTGGGCAACCCGAACTGGATGGGTTCTTTGTCCTTAGGACCCATGTAAATCCTATTATAACTGAAATTACAACCAGCCCCTGTTATATCCGGATTCTCGATAACGGAGAGCGAAGTGTCTTTCCACATAGCCATATATATCTTCATATCGGGCCCGAGTTGCAGAGCCCCGGCGTACCAGGGTGTTGTTTTGGCAATGACCTGGCGGGTTCCCATAATGGTGGCAGCGTTATGCGACGTGATGTCGAACTGGTATAGTACACTGGGCTCTACTGCCGAATTGTTGGCCGATACATAAAGCAGGTTTCCATTGGGTGAAAATTCAGCGCCATATACGCCGATAAAGGACGGACTATGTGGAGTCGTATTGGGCTTAAACGAAATTGGATTTGAAATCACTCCGGTGGTATTGTCAAAATCCATGAGTTCTACCAGGTCGTTATCGAAGGAGTGAACAGCAACCAGCTTGTTTCCCCTGGAAGAGAATTTCAATGTACCGATCTCGTTGTTTTCAAAGCCTGAGATCACGGTTCCGGTATGACTGACAACCGGTGCAGAACTCAACCCAGACGAAGTAAGCAGGTAAGCATGGTATTCATCGCTATCCCATTTATGAACCAGTATCCATACATCTTTTTTATTGCAATGCCGGATTCCTGCGATTTTTTCGAAGATAACGTCTTCAACCAATACATTCTCCACAACAACCTCCCCGAGACCTCCGTCTCTTCTTATGTTTACAACGTTGTACTGAAACTGATGGGTTTCCTGCAAAGCGGCCCCCGTGGTGAATACATAATACATACTGTCGTTTCCTGGCATGGGTACGATCAATGTGTTGTTTGTACTGCTTTGATGACCGCCAAGATGCCCGCCATTTTTCATTTGCAGATGAAGCCGGTTCATGATCACCTGGCCGTTGGTGTAAAACAACAGCCTGCCGTTATGGTCCGAAATCGAAGAGCATCCTTCAAATGAACTGGCCTTACCGTCCTGGAGGGGGAGTGGCGGTGTTTGATTAAAGTCGAGACCGACAGAAGTTCCAAAGTACCAGATATTGGTACTTTTTTGACTGAATGCCGATAGCGTCAGCAACAAAAGGGCAGATGAGAGAATGTATTTTTTCAAGCGCAACAACTAGTTTTCTGTTTTTACAAGCAATACGGTGGCAAAAGCCTGCAAACCCTCTTCTCTTCCAACAAAACCCATATGTTCGGTGGTGGTCGCCTTTACAGCTACATCGGAGACACTGATACCCGTTATTCCGGCAATGGTTTCCTGCATTTGCATAACATAGGGTTTTATCTTAGGAGCCTGCAAGCAGAGAGTGCTATCAATATTGACAATCTTATACCCCTTTGTATGGATCAATTTGGTGCAATGCGCCAATAAGATTTTGCTGTCGATTCCCTTGTAAGCGTTATCGGTATCCGGAAAGTGAGTGCCAATATCGCCCAAAGCCAGTGCACCAAGAAAGGCATCGCATATTGCATGCAATAATACATCAGCGTCACTATGTCCGAGGGCGCCCTTTGTATGAGGAATCTGCACGCCACCGATCCATAACTCCCTTCCTTCAATCAATTGGTGAAAATCAACGCCAGCGCCTATTCTGTATGCCATGTTTATTTTATTCTGTAAATATCCGATTTTTTAAGTTATCCGTAAACAAAAAGCGTCACACCGTTGGTGTGACGCTTTTCTATGAAAAAAGTAATATTATTTACCGCCGAAATCGAACAGCAGTCCGAAACGGTATGTATTTGACAGTGGGTTACGGGTAGTACCGCTACCGTTAGCAAACACATAAGCGAAGTTCAATGTAGCAACGCTGTATTTTACGCTTGCACCTACGGTGAAGTATTTCCTGTTTCCTTTGTTTGGATTCTCGTAAAAATAACCGGCACGGAAACCAAATTGGTTGTTATACCAGTATTCAGCACCAACAGAAAGGTTGATTTCCTGGATTTCCTCATTGATCTTGCCATCAGCATCGCCAAATGATTTAACCCAGCTGCTTGCTACACTGCGGCTGCGGTATTTAGCCAGCGCTGCAGAATCAGAAGAAGTATTACCGGTCAATACGGGAGGAGTAGGAACCAGCAGTTTATTCAGGTCGAGGGCCAATGTAACTTTATTAGCCTCGTCGAACACTTTGGTATAAGCTACACCCAAACCGAGGTTTGCAGGAATATAATCTTTTTGAGTAGCGTCGCTAGAATAGGAAACTTTAGAACCCAGGTTGCTCAGGGTAAGTCCCCAGTTCAATCCCTGGCCATTTTCTTTAACCCCGTGGTGATAAAGATGCAGGTCACCGGCTACGGAAGATCCAGCCTTGTAGTTCTGGCCGTTGAAATTACCGCTTGACAGGTTGGAATTGATATAGCGGATGGCGATACCAATACCAAACTTATTTGACAGTTTGCGGGAATACCCGAGATCGATTGCGAATTCTTTTGGATTGTAAATATTCAGGTCATTACCCAGTTGGTCTGTGAATTGAATCTGACCCAATTTGAAATAGCGCATAGAAGCTGAAAGAGCTTGACGGTCGTCTATTTTATAATAACCCGCAAGTGAAGCGATGAATACATCATTCACAGAGAGGTCACGTAACCAGGGAGAATAGTTAACGCCGATTCCTATCTTGCTTGATGCAAAAGGAGTTCTGGCTATGTTAGCGTAATTCGCATTGGCATCTGGTGCAATCGCGATACCAACATCACCCATACCAGCGCTGCGGGTATCAGGCGTAATGCGTAAAAACGGAACGGCGGATGTTACGGGGTTAATCTTACTCTGGGCGTTAGATACAGTTATTGTTCCTCCCAGTAACATAACTAAGGCAGTTAGTTTCAAAGTTACTTTTTTCATGCGTTTTGTTTTGTCTTGGTTAGGTAGACTTACCTCTATAAGCGTTAAGTTTTATGATTGCTATTATGTTGTAAAAATAATGGTTTTATTCAAACGAACAACTAAATTATAAAATCTTGTTAAAAAACCCAAAAAAAAGCCCCCTTTCAACTCAGAACGGCATGACTACCATCCAGTAATTTACCGTATCTGTTCAATGGGTCAATTCCGGTCAACGTATGGTTGCGGGAAGTTTCCCTTAAACGTCCGTCGTTGAAGAATATTGTCACACATCCTTGAAAGGCAGTTGTGCAACAATCTGTAAATCACTCAACCCAGTCATTGCTGTCCACCGGTAAAGAACTCCTGACCAGGTTAAACCCATCAGTTTTGCAAGATTAAAACTCTTGGAATTATCTTCCAAAAAAATAATCAGGCACAGGTCCCGATTTCCGGAGTGTGGGTGTTTCCCTATTCATGCCTTTCCTTTCGATACAGGCTGGTATTTGATCGACTATCCCAGTATGCAGGATGATAGTAAAAAAAAGCGCTAATTGACCCTATATCGAGTAAAGTATTTATATTCGCAACCTGTATAACCCCACATACAATAATAAAGAAAACCTTTCGTTAAACAATCTGATAAACGAATGAACATGACAAAATTATTTTCTGGTAAAAGTCTGGCAATCCTTGCTTTAGCGGCCCTCGCTTTGGGTGCCTGTAAGAAAAGCGGGTCTAAAAGCGGCAAATCCTCTGTTACCGGTTGGAACTATGATGACAAAAACATGGGCAACTTCCATGTTGCCAAAGTGAAATATCCCAAAGCAGGCCCGGGTCTGGTATTCGTGCAGGGCGGCTCATTTGTAATGGGCGCCAAAGACGAAGACGTGATGGGCGACTGGAACAATATTCCCCGCCGCATTACTGTACCATCGTTCTTCATCGACGAAACCGAAGTTGCCAACGTTCATTACCGTGAATATATTTACTGGCTTGAGAACACCTTTTCCGGTGATTCTAACATCCTCTATAAAGCACTGCCCGATACGCTTGTTTGGCGGGAAGAGTTGGCCTACAACGAACCCTACGTTGAATATTACTTCCGTTTCCCCTCCTACAACTACTACCCTGTTGTGGGCGTAAACTGGCGCCAGGCTCATGACTTCTGTATTTGGCGTACAGACAGGGTGAATGAGCTGAACCTTCAGAAAAAGGGTTTCTTGAAAAAAGATGCGATTAAACGCGAAATGAAAGGGGCCGGAGCTGACGGTTCATTCAATACCGAAACTTACCTGATGGCCCCGGATATGATCCAGGGAAGGAATAAGCCTAAGAAGTCTGAACTTAAAGACGTAAATGGCAAACCCAGGTCTACTGTTCGTATGGAGGATGGGATTCTTAATATGGGTTATCGCCTTCCTACTGAAGCTGAATGGGAATACGCGGCATACGGAATGCTTGCACAAAACCCATCTCCCCGCAAAAAAGAAGGAAAGAGTGGCGAAGAATTATTCTCGAATCAACAGATTTATTCCTGGAGTCAGAATGCAAATGGCCTGCGGGATAACCGCCGGGGCGGCTGGCAGGGTAAATTCCTGGCCAACTTCAAACGCGGAAGCGGTGATAACATGGGTGTAGCGGGTGGTCTGAATGACCGTGCTGCAATACCCGGAAACATCAAATCCTTCTATCCAAATGCTTTTGGCCTCTACAATATGAGTGGTAACGTAAGCGAGTGGGTAGGCGACGTTTATCGTCCGCTGACACCGATGGAAGGCCAGGACTTCAACTATTTCCGTGGTAACAGATTCCAGCGCTATTACAAGAATACTTCCGGCGAATACGAAAGAGACAGTATGGGTCGCCTGAAAAAGGTTGATATTTCTGATGAAGAAGTTCAAAACCGCAGTAATTATCAGAAGAACAACGTGATCAACTACCTCGATGGCGACTCAGCCAGCGGTGTTTACTATGGCTACGGAGTTACTTCTCTTATCAGCGACAAATCAAGAGTAATCAAAGGTGGTAGCTGGAACGACAGGCCTTACTGGCTGTCTCCCGGAACACGCCGCTTCATGGAAGAAGACCAGGCTGCAAGTACTGTAGGTTTCCGTTGTGCGCAAACCTATCTTGGCCCGCCGGAAGGCCCTGGCTTCAAAGAGGGTAACATCTTCGGAACCCGCAAACAGAACTCCCGAAAGAAAAAGAAATAATCATTATAAAAAAACTCCCGGTAAATACCGGGAGTTTTTTTATGCGTACTTGCCTCCGCTCAATTATTTTTGACGCATGGAAATTCATTTATTATATAAGTTATACCAGCAACATCCTTCCGTACAAACTGATACCCGCAGGTTAAAAAAGGGAGATCTGTTTTTTGCACTGAAGGGCGAACATTTTAACGGGAACCAATTTGCCCTCCAGGCCCTGGAGCAGGGCGCTTCATTTGCCGTCATCGACGAGCCACTGGACATTGCGGATTCAAGATTGATTAAAGTTGACGATGTTCTTACTACGTTACAGCACTTAGCGGGATACCACCGCCTGCAACTTGATCATCTTGATAAATCAAGACGATTGCCCGTTATTGCCATAACAGGCAGCAACGGAAAAACCACTTCCAAAGAACTTATGCATGCGGTTTTATCGACCACCTATAAAACTTACACTACGGAAGGTAATCTGAATAATCACATCGGCATCCCGCTTACCCTGCTGAAGATTAAACCGGATGCCGAAATAGCCATTGTGGAAATGGGGGCAAACCATCAGAAGGAAATCGAAGGATACTGCTCCTATACACGCCCCACGCATGGAATCATAACGAATTGCGGCAAGGCTCACCTCGAAGGCTTTGGAGGTATTGAAGGAGTCAGAAAAGGGAAAGGTGAATTATATGATCATCTTCGCGTGAACGAGGGGTCTGCCTTCGTTATGTGGGATTACCCCTACCTGAGAGAAATGAGCGCAGGTATCCGTGAAATAATCACCTATGGAACGAAGGAAGCTTCTGTAACCGGGTATGTTGAAAATGGCGCCGGATTTCTGGAGGTCAGAATCACAAAGGGTCCGGATTTGGGATTAATAAAAACAAACCTGGTAGGAGAATACAACCTTCCCAATATTCTTTTGGCTGTCACTATAGGCAGGTACTTTAATGTTCCTGAAGAGAAGATCAAATCAGCTTTGGAAGGTTACGTCCCATCCAACAGCCGATCTCAGCTTATTGAAAAAGACAGCAATAAGATTATTCTGGATGCCTATAACGCCAATCCAACCAGCATGAAGGCGGCCATTGAAAATTTTGCAAAAATGGAGGGCACTGAAAAAGTTTTAATGCTTGGAGGGATGATGGAACTTGGACAGGAAAGTCTCGCTGAACACCAGGCTTTAATCGATCTTATTAACAATTACTCCTGGAAGAATGTGGTACTTGTTGGAGGAGACTTTAAGAACGTATCCCACCGTTTTATTTATTTAAATAGTTCTCTGGAAGCGGCGCAGTGGTTACAGGATCAGAAATTCAAAAACACCACTATTCTTGTCAAAGGCTCAAGGAGCACCCGTATGGAAAAAGTGCTCGAATAGACGTGTCGATTCCAGAAATTTAAAAGCCTCCTTTGCCTAAGCGCAGGAAGCTTGCTGCGGAGACTGGGGGATTCGAACCCCCGATAGAGTTTCCCCTATACACACTTTCCAGGCGTGCTCCTTCAACCACTCGGACAAGTCTCCTTTTTTACAGGGTGGCAAAAATACAGTTTCATCCATTATGAGCCGAATATTTTTTCGGCATTGAGCGTGGTAATCCTTGCTACTTCAGCGGGCGAAACGTGCTTTATTTGAGACAGTTTCTCAACGATATACTTCAAATACCCGCTCTCATTTCTTTTCCCCCGAAACGGTTCCGGAGTTAGGTATGGAGCATCCGTTTCCAATACCATATGCGAAAGATCAATGTTGGTCAGCACATCCGCCAGTCCGGATTTTTTATAAGTAACCACCCCACCGATACCAAGATAGAAGCCCATGTCAATTATTTTTCGGGCATTCTCATAACTATCGCCAAAACAATGAAATATCCCCCGGATACCTTTGGAAACATACTCATTCACTATGCTAATGGTTTCCTGCATTGCATTACGTGTATGTATAACAATGGGAAGGTTATAGTGCAGCGCCCATTCTATTTGCACCCGAAAAGACCGATACTGCTGTTCCAGGTGGGTCTTGTCCCAGTAAAAATCGAGTCCAATCTCCCCTACTGCGCAGAACTTTCTTTTGGCCAGCCACTCTTCCACATGAATCAATTCGGATTCAACGTTCTCTTTCACCGAGCAGGGATGCAAGCCCATCATTGCGAAGCATATGTTGGGATAAGCTTTTTCCAATTGCAACATGCTCTCTGTTTCAGCGCTATCTATTGCCGGAAGGTAAATTTTACCAACACCCGATTCAACTGCCCGGTTTATAACCGTGTCAATATCCTTTCGAAAGCTATTAACATACAAATGGCTGTGTGTATCTATCAGCATATACGTATTTGTTGCAAAATTCATTAAAAATAATTTAACGAATCTTTAAACTCCGCTAAGCAGGCCCTGTCTTAAGATCATTGCATTATTCACCTAAATTTTTTTTATGAAAAAGATTACAACCACAGCCAGTTTGCTCCTGGCTTTAATCCTTACGGGTGCATTAATGCTTGCCGGGTGCAAGAAGGACGTCAGCGTTAACAACGCCCAGAGCGACACGCCACAAGAGACCGCAGCAACGCAGGAGGCTACCACCGATGAGGCTGAATCGGAAGCCATTTATGACGATGTATTCAACATCACGGCCAGTATGAACAGCAGCCAGGTTGGCGAAGATCTGGGCATGAATGCCAATGTTTCCGGGCTTTTTGAGCTTGGCAGCACGAATCCAACAAATCAGGTTCGCTGTTTTACCATCTCTGTGGTCCCGAATATCCCAGGTGTATTCCCCAAAACAGTTACGATCGACTTCGGAACCGGTTGTCTTTGCCGTGATGGGAAGTACCGCAAAGGAAAGATTGTATCCATTTACACCAACCGCATGACTGTACCCGGGGCCAAGGTTTCTACAACGTTTGTCGGCTATTTTGTCGACAGTTTCAAAGTAGAGGGCACCCATATTACCGAAAACACAAGCACATCAAATATGCAAGGCTGGAAGGTGCAGGTCATAAACGGGAAGATCACGAATACCAATAACAATCGCTGGCGGCAGTGGAACAGCCTCAAGAATGTGCTTCAAATTGAGGGTAACGGGACCGTTCATTTCCCCCTGGATGACGTGTATAAGATTACAGGAAATGCCCACGGATCGAACTCTGGTGGACATACCTGGTCATCCTTGGTGGTTGACCCACTGATCAAAAAGTTCAGTTGCAGGTGGATCGTTCAGGGCAAAGTAAGACTCTCCAGGGACAACAGGGAAGCGTTGTTAGATTACGGAAATGGAACATGTGATAATGTAGCCGTAATTTTTATCAATGGTGTCCCCCATATCATAACACTCTAAAAAACAGGAAAAAAATTGTTGCTTATTTAACAACAACAATGTACATTTATCCCAGTTTTCATAGGGTACGGATTAAAAACGGGCCAGGGTTTCTACCCCGGCCCAATTTTTTTTCAGCAATTTCCTCTCTAATCTTCCTTTAATCTTCGGCTCATTTTTCAATTATTTCGGTACTTATCTTATGAAACTGATACCCTTGATTTGCAAAGTATTCCAGCACCTTTGGTAAACTATACCTCAGCCGTTCATACGCTTTTTCACTGTCGTGAAAAACAACAATGGATCCGTCTACGACATTATTCACCACGTTTTTATAGCATTTTTGAGGAGAAATTCTTTTATCAAAGTCGCCGCTTAAAACCGTCCACATGATCTCGTGAAATGGCTCGGCCAATTTCGAAAGCGTTTCCCTTTGTCTTCGGGTACTGCGGCCATATGGCGGTCTAAATAGGGCTGAATGAATATATTGCCGTGCATGCAACACATCTGTAACATAATCGGCAGTTCCGGTCTTCCACCCATTGAGGTGATGGTGCGTATGGTTGCCCACAGCATGCCCCTTTTCCAGGATATCCTTGTAAACCTCTGGAAACAAGGATACATTCTTGCCGATACAGAAAAAAGTGGCTTTTGCCTGATATTTATCCAATTCTGAGAGTACAAAACGGGTGATTTCAGGGTGGGGCCCATCATCAAAGGTTAGATATATTATTTTTTCACTATTTAACAATCTCCACACACCCCCTCCATACAATTTAATGAGCCAACTAGGCGTTTTGGCAAGGTAAAACATGAAGCAATTTAACTTTTTTTAAACCCACTTAAACTTCGTTCATAACCCACCGTCTCAGGTCCACTTAAAAAAATAATCATTATGAAAATCAAACAGCTTTTACCCGTTTTCGCGGCAATTATGCTGGCCACCGGCTTCAATTCTTGTAAAAAAGCCGACAACACAAGCTCTGAAGACATCGAAACCACTTTTGAACTTAGTGGCGATCAGGCGATCGCTGACAATCTCTCTGAAGACGCTAACGACATGTTTATGCAGGTAGCCGTTGAAAACAGCGTAGCAGGAAACTTTGCTCCTGGTAGCGAAACCGTCGAGAACTTCATCCCCTGTGCGAACGTAACAATAACCCCGCAAACAGGCTTTCCCAAAACCATCGTAATTGATTTTGGTACAGCGTGCACCTTTAACGGTGTTACCCGAAGCGGAAAGATCAATATCGTACTCACCGATTCAGTTCGCAAACCGAACAGCCAGGCTACTATGACCTTCGACAATTATTACGTGAACCTGTACAAGATTGAAGGGCAGATAGTGTGGACGAACACAAGTACACCCGGTACAAGAAGCTGGACAAGGGTTACCACCAACGGTAAAGTAACCGCTCCCAATGGAAGGTACTGGCTTCACAGCGGCACTAAAAATGTGACTCAAACAGCTGGTGTTGCCACTCCTACCTGGATAGACGACGTGTTCTCTATCACCGGTAACTATTCCGTAACCAATGCCGCCGGCCGCACCAGAACCGGTACCGTACTTGAAGCGCTCCAAAAGAAAAACAGTTGCGCAAATATCGATAAAGGCAAATTAAAAGTGGAAGGACCAAACCATTATGCCATCATCGATTTTGGTAATGGCGATTGCGATAACCTCGCTACCATCTCCATCGATGGGCGTCCGCCAAGAACAATCATTCTCCGTTAACTTGGTTTTTTATAAGGATCAGACCGTCACGCAGTAAACGTGACGGTTTTTTTATGCCTGAACAGAACCTATCTTTGCCGCATGAGCAAAGTACGTGTACGATTCGCCCCCAGCCCTACCGGTGGTTTACACCTTGGAGGTGTACGAACTGTTTTATACAACTACCTTTTCGCCAAACAACACAAAGGTGATTTCATACTTCGGATCGAAGATACAGACCAGACCCGTTTCGTTCCCGGGGCGGAAGAATACATATTTGCCTGCCTGAAATGGTGTGGCATGGAGCCGGATGAAAGCCCGCTACACAAGGGATCATATGGCCCCTACAGGCAAAGTGAACGCAAGGAACAATACCGGCAATATGCGGAGCAGTTGGTAAAAAATGGCTATGCCTATTATGCCTTCGATACAAAAGAAGACCTGGAAAAGATGCGGGAAGAGAATAAAACCGCCGAAAATCCATCCCCCCAATATGATCATCGTATCCGGGGAAAAATGCAAAACAGTCTTTCCCTGACCGAAGCAGAAGTAAACGATCTGCTGACCAGGAATACACCCTATGTGATCCGCATTAAAATGCCGGAGAACGAAGTAATCGGCTTTACCGACATGATTCGGGGTGAGATCCGTTTTGAGACAGGATTGGTGGATGATAAAGTGCTGCTGAAAGCCGATGGCATGCCAACCTATCACCTGGCGGTGGTGGTCGACGATTACCTGATGAAGATAACACACGCGTTCCGTGGCGAAGAATGGCTGCCAAGCGCCCCCGTTCACCTGCTGCTCTGGAAATACCTGGGTTGGGAAAATGAAATGCCCCAGTGGGCTCACCTGCCCCTGATCCTTGGCCCGAATGGCAAACTCAGTAAACGCGATGGCGCCAAATACGGCTTCCCGGTATTTGCGATGAACTGGACCGATCCCAGGACGAATGAACTGACGGAGGGCTTCAAAGAGAGAGGGTTTCTTCCCGAGGCGTTCGTCAATTTGCTGGCAGTACTTGGATGGAACGATGGAACCGAGCAGGAGCTTTTCAGCATGGAAGAACTGATTTCTAAATTTTCCATGGAAAGGGTTCATGTAGCGGGCGCCAGATTCGATTTCGAGAAAGCGAAGTGGTTCAATCACGAATGGATAAAGAAATCAGCCGTTCAAAACTATACGTTAACCGTTAAGGAACTCCTTGGATCTGCCGGAATTAGCGTAACGGATGAAGGCAAACTGGAATCAGTACTTGAACTGGTTAAAGACAGGTGTACGCTTTTACCCGACTTTGTTCAGCAATCTTCTTTTTTCTTTAAAACCCCGGATCGGCTGGATGTGGATGCTGTTAAGCCGAAATGGACTGCTGATAAAAAGGATTTCTTTACCGCATATGCTGATAAACTTGCCTCGCTCAGTGAATGGAATATTCCAGGCCTGGAAAATTGCTTTAAACAACTGGCAGCGGAAAAAAACATCAAACCCGGCGATCTTCAACTCCCGTTACGCATCATGCTGGTTGGGGGCAAGTATGGCCCTCCCGTTTTCGCAATTGCCGAGCTGTTGGGTAAGGATGAAACCATTCGCCGCATCAACAACGCGATCGTTGTAATCGAAGGTTAAGCACATCGTGTTCCTCAACATTTAGTACCTTTCTTTAATGAACACAACGAAGGTTTCGTGGCCGCTGGTACTTTTTCTCGCTATTATAAAATTTTCATTGCCGTTAATTTTTCAGCACCCGTTGTTCGAGTTGCAACGGGATGAATTCCTTTACTACCAGCAGGGACTGCATCCGGCCCTGGGCTACCTGGAGAATCCTCCCATGCTTTCCTGGCTCGCCACCGTTTCTTCCTGGGCAGGAGGATCAGAGATCGCCATTAAATTCTGGCCCTGTCTTTTCGGCGCAGCAACGGTGGTTCTTACCTGCTTGATCACGGCGGAATTTGGTGGCAAATCCCTCGCCCAGTTACTGGCCGCATTGGGTGTCATGGGCGGGGCCTTCGTTCGCATACACGCTTTATTTCAACCCAATTTCCTGGATGTATTCTTCTGGACACTTTCGCTGTATTTCCTGGTCCGTTATGTAAATACAAAACAGCTGAATTTTATTTTCCTCCTGGCCATCAGCCTCGCCCTGGGATGGTGGAGTAAATACTCTGTTTTATTCATGGCTGCTTCTGTGGTCGTTGGCCTGGCACTTTCTCCTTACCGTGCAGTTTTTGTAAAAAAGCAAACCTGGCTCGCTGCTGCGCTTGCCCTCTTACTCATCGCCCCCAATGTAGTATGGCAGTACCATCACAACTGGCCCCTGATGCATCATATGGCCGAACTCAGGGAGACCCAGCTTCAATACATCAATAAAGCCGACTTCATCAAAGACCAACTCATGATGCTATTACCGGGGCTGCTGATCTGGTTGGCCGGATTGATCTGGGTTTTGACCCAAAAACGATGGTACTTCATCGGTATCATTTATTTCTCGGTGATCCTGCTCCTGCTTTTTGGAAGCGGGAAAAGCTACTATACATTGGGCGTTTACCCGGTCCTTTTTGCCGCTGGTGGTTTTGCCTGGGAACAGTTACTTCGTAAACGAAAATGGATCAGTTACAGCATCGGGGTTTTAATGGCCCTTTTCAACTGGATGATCATGCCCTTGTTGCTACCAACCGAAACACCCGGTAAACTGGATGCCTTTTATAAGAAGATCCACGAAGAACATAAATGGGAAGACCTGAAGACACATCCGTTGCCGCAGGACTTTGCCGACATGCTGGGCTGGAAAGAGTTAAGTACGAAAGCAGAAAAGATTTTTTACACAAATCTGCCGGACACAATTAGAGCGAATACCATCATCTATTGCAGGCATTACGGGCAAGCGGGGTCATTGAAATTCTATGGGAAGCAGGATAACTTTACGAGCAGGGTGCTATCCGATAACGGCTCTTTTCTGCTCTGGATCCCCGATAACTTATCGTTCCGGCATATCCTTTTTATCGGGAGAAGAATGCCCGGCAAAGACGATGAAGTATTTCAGCATTTTGGCAGGATCCAATTACTGGATTCCGTTACCAACCCCTACTCCCGCCAGTTCGGCGATAAGATCATTTTCTTTGAGAACATAGATAAAGAAGGCCTCAGACTGGCGCAGGAAGGACTGAAAAAGATGAAACAGAAATTCAACCGGTGAGATTCTTTATTTTTGCCCCACATAACCAGTTATGAACAGACCCATTCGAGTATTAGTAGCCAAAGTTGGACTCGACGGCCACGACCGGGGCGCCAAAGTGATCGCCACAGCCCTCCGTGACGCCGGCATGGAAGTGATCTATACCGGTCTCCGCCAAACCCCGGAGATGGTTGTGAATGCCGCCCTGCAGGAAGATGTAGACGCCATCGGCGTAAGCATTCTGAGCGGCGCCCATAACACCGTGTTTCCAAAGATCATGACCCTGATGAAGGAAAAAGGAATGAACGATGTATTGCTCACCGGCGGAGGCATTATTCCGGAGGAAGACATGGCAGCGCTGAATAAGGCGGGTGTTGGAAAACTTTTCGCCCCAGGCGCCACTACATCCGAAATAGCCGGCTACATCCGAACATGGGTAAAGGAGAACAGGTCGTTTTAGATCTCCGGTAACATCAGCCGCTTCCGTTTGGAGTAGATACGGATCCCCACCACCAGCACCACGCAAACCGCCATATTGAGATTTGAATCGACCTGGGTTTGCTTCAGCAGCAGGTATACCGCCGCCCCGATCGCACAGGCTGTTGCATACAACTCACCCCGCTTAAACAAATTGGGAACATTGTTGCAGAAGATATCCGCCACCAAACCGCCGAACGTAGCCGTGATCACGCCCATGATCAGGGAATAGAGATCATTCAGCCCGTTGCGCAAAGCCACTTCAATGCCGGTGGCTGTAAAGAGTCCAAGCCCGATCGCATCGGTAAAGAATATCGTTCGCCTGAAACGGTTCACATTCTCTTTCAATAAAAAGGTAAACACGGTACCCGCAAAAACCAGTGCCAGCGCCAGGTTATCATTCACCCAGTTCACCGGCCGCACACCAATCAGCAGGTCGCGTACCGTACCTCCGCCATATGCCGTGGCAAAAGCCACCACCAGGCCACCAAACACATCCATCTTATGCGTACGTGCTTTAAAGGCCCCGGTGAGTGCAAACACGAACACACCCGTATAGGCAATGATGTTCAGAAATGTCATAGTCAAAGATACCAAATGTACTATCTTCGGATCGCTAAAAACCAGACCATGAGCTATTCTACTTTACTCGTTCAAATGGAGAACGGGATCTGCACCATCACCATCAACCGCCCCGATAAACTGAATGCGCTGAACAAAGAGGTCTTCAACGACCTTGATAAAGCGATCGATGAAGTGAACAACAACCCGGCTATTAAAACAGCGATCATCACCGGCGCGGGTCCAAAGGCCTTTGTGGCAGGCGCGGACATCTCCGAATTCGGCGGGCTCAGCCGTGAACAGGCCATGGCGTTGGCTAAACGCGGACAGGATGTTTTCTTCAAGATCGAAAACAGCCGCAAGCCCATCGTGGCCGCGGTAAACGGTTTTGCCCTCGGCGGCGGTTGCGAACTGGCAATGGCCTGTCATTTCCGGCTCTGCAGCGAGAACGCGAAGTTCGGGCAACCCGAAGTGAACCTCGGCCTTATACCCGGCTATGGGGGAACGCAACGCTTAACGCAACTGGTTGGTAAAGGTAAGAGCATGGAACTGCAGATGACCGCCCACCTCATTGATGCCAACGAAGCCCAGCAACTCGGACTCGTAAATCATGTTACCACCGCCGATACCTTACTGCAACGAACCAAAGACATCCTCACCATCATACAATCCAAGGCGCCCATCGCGGTTGGTAAGGTGATCGAATGCGTGAATGTGGCTGTGGTGAGCGACAGTGCCTATACCAATGGCAAGAGCGGCTATGATAAAGAGATCGAAGCCTTCGGCGATTGCTTTGTAACCGAAGACATGAAGGAAGGCACTTCGGCCTTCCTGGAAAAAAGAAAGGCCGAATTCAAAGGGAAATGATCATTTTTCCAGCAATTTCTCATCGATCAGGTAAGCCTGTATCTCCGTGATCGCGGTATATCCTTGCTGGTCGTCGATGGCCAATCCAATAAGTCCCACATTGGTGGTGGGAAAAGTGAGGATGCGTTTTCTTCCGATGCTGGTTCCTTTTATTTCCCGAAGTAATTCATGTTTCTTAGTCATAAGCAGCAAGCGGAATGATCGGGTATGTTGCCCTTTTTCCAGGTATTCCTTCAGCACCACGCAATTGATACGCTGGCTATCCGCGAATTCGATACCCATCGAACTGCGATCCGGGGCAACGATTGTTTCCAGGGTACGGGGGTTGCCATCATTCAAACCACTAACCTGCCTTGCCCCATTGTGCGGATTGAAGTAGCCTGTACCCCTTCTTGAAATATTGGAAGCGAAGCTCTTCTCCACCAAACGCCGGAAACCTACCAGCGCCGCCGAATCGTTTTCATGGATCAGTCCCCTTCTGTCGGGCGGAACATTAAGCAAAAGATTCGCTCCTCTGCCCACCGACTTCAAATACAAACTGAACAGTTCTTCAGGGGTTTTGACTTTTGAATTTTCGTTTTCATGCCAGAACCATCCCGGCCTAATGCTCACATCACATTCTGCCGGAATCCAGGCCTTTCCATCGGCATTTCCGGTGTTCAGGGTATCCTGCGAAGGTGCTCCGGCGCCCCGTGTAAAACCTGCGGTATCAAGCGTGTTCCAGTTCGTTGTACCCGCAATGCCGCTCTCGTTGCCGCACCAGCGTATATCCGGGCCGATATCGCTGAACACAACCGTATTGGGCGAAAGTTCCCGGACTGTTTTTTCAAAACGCTTCCAGTCGTACACCTGTTTCTTGCCATTCGGGCCTTCACCGTTGGCCCCATCCCACCAGAGTTCCCAGATGGGTCCGTAATTCGTAAACAACTCTTTCATCATGTTTACAAACACATCGTTGTATTTCTCCGTTCCATAATCGGGGTGGTTGCGATCCCAGGGCGAGATGTATACGCCGAACCTGAGCCCGTATTTTTTACAGGCAGCGGATAACTCCTTCAGTACATCACCCTTGCCGTTTTTCCATTTGCTTTCCCGAACGGTGTGGGTGGAATATTTGCTTGGCCAGAGGCAGAACCCATCGTGGTGTTTGGCGGTGATGATGATGCCCGTTGCGCCCGAAGCTTTGGCAATGCGGCACCATTGTTCGCAATCGAGACCGGTGGGATTGAATATTTCTTCCTTCTCCGTTCCATGGCCCCACTCCAGGTTGGTGAAGGTATTGGGACCAAAATGCATGAAAAGATAAAACTCCATCTCATGCCAGGCCAGTTGCTGCGGCGTGGGCCCGGGCTGAGCCAGCGCAGCCATTGCTGAGAAATAAAATAGGAAAAACAGAAAATAACGCATAGAATTATAAGGCTCGGTCTAAATGTGTATAGCCCCCATCCACGTGGATGAGCTGGCCGGTGGTATGACTGGATCGTTCCGAAAGCAGGAAGGCCACCATATTGGCGATCTCTTCTGCTGTGGTCATTCGTTTCTCCAGTGGAATTTTTTCGGTGATCGAACGAAGTTTTTCTTCCGGGTTGGGCAATGCGTTGATCCATTTTTCATACAAGGGCGTGTACGATTCAGCAACGATCACCGCGTTCACCCGGATGCCGTATTTCAGCAGTTCCACCGACCATTCGCGGGTAAGCGCATTGCGGCCACCGTTGGCAGCGGCATAAGCGGAAGTATTGCCCTGGCCTGTTTCAGCCACCTTACTCCCGATGTTCACGATCGACCCTTTGCTTTTAACGAGGTAAGGCAGCGCATGATGCGCCAGCAGGTAATAATGTACGAGGTTCTTATGCAGGGAAGCCATAAATGCTTCGTAATCGCCCTTCTCCAACCCTACCCCATCATTTACGCCGGCATTGTTCACCAACCCATCGATGCGGTTGAATTTTGCCACAACGAGTTCCACCGCCCGATTGCATGCGGCGGGATCGGTAAGCTCGGCAGTAACATAAAAACACCTGCCCCCCAATTCATTCAGCATGGAAATATTATCGGCCTCATTGCGGCCGATGATCACCGGAATGGCTCCTTCGGCTGCCAGTATTTTACAGATGCCGGCCCCGATGCCTTTGGCGCCGCCCGAAACAAGTATCACTTTATCGTTTAACCCGAGGTTCATGGTTACAAATTATAACAGCGGACTGCGTTCGCCCCGAAAATATTCTGCCGTTCCGTATCACTGCAATTTTTCATGTAGGTTTCCAATAGCGATTTCCATTGCCGGTAGGTTCCGGAAAGAAGCATCACCGGCCAGTCGCTCCCGAAGAGCAGTCGTTCGGCGCCGAAACAGTCGAACACCGTATCAAGATACGGATAAAAATCCGCGGGCGTCCAATCGTTCCAGGCCGCTTCGGTCAGCAGGCCCGACAACTTGCAATACACATCGGGATGCTGCGCCATCTCTTTCATATACTTCGCCCATTCGCCGATCTCTTTTTTGGCGATGGCCGGTTTTGCGCAATGGTCGATGATGAATCGCTGGTCTGGAAAAGCATGCATAAACGCCAGTGCGGGTTTCAATTGCTGATGATATACCAGCACATCATAGGTATATGAATACGCACGAAGGGCTTTGATACCCCGACGGAAATCTTCCCGCTGCAAAAAGTCCATGGGCTCAGCCTGTACAATATGCCGCCAGCCCTTGATGATGGGAAACCGGGAATAATAGGCGAGCCGTTCTTCGATGCTGTCGCTGCTGAGATCAACCCAGCCAACCAGACCTTTGATGAATGGATTCTGTACTGCCAGTTCGACGAGAAAATCCGTTTCCGTTTCGCTTTGATCGGCCTGAACCGCTATGCAGGCGTCGACCGCATTTTCGGCAAATACGCTTTTTGCTAGTTGGGGAAGATAGTCCTGCCGCAGTACAGTCATTGCTTCTGTGATCCAGGCGTCCCGCACCGGATCAAATTGCCAGTAGTGCACATGAGCGTCGATGGTCATGGCAGTTGAAAGATTTTATCAAGGAGTATCCATTTCTCACCAGGCTTTGCCCAGGGCAGCGCCTGCTGGAACTGCCACATCAGGGTTTCCCATTCCTGCACGGTTGGGTTATTGGCATCGGCGGCAGCTTTTTTTTCGAAACTGAAATCCCCGTCTGCCTCCAGGATCATGAAAAGCCGGTTGCCGGTGCGGTAGATATCCAGCACGCCGATACCGGCATCGCGGATGCTTTGAATGATCGCGGGCCATACCTCGCGGTGATGCGCTTCGTATTGGGCAATGAGTTCGGGATCGTCTTTCAGGTCGAGCGCCAGGCAATATCGTTTCATTGGTTTCATGCTGTTTGATAAGCCCGGGCTTTTTGCCTGCTGCTTCCCAGTCCATCGATCCCCAATTCGATCAGATCGCCGGGTTTGATGTAAACGGGATCGGGCTTTTGTCCCATCCCCACTCCTGCGGGAGTACCGGTAGAGATGATGTCGCCCGGCAACAGGGTCATAAACTGGCTTACATACGAAACGAGATGGGGTATTTTGAACACGAGGTTTTTGCTGTTTCCATCCTGCATCATCTTCCCGTTCACGGTAAGCCAGAGGCGCAGGTTATTGATATCGGCTATTTCATCGGGTGTGGCCAGCCAGGGACCCAGCGGGGCAAAGCTATCGCAGCTCTTTCCCTTTACCCATTGCCCGCTTCGTTCCAGTTGAAAGGCCCGTTCGCTGTAATCGTTGTGCAGCATATAACCGGCTACATGATGCAACGCTTCGGCTTCGGAAACATAGGAAGCTTTTCTACCGATCACAACCGCCAGTTCCACTTCCCAATCGGTCTTGACGCTGTTCTTCGGTATCACCAGGTCATCATTTGGTCCGCAGATAGCGCTGGTAGCTTTGAAAAAGATAACGGGCTCGGCCGGCAGATCCATCTTGCTCTCCGCCGCGTGATCGGAATAATTAAGACCGATGCAGATGAGTTTGGATGGCCGGGCGATGGGCGCTCCCAGTCTTGTTTCCTTCGGAACAGGCTTCAGTTCCTTTTCACCGATTATCGTTTTCAATACCTGTAATCCTTCGTTCGCAAAGAATCGTTCATCGTATTCCGCTACATACGGAGAAACATCAACCCATTCTTCCCCGATGATCGCACCGGGTTTCTCGTTACCTGCTTCGCCAAAGCGGATCAGTTTCATGCTGCTTAATTATTCAGTTTGATAAATCCACCATCGATGGCGTAATCGCAGCCGGTGATGAAGGACGCTTCGTCGCTGCACAGGTAGAGCGCCAGGGCTGCCACTTCGTGTGGTTCGCCCATGCGGCCGATGGGTTGTGTTCTCGAAAGTTTCTCAAACATTTCCTGTTCCTTCCCGGGATAATTGTTTTTGAGAAATCCATCCACGAAGGGTGTATGCACCCGTGCGGGAGAAATGGAATTACAGCGGATTTTCTCCGCCAGGTAATCCTTGGCCACACTAAGCGTCATGGCCAACACAGCGCCCTTGGCCGTGCTGTAAGCGAACCGATCGGGCAAGCCCACATGCGCCGCGATCGAAGCCATATTTATAATACTGCCACCGCCTGCCTTGCGTAAAGCGGGGATGGCCGCATAAATGCAATTGTACACCCCTTTCACATTTACCTGCATGAGCCGGTCGAAATCAGCTTCACTGGTTGTATCGGCCTTACCGATATGGGCGATGCCGGCAATATTGGCAAGGATATGAACGGCCCCTATCGCATTGAACAACCCGATCACATCTGGTTGACTGGTCACATTGCAGGTATGGGCGAAGGCCTTTCCGCCAACGGCTTCTATCTCCGCAACCGTTTCGGCCGCTTTGGCGGCATCCAATTCGAGAATATGCACCAGCGCCCCCTGTTTGGCGAATGTAATGGCGATGGCCTTGCCAATGCCGCTTCCCGCGCCGGTTACCACGGCTGTTTTTTTATCGAGTCGGAACATGATCCTTATTTTATTTTATACCCTTTCCATCCATACCAGGCCACCACCACAAAGCAAACCAGCGGTATCGCGTAAGCGGTTGCGGTAGATCGTTCCGAAAGCATGCCCATGGCGTAAGGCACCAGGGCGCCGCCAACGATCGACATGATGATAAAGGAAGATCCTTTCTTGGTATGATGACCCAGGTCTTTTACACCCAGCGCAAAGATGGTGGGAAACATCACGGATTCAAAAAAGAAGATCGCCATCAGGGCGTAAACCGATATCCAGCCACTCAACGTGATCACCAGTATACAAAGCACGATATTGACCAGAGCATAGAGGCTGAGCAATTTGTTGGGCGCAATGGTTCGCATCAGCGCCGTACCCGCAAAACGGCCGATGGTGAACAGGAGCATCGCGATCGACAGGAGGTAGGCGGCCTCCGGTGTATTGATGCCGGCTCCGGCTTCCGTACAATAATTGATGAACAACGCTGCCACACCTACCTGTGCGGCCACGTAAAAAAACTGGGCCACCACGGCGTTGATGAAATGCGGATGGGCCGAAAGCGGTTTGGTATCCTGCACCGACTCCGAAACGAGTTCGCTTTCCGCGATCTCGGGCAGCGCTGTTCTGACAAATAAACCGGCGATCAGCAAAACCACCATACCGATGGCAATGTATACGAACTGCACAGAGCCGAGATCGCTTTTTTCGTTTGTATCCCCGAAGAAAAGATTGGCCGCGATGATGGGGCCGATGAAGGAGCCTACACCGTTGAAACATTGGGAAAGGTTGAGGCGGAATTCCGATGTTTCGGGTTTACCCAATACGGTCACGTACGGATTGGCCGCGGTTTCGAGGCAGGCGAGGCCCGACGCGATGATGAACAAAGCCAGCAGGAAAAAATTGAAGCTCGACTGCTGGGCGGCAGGGTAAAACAGGAATGCGCCCGCCGCGTAAAGAAGCAGCCCGGCGATGATCCCTTTCTTATAACCATACCGGTTCATAAACAAGGCCGCCGGCAGGGCAACGAGAAAGTAGGCGCCAAAATAAGCAGCCTGCAGCAGGGTCGATCTTGTTTTGGTGATGTTCAGCGATTCCTGGAAATGTTTGTTCAATACATCGAGAAGCCCGTAAGCCAGTCCCCACAAAAAGAAAAGACTGGTTACCAGGATCAGTGGAAGCAGGAATTTATTCTTTGTATCGTTCATACCGGTAAATTAACGAAACAGCATACCGGCGCCCAATTCTTTTTTGACGCCGCCTTCCGCTTGCAGGAAAACCTTCAGTTCATTACCGCCGCCGCTGTCGAAATAAAGTACGTTGATTTTGTGATAGCCTTTCTTCAGGGCCGCTTTCCCCTCTTTTTCTTCGGCGCCGTGATCCCCGTCGTTGTTCACCACTTCCTCGTCGTCGATGAATAGTTTGCTGCCGTCGTCGGAGCGGGTAAAAAAGGTATAGATACCATCGGCCGGTATGCGCACATAGCCCGTGAATTCAAAAGCGAATTTATCAACCCGTTGTTTTTTCGCTACGGATATCTCATCGGCATTTCCTTCCGCCTTCAACCCTTCGCCGATCGAACGCATGCTGATATGGCCGGTAGGTTCATAATATTTATAGCCAATGCCTTGCTTGGCGCCAACCAGGTTAAGCGCTTTTTTCCAGTCATAGGTCCGCAGTTTCTCTCCCGCTACTGCACTGGGCAAAGAGCCGGCCCGAACAGCGATTGCACGAATCATCGATGTCTGATCGATGCTGAAGGGCTGCATATATTTTGCCGATGACGTTGTTGGTTCGGAACCATCTGTCGTATAGTATATGACATCACCACCGGCTGCCAGCAGGCTGATCATGGGCCTGGTGGCTCCTTTATCATAGCTTCCCCGGATGACCGGCTTTGCGGCAAATCTTCCGTAGCCGGCGATCTTCAGTACATAGGCATAGGGCGCTTTGATCTTGTTGGGATTGTATTCCGGCAGCTCGATCACAATGTCGGCACCTTGCTGACGCCAGCCCAGTTTTTCCCCGGTAGATAAAAAACTGATTACCGTTCCGGCAGGCGGGTTGCAATTCTTCAGCACGATCTTTCCTGCATCGGGATACTTTGGCAGGATCGCGTAGAGGTCATTGGCCGTGGCGTTGTAGGTATAGAACACTTCTTTCACCGCATAACCCGGATCGGGATCGATGGTTATCTTCAGCAGCATATCGCCGCTGCGGTCTTTGTAATTGCGGTTGCCCTCGCTCCACTGGCTATGCTCTTTCCAGCGGGAGGTTCCGTAGATGGCTTCGCCGTTGATCTTCAGCCATTCGCCCATCTGCAGGAGCCGCTCCTGCATGATCGGGGGGATCTTACCGTGTTCATCCGGACCGATATCCAGCAAAAAATTACCACCCCGGCTTACCTTGTCGATCAGCTGCAGGATCAGCGACCGGGCGGAATTATAGTCCCAGGCATCTTCTTCCCGGTTGTAGCCATAGCTGTATCCCATGCCCCTGCTCTCTTCCCAGTAATGATCTTCAAAATCCAGGTCGGGCTGATACTCGGGTGTATATATACCGGCGTGTTTAAAACGAACGCCTTCTCCCCAGCGATCATTCACCACCACTTTATCTTTCACCGGGCTCTCATTGTACAACCAGGTTAAAAACTCCTGGCTCTTCCAGGTTTCGGGTGGCGCTTCCCAGTCGCCATCGGTCCAGAACACATCGGGTTGATAGGTATTGATAAGGGCTTTCATCTGGGGCCATGCATGCTCCCGGGCATATTTTGCCTTATCCTGTTTCCATAATGGGTTGAACCATTCGTACAATGAGAAGTACATGCCGGCATGCACCGGGGTTTTGCGTACGGCTTTAAAGAGATCGCCCAGCAGGTCACGCCTGGGGCCTATGTCCTTCGAATTCCAGGGAAAGCCCCAGGTAAGGTTGGCCGAAAGGCTGGGCCACAAACAAAAACCATCGTGGTGTTTGGAAGTAAGCACAATGTATTTGGCGCCCGACTGCTCAAAGAGCTTCGCCCATTCGTCGGGATTATACAGTTCCGCTTTGAAATCGTTGGCCAGGTCGTAGTACGAGCGATCGCCGAACTTGGCTTTGTGAAAACGCTGGCGGGCTGTATCGGTTGTTTGCAAACCCTGCTGGTACCATTCCGCGTAATTACCCTTGCTGCTCCAGCCGGGTACCGAATACACGCCCCAGTGAATGAAGATGCCGAACTTGGCATCCTGGAACCATTGCGGCGTAGGTCGTTTATCGAGCGATTCCCAGTTGGGCTGGTATAGCTGGGAATAAGAAGGAGCCACCCGCGTGAGCAGGATGGCAGCAAGCAATAGTTTTTTCATATCCGGTATTTATTCTTCGATCGCGAATACCCAGGCATGCTGCGCCGGGGGATTGTTTCTTGGTTTTTCGGGAATGATCACCGCAATAGCCCCATCTGTTTTATCCAGGGATAAGAGCTTATCATATCCCAGTAACCGAACCTTTGTCGATTTTGTCTTCGGGAAACTGCTGATGCGGATCTTCCCGGGCATCACCGTTTCGCCTTCATCGGCGAGGTAGATGGCATATACTTTATCCGCCTTTTTCGTGAAGACGAATTTGCCTTCTTTGTAGGGTTTGATAAAGCTGGTACCATAAATAGCATCGCTGTTCACCTTCATCCAGGCGCCGATCTCTTTGAGCCGGAAGTAGGAAGAATCGTCCCAATCGCCATCCGGGCCGGGCGCTACATTCAGCAAAAAATTTCCGCCCTTGCTCACGGCATTGCACAACATGTGTATGAGTGTGTTCGCGGATTTATTCCTCGCATCCGGCACATACGACCAGGAGGTAGACATGGGCATGCAGCTCTCCCAGGGAATGGGATTGGTTTCGCTCGGGATCATGGCTTCGGGTGTGAGGTAGTTCTCGTACTCGCCCGCCACGGTCCGGTCTACGATGAGCATGCCCGGTTGTTTGCTTCTTGCCATGGCCGCGATCTTCGGCATATCGATATCCTGGTCGTAGGGTATGCTTTTCTGCCAGCTCACCGAACTGTCGATGCTGCTGAACGGACGAACCCAGCCTCCGTCGAGCCAGAGCAGGTCTACCTTGCCGTAGTTGCTCATCAATTCTTCAAACTGCGTATAGGTAAAGTCCTTGAAGCGTTTCCATATCTCCGGGTATTTTTTGGTATCGTAGGTGGGGTTGCGATCCTTGGGTGGAAAATAACTCCACCAGTAATCCGGCGCATGCCAGTCGGGCTTGGAAAAATAAATACCGGGCATCAGGCCCGCATTACGGAATGCATTGAGTATTTCTTTAGTGACATTGCTTCTCGGATTCTGAGAAAAAGGCGTTTTCGCATCAGTAATCTTGTAATCGGTGGTTTTGGTATCGAACATGCAAAAACCATCGTGGTGTTTGGCCATGGCCAGCACATAACGCATACCGGCCTCTTTGGCGGCGGCGGCCCATTTTTCCGGGGCGAAATGAACAGGGTTAAAAGTGGACTGAAGATTTTCGTAAGCCTTCTTGTATTCGTACCAGTTGGCCGAGTAAGGTCCTTTTCGCTCGCACCAGCCTTCGTCTTCCGGGCAGAGGCTCCAGCTTTCCACCACTCCCCACTGGCTGTAAGGGCCCCAGGTGATCATGAGTCCGAATTTCAGTTCGCCCCATTCTTTCAGCTTTTGCTGAACCAGCGGATCGGAAGGCGGTTTGTAATCGAATTTTCCCTGCGGAAAGGATGCAATGCTAAGAAGGATTGACGCTATGAACAGGCAGGTCCGTTTTGGCATGTGCGGTCGGTGTTTCCTGCAATATAAGAAAACACAAAGTCAAATGTCAAAATTCTAAATCCTTCGTGGCTGAATATGCATCCGGTAGCCCCTATCCCCTTAAGGGGGACGGAAAAACGTCAATGTACTAAACCCGAAACCTGTCTGCCGACAGGCAGGCCCGAAACCCGGTAGCTATCGCGATCAAATCCTTAACCGGGAGATTGCTTCTCCCGCCGTTGGCGGGATCGCAATGACGTTTGTGAAACAACCCCAAACTCTAAACCCGCAACCTGTCTGCCGACAGGCAGGTCCGAAACTTCAAACCCCAAACCCGAAACTGCCTTACCTTTGCCCCGAATCAAAAAATCAACAACGCTTTATGGAATACAGGATAGAAAAAGACACGATGGGTGAAGTAAAAGTACCCGTGGATGCTTATTATGGCGCACAAACCCAGCGCAGTATCGACAATTTCAAGATCGCCCAGGACATCAATAAAATGCCGAAAGAGATCATCCGGGCATTTGCCTACCTGAAACACGCCGCGGCGCTCACCAATTACGACGCCGGCGTATTACCCAGGAAAAAAGCGGATCTCATCGGCAAGGTTTCCAAAGAGATCCTGGAAGGTAAACTGGATGCCTATTTCCCGCTGGTTGTCTGGCAAACCGGCAGCGGTACCCAGAGCAATATGAATGTGAATGAGGTGATCGCTTACCGCGGACATGTTTTGAATGGCGGCAAACTCAGCGATAAGGAAAAATACCTGCATCCCAACGATGATGTGAACAAGAGCCAGAGCAGCAACGACACCTTCCCTACCGCCATGCACATCGCGGCGTATAAGATACTCATCGAAACCACCCTTCCCGGCATTAAGAAACTGCGGGATACGCTCGACAAAAAAGCCAAAGCGTTTAAGAAGGTGGTGAAGATCGGCCGTACGCATTTTATGGATGCCACGCCGCTTACACTCGGACAGGAATTCAGCGGGTATGTTTCGCAGCTCGATCACGGTATGAAAGCGATCAAAAATTCGCTGGCACACCTGAGCGAACTGGCACTGGGCGGAACCGCGGTGGGCACCGGTATCAATACCCCTCCCAAATACGACGTGAATGTAGCCAAACACATCGCCAAACTGACCGGGCTTCCATTCAAAACAGCCGAGAACAAATTCGAAGCGCTGGCAGCACACGACGCCATCGTGGAAGCGCATGGCGCATTGAAAACGGTTGCTGTGAGCCTGATGAAGATCGGCAACGACATCCGCATGCTTTCTTCGGGACCACGCAGCGGCATCGGCGAGATCTTCATCCCGGATAACGAACCCGGTTCTTCCATCATGCCGGGGAAAGTAAATCCCACCCAGTGCGAAGCGCTGACGATGATCGCGGCCCAGGTGATGGGCAATGATGTGGCCATCAATATCGGTGGAGCAACCGGTCATTTTGAACTGAATGTATTCAAGCCGGTGATGATCTATAATTTCCTGCACAGCGCACGCCTGATCGGCGACGGATGTGTATCGTTCAATGATAAATGTGCCGTGGGCATTGAGCCGATCAAAGCCAACATCAAGAAACATGTCGACAACAGCCTGATGCTGGTAACGGCCCTCAATACGAAGATCGGTTATTACAAAGCGGCCGAGATCGCCCAGAAAGCACACAAAGAGCATACGACACTGAAAGCGATGGCAGTGAAACTGGGATACCTGACCGAAAAAGAATTCGACGAGTGGGTGGTACCCGAGAAAATGGTTGGAAAGATCTGATCACTGTTCCAGGTATAAAAAAGAGGCTGTCTTACCGACAGCCTTTTTCATGCATAAACCTCTACTACTGTTTAATGAGTTTTTCGATCTGCATCTCCACATCGTACATATTATACAGTTTGAACGTGTAGATACCTGCCGGCAGCGATGATACGTCGATACTGAATGTATTGGTATACGCTGTTTTCTCCATCACGAGCTTGCCGGTGATATTGTAAAGCTGGGCCTTCAGGGGTTTTCGCATGTCTTTTTTCGCCTGCACGTTCAGCGTATGCGCAAAGGGATTCGGGTAGATGCGTACCAGGTTGTTCACCACGCGGGGATTCGTATGGTCGTTATAGTGAAGGGCCAGCGTGGGGCCCGTATAGGTATATTCCATGATGGCCCCGCCATTGGCGCTGGCGCCGAGATCGCGGGCTATGTAAAAATGAAGTCCGTCGGGCGCCGCGGTGATCCGGCGGATGCGGTTACCATCTCCCCGGAAATAAGAAATTGTATCGCCTGTGATGCCGTCTCCATTGGCATTCAGTTTAAGCCGGTAAACCAGGTCGCGTTTCAGCGGGGTGATCAGTAAGGAAGAAGGCCATCCCGGTATTACATTGTATCCATAGAACTCGAGGCTTGAACAGGCTACCGTGGGCCAAAGGCTGTTGTTCGACTGCGCCATCAGTGCCGCCATCGCCGACGAAGGGGCGGTGAACACCGTAAAGATCGGTTCTTTATGCGCCGTTGTATTGTTACAAAAGTTTTCCTCATCGGCGCTTGTATTTTGCCCGATGCGGTATCCATCCACGTTGCCATCGCAATAACCCGATACCTGGTCCCACCCGTAATTACGTCCCGCTTCAATGATATTGATCTCGTCATCGGTGCGGTCCATCTGCTCGGAACTGTAGAGGCGATCGGTGCCGTTTACGGTTCCCCACACGAGGCCCTGCGCATTCCGGTGCCCGAGAGAAAAAACATAATCCTGCGGGGTGATTACCGACGCGTTGAAAAAAGGATTGTCGTTCGGCACCCAGTTATCCTGTCCGCCATCGCCATCCGGTTCGGTATTGAAGCGAAGCACTTTTCCTTCCAGGACATTTACGTTCTGTGCATTTTCGGTTCTCGTTGTATTTAAGAATTGACCAGCGCCCATATCGCCTACCGTATAGTACAAGCGGTATTGCGTATGAGCGGCATCAGCGCCTGGTTCAACCTGGGGACTGATCACCAGCCGGCCGGAATTGTGATCGCTGCTGCCGGGAATCGTATTGATGATGGTAACGGGGTTGATCAGCGCATCACCATCATACTCGAACCGAACGATCTTGGTGGTGAAAATGCAACTGGTATTGGTGCCGGGGCAGCTACCCCGGTTATATACATAGGCCGCGTACACCCAGGGCTTGGCTGCACGAACAGCCGGATCGGCGGAATACAGGTTGGGGTGTATGGCCAATCCCATCAAGCCGCCCTGTGGCTGAACCCCGGTTCCGGAGGTGAAGTTGATGGAACCATCGGTGGCACGCAGGTCTACAAGTTCTGTCTTCTGGCCGGTGGAAACACTCACCCGTGAAATTTTATATGCTTTGTTTTCGGTGACCCAGAGCGAATCGTTTGGCCCGTACAAAACCTCCCAGGCTGAGTTAAATCCCGAAGCGACGGTTCGTTTGGTAAACGTTGTTTGTGCAGACACAGGATGAATGACAAGAAGCGCAATGCAAAAAATACAATGCACGAAAATGGCCGGTGATGTAAACCTTGTTTTCATAGGAAGGGATTTACTGGTAAACGCCGGGTGGTGAACAAATAAAAGACCAGGAACCGGTTGCGGCATCGTTTGCGTGCGGCAACTCCCTCAATACACAACGGATTCTCCGTAACAATTATTTCCGTTCAAACCGTTGCAAAAAGAATTGAATATAAAAAATCACTATTGCTGAAAACACACGTAAAAGCTGCATGAGCCGCGTGTTTTTTTACGGTGGTATTCAGCATTGGTCAGCTACCAGCACGTAGTTATGCGGATGTATGTGCTGTTTTTCCACCATATCTTACAAAACGAAGTTTTTTCAAAATAATAAACGATCCGCTTCCGTTGTCCTGTTAAGAAACTTCTGAGATCGTATCCAGTTTGTTTTCCCAAACTACCGGATACTGTTTCCTGCCCTGCACTAACTCCCGAACCAGTCATTGTTTACCGCAGCTTCGTCTGCCCGACCGAACCTATGAACATACTGTATATCCATATTCGTATTTCAGCAATCAAACGGAGATCCTATGAAAAAAAATCTACCCCGCGTTCTTTTATTGTATGCAATCCTGCTGCTGAGCCTGGCTGATCAGCGTGTCTGTGCCCAGGTTCAAACCGGAAGGAGCTACATCAATGTTTCTAAAAACGCCACGGGCGGAACCTTCGAGCCCGGCGATACGCTCGAAATACGTTCCGCGATCGCGGTAGGTAATTTCGCGGCCTTCTCCATTACCCGGGTACGGTATAACGATACCATCAACGGTAACTTCACCTATATTCCCGGTACGTTGCGTATACTCACCAACGAAGGACTTGTTTTCCGTTCATTCACCGATGCCGCAAGCGATGATGCCGGTATGTTCAATGCCACGAACAATACCCTGCGCATCAACCTGGGTAATGCCAGCGGCGCCGCTACCAACACCGGTAATGCCACCACCGGCGGCGGTACAATCAACTACAACGACAAACCCTCTTTTTATGGCGGCGTGTGCATCATGGTGGCCTCATTCCGTGTAAAGATCAACAACGCGATTCCGTACAATACACTGCTCACCATGCCGGGAGGCGCTTTCCGTTTCATTCAATCGGCGGCCAATATTACCGCAGGGTTCGCTCCCAATAACCTGATGGTATTCCAGAACCTGGGCGTTTGCCCGAACTTTGTCGGCGGTAATGCCGTGATCGACAACAACGGAACCTTCGGCAGCGGCACCACACAGAACAGGAGTTCATCGGCCATTGTTCCGGGTTATACCTTCATCAATTTTTCCGCGAATCAACCCAATGATGGTTATTACGGAATAGCGAATAACAGCAGCGCTACCGGCGCTACCAACAACGGCGTCGCATACCCGCACGCTTCGAGGGTTTTCAGTGTATGGGATATCATCGGCGACCATACCGGGGCCGCCAGCCTGACGGCCGGTAACCCCGCCACCACACCGGGCACCAACGGCGGCTACATGGCAGTGATCAATGCCAGCTATGCTACCAGCCAGGCAATACAACAAACAGTTGCCAATCTCTGTCCATCCACCTACTACGATTTCAGCGCCTGGTTCCGGAATATCTGCTCCAAGTGTTCCTGCGACAGCAATGGGCGTGGCGCTTTGAATGCGTCGTACAACGGACCGTATCCACCCGGCGTAAAACCGAATCTTACCTTTCAGCTGAATGGCATCGATTATTATACGACGGGCGATCTGCCGTATACAGGCCTTTGGACAAAAAAAGGATTTACGTACCTGACCGGTCCGGCACAAACATCGTTTACCTTTTCGATCCGCAACAATTCACCGGGCGGTGGCGGTAACGACTGGGCGATTGATGACGTCAATCTCTCCACCTGCGTGCCCGATCTTACGATGAAATATACGCCCGAGTTCAAGGGCTGTTATGGAACACTCGTTGACCTGGCTGCCACAATCCGCTGCTATTTCCCGAACTATACCTACTATAAATGGCAGAAGAGCACCGATGGCGGTTCGAGCTGGTTCGATACCGGCGTAAGCGGTGTGGGTTCGCCCACCCTGGTATCCGGCCAGTGGGAATACACGGCTGTCTATCCTCAATTTGTGGCCTGGCAACCCGATAGCGGCCATCGCTACCGCACCGTTGTAGCCACAACACCGGCCAATCTCAACAATCCCAATTGCTCGTACAGCAACAATGCCAATACCTTCCTGAACATCATCGATTGCGGAATCATCCTCAACGTGAACCTCAAGGAATTCAAAGGCGAGATCATCCGCGACAATACGGAACTGAACTGGACCCTGGTAGCCGGTAACAACATCGATCATTTTGAACTGGAGAAAAGCTATGATGGCGTAAACTTCCGCAAACTGTCGGATGTACCCTATTACTACAAAAACGGGGAATCGGTCTATAGCTATTCGGATCCTGAACGGCCAGCAGGCATCAGTTTCTACCGGTTGAAGATCCTGGACCGGAACGGGTACTTCATCTACAGCCCGGTGGTGCCGGTAAGCAACAATAAGATCGGTTTCGAACTGAAGCCATTCACCAATCCGGTGCGCAATGAACTGGTATTGGATTATCTCCTGCCCGCCGACGGACTGGTACACATCCGCGTGGTAGACGCCTACGGCAAAGCAACCATACTACGAACCACCATCGGTAAAAAAGGCTGGAACAACAGCCGCCTGGTCTTCGCCAACACAGCAACCGGAATCTATATCGTTTCCATACTCTATAACAACACCTCCATCAACAAAAGAGTGGTGAAGGTGCATTAAGATTTTGTCCCTTTTGAGTTTGATTACAAAAAAGCCCCCTGATTCTTCAGGGGGCTTGTATTTTAGTAAGGCTGATCTATTTGCATTTATAGGAAAAACTCAGCTTCCCTTTCTTGGCGGGAATGCTCGGCTGGTCGTCGCCGGCAATGATAACACTCAGTACATAATTGTCGCGGCTCATGGTATAGCTGCCAAAAGTGGAAACAAGCGAATCTCTTACCACATTGCCCGGATCATAGTTACGCACGGTCATCTTCTTTGGCCCATTGATGGGCTTATTACCGAAATTATAGAACTGGGTAAAGAAAGCGTAGCCTTCCTCATCGGGGAACATATACATGAAGCGACGCGGAAAAACAGTGTTGTAATAATCGATATCCGCATTCATGATCAGGTCGCCGGTAAACAGGTCGGTGGCCGTCATATGCGTCATGCTTCCGCCGGTATAGGTATATTCCACCAGGTAGAAAGGAATACCCGGGTTGCTGGTGAACGCATAAAATTTCTGGATGAGATAACCATTGGTATTGTAGAAATAATACACTTCGTACTGAAGCGAGAAAGGATCGGTGGGATCGAGCAGGGCGTGCAGCTGGCGAACCCGCTTGGTGGCCGCATCCACCAGGAAATACTCATCCGCGTTTATAAACACGGTATCGCTTGCATAAAAAGGGGTAGAGAGGTAATCGATGGTGAAAGCCAGGCTATCGAACAATGTTACATTGGTGACATTATCGCTGTTGTTGATGGTAGCGGTAAGCGAGCCCAGGGATGTGCCGGCCCCGGCGGTATCGCGGTAAGCGATCTTGGTGATCCGGCAATCTTCGCCAATGATCTGGCCATTACCGGATGGATCGGAACTGCTTTCGAGACTATATTCTTTGGCACAGGAAAAAAGGGTAAGTACCAGTACGGACAAAAAAACAGGAGATAGTCTTTTCATGTGTGCTTATTTAGTAATCCCGCGTATATGATTCACGCAGGCTCCATTCATTCAAAAATAGCGCAAATTTCTCAGCCTGCCTTATCTGCGGTAAAAGATTACCCGCAGGCCCTCTTTGCTGCTTAACGGGCGCATTTTCAGCAAATATTCTGCCACGAAGCCCCCCGGCAATGCCAGCTGAAGCATGGTGGCTGCGGTTAAAATGAAAAGATGTAAAAACTGGCCCTATGAAACCTGGGCTTCGTCGTTTACAACGGCATTGGTTTCTACCGTGGCGTTCGGCGTTGTTCGCTCCCGGTGCTTGAAAAATCGTTTCTGGAAAACAAGGATGGTGATCACGCCGCTGGTAATGGAGGCGTCGGCAATATTGAAGATCGGGCTGAAGAAAACAAACTCCTCACCACCCCATCCGGGCACCCAGGAAGGAAAATGGGTTTTGATGATGGGAAAATGGAGCATATCCACCACGTTGCCATGCAGGAAGGAAGCATAGCCCTTGGAAGAGAACGTAGCCAGTCCGCCATAGCCGATATAATCTTTCAAAACCGGGTCAACCGTCATTCCTTTATCGAATATCATCCCGTAGAACGCGGAGTCGATCAGGTTACCCAGTGCGCCGGCATATACCAGGGCGGCGCATATGATGAAGCCTTTGTGATAACGCTCCCGGATGATCCTTCCCAGGTACCAGGTACCAAAGATCACGGCGCCCAGGCGGAAAACGGTGAGGGCCATCTTGCCCCAGTTACCCCCGAATTTCCAGCCATAGGCCATTCCCGGATTCTCCACGAAATACAACTGGAAACCACTGCCTATAACATTGTGATGCTCGTTAAGGTGATAATTCGTCTTGATCCAGATCTTCAAAACCTGGTCGGCCAGTACGATCAACAGGATGATCAGAAAAGCGTGTCGTTTTTTCATACGTGGCGCAAAGATAGGTGAGTTTGGGCTTAAGGTAGCGGGCCTGCCTGTCGGCAGACAGGTTTCTGGTTAGGTGTTGTGGGTTAAGACTTATGCTTCCAGTTTCCCTTTAGGAATAGGGACTATTCTTCAAAATACACCCGTTTCACCCGTTGCGATATGCCGGTAAGTATTTCGTAGGGAATTGTTTGCGCCCAGGACGCCACCAGGGATACCGGGAGTTCCTGTCCGAACACGATCACTTCGTCGCCCTCAGCGGCTTCGATACCCGTGATATCGAGCATGGTCATATCCATGCATACATTACCGATCACCGGAACCTGTTTGCCCTGCACCAGCATCTTACCCGTACCGTTGCTCATCAGCCGCGGATACCCATCGGCATACCCGATCCGCACGGTAGCAATGAGTGAATCGCGGGTGGCGATACCTTTTCTGCTGTACCCCACACTTTCGCCGGCCTTTACTTTTTTAACCTGCGAAATGGTGGATCGGAGTGTTGTTACATTTTTCAGTTGCTGCTGCATGCCCGGCGCCGCATCTACACCGTATAACCCGATACCCAGCCGCACCATATCGAACTGAAGATCTTTATGCCGGTGTATGGCCGAGGTATTGGCGATATGCCTGAGAAAAGAATGCCCGGTTGCCTGCTGTATCAACGCACAGGCACGGGTAAAGCTATCGGCCTGCTGGCGGGTAAAGCCGTCGTGTTCCGGCGAATCGCTGGCCGCCAGGTGCGAGAAAACGGATTGCACCTTAAAGCATTGCGTTGCACGCAGCCGTTCGCAAAGCGCGGGGATATCGGTTTCTTCAAAACCCAGCCGGCGCATACCGGTATCCAGTTTCAGGTGCACCGGGTAATGGTGCAGGCCCGACTGCCGCACATAGCGTTCGAAGGCGTCGAAGATACCGAACGAAAAAAGTTCCGGCTCCAGGTTGTACTGCAGCATTACATCAAACGTGACTTCTTCGGCATTCATGACCATGATGGGCAGGGCGATGCCTGCCTTACGGAGTTCCACGCCTTCGTCGGCATATGCCACCGTGAGGTAATCCACTTTATGAAACTGCAGCAGGTTGGCGATTTCAAAACTGCCGCTGCCATAACTGAACGCTTTCACCATCGCCATCAGTTTCACATCCGGGTTCAGGATGCGCTGGTAGGCATTCAGGTTATGCGTGATGGCGTTGAGATTGATCTCCAGCACGGTCTGGTGTATCTTCTGCTCGAGCAAATGACTGATGAGTTCGAATTCGAACAGCCTGGCACCTTTGAGCAGGATCGTTTCATCATAAAAATGCTGGGCGTGGAACTGGTGAATGAATTCGCCGGTAGAAAGATAGAAAGCCGTCTGCGGGATGTTGCGGAAGGCATGCTGCTGCCTGCCGATCTCGGGCCCGATGCCGATGAAGCGGCCGATGTTCTTTTGTTCCAGGATGGCGGCCACGTCGGCATAGAGTTCAGCGCTGCCCCTGCCCGATTGCATGATATCGCTCAGGATCAATGTTCGTTTGGTATGTTGCTGTTGCTGTTGCAGAAAATCCAGTGCGATCACGAGGGAATTGATATCCGAATTATAACTATCGTTGATGACCGAGCAATTGTTGATGCCCTGCTTTAACTCCAGCCGCATCTCGATATGCCGGAGTTGCAGCATCCGCTCTGCGATCGTTGCCGGGCTGATGCCCAGTTGCAGCAATACGCAACTGCAGGTAATGGCATTTTCGATCGACGCTTCATCCGTGAATGGAATCACAAACTGCATATCCTTGCCCTGGTACCGGGCGGTGATGGTTGTTCCCGCATCGCTCCGGTCGGTAGCCAAAACCTGCAGGGTGGCCGATTCCTTCCTGCTCCAGGAGAATAAGGTGAAATCATCTCCGTTCCGGACGTTACCGGCGAAGAGATTCACCGCTTCATTGAGATCGGGGTTATCGG
Organism: Chitinophagales bacterium; assembly: GCA_017303335.1. Taxonomy (GTDB): domain Bacteria; phylum Bacteroidota; class Bacteroidia; order Chitinophagales; family Chitinophagaceae; genus Ferruginibacter. The sequence continues at coordinate 197,720 of JAFLBK010000001.1, forward strand.
CACAATAGATCAGTACGTCGCTCCGGACAAACAGCTTAAGCTTTTCATTGATCTTCTGGCGGATGTTCAGGAAACCTTCGCTGTGCGCATCGCCGATGGAGGTAACCACACCTATGGAAGGTGCCATGATCTTTTCCAGCCGCTGCATTTCGTCGGGTTGCGAAATCCCCGCTTCAAAAATACCGAGAGTATGCCCGGCATTGATCTGCCACACACTCAGCGGTACGCCTACCTGGGAATTAAAACTCTTCGGACTGCGTACGATCGAATGATCATCCTGCAGCAATTGGTACAACCATTCCTTGACGATCGTTTTTCCGTTACTCCCGGTAATACCGATCACCGGCAGATTGAATTGCTGGCGGTGATAGGCTGTTAATGCCTGCAAAGCCTGCAGCACATCGGATACGTGCAGGAATACCGCCCCGGGAAAGGAATCATCATCGGTAAACTCTTCGTTCACCACGAAACAGCGAACGCCTTTCGCGTAAAGCTCGGGGATGAAGGTATTGCCGTTGCGGCGCGGGCCGCTCAGCGCAAAGAAGATGGAACTGGCGGGGAACAGCAGTTTACGGCTGTCGAGCAGGATATGAGCTGCCTCCACATCGGCGGAAGACCCGGACGACCGTGCCTTTATTATGGTTGCTATTTGCGATGCTTTGTACAAGCCGTTGAATTGATCAGTCTGATTTAATATCGCGGGGCACTCCTTTACGCTGGTGGTAGATCGAATAGATCACCGAACCGGAGATGCAGCATACGATCACCAGCAGCGAAATCCAAACCGGTATATGCACCCAATCGGCAATCAGCATTTTAACCCCGATGAACACCAGCACGATGGCAATGCCCTGCTGAAGGAAGTCGAACTTGCTGGCGGCTCCACGCAACAGGAAGAACAGGCTCCGGAGGCCGAGCACGGCGAATATATTCGAGGAATAGATCAGCAGTTTCTTGTCGGGGTTCGGAATGATGGAGAAAACGGCCGGAATCGAATCGAGTGCGAACATGATATCGATGAGCCCCAGCATGACCACCACCATCGAGAGCGTGGTAAAGTAGGCCTTCTTGTTATGCGTGATGACAAAACGCCCGTGCGGTTCTTCGTGGGTGATGCGCATGAACCTGTTCATGAAGCGATAGGCCCAGTTCTTTGCCGGGTCGAATTCCTTTTCGTCGCCGCTGCTGAACATTTTAATACCCGTTAAAAGGATGAATGCGCCGAATATATACATCACCCAATGGAAACGGGCCACCAGTTCGCTGCCGATGGCAATGAAGATGATGCGGAACACAATGGCCATCAGGATCCCCAGCAATAATACCCGGGAGTAGTTGGCCGGCTTTACCTTGAAAAAGGAAAAGATGATGATGAACACAAAGATATTGTCGATCGAAAGCGACCATTCGAGCAGGTAGGCCGAGATGTAGGCGATGGCGTCTTCCCGCCCGTTGCCGCCGTCGTTTTCGAACCAGATGAAACCGCAGAACACGAAGGATAATGCCACCCAGAAAATGGTTTGCATCAGGGCCGCTTTCAGCCCGATCTCTTTGTTCTTCTTACTCAGCAGGCCCAGGTCGAATACCAGCGCCAATACGATCACGGCGCTGAATACGATGTATATCAGTTGTGTTTTGTCCATTTACCGGGTTGTGTATTTTCGTTTGCGCAGGAACTGGTAGAGCAGGGCGAACAGGATCACGAGCAGTACCGGAACCGCGATATTGATGCCCTGCCATTTTGTTTTCTCCGCATCCACTTTCTTTTTGTCGAGTAAACGCAGCGTATAGTCCTTTGCCTTGGCCTCCGATAAACCCGAGGCGTTGATGAGGTAGTCGAGGCTGTTCTGCAGGAAATCGCGGTTCGCGAATCCGAATTCGCGTTGCGATCCGAACGTGTAGGGGTTCATGCCCATCGGAATGGGCTGGTTGCCTTTCACGACCGAATTCAGCACCATGTCGCCATCAGCAACCACGATGATCTTATTTTCAGCCACACAGGCCGGCATGAATTCGTAGCCGTATTTCTGCAGGCTGTCACGCATAGCCTGGGAAAGCCGGTTGCTGAACAGGGAATTGAATTTGCCCTCCAGCAGCACGGCGGCAGGTATGTTCGCTTTTTTGAATTTTTCGTTTTCAGGCGCCACGCTGTTCTCCGTAACGCTGATCAGGGCCGGGGTGGAGATACTCCGGGAATTGGCGGAGGTACTGAGCAGGATCGTTTTTTTAATGCCTTCGGCTTCCACCGTATCGATCGAGTTTACAAAACGGCCACTCACAAAACCCAGGTTCTTATTGATGACATGATTCGATTTGGATTCAAAGACCGGGAAATAGTTCCAGGGCAGCAGTTCAAACTGCCCGTTGCCGTTCACATCGAAAGGCAGGAAATCGCATTGCAGGTCCATGAGCAGGTCGGAATTGACACGGGCCCCGTATTTAAATAAAAGATCGTTCAGCTCCAGGCCCCGGTCGTAGGCCACCACCTGCCCCTGCTTGCTTTGCAGGCTATCCAGTTCCGCTTCCAGCTTATCAACAAAGAAGATCAGCTTTCCGCCACGCATCACGTATTGATCCAGTTTCAGTTTCTCCGCGTCGCTGAATGGTTTGGTGGGCTTAACCACCAGCATCAGTTTGAAGGTATCCGGAATGGCGGGTTCTTTTTCCAGGTTGAATATCTTGAGTTCGTAATCCTGCCGAAGTACATTTTCCACCAGGTCGTATGTGCGGATATCTTCCGGCTCTCCATTCGATGAGCAATACCCGACAAGCGGACGGTTCGATTCCAGCAGCCGGTTGATGGCATAGGCGAAATTGTATTCCATCAGCGCTTCGGCGCTGTTGATCTCCATATAAGTGATGCCCTTCGAACGGCCCTGGTACAGGATCACCGGCGATACCTGGTCTTTGTAGTGTACAAAGGCAACGGGGTAGATGAGTTGCTGTTGCTGGCCGGCCTTTACCTGCGATGTAAGGTTGATGGGAACAAATCCGAGGTTAGAAAGTGTATCGGCCCATTTAACGCTGGTGCCTTCCATCATTTCCTCCGGGCTCACAAACCGGTATTGCAATTTGCTGCCGGCAACCTCTTTGAATTCCTGCAACAGTTCCCCGGCGCTATTGGCCAGTTTCCGGAAACCGCTGGGGAAATCGCCTTTCAGGAAAACATCGATGCGGATCACCTCCTCCGGTTTTTGCAGCACTTTCCGGGTGGGTGAGGAAAGTGTAAACCGTTTTTCGTTGGTAAGATCGATCCGGGTGTGGTAAACAGAAGCGAGCCAGTTGATGCCTGCCAGCAGCAGGATGCTGATCAGCAGCCAGGCTTTACTTTTCCATATCGTACGCAGCAGGCCCATTATTTTTTACGAAGATTTTTCACGGTGATCAGCAGGAAGAGAAATATCACGCTGAGAAAATAGATCACATCACGGCTATCCAGCACACCCCGGCTGATGCTCCGGTAATGAAAATCGATCCCAAGCATCTCCACGTAATAATCCGGTCCGTTGGCCAGGAACGATAAACGGCTCAGCGCATTGAAACCGAAATAGAGCAGCAGGCAGGCGAATGCGCTGATGAGGAAAGCGACCACGGCATTGTTGGTAAAACCGCTGCAGCAGATACCGATTGCCGCAAATACAGCGGCCAGGAAAAACAAGCCGATATAACTTCCCAGTATCCCGCCTCCATCAATACCTCCCTGGGTACTCAGTGATTTAATGGTGAACACATATAACAACGTTGGAATGATCACAAAGAGAAGAACAATCAATACCGAAACGTATTTACCCAATACCACCTGCCAGCGACGCAGGGGCCTTGTTTGAAGTATTTCGAAGGTGCCGCCGCGGAATTCGTCGGATAAACTGCGCATGGTGATGGCGGGAACAAGGAATAATAATATCCAGGGCGCAAGTTCAAAGAATTTATCGAGCGAGGCGTAGCCGAAGTCGAAGATATTGCTGTCGGGCAGTACAAAAAGGAATAACCCGCAGACCAGCAAAAAGAGAACAATGCTGATATAACCTGTAAGGCTGCTGAAAAATTGCCGTAGTTCCTTTTTGCAAATGCTCCACATACACGTTTAAAATTGTTGCAATTTAAGGTATAACGGGGTATTGTAGCGGCTAAAGATGTGGTAAATGGGATTGCGTCGTTTTTTACAATTTGGATTAGCCAATTTTATCAAGTGAATCAAAGAGAACCCATTAACAATAATCTGCTTCCCTGCGTGCAGCATTTCAAAAACAGCATTTGTCATACTGCGGGCTGGTTGTTAAACAACCGACGACCGGTTATATCGCCCTTATCATTTTTGCGCATGATAATACCATAGGGGTATGGTTGTTTACCCAAAACCAACTGCGTGATGCCGCCTGATTCCGGGCGGCATTTTTATGGAATGCATACCGGGGGGGCATCTCAACTCCCTAAATTCATAAACATGAAAAAAATACTGCTGCTGATGATGGCAACTTCTCTTTCTTATTGCCTCACCGCCCAAACTTCGAAGAAAGAGAAAGCGCCACCTCCACCACCTCCTCCACCGCCCGCTCTTGCACAGGCACCCGATGCACCACCCCCTCCACCACCACCTCCGCCGCCACCCACAGTAGAAGAAGCAAAATTCACCCCTCCGGTGATCGTGAACAACCAGGGATACTCACTGAGTGTTCACCGGGATAATGGTAATAATATGGTCTATGCCACTAAAAATGGTGTGACTGAAAAGATATCGCTCTCCAAATGGAATGCAAACAAATCATTCTATGAAAGCAAGTACGGTGAGTTACCCCCTCCACCGCCACCTCCTCCAGCCCCAAAGGCCCCGAAAGCGCCCAAGGGATAATGGAAGGTTACACGAACGAAAAAGCCTCCTGGTGACAGGAGGCTTACTTATTTTATTTTCAACGCTGAAGACTCAGACGGCAAAACTTTCTCCGCAACCGCAACTCCGGCTGGCATTGGGGTTATTGAAATAAAAACCCTTCCCATTGAGTCCATCACTGAAGTCGAGTTCCGTATTAACGAGGTAGAGGAAACTTTTCAGGTCGCACACGATTTTGATTCCTTTGTCTTCAAATACCTGGTCCATTGGCTTTACTTCATTATCGAAGTCGAGCTTATAACTGAGTCCGCTGCAGCCACCCCCAACAACACCAACGCGTAAGAAATAAGCGGGGTCGGCGGCAATACCGGCGTCTTCCATCAGTTTGAGGACCTTCTCTTTCGCTTTATCACTTACAAATATGCTATTGTCTGTTGCTACCATTTCAATGTAGTAATTAGATAATCCGAAGATTTACTGAGGTAAGATTTTATGGCTGAATCCTCACATCAGCTGATCTGCCAATTAATGGATTACGCTTTCCTCGAACTTGATGGCTTCCATTCCGTTCTTTACGCGGTAATCGTTGATCGCTGCCTTGATGGCGTCTTCGGCCAGAACGGAGCAGTGGATTTTCACCGGGGGAAGATTCAATTCTTCCACGATGTCCATATTGTCGATCTTCAGGGCCTCGTCCACACTTTTTCCCTTCAGCCACTCTGTAGCCAGGGAAGAGGAAGCGATGGCGGATCCGCATCCAAAGGTTTTGAATTTGGCGTCGGTGATCGTACCGGTAGCCTCATCCACCTGGATCTGCAGGCGCATTACGTCGCCGCATTCAGGGGCTCCTACCAGGCCGGTACCTACATTTTTGGCACCTTTATCCAGTGTCCCTACATTCTTGGGGTTCTGGTAGTGGTCGATTACTTTTTCTGAGTATGCCATAGTTTCTGATTTGAAGATTTATGAATTAGTCAATTAGAAGATGATGAACTTATGTACGATTTAAAACCACCTTCCCATTTTTAAATCGCTTGATTGCCGGATTAGTGAGCGGCCCAGGTAATGCTGTCGAGGTCGATACCCTCTTTGTACATTTCCCAGAGCGGGCTCATCTCCCGCAACTTCAACACGGTTTCGCTCACTGCCTTTATTGTATAATCGATCTGGTCTTCGGTCGTGAACCGTCCCAGGCCGAAGCGCAGCGACGAGTGAGCCAGGTCGTCGCCCAATCCCAATGCTTTCAGCACATAGCTTGGTTCCAGTGAAGCCGATGTACAGGCGCTTCCGCTGCTCAGGGCGATGTTCTTGTTAAAGCCCATCATCAGCCCTTCTCCTTCCACGTATTTGAAAGAGATATTGGAAACATGCGGCAACCGGTGTTCGCGGCTTCCGTTCACATACGCTTCTTCCAGTTTCATTAATTCGGTTTCCAGCTTGTCTCGCAGTTTGGAAATGCGTTTTGTATCTTCTTCCATCTCCAGCATGCACAATTCACAAGCCTTGCCTAACCCTACGATACCCGGCACATTCAATGTTCCGCTGCGCATCCCTCTCTCATGTCCACCACCGTCCATCTGGGCGGTCACTTTCACACGGGGATTCTTACGGCGAACATATAAAGCCCCAACTCCTTTCGGTCCGTACATTTTATGCGCCGAGAACGCCATCAGGTCGATCCCGTCTTTATTTACGTCCACCGGTATTTTGCCAACCGCCTGTGTTCCGTCGGTAAACAGCAACACGCCGTTCTTACGGGCAATGGCGCTGATTTCTTTAACAGGCTGAACAACGCCGATCTCGTTATTCGCGTACATGATAGCGATCAGTATTGTTGTGGGCTTAATAGCCGCTTCGAGTTCCTTCAGATCGATCAAACCTTCTGCGTTCACCGGCAGGTACGTTACTTCGCCGCCCAGCTTTTCGATGTGTTTGCAGGTATCCAGAACAGCCTTGTGCTCGGTTACCGCTGTGATGATGTGATTGCCCTTGCTGGCGTACATTTCAAATACACCTTTGATGGCCAGGTTATCGCCTTCGGTTGCTCCGCTGGTAAAGATGATCTCCTTTGGATCGGCGCCGATCAGTTTGGCCACCTGTTCACGGGCATAATCGACGGCTTCTTCCGCCGCCCAGCCAAAAGGGTGGTTCCGGCTGGCCGCATTTCCGAAATGATCCAGGAAATAAGGTGTCATGGCTTCCAGTACCCTGGGATCCATGGGTGTGGTAGCGTTATTGTCTAAATATATGGGTAACTTCAACATAAGATCGGGGCTGTTTTATTTCTGTATTTCAAAGGCAAATTTAGGACAAAACAGCTACTTTTTCCGGTACACAGAGGGCCCTCCGCCTGAAATTACCGATTTCGTAAAGTGGTAATCCTGTGTAAAAAAAAACACATAGGCATCCTCTCCGTTACAATTGCCAAAACAAACCAAAACGCACCCCCACTATTATGAAAAAGACCATCCAAACTGCCGTTTCCGCTGCCCTTTTCATATTCTTTTCAGTCGCGGGCTTTCATGCTTCAGGTTCCGGAATCAAAATGTATATGGCTACCGATAAAGACCAGTATTCCAAAGCCGAAAAGGTTCAGTTCCAGGTTTTTTTACTGAACCCCGCCCCCGGGACAAACCACACGGCCTTTGTGGAATTATTGGATTGCCGCGGCAACCGGCTCAGCAAAAAATTACTCCCCTTCAATTTCAATATCGCAACGGGTGAGATTGACCTCCCGGCCAATTATCCGGAACCGTTCTGTATTCTTTACAGCTATATCATACATAAAGACAGCGTCCAGAGCAGTTGTTTCAAGCGGATCCGTATTGCCGGTGTGCCGGAGAAAAACGGCACCCAGGTACATATCGACGCTTTTTATGAAGGAAACAGTTTCATTGCCGAATCGCCCAACAACATTCTCTTGCGGTGCCGGGATGAAAATCAAAATCCGCTTTCCCTGAAAGGCAGGATCGTGGATGCCCAGAAACAGATCTACGCGGTTTTTGAAACAAACAGCCAGGGATACGCGAAAACAAGGATCAATCCCGAAAACAATGTTCCCTATTTTATCGCTGTTACAAATCCGGCAGGAATAGAGAGTCTTACCCCCTTGCGCAAGGCCCAACCAGCCGGCATCACCCTGAATGTTGAAACCGCCCGCGACTCGATCACCTATAGCCTGATCTCCTACTCACAGGCAAGCGCCTCATTACCCGATTACCGGGTGGAAGCACTGATGAATGGACAAGTGGTATACGATGCCAGCGTCAGTTTCCAGCATGGCTTGAGCGCCATCAGCGAGAGCTTGAACCGGAGGGATTTTCCTGCCGGCTTCATCCTGTTCCGCATCGTTGATAAAAACAGCAGGATATACGCGGAACGGATCATTTACAACGATGATACAAAGACCGCTACCAGCCAACTGACGATTGTGGACACAGTGAACAAAAGAGAAGCAAAGGTCACACTCCCCGCCTATATCAGTGGGAAGGCCTATATCAATATTTCCGGCTCTGCCACGAACCTGCATGACAGCAATGATCCGCTCTTCCTGGAAAACGCCGACAACGCTATTTCTTTCAACGATCAACTCATTGCGGTGTCGGAAGCGCCGGGTGGTGTAACCGTTGCCGATGAATCGGTTAACCACTACCTGTCGCTCTCAGGCACGCTGCTGAACAATGAAAAAAAACCGGTCCGGAACAAGAATGTGAATCTCGTGCTTGTGCAACGGAACCTGCAAAAACAGTTCCTGACGGCAAAAACCGACGGAGCCGGTAACCTGAAGATCGACAACCTTGTATTCTTCGATTCGGTTACCGTATACTACCAGCTCGCGGATAAATCAGCTGAAAAGAATGATGTTTTTTTAGACCTGAAAGTTACCCCTTCACCCGATCATCCGTCTCCTGACCTATCGTTTATACATTCTATTTGTTCAACTGCAGGAGCGACTGAGGTTATTCCTGAAAAAATCAAACTCACTGAAAAAACCCTGCAACAGGTAGTCGTCACAGCCGGGAAAGAGAAAACAGAATCTGAAAAATTTGCCGAAAAATACATGCGGGGTCAAATGGAAAGATCTTCCGGAAGCACCAATGAATATGATTTCATCAAAAACCCGCAAACTGTAGACAACATTACATTGGTAGAATTTATCAAAGGCCGGTTTTCGGGCATTAAGGTTATGATCTCTAGTCTGACGGGAACTCCTGAACTGACAGGAGCCTTTGGCGGCACCATTGGCGTATACTTAAATGATATGGAGATCCGGGAAGGAGCATTAGGTGCCATTGCCGGTTTACTCGTACGAGATGTCGCTATAGTGAAATACTACAGCATGGGATTCAAACCAAAAATGGTACAAGGAGATATACTGAAAGATCCCAAAGCAGCAAATGCAGGCGATCTCCTGATCTATACCAAGAAGGATTATATACCCGATGACAAAACAAAAGGCCTCGCCAAAACCGTTGTTACCGGATACGATATGGAAAAGCCAGGCACTGCAGTCGGTGAAAAGCCCATCGATGAAAACGTTTTTTTCTGGAAAGCCGGATGGGATGTTCAGCCCGGGCAGGTCATTTATGTTACCATGCCGGCCGGCGGAGAGGCGGTACTAACGATCGAAGGACTTAATAACCTGATGGCGCCCTACCGGTTCACCCAAAAAATCGCTTTTAAGTAATGACGCGGGGGCTTTCACGCATCCGCATTACAGGTTACAGTACGGACATGCCGGTAAAAACAACCGTACCTGCTCCGGGTTCGGCCCGCACGGTTTTTTGGAAACCAAACTGGCAGATCGCCGGGCCGCAAACCATTTTCATCGGGCTCCCCGCCGGTGACCTGAAAAATACCTCCTTGCTGATCGAAGGCCTGAACAATGACCTGGACCTGTTCAGTTTCCGGAAAAATCTTGTTTTCAACTAAGCGTATCAACTTATTTTTACAAAAACCCGGCTTATGTTGAAAGTTGAACACATCGGCATCGCGATCAAGGATATGCAGGCTTCCGTTGAGTTGTTTGAAAAACTGCTGAACACCCCCTGCTACAAAACAGAGATGGTGGAATCGGAAAAAGTAAACACGGCTTTTTTCCGGCAAGGCGAAACCAAGATAGAATTACTCGAAAGCATCACCCCCGATGGCGTGATCGCGAAGTTCATTGAACGCAAGGGAGAAGGCATTCACCACATCGCTTTCGACGTGGCCGATATCCGTCAGGAAATGAAACGCCTGCAGGCGGAAGGATTCACCCTGCTCAACGAAGAGCCCAAGAAGGGCGCCGATAACAAATGGGTCTGCTTCCTTCATCCCAAGGGAACCAACGGGGTGCTGGTGGAGTTGTGCCAGGACAGGGGAAAGGAAGGATTATAAGTATATAAGGTAAATAAGGTTAAGTGTGCATTATCCGGCACTTGTATGACCCGTCTTTATTCAGTTTTACCCTATTTACTTTATTTACTCTTTCTACATTATCCCCCTCACGCTCCATCGCGAAGAAACGGATTCAGTTTTTTCTCCTCCCCGATCGTGGTTACCGGTCCGTGGCCGCTGTATACAACGGTATCATCCGGCAATACAAACAGTTTTTCCCGGATATTCCTGAGCAGGGTATCGTGATCGCCACCCGGCAGGTCGGTACGCCCGATACTGCGGTTGAACAGCACATCGCCGCTGATGATGAAATGCTGACTGGCCGAATAAAAACAGATATGCCCCGGCGAATGACCCGGCGCCTCGATCACCCGGAGTTCATCCGCCCCCAGCCTGATCGTATCGCCTTCTTTCAGGAAAATATAATCTCCCTTGTAATTGTCAAAAGGCATGTCGTACATAAGTCCGGAGGCAGGCGCATAATTCAGCAGGGGAAGTTCTTTCTCGTGTAACTGAAGCGTAAGGCCCCAGGTATCGGCCACGAATTTATTGCCGAATACATGGTCGAGGTGGCAATGGGTATTAAGCAGCATCCGGGGCTTCAACCCGCTCTGTGTAATGAAGGCTTCCAATTCGTCTTTTTCTGCGTTGAAATAACAGCCCGGGTCGACAATGAGGCAGTCGCCGTTTTCATGGTAAAGTACATAGGTATTTTCCTGGATCGGACTGAATACAAAAGGCCTGATTTTTAACATAAGCGCCGGGAAATTGTTTTTTAAGGATTAGGGCGAATAAAGTAATTTTAAACTCATTATCAATATACGCGTATGGCAAAGTTCCGCAGATTATCTCTAATTTCCTCCCTCCTCATACTAATCGCTTACAGTTCCATAGCACAGGTGAATTCCGTTGAGTTCGGCAAGAACCGGATCCAGTACAAGAAATTCAAATGGAAATACTACCAGAGCAAGAATTTCAACGTGTACTATTACCAGAACGGAGAGGAGCTGGCCAAATTCATAGCCCAAAGCGCTGAAAAAGAACTGACCCAGATCGAAGAAGCGGCGGAATACAGCCTCCAGCGCCGGGCCAATATCGTGGTGTACAACGAATACGCCGATATGCTCCAGAGCAATATCGGCCTCGAGATCGACTGGCAGAACAGTGGCGGAGGCACCAAGCTTGTGAACAATAAGATGGTGGTGTACTTCGAATCCGATCACCAGAAACTCCGCTTACAGGTACGCCGGGGTATCGCCCAGGTACTTACTGAGAACCGCCTGTTCGGCGATGATATCGGGGAAGTGGCCGGTAACCAGGCCCTGCTCGATCTTCCTAAATGGCTTACCGACGGATACGTGAGTTACCTGGCCCAGAACTGGAGTACCGAACTCGACGACGAACTGAAAAGCGAGATCCTCAGCGGCAACTATACCAAATTCACCCGTTTTGCCAACGAGAAGCCCCAGCTGGCAGGGCATGCATTCTGGTTCTACATCGACGAGATGTACAAGAAAGAGAATGTTACCTACCTGCTCTACCTGGCCACCGTTTATAAAAACCTGAACAAGGCCTTTATGCAGGTATGCAAGAAGAAGTTCAAGGAGGTGCTGGCCGACTTCATGGAATACCAGGATACCAAGTACTACCAGGATATCGCCAAACGCAAACCCTACCCCAAGGGTAATTACATCGAAGGTTTCGACATCAGCACCCGCCTCGATTATTTCCGCTTCAACGTGAACCCCAACAAGAAAAACAACTCGTACGTTGTTACCCAATACAAAAAAGGCATCGTGCGGGTGATCTTCAACGACGATTTCACCAACAAGACCCTTCTGAAATTCGGCATCCGCAGTTACAAGAACAGCATCAACCCCAACTACCCCATGATGGCCTGGGACCCCAAGGGCACCCGCATCGCGGTTTTGTATAAAAAATCGGGCACGCTCAACCTGTTCGTATACGACGTGATCGACCGGGTGAAAAAATACAAGATCGACCTGACCAAACAGTTCGACCAGGTGCAGGACATGAAGTACATGCTGAACAGCAATACCCTGCTTCTCTCCGCCGTAAAAAACGGGCATACCGATATTTTCACCCTCGAACTGCAAAGCGAAAAGATCCGCCAGATCACCAATGATGTGTACGATGACCTCGACGCGTCTTATGTGGCCTTCCCCAACAAACAAGGCATCATCTTCTCCAGCAACCGCCCTACGGCTACGGCCAAAACCGGCGATACCGTATTACCCAGCGATCACCGCTATAATATTTTCCTCATCACCGATTTCGGCGATAAGCCCGAACTGAACCAGATCACGCAGTTGTCCAGCCTGAAGTACGGCAATGCCCGTTTACCGATGCAGTACAACCAGAACCACTTCACCTTCGTAAGCGACGAGAACGGGGTGGGCAACCGCTACGCGGGATTCTTCACCACCAAAAAATCGGGCCTCGATACCCTGGTGCTCATCAGTGGAGAGATCATGCGCAACCCTTCGGCAAAAGAAGTAGACAGCGCCCTGCGCCTGTATAAAAAGACCGACGTGGATTCGATTGCCGTTGTTTCCATTTCCGAAGATTCGGCCTACACATTCCCGCTTACCAATTACCAGAGCACCCTTGCCGAAACCAGGATCGCGGGCGACAATAACCAGGTAAGCGAAGTAACCCGGCAGAGCGATGAAAAGATCCTTTACAAACTCAAGATCGATGAGAACACGCTGCGCCGCCGCAACATCACCGCCCAGCCAACCGAATACATGAAGAAGATTATGGGCGAAACAGTAGATACGGCCGCGGTACGGAAGTTCAGTAAGCCCCTCACGGCCGATACAGCCAAAAAACAGGATGACTTTTTCCAGACGGAATTCGCCAATGAGAAAAAAGACAATAATGCCGCGGCCACCACGCCTGTTGCCGGTAACGAAACAGCCCCCCGGAACAATATTTTAAAAACACTCAAACAGTACCGTTACAAACCACCGAAGTTCTCGGCCGAATACGGATCGGTAGGATTGACAAGCGGCAGCTCGGTACTCATCAACCGCTTCCAGCCTTATGGCGGAGGCGCCGGCCCGATCACCCTCAACTCGAGCACTCCCCTGAATGGCCTTATCCGGCTGGGTACGGTGGAATTATTAGAAGATCAGCGCATCAGCGGCGGCTTCCGGATCTCCACCAACCTCAAGGACAACGAGTGGTTCATGACCTACCAGAATTACAAAAGGAGGATCGACTGGGGACTTACCTATTACCGCAATGTGCAGCAGGTAGGCGATAATTTCGGAAACTTCATCGGCCGCCTCTATACCAACCTCTACCAGGTGAACGTGGCCTATCCCTTCGATGAAACCAAGAGCCTTCGCCTCACTACCGGTATCCGTTCCGACAAGATCGTGACCGCCTCACAAGACCCAGGCACCCTCGTGGCCGAAGACGACAAGCGTCTCTACTCCACCACGCGGCTCGAGTACGTATACGATAACAGCCTCAACCCAACACTCAATATCTGGAATGGCCTGCGGTATAAATTCTATATCGACTGGAACCGCCAGGTGAACAAAGTGAAGTTTGCCGATGGCCCCACCACCTTCAATTTCGGTTTCGACGGGCGTTACTATTACCCCATCCTGCGCAACTTTATCTGGGCCGGCCGCGTAGCGGGCGATTTCAGCTGGGGCAATCAAAAGATCATTTATTACCTCGGTGGTGTGGATGGCTGGCTCATGTTTGGTCAGAACCAGAAATACGATCAGAATGGCGTGCTGATCAAGGAACGCTACTTCAATACCAGCAACCCGCCCGATCCCGACCAGGATTACGCTTTCCAGAGCCTGGCGGTGAACATGCGTGGCTATATCCAGAATGTGGCCAACGGAAACAACGCCGTGGTGATCAACAGCGAATTCCGCCTGCCGGTATTCACCACCCTGCTGAACAGGCCGATCAATAATTCCTTCCTGCGCAATTTCCAGATCATCCAGTTCTTCGATTTCGGAACCGCCTGGAACGGCGCCTACGATAAATTCAAACGTCCCGAAGTGGTATATGGCAACCCGCCGTTGCAGGTGAAAGTCAAAGCAGGGGGTTTGGGTCCTTTTGCCGGTGGTTATGGCTTCGGCGCCCGCAGCACCCTGCTCGGTTATTTTGTGAAATTTGACGCCGGCTGGCCGATGACCGGTTTCTTCAAGGGCAGCCCGATATTATATGTATCCCTTGGCCTCGACTTCTAAGCGGATTCATTCAATATCTTGTTTTGCCCGGTTCAGGTAACCGGGCAATTTTTTTGCGGAAAAATAGATCAGGTAGAAAAGAACCGTAAACATCGCTGTTATTCCCCAGGTATACCAATATTCGCCGGGATAAAGAATGCGTTCCCCGATCGATACAAAGAGACGGTGGGGTTGATGAAGTACATCCCAACTGTTCCAGCGCAGGAAGCGCCCCAGGTAAACACCGAACGATCCCAGGAAGAGAATTAAGATCATCAACGCATGTACAACATGCTGTTTCGTTTTAGTCTGCAGGAATTGCTCCACCCGGTAGAGTGAAATAAACGCCATCAGCAGACCCAGCACCGCCGCGGAAAAGATCAGCGTGGCATCGAACCACCTGGGAAAATCCGATCCACGGCCCACATGAATAAGATCGGTGATGAGGTACAATGAATTGGGGAAGAACAAAAGCCAGGTGATCAGCAAAAGATAAGATACCCGGCGCTTCTGTTTGAAATGCTGCAACAAAGCGCTCACATAAAACGGTATCCATGCCAGGAAAAGATTCCAGACCAGGAAGATGAAAAGCAATTCCCGGGTGATGTACATCCGGCAGGCGATCAGTAATCCGATGAACAGGAACCAACCGGCCAGGAGTTTATTGAATGCGTGCATGCGGAACATGGTTTAGTGTTTTAGGTGATCGAGAATGGAAGGAATGAGGATGATCAGCGCCGTTACCAGGCTGATGCAGGCAAATACCAGTACGGCCCCGGCCGCAATGTCCTTCACCTGTTTTATCTGCGGGTGCTGTTGTGGCTGTACATGGTCGCAGATCTTTTCGAGCGCCGTATTCAGCATCTCGGCGCCCGTTACCAGCCCGATACAGATACATAACGCGATCCATTGCCAGGAAGTCAAACGCAACCATGCTGCGGCGCCGATCACCATACCGGTTGCCAGCACGTGTATCCGGAAATTCTGTTGCGTGGTAAAACAATGTTTCAGTCCGCTGAGGGCATAGCCGAAGGAGCGTATCAGTTTCATGCGAATCGTTTTGTGAAGCGCAGCATCCAGAACTCCAGCCTTGTTTTGAAAAGCCAGCAGGCAAAGCGTATTTTTTTCAGGGTCATCGGATTCTGTTTTTAAGGGTGCTGGTTTGTTCTTGCAGTATCTCGAACCATTTCCAGTTTTCGATCGGCCGGCAATTTCTTCCCCGGCGGAACGCCTGCCGGAAGAGAGACCAGTACTCGGGCATGGTCACAAATCCGTACAGAACCGTTGCGAGTACCGGGAAAGAAAGATGCCTGTTGCCCAGCATGAAGCACTGCAGGCATACTTCGCCGTCGTCGGTGGTATCATAGCCAAGCAGGATATGCTTGATATCGTGTTTGGCATAATACGGTAAGAGCCCGAGTTGTTTGTTTTCGAGAAAGACAGCCAGGTCCTTTCCCATGCTGTGCTCGGGGAAAGCCTTCAGTTCTTCCAGCGAATAAGGGAACCTGACCGGTTTCCGGATAAGCCGGAGAACCGGCAGGGCCATTTTGTGTGTGAGGTATACCAGCAAGGCCGAGCGGTATTTTTTGATCACCGGGATTGTTTTCATGGGTTGGTGGTTTTATGGTCGATGCCATACCAATCGATCTTGCGGCTCAGGTACATCGCCAGCGCCAGCAATACGAACAAGCCGATACTGCCGAAGAGCAATGCGTTATCCTGCATCTGGATCAGTACATAAATAAAGAGGTACAGGGTCGAAAGCAGCATGGCAAACAGCAAACTGGTATTCGCCCGTTTGAAAATGCTGTAGGTATACCAGCTCAGCAACAGGATCGTGGCCGTTGCGGCGCAGAGGTAAGCCCAGGAGAAAAGGACGTATTCCGATATCGAGAGCAGCAGGGTATAAAATACAACGAGGGCGATGCCGATGAGTATGTATTGCAGCGGATGCACCGGCTTTCGCTGGAACAGCTCGGTAAAGAAATACGCGAAGAAGGTAAGGGCGATCACGAGGATCGCGTATTTGAGCGAGCGCATGGTTTGGGCATAGCCGTCGAATGGTGAAAGCAACTCTACACCAAAGGCGCTGGCCATGACTGTATTCCGGATCGCGTTGGTAGGCAGGAATAGTTTCGGGAAGTCGCGGTTGAACTGCGATATCTTCCAGTCGGCCGTAAAGCTGTTCTTGTTCACCTGCTCGGTATCGGGCAGGTAACGGCCATCGAATGCGGGATTGTTCCAGGGAGCGCTGAGGTGCACGCTGGTGGTGCTGCCGAGTGGTGTAAAAAATAATTTCTCGGATCCCTGCAAGGTTAGCTGTATCGAAAACTCGGTATCGCTGTTCAGGAAAGAGGAATCCAGCGGAAAAGAAGCGTTGATCCCCTGGTCGGCGATGCTGTTATCAGGCATCCCCGCTTCCATGGTCAGTAACTGGTTGTTCCATTTGATGGCTTGTTCTTTAAGTCCCTTGAGGTCGGTGATGCCGATACACAAACGGGCATCGCTCCAGCGGATAAATTCCGGACTGATATTGAGGGGCGACAGGTTGTGCTTCGAAAACCTTCCTTTCAGTACCAGCGGCCGGGCAGTGTATACCGGTACTTTGTAAATGCTGCGGTAACGGATCTCGGGTTCCACCCTGCCCTGTACATCGAGGTTTTCGGGCAGGATGTGCAGGTATCGTTTCACAGGAACATTGTTTTCAAACTCGGTATAGGGTACGATCAAAAACGGGCCGGTGATGGTTTGTGCCGAAGACCATTTGTTACTGATCTCGCGGGTCACTTCCTGTTTGCGTTCTTTCCGCTCATTCACCAGATACATAATGATAAAGGTCGGAATAAGCAGGGCCAGAACGAGAAAACCGATGAAGAAGGATTTAATGACCAGTTTGTTGCGTTGCCAGAAACTGGGCGATGCCGGTTGAGTTTCCATGTTTATGTATTTAAAAGTACTTTGTATTTCAAAGTGAAAGTATAAAAAAATTTATTTCATGCTCCCGATCATCTTTTCCAGGGCTGTTAAATGTGCCTTAAATGCTTTTTCGCCCGACTTGGTAATGGAATACGTGGTGTTGGTCTTTCGCCCGATGAATCCCTTCTGTACTTTTACGAATTCGCTTTCCTCGAGCGTTTTTAAATGGCTGGCCAGGTTTCCGTCGGTGATGGCGAGCAGTTCCTTCAGCTCATTAAAATTCATTTCTTTATTCACCACCAGGGCGCTCATGATGCCCAGGCGGATACGGCTGTCGAACAGTTTATTTAAATTCTCAATCAAACTCATGCATCCGCATTTTTGCTTCGTTCATATTTATACCACATCACGCTTCCGTAAATAATATGCAGCACGCCAAAGCCTGCCGCCCAAAAATAAAGACCATAACCCACAAACCAGCAGTTGACAATACCGAGTAGTATCTGGCAATACCCCAGGTACCGCACTTCCCCCAGCGTATACTTGCTGGCATTTACCAGGGCCAGTCCGTAAAAGATCAGGCAACCCGGCGCAATCAGTCCGTAGTTCCCGAACTGCATCTGCCGGAACAGGTAAATGCCACCGGCGATCATCGGTATGGCTACATTGATGATGAGCCTCCGTGACGTATAGCCCCACATCGGTACATTACTCTTCCGGCTCCGGGTATAGGTAAAAAGAAAAGCCGATAACAAAGCACCGATGAATGTATAAACCGCTATCTGGAACAGGCGGTGTCCCATGAAATCCTGCAGCGAGGTAACTTCCAGGGTCTTTGTTACCAGTTCGCGGTAACCCGAGGGCCCCCCGTTATCCAGGATCACCCGGTTGGCGAACCAGGCGCCCACCAATGCACAGGTGCCGGCGGCGATACCGCTCAACCCGCTCAAACTGATAAAGCGGCTGCTGCGTTCCATCATCTGTTTGATGTGCTGCAGATCCTGCAAAGATTGCTGTTGCTCATTCATAAAAAAGCACTTTGAATTACAAAGTAAACACTCCGATCCCGTTTTTACAAATTATTTTTCGGCACTGTTGGGGCTCTCAGCACATGCATCTATCTTTAGTGCCGTTTAAAAAATAAACAGTCACCCATCAACCGCTTTGCTATGCGCCGGATACTGGCAGCCATCGTTGGCTTTATTCTTTACCTGCCCGCTTTTCCCCAACAACGTATTCAGCCAAAGAACATCGAGATCGTCCGCGACAGTTTTGGCGTGCCGCACATCTTCGCGGATACCGATGCCGAAGTGGCTTATGGACTTGCCTGGGCGCAGGCAGAAGACGATTTTGCCAGCATGCAGGAACCCATGCTGCCGGTAAAGAACCTGATGGGGCGGGTGCAGGGCAAGAAAGGAGCGGCGGGCGATTATGCTTTCGCCCTGTTCCGTTGCCGGGAGATCACCGAAGAAAAATGGAATACGCTGAGTCCAGGTTTTATTAAACTGGCCGAAGGATATGTACAGGGTATCAATGCCTATGCCCGCAAGCATCCCGAAGAAGTGCTGCATGAAAAACTCTTTCCCATCAGCGTGAAAGAATATATATCCTCGGCCGTGTTTGCGCTTACCATTTTCAATGGGGCCGACCAGGCATTGATCCGCATTTTCAACAACAGCGAATGGGAAGTACCCGAACTGAACAATAAGGGAAGCAATGCGGCGGCCGTAAATGCCGGGCAAACCAGCAGCGGTGAAACATTTCTTTTCATTAACGCTCACCAGCCCAATACCGGCTCCCAGGCATTTTACGAAGCGCACCTCTGCAGCAAGGAAGGATTGAACATTACCGGCGGATTGCTCGCCGGCGGCCCCTGCATCCTCCATGGCGTAAACGAAAACCTCGGTTGGGCGCATACGGTCAATTACTGCGACCGGGTGGATGAATATCAACTGGAAATGAACCCGGCCAACCCACTCCAATACAAATTCGACGGGCAATGGTACAACCTCGAGGAAAAGACCATCCGCCTGAAGATAAAAGGCATACCCATCGCCGTGAAACGGAAAGTATACTGGAGCAAATACGGCGCAACCATGAAGAACAAGCAGGGCTTCTTCGCCATCCGGCTTGGCGCCAATATGAAGATCGGCGTACTGGACCAATGGTACCAGATGGACAAGGCCCGCAACTTCAGCGAATTCTATGCAGCGATCGACAAACAGGAACTGAGCATGTTCAACATCATGTATGCCGACCGGTACGATACCATTTTCTACATCAGCAATGCGCTCATGCCGGTTCGCGACGCATCGCCTGTGTACAACTGGAAACGGACATTGCCCGGGAATACATCGAAAACCCTGTGGACCCAGTTTCGGCCAGAGAAAACACTACCGCAATACGTGAACCCCAAAAGTGGTTTCCTCTTCAATACCAACCACTCACCTTTCCTGGCTACGTCGGCAACCGATAACCTGAAGCCTTCTTCCTTTGCCAAAACCGATGGCTGGGAACTTTACCACGTGAACCGAAGCGTACGCTTCCTGGAATTGTTTCCCCAAAACGAAAAACTGAGTTACGAAAAATTCAGGCAGATCAAATTCGATAAACAGTTGCCTGCTGTTTTACAATATCCCTATAAGATCGACTCCATGTTCCTGCTCGACCCGGCCGGATACCCGGAACTGGCTTCGCTCATCAGCACCTTCAAGACCTGGGACAAACGCGGGGATGCCGACAGCAAGGGCGCCGCCATTTTCCTGCTCACCTATGAGTATCTGAAAAAGAAACTCCAGGGACAACCACCCCGATCGATCACCCAACAAGAGGCCGTTGAAACATTCACGTATGTAAACACGTACATGCAAACCCATTTCGGCCGAAACGACCTGGTACTGGGCGATATCCAACGACTCGTGCGTGGCGACCGCGACTGGCCGCTCTGGGGACTTCCCGATCTCTTATCGCCGCAATGGACCGAACCCTGGGCCGCGGGTAAATTAAAATCGGTTGGCGGTGATGGCTTGATCATGTTTGCCCGGTTCTCCCGGGATGGCTTACCAAAAATCGAGAGTGTGAACATGTACGGCGCCAGCGCCAAACCAGGCAATAAGCATTTCGATGACCAGGTGGAATTATACCTGAAGCAACAAACCAAGAAGATGACACTCGATAAAACAGAAGTGTACCGGAACGCGGAACGCATTTATCATCCTGAGTAACCCTTATTTTTCATTGGCCGCTTCACGGGCAAACTGCAGCAATTGCCAGTACGGAGCACGGTACTGGTTTTTTTCCCGGAAGATTTCCGCCTTCTGCAGCGTGCGGTTCTTTACCCGTGCATGCATGGCAACAAAGTATTGGTTCTTCAACGCCCGGGTGGCGCTCATGCCTTCGGGTATGATGCCCGTTCTTCCAAACAGATTTTTCAGCATGCTGTACGCCTTCAGCACCCGGGCCACCGGCAGTTGCCAGCGGTTGTAGCCGATCTGTTCCCCGGCATCGGCTTTTTCCAGCAGGGCATCCATCACGGCATTGTCAACATGATCCTTGAACAGGGTCTCCGGATCACGCCACTCGGCCACCACACTCAGTTGCGGATCGTATTCCAGGTCGGCAGGCATCTGGGTGATAAAATGCTCCACGCCAAAATCGCTCAGCCAGTTCACCACACCCGGTGACGAAATACTGGAAGGATATTTCCAGAGCTGCATACCATAAAGCCGGTAAGCATAGGAAGCCACCTCCGAACAGAACAAGGCGGATGAGTCGTAGAAATTCATTTTGAAATCATAGGGTATATGCCGCTTTCCCGCTTCTTCGAACATCGCTTTGGCGGCTTTCTGTGGCAGCAACGGGTCGGTGGCCAGCATCGCAAGATCATGCCCTGGCCGCATCACCATGAAGCGGAGTTTCTTATCATTCTCGTATTGCGCTACCGTTGCAACTGCTACGCCTTTTTCGATATGCGCTTCCACCAGCCAGGCTTGTTTTGTTTGCGCATCCACATAGATCAACGCCACATGCGAAAAATTACCGGGATAATCATTACCCCGTGAGATCAGCGCCGACACTTCGGCTCCTCCTCTCGATACCAGCAGGTCGCCGCTGTGAACGGTAATGCCGAAGATGGATGCCGTAGGCGTTACCGATGGTTCATCCGTTACATACAGCGCGGGTGAGTAGTTTTGGGGATCCGCCTGGAGCAATACCTCTTCCGTGGCGGCACGCATGCCATACAGCAACATGTAGATCGTATTCCGTACCGCCGGATCGCCAATGTTCCAATCCCTGGATCTTTTCTTCACCAGGGCACGCACCCGGTTGTAGTAATCGAGAAGCCGTTTCGTATAGGCCGGGTCCGCAGCCACCAGCGATGCAAGCTGGAAGAAATCATTTTCCATTTTTTCCAGGAACTGTCAGCCGGGCCTGGATTACCCGATTCGAGCAGTATAAGATCCTGCTGGACGATGGATTCCTGCAAGCGGATCGCTTCGCTGCGTGCGGCCGTATCCATGCGCCGGGCGTTCCGGAACCGTTCTTCCATTTGGCTCCACTGCGCATCCCGGTTCCAGGCAAAGGGGGGCTTTCCGCCTGTGACAACAGGTACCCGCTTAGCCGGATCGGGGATCAGCAGCAACAGGTACAATACAACCAGGGCCAGCAGGAAATAACCGGTCCGCTTCAATAGTCTTTTCATTCAATTTATTTAGGAGAGTCGATTCAATACCGAGATGATCCTGTCACAGGCAAGCTGTATATCCTGTTCCTGTATGTTCAGCGGCGGTACGATGCGCAGGCAGTTATCGGCAAACAGGAACCAATCCGTGAATACGCCTTCGCTGATCAACGCGTCGATGATCTTTTTATTCATGCTGAAGCTCTCGAACTCCACCGCCATCATCAGGCCGCGGCTTCGCACAGCGCCGATCTTCGGATGCTGCAAACGGTTCAGGAATAGTTGTTCTTTCGCCCCAACCATCTCCACCAGTTTTTCATCCAGCAACACATCAAACGCGGCCAACCCCGCAGCACAACATACCGGGTGCCCGCCGAAGGTATTTATATGCCCCAGTACCGGATCGTGGGTGAGGCTGTTCATGATTTTCCTGTCGGCCACAAAAGCGCCGAGTGGCATTCCGCCACCCAGGGCCTTGCCGAGTAAGAGTATATCGGGCACTATACCGAACTGCTCGAAGGCCCACAAGGTTCCGTTGCGGCCAAAGCCGCACTGGATCTCATCGAGTACCAGCAGGGCGCCGGTTTCATCGCAGCGTTGGCGCAGCGCTTTCAACCAGTCTTGTTGCGGAACGATCACCCCTGCTTCGGCCTGGATGGTTTCGGCGATAACGCATGCTGTTTCGCTGGTTATCTGTTCCAGTCCGGCAAAGGAGTTATACGGCAATTGGAGAATACCGGGTAACAAAGGGCGAAATGCCTGTTGCCAGTATTCGCTGCCCATCACACTCAGGGATCCCTGCGTACTGCCATGGTAAGAATTTTTAAAGGAGATGATCTGTGTGCGGTTCGAATACCGTTTGGCCAGTTTCATGGCGCCTTCGGTGGCTTCGCTGCCGGATGCTGTAAAAAACACCGAATTCAGGGAGGCGGGCAGCCGGTCGGTAAGCGCTTTGGCATAGCGTACCTGCGGACTCTGAACCAACTCGCCATACACCATGATATGCATGTAGGCATCGAGTTGTTTTTTAATGGCCTCCAGCACCCGCGGATGCCGGTGACCTACATTGCATACACTGATGCCGCCGATCAGGTCGATGTATTCTTTACCGGCTGCATCATACAACCTGGCCCCTTCGGCCCTGCTGATCTCGAGGGCAAGGGGCGCTTCGGATGTTTGCGCTACATGCAGCAAAAAAAGCTGTCGGTTGGTCATAACAGATTTACGATGCAAAATAACGCCTTCTGCCGCAACCCAACACACAAACTATTCATCCTGTAATGTACTTTCTGCGTGGAGAAAATAATTAACGATCGTACAAAGGCTGCAAAGCGGTTAGTTCGTAATTTGTAGCCCGGAATCCGCGTTTTCCATTTGCCATGATAAAGTTCTCCTTCGCCCTTATGCTCATCTGCCTGTTCACCCTGCCAGTCCGGGCCCAGGAGAAGCTACGTCCGAAGATCGGCATTACCCTCAGCGGCGGCGGCGCCAAAGGGCTTGCGCACATCGGCATCCTCAAAGCCATCGACAGCGCCGGGCTAAAAATCGACTACATCACAGGCACCAGCATGGGCGCCATCGTGGGCGCTTTGTACGCCGTGGGGTACAGCGGGAATGATATTGAAAAGATCGGCCGGGAGATCGACTGGGACCAGCTATTCGGCAACCAGATATCCTTTCAGACCCTGTCGATGGAAGAAAAGGAACAGTACAGCCGCTTCGCGATCGAACTCCCCTATGTCAACAATAAAATTAAACTGCAGACCGGCGTGATCAAGGGCCAGGAACTGAACCTCAAATTCGCCGAGTTATTCTTCCACGTATCGGATGTTCGCCGTTTCGATCAATTCAGGATCCCGTTCAAGTGTATGGCCACCGACCTGGAAACGGGTAACCTCGTGGTACTCGATACGGGCAATATCACCACGGCCCTGCGGGCCACGATGGCCATTCCTTCGATCTTCTCGGCAGTAAGCGTGGGCGATAAGAAACTGGTTGATGGCGGCGTAGTGCGCAATTTCCCGGTGAAGAACGTAAAAGAGATGGGCGCCGATATCGTGATCGGAAGTAATGTAAGCATGGGGCTTTCCGCCAAGGATAAGATCGCCAACCCGATCGACGTGATCCTGCAGATGGCTTTCTTTAAAGAGGCCAGCGATTTCAAGGAAGAGAAGCCGCTGACGGATTATTATATCTACCAGCCCATGGAGAAATACAATATGGGCAGTTTTACCAGCAGCGATGCCATCCTCGACGACGGACTGGAAACAGGAAGAGCCTGGTACCCGGTTTTTAAAAAACTGGCCGACAGCCTTAATGCCCTGCCGGCTCCCACCGTAACGCATACCGATTCGATCCGTAACCACACGGTATTCATAACGGGGTATGAAGTGACCGGGTTAAAAAAGACCAGCCCGATCTTCTTTGTTCACCTGATGAACTTCGACGACCATAAGACCTATACCGCTGCGCAGATCAACCGGAGCATACGCAGGGCCTATGGTTCCCGGTATTACAGCAACATCAGCTATTCGCTGGAACACAGCAGCCCCGATACGGCCCGCATCGTTTTCAATGTGGAAGAGAACCCGGGTACGCACCTGAAAGCGGGCCTTTATTACACCCGCTTCCGGGGTATCAACGTGAACCTGAACCTTACCTCCCGCGACCTGTTCATTCATAATTCCCGGAGCATGGTTTCGCTGTCGATCGGTGAAAGCATCCAGCTGGAAGCCGAGCACCTGCAGTACCTCGGACGCATCAAGAACATCGCTTTCCAGACCGGCTTCCGCCTCGACAATTTCGAAGTGAACTCATACAGTGATTATAAAGCGGAAGGTTCGTACAAACAGAATTACTCGCAGCTCTTCCTCAACTTCCAGAACAGCGGCAACAATAAGGTTGCGGCCGGCATCGGAAGCGCTTTCGAATACGTTCACTACAGTCCGGCCATACGCTCCGCCGCGGAGATCAAAGGCAATTTCACCAATTTCAAAAGCTATGTATACATGAAGTACAACAGCCAGAACCAGATCTTCTATCCTACCCGGGGATTGAAGATGAACCTGGAACTGGCGCATGTTTACGATCAGCGGCCCCGGATCACGCAGCTGCAGAACGGCCAGCCGGTGAACAATACGCTCAACTTCGGTAATTACAGCCGCGTTTATTTCGACGGCAGTCTGTTCACCGCCCTGGGCAAGAAATTCAATTTCTTCACCGGGCTGCAGGCGGGCATCAATTTTACCGACCAGCAAAACGAGTTGAATGATTTCCTGATCGGGGGTATCAACGGCAGTTTCCGCAACCAGATCAAGTTTGCAGGTTTGCAGGAAGCCACGGTAAATTCATCGAGTGCCGGCGTATTACAACTGGGCTTACGGTATAATCCCATCAACAACGTATACCTCATCGGCCGGGTGAATGGCCTGGTGAAAGATTTCATCGGCAACTCCGCCAGCCTTTCGGGCCTCAGCGGCTATGCGCTCACCTTTGCCTATCGTACCCCCATCGGGCCCCTGGAGTTAAGCGCCATGTACAGCGACCAGAGCCGGCGCCTGCAATCCTATGTGCTCTTCGGCATCACCTTTTGACAAATCGATGCTATCTTAGCCCACACGAAACAATACATCATGCCTGTAATACTTCCTGTAAAAGGCGTTATGCCGGTTTTGGGCGCCGATTGTTATATCGCCCCGAATGCCACCATCGTAGGCGATGTGGTCATGGGCGACCAGTGCAGTGTATGGTTCAACGCGGTGGTACGGGGCGACGTGAATATTATCCGGATGGGCCGGAAAGTGAACGTACAGGATGGCGCCATCATTCACTGTACCTACCAGAAAACCGGAACACATATAGGAAATAATGTCAGTATCGGACACAATGCAATCGTACATGGCTGCGTTATAGAAGATAATGTGCTCATCGGTATGGGCGCTATTGTGATGGACCACTGCGTGGTAGGCAGCAACAGCATCATCGCCGCCGGAGCTGTGGTACTTGAAAATACAAAGGTTGAACCGGGAAGCATATACGCCGGGGTGCCGGCCAAAAAAGTCAAAGACATCAGCCCCGGGCTGATCAGCGGAGAGATCGACCGAATCGCCAATAATTACGTGACATACAGCGGATGGTTCAGGGAAAGCGGAACAGAGGAAAAATAATATCATCCCAAAAGGTTATCTTTAAAATATGAAAAAGATACTCTTACTTTTTATCTGCGCTTCTTTCATGCTGAACGGTTGCTTCATCAGCCGCATCTTCACCAAGAAAGAAAAATACGGCTGCCCCACCGACGGGCGGAACGTAGGGGCTGAAAAGATCCTGGCAGGCGACGAGAAAGCCATTAAGGCCGAGAAGAAAGCCAGGTACAAGGGAAGGAAGAGTATCACGGGAGGCAGGTAAGTAAAGTACCCGCCCTTCCATCCAACGATCCAATATTTTATCTTAAAAAACCCATACCTATGTGCTACGAGCTGAAAACCAATAACGGCTGTACCGAAGCCGTGATCGACGACAACTGCGGTATCTCCAAGTTTTACGCGATTGCCAACACGCTGGCTAAAGAACTCAAAGTAAAATTCCTGAACCAGGTAGACGATGCGGAATCGCTCGACTGGGACTTTCAATACCGGGGACAATTTCTCACCCTGCATTACAGCATTTTCAACGGCGTAAGTATTTACCCGCAACAGAAAAAGAACCAGGGCCGCAATGGTAATGTGGTAATGGAAGTAGCGCACTTCCTCGAGCATCGTGCCTATTGATCAATAATCCCGTTCCCCGATCGAATCCAGGATATTGCAATAGCTGATGTACCGTTCCACATGAACCGTACCCTCCTCCACGGCTGTTTTCACCGCACAGCCGGGCTCGTTCACATGAAGACAGTTATTGAACTGGCATTGGTTGATCAATGCCCGCATTTCGGGGAAATAATGGGATAGTTCCTGTTTCGAAATATCCACCAGCCCCATTTCACGTATTCCCGGTGTATCGATGATCTTTCCGCCTTCCGGTAGATCGTACATTTCGGCAAAAGTGGTGGTATGCAATCCCTTGCCGCTCCAGCCGCTCACATCCTGCGTTTTCAATTTCATCTGTGGAAACACGCTGTTGATAAAAGAAGATTTGCCAACGCCCGAATGGCCGCTGAGCAGGGTAACCTTATCTTTCAATACCGCTTTAACCGCTTCCACCCCCTCACCCGTTTCCATACTCGTCAGCAACACCCGGTACCCGATCTTTTCATACATCGACTTCAGCTCCTGGAATTGCGCTTCTTCTTTCTTTTTGTAGAGATCGGATTTATTGAACACGATGACCGCCGGTATATGATAGGCTTCGGCGATCACCAGGAAACGGTCGATGAAACCCTGGGATGTACGGGGATTTTTGAGCGTGGCAAATAATAAGGTCTGATCGAGATTGGATGCCAGGATATGATGCTGGTATTTGTTGGCGGGCGATACCCGGTTGATGTAGTTCCGTCTTTCTTCAATCGCTGTTATGATCACGGTATTCTCTTCTCCCTCTTCAAGATCGATCTGCACCCGGTCGCCCACCGCGATCGGGTTGGTGCTGGTGCGTCCATCGATCTTGAATTTGCCCATGATGCGGGCATTGTAAGCTGTACCGGCTTCATCTTTTACCACATACCAGCTTCCGGTACTTTTATAAACGGTTGCGATCATGGAAGCAAATATCCGCATTTCATGCGAACCAGGCCACACATGGTCTGACGCTTTCGTCTGACCATGTAAAATCATTACATAGTAACACAGGAACCGAATTCTTCGATCAGGGGAATTTCCGGAAGACCGTGAACTTCAGCAGTTGCTCCAGCAGAATGAAGAAAAGAGCCGCGATCACAAAGGGCAGGAATTTTTCGGTGTACCGGGTGCGGGTGCTGATCTCTACTTTGGATTTTTCGAGTTGATCGATCTCGGAATAGATACCTGCCAGGCCTTCATTGTCCTTTGCCCGGAAGTATTTTCCCCCGGTTTCGGAAGCGATCTCTTTCAACAGCTTTTCATCGATCGATACTTTTCCCTGCTGCATCACCACGCCCATGGGCGTATTCACGGGTTGCGGGGCATATCCATCCGTTCCCACACCGATCGTATATACCTTCACATTGAAGGCCTTGGCGATTTCCTTGGCGGTTTGCGGATCGATGAGTCCTCCGTTATTCTCACCATCGGTGAGCAGGATGATGATCTTGCTCTTGGTCTTGCTTTCCCGCAGCCGGTCTACACTGGTACCCAAACCAGAACCGATGGCCGTTCCGTCTTCCAGCAACCCGTTCCGGATATTACCAATCGCTGAGATCAGCACCTGGTGATCCGTGGTTACCGGGCACTGCGTAAAACTCTCCCCGGAAAAGATCACCACGCCGATCCGGTCGGTGATGCGCCTGTTCACAAAATCGATCGCTACTTTTTTGGCTGCCTCCAGCCGGTTGGGGGTAAGGTCCTGGGCGGTCATGCTGCCACTCACATCGATGCAAAGCACAATATCCACGCCCTCACCTTCCGCATTTTGCTCTTCGTACATGGTCTGGGGCCGGGCCATCGCCGCGATGATGAATGTAAATGCAAGCAAACGCAGTATAAAGGGCAGGTGCCGCAAACTGCTTTTCCAGGAAGAAAGCCCCGGAGCCGACGCATCCGATATCGTGATTGCGCCCTGTTGTTTACCCGACTTGTATGCATACCAGTATACGAGCACGGGCACTATAACCAACAATGCAAAAAACCAGGGCTGGCCAAAAACGATATCTTTAAAATAGCTGAACAGCAAGGCTGAATTATGATTTAGTGTTTACAGTTTGACGCTCGGTTAATTCGATCGCAGCCTTTATTTTTTGCAGGCAGTCCTGCGATTCGGTGACAACGGGCAGGTACTTGGCGAATTTCACGGCATCGGTACAACGCAGGGCTGTGGCCAGGCCGGAAACATGTTCCGCCGGCATCCCCTGTTCGCTCACACGCACCAACAGGTCGCTGGTTGTTTTGGTGAGCAGGTTCCGCTCTTGTTTCCTGCCCAGGTATTGCTTGAAAACCGCCGCCAACAGGCTGTGATAAGTCTTCACGGAAGCCGGGTCCGACAGGTCCTGTTTCGCCAGTTGTTCCAGTGCCCGCATGGCTTCTTCGTATGCCGTCAATTTCGAAGCGGGCTTCGCAGGTTTTTCTCCCCTGTTCTTTTTCCAATACCGGTAGATGAAAAAAAGAAGCAGCAGCAACAGCACAATGCCACCGGCGATATAATACCAGGTATAATCCGCCAGCGTAACGGGGATGATGGGTTTGATATCCCGGAGTTGTTTGCTGGTATCGGCCGGCGAATAAGATACCGCTATGGCAACAGAATCGGTGAATAAGCGAATGGTCGTATCGTCGTTTGCCGGGTCGAATTGAACCGGGAAAGCCGGTATGTTCCAGCGCCCCGAATCAAAACTGGTAAGCGTGATGGATTGCTGCAGAACACTGTTGCCGTTTTCGGAACTGGAATCGACGGGTCCTTTTTGAATGATATCAAAATGCGGGATCGAATCGGGGATGCTGAACCAGCTAACCCTGAAGGCCTGTTGCGGGAAGCTGGCACGCACCTTAAGCTGTACCTGCTCCCCGATCAGTATGCTGTTCCTGTCGGTAAAGGTCTGCAGCTGTTGTGCACGAACGGCAGCGCTGAATAAAACAAGGCAGATCACACCGCTCACATACAACCGCTTCCCTGTTTTTACAATACCGTTCCTCATGTGCGCTTTGATCAACTGCGTTTAATGAAAAATTTCTGAAGGATCTTCACGTAATCATCATCGGTGCGCATGTGCAGCAACTCGGCCCCGGCTTTACGGAAATAATTTTTGCTGGCTTCGCTCTGCTGCATGAAATGCTGCTGGTAATTGTAGCGCACCAGTGCGTTGCTGCTGTCGATCCATTTCGTTTGTCCGCTCTCGGCATCCTGCACCTGCAGCAAACCCGCTTCGGGCAGCTGCATATCCATCCTGTCGTACACCCGGATACCGATCACATCATGCCTGTTACCGATCACTTTCAGGTCATCGTCGTACCCGGTGGCGATGAAATCACTGAGGATAAACGCGATGCTGCGCTGCTTTACAGATCTACTGAAAAATTTAATAGCTCCATCCAGGTCGGTGCTTTTCTTCCGGGTATCCATCGTCAGCAGTTCCCGAACGATGTACAAAGCATGCTGCCGTCCTTTCTTGGGCGCAATGTATTTCTCCACCTTATCGCTGAAAAAGATCACGCCCACCTTATCGTTGTTGCTGATGGCGCTGAATGTCAGAACAGCCGCCACTTCGGTGATCAGTTCTTTTTTCTGGCGGGCGATGGTTCCAAAGAGGTTGCTGGCGCTTGTATCGATGAGCAGCATCACGGTCAGTTCCCGTTCCTCTTCAAAAACCTTGGTGAACGGATGACTGAGGCGGGCGCTAACATTCCAGTCGATGAAACGCACATCATCCCCGGCCGCGTATTCCCGCACTTCCCGGAAGCTCATTCCCTTTCCCTTAAACGCAGAATGATACTCCCCCGTAAACAGATGCGTGGTGATCTTCTTGCTTTTGATCTCAAGCTCCCGTACTTTCTTCAGTATTTCTTCTGTAGTCAGCATTACGGAACATTTACGACACGGAGTATTTCATTGATCACCTGCTCCACATTTACATTTTCCGCTTCGGCTTCATACGTAAGCCCGATACGATGCCGCAATACATCCTTGCAGATACCCCGGACATCCTCGGGTATCACATAAGCCCGGCTGTTCAGGAATGCGAAGGCCTTAGCCGCGAGCGCCAGGTTGATGCTGGCACGGGGCGATCCGCCAAAACCAATAAGGGCCTTGAGTTTGGGCAGGTTGTATTTTTCAGGGAAGCGGGTGGCAAAGACGATATCAAGAATGTAGTTCTCTACTTTCTCATCCATGTACACCTGCCTCACCAGTTCTTTTGCCGTCAGTATCTCGCTGGTGGAAGCCACCGGGTTGATGGGCTGAGTGGTAAGTCCCAGTGTATTCTGACGTATGATGAGTTGTTCTTCGGATTTGGAAGGATAATCCACCACCACTTTCAGCATGAACCGGTCTACCTGCGCTTCGGGCAAGGGGTAGGTTCCCTCCTGCTCAATGGGATTCTGGGTGGCCAGCACCAGGAAAGGTTCCGGCAATTTATAGGTTGTTTCGCCGATCGTTACCTGGCGTTCCTGCATGGCTTCGAGCAGGGCGCTTTGTACCTTGGCTGGCGCCCGGTTAATCTCATCGGCCAGTATGAAGTTGGAAAAGATCGGGCCCTTGCGCACCACGAATTCGTTCTTGGGCTGGTTGTAGATCATGGTGCCGATCACATCAGCCGGCAACAGGTCCGGGGTGAACTGGATGCGGCTGAAATCGGCATGTACGGCCTGCGCCAATGATTTGATCGCAAGTGTTTTCGCCAGCCCGGGTACTCCTTCGAGTAATACATGCCCATTGCTTAACAGGCCAATGAGCAACCGTTCGATCATGGTCTGCTGCCCTACGATCACTTTTCCAAGTTCATTGTTGATGCGGGTAACGAAACCGGATGCATGGTTGATTTTTTCATTCAACAGCCGGATGTCTTCAGATGTTTGCGCCATAATGTAGTTTCGAATTTATCGGCCGGCGGTTCGTTTGTGCCGGATTTTCAATGAGTTCGCAAAGTACGAACTCTGGCTGAACAAATATTTTGCCGTTTCGGGGGGTGGAGAAAAACTTTGTTAAAATGAGTACCTTCAAAGAAAAAAAATCATGGTCAATCAACAGCTCATCACCACCGCCAATACCCTGGAAGGATACCGCATCCTGAATCACCTGGGGATCGTTCGGGGCATTACGGTACGCAGCCGGAGTTTGCTGGGTAATATCGCCGGTGGTTTCCAAACCCTGTTCGGGGGCAAGATCTCCATCTACGCGGAACTCTGCGAAAAGACCCGGGAGGAAGCATACCAGCTGATGCTGCAGCATGCCGATGAACGCGGCGCCAATGCCATCATCAACATGCGCTACGACGCCAACGAGGTGATGAATGGTGTAACGGAGGTGCTGGCATACGGAACCGCGGTGGTGGTGGAAAAAATATAATCAGGAAAGGTATTTCGCCACAATGGGTATTCGCCGGCCCACGCCAAAGGCCTTGGGTGAAATGCGTATGATCGGGCAAAACTGGTTTCGTTTGTATTCGTTGATATTCACCATTCTGAGTACCCGGTCTACCAGGGCGGCATCAAATCCCTGGGCCTTGATCTCTTTGGGGCCCATTCTTCTTTCAATGTATTGATACAGGATCTTATCAAGGATGGAATAATCCGGCAGGGAGTCCGAATCCTTTTGCCCCGGCCTCAACTCGGCGCTTGGCGCCTTGGTGATTATGTTCTCCGGAATGATCTCTTTTTCCCGGTTGATGTACCTGGCCAGCGCATATACCTGCAATTTGTAACAATCGCCCAATACACCCAGACCGCCCGCCATATCCCCGTACAGGGTTCCATAGCCTGTAGCCAATTCGCTTTTGTTGGAAGTATTCAGCAGAATGTATCCGAATTTGTTTGCGATGGCCATCAGCAGGTTTCCCCGGGTGCGACTTTGAATATTTTCTTCCGCGATACTGAACGGCATGTCGTTGAAAACGGGTTTCAGTTCATCGAGGAAACTGTTGTAGATGTTTTTGATGGGAATGATATCGTACGGATTGCCGAGGTTCATGCTCAGTTGTTCGGCATCACTCACCGAATGACCGGTAGAATACTGCGAGGGCATTAATACAGCCCGTACATTCTCCTTGCCCAATGCCGTACAGGCCAGCGCCAGGGTAACGGCGCTGTCGATACCTCCGCTGCTGCCCAAAATGGCCTTGCCGAAACCCATCTTACCGAAATAATCGCGTATGCCCATGATGATGGCGTCGTGCACCTGGGAGATGTTGAGGTCTTCTTCCAGTCCGGCCGGGTTTAATTCCTTACCCGGTACACGGCTGGCCGGTTCCAGTACCGGTGCGTCGATGGTACCATCTTCATGCAGGGTAAACGATTGAAGGGAGGATTCGAAGGCCGGCAACTGTCCGCACAGGTTCGCGTCTTTATCAAAAACCAGTGAGGCGCCGTCGAATACGATCTCCGTCTGGCTGCCTACGGCATTGCAATAGAAAAGCGGCAGTTTGTATTTCGCTACATTAGCCTTGATCGTGGCCTTGCGGTCTTCATCGTGTGTATAGTCGAAGGGGGAAGCGGAAAGATTGATCATTACATCCGGGGCCTGTTTCATCAGTTCATCCATCGGGCAGATGCGGTACATGGGATTATCGCCCAGGTTCCAGATGTCTTCACAAATGGTTACGGCAAGCCTCCTGCCTTTGAACTCCATGATCTTCCAGTCGTAAGCCGGTTCAAAATACCGGTACTCATCAAACACGTCGTAATTGGGCAAGCAGGTCTTATGGGCAACAGCCCTGATTTCTTTTTCGTAGAGCAGGAAGGCCGCGTTGAAAAGATCTTTTCCTTCCCGTACAGGATTGCGGTCGGGTGCGCCGATCAGTACGCCGATGGTATCCGCGTGCTGGCGGATGATGTCGATGGACGCATAGCTTTTGCTGATGAAATCATCGAACTCGAGGAAATCCCGGGGCGCATACCCGCAAACACTCAGTTCGCTGAAAACGATAAGATCGCCTCCCTGCTTTTTCGCTTCTTCAATAGCGCTGATGATCTTTTGCGTATTGCTTTCGAAATTGCCGATGTGATAGTTCTGCTGTGCGAGGAAAATCTTCATAACCCAAAAGCCGTGGGGCTTAACTTTGTGTTCGGAAAAGAATGATTTTATTTGCAAAGTTAAACCAAGTAAATGAGAATAATCCTTGCGCTGTGCTGCCTCTCCCTTGCGATCCTTTCCTGCAATAACGATGACAAAGCCCCCGATGTGTCCGGCATCCGTATCGAGCTGCATACCGAACGGTTCGATCAAAGCCTGTTTACGCTCGACACGTTGAACCTCGGTGCTGGGTTGAAAGCGCTGCAGGGAAAATATCCTTCTTTTATGCCCAATTTCCTCGGCACGATCCTGAACTGCGATCCTGGCTGGACGGCCGATACCACAGCCGCTTATGTTCGTGGATTCATCGGCGTGTACAGGCAGGTATACGATACCGCACAGGTTGTATTCAGGGATTTCGGCCCCTACGAAAAGGAAATAGCAAAAGCCTTACAGTACCTGAAGTATTATTTCCCGGAATATACAGCGCCCAAAAAGCTCATCACCTATATCGGTCCGCTGGATGGATATGGCGATATCATTTCGGATGATGAGATACTGATCGGTCTGCACCAGCACCTGGGCGCCGGTTTCTCCCTGTATAAATCAACACTCGTGCAGGAAACCTATCCCGAATACATCAGCCGCCGCTTTACGCCCGATTACATCGCCATCAACTGCATGAAGAACGCTATCGACCGCCTCTACCCCGAAAAAATGGAAGAGAAACCGCTTGTTCAGCAAATGGTGGAGAAAGGGAAACGGCTCTATGTGCTGAGTAAACTGGTTCCCAAAGCGGAAGACTACCAACTGATCGGCTATACCCAGGAACAAATGACCGGCATGTACGATCACGAGCGGGCGGTGTGGGATCTTTTTGTAAAGAACAATTTCCTGCAGACGATCGACAACAACATTATCAAGAATTACATTGCGGAAGGACCCAAGACCCAGGAATTGGGCGAAGCGGCCCCGGGTAATGTGGGTAGTTTTGCCGGCTGGCAGATCGTAAAGAAATTCATGAAGGAGCACCCGGGTTATAGCCTGAAAAAACTAATGGAAGCCAACCCGGAAACCCTCTTCCAGGAGGCTAAGTACAAACCCTGACTTGTCTTGTCAGGCGGCTTTTACTTCTTCGAAAGCGACCACCGGTTTTTTTCCCAGGTCTTTCATCACCCGGAAGTGCGAAGCGAGCGCTTCGAACATCGTGTCGTATTTATTGTAGGGTAAGTTGAACTCCTTGCATTTCTGCATCACGATCTTGCTGATGGCCGGATAGTGTATATGGCTCACCCGCGGAAAAAGATGATGCTCGATCTGGAAATTCAGTCCGCCAACGAACCAGGAGATCACCGGATTGTTCATGGCAAAATTGGAAGTGGTTTTAACCTGGTGCTCGGCCCAGGCCGTTTCGATGTGTTTGGTCATATCCAGCGGCACGTGTTCAAATTCGGTATTCTCCACCACATGCGCCAGTTGAAATACCAGGGAAAGCGTTAAGCCCATCGTGGCATTGAGCGCCATGTAGCCCACCAGCCATTCCCAGAAACCCCAGACGGTGATCGGTAATACCATGTAAATAGCCACATACCAAACCTTGGTGGCCCAGAATACGATGTGATTCTTCAGGGTCATCTTCCAGGCATCGGTGGTGTATATCTTATGGGTAAAGTACTTCGTGAAGTCCATGATGAACACCCAGAAGATCACCGAGAGGGAATAAACAGGCACCAGGTAGAGGTATTGCACTTTATGCGCCGGTACCCAGCGCTGGGATTCGCACTGGCGGATGATCGGGCTTTTGGCGATGTCGTCATCTACCCCATCCACATTGGTATAGGTGTGGTGAATAATGTTATGTTTCTGTTTCCAGAAATATGAATTTCCGCCCATGGCATTGAGGGTAAGGCCCAGGAGATCATTGAGCCAGGGTTTGGTAGAATAACTGCCGTGATTGGCGTCGTGCATCACGCAAAAACCAATGGAGGCCAGTACAAAACCCATGACCAAGCTCAGCAGTAAGGCCAGCCAGTCGTTGATCGGGGTGAACATCAGCGCCACGTAAATGGAAACAGCGGTAAGAATGAGGATGATGGTTTTGCTGTACAGGCGCCAATCGCCGGTCTTTTTCAAACCCGTTTTGGCAAAATAGTCGTCGACAGCATGTTTTACGCTCTGGTAAAAGTCGTTGTTGCGATTCGAGAAAGTGATCTTGGCCATATTACCGGTAAAAGGTTTTCAATACTTGAACGATATCATTTGCTGAACCGACCCGGGCAGTGCCGGACAGCTTATGCGAATACCTAAAGATACTGTAAAAACAGGAATGAAAGGCGGTTAATTCAACTTAAAGGGAGCACACATCTCGAAAGCCGGGATAATGGCCTGAAAGGTCTTCTTTGTATTGATATTTTCCATCAGGTATGTGCCGTGCATTTTACCGATCTCCGAACGCAGGTTACAACCACTGACGTATTGGTACGATTCCCCGGGATTGATCTGCGGCTGCACACCCACCACGCCTTCTCCTTCCACCTCCCGGTTGCTTCCGTTACTGTCGTTGATATACCAGTGGCGGCGCAGTAATTTCACCGGGAAGCTGTTATTGTTTTCGATGGTGATCCGGTAGGCGAACATATACTCGCTGTTCACCGGGTTGCTGTAATCCGGCTGGTAGTATGTTTCCACGCTGATGGTGATGCCTTCTGATATTTTGGAGATCATCCGGAACGGTTGAATGGCTGTAAAAGTAGTATTTATATCCGCTTATCGGCGTACTTTAGGGATCAGATTCCTGTTAAAAAAGGCAGTATGGCGGAAAAAACAATTTACTACAGCAATGAGGAAATAACAGTAGCCTGGAAGCCAGCGCTCTGCATCCATTCGGGTAACTGTGTGAGGGGGTTAGGAAAGGTTTTCGACCCGGGTCGAAAATCCTGGATCGACATGAGCCAGGCCGATAGCGCACAGATCGTGGCGCAGGTGAAAAAATGCCCCAGCGGTGCCCTGAGCATTTCGGAAAAGAAACCGGCTTAAGAATCTTACACCCGTTTTGCCTGTTTGTAACCGTTCTTCAACAGCCATTGCAGTACTTTATCCCGGTTATCGCCCTGTACGATGATCCCGCCGTCTTTTACGGAACCGCCGGTACCGCAGAACGATTTTAGTTTTTTGCCCAGTTCTTCCCGGTCGGGCCCGGTACCCGTAAATCCCTCCACCAGCGTTACCGCTTTACCAGCCCGTTGTTTGGTATCGAGCCTTATCCGGAGTTTTTGCTGCGCCGGTTCAAGCGTCTGTTCCTCATCGGTGTTTTCTTCCGGTAATTTAAAATCGGGATCGGTGGAATAAACCAATCCGCCGGATGTATTGAATTTCTTTTTCGACATGCTATAGAATTACGGCTTTAAGGCTGAGATCCAGGCTGCGTGCCTGGTGAATGATGGCGCCACTCGATATATAGTCTACCCCGGTGGCCGCGTAGGCCTCAATATTATCGAGGTTGATACCCCCGCTGGCTTCTGTTTCATATTTTCCCTGGATGAGCGCCAGCGCCTCTGTGATCTGTTCGGGTTTGAAATTATCGAGCATGATGCGGTCTACCTTACCCACGGCCAGCACCCTGCGTACATCTTCCAGTGTTCTTGTTTCCACTTCGATCTTCAGTCCGGGCTTTTTGCTTTGCACGTACGCATATGCCTTATCGATCGCCGTTTCAATACCGCCGCAATAATCGATGTGATTATCCTTCAGCATGATCATGTCGTACAAACCGAAACGATGGTTGACGCCACCGCCGATACGCACGGCTTCCTTTTCCAGCAGCCTGAAATTAGGCGTCGTTTTGCGGGTATCGAGCAGTTTGGTTTTGTAGGGTTTGAGTTTTTCGGTGTAGCGGTGCGTAAGCGTGGCGATACCGCTCATGCGTTGCATACAGTTCAGCACCAGGCGTTCGCATTGAAGAATGGTATGCACGCTTGCCCGTACCGTAAAAGCCTTCTCGCCATACTGCATGGGGTCGCCATCTTTTTTGAAGGCTTCGAATCCGGCGCCTGGCTGCATGAACCGGAATATTTTTTCGGCTACTGCCATACCTGCCAGCACGCCCTCTTCCTTGATCTTCAGCACCGCGTTTCCTTCCGCTTCCGGGGGTATGGATGAAAGCGTGGAATGATCGCCATCGCCGATATCCTCAGCCAGGGCGTTCCGGATCAAAAGCTCCAGTTGTTGATTGTAATCCATGTCAACAAAGCTAAGAAAGAACAGAAACAAAAACCCCCGGAATTCCGGGGGGTGAATATGCGTTATCGGTTTGCTTACTTGCTTTCGAAGGTGATCTCCTGCAGAAGCTGCTTGTCGCCTTTCTGTTTCATGAAGATGGTGGTGCGGAAAGAACCATTGCGGGTTACCAGGGTGCCGATGCAATATTGCGATCCGCTGTTCTCGCCTTTATGCATAACCTCGAAACTTTTTACCGCGTTGGTATTGAAAAAATCTTTCAACACCAGCTCGGCCTGGCTGCGGCTGTAACTATTGCTTTTTTCGGGGGTGTTGATCTCAACGGTGTTGTCGAAGAAGCGGGCCACATCAGAAGCATTGCCTGCTTTCATGGCGCTGATCACTTCATCAATACTGGCAAAAAAGGTAAAAGCGGTAAGCGATAAACCAACAAATAACAGTGTAAAAATTCGTTTCATAATCCGTTATTTTCGGGCGGTAATTCGACTAAAAACGTGCCAAGCTACTTTAAAATTGCGGCATCAAAAGGCGAATTTATACCCATATGACAAGAATCAATTGCACTTAGCTGCAAATCTTTTAGTTTTACCTGATGGAAGACAAAAAAGTAATCTTGATTATCATGGACGGATGGGGGCTTGGCCGGGTAAAAAGCAGCGACGCCATTCAAAATGCACGTACTCCCTTTGTAAATTCTTTATATAGCAAATATCCTAATACAACACTTACCACCTGCGGGGAAGTTGTCGGTCTGCCAGATGGGCAGATGGGAAACAGTGAAGTGGGCCACCTCAATCTCGGTGCCGGCCGCATCGTTTACCAGGAATTGCAACGCATCAATGTGGCAATCCGCAGTGGCGAGTTTGCGGCGAACAAAGCCCTGCTGGATTCGATCCGTTATGCCAAAGAAAAGAACAAGACGCTTCATCTCATCGGGCTCGTAAGCGATGGCGGTGTGCACTCGCACATCGAGCACCTGAAAGCGCTTACCCGTCTTTGTAAACAGGAAATGCTGGATAAAGTACTGATCCACGCATTCACCGATGGACGGGATACGGATCCGAAAAGCGGTTTGGGTTATTTAAGCGAACTGCAGCAACATCTTTCACAATCAACCGGCAGCATCGCCAGCGTTACCGGTCGCTATTATGCCATGGACAGGGATAAACGCTGGGAACGGGTGAAGATCGCCTACGACGCCCTGGTGAATGGCATCGGGGAACAGGCTGATGATATTCTGGCTGCCGTAAAAAAATCGTACGACAACGGCGTAACCGACGAGTTCATCAAACCGATCATCAACGCCTCCCTGCAGAACGTCAAGATCAGCGACGGCGACGCGGTACTCTGTTTTAACTTTCGCACCGATCGCTGCCGGGAGATCACCGAAGCGCTGACGCAAACGGATATGCCCGGTTTCGGCATGAAAACCCTCGGCCTGCACTATACAACCATGACTCAGTACGACCATAAATTCAAAAACGTACACGTCGTTTTCGAAAACGATGACCTGAAGAATACCCTCGGGGAAATCCTGGAACAGCATGGAAAAAAACAGATCCGCATTGCTGAAACGGAGAAATACCCGCACGTGAGTTTCTTTTTCAGCGGCGGGCGGGAAGTACCGTTCAACGGCGAACACCGGATCATGGTTCCTTCGCCCAAGGTGGCAACCTACGACCTGCAACCCGAGATGAGCGCTGTTGAAGTAACTGACGCCATTGTAAAAGAGATCAATAACCGATCGGCCGATTTTATCTGCCTGAATTATGCCAACGCGGATATGGTAGGCCACACGGGTGTCTGGGAAGCCATCATCAAAGCCGTGGAAACAGTAGACCAATGTGTGGAACGGGTTGTGACGGCTTCGCTCAACAACGGGTATACCGTTTTTCTTACCGCCGATCACGGCAATGCCGACTACGCGATCAATGAAGACGGAACACCGAACACGGCGCATACGCTGAACCCGGTTCCCTTCTTCATCATCGACAACCAATGGAAAGGAAGCATCAAAGCCGGTAAACTGGGCGATATCGCCCCTACTATCTTAACCATGATGAATATCCCGGTTCCGAAAGAAATGACCGGCAACATACTCATCCACTAAAACGAAACACATGCTTAAGACCATCCTCAAACGCTTTTTCCAGTTGCTCATACTGGCCCTGATCGTTATCCAGTTCTTCCGCCCGGCAAAAAACAAATCGGAAGGCATCAGCAAGAACGATATCAGTACCCTGTACCCGGTACCCAACGACGTACAGGATATCCTGAAAACAAGTTGTAACGATTGTCATAGCAACAACACGGTGTACCCCTGGTATGCGGAAGTACAACCCGTAGCCTGGTGGCTCAATGAACACATTGAGGATGGAAAGAAAGACCTGAATTTTTCGGAGTTCGCCAGCTATCGCCCGCGCCGCCAGTATAAGAAACTGGAAGAGATCAATGAACTGGTGAAAGAAAATGAAATGCCGCTCAACTCCTACCTATTGATACATAAGGACGCCAAACTCAGCGACCAGCAGAAACTTACATTGGCCAATTGGGTGGAAGCCACCCGGGATTCACTGGAAGCCCGTTACCCCATCGACAGCCTGGTACGAAAGAAATAAAGCGCTATCTTTATTTTCTTTTTTTATGCGCCGGGGATACAGAAAAACTACTGCATGGGGATTGTTGCTGCTGATGGCAATCCCGCTTTTCTTTGCGGCCGGGGTATTACTGAAGCAAAAGATACTTCAACTCAAAAGACGGGCTCGTTTCGAAACAGAGATGATGCAGAGCATTTCGGTTAACATCAACGATTTTCAATGGGTCAAGAAAGGAAAAGAAGCCCGTATAAATGGTAAACTGTTCGATGTAAAAGCCTTCAGCGTTTCAGGCAACCAGGTTTTGGCTACCGGTTTTTTCGATCACCAGGAAGATAAACTGGTGGACCAACTGCATAAACTGAATCCCGAAAAAAACAACGGGGCAAAATCGACCCCGCATATTCCCCTGCTAAAATTCTTTTTCGGTTCCGCGTATACCGGAACCGAATCTGCCCCGGTACAACGCCCCTGGCATACCCGGCACCAGCTGCGGCATGAATATGCCGAACTGATTCAGCATCGTTCCCTCACAGCCGACACACCCCCTCCCCAGGCAGCCTGATTCTCTCCCGATCCAGGCATTTGCACCACTGGTTCCTTACGGCACCGGAGGATGGCTATGCATTTTATAACCAAAATCATTACAAGATGAAACGAATATTTCTATTCACCCTACTATTCGGTTCCTTCAGCATTGCGCTTGCCCAAAAAGCGATCAAGGGCAGGATCTATGATGCGGGCACCAATGCCCCGTTAGCCGGGGCAACCATCAGCATACCGGGCAAAGGCGCCGCTTCGTCCGACAAGGATGGCTTCTTTACCATCGACTGCAGTAAATCAACAACGATCGTGGTTTCCTTCGTTGGCTATCAAACGGCGAAGTATACCATCCGGAATTGCGGGGAAGATTTCAGCATCGGCCTTGTTTCCCTGGCAACCAATCTCGACGAAGTGGAAATCACCGCTACGTCGAACAACAACAAGAATATACTCTATCAACCTTCTTCGATCACCAAGATCACCACCACAGAACTCAAACGAAGTAACGGGTTGTTCCTCGACGACGCCATCAACACCAATGTACCCGGTGTAACCATGAACCGGCGTGCCGTTTCATCCGGGCAGCAATTCAACATCCGGGGCTA
The DNA here is from genome assembly GCA_017303335.1 of Chitinophagales bacterium. Lineage (GTDB taxonomy): Bacteria > Bacteroidota > Bacteroidia > Chitinophagales > Chitinophagaceae > Ferruginibacter. The sequence goes on from JAFLBK010000001.1 coordinate 239,512, forward strand.
CGGCAACGGCACCCGCGGCACCCGTGGTGTGAGCAGCAATTTCGACGGGCAGGGATATAAGGTATACCTGAACGGCATCCCGGTTACCGACGCGGAAGGCATCACCACCCTGGATGACATCGACTATGGCTCGATCGGTAATGTGGAGATCGCCAAAGGCCCGGCCGGATCCTTATACGGGCTGGCCATTGCCGGCGCCGTGAACCTGAACACCATCAAACCGGAAAAGGGAAAAACGTCCATCGGGCAGGATGTACTGGTGGGCAACTTCGGTTTGCAACGCTATACCACGCATTTCCAGATGGGGAAAGAACATTCATCGCTGCTGGTCAACTATGGTCATCAAAAATCCGATGGCTTTACGATCCATAATAAGTCGCACAAAGACTTTGTAAACCTGGCCGGCGATTTTCAACCCAATGCCAGGCAAAGCATACGTTTTTATGGTGGCTATTCGAACAGCTACGATGAACGAAGTGGTGAGTTAACGATCAACCAATGGCAAAAGGATGATTTTACCGGCAACCTGGATTACATCAAGCGAAACGGCCATAGCCAGGTTTATACAGCCCGTGCGGGTATCGGTCATACCTATGTATTCAACAACTGGCTCTCGAACCTCACTACCGTGTACGTCACCGGTTTCAACAGCAACGTGAGTTCGGCAGGCGGATGGACAGACAAAGCGTCCACCAATCTTGGCCTTCGTTCCACCTTCTCCACAAATTTCAACCTGAAGAAGAACATCAATCTGAGCGGGATTACCGGCGTGGAAACACAACGGCAGAACGCTACCACGATCGGATACGGCATGGGCAAGGATCCCCGCGATACCGCGGCCAACTGGTTCTGGGGCAATCCCTATTACTGGATCATCAATGCGATGACCTCAAATGTGTATACCACCACTGCCACCACATCCCTGTTCACGGAATGGACGCTGAACCTGCCCAACGATCTTTCCATCACCGCGGGTATCGGGCTCAGCAACATGAAACTGGTACTCGATGACCGGTTCTATGCAGCGGGCAAACCAACGCATTTCGACACATCCTACAAGGGAATGGTATCGCCGCATCTTGCCATCAACAAGGTGTTCAGCAAACAGTTCTCTGCCTACGTATCGTACAGCAAAGGATACAAAGCGCCCGTTACTTCTTACTTCTACATTCCCTATACGGCGGCACTGGGCCCGAACTCGGGTATCCTCAACAGTCACCTGAAGCCCGAAACGGGTGACCAGTTCGAGATCGGTACCAAAGGATCGCTCCTGAAGAACAGGCTGAACTACCAACTGGCTTTCTTCAATGCGATCTTCTCTAACAAGATGACAACGGTTGCCGTTCCCAATCCGAACAACAGCGCCACCCTGTATACCTATGTGGTGAACGGCGGCAAACAGGATCATAAAGGAATTGAGATGGCCGTTAAGTACACCGTCCTGCAATCCGAAAAAGGATTCTTTTCCAATGTCACTCCATTCATCAATTTCACCTACTCGGATTATACCTACAAGAACTTTGTATTCCAGTCGACCACCAAGAGCCAGGTGACGCCTTCGAAGGATTCGCTGGTGAACAAGGATTACAGCGGCCACGCTGTTCCGGGCGTTTCGAAATACGTGTTCAACATGGGAATCGATATCAATACAAAACCTGGTTTGTATGCCAACATCACCTGGTCGTACAAAGACAAACAGGAAGTAACCTCCCTGGGCACCAACACGGGCGAAACCCCGGGAACCAAGGTAACCTATACATCCAACTATGTATCGTACACTACGTTTAGTGAATTGTACCATGTGGGCAGCTATAGCCTGCTGAACGCGAAACTGGGCTACCGGCATAGCTTCGGCCGGTTCGACCTGGATGCGTACTTCGCGGCGGGCAATATCACCAATACCAAGTACCCGATGATGATTTTCGTGAACCAGTTTCCCGACAGTTATGTGGCGGGCCCTAAAACCGCCAATGTATTCGGCGGCATCAACCTCAAATACAACATCCGATAAATGGTAACCCCGGGTGGCAGCCGTTTGGTTGCCACCCTCTTTTAAAAACAAGATCATGATACGAATAATCACATGCATCCTGCTGGTATCGGTACTATGCATTGCCTGCGGCCGCTTCGGCAATAAGGAAACCGACGGCGCCGGCAACATGCGCATCGTATGTCTTTCCAAACACCTCACCGAGATGGTATTCGCTCTTGGCAAAGGACACAACCTCGTGGCTGTTGATCTGAGCAGCACCTACCCCGACAGCGCCAAACTGCTGAAAACAGTCGGTTATCACCGGGCCCTTAGCCCCGAAAGTATTATTGCCATGACTCCCGACCTGGTGATACACAGCAACGACATCGGACCGGAGAATGTATTACCCCAGATCACGAAGGCAGGACTCAACATAAAAGCATTCGGTGGCGCCAATACCATCGACAGTGCGAAACTGCTGTTGCAGGAATTGGGGAAATTTTTCGGCGAAGAAAAAAAGGCCGACTCCATCATCAACGCGATGACTGCCGGCATCACCCAAGCGGCCGATACCCTACAATCGTTCAACATCAGGGACTCGCTCAACGTAATGATCATTCATTTCGGTTTGCGCAACAACAATTACTTTGTTATGAGCGGACGAAACGGTGTGGGCGATAAAATGCTCCGCCTGGCTGGCTGCAGGCCGGCAAAATACGATGGCAAGGGCGCCCGGGAAATGAGCGCCGAAGCCGTGGCGCTGGCCAATCCCGATATCATCATCGCCACCGATTTCGGATACGACCGGATGGGCAGTATGGATAAATTCATCAGTTCGGTACCGGGCGTAGCGCTCACCAATGCCGGCAAGAACAAACGGATTGTCCGCTTCGAAGAACACGACCTGGTATACTTCGGTCCGCGTACCGGTGAAAACGTACTGAAATTAATCCACCTTCTGCACCCGATACCCAATGCAGCGAATCAATAAATTTTTCTTCCCTGTTCTGTGGGTACTGCTTGTGGTCGTACTGCTTTGTGCGATCGCCCTTGGCGCTGTGCCCATAACGCTGCAGGATATGTTCTTATCGCTGAAACATTTTTTCAACGGTAAAGAGCCCGCTTCGATTTACGAAGGCGTATTCATCCAGCTTCGGTTGCCGCGTGTGTTGCTTTGCGCCATAACCGGGGCTGTACTGGCGGTAAGCGGCGTACTGATGCAAGGATTGTTTCGCAACCCCATTGTAGAGCCGGGATTAACGGGCACCAGCGCCGGCGCAGCCCTGGGGGCATCGGTGGTTTTTGTACTGGGTCCCCTGTTCAACCCAGCCATCAAAAGTTTTACCGGTCCGCTGCTGGTACCGCTTGCCGCTTTTTTCGGAGCACTGCTGGCTACTTACCTGGTATACGTTCTGGCAAAGAGCGCCAAACGGGTATCTATTCTGTCATTTCTGCTGATTGGCATTGCCGTAAACGCGGTTTGCCTGAGTGGAACCGGGTTCCTGAGTTATATCGCCCGGGATCCGCAGGCAAGAAGCATCACGTTCTGGAACCTGGGAACTTTCTCCGGGGCCTCCTGGCAACAGGTGCTGATCGTCGGCAGTATAGCTTCTCTCATTTTTATTGTTTCCTTCCGGTATTCGAAACAACTGAATGCATTATTGCTCGGTGAAGAAGAAGCCGGGTACCTGGGTGTGGATGCCGGCAAACTGAAGCGAAGGATTTTGCTGCTGAACACGGCGATGGTATCGGTGGCAACCGCTTTTGCAGGGGTGATCAGTTTTATGGGATTGATCGTTCCGCACCTGCTTCGCCTGCTCATCGGCAGCGATAACAAACGATTACTGCCGGCGGCTATGCTTACCGGGGCCATGCTGCTGGTACTGGCCGACCTGTTCGCCCGCCTGGTACTGGCCCCGGCCGAAGTACCCATCGGCATCATTACCTCCTTGGTAGGCGCACCTGTTTTCATCATCCTGCTGAAACGATTTAACCTGGCACAACAAAAAGGAGGATACAATGCTTAGAGCCGAAGGCATAGGATATACCATTGAAGGAAAGCAAATCCTGCAGGGAATCGATACACTTTTCCTTCCCGGGCAATTCAATATGATCCTCGGACCGAATGGTTCCGGTAAATCATCTCTCCTGAAGATCATCAGTGGCGAAATAAGCAACCATAATGGCAAGATCACATACGACGGAAACCCGCTCGCTTCCCTAAAAAAGGAAGAGTTGGCGAAGTTTCGTGCCGTGATGAGTCAGCAACCGGAATTGAGTTTTCCGTTAACGGCAGAAGAAGTGGTGATGATGGGCAGGTACCCGCATTTTGTTTTCAACCCGGGTAAAAAGGACGAAGAAATTTGCCGGGCGGTGATGGAAAAAATGAACCTGCAGGCGTTCCGGGAAAGAAATTACCTGACCCTCAGCGGTGGAGAGAAGCAACGGGTTCAATATGCCCGTGTGCTGGCACAGGTATGGGAGAAAACGAACAACAGGCCGCGTTACCTTTTCCTGGATGAGCCCTTGAACAGCCTCGATATCCATTACCAGCAGGAATTTCTTCAACTGGCCCGTGCGTTTCTGCAAAAAGATACCGTACTGGTTGCTGTACTGCACGATATCAACCTGGCGATTCAATATGCTGATCGTTTGTTCTTTCTTAAAGAGGGTCGCCTGGCAGCCCAGGGCAGCCCGGAAGAAATCGTTACGGAAGAACTGATCCATGACATTTTCAATGTGCGGTCGGCCATCATCCGCAACCCGGTATCCGGAGCACCCCTGGTGGTGATCGATGGCACCCCTGGCAAATAATTCTGTACTTTCGCTGACCTGACCGGGGTACCAACGTATGTATACTGCTGCCAGAAGAATAGCTGCATTTATCTTCCTGCTGATCGCATCGGCCCCCTTCCTCTTTTCCTTTAAATACCTGGTAGACGAGAAACTCATCCGGATGGAGTCGGAAGAAAGGATGAAAGAAGAAAAACTTCAAACCGTTACACTCCGGGCCAACGCGATCCGGTGGGCACGGTATGGCAAAGAGATCATACTTGATGGAAAATATTTTGATATCCGTACCTATACTATCCAGGGCGAACTGGCTACCCTGACCGGTCATTTTGATGAAAAAGAATCGAACCTGCAGGAGGAATACAAAGAGGCTACAGAAGATGCAGGCAACAGGTCGTTACATGAAGCTGTACTCAAGTTCCTCATCCTGCCCCACCTGGCATACCCCGAAAAAGGCCTGGCCAATGCCGGATGGCAAATCGTTCACCGGCATTACGGCCGTTTCACGGAAAGCCTGCCGGTACCGCCCGCCCTTTCACTGATACAACCTCCCCGTTGTTGATTTACACACTTCGCTTCTGAGAACGGCATGCTACCGCATGACGCTTCTGTTTTATTTCATTAAATCAACGATCATGAACAAAGTAATTATACTAGCGGGGTTACTGTGCTGTATGCATACGCTGTACGCTCAAAACACCCCGGCAAAAAAAGATACCATCCGTAAGGAGATATCTCTTGAAGAGGTAGTGATTTCGGCCAGTAATTTTGCCGAGAAAAAAAGAAACATCGCCCAAAAGATCGACGTTATCAACGCCGCCACCATTGCCGCCACCAATGCACAGAATACAGGCGACCTGCTGATCAACACCGGAAAAGTATTCGTACAAAAAAGCCAGCAGGGCGGAAGCAGCCCCGTACTTCGTGGCTTTGAAGCCAGCAGGGTATTGCTGGTTGTGGACGGCGTGCGCATGAACAACGCCATTTACCGGAGCGGGCACCTCCAGAATGTTATTACCACCGACCAGAATTCATTCAGCCGCGTGGAAGTGATGTACGGGCCCTCCTCCACCATTTATGGAAGCGATGCGCTGGGTGGTATTGTACACCTGGTCACCAAATCGCCCGTTCTTTCGGGAGATAAGAAATTCCTTTCCACCGGTTCGGCATTTTTCCGATACAGTGGCGCCAACGATGAAAAGACCATTCACGCCGATGCCAGCCTGGGCGGAAAAAAATTCGCCTGGTTTCAATCGTACAATTACAGCGATTTTGGCGATATGAAGATGGGAAGCGATTACCTGAGCAAGTATCCCAACTTCGGCAGAAGAAGCCAGTACGTAGACCGCATCAATGGTATCGACTCCGTGGTTACGAACAAGGATGAACGGGTGCAGAAATTCTCCGGTTACAAGCAGTGGGATATCATCCAGAAACTATTGTTCAAGCAAAGCAGCAGGATCACGCACCTGCTGAACATCCAGCTCTCCAACACCAACGATGTGCCCCGCTACGACCGCTTGCAGGATATCCGGAATGGAACCCTGCGTTATGCCGAATGGTACTATGGACCTCAAAAACGCATCCTCGGGGCCTATGAATTCAACGCGGAAAAACTGGGTTTTGTGGATCAGCTCAAAGTCAATATCAATTACCAGGATATCGAGGAAAGCCGGCAAACCCGCGAGTACAGGCGATACGACCGGTTCGACAGCCAGGTAGAGAAGGTAAAGGTTTTTGGTGTTTCCATCACAGGCCGGAAGAACATCGGAAACAGTGAATTGACCGTAGGCGCCGATGCCCAGTTCAACGATGTAAAGTCAAGGGCCAGTCGTACCAATCTTACTACGGGAGCCGTAAGTAAGATCAACACCCGCTATCCGGATGGCAAGAACAAGATGAACAACTTCGGCATCTTCGCCCAGCACCTCTATAAGTTCAAGAACAAGAAGCTGGTGCTCAATGACGGTATCCGGCTTCAGTCGATCAACCTGAAGAGCAATGTACTGGACAATTCATTCCTGAACTTGCCCGATACGGCCGTGACACAGAATAGTTTCGCCGTAACAGGCAATATCGGCATTGTATATAATCCGACGGCCAGTACTACGATCAAGACATCGTTCGCTTCCGGTTTCCGGGCTCCCAACATCGATGACCTGGCCAAGATATTTGAGTCGAGCACAGCAGCCCGCCAGGTGGTGGTGCCGAATGCCGACATCAAACCCGAGTACACGTATAATTTTGATCTGACCATCAACCAACGCATCGCAAACAGGGTGAGCATTGAATTAACCGGGTACTATACCCTTTTCAGAAACGCGATCCTGAAAGCTCCTTACAAATTGAACGGCCAGGACTCGATCATTTACAACGGGATCAAAAGCCAGGTATTGGCCAGCCAGAATGTGAGCAAGGCAAATGTATACGGTTTCAGCGTGGGGGTTGATGCTGATATCACCAAGGGACTTAGTTTCAGTACCACCCTTTCCTATACGAAGGGCTGGTTCAAAACAGATCCATCCAAAACCTCAACGATCTATGAAAAGCAGTCGAACGGCACCTATGCACTTGTCAACCGGAATGTTTCCCGGAAACCCCTGGATCATATTCCACCGGTATTTGGGAAGACAAGTGTCCGGTACCAGCATAAGCGTTTCGGCGCCGAAACCTATCTCTTATACAATGGCTGGAAACGGCTGGATGATTTCAATGCCGATGGAGAAGATAATGCCCAATACGCTACGGCCGATGGGATGCCCTCCTGGATAACATTGAACTGGCGGGGCTATTGTAACATTACAAAAAATATACAAGTACAAACAGCTGTAGAAAACATACTTGATAGAAATTACAGGTATTTTGCCTCCGGATTTTCGGCTCCGGGGCGGAATATTATTGTCTCATTGCGGGCAAGCTGGTAGTTTTACTTTACTTGAATCAATAATATAAGGGTGCCAAACTGGTTAACATTTTGGCACCCTTTGCTTTGCATGCAGCAATACCACAATAGAATTTGTCTATATTTATAGGGTAAACTAAGCGCACAATGACCGAAGAGCTCATGCTAGCCGGGTGTATAAGAAATAATGCCGCCGCCCAGGAGGCCTTATACAACCGTTTTAGTCCCAGGATGCTGGGGGTGTGCTACCGTTTTGCCAAAAACAGGGAAGATGCGGAGGATATGCTGCAGGAAGGATTCATCAAGGTATTTACACAGATTCACCAATACAGAAATGAGGGAGCGCTGGAAGGATGGATACGAAGAATCATCGTGCATACCTGTATCAACATCCTGAAAAAAAATAAAAAGTTCTCTGAAAGCGTCGATATCATTCATGCCAACAGCATACATATCAAAGAGGAAGTGATTCCTTCCATTATGCAGGCCAAGCAGGTGGTGGAGTGCATACGTTCTCTCCCGATCGGGTACAGAACGGTACTTAACCTCTATGCAATTGAAGGGTACTCGCACAAGGAGATTGCCGGGATGCTTGATATTGAGGAAAGCACCAGCCGGAGCCAGTATACACGTGCGAAGGCGATGCTGGAGGATATACTGATCAAGAAAAAGATCATTCAAAAGCAAAAGAAGAAAGAAACGTTTTTTGGAGCTGTATTACCCGGGTAAAACAGCGAACTGTTAACCCATTACCAACAACTATCATGTTTTTGAAAAATGGAAAGAGATTTTTACACCGATGAATTTGAACAACTGATCAAGGAAAAGGCCGATCAGTTCCGGATGTATCCATCCCGGAGGGTATGGCATAGCATTTACAATAACCTGCATCCAAGCCGCCGGGGACCATCCTTCATTATCGGTCTCTTCTTCTTCTCCTCGCTTTTCGTAATTGGTTACCTCAATACTGCTGACGATTCGCTTACCCGCCGCGTTGGCTACAATTCCGGCTCAGCTAAATCCACAAGCAGCATTTCGAACCAGGCATTGGCTGCAACCTCACCCAACGCCGCTTCTTCCGCTGATGTGAAGGAAAGAAGCCAGGAGATAGACGCAATCACTGATCCCAATATCCCGGTGAACGAATCGTTAAACATTGCTGGCGACAAAAACAGTGCTTCCGGAAGGATAAATTCAAGAAACGGGCAAGCTGACAACAATAAGATCCGGGAGGAAAATCCAGGTCAGAAAGAATTACGTAGTGCATCCAGCCAGTCACGCAAGGCTAAAATCGTAGCTGACAATCCTGAAAAAGACGATGACCTGGTTGTTTCGTCAGGTTCTTACAATGCAAAAAAACAATCATCTGCAAAGGCTGAAAAGCAGGATATAGCCCGCCCGACCCGCAAAAAAACTGCAGCAGAACCTGTTGATACCGAACCGGAAGAAATAACAGCGGTCCCGCAACCTGCAGCGCCTTCCACAACGGCCAGCACAGCGAAAATAACCGATACCGAATCTAAAGAAGAACTTCCCACAGATGAGAAACCGGAAGCCAAAGAGCAACCGGCTGTGTTAAAGAATCTTTCTGATAAAAATGTTCTGGACGAAAAATCCTGGGTCGAACATTTCGCCATGTACAACAAGCGGGTGGCAAAAAAATGGACAAGCAAACTTGAATATGAATTCTATATAACGCCTGCTGTAAACTACCGAAAACTCACTACCGAATCAAAAGGTTCAGTAGCTCCATTTGCAACCACCGGAGACATCAATAAAGCCATCAGCCAACGCCCGGGATTGGGTATTGAATCAGGCATTGGGCTTTCGTATGCTTTTGCCAAGAACCTCCGCCTTAAAGCTGGTCTTCAGTTTAATTACACCAACTACAACATCAATGCAGACCAGATTGGCCATCCCATACAAACAACCATCCTGATGACCGACCCGGTGACAGGATATTCGTACCCGGCAGCCAGGGCCTCCAGCATTGCCAATGTATATGACCAAAACGCCCTTCAACCTGTTACACTGCATAACCGGACTTACCAGGTTTCGATTCCGGTCGGACTTGCTTACAAGCTCTCCAGTAACAAGAATGTAGAATGGTTTGTAGGCGCTAGTGCACAGCCTTCCTATATCTTTGGCGGCAAGGCTCACCTGATTTCATCAGATCTTAAAAATTATGTGTCAGATCCTTCCGCTATCCGCGTATGGAATCTGAATATCGGGCTTGAAACATTCATGAATTATAAATTCGGATCTTATAGCCTGCGTGTTGGCCCGCAAGTGCGTTACCAGGTTTATTCGACATACAGAAAGGATGTAGCGCTTATCGAAAAACCATATGCCGTAGGCCTGAAGATCGGCCTTGTAAAAGGCTTTTAAAATCCCTGATCAGGAACATTTAATTATACAAAAAGCAACCCTCCGGGTTGCTTTTCGCTTTTGGTTACTTTTTGCAAAAAGCCCTAATCCCGCTAATTTTGAGAGATGAGATACATCCTTGCCTTACTTATATTGCCTGTATTTTTCTCGGCATGCTCCGGTTCAAAAAAAGAACCATCGCCCGGCCCAGGCCCTGAGCCGGAAAAAAGGTCAAGTTTTTTCCCCGTTACCAGCTATATCAAGGGGCAGATTTTTGATATACGCAGAAGAGGAATTAACCCATTGTATCATGTAACCAGTAATAACAGAACCGATTCAACCTGGCTAAAACTGGAAGACATAGAAAAAGCTGTACATGCATTTTTAGAACCCGTAATTGATTCGACCAATCTGACATCCCTCTTCGATGAAAAAGATTTTCTGGACCAAACCATTGCGGCGTATACCTTTACATATGAACCCAAGGCTTCACTACCAGACAACATGACCCTGCGGCGGTGGGATGTTTATATTGACGCAGAAAGCAATAAGGTACGCCGGATTTACATGGTCAAGAAAATAAACGAAAATCAAACGCTTCAACTCACCTGGCAGAGCAACAAATACTGCAAGGTCGTAACCATCGGTACAGATTCCTCCGGTAATTCAAGGGTGGAAAAGGAAGAACAAATAACCTGGGACTTTAATCAATGACCCCAAAAGAATTTTCTGAGATAGCTCCTGCAATTCCTGTTCACCCGGGAATATATAAGTATTACGCTGCCGACAATGAATTGCTTTATGTGGGTAAGGCTAAAAATCTCCGGAAGCGGGTCAGTTCGTATTTTTCCAAAACATTCGTCAGCTACAAAACCCATGAACTGGTCAGGCGGATTCATCACATCGAGTTTACGATAGTGAATAATGAGCAGGATGCCTTCCTTCTTGAAAATACCCTCATCAAGGAGTATCAGCCAAAATTCAATATCAACCTGAAAGATGATAAAAGCTATCCGTTCATTGTAATCAAAAACGAGCCCTTCCCCCGGGTTTTTTTTACCCGGAAGCGGATCAACGATGGATCACAGTACCTGGGGCCCTATACCTCTGTGGAAAAGGTAAGGGAACTGCTTGACTTTATCCGGCAGACCATTCCATTGCGGACCTGTAAACTGAACCTGACCCAAAACAACATCAAAAAAGGGAAGTTTAAAATCTGCCTTGAATACCACCTGGGGAATTGCAAGGGCCCTTGCGAAGGATTACAATCCGAAGCCGACTACAACCAGGACCTCCACCAGCTTGTAGATATTCTGAAAGGTAACCTTGGACCCGTCATCAGGCACTTTAAAGCGGAGATGAAGAACCGGGCTGAAAATATGGAGTTCGAAAAAGCCGCCCAACTCAAAAAAAAACTGGAACACCTGGAGAATTATCAGTCCAAATCAGTGGTAGTGAATACCCGCATTGGAACAGTAGATGTTTTTTCCATCCTGCAGGAAGGTAATATTGCCTATGTAAATTACCTGGCAGTGAATGCCGGCTCCGTAGTTGCAACAAAAACCATAACGCTGGAAAAACAACTTGAAGAAACAGGAGAAGAAGTACTCGCTTTTGCGGCGGCGCAGTTGCGCAGAAGTTTTGAGAGCAGCGCCCGGGAGATAATCGTACCATTCCCGATCGAGTTTCCCGAGAAAGACATCCGCATTTCCGTTCCTCGCAGCGGCGACAGAAAAATCCTGTTGAATCTCTCGGAAAAGAATGTGAATTACTTCCGTGAAGAGCTTAAACGAAAAAAGATATTGCGCCTGGAAGAAAAATCGGATGAAGATAAGCTGCGGGTACTGGAAATGCTAAAGAATGACCTGAGCCTCTCCTCCTTACCAGTTTATATAGAGTGTTTTGATAACTCGAACCTGCATGGAAGTTACCCGGTTTCTGCCATGGTATGCTTTATAAACGGAGAGCCCAGCAAAGCCAACTACCGGCATTTTAAGGTAAAAACGGTTCAGGGTATAAATGACTTTGCGACGATGGAGGAAGTTGTTCTACGACGCTATAAAAGGCTGCTGGAGGAAAAGAAGCCGCTTCCCGACCTGATCATCATTGATGGCGGTAAGGGGCAGCTCAGCGCCGCTATGAAAAGCGTTCGAGCCCTAAACCTGCCGGCAACAACAGCCATCATTGGTTTGGCAAAAAATGAGGAAGAGGTATTTTTCCCAGGAGACAGTCAGTCGATTAAATTAGCCTGGAATAGTGATAGCCTGAAATTGCTCCGCCGCATACGCGATGAAGTACATAATTACGGCATCACGTTTCACCGAAAACTGCGTAGCAAGGGTACCTTTAAAAACGAATTAGAAGAAATAAAAGGAATCGGGAAGAATACGGCGGATCTTTTACTCAAGGAATTTAGGTCAATAGCAGCAATAAAGAATAAAGACCTGGATGAACTTGCGGGTTATATCGGTATCGCCAAAGCCAGACTCGTAGCAGACCATTTTCGAAAAGCCGTTAAATAAAAAAGGGGCCAGAATAGAAATTCAGCCCCGTTTAAAATCCAATATCCTATGAAAAACCGAAACGAAGATAGCCATTGTGCTATTTACCTCCAATACCCTAATGTGGGTATTTATAAAAAATTGTTCTCATTTAAATTTTAAAGCACTTACTTCATGCAATAAAAAAACCCGTCGTATTGACGGGTTTTTTTAGAATATTTCTAACTGCGGTTTTAATAACTCCACAGGTCCTGTTCGTAGTTGAATATCTTTTCTTTGATATTTTCTCCTTCCAGTAATTGAAGAATACCTTTTTCCTTCAGGCCTGGGTAATCCCGGATGAATCTATCCAATGGATTATCGATCGTGCTTTTAATAATACGACCGTAGAACATCCTGCTTTCGAACAGATCTTCCCAGCTCATTCTGCCTCCATAGTTCTTACCATTATATACTTCGTAACGGGCAAGAATAGGACGCATATCCGGATAGTATACCCAGAACAATTCTGTCGGGCCAAGGTTAACACCCATTGAAGTGACAACATCCTTTACGGGTGCAATGCCTAATATTCTCCAGAACAAGCGAGAACTTTCCTTATCGAAGATTACTTCTTCTTTTATCCTGAAACGGTAGAATGAATCCAGGTTGATCTCAGCTCTTTTGTAGATGGTTCCGGTGAGATTACCCATCGTATCGTATATAGGAACCGGTACAGAATCACCACCGATTGCCCTGGCAACTTCAGCCTTGGTCATTGGGGTTGTAAACCGGTCATCAATACTGTTGAATACAGTTACAGCGCTATCATCAATTGCCTTCAACAGTATAGATATAAACCGTTGGTTACCATTGTTTTCATTCGCCGTATACATGAAAGTCTGGTTGATCTTTTCCCGGGCATCAATCTCTCTCCATATCTTATGACGATAGATGGCGTCATCTGCCCGAAGGTTTTCATATGGAAGCGGAGTCCTGTCCTTAAGGGTTGTTGTTTCAACAGCCTCATCTGGACGAAGCGATTTCTTCACAATGGGAATTGGAAGGCTATCATTAACCGGGGGCGGTGGTGGTGCTACCGCTACCGCTTTCACCGTGTCCGTAACCGGCACAGTGGGGTTAATAGTCGCTTTTGTTTTCGACTTAGCTGTCTTTCGTGTTGTTGTACGCTTGGTTGCAGACCTTGTGGTCGTTTTCTTCTTTTGTTGAGCTTCAACAACGCCAGCAAAAAGGCAAAAACAAAATGCCAGGGCCAGGTACTTAATTAATTGCTTATTCATAGCAAATCTTGATTAATTATATATTAATAAAGGGCGAATGATCTACCTTCAATGGTTCGGGCTCCACCCGGGCCGGTCACGCGGATATTATCGAACGTTACCACAGAACCCGGACCACAACGGGTCAGGAATGAACTCAATGATGCTAAACTATTGCTTGTGATACTAGCTGTAGCCACATTGGGGAAGTTCGCTCCGGAAAAATATACTGTCGCACTCACAACACTGAACCGTGTATCAAAGTCAAATTTTTCCAGTTCCGCACGGCAAGACTGCTGATTTTTAAACTCAACAGACGGCATCCTTGGTTTACCAGAAGCCACTTTGAATACAGGATCCGGAATTGTCTTAACCCGGAAATCGAAACTGCTGGTTTTCCCATCAGCCGTAACATTGATCTTCGCCGTTCCGGGTGTTGTAACTGTAACAATGCGGTTAGACCCTGATCCGGAAATTGTTCCTCCTGTCATGGAAACCGTCGTCTTGTCCCAACCGGAGCCAGAAGAAATTGTAATCGGATTGTCCACACCGATATAGAACACGTTCATCTTGTCAAGCATCACAGCTGCACCACCCGGTACACCAACTACATATTCTACTGTTTTATTGATGGGAACCTCTTTCCCATCTTCACCGGTAAAACTTCCACTGATTTGGATGGTATGTTTTCCAGAGCCACTCACGGTGGTTTTGTATTCACCTTGACCATCAACCAAATTAACCGGGTTGCCATTAATACTGATACGGCTTTGTACGGTAGAGCTGTAAGCACCTACACCAGCTGTAACGACTAACTCCTGTCCGGGCATTAAGTAGTTGGAACTTTGTCCTACCAGAACACCAACCTTATCCATGTGCACTTCTACGGCTCCGACCTGGCTGGCACAAAATGTAACCACCTGGTTTTCTACATTCTTAACATTGTTCTGGAACTTACTTAAAATAGTAAGTGCGGCTACTGTAGGAGTCATGTGGAAATAACCCGAGGTGAAATCTTTCTTGCCTTCTTTTCCTTGAACACCATCCGTACTAATCGGGAAGTTACTCTCGAACTTCGCTTTAATCTTTGGATCAATGGCAAGAATGCTATTCTTGAACTCTTCAAGCTTCTTTTTCAACTCTTCTCCCTTTCCGTTGGTTTCAAATAATCTTGTAGATGCATCCAGATTGTCTTCTTTGAAATCCTCTTTCCCATCTTTAACAACAAGTCCTGCACCTTTCTTAAGTTCAACTTTCAAACCATTAATGTATGTATCCAGATCTGCCGCCAGCTTTTTCGCTTGCTCAGCTTTTGGTTGCCAAACAGCTGCCTGAACTTTGGTTTTATCATCAGTAAGCATTTTACTCAATGATTCGTATAGCAGGTTGTTGGAGTTTGATATATTGGTACTTGAACTTTGCAGACTTTTATCCACCGTTTTAAAGGCTTCAATCACCTCCGCAGATACGTTCAGCGCCAAGATGGCTGTCAACACCAGGTACATGATGTTGATCATCTTTTGCCGGGGCTCTTTAGGTAAAGCCATAGTATTTCAGATTTACGATTGTTTAGATTAAATTTTTACGCTCTTCCTGTAGTCTGTTAACGGCCCTGCATTGCGGTCAGCATATTTCCATAAACCGAGTTCAGTTTGGTAAGGTTATTGGCCAATACACTGATCTGATCTTTCGCTTTGCCGGCATCTTCAACAGTACTCATCATGGTCTGGCTAGCCTCGGCGAGCTTACCATAGAAGGAGTTCAATGACTTCAGGTGATTGTTACTTTCTTTCAATTCCAATTCGTAAATGGTATTCAATGATCCCAGGTTTTTGGTAAGCACCTGAACCTGTTCGTGGAATCCTTTTGCACTTTCAGCGGCATTGCTGAAACTTCCCATGGTAGCGGCGCTGCTTGCGAATGCGGTAGCCATATTACCCAATGCAGTCGTGGCTTCTTTTGTTTTGTTTCCAAACTCACCGGTCGATTTTACTACATCCCCGATTTCGGTAATGTTACCCACAGTAGATTGTAATTTTTGGAATCCTTCTCCCAGTTTCTTCAGGTTGGTTGGTGTGATATCAGCCTGCTGCAGCATTTTGTCCATAGACTGCAGTGAAGGATTTGCCACCTCTTCTACGTCGTCGTCTTCCTCGTGATGCTTCGGCTTTATCCATTCGATAGCAGCATATACCAGGAAGATACCTGTTTCAGTCCACATCCCGATGGTTAACATCATATCAGCGTATGACTGGTGAGTAAGCTTTGCCCAGGCTGCGAAGATAATTACCGCAGCACCGGCACTTACCAATACATCAATAAGGGTTAAGAAGGTTCTTTTTCTGTGAGCCATGGTTGAAAGATTTTAAGTTTTAACTGGGGATTATTTAACGTTTGATTACACAAAGTTTGATTACGGAAAAGATAGGGAGTACCTGTTGTTTTACTAGTACAGGTACCCCTTAATTTTTTTCGGACAAGTTGTTAGTTTTGGAAACTGTTTACTTTTTTCCCTTTTTCTGAGCAGGCGGCAAATCGATCACACAACGGAAGCCAATGTAGGATTTCGCGGTATCCTGGTATTCGTAGGCCCTGGATCCTGTACGTAACAGGTAACCAACATCTTTCCAACTTCCGCCACGTAACACTTTACGTTTATCGCGTGGCTTATCTGTTTCTTTAGCATTGTACCTGATGTCAGGATTCATATCATGCTGGAAATTATACGCGCCTTCGTAATACAGTGAAGAAGTCCATTCGGCTACGTTTCCTGCCATATTATATAATCCAAAATCATTGGGCCAATAGGCATCTGCACGTACGGTATAGAACCCACCATCTTCCGGATAGTTACCCCTGCCGGGTTTAAAGTTGGCAAGCAAGCAACCTTTTTTGTTCCTGAGGTAATAGCCTCCCCATGGGAAATCCGCTTGTGAGCGACCGCCACGGGCAGCATATTCCCATTCTGCCTCTGTTGGCAAACGGAAATCAACCTCTGCAGCACGCTTTTTAGATTCGAGATATGCATTCAGGTAATGAGTCCTCCATTCGCAAAAAGCGGTGGCTTGCTTCCAGCTAACTCCGACAACAGGGAAGTTCCCAAAAGCCGGGTGACTAAAGTATTTCTTGGCCATCGGCTCGTTGTACGAGTAAGCGAAATCTCTAACCCAGCATAAAGAGTCGGGATATACAGGAATTGTTTTCTTAATAATGAATTTGGAACGGGGAATTGTTGCATCCTTGTTCTGAGCGGCTGCCTTATAGTCAAAAACCTCAGATTGATATACGATCTTGTTAGCGTCGATCTCCTTCTTACCAAAAATCCTGTTATCCGGAGTTACAATGATCGCATCAATTTTTTCAAGTGTCGCTTTATCGCCCCATTTGATGGTGCGGGCTTTGTTCCAATCGATATACTCATTGCCATCAGGACCTTGCTTAACGAAGCCCATTAATTTGGCTGAGATTGAATCGAGTACCCATTTTGTAAATTGGCGGTATTCGTTATTGGTAATCTCAGTGGCATCCATCCAAAATCCGCTGATAGAAACGGATTTATTCCGGGCTGTCAGTGCATAGCTCAAATCCTCATCACTGGCACCCATGTGGAATGTTCCTGGTGGTATGTAAACCATGCCGGGAGGTTTCGGTAAGCTCCATTTGGAAGAAGGGGCTACGCCAATCAGTTGGCCTTTGTCAGTAGCATAACCACCGCTGGACTTACTGCCCGATTTCTTACAACTGATTGTTGTAGATGTGATGGCTATCAGGGCCATCAGATAGAACAGCCTGTACTTCATTGTTTTTAACTTTGAGGGTATTGAGCAAATGTAATGATTATTTTGATTTAACATTGCTTTCGGATTGAATCGCTGATTTTTTTTTCAACAGGTTCGAACCCTGAAAAGTGTAAACGGTGGATTTTTGCAAATATTGTGGGCTTGTTTAGTTATTCTTCACAGTATTAAGCATTTTCATAAGCTCGGAGAATGTAAGAACGGGTAGATTACACACGTAGTTTTTACAGAGATAATACCATGTTTCACCACCATACATCTTACCCCGAAGTAATGGAAACAGGTCGTTCTCTTTGTCGGCCGTTTGTAAAATTCTGGCAGGTATATATTTTTTTAATAATTTTTGCCTGGCTTCCTTGTAACCGAATCCTGTAATTACCAATTCATTATATCCATATAATTGATTCATTATCAATATACACCAGTTGGAAAAAGATGTGGGATACTCTACGACTGCCTTCGAAATTCCATTCAGGGCTTTTACGGACAAATCCAACCAATCCGGCTTGTCAAAAACCACAGAAAGGTATTGCAGATTTTCCGCCATGATGCTGTTTGCGGAGGGCATCGCACCATCATAAACTTCCTTTTTCCGCAGGATCACATCTGTCTGGTCGTTGGATGTAAAGAAAAAATACCCGGTACTTTTATCGGCAAAATAAGTAAGAACATGGTCAGTCAACTCCTTAGCCCAGATCAGAAAGCGGGTATCGGAACTTACCTCCTGCATATGAATTGACGCCTGGATGAGAAAAGCATAGTCATCAAGAAAGGCGGGGAATTTAGCTATATCCTTTTTGCAGGTATGATAAAATCCTCCAGCTGCTTCGTTTTTTCTGAATTTCTGTATCAAAAAACCGAAACACTTTTCAGCCGCCTGCATGTATTCACTTTCACCCAATGCTCCACCGGCCTTTGCCAGCGCTGTGATCATCAGGGCGTTCCAGGAAAGTATGATCTTATCATCAAGCTGAGGCCTTTCACGCTTTTTTCTGAACGCATGAAGTTTCTCCAAACCCTTATCCAGCATGGTTTCGAGGACCCCTGCGTTCATTTGAATGGATTCCGCAAATGTGTTCACATTTGCCAACATGCGGGGTATATTTTTGCCCTCCCAGTTGCCCGTTTCAGATATGTTAAAGAAATCACAAAATAGGTTTGCGTCGGGCCCAAGAATTCTGACAATCTCTGCCTTGCTCCAGACATAATACTTCCCTTCTTCTCCTTCAGAATCCGCATCAAGTGCGGCATAGAAAGCGCCTGAACCATTCCCCAATTCTGATTGAACAAATGAAACCGTTCGGCGAATCGCCCTTTCATAGCTTGCATCCTGCGTCAACCGGTAGGCGTCGCTTAGCGCTATGATGAAAAGCGCATTATCATAAAGCATTTTCTCAAAATGCGGAACCAACCATTCTGTGTCTGTACTGTACCTGGCAAGGCCCCCTCCTACCTGGTCATAGATACCACCTTGCAGCATTTTATCGATGGAAAGCCTGGCCTGTGTGAGAGCCTCGTTATTACCGGTATGATAATAATACTGGAGTAAAAAACGAATAACGCCGGTTTGCGGAAATTTTGGCGCAGGACCAAATCCGCCCCAATCCCTATCCGCTGTTTTCATGATATTCGAAAATACCTGGGTAAGCTGTTCTTCAAGCTGGGTTTTATCCTGGTTTACGGGTTGGGTAAAAAGCTGCCCAAAACTGTTCGACTTCCTCAGGTGGCCGGTCAGGTTATCCGCTTGCTCAATAATATCCTCCTTCTTCTCCTCCCAAGCTTTGTTAACGGCGGTCAATATGTCGATCCAGGATGACCTGCCATGTGCACGAACAGGTGGAAAATAAGTACCCCCGTAAAATGGTTTTTTTTCCGGGGTCAGAAAAACATTCAGCGGCCAGCCACCACTACCCGTCATTGCCTGAACAGCGTCCATGTAAATATGATCCAGGTCCGGCCTTTCTTCCCTGTCGATCTTGATGTTGATAAAATGTTTGTTCATAAAAGCCGCTACCGTTTCATCCTCGAAGCTTTCCCGTTCCATCACATGACACCAATGACAGGCAGAATACCCAATACTTACGAGTATGACTTTATTTTCGATGGTGGCCTGCTGCAAGGCTTCCTCGCCCCATGGATACCAATTAACCGGGTTGAATGCGTGTTGCAGCAAGTACGGACTTGTTTCGCCGATAAGTTTATTGGGCTTTTTGCCTGATGCGTTTGGTATGCTCATGAGTTGATCTGAAGTACAAATATCCGACCTGGAAGCATGCAAAATAAAAAACACCTGCCGGGCAGGTGCTTCAAGTATGTTGATTCGCTTCTATTTTTTATTAAGGGAAGAAAGGTACAGTTCCAGCGCACTTACCATACTGGGGGCTTGTGGTTGCGGGGCCTTAATGTCGAGTACAAGTCCGGCATCTTCTGCTGCCTTGAAAGTATTCGCCCCAAAGGCCCCGATCCGGGTTCCGTTTTGCTTGAATTTAGGGAAGTTCTCCAGTAAACTTTTAACACCGCCCGGAGTAAAAAAGCAGATCACATCGTATTCGGCCTGCATCACCTGTGTAATATCGTTACTGATGATCTTGTACAGCACCGGGGTGGCATATTCGCAATTATTGGCTTTCAGCCAGTTGGTGATTTCGCTGTCGAATGATTCGGAACAAGGATAAAGGAATTTTTCATTGTCCTTGTGCTTATTGATCACATCAAAAAGGCTTTTATTGGTTCCGTCGGCTCCATAAAACACCTTACGTTTCCGGTATAATATGAATTTCTGCAGGTACAGCGCCACCGCTTCCGTGATACAGAAATACTTGGTGTCCTGGGATACCGTGATCTTCATCTCCTCACAGATCCGGAAAAAATGATCAATCGCGTTACGGCTGGTGAAGATCACCGCCGAATAATTGGCGATATCGATCTTTTGTTTCCTGAAGTCCTTCGAGGGAACACTCTCCACAATGATAAATGGGTGAAAATCAACAGCAATTCCGTATTTCCTGGCTAATTCAAAATAAGGCGACTTCTCACCTTCGGGCCGGGGCTGGGTTATTAATATCTTCTTCACTTGTTTGACCGACGTAACAACTTGTGTTGAACCGTTTTTAGCCATAGTTTTCGCTGAGATGGTACGGCAAAATTACGAACTTTTACTCAAATACAACATTAATCCCTTGTATATCAGCAGAAGGGGTACCAATTCTATCCCGACAATATATAAAGCGAAATGAAAGCGGCTTATCTTCAGTTGGTTCTGTAACAGGCCATAAGAACGAAAAAAGCGCAGCAATAAAAAAAGGCCGATACTCAATAAAGAGATGATAAGTCCGCTTCGGGCTATAACCGGATCCGAAAACGCAACGATCACAATAAACGGCACCAGGAAAATACCGATGATCTTATTAATGAGAAAGATGACAAATATATAGGTATTGGTGGCTTCGTTCAAACCGGTAATCCAGCCGGTAAATTTCAATGTACTGTATTTGAGCACATACACGCCCCCTATCAAGGCTGCCGAAAATCCAAGCATGGCCCATGGATTATTGTCTTTCAACCAACCCATGTACCGGAGTATCGTATAGGCATATACGCCTGCGCTGAGTACAAAGAACAGATTGAAAAGCAGGGAAGGAAGTTTTGCCTGCAGCAACTGATCGGTAAGCTGGCTTTGCCGAAGCGATGTGTTGAAGAACACCCGGAACAGATTGATGAAATACCTGTTGAAAAAATACCGGAAAAGACCCAGCAACAATACCATACCCGTAATCAGGTAGAAGAAACCCTCCCGGCTCTTAACTGTTCTGTGTGACACAGAAAAGGAAACAGGCTTGTCTTTGCTGTTAATAAGATGGTCTGTAATGACCATCTGCGTTTCGGGCAGCAATGCATGCGATACCGAGTCGTTTTTCCGTATTCCCGAAGAGTCTGGCAAAATAACGGGTACCGAATCTTTTGCTGCCAGCACTGAATCGATGGCATGGGTACTATCGGGCTGCTGGGCTGTTACTCCCAGGGCTAAACTCACCCCAATAAAAAGTAAAAAAGAAAACCGCAGCAAGAATATCCTGATTTGACTGCAAAAATAGAGGCTGCACGCCAGATTCTTAAAAGTAATTGACATACCCGAAATGGATCTTTGACGCTTCCCGCAGGTTCAGCTTTACATCGTTCCGCTTTCCCGCAGCATAGCTGATGTTCAGCAATCCAAAACGGGTTTCAAAGGCCAGGCCCAATCCTGCGCCGATATAATTGTTCGTCAGGTTCAGCGATTGGTATTTGTTGCGTACCCAGCCACCATCGATGAACGTGAACATGAATGAGTTCAACGCCAGCCGGTACCGGTACTCCGCCGTAAGCACCCCATACTGGGTGGCATAAATGCTCTCTTCGCTGAATCCACGCAGCAGTTTATACCCGCCGATCTGGAACAGCTCGTTGCGGAATATATTCGGACTATAGAATACGCCGGCGTGGAACGCCGCTTTGAAAGCAGCCTGCCTGCCCAGCGGAAAATAATGTGCGGCGCTCAGTTTTATTTTGAACTGGTAGGATTTCTCTTTTAGTGAATCGTACAGACTTGCATAATTGAAGAAAGGGTCCTTGATATTGAGGATGTCGTTATTGCGCTTGATGTTCTTCATCCCAACCGAGCCGGTAAACTTTATCTCGGTTCCTTTGCGGGGATTCAGCCGGTAATCCGTTTTGTTCCAGTCGTAATCCAGCCCGATATTGACCGCACTCACATCCACATTGGGAGGAAGCGCCTTGGTGGCTTTTACCAGGTTGGTATCAACTCCGTTGGCCAGCAGAAAACTGTTCTGCCATTGCACAAACAATTTTCCGGACTGGTTGGCCGATAACAGGTATTGAAGCCCCAGCAGCCCATTTACCTGCAAAAAGGTAGAGTCCTTCTTGAACAGGTCGAACGCGAAATCGATCCCGAACGAAGAATTGAAAATATAGGGTTGCTGGTACCCGACATTGAGGCGCGGGGATTTCACCTGCAGCTGCTGCCAGTTGAGTAAAATGGTTTCGCCGTTGCTGAGTGCATTCTTCAGGTTCAGGTTCACATCGGCCGTGATCTGCAATTTACCGGTCTGGCTTCCGCTTGGCAGGAACCCGATCAGGAAATTGGCCTGGCTGCTGCGCCGGGGAGCCAGGTACAGATTCAGCACCGACCCCGTTCCGAGCATGGTAATGTCATTGGGCTGTAATTCCTGCAGGTACGGAAGTTCGATCAGTCGTTTGCTTACCTGCTCGAGTTTGGTTTTGTTGTAAATACTGCCGTTGGGTATATCCAGGTAATGACGCAGGAATTTCCGGGAGATCTTCGCCTTACCCAAAACCCGGATGCTGTCGATATGATACAAAGGTCCTTTTCGCACCCGCAGCAACGCATCCATCCTGTTATCATCCAGGCGTATGCTGTCGAGAAATATCTCCGCGAACGGGTAACCTGTTTTCTCGTAATGATCAAGCAACCGCTGTTGCAAAGCCAGCAATTGCTGTATATTGATCAGTTTGCCTGTAAAATCCTTCTCCCGGAAACGACCGGCATCCATCGCTTCCTTATCAATATCAACAGGCATTAACCGTACCCACTCGTACCGCTTGCCGAGAAAAAGATAGATTGTTGTGCCTTTTTCATTTTCTTCGGTACTATCTACCGACGCGGTGGGATATCCTTTCGAACCCAACAGGGCCGGCAGTCCCTGGATATAACCAGTACAAAGACTTTTGCTTGTAAATTCCGTTTGCAGTTTCAACGGCTGCAGGCTAAAGGAGCTATCTTTGTCAACCTGTTCGATGAATAACCTGTATGCCGTTGTTTTGGGTGTTTGCGCCTGCATGCAGGGGCCGGGAAACAATAAACCGGCAGCAAGCAAGACAGTAAGTAGAATTTTACAGCGTATCAATGGAACGGGGGTAATCAGTTCTTCAAATCTAAAATTTTATCCCGACACTTGCCGGGACTCAATACACAAATCTTTGCCAGGTATTTACATACACATACCCTTCTGCAGGCAGGCCTGTCATTATTGTAATTTCCACTTCTCCACCTCGCTCGGGCTGAAGGAAAAGATGATCGATGCCATCATAAAGGAGATTGAGCTTACTGCTGTTGAATCAAGACCGGAAAAGATATCAACCCTCTATTTTGGCGGCGGCACACCCAGTATACTATCGATAGGCGAATTAACCCGGATCATGGATGCCCTGAAAACCAGATTCGATCTCTCCCATGTATCCGAGATCACGCTCGAGGCCAACCCCGATGACATCAACGACCTCAAGGCCCGTCAATGGCTCAATCTCGGTATCAACCGGCTGAGTATCGGCATACAGAGTTTTGCAGAAGCCGAACTGAAATGGATGAACCGGGTTCACACCGCTGAGGAATCGCTGCGATGTATCGACGATATCCGGACCGCGGGTTTTCAGAATTTTTCCATTGATCTGATCTATGGCTCGCCCCTGCTGACCGATGAGGACTGGAAGAAAAATGTATCCATCGTGATCGAAAAAAACATCCCGCATATTTCCTGTTATGCGCTCACGGTAGAACCCAAAACGGCGCTCGATTCAATGATTGCCCGGAACAAGAAAGAAGCGGTTGACCCGGAAAAACAGGCAAGGCAGTTCTTACTGCTGATGGACTGGATGCAGGAAGCCGGTTATGAACATTACGAGATCAGCAATTTCGCGAAACCCGGATTGCGGAGCCGTCACAACAGCAGTTACTGGTCGGGCGATGCGTACTATGGCTTCGGACCCGCCGCCCATGCTTTCGACGGTCAGCGCCGTCGCTGGAACATCGCCAACAACGCATTGTACATTCAATCCATCGAAAAAGGGCTGATCCCATACGAAGAAGAAACGCTTACCGCTACCCAACAACTCAACGAGTACATCATGACCTCCCTGCGCACCCTGGAAGGGTTGGATCTGAATCTTGTATCGACCTCTTTTGGAGAAGAGAAAGCAGCGCAAATACGGCAGGCATCCCAACCATTCGCCGGAACCGGGAAACTCGTAGTTGGTGAAAACAGCATCGTACTGACGAAGGAAGGAAAATTATTCGCCGATGGCATTGCGGCCGATCTTTTTTTCTGATCGCTCCGCCTTTTCCCGGATATGCTTTACCAGTTCGGCTACCGATAGCCAGGCGATCATAAAGATCAAAACCGAACCGCTGAATATGGAAAAGGAGAATGGCATGACTGTTTTGTTATACCAAAGGTACAACAGCTTTACACCAATGTCAATTCAATCCTGTTAAAACCTTCGGCAGCAGGCAGGTTTTCCCAGAGTATCCGGTAGATCGTATCGGCGATCGGCATATCGGCCATGATCTTCTGGTTGATCACATGCATGCATTTGCCGGCATAATAACCTTCGGCCACCATGCTCATTTCCAGCTGGGCGGCTTTTACCGAGTATCCCTTTCCGATCATGTTGCCGAAAGCCCGGTTGCGGCTGTGCAGGGAGTAGCAGGTCACCAGCAGGTCGCCGAGGTAAACCGATGCGGCGTAGTTGTGGGGTCGGTGCTCTTCGCTCGGTTGCCGGATATCCGTATGCCCCACTTCTATGTTCTTGATACCCGCTTTTTTCAGGAACCCGGCCATTTCATCGGCGCAATTGGCAATGAATACGCTGAGGAAATTATCGCCGTAATCCAGTCCGTGCGCAATGCCCGAGCCCACCGCGTAGATGTTCTTCAATACAGCGGCGAACTGAACGCCGAAGATGTCGTTGTTCTCCACGGTATTCAGGTAGGGCGTTTTGAAACAGGAAGCGATGGCGTGGGTGGTTGCCTCATCAATGCCGGTAAACGTGAGGTAGGATAATTTTTCGGCCGCCACTTCCTCAGCATGACAGGGGCCCAGTACCGCGAAATAGTCCTTCAGTTCCAGGTTGAATTCCTTCTTGAGGTACTCATTCAGCAGCAGGTTGCTGTCGGGCAAAACCCCTTTGATGGCCGATATGATCTTCTTACCCGCAAAAATATTCCTGTCGAGTTCCCGCAGGGCCTG
Organism: Chitinophagales bacterium; assembly: GCA_017303335.1. GTDB lineage: Bacteria > Bacteroidota > Bacteroidia > Chitinophagales > Chitinophagaceae > Ferruginibacter. The sequence continues at coordinate 265,145 of JAFLBK010000001.1, forward strand.
AACAGCATACGCGGAAGGAATGGATATGACAATATAATCGCTGTGGCGGATCACCTCGCCGGGGTCGGTGGTAAGCCTGAGTTTATGGATATCAAAATGAGCGGCCGGCAGGTAACGGGGATTGTGATGCCGTGTCCGGATGTAGTCGATATCGTCCTGGCTGCGGTTCCACCAATAGATCGTGTTGCCGTTATCGGTGAGTATTTTAGCGATGGCAGTTCCCCAGCTGCCGCTTCCGAGTATTCCAAAATTCATCGTTCAAGTCGTTTAATGGTTTAAGTCGTTTAAAACGTTTTTTACTCCTGAAACGTTTTTAAACCCTGAAACGTTTACAATCCCAACTTATCTACTGCTAACTGCGCCGCGATCTGGCTGGCGTCTTTTTTATTGTATCCTTTTGCTTCGGCGATGAGTTCCCCATCCACCGTGGCGCCGATGGTGAAGAGCCGCCGGCCGTTCTCGAACTTCTCATCGAGTGTTTCAAATTCGAGCGATTTGCCGTTCTTGTTGGCCCATCCGTATAATTTGTTCTTGATGTTGATCTCGATGACCTCCAGGTCGTCGATGAACATATGCGGCATGATGATGTACTTCTCCACCCACTTGTGGGTGGCTGTATATCCTTTGTCGAGATAAACAGCGCCGATCAGGGCCTCGAGGGTATTGCCGAAGATCTGCGAAACCTTGAGGGCATTGTCGTATTTGTTGTAGAAGGTGATCTTTTTGATACCCATCTTCAGGGCGATGTCGTTCAGCTTCTGGCGGTTCACCATCTTGCTGCGCATCTCGGTAAGAAAGCCTTCGCCCTTGTATGGATATTTCCGGAAGAGATAATGCGCCACCACCGAACTGAGCACCGCGTCGCCCAGGAACTCCAGGCGTTCGTTGTTTTCATCGGCGCCTTCGCGAACGCTGCGGTGACTGAGCGCTGTTTTGTACAGGGCAATATTACCCGGCGAAAAGCCCAGTATATTATTGAGCTGTTTCCGGAATTCCCGGTTATTATTCTGGTGTTTAAACAGTTGTTTTATGAATAGCAAAACAAAAAACAGTTTGCGTGAACGTATCGAAGCAAAGGCCGGCTAAAATTAGGATTTTTTTTATCTCCGCACCGGTTCATCTCTTTAACGACGAATGATGTGATTTATTTCCGTGAAGAGGGCGCCCCCGATCAGGCTTTGTATTTCTTTACGATCACCGATGCGTTGTGTCCGCCGAAGCCGAAGGTGTTGCTGAGGGCGGCGTTAACGGTACGTTGCTGGGCTTTATTGAACGTAAAATTCAACCGGGGATCCAGTTCCGGATCATCGGTAAAGTGGTTGATGGTGGGTGGCACGATGTCGTTGCAAACAGCCATGATACAAGCCAGGGCCTCCAGCACACCCGCCGCACCCAGGCAATGCCCGGTCATGCTCTTGGTACTGCTGATATTGAGGTTGTAGGCGTGATCGCCGAATACACTGAGGATGGCTTTTGTTTCCGCGATATCGCCGAGCGGCGTGGATGTTCCGTGTACGTTGATGTAATCGATGTCTTCGGGTTTCATGCCCGCATCTTTCAACGCGGCCTGCATCACGTTCTTGGCGCCCAGTCCTTCAGGATGCGGCGCTGTGATATGGTGTGCATCGGCTGTTGCGCCTCCGCCGGCTATTTCGCAATAGATCTTCGCTCCCCGTGCGAGGGCGTGCCCGAGTTCTTCGAGTACGATCACCCCGGCGCCTTCGCCCATTACAAAGCCATCGCGGTCTTTATCAAAGGGCCGGCTGGCTGTTTTGGGATCGTCGTTGCGTTCGCTCAGCGCTTTCATGGCATTGAAACCGCCTACACCCGCGGCGCTGATCACAGCCTCGCTTCCACCGGTGAGGATGATGTCGGCCTTGCCGAGGCGTATATTATCAAATGCGTCGATGATGGCGTTGGTACTGGAAGCGCAGGCGCTTACCACGGCGAAGTTGGGGCCGCGGAAGCCATGCCGCATGGAGATCTGTCCGGCGGCGATGTCCAGTATCATTTTGGGAATGAAGAAGGGATTGAAGCGGGGCGTTCCGTCGCCCAGGGCGAAGTTGGTCACTTCTTCCTGGAAGGTGATCAAGCCGCCGATACCGCTGGCGAAGATCACACCAACCCGGTCGGTATCCACATTGTCTTTGCTGATGCCGGCGTCTTTCACGGCTTCATCGCTGGCGATAAGGGCGAACTGGGTAAACCGGTCGATCTTGCGGGCTTCCTTGCGATCGAGATAAGTGGTGGGTTCGAAGTCTTTAACTTCACAGGCAAACCTGGTTTTAAATTTACTGCAGTCGAACTGTTTGATCAGGTCGCATCCGCTTACTCCATCAGACAGTCCCTGCCAGTATGATTCGACAGTTTTGCCTAACGGTGTGAGAGCCCCCAACCCCGTGACCACAACTCTTTTTAAAGCCATAAATTTGCCTGTGATAATTAATAACTTAATTACTTAGCGTGTTCTTCTAAGTATGCATTGGCCTGTCCAACCGTAGTAATGGTTTCGGCCTGCTCGTCCGGAATGGAAATATTAAATTCCTTTTCAAATTCCATGATAAGTTCAACGGTGTCCAGGCTGTCTGCGCCCAGGTCGTTAGTAAAAGAAGCTTCAGGGGTTACCTCTGCCTCATCTACGCCTAATTTGTCAACAATTATTTTCTTTACTCTTGTTGCAATGTCTGACATGATTGTAAAATTTAGTTTGTATTGGGTGCAAAAATATACATTTTGAGGTAAATACAAAGAAATAGATAATGTTTGGTTTTGAAGGGGTTGTCCATTCTGTACCGGGTAAAATCTCCGCGAAAATGCTTTTTGAACCCTGCCATTTTTTGGTCTGGTGCCGATGGCTGCATAATGGTTTTTTTGAATGAGTTGAGGATACCAAAAAAATTGTATATTGGTAATCCATCTTTGGTCAAAACAGCAACCCTTTTCCAAAACTTAACCCCTTATGGCCTTAAAACAAATAGACCACGGTACAAAGGAATATCAGCAAATGGTAAAGCTCAGGATGGACATCCTGCGCCAGCCCCTTGGCCTTTCGTTTACCGATGAGGAACTGGCCAGGGAAAAAGAAGACATCCTGATCGGGGCCTTCGATGATGACGATCTGCTTGCCTGCTGCCTCCTCACCCGTGCCGATAACAACTCCGTTCGGCTCCGGCAGATGGCTGTACAAAACAACCTGCAGGGAAAAGGCATCGGCGCCAGTATGATGAACTTCGCCGAAACGGTGGCCCGCGACAAAGGGTTTAAAAAAATGGTGATGCACGCCCGTAAAACAGCCCTTGGCTTTTATGAAAAACTCGGTTACAGCGTGGTAGGCGATGAGTTCACCGAAGTAACCATCCCGCATTTTGTAATGGAGAAAAGTCTGTGATTATCGCCGTACCGAGAGCCAGCGCAGCCAGGGTCGCTCTTGCATTTTAGTTTCTTCGCCAACCTATTTCCTGGCAATCTTATCCCTGAGTATATTCCTCGCTTCGTGTACGGTATCTCCCCCGAACGCATCTTTGGGTACAATGAAAAATGAACGGCTGTTGAAGTAAAGGTGAAAAAAGTGCGGACTTTCCAGCCAGGTGCTGAACTCCTCCCACTTCCAGCTACGCCCTCCCCGCTCATTCTCGATCCGGAAGGTATCGGTAGACAGGAGCGCCCGGAAACGGTCCCGGAAGGTATCGGCCCGGCGGTATACGGTATAAGGCAGGATGAACCAGAACGTGAGCATTAACATGATCCAAAGCAGCGAGCTGATGAGAAACGCGTAGGGCGATATGCGCTTAAAGAAAAAAAGCGCCGCCGACAGCAGGGCGAATACATTGATCAGTATCATCATCACGCGGATCTCCCGGCGGGTGATGAAATGATAGCGCAGGGCCTGGATCACTTTCTTTTTGTCGTAGGTAAAAAATTCCGAGGTCATGCGGCAAAGATAGGTGCATGGCCTCAGTTACAAGCATCGCCGGCCACTTTACCGCCTCCATCAAGCGGCATACCCCCGATGGCCCTGTTACGCAGCGCCGCGTTCATAAAACACAGCCGGCGGTTCTGCGCCCTGCCTTCGGGGCTGCTGTTGGCCGCCACCGGTTTGGTATCGCCAAAACCCACCGCGATAAGCCGCTTGCAATCAACTCCCATCTCCACCAGTTTCTTACAAACCGCCAGCGCCCGTTTTTCGGTAAGCACCTGGTTGGCGGCGGCATTACCGGTATTATCCGAATGACATTCCACCCGCAAGGTACTGATGTAGGATTTGTCGGTGAGGTATTGCTTGATGATCTCCAGGGCTGCGAGGCTCTCGGGCCTGAGTTTATCCGTACCGGTTTCAAAAAGGATCTCTTTGGCGATCTTCACTTCATTGCCGTCGAGGGTATAATCCTGGGCAAAGGTTATCATCGCGGAAAAAACTAAAAGAATGCTGAGCCAGTACTTCATCAGGCGGGGTTTTGATACACAAATATCAGCATTCTCATTCTGTACCCCATACCCGCCATCCGGTATTTATTTGAATTAATTTTGACCGATGCCCGGAACAACAACTATACGTTTCTTTCCAAACAGGTCGGCCCGATGCCGGTTATGTGTTGTGCTCGTTGCGCTTGTTCTGTTGGCAGCCTGCCGGCAAAAAAAAGTTTCCCGTACCATCGAACCCGCTTTCTACTACTGGAAAACAAACCTGGCCATCTCCCCCTTTGAACAAGGCCGGATGGACAGTCTGCACATTAAAACGATCTACCTCCGTTTCTTCGACATTGATTGGGACGAAAACAGCCGTTCACCGGTTCCGGTGGCAAAACTCACCGTAACAGGCAACCCGGTCGGCAACCATACAGCGATCATCCCCACGGTATTCATCACCAACGAATGCATACGCCGTATCGGTGATTCGCAGATCACCGGCCTGGCCAACCGGATCTATACGCTCACGCAGGATATGCTGAACAGCTATGGATTTAACCAGGTCAGCGAAATTCAATTCGATTGCGACTGGACGGCAGCCACGAAAGAAACCTATTTTGAACTGCTGCGAAAAACCAGGGCGCTCTGGAAGAATACGGCGATACCGCTTTCGGCCACCATCCGCCTGCACCAGGTAAAGTTTCTTACCAGAACCGGCGTACCACCGGTCGATAAGGGCCTGCTCATGTGCTACAATATGGGCAACCTCACCGATCCATCCACCCGCAACTCCATCCTCGAAACAGCCGAATTGAAGAAATACACCGGCAATCTTTCAACCTATCCGCTCCCCCTTGATCTCGCCCTGCCGCTGTTCGACTGGAAAGTGCTGTTCCGGAACAATCAATACAAGGGGTTGATGCACGACCTCCCCGACAGCTTGCTGACGGCGCCGCTTGCAAAAAGAACAAGCAACCGCTTCGCAATACTGACCGACACGGTCATCGGCGGATACGCCCTGCAAAAAGGAGATTGGCTGCGCAGCGAACAAAGCGATATTGCCGGAATACTCGCCGCGGCCAAAGTCATCAGCGAACAATGGCAAAATACCCGGCCAAGGGTATCCCTCTACCACCTCGATTCTGTAATTTTAAGCAAATACAGCCTGCATGAACTGGAAAGTATTTTTCTCAACCTGCGTTAGCGCTTTCATCGTATGCTTCCCGCAGAACATCATCAGTTGCGGACCGGAAGCGGACCCCTATGATTATTACACAACCTTCTTCCACCAGCAATTGCCCGATGCCTCCGGTTACCGCCCCTTCTATTATACCGGGTACAATTTTCTGTACGACAGCCAGGAACCCGTTGCGGTGCCCGACCTGCTCGCCGAAGAATGGGCATCGTACTGCAACGCCCCCGTAACCCAAACCGACACGAAGAAATTACTGAACAAGTTCAGCGCAAAGGACCTGAACAACCTCTACTACCACCTCGAAAAAAACCAACCGCTGAAGATCCCCGATTCGGTGAAACAAAACAGCATGACCAGTTATTTCATGCGCAGCAAAGACCTCGAGGCGCTGGGTTATATTCTGTATGCGAAACAGGCAGAACCCTTTGCCTACGGCGGAGAAAGCGAATGGGACATCCCGCAACGCGACAGCCTGAAGATGGCCAAACTGATCAAGGGCGGGCAGCAGCTTTTTGCCGCCGCGAAGAAAGACATCTTCAAACAGAAATACATTTACCAGTTCCTCCGGTTGGCGCACTACAGCGGCCGGTATGCCGATGTGATCGCCTGGTACGATGAATACGATCCTGCCAGGTACGGCAATTCGGTGTTGCAGCCTTTATGCCTGGCGCTGAAAGCGGGCGCCTTGTTCCGTACCGGCAAAAACAAAGAAGCGGCCCATCTATTCAGCCTCGCCTTCTCCGCTTCATCAGCCAAACGCGTATCCAATTACCTGGGATTCGACTGGAGCGTAGACAGCAGGACCAACCGGACCGAATACCTTTCCCTGTGCCGGAATAACAGGGAGAAAGCCGCCATGCTTTCGCTCTTCGCACTCGGAAGTCCGAACAATGATCTCAAGAATCTCAAAGATATCTATCAACTCGATCCATCGAATGAGGCACTTGAAGTACTCGTGGTGCGGGAGATCAACAAACTGGAGGAAAAATATTTTTCGCCATCGTTGAACCAGGAAGCCGGCGGAAAGACTTTTTATTTTACCTGGAGCGAGGGAAGCGCCGACAGCATCTTCAACGAAGCCGGCAGGGAAGTGAAAGAACTCGCTTCCTTCCTGCATACCACCGCACAGGGTAAACAGGTAAAAAATCCCGGCCTCTTTGAAACCGCGGCCGCTTATGCGGCCTATATCGGCAAAGACATAGGAGCAGCCAAACGATACCTGGGTGCTGCCGATAAGTTTTCGCTAAGCCCAAAGGTAAAAGACCAATGGGCGCTCACCAACCTGCTTGTTACCATCAATGAAAAAGATAAGATCGATGCCGCTTTCGAAGAACAACTGCTTCCCTCCCTGCAATGGCTGGAGAGCCGGGTAAAAACGGAAAAGCCCGTGGAGATCAATTACTGGAAGGTGAACCAATGGAAGACAATCTACCGCAGCCTGTTGAGCGAGATACTGGCCCGGCGCTACCATGCACAGGGCGACCTGGCAAAAGAAGCGCTTTGCATCGGGGCGGCTGACTGGATCATGAAGGGTCCCGATAATTATTACTGGCAGAACGGGGTGGATTTCCTGCGCAACAAAATGATGAGCGTCGACGTGGAGAAACTCTATGCACTGCTCAGCAGCAAACAGGCCAGCGCTTTCGAACAATACCTCTTCACCCATAACGCCGTTACCAAAAAGGAAGTGGTGGATTTTGCCGGTACCTCGTACCTGCGGGAATACGAATACGCGAAGGCCATCGACTGGTTCAGGCGCTCGGCAGAAAAGCGTACGATCAGCAAGAATCCCTTCATCGAACTGCTGTACGACCGCGAAGAACAACTCCCTTCCGAAAATAAATTCAAAACCACCAAGCTGGCCTTTGCGCAGGAAATGCTGAAGCTGGAACAAACGGCCAAACAAAGCCGTACGGCTGCAAACGTTTATTACAAGATGGCCCTGGGCATGTACAACATGACCTATTATGGACATACCTGGGAACTGGTGCAGTATTACCGCGGCGGAACCGACGGATACTATATTCCCAAAAACGCCACCGGTTTCCAAAAGGAATATTACGGGTGTTACAAGGCGCACGAATATTTTGAAAAAGCGATGAACGCCAGCAGCGACAAAAACTTCAAAGCCCGCTGCCTGTTCATGATGGCCAAATGCAGCCAGAAACAGGTACGGCAGCCGCAATACGATGATTTCCCCAACGACTGGAACAAATACGATGTGGCGTACAACGGCGAATACTGGCCGGCTTTCCGCAACAATAAATACTTCCCGCAGTTGGTGAAAGAATACAGTGGAACCGGCTTCTACAAGGAAGCCTTCAACAGCTGCAGTTACCTGCGGGATTTTGTGAAGAAGAAATAATACCGGCGATTATGGACGATAAACTCGAAGTCCCGTTACAGGTAGACCAAGAATCAAAGGATCTGATCCTGTTCAACTTCAAACAGTATCAACTGGTTGCTACCCTGTGGGTAGTTGTTTCTTTCCTGGTTAGTGGTCTCATATACATAAACATGCTTTTCTTTTCCCGGTACCAGGAAAGAGACTGGTTAGACACATTCACTTTCCGTGTTTCACCCTGGTTTAACTTTTCCATCATCGTTGCCAACCTCGTCATGCTTATCAACTATTATCAAGCATTCAGGTCACAGAAAACTGCCGTTCTGCAGAACGATTCTTTGTTGTTGCGCAGAAGTTTCCGAAAGTACCAGTTGGGGAACTATGCTGCCATCTGTTCACTCCTTCTCAACATAATCACAAGCGGCTTGACTCTTTATCACGAGATCCTGATCTATTACACTAAACAATAAAAACAAACGCCACTCTTTCGGGTGGCGTTGTTCTATGTTCGTGCTTAATTGGAAACTACCTTAACTGCATCCCATGCTGTTGCCGCAGTTCAGGCATTTGTAGCAGGTGCCGCTGCGCACGGTGATGTGCCCGCAGGTGTTGCAGGCAGGCGCATCGCTCTGCATGCTCTTGGCGGCGGCATTCACGGCGTCCAGTCCTTTCTCTACTTTTTTATGCGCTGTGCGGTGCGGCGCCTTGGCGGGTGCGGCCTGTGGCGCGGGTGAACTTACCCGTACCTCGCTGAGTTCGGGTTTGCGTTCGCCGATCGTAGGCGGATGCTCATCCCATTCGGCAGTACCGGTGTTCTGCACTTCGGGTTTGTCGAGTACATGAACCAGGTCGTTGCGGCCCAGGTATTCGTATGCCAGTGAACGGAAGATGAAGTCGATGATGGAGGTAGCGCTCTTGATATTCGGGTGATCCACCATACCGCTGGGTTCGAAACGGGTGAACACGAATTTCTCCACGTATTCTTCGAGCGGCACACCGTATTGCAGACCGATGGAGATGGCGATGGCGAAGCAGTTGAGCATGCTGCGCATGGTAGCTCCTTCCTTGGCCATATCGATAAAGATCTCACCGAGGGTTCCGTCGTTGTATTCGCCGGTGCGCAGGAAGAGGGCCTGCCCGTTGATCTTCGCTTTCTGGGTGAAGCCGCGGCGTTTGGCCGGAAGCGCTCTTCTTTCCACGATCATGGCAAGCTGGCGTTTGAGGGTGGTGTCGGCGCTGTTCTGCACCCGCTTGTTCATTTCATCCAGCAGGTCGTCGATGGTGAGTTTGCTCATGTCGATGATGGCGCTGAGCTCACTCGCCAGGCTGCTGGCCTGTTCTTCGGTAACGGTTTCGTCGAGTTTTTTCTTCTTATCACTCTTGTTGCTGAGCGGTTGCGACAGTTTGGATCCATCGCGGTAGAGGGCGCAGGCTTTAAGGCCCAGTTCCCAGCTCAGGCGATAGGCATCGGCGATCTCATCCTGTGTTGCTTCGTTGGGCAGGTTGATCGTTTTGCTGATGGCGCCGCTGAGGAAAGGCTGTGCTGCGGCCATCATACGGATATGCCCGTGTGCGTGGATATACCGCTCGCCCAGTTTACCGCACTTGTTGGCGCAGTCGAATACCGGCAGGTGTTCTTCTTTCAGGTAAGGAGCTCCTTCCACGGTCATGGTACCGCATATATATATGTTGGCGGCTTCGATCTCTTCGTCGCTGAAACCGAGGGCTTCGAGCAGGCTCCAGTTGTAATCGTTGTATTGTTCGGGTGTGAATCCGAGGCGCTCGAGGCAGCTTTCGCCCAATGTATATACGTTGAATACGAAACCGATCTCGAAGGCGGCGCCCAGGGTGGCGTTCAGTTTATTGATGTCTTCCTGGGTGAATCCTTTTTCAAGAAGGGTCTTGGTATTGATGAAAGGCGCTTTGTCGAGCGATGCGTGTCCTTTTGCATAACCCACGATCTCTTCGATCTCCTGCTCGCTGTATTTCAGGTTGCGCAGGGCAGCCGGTACGCTTTGGTTGATGATCTTGAAATAACCGCCGCCGCTGAGTTTTTTGAATTTCACCAGGGCGAAATCGGGTTCTACGCCGGTGGTATCGCAATCCATCACCAGGCCGATGGTGCCGGTGGGGGCGATCACGGTTGTCTGCGCATTGCGGTAACCATATTTCTCCCCGAGTTGAACGGCGTCGTCCCAGGCCTTGGTGGCTGCTTTCAGCAGGTAGTCGGGACAATATTTAGCATTGATGCCCTGGGGTTTGATCTGCAAGCCTTCGTATGCTTCGGTAGCGTCGTAGGCAGCAGCCCGGTGATTGCGCATCACCCGCATCATGTGTTGTTTGTTCTCTTCGTACTTGGCGAAGGCGCCGAGGAAGCCAGCCATTTCCGCCGATGTCTTATAAGCCACACCGGTCATGATCGCGGTGATGGCGCCGGCGATGCCTCTTGCCTCTTCGCTGTCGTAAGCGATGCCGCTTACCATCAGCATGGAGCCGAGGTTGGCATAACCCAAACCGAGTGTGCGGTAATCGTATGATAACTGGGCCACTTCCTTAGAAGGGAACTGCGCCATCAGCACAGAAATCTCCAGCACCACGGTCCACAGGCGGCAGGTATTCTCGAATCCCTGCACATCGAAGCTGTTGGTTTCTTCATCGAAGAAACGGCGCAGGTTCACGCTTGCCAGGTTGCAGGCGGTGTTATCGAGGAACATGTATTCGCTGCAGGGATTGGAAGCCCGGATCGGGCCGCCCTCGGGGCAGGTATGCCATTCGTTGATGGTGGTATCGTACTGGGTACCGGGATCGGCACAACGCCAGGCGGCGTAGTTGATCTGGTTCCAGAGTTCGGTGGCTTTCACTTTCTTCATCACACGGCCATCGCTTCTTGCCTTCAGTTCCCATTCGCCATCCTGGTCGAGGATGTTGAAAAATTCGTTCGGTATGCGGATGGAGTTGTTGCTGTTCTGCCCGCTTACGGTGCGATACGCTTCTCCCTCGTAATCGCTCGGGTAACCGGCGGCGATGAGGGCTGCCACTTTATCTTCTTCTTCCACTTTCCAGTTGATGAAGAGCTGGATTTCGGGGTGATCGAGATCGAGGCAAACCATTTTGGCGGCACGGCGTGTGGTACCGCCGCTTTTGATGGCGCCGGCGGCACGGTCTCCTATTTTGAGGAAGCTCATCAGGCCGCTGGAGGTTCCGCCGCCGCTGAGTTTCTCGCCTTCGCCGCGGATGCTGCTGAAGTTGGTTCCTACGCCGCTGCCGTATTTAAATATACGTGCTTCACGAACCCAGAGGTCCATGATACCGCCCTCGTTCACGAGGTCGTCTTCCACACTTAATATAAAGCATGCGTGCGGTTGAGGGCGTTCGTAAGCGTTCGATGATTTTTTCAGCTGACCGTCTGTCGGGTCAACATAATAATGTCCCTGGGGTTTGCCGGTAATGCCATATACTTCATGAAGGCCGGTGTTGAACCATTGCGGACTGTTGGGTACGCAGGCCTGGTTGAGTATGGAATAGATCAGCTCATCATAGAATATCTGTGCATCATTGGCCGAAGCGAAGTAGCCGTAGCGTTCGCCCCATACACGCCAGCAATGCGCCAGGCGATGAGCCACCTGTTTAACCGTTGTTTCGCGGCCGGTGGTTCCGTCTTCTTTCGGAACGCCCGCTTTGCGGAAATATTTCTGGGCCAGGATATCGGTCGCGATCTGGCTCCATTGTTTCGGCACTTCCACATTATCCATCTGAAATACTACTTCACCGGTAGGATTCTTGATAACAGAGGTGCGATAATCATACTCGAACATATCAAAAGGACTCACGCCATCTTTGGTGAACTGACGGGTAAACTGTAGTCCTTTCGTAGATTGGATTTTCTTTGCCATAAAACTTTTATCGTGCTTGATTAGTGGGGTTAAGTAAATGTTAAGCAAACGAAAATATCTGTTCACCCGGAACAAACAAACCGCTAAATATTAACATTTGGTGGATAATCCGGCAGATGCAACCGGGGAGTGATTTTGGGCATTTTTCCCCAGTGAGCAAAAAAATTTTTGATAAAAAATCTTGGAAATCTCGGCAAAAAATCCAAGGCCCGGTTTTACTGGATTTTTGCTTTTTTGTATCCCGGAAAGAGTTCATGCGAAAAGCGCCGGTTGCCCGCTCAACACAACCGGAATGCCTGTATCGGCCTTATCTTTAGCACATGAAAGCAGTGATTCAACGGGCCACACAAGCCAGCGTAACCATTGAAGGCGCTACCCGATCATCGATCGGCGCGGGCTTGCTGGTACTGATCGGTATCGAAGACGCCGATACCACGGAAGACATCGAATGGCTCAGCAGCAAGATCGTGAACCTGCGCATCTTCAACGACGAACAGCAGATCCCGAGCATCTCGGTGAAAGACATCAATGGCGATATACTCCTCGTAAGCCAGTTCACCCTGCACGCTTCCACCAAAAAAGGAAACCGCCCTTCGTACATCAAAGCGAGTAAGCCGGATATCGCCATCCCCCTCTATGAACGGATGATAGCGCAACTGGAGCAGGATCTCGGCAGGAAGATATACACCGGCGAGTTCGGAGCGGATATGAAAGTATCTTTAATCAATGATGGCCCGGTAACCATCGTGATCGATACCAAAAACAAGGAGTGATTGCCTTGGGCTAAAGCCCAAAATATTTTCATCCATTACCCGGCCCTTAAGGGCCGGGTAATGTAAACATCCGAAAACAGGGCTTTAGCCCATCATCAACAGCAATAAATATGAACGAACTGACCATTAAACAGGCGCAACAGGATATCGATGGCTGGATAAAGACAGTCGGCGTAAAATACTTCAGCGAACTCACTAACCTGGGTATCCTTATGGAAGAAGTGGGTGAATTATCGAGGTTGATGGTGCGCCGGTACGGCGATCAGTCGTATAAAGAAAGCGATAAAGGAAAAGATATCGCCGATGAGATGGCCGATGTGTTATGGGTACTTATCTGCCTGGCGAATCAAACAGGCGTTGATCTGACCACGGCCCTGCAGAAGAATTTTGAAAAGAAGAATATCCGCGATAAGGACCGGCACCAGCAGAATGAAAAATTACGCTGAGTTTTTTTCCAGCCTTTTCTTCTCGAGGAAATACGCACTCACCATAGCTCCGGAAAGCAAGAACAGTTTTATGCCTCCGTACCGCATCGCCCAGTAAATACCCGCAAGCAGGAAGATCACAGCAAACGACAGGTACCAGCTCCGCATATCATATTTATGCGGCCTGAACAGTTCTTTTATATCTGCTTCAGCATACCCTTCTTCGGCAAGCTGGTTCTTGAGCTCGCCTTCCGGTACCCCGGATCTGAGATCCTTTCGTACCCGTTTCTTTATTTCATCTGTCAGCATACCTGCTTTTTATACCGCGGCCATTTTCAAAAAGAGCCAGCCCGATACGGCTTTCAAAATACAGAAAGTCCTGCGTTTTGCTTTATTTTTGCGCCCTATGGCAAACGAACAAAATAATTTCGCGGAACTCATCTCCCATTGCAAGGAATACGGGTACATCTTTCAGTCGTCTGAGATCTACGACGGGCTGGCTGCTGTGTACGACTATGGCCAGAACGGCGCCCAGCTGAAAAAGAATATCCGCGACCAGTGGTGGAAGAGCATGACCCAGCTGCACGACAATATAGTGGGCATCGACGCCGCCATCTTCATGCACCCGACCACCTGGAAAGCCAGCGGACATGTGGACAATTTCAGCGACCCGATGATCGACAACAAAGACAGCAAGAAAAGATACCGGGTGGATCACCTCATTGAAGCACACGCCGAAACCTTGCCCGAAGCCGATGGCAAAGCCTTGATCGAACAGATGGAAGCCCTGCTGGCCAACGATGATTATCTCGGATTAAAAGCACTGATCGAAGACAATAAGATCGCCTGCGGCATCAGCAAAACCTGTAACTGGACCGATGTGCGCCAGTTCAACCTCATGTTCAAAACCGAATTCGGGGCCGTGGCCTCCGATAACCCGGACGACAATATGGTGTACCTGCGTCCCGAAACGGCCCAGGGCATCTTCGTGAATTTTTTAAATGTGCAGAAGACAGGCAGGATGAAGATCCCCTTCGGCATCGCACAAACCGGCAAGGCCTTCCGCAACGAGATCGTGGCAAGGCAGTTCATCTTCCGCATGCGGGAGTTTGAACAGATGGAGATGCAGTTCTTCGTTCGCCCCGGCACCCAGAAGGAATGGTATAACTTCTGGAAAGAGGAAAGAAAGAAATGGCACGAGAGCATCGGCATACCTGCCGAAAAACTCCGCTACCACGATCACGCGAAGCTGGCACATTATGCCGACGCGGCGCTCGACATCGAATTTGAATTCCCCTTCGGCTGGAAAGAACTGGAGGGCATTCACAGCCGTACCGATTTCGATCTGAAGAACCACGAGAAATACAGCAAGAAGAAAATACAGTATTTCGATAACGACATCGACCCGGCCACCAACAAGCCCTATGGCAACTATGTTCCCTATGTGGTGGAAACATCCGTTGGCCTGGATCGCCTCTTCCTCACCGTCATCAGCCTGGCCTATGCCGAGGAGAAATGGACCAAGGAAGACGGCACCGAAGACAGTCGCGTGGTGCTGCGTATCCCGCCCAAGATCGCCCCGACCAAACTGGCCATCCTGCCCCTGACCAAAAAAGACGGTCTGCCCGAAATAGCCGAAGCATTGATGGCCGAATGCAAACCGCATTTCCATTGCTTCTATGAAGAGAAGGATACCATCGGCAAACGCTACCGCCGCATGGATGCCATCGGCACCCCGTTCTGCGTGACCATCGATCACCAGACCAAGGAAGATAATACCGTAACCATCCGCTACCGCGATACCATGACCCAGGAACGGATCGCCCTGGCCGATGTGAAAAAACTCGTGCTCGGCAAGATCAGTTGACCGCCGCCGGCAGTATATTGCAATATGCAAAGAAAATGGCTGTTCATATTCGTTCTGATGCTGAGCAGCCATTTTATATATGCCCAGCAACCTTCGTACGCTGATGTGATCCGCACATTCAGCCAGACTTACCAGTCGCTGGATGAGTACGAGAACTACACCCGCTTCTCCAAAAAGAAAAAAGGATGGTACGTGCAACAGGTGAACGCCACGCAGGGCGACCGCCTGCTGAGTGAACAATTGTTTTTCTCCTTCGCGGAGAACAGGTACCTCGATCTCGACAGCACGTATGAAAAAACAACCGATCCGGATGTGGATGCGCAGGTGGCCCGGTTCCTACAGGAAGATGGCTCCTCCCTCAACTGGTACAATTTCGACCGGATACCTTATTATGGTTACAATGGCTGGTACCTGGATGTGATCCGCGATTACGGCAACCGCAACGACCTCAACGATACGCTGCACGAAGCGTTGGGAAGAGCCTATTCCGGCCTGGCTGCCAGTTATCTCTGGTACCAGTTCGGCGGCATGTTCCCCGAATACGATACCCTGCACCGCAAGCTGGCTCCGCTCGAATATCCTTCGGCCCAACGATTCGACAGTATTCTCAAAGCGTTCGACAATACCCGTATCCAGTTCGAAAAAATGCGGCAGGCGAATCCCGCTTACTTGTCCATTGTTGGTAACAGCGATATTAAACTCTTCAACGAATACCTGTACCAGTACAACCAGCTGCGCATCTGCGGATACGATAGCCTGGCCGCCCGCTGTATCCGGCAGGCCCCGCTGCCCGGGCCCTACCTGCTCCAGGCAAAGAACTACCTCAACTCCTGCGCACCAAACGCCATTCTTTTTACCTATGGCGATAACGACACCTACCAGTTATGGTATGCGCAGGAAGTGGCCGGTTTCCGGAAAGACGTAACGGTGATCAATTACAGCCAGCTGGGCCTGTCGCCCTATGTTGATATGCTGAAGCGGAAGCAAGGGGTGCGTATGACCGTTCCTGCCTCCTTCCTGGAAGAAACGGGTAACGACTACACCTACTACAAGGACGCCGCCGGCGTGTACGATTCGTACCGCAACATGCCGGTGAAGGATTTTATCAAACTCATTTACAACAAGCGCTACCTCTACGATACCGAAGATCCCGGCTCGGCGCCCTCTTTCCCCTACCGGCAGGTAGCTTTTAACATCCCGGTTGCGTGGAACAACGGAAAAGAGCCGGCGAAAACCGAGTCCATGGTTCTTTACCTCGAAAAAGATTACTACCTCAGCAACGATATCTTCATCTTCGATATCATCGCGAATAATATCAGTAAGCGTCCTGTTTACTTCACGTCCAGGAGCGAGATGCTGTTCGAGGACAACCTCGTGCAAACCGGCCTTGCCTACAAACTCATCGCACAGGAAGCCGTATCCGACCTGCCGAAAAACACCGAGATCCGTATCCTGGAAAAATTCATCCAGGAAAAATATGTTCCTGTACTGAGCGATGACAGGGGATTTGTATGCTTCGACGGCGATAGCTGGTTCTTCACGCTCTTCTATACGCTCTTCGAACATTACCTGGAAAAGAAGGATATGCCCCGCTTCCGGTATTGGTTCGTCAAATACGATTCGATCTGCCCGAAGCTGTCCCCGGCTCAGATGTGGATGGGTAAATACATGTACCGCTATTATATCGAGGCCGGCAACAACAAAAAGGGCCTAGCGATGGCGGAAGACGCGGCGGAATGGCTTACTGCTGTATACAACCGCCCCGAAGCATTGAGCGGCTTTTATTCCAAAGAGGCATACATGGATGAGCTTACTTCAATGAAAGAATACCTCGGCTCCAAAAAACTCAGCAGCAAAAAGATCAGCCGGCTGCTGAAGCAATGACCTGCAACCCCTTGCAGGCACCAGATCTCAACTGATAACAATCATTTTTTCGCTTGAACTACGTCACCCGTTCTGTTGGGCAATGCGTCTACTTTTCCGGACCCAACCAGGCCCGGCCTGGCTGATCACGCAATAAACCTAGTATCATGGCTTCAACAGACATCACCAAACCCGTCGACCTGCTTACCCATGCCGAGGGCACAGGCCCCCTGCGGTTCCGGCGCCCGGTTTACATGGACTTCATGCCCCCCTGTAACAGCGCCTGCCCGGCGGGCGAAAACATCCAGGCCTGGCTGGCCCAGGCGCAGTCGGGCAACTATTTCGAAGCGTTCCAGGTGCTCGTGGAAGATTGTCCTTTCCCCGCCATCATGGGCCGTGTGTGCGTAAAGCCCTGCGAAACGGGTTGCAACCGCAACCACATTGATAAGACCATCAATATCCACGCGGTGGAACGATACATCGGCGATGAAGCCATCCGGCAGAAATGGCCGATACAATATGTTGCCTACGATACCAAAAAACGGGTGCTGGTGATCGGCGCCGGTCCTTCCGGATTATCGGCCGCGTATCACCTGGCCCGGCTGGGACACACGGTTGAAGTATACGAGGCCGGCAGCGAACCCGGAGGTTTACTGCGTACCGGCATACCCGATTACCGGTTGCCCAAAGACATCCTGGATGCCGAGATCAACCGCATCCTGCGCATGGGCGTTACCATCCGGGTGAACCGCAGGGTGGAAGACGTACTGACAGAAAAACAAGCCGGTAATTTCGACGCCGTATATGTATCGATCGGCGCACAACGGATCCACCAGGAAGATTTCAAACACGATAACTCGGTTTCAATCATCGATGCATTCAGCTTCTTCCGCGAATCGCATGCGAACCCCGCTCCCTATACCAAGAAAAAAGTACTGATCTATGGCGGTAACAAACTGGCCATGTACATCGCCCGGATCATCAAACGGTTCGGGTCCGACGCATCGGTATATTTCTATGGCGACCAGAAGATGATGCCGGCCTACGACTACGAAACCGAAGACGCACTGGCCGAGGGCGTGGATGTACAACGCTTACGCAGCATCAGCCGCATCGAAAACAAAAAAGTTGTGCTCGAGATCATGAAGGTGGAAAAAGGCAAGGCCGTGGGCACGGGTGAATTCGAGATCGTGGAGGCCGACGTGCTCATCAACGCCAACAAACAGGAAACCGATTCCGGTTTGCTGCGTCATGTTTCCAATATTAAGATCAACGAAGACGGCACCGTAGTGATCGATGCCCAACGCATGGCCGGCGAAGGAATCTTTGCCGGTGGCGATATGCTGCCGGGCGAGAACCGAAGCGCCACCATCGCCATCGGGCATGGTAAAAAAGCCGCCCGTTACATCAACGGCTACCTGTCGCAGAATCCCTATGCAAAACCCGACAAGCACCAGACCGCCAGTTTCAAAAAGCTGCACATGTGGTACAAGACCGATGCGCCGCAGAAGGAGCAGGACAAACTGGCTCCCGCCGAAGCCGTGAAAAGTTTTGACGAAGTGATCCATGGATTGAGTGAAGCCGAAGCGAGGTTTGAAGCGCAACGATGCCTGAGCTGCGGCAACTGTTTCGAATGCGACGGCTGTTTCGGCGCCTGCCCCGAAGACGCCATCATCAAACTCGGCAAGGGCAACCGTTACAAATTCAATTACGAGGCCTGCACCGGTTGTGCGGTTTGTTACGAGCAATGTCCTTGTCACGCTATAGAAATGATTCCCGAACCTGTTAATGCTGTCAGTCATGCCAAATAAAAAATCAGTCGCCACCATCGACGGAAACGAAGCGGCGGCCTATGTTGCCTACCGTGTCAACGAAGTATGCGCCATCTACCCCATCACGCCTTCTTCCACCATGGCCGAGCTGGCCGATGAGTGGGCTTCGAAAGGCATCAAAAATATCTGGGGCAATATCCCCGATGTGATCGAGATGCAAAGCGAAGGCGGCGCTGCCGGTACGGTGCACGGCGCCCTGCAAACGGGTTCGCTTACCACCACGTTTACCGCGTCGCAGGGATTGATGCTGATGCTGCCCAACATGTACAAGATCGCCGGCGAACTAACGCCTGCTGTTTTTCATGTGGCAGCCCGTTCACTCGCTGCGCAGGGCCTCTCCATCTTCGGCGACCACCAGGATGTGATGGCCGCCCGTACCACCGGCTTCGCCATGCTGAGTTCGGCCAGTGTACAGGAAGCGCACGATTTCGCCCTCATCGCCCAGGCAGCCTCCTTGCGGTCGAGAATACCATTTGTGCATTTCTTCGACGGCTTCCGCACTTCGCACGAAGTGAACAAACTGGAATTGCTGAGCGATGAACAGATCAAAACCATGGTACCCGATGAACTGGTGATCGCTCACCGCAAACGCGGGCTTAATCCCGAGCATCCCTTCATCCGTGGTACGGCACAAAACCCGGATGTGTATTTCCAGGGTAGAGAAACGGTAAATACCTTTTACAACAATACGCCCGGCATCGTGGAAGAAGTGATGCATGCATTCGAAAAACTGACCGGCCGGGTATACAAACCATTCGAATACGCCGGCACAGCCGATGCGGAACAACTAACCGTGATCATGGGATCGGGAAGTGAAACGGTGGAAGAAACGGTAAAGGCCCTGAACGCGGCCGGAAGAAAAACCGGCGTGATCGTGGTTCGGTTGTACCGTCCTTTCTCACTGGCCCATTTTATAAGCGTGATGCCCGCAACGGTGAAATCGATCGCGGTACTCGATCGCACCAAAGAATCAGGCGCCGCCGGCGAACCGATGTACCAGGATGTACTGGCTACACTCGTGGAAGCATTCCAGCAGGGAAAGATCAAAAACCTTCCAAAAATAATTGGCGGTCGCTATGG
This sequence comes from Chitinophagales bacterium, assembly GCA_017303335.1. GTDB lineage: Bacteria > Bacteroidota > Bacteroidia > Chitinophagales > Chitinophagaceae > Ferruginibacter. The sequence goes on from JAFLBK010000001.1 coordinate 284,824, forward strand.
CCTGTCCTCCAAAGAATTTACACCGGCCATGGCCAAAGCGGTGTATGATGAACTACTGAAAGAAAGTCCGAAGAATGGGTTCACTGTCGGCATTAACGACGATGTAACCTTTACCAGCCTGGCTTATGATGAATCGTACAAATTAGACGAACCGGAATGGCGGCAGGGCCTCTTCTTCGGTTTAGGCGCCGATGGCACCGTGGGCGCCAACAAGAATACCATTAAGATCATCGGGGAGAACACGGGCCTGTTTGCGCAGGGTTATTTTGTGTACGATTCGAAAAAATCAGGCGCCCGGACAGTTTCTCATTTGCGTTTCGGCCCCAAACCGATCCGTGCTCCCTATTTGATCTCCAAAGCCGATTTCATTGCCTGCCACCAGTTCAACTTCGTAGAAAAAGTGGAAATGCTGGAATTCGCCAGCGAAGGCGCCACATTCTTACTCAACAGTCCGTACAGCAAGGAAGAAGTATGGGACAAACTGCCCGGGCAGGTACAGCAACTGCTCATCAGTAAAAAGATAAAGCTGTACGTGATCGATGCCACCACCGTGGCAAGGGATACCGGCATGAGCGGCCGGATCAACACCATCATGCAAACCTGCTATTTCGCCCTCTCTGGCGTGCTGCCGAAGGATGCCGCGATCAAGCAGATCAAAAAAGCGATCGAGAAGACCTATTTCAAGAAAGGCCCGAAAGTGATCGAGCAGAATTTCAAAGCGGTCGACGAAACCCTGGCTCATCTCTATGAAGTAAACTATCCCGGTAAGGTATCGGGCAGGGAAGTAGACCTGCTCACTGTATCCGACAAAGCCCCGGAATTCGTAAAAGGAGTTACCGCGAAGATGATGGCAGGTCACGGCGATGCCATTCCCGTAAGTGAAATGCCTGTCGACGGAACCTATCCCAGCGGAACCACCCAATGGGAGAAACGAAATATCTCCGACCTGGTGCCTGTTTGGGAACCCAATGCCTGTATCCAGTGCGGCAACTGCGCCTATGTTTGTCCGCACAGCGTGATCCGAGCCAAGTTCTACCACGAAAAATTCCTGAACAAAGCGCCCGAAGGATTCAAATCGGCGCCGATCAACGCACGGGGTTTCCCCGAAACAAAATATTCGTTGCAGGTTTACCTCGAAGATTGCACCGGCTGTAATCTCTGCGTAGAGGTTTGTCCGGCAATTGATACCAACGACCGCAGCCGGAAAGCCATCAACATGGGCGAAAAAGAATCGATCCTTGAAGAAGAAAAAGCCAATATCGAATACTTCGAAAACATTCCCTGGAACGATCGTTCCCGAATCGATTTCTCCACCGTTCACGGGGCCCAGTTCCTGGAACCGTTGTTCGAATTCAGCGGCGCCTGTGCCGGTTGCGGCGAAACGCCCTATCTCAAATTACTGTCGCAGCTCTTCGGCGACCGTTTGCTGGTAGCCAACGCTACCGGTTGTTCATCGATCTATGGCGGCAACCTGCCTACCACGCCCTGGGCAAAGAACAAAGAGGGCCGCGGGCCCGCCTGGAGCAATTCACTCTTTGAAGACAATGCCGAATTCGGTTTAGGCATGCGCATCACCGCGGATAAACAACTCGGCCTCGCCCGGCAGCTGCTTACAGAGATGAAAGCCGAACTCGGCGAAGATGCAGCGAATGCCATTCTCGATGGTAAGCAAACACTCGAGAGTGAACTGGTAGAACAACGCACCAGGGTGGAAGCATTGAAAGAAAGACTAAAGAGCATCAACAGCCCGACGGCGCAACACCTGCTTTCCGTAGCCGACCAACTGGTACGCCGCAGCGTGTGGCTGGTGGGTGGTGATGGCTGGGCCTATGATATCGGGTATGGCGGATTGGATCATGCCCTCGCCAGCGGACGAAACATCAATGTGCTGGTACTGGATACCGAAGTGTATTCCAACACCGGCGGACAATCATCCAAATCGACCCCAACCGCCGCTACCGCAAAATTCGCGGCCGGTGGTAAGGCCGTTGGCAAGAAGGACCTCGCCATGCAGGCCATTTCCTATGGCAATGTATACGTGGCACGGGTCGCTTTCGGCGCCAACCCCCAACAGGCATTGCTGGCCATGCGGGAAGCGGAGGCTTATGACGGACCATCACTGATCCTTGCGTACAGCCATTGCATTGCGCATGGATACGATTTGAAGGATGGTTTGGATCAGCAGCACAAAGCCGTTGCCAGCGGTCATTGGCCCCTGTTACGCTACAACCCGGTACTGCGGAAAAAGAATCAAAATCCATTCGTGCTCGATTCGCCCAGGCCCAATGTGGCGCTGAAGGATTACGCGTATAACGAACTCCGGTATAAAGTGCTCACCATGACCAACCCCGAGGCGGCGGATGAACTGATGAAACGGGCACAGGAACTGGTGAACCTGAAATGGAAAACCTACGAAGAACTGGCTACCAAGAAAGCGAGTGATTTTGTGCCGGTAGCATAATGGATCATAGCAAATAGATCATCGTTCATGGAAATGTCATTTACCTTACCTGTGAACCATGAACTATGAACTATGAACTATGAACCATCAACCATCAACCATGAACCAAAAACCGCAAACCTAAAACACATACCATGCGAATGCATACCACGTACATGGGACTGGAATTGAATTCACCCATTGTTGTTTCTGCCTGCACGTTGAGTGAAAAGCCCGATAACATCTTACAAATGGAAGACTATGGCGCGGGCGCCGTGGTGATGCCATCGCTGTTCGAAGAACAAATACGCAAAGAGGAAGCGGTGCTCAACAGTGTGCTGAATGAAACCACCCACGCCTTCGCGGAGGCCATGGATTATTTCCCGGGGCTGGATGAATACAACATCGGCATCCACGAATACCTGGAGAATATCAGCAACGTGAAGAAGCGGGTAAAGATCCCGATCATCGCCAGCCTCAATGGTATCACCAACGAAGGCTGGGTCGATTATGCCAGGCAGATGCAGCAGGCGGGCGCCGATGCCATCGAGATCAATATCTTCTTTATCCCGGGCGACCTGGATATGTCTACCGCCGAAGTGGAACACCGCTACCTGAACATCATCGAAACCATCAAGCAAACCGTAACGATACCCATCGCCGTCAAACTCAATCCCTATTTCAGCGCCATGGGTAATATGGCCCTGCGCATGAAAAACGCGGGCGCCGACGCGTTGGTATTGTTCAATCGCTTTTACCAGCCCGATATCGACATCAATGAACTGCAGATCAAAACAGACCTTCATTACAGTGTAGCCGGGGAGATCCGGTTGCCCCTGTTGTGGATCGGTTTGCTGTACGGCAAGCTGAAACTGTCGCTGGCGGCAACCACCGGTGTACAAAGCGCCGTGGAAGTGATCAAGTACCTGCTGGCTGGCGCCGATGTGGTGATGACGGCCTCCTCGCTGTACAAAAACGGCATCCCCTATCTCAATACCATGAACAAGGATTTGAACGACTGGATGTACATGATGGGCTTCGACAGCCTGGATGCATTCCGTGGCATCATGAGCCAGCAGAACATCGCCGACCCGACAGCCTATGAACGGGCTAACTATATCCGCATTCTCGAAGGAGTGAAATAAACATGAATAAGAAACAACCAGAACTACTGGCACCCGCAGGTTCCTTCGAGAGCCTGCAGGCCGCCATCAACGCAGGCGCCGATTCCATTTATTTCGGGGTAGAACAACTCAACATGCGCACCCGGAGCGCCGGCGCATTCAGCATCGGCGATATCAAAGCAATCAGTGTTGCCTGCAAGGCAAATAACATCCGGGCATACATTACCCTGAATACGGTCATGTACGAGCACGACATGCAGTTGCTGAAAAGTATCCTGCGGGAAGTGAAGGACCAGGGTATTGACGCGGTGATCGCTTCCGACTTCGCGGTGATCGAATACTGCAATCAATCAAACATACCCCTGCACATCTCTACCCAGGCCAATGTGAGCAATATCGAAGCGGTGCAATTCTTTTCCCGCTTCGCCGATGTGATCGTACTGGCCCGCGAGCTTACGCTCAAACAGGTGGAATACATCTGCCGGGAAATAAAACGAAAAGAAATCAAGGGGCCTTCCGGCAAGTTGGTGAAGATCGAATTGTTCGTGCACGGCGCCCTGTGCATGGCTATCTCGGGTAAGTGTTACCTCAGCCTGCATGCGCAGAATGCCTCCGCCAACCGGGGAGCCTGTGTGCAGAACTGCCGCCGCTCCTATACCGTTACCGATACGGAAAGCGGTGAAGAATTGCTGGTCGACAATGAATACATCATGTCGCCCAAAGACCTTTGCACCATCGACATACTCGACCAGGTGATCGCCAGCGGAGTGGATGTGTTGAAGATCGAAGGACGGACCAAGGGCGCTGATTATGTACAGGTGGTTACCCGCTGTTACCGGGAAGCCATCCAGGCTATTGAAGAAGGAATTTTTACCAACGAAAAAATCGACGCCTGGAAAACGGAGATGAGCAAGGTATACAACCGTGGTTTCTGGGAAGGCTATTATTTAGGCAGAACACTGGGCGAATGGACGCCACGCCCGGGCTCGGCCGCTACAGAAAAGAAAGTATACATCGGCAAGGGCACCAAATACTATCCCCGCATCGGCGTGGGTGAATTTGTGATCGAAAGCGGTAATCTCAAAGCAGGCGATACCCTGATGATCACCGGGCCCAAATGCGGCATGGTAAAAGAACAGGTGAACGAACTGGTTGTGAATGGCAAAAGGAAACAGGAAGCGAAAAAAGGAGACCTTATCACCTTCCCCTTTGCCACTAAAGTAACCCAGCACGATAAATTGTATAAAGTCGTTTCACCCGATGCATAAGATCATTCATTACCGCAACAAATGCATCGGCTGCGGCATCTGCCAGGAACAGCAGCCCGAACGCTGGCGCATGAGCAAAAAAGATGGCAAGGCCACACTGCTGAAAGCAGCCGGCAAAAAAGATGTTTTCATCCTCCCCATCTCCAACACACAGGTACTGCATGCGCAGGAAGTGGCACAGGCCTGCCCGGTACGGGTGATCAAGATTACATAGTCTTATTTCAACGGCTCAAACCTGGCCTGGAAGAAGCGCAGGTACTTGGGTTCGTATACCATTTTCAATCCCCTGATCTTGTTCCTGCGTTCGTACACCCGTGCGGTAGACTCGGCGATCACATCCATATGGGCCTGCGTATACACGCGGCGGGGAATCGTGAAGCGAACCAGCTCCAGTTTGGGATAATAGTTTTCGCCATTCGCTTTTCGTCCGGCCGAAACCACACCCCGCTCCATGGTACGAACACCGGAGTCGAGATATACTTCGGCGGCTAATGTCTGTGCCGGAAATTCGTACTGCGGAATATGCGGCAGGAATTTCTTCGCGTCGACAAATATGCCGTGCCCGCCGATGGGCCGTACGATCGGCACACCATAATCGATCATCTTCTCGCCCAGGTAGATCACCTGCCCCACCCGTGCATGCATGTGATCGTCATCCACGCTTTCCATGATACCGATGGCCATGGCTTCCATATCACGTCCGGCCAGGCCGCCGTAGGTATGCAATCCTTCATACACCACCACCATGTTCCGTGCTTCCTCAAATACATCCCAGTCGTTCACGGCCAGGAAACCACCGATGTTCACGAGGGCGTCTTTCTTAGCGCTCATGGTGGCGCCATCGGTCAACGAACAGATCTCTTTCACGATCGTTTTGATGGATTTGTTCTGGTATCCTTTTTCCCGTTGCTGGATGAAGTGGGCGTTTTCTGCCACCCTTGTCATATCATGTATCACCCGGATGCCGTGCTTCTTTGTCAGCGCCCGGAGTTCTTTCAGGTTTTTGATGCTGATGGGCTGACCGCCTGCCATATTCACGCTGGTGGCAATGCTGATGTAGGGTATGCGGTTGGCGCCGTATTTTTTAATCAGTTTTTCCAGTTTGGCGAGATCAACATTTCCTTTAAAGGGATGTTCATTCTCCGGATCGTGCGCTTCATCGATGATGATGTCTTCAAACTTACCGCCGGCCAGTTCCTGGTGCAGCCTGGTTGTGGTGAAATACATGTTACCGGGGATGATGTCTCCGGGTTTGATGAGTATTTTGGAAAGGATGTTCTCTGCGCCACGCCCCTGGTGGGTGGGCACCAGGTATTTATAGCCATATACATCCTGCACCACTTTTTCGAGGTGATAGAAGTTCCGGCTGCCTGCATAGGCTTCGTCGCCCAGCATCATGCCGGCCCATTGACGATCGCTCATGGCCGAGGTTCCGCTGTCGGTAAGCAGGTCGATGTACACATCCTCCGATCTCAGCAGAAAGGTATTGAAGCCCGCCTGTTGCAGGGCTTTTTTGCGGTGCTGCGGGGAGGTCATCTTCAGCAACTCCACCATTTTGATTTTATAGGGCTCGGCCCAGCTTCTTTTGATTACGTGTTTCATGTTGTTATTATTTATGGGGCTAAAGCCCCTGTTGAAATTTTTATCCTGCACCCGGGCCTGAAGGCCCGGGCAATTCATTTTAAATTCTATTCAATGGTTGTTTCGCCGTTTTTATTTTCATACCGGTTTGCGTTTAGCGGTAAAGGGCCTGAAGACCCGGGCAATTCATTTTGAATTCTAACTAACAGGTTGTTTCACTGTTTTTATTTTCATACCGGTTTGCGTTTAGCGGTAAAGGGCCTGAAGACCCGGGCAATTCATTTTAAATTCTAACTAACAGGTTGTTTCGTTGTTTTTGTTTCATACCAGCTTGCATTTTGTGGTAAAGGGCCTGAAGACCCGGGCAATTCATTTTACTCTCTATCGAAATCTTGTTTTCTTGTTTTTATTTTCATACCAGCTTGCGTTTAGCGGTAAAGGGCCTGAAGGCCCGGGCAATTCATTTTAAATTCTATTCAATGGTTGTTTCGCTGTTTTTATTTTCATACCGGTTTGCGTTTAGCGGTAAAGGGCCTGAAGGCCCGGGCAATTCATTTTAAATTCTATTCAATGGTTGTTTCGCTGTTTTTATTTTCATACCGGTTTGAGTTTAGCGGTAAAGGGCCTGAAGACCCGGGCAATTCATTTTAGATTCTAGCTGAAAGCTTCTTTCGTTGTTGTAGTCTTATACCGGCTTTAGTTTAGCGGTAAAGTGGCGCAGCAACGGCGTTTCTTCCGTGATCACCAGTCCACCCAATTCGCTTCGCCTGTTGAATACATCAATGATCACTTCGGCCACATAGTCGATATGGCTTTGGGTATACACCCTTCTGGGAACAGCCAGCCGTACCAGTTCCATCTGCGCCGGGACCAGTTTACCCTGCTCATCATATTTACCAAACATGAGTGAGCCGATCTCCACCGCCCGGATGCCTCCTTCCTCGTACAGGGCGCAAACCAGCGATTGCCCGGGATATTGATCCACGGGTATATTTGGCAGAAAGGCTTTCGCATCGAGGTATACCGCATGACCGCCCGCCGGCTGCATAACCGGCACCCCCGCGTCGATCAGTTTGTTGGTGAGGTACTCGATACTGCGGATACGGTACTGCAGGTAATGTTCATCCATCACTTCCTGCAGGCCGATGGCAATCGCTTCCAGGTCGCGGCCCGCCAGTCCGCCATAGGTTGTAAATCCTTCAGTGATGATAAGCAGGTTGCGGCAGCGCATGGCAAGCTCCAGGTTTCGCATGGCCAGGAACCCGCCGATATTGGCGAATGCATCTTTCTTCGCACTCATCGTACAACCATCGGCATAGGAAAATATTTCCCGGGCGATCTCCGGAACGGATCTATCTGCATAGCCTTCTTCCCGCAGTTTGATGAACCAGGCATTCTCGGCGAAACGGCAGGCATCGATGAACAAGGGAATATTGTATTCATCGCAGATGGCCCGGGTATCTTTTATATTCTGCATGCTCACGGGCTGGCCACCTCCTGAATTATTGGTGATGGTGATGATGACCATCGGGATATTGGCGGCTCCTTTCGCTTCGATGGTTTTGCGCAGCAACCCGGTATCCATATTCCCTTTGAAGGGTGCTGGAACCGTTGGCTTTTTTCCTTCGGCGCACAAACAGTCGATACCTTCGGCGCCGGAAAATTCGATGTTGGCCCGGGTGGTATCGAAGAGCGTATTGCTGATGAAATATTTCCCGTTTCCTCCAAGAATGGTGAAAATGATCTTTTCGGCCGCACGCCCCTGGTGCGTTGGGATGATGTACGGCATACCGGTGATGCTGCGTACCGATTCTTCGAATTTGAAGAAACTGCTGCTGCCGGCATAAGACTCATCGCCCTGCATGATGCCGGCCCATTGGTTGCTGCTCATGGCGCTGGTGCCGCTGTCGGTCAGCAGATCGATGAGCACATCATTGGCGTGAATGCGGAAAGAATTGTAATCGGCTTTTTGTAAGATCTCCTTCCGCTGTTCTTTTGTTGTGAAGTAGATCGGCTCTACCGATTTGATCCGGAAGGGCTCTATAATTGTTTTCATTCGTAAGTGGTTTATCCAGTCGGGCGACTGATGAAAAAGAAGTTTATCTGCAACAATGCGCAGGAATCCTAGGTAGGCTTACGAATGATATTTTTCCAGATGTTCATAAAGGGGCGGCCTGCAGCTGTTCACTGCAAACCGCCAATTCCATGTTTATTTGGTCTTTCTAGGACTTTCAATAGCTGCCTGGGCCGCTGCCAGCCGTGCAATGGGCACACGGAACGGAGAACAGCTCACATAGTTCATACCGATGCGGTGACAGAACTTCACGCTGTCGGGATCGCCACCGTGTTCACCACAGATACCCACTTTAAGGTTGGGTTTGGCGATACGGCCGCGTTCGGTTCCGGCCTTGATCAATTGACCGATACCGTCCTGGTCGATGGTCTGGAAAGGATCGGCAGGCAGGATCTTCAGGTCGAGATACTTCGGCAGGAATCCGCCGATGTCGTCGCGACTGAAACCAAAGCTCATCTGGGTGAGGTCGTTGGTACCGAAGCTGAAGAAGTCGGCTGCCTTGGCCATAAACTCGGCACGCAGGGCTGCACGGGGTGTTTCGATCATGGTTCCATAGAGATAGGGGATTTTTTTCATTTTCATGCGGTCGCATACTTCCTTGTATACCCGGTCAACGATCTCTTTCTGGTGCCGCAGCTCGTGCCAGATCACGGTAACCGGCACCATGATCTCGGGTAAGGCCTTCTTGCCTTCTTTGATCAGTTCGGCGGTTGCTTCGAAGATGGCCCGCACCTGCATTTCGGTGATCTCGGGATAACTGATGCCGAGGCGCACACCGCGGTGGCCCAGCATCGGGTTATTCTCGTGGAGGGCAAGCACCCTGCGGTTGAGCATTCCCAGGCTGATGCCCAGTTCTTTACTCAGCTGGCGGAGTTTGTCTTTATCGTGTGGTACAAATTCATGCAGTGGCGGATCGAGCAGGCGGATGGTTACCGGGTAACCTTTCATCACCCGCAGGGTATCTTTCACGTCTTTCTTTACATACCTGAACAATCCATTCAGCGCTTCCCTTCTTTCTTTTTCTGTTTTGCTCACGATCATCTTGCGCAACTGGAAGAGGGGCTCTTCGCTTCCTTCGCCGTAGAACATATGTTCGGTACGGAACAGCCCGATGCCTTCGGCGCCGAACTTCACGGCATGGACCGCGTCTTCGGGTGTTTCCGCGTTGGCACGCACTCCGATCTGTTTGATCTTATCCACCAGTTTCATCAGGTCTTTATAGGATTGGTTCTTGTCGATATCAGTATCCACCAGCGGCATGCTGCCTTCGTATACGAGACCCTTGGTTCCGTTCAGAGTGATCCAGTCGCCTTCCTTGATGATTACACCGTTCTTGGCATGGAAGGTTTTGTTTTCGGCGTGTATCTCGATATCGCCGCAACCCACGATGCAGCATTTACCCCAGCCACGGGCCACGAGGGCCGCGTGAGAGGTCATGCCGCCCTTAGTGGTAAGAATGGCCTGGGCCTTATGCATACCATCTACGTCTTCGGGTGATGTTTCTTCCCGAACGAGAATCACTTTTTCGCCCTTGCCCGCCCAGGTTACGGCGTCGGCGGAAGAAAAGACCACACGGCCTTTGGCGCCACCCGGACCTGCCGGCAAACCCTTGGCGATCACTTTCGCCAGTTGTTCGGCCTTGGGGTCGATCATCGGGAGCAACAGTTCCACAAGCTGGTTGGGTGCTACACGCTGCACGGCTGTCTTCGCGTCGATCAGTCTTTCTTTATGCATTTCTGTTGCCATCCGTACAGCAGCCACACCGTTGCGTTTACCTACGCGGCATTGCAGCATATAGAGTTTGCCTTTTTCGATGGTGAACTCAATGTCCTGCATGTCTTTGTAATGCTGCTCGAGTTTACGCTGGTAACCATACAATTCTTTATAGAGAGCGGGCATCAGTTTCTCGAGCGTGCTGAATTGCTTGCTTTGTGCGTTCTTGGAATATTCATTTACCGGGGCCGGGGTACGTATACCGGCCACCACATCTTCGCCCTGGGCGTTCACCAGGAATTCGCCATAGAATTGATTCTCGCCGTTACCCGGGTTGCGTGTGAAAGCCACACCGGTGCAACTGTCGTTGCCCATATTACCGAATACCATGGCCTGCACGTTCACGGCTGTACCCCACTCATCGGGAATCTTTTCGATGCGGCGGTACTCGATGGCCCGCTTACCGTTCCAGCTGGCGAACACGGCGCCGATGCCGCCCCACATTTGCTCGTAGGGATCCTGCGGAAATTCGGTGCCCAGCACTTTCTTCACTGTTTTCTTATAGTCGGTCACCAGTTCTTTCAACTCGTCAACGGTTAGTTCGGTATCGCTTGTATAGCCTTTGCTGTGTTTGATGTGTTCCAGTTTTTCATCGAGGATCTTACGGATGCCCTTGCCGTGTTTGGGTTCGATGCCTGCGGCTTTTTCCATGACCACATCGGCGTACATCATGATCAGCCGGCGGTAGGCATCATAGGCAAACCGTTCGTTGCCGGTTTTGGCGATGAGGCCCTTGATGGTGGTTTCGTTAAGCCCAACATTAAGTACGGTTTCCATCATACCCGGCATGCTCTTACGGGCGCCGGAGCGTACCGAAAGCAGGAGCGGGTTATTGGCGTCGCCGAATTTTTTACCGGTGAGTTTTTCCATCCGGGCCAGGGATTCCTTCACCTGGTTATTCAGGGATTTGGGATAGGTTTTCTTATGGTCGTAGAAATAGGTGCATACCTCCGTGGTCACGGTAAAGCCCGGAGGCACGGGCAGGCGGAGTTTGGGGTGACCCGCCATTTCGGCCAGGTTAGCGCCCTTACCACCCAGTAAATTTTTCATGGATTCGTTGCCGTCGGCCTTGCCGCCGCCGAAGAAGTACACATACTTCCCGGCTTTTATCTTGTTTGCCATAATTGTAAGACTTAGTTCGCTGCATAGTTAGCGCATAAGCCCGCCAATCGGGGAAACACCGGTCATCGGGGAAGTTGATTTTTGTCAGGTAAAGAGGTGCCGAAAACGGGTAAAAAAATCAGGATTCGTAGTAGGGCACTTCGTCGTGACTTACGGCCTCTTTCTGCTGCCAGTAAGCCAACGTCACCACATGGCCATCAGGGGTTTTCAGGAGGCGGCCAAAGATGGCGTTGATCGGGTTGAAGGTATAGTCGGTAACGCCCACGGTAAATGTGTTGGGCGCTTCGGGTACTGGTGGCGGAGCCGTCGCTTCTTCGCCTTCGGCGGGTTTGGGAGCCGGGGCTGCCTTGGGGGCCGGCGTCGGAACTGCTATAACGGTAAAGCCATTGTGCGTAAGAATCTTTTTGAGAAAATCGAGTCGTTCCGGCGACACATTCTTTTCCACGATGCCGCATTTCACGCCATCGAGTTCCTCAAATTCGTGATTCTTATTTATTGCCATTGTTCGGTGAGTGTTTGCAGGTGTTCGTAAATCCAGCTCAGCAAGCCAACCAGTATGATGCCGGCGCCACAGATGATCAACCCGAGTTTCACACCCAGGTCGGTCTTCAGCGGTTCGATCGGCTGTTCGTTCTTCTCCATGAAAACAGCGCGTACCACGCGGAGATAATAATACAGGGAGATGATCATATTAAGCGCCGCGATGCCGATGAAGAAATAACTGCCGGTGGAAGCGCCCGATGTGAGCAGGAATAATTTACCAAAGAATCCCGCTGCCGGCGGAACGCCTGCCAGCGAGAAAAGGGCCAGCGTAAGCATCCAGCTGAGGAACGGATTATTCTTATACATGCCATTGTAATCGGCGATGTTCTCCTTACCTGTTTGCGAGGCGATGACGGAAGCCACACCAAAGGCGGCCAGGTTCGAGAACACATAGATCAGTACGAAGTAGGTTACCGCTACGGTTCCGTCGACCGGTGTACCGCTGATGCCCACGAGTATGAAGCCTACCTGTGCAATGGAGGAGAAAGCAAGGAATCGTTTGATGTTTTGCTGCCGCAGGGCGAAGAGGTTGCCGATGATCATCGTGGCGATGGCCAGTATCATCACCATGTTATACCATACGGCGTTGAGCGGGAAGAATACCCGGTACAATACCCACATGAATATAAACGCCACCGATCCCTTGGATATCACCGAGAGGAAGGACGTGGCAGCCATGGGCGCTCCTTCATATACATCGGCTGTCCACAAATGGAACGGCACGATGGATAACTTGAACGCGAAGGCGGCGAACAGGAATACAAAGGCCAGAATTTGCAGACTGTTATCGGGTTTGAGGTGCTGCACCATCTCGGAAAACTGGATGGTTCCGGTAGCGCCATAGATCAGTGAGATGCCGAAGAGCAGGATACCCGACGCAAAGGCCGAACTGAGAATCATTTTCATGGCGGCTTCGGAAGAACGTTTTTTCTCAAGGTCGAAGTTGGCCATGGCGGCTACGGGTATCGTTGCCAGTTCGAGCGAGAGGAAGAACATCAGCAAATTACCGCTCGAGATCAGCAGGAACATGCCCAGCAGGGCCGACAGCATGAGGATGAAGAATTCCGGCAGGTGTTCGGTGCGCTTGAACCAATCGCCGAAGAGCAGCGAGATCAGGTATACACCCAGGTTGAGAATGCTTTTCTGCAACAGGATCAACGGGGTGGAATGATACATGCCGCTGAACAGGGTGCCGTATTCATTGAAGAAGAAAGCAGCGATGAAATTCAGCAGCAACAATACCTGGATGAGCATGAGCATCGGCTCGTTCTTCATACCCCTGCCCAGCTTGATGAAGAACAGGAGGAAGATGATGGCCGTAACCAGTAATTCGCTTTTTAGTATCGTCAGTATCTCAGTCATATCAATCCAGGGGCACTGGCATCATTAGTTTTTGTTTGATGATTTCGGTGGCGGGGTTCACGAGGTCGTTCAGCCAGAAGGGCGCCGTACCGATGGCAAGTATACCCACCACCAGCACGATGGCAGCCAGCTTCTCATTCCAGCTGGCATCGGGCAAGGCGGCAAAATCGGCCCGTATCGGGCCCATCGCCACTTTCCCCACGGCACGTAATATATATACAGCGGTAACCACGATGGACAGGCAGGATAATATTGTTGCGATCCGGCTGAACCGGTCGGGGTTTTCCCAGGAACCCATGAAAACTGTCATCTCGGCCACGAAACCACTCAGGCCCGGTAAACCCAGTGAGCACAATCCAACGATAAATAATACCGAACCGATAAAGGGCATGGTCTTCAGCAATCCACCCATTTCACTTACCTGCCGCGTATGGGTACGGTCGTAGATCATGCCGATCACGGCGAAGAAGAGGGCTGTCATCAAACCATGCGATACCATCTGCATCACGGCCCCGGTCATGGAGGTTTTGGTAAGCATACCGATACCCAGCAACACGAAGCCGCAATGGCTTACCGAAGAGTAGGCGTTGATATACTTCAGGTCTTTCTGCATCATGGTGGCGAAGGCGCCGTATACGATCGCGATCACCGATAGGGCGATCACCACATTGGCATAGTGCTGCGCTCCCTGTGGTAACAGGTAGGTGGCCACACGCAGGCATCCGTATCCACCCAGTTTCATCGAAATACCGGCGAGGAACATCGAACCGGCAGTTGGCGCCGATGAGTGACCATCGGGCACCCAGGTATGAAAAGGAAACAAGGCCGTGAATACCCCGAAGCCGGCAAATAGCAGCGGGAAACAGATATTCTGTACCTCGGGAGAAACAATGCCTTTGGATAAAATAACCAGGTCGAAGGATTTCACCGAAGCGCTGAAATACACGCCCAGTAATCCCACCAGCACCAGGGCCGAACCTCCCATCAACATCAGGGCGAGCTTATTGGCGCTGTATTCTTTTTTCCCACTACCCCAGATACCAATGAGGAGGTATTTGGGAATCACGGCTATTTCGAGGAAGAAGAAGAGAATGAACAGGTCGAGCGAAATGAAGAAACCATAAGCGCCCAGGCTCAGCAGGATGAGCAGGAAATAAAACTCTTTGGTCATCTTCTCCACGTTCCAGGAAACCAGCACACCGGCCACCACCACGAAGGCGGTAAGCAGGATCATGGCCACAGAGATACCGTCGACGCCGAGATGAAAACCAATCTTCAGTGAAGAGAACATATTGTATTGCTGTTCAAAAAGAAACTGCGCCGCGTTCCCCACGGCCCGTTCGTGCCGGAAAGCCAGGTACAGCCCAAGGGTAGATGCCAGTTGTACGGCGGCGCCCAGTAAAGATATCCAGCGCACCTGCGACGCATTGCGGGCTGCCAGCACCAGCAGCGCCGTCAGTAAGGGGATCGCTAACAATAACAACAGGTTCATATGTTCAATTAAGAATTAATAATTAAGCGTGCTAATTATTAATTCACGATAAAAAAATTCACTTCCAGATATAGATAAAGAGCAGGGCCAGTCCAACAATGCTTACCAAAAAGTAAATGGCGTATTGCTGTACTTTGCCCGACTGAATTCCTTTGATTTTCTCCGATACCAGCTGCGTGGTATTGCCGGTGAGATTTACCAGACCATCCACCACGTTTTTATCGAACCAGGCAGCCGGACGGCCCACCAGGTTGAAGATGATCTTTTGGGTGATGAAGAGGTATATCTCGTCGATGTAAAATTTCCGGTAAGCCGCCTTGTATAATCCACTGAGTGATGTGGCGATCTTATCCGGACGCTCGTTCTGCTTCTTATACAACCACATGGCCAGTACGATGCCCGCCAGTCCCAATGCAACCGGGAGGATCGAGAACTGCAGGTGAAATTCCGATTCGAGCCGCGTACCATCGGCGGTTACATAATGACCGAAGGGTATGAACCCGGCTCCGGCGGCTCCAACTGCCAGCAGTACCAGCGGCATCATCATCGCAAAGCCTCCTTCGCCGTGATGCGCCTCGCCATGCGGGTGATGTTCTTTGTTCCAGAATATGCTGAAGTAAAGACGGAACATATAGAAAGCGGTAAGTCCGGATGTGATCAACGCGATCCAGTAAACCGTGGTATTGCTGTGATAGGCCGCCAGTAATATTTCCTCCTTGCTGAAGAAGCCGGCAAAGGGAGGAACACCCGCGATTGCCAGGCAGGCAACCAGGAAACTGATATGGGTAATGGGCATGAACTTCCGCAGTCC
The DNA here is from genome assembly GCA_017303335.1 of Chitinophagales bacterium. Classification (GTDB taxonomy): domain Bacteria; phylum Bacteroidota; class Bacteroidia; order Chitinophagales; family Chitinophagaceae; genus Ferruginibacter. Next base: position 300,414 of record JAFLBK010000001.1, read on the forward strand.
GCCCATGTCTTTCATTTCATTACTGTGTACAAAATGTATCACCGCTCCGGCGCCCAGGAAGAGCAATGCCTTGAACATGGCGTGCGTGAACAAGTGGAACATGGAAGCGGTATAGCCCAGCATTTTTTCGCCGGCGCCCCAATGCGCCACGCCGAGTGCGAACATCATGTACCCGATCTGCGACATGGTGGAATAAGCCAGCACCCGTTTGATATCGGTTTGTGTGCAGGCAATGACAGCGGCAAACAAGGCCGAGGCAGCGCCTACATAAGCAACCAGGTTGAGTGCATTGGGAGAAGAGATGGCGAATACCGGGAACAAACGAGCCACCAGGAACACACCGGCCACCACCATGGTAGCGGCATGGATAAGGGCCGATACCGGCGTTGGACCTTCCATCGCGTCGGGCAGCCAGATGTGCAGCGGGAACATGGCGCTCTTACCGGCGCCGCCGATGAATACCAGCACCAATCCCCAGGTAAGGGCACTTACGCCGAGGAAGGAAGCGGCAGCCGCACTTTTATACGCGTTGGATTCCGGCGAAGTAAGATTCGCGATGAGGGTATTGAAATCAAGTGTATTTGAATAATACGACAACACAAGAATGCCGATCAAAAACCCCACATCGGCAAAACGTGTTACGATGAACGCTTTTTTGCAGGCAGCTACGGCTGATGGTTTATCGTAGTAGTAACCGATCAGCAGGAACGATGATACGCCTACCAGTTCCCAGAAGATATAGATCTGGAAGATGTTGGAAGAAAGCACCAGCCCCAGCATCGAGAAGGTGAACAATCCAAGGAATGCATAATACGTAGGGAACCGTTCTTCACCCTTCATGTATGCCAGGCTGTATATATGTACCATCAGGGAAACAAAAGTCACCACCACCAGCATCATGGCCGAGATGGGGTCGAGGATAATGCCCATATCGATGGAAACTCCTTTGCTGAATTCGAGCCAGGTATATTTCAGGGGCACCAGTTTCTGGTATACGCCTCCCGCTTTGCCGTACTCGAAGAAATACCCGTAGGCCGTATACAAGGCCAGCAGCGTGGAAGCCAGCAGCAATACCGTGGCGATAACACCCGATGTGTTCCGGAAATATTTCCGCCCGAAAAGACCCAGCATCACAAAGCCTGCCAGCGGCAGCAACGGAATCAGCGCTATGTAAGTTGCATTAAGCATGTTACCTCACCCCAGCCCTCTCCTGCAGGAGAAGGAGTTTTATTTTGTTACTAAAAATACCGTTCCAAATAAACTACTCAATCATTCGTCAGCCTTCTCTTCTTCCTTCCGCCTTTTCCCCTTCAGGGGATAGGGGTTAATACTTCAATTCCTCCGCGTCCTCCACGTCGATCGACTGGTGGCTGCGGTAAAGATTTATGATGATCGCGATGGCTACGGCCGCTTCGGCCGCCGCGATGGCGATGATAAAAATGGTAAAGAAAACGCCGTCCAGTTTGCCGGGCCATACATATTTATTGAACGCGATGAAGTTCACGTTCACGCTGTTCAGGATCAGCTCGATGCTCATCAGCATGGTTACCAGGTTGCGCCGCGTAAAGAAGCCGAACACGCCGATAAAAAACAGGGCTGTGCTGATGAACAATAAATGATATAGTCCGGGTTCGATCATAAAGCCCCTCCTGTTTCCTCCCCCTGGGGGAGGACATTTAACACAGTTACTATTTTTCCGTTGCTTTTCATTATATCATTGATTTGGGTTCTGTTCACCTTCTTTGGAGGGGTTAGGGGAGGCTGCAATCACGATACAACCCACCAGCGCTGCCAGCAGCAGCATACTCACCACTTCAAAGGGCAGCGAATAGCCGTACTCATCCACGCCCAGCATCTGCGTACCGATATTGGCCACTGTTGGCTCCAGGGGCGCAGCGGCGGAAACGGTGAATCTGTGTTTCAGCAGTTGCAGCATCACAAGGGCCAGTCCGCAGAAGGCGGCCAGCGCCGAAAATAATTTTCGTCCCAGCTTCTGCTCCGGCAATTTCTCCCCGGCCTGCTGGGTGAGGAAGATGGAGAAGATGATGAGCACCACGATGCCTCCCACATACACCACGATCTGCACCGCGGCGATGAACTCGTACTGCAGCCAGAAATAAATGCCCGCCACGCCGATGAGGGAGAACAGCAGGTAGATGGCTGCCCGGAAGATAAGCCGGGTGGTAACAGCCAGCAGGGCGTTCACCAGCGTAAGCGCTGCCAGCAGATAAAATATGATCGTTGATCCGCTCATTATTCTACACCGTCCATTATTTTGGAATCGGGATTGTTTAAAATTTTTGTCAGTTGCGCCCGGTCGAATACGCTGTGTTCAAAGGTCTGCGCCATGACAATGGCATCCGAAGGACAGGCTACGATGCACAGGTTGCACATGGTACAGAGTTCCAGGTGGTACACCAGTTTATCAATGGCCTTTTTCTTTTTCCCCTCGGGGGTGATGTCGAACTTGGTGACCACCTTGATCGTACCGTTCGGACAAGCAAGCTCGCAGGCGGTACAGCCGGTGCAACGGTGTTCGTTGTTCTCGTTGTGCGGCATCACCACTTCTCCTTTGAAACGTTCGGGCAGTTTCAGCGTATCCCGGTTATCGGGATACTGCTGGGTGATGATCTCCTTGTGGTGCGTAAAGTAATAGCCGGTGCGCTTCATGCCCACGAGCAATGACTTTATGCCACTGAAAACATCTTTTATATATTTCGTAATAAACATAATTACCTCACCCCTACCCTCTCCTCCAGGAGAGGGCGTTGATTTCGTTAATTGCTTGTTTTATCAGCTCTTCTCAGTATCATTTCTTTGTTAACCGCACTTTTCTTCACAACAATCTTGTTTGTTCCTCTCTCTCCACCGGGAGAGAGTATTTGATTTGGTTATTGCCTCTTTTCTTGTCTGCTCTCTAAATCACCTTCTTGTTCCCCGCTCTTCCAGGAGAGGGCATTTGATTTGATTATTGCCGCTGTTCTTGTCTGCTCTCTAAATCATCTTTTTGTTCCCCGCTCCTCCAGGAGAGGGCATTTGATTTGATTATTGCCGCTGTTCTTGTCTGCTCTCTAAATCACCTTCTTGTTCCCCTCTCCTCCAGGAGAGGGGTTAGGGGTGAGGTTAAAAATGCCATTTCAATATCGCCATTGCCGTTACCAGCAGCAGGTTGAACATACTGATGGGCAATAAGTATTTCCATTCCAGGTTCAGCAACTGGTCGATGCGGAGGCGGGGGAATGTCCACCGGAACCACATGATCACGAAGATGAGGAAGAATGTTTTTCCAAAGAACCAAATGCTCGACGGGATATAATCCATCGCGTGGTTGAATCCTTCCCAGTTGCCGATGTGCAGGGGCATCCATCCGCCCAGGAAGATGGTGGCGCCGATGGCACATACAATAAATACATTCACATACTCGGCCAGGAAGAACAGGGCGAATTTCATCCCCGAATATTCGGTATGAAAACCGGCCGTCAGTTCCGATTCGGCTTCCGCCAGGTCGAACGGGGCCCGGTTGGTTTCCGCGGTTACCGCGATGATGAAGATCACAAAGGCGATGAGCACGGGTATGTGTCCTTTGAATATCCACCAGCCGTCGGCCTGCGAATAAATGATCTCGGATATATTCAGGCTGCCGGTAAGCACCACAATGGCCAGTACCGATAAGCCGGCCGACAATTCGTAGCTCACGATCTGTGCGCCGCTGCGCATGGCACCCATCAATGAATATTTATTGTTGCTTGCCCATCCTGCCATCAGGATGCTGATGACCATGAGCGAGGAAACCGCTGATACATATAATACACCGATATTGAGGTCCCAGAACTGGAAGTCTTTCGCAAATGCGATCGGCGCCATCAGCAACATGGCAACCACCAGGGCGATCACCGGCGCCAGGTTGAAGAGTAATTTATCCGCACCGCCGGGTGTAAGCCCTTCCTTCACCAGCAACTTCAGCGTATCGGCAAAGGATTGAAGCAAGCCTTTTGGTCCCACCCGGTTCGGACCTAACCGGATCTGCATCCAGGCGGATACCTTGCGTTCCATGATCACGAGGATCAATCCCAGCAGGGCAAAGAGCCCGATCACAGCCACCCCTGCGATGACCATTTCGAAGATCAATGCCCAGGTTGGACTGAACTGTTCGTTCAGCCAGTTGTGTATGCTGTTTGCTATGTTCGTTAAACTCCACATACCCCTATCCCCTGAAGGGGGATAACTACGTTTTTATTTTATTATTTAAGTTACCTGTCTATATCCGGTATCACCAGGTCGAGCGTTCCCATCATCGCCACCAGGTCGCCGAGTTTGCTTCCCCGGGCCATGGTATCCAGGGCCGATAGGTTCGAAAATCCCGGTGATCGGAATTTGATGCGATACGGGGTTGTGCCGCCTTCGCTTACTATATATACCCCCAGTTCGCCCCTGGCCGTTTCCACGCTTGTATAGAATTCGCCCTTGGGCAGTTTCAGCACGGCCTTTGTTTTAGCCTGGAAATCGCCTTCGGGAATATTGTCGATGAGTTGCTCCACGATGCTGATCGACTGGTGCAGTTCCCGGATACGCACCATGTAACGGGCCAGCGAATCGCAGCCTGTTTCCAGTACTTCCTCAAACTGTACTTTATCGTATGCATCGTAGGGATAAAGTTTCCGTATGTCGCAGCTTACGCCGCTGCCCCGGGCCGTGGGTCCTGTACAACCGAAAGAGACCGCGTCTTCTTTCGATAATATGCCCACGTCCTTCATCCGGTTGCGGAAGATGATATTGCCGGTTACCAGTTCGTCGTATTCATGCACCTTATCGCGGAACTGTTTGATAAAGTCCTTCACCTTGCGTTGAAAATCGGGATGCAGTTCCATCATCACACCACCGGGTACCATATAGTTCATGGTTAACCGGGCTCCGCAGGTTTCTTCCATGATGTCGTTGATGGCTTCCCGTTCGCGGAAGGCATGGAAGAAGGGCGTGAAGGCGCCGATGTCCATTGCCATCGCTCCCCACCACAGTTCGTGCGACGCGATCCGCGTGAGTTCGGCCATAATGGTGCGGATCACTTTGGCCCGCTCCGGCACTTCGATCTGCATGCCTTTCTCCACGCATAAGGCGCAAGCCTGGTTGTTGATATGCGCCGAGAGATAATCCATCCGGCTGGTCACATAAATGAACTGCCGGTAGGTAAGGCTCTCGCACATCTTCTCGATCGAGCGATGGATATAACCGAGGTGCGGCTCCACCTTTTTAATGGTTTCGCCGTTCAACGTCAATACGAGGTGCAACACACCATGCGTGGCAGGATGCTGCGGCCCTACGTTAATGACGAGATCGCCGGCCTCCCCTGCCCCTCCAATGGAGGGGTTTTGTGAGCTTTCATAAACTATTTCCGTATTTCGATACATTCGTAGTTTGTTTTCTTCCCCCCTTGGGGGATTGAGGGGGCTACAATTTTATCATATTCACCGGGTCTTCAAAATCCTTCCGCATCGGGTTCTTTCCTTCCCATCCATCGGGCAGAATCAGCAGCCGCAGGTCGGGATGATTCAAAAAGTTCACGCCGAACATCTCGTACACTTCCCGCTCGTGGAATTCGGCGGTCTTCCAGACATTACTTACCGTTCCGATTTCGGGTTTCCCGCTGTCGAGTTTCGACTTCACCACGATGGTATGCCGGAATTCGGTGGATGTAAGATGGTAGACCATGGTAAGGTGTGTCTTCCAGTCCACGCAGGTAAGGCAGAAGAGATAATCGAACCGGTATTCCGGGTTATCATGGAGCTGTTTGGCAAGATCAGGCCATGAACCGGCTTCAACATGTATGTTGAGCCACTCACCTCCTTCTTCGAAGGTGGCTCCAGGAATAAGTTCCGTTATCCTTGTCTTCAGTTCTTCGTTGGTCATCATTTTTCGTTACCGGCTTTGATCTGTTCACGGGTCATACCGGCTTTGATTTTTTCCTGCAGGCTGATCAGGGCGTGCAGTAAGGCTTCGGGCCTGGGCGGACAACCGGCCACATACACATCCACAGGAATGATATGATCGGCGCCCTTCACCACCGAATAGGTATTGTAAAAAAACGGGCCGCCGCTGATGGCGCATGCGCCCATGGCGATCACGTATTTGGGATCGGCCATCTGGTCGTACAGGCGTTTGAGTACGGGCCCCATCTTGTTCACGATCGTTCCGGCGATGATGATCACATCGGCCTGCCGGGGAGAGGCCCTGGCCACTTCAAAACCAAAACGGGAAAAATCGTATTTAGCCGAAGCGACAGCCATCATTTCAATACCGCAGCAACTGGTGGCAAAGGTGAGCGGCCACAGGGAATTGGAACGTGCCCAGTTGATCACATCATCCAGTTTGCTCAGCACGATGCCGCCTCCCGGCGTTTCGTGAATCACGCCCGGGAATCCAGCCACCCCGCCCCCCGAAAGGGGGGATGAAGAAGATTTCAAATCATTTTTTACACTGCTCATGACAGAAAGGCCCTGCTTGTGCTAATTGTTTAGTTCTTTTAATTATCAAACTACTTCAACTCACCACCGCTCTTTATTTCTTCCCCCCGTTGGGGGATCGAGGGGGCTTTACTTCCACTTCAGGGCTCCTTTCTTATGCGCATACAGGAAACCGATGAAGAGGATAAAGAAAAATATCACAATCTCCACGAGTGCGATCCATCCCATGCTTTTGGCAACTACCGCCCAGGGGAAGATAAAGATCAGCTCTACGTCGAAGATGAGGAATATCAGTGCGAATAAATAGTAGCCTACGTTCAACTGGATCCAGGTTTTGCCCCGGGTGGGAATACCACACTCGTAGGGTTCCGCCTTTTGTGGGTTCTTGGTCGCCTTGGTAACGAAGCCGGCTAGAAGGATCGCGATGATGGAGAAAGCAAGTCCGGCAATTATCAGAACAATCATCGAAGAAGCACCCATAGCATTCAGTTGTTGAAGGTCAATTTTTGGTGCTACAAGTTAGTGAAAAAATGGTTTCAGCAAACCTTTATGCGAATATGGTATATATCATTGCAGCCAATGATCCTTGTCAGCATTTAACCAACGAGGTCAGACCTGCCTGCGGTAGGCAGGCGAGGATGTCAGACCATGTGCATCATCCATACAATTCAACATGAATATCTTTTTTCTCATACCCGAGCGCCAGTATACGTTCTTTGGCTTCATCGATCATTCCTTTCCAGCCGCACAGGTAGAAAGCGGCGGGCTGTTTCGCTGCGCAGAGTTCTTCATACACGGGATGTACATATCCGTTTCGTCCCTCCCACTGTTCCCTCGATAAAACGGGTTCATACCGGAAACCCGGCATCGTTGCCTGCAGTTCCTTCATCTCCGTATAATATAATAAGGTATCCTGCGTGCGGCTGCCAAAGATCAGCGTGATGCCTTTATGCGGAATTGCCTGGTTCTTTACATGATGGATCATGCTGCGGAAAGGAGCGATACCGGTACCGGTGCAGATAAAGAAGATCTCCTTCTCCAGCGGTTCCCGAAGCGTAAATACGCCTTGCGGTCCCCTGAACGTGAGTTCGGAACCAACGCCCACCGTATCGAAAAGATAATGGGTGCCCGCGCCTTTCCGATCCAGCACAATTACCAGTTCGAAGACATTGCTTCCGTCGGGCCAGGAGGCGATGGAATAACTGCGCCAGCGTTTGTTGGGTTTTTCGTGAATGGGAAGATCGAGGGTAACGAACTGGCCGGGGGCGAAATCGAAGGAGCTGAGTTCGGGTACCTGTATCCAGAACCTTTTCGTGTCTTTTGTTTCATTCTCCACCCGGATAACATGACCGGTGCGCCAGGGTTGTAATGCCATTTATTCTGTTTGCGGTAAAGTACAAAGAAACAGAATACCGGGATAAAACTGTTTTGAATACCGGAAAATATGGCACGCGCCGATCCACAGAAAATACTACTGAACAAGTATCCGTTCGGTATGCACCGCTGTTTGGGTGAAGATTTTTACCTGGTAGATTCCTTTGGCAACGCCGGTGAGATCGAGTGTATGGGTTCTGCCCTGCAAGGCAAAACGGCGTACCTGTTTACCGGCCGCGTCGTACAGGATGGCCAGCGTACAATTTTCCGGCGACGCGATAACAAGCCGCCCGTTCACAACAGGATTCGGATAGATCGTTATATCGTTTGCCGTACCGGTGAAACTTAGTTTGCGGATGGGAGAATAACGGATGGCGGCGTCTTTATCGGTTATCCGCAGGCGGTAATAATTGAGTCCTTGTAATGGCTGGTGATCGACCAGGCTGTAATTACCCGATGCCGTTATACCGGCCTGTAGGGTGCCGATGCTGCTGAAGTCTCTTCCATTGGCGCTTCTTTCTACGGTGTACGAAGCCACATTGATCTCGTTGGCTGTTTGCCATTGCAGCAATACGGCGCCACCCTGCTTACCCGCTTCAAAGGAAAGGATATTCACCGGGAGTGGCTCGTCGCCATTGACGCCACCGTTGTTAAGCCAGAACTCGCTGAAGCTGTTCACCGGGAACTCGGCGTAATAACCATTATCGTAGGGAATGATCTCGGTATTGGCAGGTAATATATACATGTACGCGCCATTGAAATTATCGGCCAGGGTTCCGTTCTCCTGGATGGCTGTTCCGCTGTACTTGGTTACGCCCAGCTCATACGGATCATTGGGTTTGGTACAGGTTGCGCAACCGCTTGCCGCCAGCAGGCTCTTGGCTTCCGTATCGGTAAAATAAAAACGCACCGATACATAGCCGGCAGGTATATTGGTTGGCCGGATCACAATATTGCGATCCGCGTAATACTGGTTGTTCTGGTAACGCGAAACGCCGCTGTAGGGATAGGCGTATACGGTTGTACTTCCCAGGTCGAATCCATTGGCGTTTATCGAAGCGATGCGGGTACTGCCGGATGTAAAATGCACCCAGTTGGATCCGCTTACGGTTTGTGTATTGCTCACAACCGGCGCACCGGTATATATAAGCGCCTTGTCGAAAATATGGATATCGTCGATGCCCACACCTTCGTAATTAATGCCGAGGTCGCTCGCCATCACAAAACGGAATCGCACGCTTGATCCTTTGGTGGGTATATCGCTGCTGGCCACATGCCAGGTGGTAAGCGAATTGCGCCATTGTTTCTTACCGGTGGGGTCGTTGAACCAGTTGGTACCTACGCCGTTTGCGCCCAGGCGGTTCCAGGTAATGCCGTCATCGGAATATTCGATCCAGTTGTAATCGGTGGGTGTAGCATCCTCAATCTCGAAAATATGGCTGAAGGACAGCACCGGTTGTGTCATGCCGCTCAGGTCGAAGCAGGGCGAGTATAAATAAGAAAGCTCGTTGTTTTTGTAATTGCCGCTGAGTGATGTAACCCAGGCACGGGTTCCATTGGCCGCTTTGCTGATCGTTGACTTGGCGGGCGTACCCCACTGCCAGCTGCTGTTCGATCCTTTTGCATACCATCCGCCTTCATCCGATTCAAATCCCTGCAGGTAAGGGAAGCTGCTGATCACCTGGCTTGACCGGAACGCATAATTCAATACACTGTCGTTGAGCGCATAGCTATCCGTATTCTCATGTACCCAGAAATCGAATGTATAATCGGTATTGATCAGCAGGTTTTCCGGCGCCGCGAATGTATGGGTGTACAAACCGGGCGGTAACGACGCGATGATTTCGGTAACCGGCGCACCGCCATTCACCCGGTAGGTTACCGGCACATTGGTAAAGGTGGAGGCGCTGTAATTTTTCAGTTGCAGGGAAACCGGTTGCGGCCCTGTCATGTTGCAACCGCTTCGGGCGGGCGACAGTATTTTATAGATACCAATATCATTGGTTGCTTCATTCATGGTTACGTCGTCGAATGTATAGCCATCATCCTGGTCGACGATCGGGCTGATCACGTTGGCCGATGTATTACCCTGCTGACCGAACTTCACCTGGAAGCTGGTACTGATGGGTTGTGCCGGCACTACGGTGTCCAGCACATCATTCACATTGATGACGGCATGCTTCCATTCGCCCAGTCCGCCCTGGTTGGCAACCAGGTCGTACGCAGGCACCCATGGTTTGGTATCGCTGCCGCGGATCCATACTTTATTATTGGGATTGGCTTCCTGCCCGTGATTCTTGTAATAAAAATCCAGACGTAACTGGTTACCCGATGTATAGTTGTTCAGATTATAGGTCATGAACATACTGTCGGTGGTGGCCACACTGTTGTACGTAAACTGGTCGAGCGTGATGGCCCGGTTTCCGCCGTGGGCCATTCCGGTATTGATAAACGTGCGTGCCCGCCCGCGAACCGAATTGGTTTTGAAATCCACCTTGTCGATGCTGTCGAGCCCGGTGGTATTCACGTTATACTCTTTTACAATGGCTGTTTCAAATCCATCCGACTGTGGCAAGGTGAGCAGCGGGTTCGCCAGTTGTTTGATGGTTACGGTAACCGTATCATCGAGCGGTTGTGTATCGCCGGTTCGTTTCACCCAGGCCTTGATCACATATACGCCCGGGGCGGAAAGATCGGCGGTGGTAGCGAAAGTGTACAGCCTTGTCGCCAACGCGTTCACAACGGTTGAACTGCTTTCCATTACCGGCGCATTCGCGTTTACCTGGTAATAGAGATCGTAGTTGCCGGAAGAAGCTGCGTTATCGAGGTTTTTAATGTTGAAGCGGATCTGTTCCGACGCGGTTAAGGCGGATGACGTGAATTGCCTTCCGCTTACCGGCGCCGTGATCGATACGGCTTTGAAGTTATTATCGAAGCCGGATAAACTGCAGGCGCCTGTTGAAGGTATCACCGACCGGGAAATGGATCGCCGCCCGTTGGTTGATCCGTTTTTCGCACTCACGCCAAACCAATAGGTAGTGGAACTGTTCAGGCCCGCCACGGGATACGTAAGCGATGCCGTATTGCCGATGATGGCCATGGTATCTCCTTTCAGTTGCCAGATATCGTAGGAAGTTGCACTGGCGACGGCGGGCCAGTCGAGTTGTACATAGCCTTCGCAGGGAACGGTGGGTGTATTCAAAACCGGTTGTCCCATCACTACAAAATCATAATCGCTCTGGTCGGTATACGCCGAAGCGTTACGGCTCACGCGGATGCGGTAATTATTGCTGAGCGTTGCCGGAACTGTCCAGTAATAATGCCGGGCCGATGCCGGAACATTATTGGCAACCAGGTTCCAGGAAGTTCCATTGAAATACTCGATCGTAAATGTATTGGATTCATCGCCATAGGCAGTCCACCGGATCGTTTCCGTTTCTCCCGGCACCAGGGTCTCACCGCCGAAGGGATATTCAACCGTTACGCCGTTCATTTCGAACGTGTAGGCAAGTATATACTCCTGCGGGCCCTGGGGAAGAGCGAACGCGGTTACATCCAGGTTATAATTACCGGCAACCGGGTTTTCGATCACCACCTGTTCAATATTATTAACCCGATCCACTCCTTCGCTGGCCGGGTCGGTAACGTTAGCGGGATTCGGATTCAACACAAGGGGCAGGTGTATTACGGGGCCGGGAGCTGTAACTGCCAGGTCAAGATCATTGATCAGCGTACTGGCCGCAAGGGGCGCCGCGGCAGGATCGGCCCAGTAAAGCATCACTTTCAACCGGCGTACACCGGCAGGTACCGCAATGGTTTGGGTAGCGGGCGTTGTGCTGCTGATGAAGTAACGGTTGGCTTCCATCGCTTCCACCGCCTTGCGGGCATTGAGCATACCAAAACCAAACGTGAAATCCGGCCCGGTTGTACCCAGGTCTTCGGCATTATTACAAAGCAGGGCTTTGATGAGGGATGCTTTGGGAATGGCATTGCCGTTCAGTTTCCGGTATTGTTCGTTCAGCAATGTTACAGCGCCGGCTACGACGGGGCCCGACATGCTGGTTCCACTATTATTCGCGTAGGTATTGTTGTGACGGGTAGAGTATACATTCACTCCGTCGGCCACGATCTCGGGCTTAAGCCGGCCATCACTGACAGGCCCCTGGCTGCTGAACCAGGCGATATGATACACTGAATCCATCGCCCCTACTGTAAGTACGTTTTTTGCAGACTGGTACCCGGATTTGATGGTACCATACGAAGCCGGGTAGGGAGAGCAAATATACGATCCATCGTTTCCTGCCGAAACCACATGGAGCACCTGTTCATAAGTACGCATCTGGTCATCGGTATAGTTGCTGGTGAAATCATAGGCCCCATTCCCGGCACAGCTGTCATCGGCTGCCGTATACGAATTATTGGTGGCGATCATACTGTAATCGGTCGCATACACCGGTGTATTGGTGATGATATCGCTCAAGTACTGGCTCACAATGGTGGCGCGTGGCGCCATGCCGTTGTATTTAGGATTGAGTAAGCCCGCTCCGGCCACCGTACCGGTAACATGTATACCGTGGAAACTGATCGGGAATGAAACACGGCTGATCACCCTGCCCGTGAAATCAAGATGCCCGGTCGATACTTCGGAATTATCTCCAATCCCTACAACAACACCTTTTCCACTCAGGTTACGCCCGGCCGCAGCCTGTAAACTCCGGATGCTATGCTCGCCCATGCTTTTATAATTCAGGGGCCTGGCCGAAAGAGTTTGAAGGCTCACATAACTGACCATGGGTAACGCGGCGATGGCCGCGATGGTTTCTTTATCCGCTTCTACAAATACCGCCCGGGCATCGGTGAATTTGGTGGTCTGCATCCTGGCGCCCGCCTGCTGTAGCGCAGCAACCAGGCTTGTACGGTCGGCCAATGCGTAATAATAAACAGCGATCAGTTTATCGCCCTTGCCGGAATAAGTTGCAACAGCCGGATCGATCTTATACGAAACGGGAATGGTATTCACCGAAATGATCGAATAATTTCCGGCAGCAGCAAAGTCAAATGCTTTGTTGATCGTGGCGAGGTAGGCATTGCCGGGTATATAATCGAACAACTGAACACCTGCACGCTGCAGTTCGGACCGCTGTTCTGCCGTAGGGAGTTTCGCAAACTGTACAAGCACATAATATTTTTCCTGGTACAGGGAAGCCTGCAATTGAACGGCATTGAAACGCTGCCGCTGAATGGTATTGCCGGTGATGAAGTTGCCGGTTTTGAAACGAACCGGGAGGTCTGCCTGCTGCGCAACCAGTTGTTTGTACTGGCAGCACGAAGCAATAAGGAGTAAATAAAATAAGCAGCCCTTTTTCATGTGTTGATGCTATTGGATCTTCCGGTACCGGATTCGGGTGCAAAATATGCACAAAAACCCTGATAAGACAGGGGTGATAACGCTTTTGCCTCCCCCGGTATTGCCGATCCGGATGCAATTTATAAAGAACCCCGGATCGGCTTATCTTTGCGCCCCCGATGAACCTGGAAACGTTGTTGCAGGAATACGCCCATGATCGCCGCTGTTTTTCCATAGCGGACAGGATCACTGCGTCTCAACCCCAGGCAACAGCCCTTAAAGGACTCCAGGGAAGCGCAGCCCCATTCATTGTTTCCGCCATATTCAATCACCCGGCTGCCAGCCAGTTGAATCATATCGTGGTGCTTCGGGATGCCGAAGAAGCGGCTTATTTTCACAACAGCCTCGAGAACATCAGCGGCGCACTGAACCTGTTCTATTTTCCTTCCTCCTTCAAGAATAAAAAGAATTTCCGCCTGCTGAACCCCAGCCACGTAATGCTGCGTACCGAATGCCTGACCCGTTTTTCGAACCCCTTGGGCAATAACCGGGTGGGCGCTGTGATCACGTACCCCGAAGCCCTCTTCGAAAAAGTGGTGCTTCCCAAAGCCATTGCCTCCAGCATCATCAGCATCAAACAGGGCGATACCATCGACCCGAACGGGATCTACGAAAAGCTGGTGGGCTATGGTTTCAACCGAACCGATTTTGTGTATGAACCGGGGCAGTTCGCGGTGCGGGGCGGCATCCTGGATATCTACTCCTATGGCAATGAAAAACCCTACCGGGTGGAATTATTCGGCAACGAGGTCGACAGCATCCGCATCTTCGACCCGGAAACACAACTGAGCGAACGGAAGTTGTTACAGGTGAACATCATCCCGAATGTGGAAACACAGTTCGAAGACGGCGATAAAGTTTCACTGCTTGAATTCCTTCCGGAAAATACCGTGGTATGGACCGAAGACTGGGAATTCATCAGGGGAAAGATCGAGATACAGGAAGAAGAGTTCCGGGTTTGGAGTTCGACGGCGGAGGTTCCGAAAGATCCGGAAGAAACAGAAGACATCAGCGAGAAAAAAGAAACAAGCGAAGAAGATTTTGTACCGGCAGCGGTTATCGAAGAACAGGTCAGGCTACGGCAGGTTGTGGAATTCGGGCACCGGTTTTATTTCACGCCTTCCGGCGACCAGCGGGCCACGATCCTTTTCCAGACCAAGGAACAACCCGCTTTCAACCGGCAGTTCGACCTGTTGATCCGGAACCTGAAAGAATACGAAACGAAGAAATACAACATCTACCTCTTCGCCGAGAATCCGAAACAACTGGAACGCCTGCACAGCATCTTCGTTGACCTGAAGGCCGAGATCAGCATCATTCCCATCCCCACTTCCATACACGAGGGTTTTATCGACGACGACCTGCAGCTGGTTTGCTACACCGATCACCAGATCTTCCAGCGTTACCATAAATACAAGGTCAAACAGGCCTTCAGCAAGAACAAGGCGCTTACGCTGAAAATGCTCCGGGAATTACAACCCGGCGATTTTGTAACGCATATCGATCACGGCGTGGGGGTTTACAGCGGCCTGCAAAAGATTGAAGTGAATGGCAAGATGCAGGAAGCGGTCCGCATCCTCTACCGCGACAATGATCTTCTATACGTGAATATTTCTTCCCTGCACAAGATCAGCAAGTACAGCGGCAAGGAAGGCACCGTTCCGAAGATGAACAAGCTGGGCAGCGATGTATGGAACAAACTGAAGGATAAAACCAAGCGTCAGGTAAAAGACATCGCCACCGATCTCATCAAGCTCTACGCGAAGCGAAAAGCCCAGGAAGGTTTTGCGCATCACCCCGATAATTACCTGCAGACCGAACTGGAGGCCAGCTTCATTTATGAAGACACACCCGACCAGGCCAGGGCCACCGAAGACGTGAAGCGTGACATGGAGAAGCCATCGCCCATGGACCGGTTGGTATGCGGCGATGTGGGATTCGGCAAAACGGAAGTAGCCGTTCGGGCCGCTTTCAAAACCTGTTGCGACGGCAAGCAGGCCGCCGTACTGGTACCCACCACCATTCTTGCCTACCAGCATTATAAAACCTTCGGCGAACGATTGAAAGATTTCCCGGTAACGGTCGATTTCATCAACCGTTTTAAATCGAGCAAAGAGCGAAAAGAAACACTGCAGAAAGTAGCCGAAGGAAAGATTGATATCATCATCGGCACCCATGCCCTGCTGAACAAAGAAGTAAGGTTCAAAGACCTGGGCCTGATGATCATCGACGAAGAACAGAAATTCGGCGTGGCGGCGAAAGAAAAACTCAAGCAGCTCCGCACCACGGTGGATTCCCTCACACTTACCGCCACACCCATACCCCGAACCCTGCAGTTCAGCCTGATGGGCGCCCGCGACCTGAGCATCATCAACACGCCCCCACCCAACCGGCAACCGATACAAACCGAAGTGATGGTGTTCAACGAAGACGCCATCCGGGACATCATCTATTACGAAACCGAACGCGGAGGCCAGGTATTCTTCATCCATAACCGGGTAAAAGGACTTGCGGAGATGAAGGCGCTGATCCAGCATCTTTGTCCGGACCTGAGCATCGCCTACGCACACGGGCAGATGGAAGGCGATCAGCTGGAAGACACCATCCTCGATTTCATGGACAAAAAATACGATGTGCTGGTGTGCACCAATATCGTGGAAAGCGGGGTGGACATTCCGAATGTGAATACCATCATCGTAAACAACGCACACCAGTTCGGGCTCAGCGACCTGCACCAGCTACGCGGCCGTGTGGGCCGGAGCAACAAGAAAGCTTTCTGCTATTTGTTCGCTCCGCCGATGAGCACCCTGCCGGCCGACAGCCGCAAGCGGCTCACCACCCTGGAACAATACAGCGAACTCGGCAGCGGTTTCCAGATCGCCATGCGTGATCTCGACATCCGCGGCGCCGGTAATATGCTGGGTGGCGAACAAAGCGGTTTCATCGCCGAGATCGGTTTTGAAATGTACCAGAAGATCCTCGACGAAGCCATCCGCGAACTCAAGCGTACCGAGTTCAAGGAACTGTTCAAGGCCGAGATTCAACAGCAAGATGATTTCGTTTCCGACTGCAGCATCGATACCGACCTGGAGATACTGATCCCCGATGATTATGTAGAAAGCATTACCGAACGGCTCAGCCTTTATTCCCGCCTTGATAATTGCGAAACCGAGAACGATCTTGAAGCGTTCCACCAGGAGCTCAGCGATCGCTTCGGCCCCGTGCCGCCGCCGGTGGAAGACCTCTTCACCACCGTACGTTGCCGCAAACTGGCCGTAGCCCTGGGCTTTGAGAAAATGCTCCTGCGCAACGAAACCCTCCGCTGCTTCTTCGTAGGCAACCCCGACTCTCCCTATTTCCAGGGCGAGGTTTTCAACGGCATTTTAAAATTCCTGCAAACAGGAACCAACAAAGCCAAGCTGAAACAGGTAGGCAAAAACGGCATCCTCGTTGTGGAGCAGGTGCGCTCGATGGCCGACCTGCATGATTTTTTAGCCCGTATGTCGAAAAGCGTTTCTTCTTAACTTAGTCGGCAACCAGCCCCTCTTCCATGCACAAAAAAGAATTCGGCCTGCTCTCGCTGCCGGTGATCGTGGCAGCCCTTGGTTTCTTTGTCGATGTATTCGACCTGCTGCTGTTCGGCATCGTTCGCAAACCCAGCCTGCGGGAACTCGGTTTATCCGACGAAGCCATCTTATCCGAAGGAGAACTGTTATTAAGCGTACAGATGACCGGCATGATGCTGGGCGGTATCGTATGGGGTATACTGGGCGATAAGAAAGGCCGGCTGAAAGTATTGTTCGGTTCCATACTCCTCTATTCCATCGCCAATATCGCCAACGGTTTTGTACAAACAACCGGTCAATACAGCATTATCCGTTTCATCGCCGGGTTCGGACTGGCCGGTGAATTGGGCGCCGGCATTACACTCACCAGCGAGATACTGGCAAAAGAAAAACGAGGATTGGCCGCAACCGTCATTGCCGTATGCGGTGTGCTGGGTGGTATCTCCGCTGCACTGCTCTATTCCGGCATCGGCGACTGGCGCATGCTCTATTTCATCGGCGGCGGCCTTGGACTTGCGCTGCTCATTCTTCGCATCGCGGTGGCCGAAAGCAGCATGTACGATACCGTGAAAAAATCTTCCGTGCAACTCGGCAACTTCCTGCAGTTCTTTACCAGCAAAGAGCGGTTCAACCGGTACATGCGTGGCATACTCATCGGCCTCCCGGTGTGGTACATCATCGGCATCCTGGTATCCTTTGCCGACCAGTTTGGGAACCGCATGGGCATAGCCGGTGTAAAGCCGGGCGATGCGCTCATGTACCAGTACATCGGGTTGGGTTTGGGAGATATCTGCGCCGGGCTGCTCAGCAATGCCTGGAAGAGCCGCAGGAAAGCCCTCTTTGTTTTTTACGCGGTAACCATTCTGTTCATGATCCTGTTTTTTGTACAGGATCATTCCTCGCTGGCATGGTTCTACTTTGTGTGCGGCGGATTGGGATTCGGCGCCGGTATATCTGTGTTGTATATTACTACTTCGGCGGAGCAGTTCGGAACAAACCTGCGGGCATCTGCATCTATTTCCATCACCAATATGGTTCGGGGTTTCACGCCCCTCATGCTCCTTTGCTTTGCGCAATTGCGAAAATTGACCGATTATGTTTCGGCCGCCTGGATACTGGGCGCCGTGGTGATGCTCATCGGCATCGTGGCGCTCTGGTTTACTGAAGAAAGTTTTGGGAAAGACCTGGACTTCACCGAATGACGGCGCAATATTTCGCAGCTCATTCTTTTTTTACCACGATCTTCTCATTCATATCGGCCGACACCTGTTTGCGGAAATCGTACAGCTCCTTGTAATCGGCCGCTTTCACGATCCGTTCTTTGAGCTGAAGCCAGGCGTAAGCAGTGAGTGTGCGGGTAGCCGCGTCCCACGCATACGTACAGGTATACTGCGCAAAAGGCTTGCTTACCGACCGGTTCTGGGGAAGATTTTCGAGGGTATACCCGGCCGGGAATTTATATATGGTTGTATCGAATGACTGGTAGGGATACGTGAAATGATAGTCGCGGATACGTTCATTGTTCTCCGGGATGTCTTCATGGAAGATCGGATAAAGCCTCGGTTCAAAGAACAACTTGGAACCCGCGTTGAAGGAATACACTTTCTCGTATTTCATCTCTGCCTTGAGCCAGTAAGGGTTACTTACTTTATTAGCTACGGACAACTTAAAGGCATCAGGTTGTTTCCAGGTTTTCTCTGTTAAAAAGAATTTACGCTTCTCATCATCCTTCATGTCATGAAACTGCATCAGTAATTCATCTCGTTCTTCTCCTGTAAAACTGCATGCTGTATTTACAAGCGCTCCTCCATCCGTATCCACTTCGATAACCGTTCGGACCGCATTTGTATTTTTCTGGCTGGTACTTATGGGTGTATTTACTAACACACCACCGTTATCGGTAATCATCATGGCCTTTCGATTTTCTGTCCATGGGCCAAGTTCCGCAAAAGGCAATGTGGTGCTGGTGCATTCAAGCCAGATTGAGTCTTTTGATTGGGGAATACAAAGTATAACGTGATTAAAATAGTGGATGGGAAAATCCTCAAAAACGGTAGTGGGATTCTTGTTTCCTTCTATTATTACCACATTTGATTTTACTCCAACAGCCGTTAAAACGGATCGCAAATAATTGCTCAAGGCCTTGCAGTCTCCATATTTCTTATCATCGACAAAGCTTGCCGGAAATGGCCTTAACCCTCCAATACCTAACTGTATGCTTACATAACGCATATTATTCTGGAGATAATTATACAAGACTTCGGCTTTTTCCCGATCTGTTTTCATGTCCTTCACAAGGTTGTTATAAAACACTTTTCTTTCGTCTTTTAATTCCGATGTTTTCAAATACACTCGGCTATACCATTCACCAAAGCTTTTCCAACTTGACATATCTCCATCATACTCGTCTAACTGAAATCTTGTTGGCCCTAACAAGACCTGGGGCAGATATTTATCCGGTGGGCCGCTATTTCGTTCCACCTTTATTGCGGGAAGATTTTTTACTTCCCACTGATATGAAACTTTAGAGCCATCCCGTTTTATTACGGGCCGGTAATTGCAGTTTAACACCTTATACCGGATGGGTAAATCCACAGGGCCTTCTACCTCGAACACTGCATGCTGAACGGCGTTATACGGTACCTGGAAATAATTACCGGGATAATGAAAGAGGCCTTTATGCTGCACCTCATAATTAATCTCTATAGTGACCGGGTAAGCCGGCGCCGTTACACTAAAATAGGTAACCTTACCATCAGGCACCAATCCCGACCCGGTATACGCCTGGGTCATCATCTCTTTTTTGGTAAAGGTGTTCCGTTTAATTCCCATTGCATCGTATACCCTTATTTCGGCATCTTCCAGTACTTGAAATCTATCAGAAAGCTGTTGAAACGCTAAATATTCTTTTCCGCTTTCATTTAAAACAGTATATACTTCATGTACCTTATACTTTGCGCTATTGGGATCTTTGAGAATAAATTTTATATTTTCTTCCCGGGTAATCACATTTGCTCCTTTCCTCAGTGAATCGGGTATTGTCAGCACCGAATAGATATTTTCCTGTGCAGTGGCGGCAATGGCTACTATAATAAATGCTGTAAGTTGGTACAATCGCTTCATTGCAGGCAGATTAAAAGAATGTTTCCGAAAAATAATATTTTTTACCTAATCTATCAGCGTATCAACAGGAAGCTTTGCCGTTTGCTGATGACATGCCCCAGAAAATCGGTGCCGCTTACGATCACCACGTATGTACCGGTTTCCTGGCGTACGCCTTTAAGATTGCCATCCCAGCCTTTGCGGTGATCGGTACTGTAAAAAAGCAATTGGCCCCAGCGGTTGTATATTTTCATGAAACCGAACCGGTCGATGCCCACGGGTATGCCCCTGTACAGATCGTTGAGTCCGTCGTTATTGGGCGAGAAGGCGTTGGGAAGGTAGATATCGGGCCCTTTATAAATCTTCACCGTAACATCATCATAGCTTTCGCAGCCCTGGTCGGTATAGGCCTTTACGATAAAGGTTTGGGTGCTTTGCAGGATGGCCACCGGGTTGGCGCTGTTTGCATCACTGAGGCCGGTAGCCGGGCTCCAGCTGTAATGAACCCCGCCGGTTGCGTGCAGGGGAACCGGCTGACCCGCGGCAGCGATGGTATCGTTGCCTGCAAAGGCATGTGTACTGTAGATGATGATATTCCGGTTGATGGTACCGGATGGGCAGCCTTGTGCGGATACGGCCGACAAGGTAACATTGTAAATACCCTCGCCGGCATATGCATGTTGCGCCTGTAAGCCATTGGCCGATGAGCCATCGCCGAAATTCCAGCGCCAGTCGGTGATCGTGATGCCGGCAACACTGCTCCCGGTAAAGTGTACGGGTATGCTGTTACAGGCATTATTGAATTGCATGGCGATGACGGGCTTGGGGTATACTTCAAAGGTTTTGAACAGGGTATCGCTTTTGCAACCCGCCACATTGCTCGCTACCAACCCGATGGTATGTATGCCTGCCGGGAATAACTGAACCGGGTTACGGGTATTGCTGAATACAGCTCCGTTCTCCACCCATGTCCATTGCGTTACGGTTCCGCCCGGCACAAGAGAAGAATCGCTGAACTGCACCGGTATATTGCTGCAGAGCGGACTGCTGTAACCAAATTTCGCGACGGCATTGGCTTCTACATTTATGGATTTGCTGAGCGTATCGGAGATGCAACCCCGGCTGTTGGTAACCACCAGGCGTATCGTAACCGGGCCATAGGTTGTATAGGTTACCGTTGGGTTTTGCTGGGTGGAGAACTGGCCATTGCCCAGGTCCCACCACCAGGCAACGATGGGGAATCCGTCGGTAACATACGAGGAGTCCTGCAAGGTTACCGAAGCCTGCGAACAGATGAACTGGTCTTTGACCGCGGGATGCGGTTTATCCACCACAAAAACATTTTTCGTTTTCACCCGCACGCAGTCATTATCCGGCCCCGCTACCAGGGTAACGGGATGAAGTCCGGGTGTTGTGAAGGTATATACCGGGTTCTGCGTGTTGAGGATATTTCCTTCCATGTTCCAGTTCCATCCGCCGATACTGCCATCGGGCAAAACCGTACTCAGGTCGTGGAAGAATGTGGGCTGCCCGAGGCATACCGAATCCGTAAAATCAAAATCCACCACCGGCAACCGTTTTACGATCACCCGTACAGTGGTATCCGATTGACAGCCTTCCAGCGTTGATACAGCCAACCGCACATTTTTATAACCATAGTTGAGATAGGTAATCAATGGATTTTGCGCTGTGGAGGTTATGCCATCCCCAAAATCCCAATACCAGTTGTTGATCGTTCCGTGAACGAGGTAGGAAGAATCATAGAATTGATTGTTCTGCCCGATGCAGTTACTGAAATTGGCAGCGAGCCGTATGGCGGAAACCGGCTTGGTTCCCACCCGTATCACCTGTGCAAAATTGGCTGTGCATCCATCGGCGCCGATGACCAGCAGGCTCACGGTAAAATCGCCATGTGTTGTATAGGTATGAACAGGGTTGATGTTTACTGAATCGATCGGACTTCCATCGCCAAAGTCCCAGTAGAATTTGGCGATATTGGTAAAGGAAACCGTAGAGTCGAAAAAGTTGATGGGTTCGCCCACGCATCTTTTTTGATTGGGGGCAAGATGAAAGGAAGGGTTGAGCGCCGTTTTGAATTGCTGCAGGTTGTACTCGCCGCCGGTACTGCCGGTAAACCCCCAGAACACCATTGGGTTGCCCCCCAACACCGTGGTTACAAAATCCTGGGTAGCGGTCACCCGTTGCACACCGTCGATATAGGCGGTGATGGTCTTGCTGGCTGCGTTCCAGGTAATGCGGAAGGCATGCCACTGGCCGTCTTCAATATTATCATTGCCGCTGATGGCCTGAACCGGGCCGGCGATATTATTGGCGGAAAGATGATTGAGGTCGCCGTTCAGTTGTATCGCGATGTGATCAAAGGCGGGGTCATTATCCGGGGATGTATTCTGATAGGTGTCGAGTGTAATGCCAACGGCGGGTGTGATACCCTCGTATCCCAGTCCGCTCCCCGCCGAACCCACACTTGTGCTGATGGGTTGCAGTACAAAAGCGATCCCGTCGGCGCCGGGACTGTTCAGACTTCCTAAAAAAACATCGAATTTGAAATCGAAGGATTGAGACAGGTCGATCTTATTATTGTTCCAGACCGATCCGGTGAGGAAGGTGGCTTCCTGCGTAAGCCGGTACTGGTTGCAGGAAACCTGCTGGGCATTCCCATTCACCGTATACTGCGCATGGGAGAACTGGAACCAAATGAGCAGCAGCCCGGCGACCCTGAATTTTCTTAGTGATCTCATCCGGGTATAAAAATAAACCCAATCCGCCGCATTCAGGGGTTTCAGTCAATAAAAAAGGCCATCCACCGGTTGGTGGATGGCCCTGATAAGTTGCTGCATCGTTGTTTACCAGGCTTTTTTAGCTACTCCGTTCTTAACGGCTTCCAGCGCTGTAGCTTCATTGAGCATGGTGGTCATTTTATTTCCTTTCCCGTCGTGCCCCTGGGCCATATAGCCGCCGCGGGCTGTTTTGGTGATTACTGCATCCTGCATCGGAACATTTTTTTCCTTTGTCTTCATGCAATAAGCGGTTAACATTTTAGACATTTTCTTGAATTTATGGTTAGTAATATGGGTTGAAGCACTGCACTTCGGGCAACAAGCTACTGAAATTCCGGGTTTTTGCAAAGGGAGCGATATCCACCCGGTCCAACGGATTCGCCTGCCTGCCGGCAGAGGCAGGTCTGACCGGCCTTCGTTTATACGTCGATCTTTGCGTAACGTGCGTGACTTTCAATGAATTCCCTGCGGGGTGGTACTTCATCGCCCATGAGCATGCTGAATACCCGGTCGGCCTCGGCGGCGCTTTCCAGCGCTACCTGTTTTAAGGTGCGGGTGGCCGGGTTCATGGTTGTATCCCAAAGTTGTTCGGCATTCATCTCACCCAAACCTTTGTACCGCTGAATGGTTACGCTGTCGTCTTTACCCTGGCCGATCTGTGCCACCATGGCTTTACGTTCTTCGTCGTTCCAGGCATACGCCTGCTCTTTTCCTTTTTTTACCAGGTAGAGCGGGGGTTGGGCGATATAGACATAACCCTGCTCCACCAGTTCTTTCATATAGCGGAAGATAAAGGTGAGGATAAGCGTGGCAATATGGCTTCCATCCACGTCGGCATCGGTCATGATGATGAGTTTATGGTAGCGGAGCTTGGAGGTATCGAGCGCTTTCGGATCTTCCGGGGTACCGATCTTCACGCCGAGAGCGGTGAACATGTTGCGGATCTCCTCATTATCGTAGATCTTATGCTCCATCGCTTTTTCCACGTTCAGGATCTTACCCCGGAGCGGCAGGATAGCCTGGAAGCTTCGGTCGCGACCCTGCTTGGCCGTACCGCCGGCCGAATCTCCTTCGACGAGGAAGAGTTCGCATTTACCGGGATCCTTATCGCTGCAGTCGGCCAGTTTGCCGGGCAAACCGCCACCGGTAAGTACACTCTTGCGTTGCACCATTTCCCGGGCCTTGCGTGCGGCGGCACGGGCCTGTGCGGCCAGTATCACTTTCTGGATGATGGTCTTGGCTTCTTTCGGATTCTCCTCGAGGTATGCTTCGAGCACCCGGCTGAGCGTGGCGTCCACCACACCCATCACTTCGTTGTTGCCCAGCTTGGTTTTGGTCTGACCTTCGAACTGGGGTTCAGGAACCTTAACCGAGATCACGGCAGTAAGTCCTTCGCGGAAGTCATCCCCTTCAATTTCCACCTTGGCTTTTTCGAACATACCTTCTTTTTCGCCATAGCTTTTGAACACGCGGGTGATGCTGCGGCGGAAACCGGCCACATGTGTACCGCCCTCGATGGTATTGATGTTATTGACGTAGCTGAAGATATGTTCCTGGTAACCGGCATTGTAGATCATGGCCACTTCCACGGTCACATTGGTGCCTTTATCGTATCCATCGCAGTACACCACTTTCGGGATCAGCGAGAGGCGGTTGGCGTTTTTATCGATCATCTCAACGAATTCGGTTATGCCGCCTTCGCTGTAGAATGTCTTGCTGTAAGTCTTCCCTTCCTCATCCGCATCCCGCAGGTCGTTCAGCGTAATATTGATGCGGCGGTTGAGGAATGCCAGTTCACGAAGCCTTCCTTCGAGAATGTCTTTATTGTAAACCGTGGTGGAGAAGATCGTAGCGTCGGGCCAGAACTGAACCCGGGTTCCGGTGGTATCGGATGTGCCGATTTCCCGGACAGCGTATTGCGGGATACCGGTCGCGTATTCCTGCTCGAATGTCTTTCCTTCCCGGCGAACGGTTACATGCAGTTTGGTGCTGAGTGCGTTCACACAACTCACCCCCACGCCATGCAAACCACCGGATACCTTATAGGAATCCTTGTCGAATTTGCCGCCGGCATGCAGTACGGTCATCACCACTTCCAGTGCACTGCGTTTCTCTTTCGTATGCATGGCCGTAGGGATACCACGACCGTCGTCCTGCACGCTGATGGAATTATCTTCATGAATCGTCACCACGATGTTCTTGCAGTATCCGGCAAGGGCTTCATCGATGGAGTTATCGACCACTTCGTAAACCAGGTGATGCAAACCCTTGTTGCCAATATCGCCGATGTACATCGCGGGGCGTTTGCGCACCGCTTCCAGGCCTTCTAAAACCTGTATACTATCGGCTCCGTAGCCATTATTTGATGCCGTGGGAATCGTTGCTGTTTCTGTGCTCATAGATCGTTGGCTGTCACTTTTTAGATGTAAAAATCACATGCGTGCAAATGTACGAAAAAGCAGGGCGAAACGGCAATTACCCGGCTCTTATTTTACCCTGTTTTTATACACAAAATCCGGCTGGTTTTCAGCGTAAAGAACGGCGCTGAAACACCCCGCTCAGGGGTACCGAAAACCCGCATTACCTAAACCACTTACCCAAACCCCTCCTTCACTGTTTAAACATTCTTTCGTATATTTGTATTTGTCATGAATCAGTCTACAGACATATTGGCCATCGCACACCGGCAACCAGTGATGCAGGAAGACCTGGACGTATTGCTGCATGTAGACCGGGTGGTTCCGGGCTCGGTGAACTATTCCATCCGCCGGTACCGCAAAATGCCCCAGTGGAACATCGACGATACGGGCATACTGGTATACCACGTGGAAAAGAATAATCCCTCGGCCAACTACCTCGAGTTGAAATTCTGCGTAAGCGGAAACATCTACTGCCGCCAGAAACAAACCGAATGTGATTTTTGCAAATTCAACAGCAGCAGGTCCTGTGTGGAGAAAGTAGAGAGCGTGGATGTGGTGAGCTTCAGTTTCAAACCCGCTTACCTCACGCAATTCACCAATAACAACTCGCATTCGAGTCTCACGGAAGATGTACTGTCGTTCAGGCACAAAACAGCTTTTTCCAAACAACTTCCGCTTTGCGGGAAAACCCGTACTGCGATCGAAGCTTTGCTGAACCATACCTATACCGATACCCGGGAAAACATCTTCATCAACGCCCAGACCCAGATTCTCCTGTTGTACAGCATGGACTGCATGCTGGGTGAAGACAAAGAGACTGAATTCACCTGCAAGTTCCTGCAGAACGCCGAAGACAGGGAGAAGATCATCAAGGCCCGCGAAGTATTGTTACAGCATATCGGCGAACCGATTACCATCAAGGCCCTGAGCCGCAAGGTGGCCATCAACGAATGTTACCTGAAAAAAGGATTCAAAGAGATCTTCGGCACTACCATATTCGATTTTTACCAGGGACAGCGTATGGAACACGCCAAATACCTCTTGTACGACAAAGGCCTCAGCGTTACCGAAGTATCGATGATGCTCGGGTATTCTTCCATCTCGCACTTCAGCACCGCCTTCAAAAAGCACACGGGCATCAAACCTTGTGAGCTGCTGCTGCACTGATCCGGATTCTTATTTACCAGCATACAAAAGCTGAAGCAGGATTGCATTGCTTCAGCTTTTTTGTTTCACGCCCAAAGGCTCAGAATTTGGCGCCCAGGCTGATGAAGTATGTCCTTCCGTCGGCCGGCAGGGCGCCCGGGCCGGGGTATCCGCCGGCACGCCGTGTGAAATACCGTTCGTTGCCGAGATTGTTGATGCCGGCTTTCACAGTTAGTTTTTTGGCGACCCGGCAACTGGCAGTCAGATCGGTAACCGTATAGGCCGGGATGCGTCCATTCTGGGCATTCGGCGAAACGGCCACCGTGTTGTTCGCATCGGAATATGCTTTACCCACATGGCTCACCTGTGCGGTGATGGAGAAGTCTTTATACCGGTAGGTCAATCCGGTACGCAGAATATGAACAGGCGCATTCTCCACCCGTTTATTCTTCAGGTTGGTTTCCACCAGCTGGTTGCTGCTGTTCTTGGCAATCACCTTAAAATTGCCATACCGTGCATCATTGTACGAGTACGAAATAAAAAGGCTGATATCACCGAAGGGCAATGGCTTGTTCTTGTTGGCCGCACGCACCGGGCTCAATTCCACCAGGCTTTCAATGCCCCTGCTGGCGCTGTTTCCCACATTGGTCCGGAAATTATAAAAACTGCCGTCGGCCCGTTGTTGCGTTACGGTGCCGATCCGGTTATTGTACTGAAGATGATAGATGCTTGCATCAAAAAACAACCAGTCGCCCACCTTGCCCCGGTAGCCCAGGTCGGCATTGTACCCTTTGGCATCGGTGATGTCCGGGTCGATCACATCCGTGGTGGGGGGAGCGGTGAGATCCGCGAACTGGATAGGCCGGTATGCCTGTGTGATATTTGCATACAATTCGGTATGCGATGAAACATGGTACTCGGCACCGATGCCGGCGAGCAGGAAACTACGGCCCCTCCTTTCATTTTGCAGGCGTATCTCTGTGCCGTTTGCAGCAAACCCGTTGCGACCGGCAGCGGTTGCCTGCAGGTATTCGTAACGTATTCCCGGGATCACAATCAATCGTTTGCCGACCCGGAAAATATTCTCGGCAAACACCGCGGCATTACGACTTACAAAATCGATATCCCTTGTCCAGATTTCGTCGCTCACCGTCATATCATAACCCGATCCCGTGCTGCCTTTTCCATCGGCCGCAAAGCGGTACGTGGTACCGGTATATAAGCGTACGCCCCCCGAGAACGTGTTTTTCATCCGGAAGAGATTGTAATCGCCCAGGTAACGGGCTTCGAAGCCGTAATTGCGGTATTCATCGGTATTCAGGTTACGCGGGTTATACTGGCCGGTTACCTTGTTGATCGTATCCGCCACAACGATTCCGCCGGAAGGCAGGTAACCCACGCTGTTGCGATCGCCCCGCACCCCAAAAAGTTTCGCCTGGAGTTTTGATGACGCGGTGATCTGGTAATGGGCGATCAGGGCCGCAGTGGTCCATTTGATGTCAAACCAGTTCCGGCTGCGGAGGCTTTGTTTTGTATCGCTTTCCAACCCGGCATCTGTTAACCCTCCCGGCTGCTGGCTCCGGATATGCGATTGCATCAGCTCGGTGGTGATTGAAAACGAATTGCTGAACCGGTAGGTGAATGTACCAAACCCGGTATTGGTATAATAAGTACTGTTCTGCCTCCAGCCCCTGGCATGACGGTGATCAAAGAAAGTATAATAGTGGAAGTTCTTATTCTTTCCACCGATGGCATTGTAACTGTTGAATAAGCCGTTGCTTCCTGCTGCCTGCTGGGTTTCGAATTCGAAAGGTTTGTTTATTTCACTGCCATTGCGCAGGATATAATTCACCATACCTCCGAACTGGGGCCCGTACTGCAGGGCCCCGTGACCCCGTACAATCTCGATGCGCTGCACAGCTTGTAATTGCGGATTGTAGTATGCTTCCGGGTATCCGAAAGGATCAGCCGCAATGTCGTACCCGTTTTGACGGGTATTGAATTCCCAGCTCCGGTTCGGGCTCAGTCCCCGGGCTGCGATCCCGATCTGTATGCCGCTTCCGTCGCTCTCCCATATCTGGATGCCCGGCACCTTGGCCACCACCTGCCGCATGGTATTGGTGATGATATTACCCGGTACATTATCCAGCACGATCAATGCATTCTTCTTTCCTGCATAGATGGAAGTGCCCACGATCTCCGGCATTTGCTGGATGTCGCTTCGGCTTCCGCGGCCCACTACGGTCACATCGGGCAGGTATTTGGGTTTTGTTTCAAAGCTGTCTGCGGGGTTCTTTTTCGATTGCGATGCCGAACAGAGTGAGGCAAGGAGGAGTACGGATAGAAAAACGGTTTGTCTGATCATGTTGATTTTTTGGATCCGCAAATTTCACCGCTGCCTTCCTTTCCCGCTTACGGTAAGAGGAAAACCGTTTACGGAATCAGAAATCAATGCGCCCGACCCAATAAAAGATCGGATGCACTGACCTGCGTCAGTGCCGGGATTGATTGTACTCAGTCCTTCTGTCATCAGTTCGTAAAAGCTGTATGAGTGATATCAGTAAAGGGGGCAAATGACAATTCCGTGATAAAGCACAGCGCGGGCGAAAATAGTTTTGCGCTACAAAATGAATTGACATGAAGAAACTATCCTTGATCATTGCGACACTCTGTACCGCGACAATGATCAATGCCCAAAACAAACTGACCAATGATACTTCCTGGTATTCGAAAGACCTGTCGGAAGTAGTGGTTACCGGGCAGTACAAACCGCAAACCGTAAAAAAATCGGTGTACCAGGTACGCATCATCAACAGTGAACGCATCAAACTCAGTGGCGCCACCACCGTTCAACAGGTACTGAACAACCAGGTGGGATTCCGCTTTTCCAACGACAACACACTCGGCACCACCGATGTGCAACTGATGGGCATGAGTGGACGTAATGTCAAGATCCTGCTCGACGGGGTTCCGATGGTGGACCGTGGTGATACCCGCGAAAGCCTGAACCAGGTCGACATCAACAGCATCGAACGCATCGAGATCGTGGAAGGCCCCATGTCGGTGATCTTTGGTTCGGATGCCCTGGCCGGTGTGATCAACATCATTACCAAAAAACACGTGAAGGACGATCTTTCCGTTTCGGCCAACATACAGGAAGAAACCGCCGGTACCGAGTACCACCCTTTTAATTACAAAGGCGTGCACATGCAAAATCTTAACCTGGCCTACAAAAAAAGCAACTGGACACTGAGCGTCGGCGGCACCCACAACGATTTTGATGGGTATGGTGGCGATGCGTATGGCAGAAACAAGAGCTGGAAACCACGGGAACAATGGCTCGGTAATGCCCGCATCGGGTACAGCAACAGCCGGCTGAACATCTATTACCGTACCGACCTGCTGAATGAAGACATTCGCAGCCGCGGCGCCATCAATTACAATAATTACAAAGCCATCGATCAGCAGTATATAACCGACCGGTTCTCCCAACAGGTACAGGGCAGCTATAATTTCAGCAAGAAACTCCAGCTGGCAAGCGTACTGAGTTATACCGATTACAAGCGCAGGACAAAAACCACCCTGCACGATTTTGAAAAAGGTACCGACGTGCTTACCTCAGGCCCCGGTGAACAGGATATCAGTAAGTTCAACAGTTTCGTTTTCCGGAGCAGCGTACTGTACCAGGTATCCGGCATGGTAAGCATACAACCCGGCATCGACATCAACCGGGAACAGGCCAGTGGTGAACGTATCGACGGAAAGCCGGTGATCGCCGACTACGCAGCCTTTGTTTCGGCCGAGATCAAACCCACGGCCGCCATCAATATCCGGCCGGGCCTTCGCTTTGTGAAGAACTCGGTTTACGATGCACCGCCGGTGATCCCTTCCATCAACAGCAAATTCGTTATAAGTAAGAATCTTGATCTGCGGCTTGCCTATGCGTACGGGTTCCGTGCGCCGGCTCTCCGTGAATTGTATTTCAATTTTGTAGACGTGAACCACAACATTGTGGGCAATCCCAACCTGAAAGCCGAATATTCCAACAGTTTTACCGGCTCGCTGAACTGGGTCGCCACACCCAGGAAAAGCATTGCGTACAGCGCTTCACTGGGTGGTTTTTATAACGACTTCAATAACCAGATCGGCTTTGCCCAATCATCTGTCAACTCGCAGCAATACACCTACTTCAACGTGAACCGGGCAAAAACAGCCGGAGTTATTCTGGAGAATAAAGCAACCTGGAAACAACTGGAAGGAACCGTTGGCTTCAGCTATATCGGCTTCTACCGCGAAATGTACGACGACAAAGACTATATCAAACTCGACGGCAACAAATACCTGTGGAGCCCTGAACTAAGCGCTTCGGTAAGCTATACAGTAAAACCGATCCAGACAAAACTCAACCTGTTTTATAAATATACCGGCCGCCGGCCCCAGTACGTTACCGGCACCAGCACTTCGGGTCAGTCTGTCTTATACGTAGCGGAAACAGCCGCCTACAACCTGGCCGATTTCACATTCAATACCGTACTCAATAAATACATTACCGTATCCGGGGGTGTGAAGAATATTTTTGATGTAAACAATGTAAACACCAACGCGGCTTCTTCCTCCGGCAGTATCCACAACGCGGGAAGCAGCATCGCCATCAACTATGGCCGTTCCTATTTCATCGGGCTCAACCTGCACTGGAACCGCAAACAGAAATAATAACACTACAAACGCATTTTATGAATACGCTTAAAACAATACTGATCGCAACCACCTTAACCGGTGCATTCATTGCCTGCAAAAAAGATGTTGATCCGCTCATTCCGGTGCCTACCTCTTCCGGTGCCTCGGTACAACTGAATGGTATTGCCGCCGCAGAACCGGGAAGCGCCGCCGGTAATTCCGTTTACCTCGATTTGTCATCCGAAAAACAAACACCGGTGCTTCGTTCCGGTTGGGACCTTGGTTTTTATTGCGGCGATGCGTTCAGGGTCATTCTTAACAACAGTTCCGCAGCCGGCGCCAAAGTACTTGCCGCGAACGACCTTACCGCTGTAGGCGCTGCCGATACCATCGGGTTAACACTGGCAACCAGCCAGACCAATCCACTGCCGGAGCAATTGCCTTACTTCGACAATGTGGCCGGCGATCTTACCAAAACC
Source organism: Chitinophagales bacterium (assembly GCA_017303335.1). GTDB lineage: Bacteria > Bacteroidota > Bacteroidia > Chitinophagales > Chitinophagaceae > Ferruginibacter. Next base: position 331,841 of record JAFLBK010000001.1, read on the forward strand.
GTGATACCGGCCGTGTCGGCTACGGATGCGGATAACAAAGTGATCATTCTCAACCGGGGTACAGGAGGTGGTGTTGCCGCCAGGCCCTGGATCAAATTAAGGGTACTGCGGAATACCCTCGGTGGTTATACGCTTCAGTATGCAGGCATTGAGGAAACAACCTTCAAAACAATACTGGTACCGAAAGATGCCAACTGGCATTTCAAATTCGTTTCATTCGAAAAAGGAATTGTGGACGCCGAACCCTCGAAGGATAACTGGGATATCGTTTGGACCTATTCCGTATTTGAAACCAATTTCGGGGCTGGTCAGGTTCCGTACAATTTCTCCGACCTGATCGCGGTAAACTACCTGTCTGGTGTAACGGTAGCCACCAAAATATACGCGAATGCAACCACCGCTTCGGCGGCTTACAACGCTTTCAATAAAGACAGTGTTACCAACGCCGTTTTTTCAACAAATCGCTGGGCGATCGGCAGTGGCTGGAGAAGTACACAACCGGCTACCGGCGCAAGGCAAGACCGCTTTTACATCATTAAAGACAATAGAGGCAATTACTACAAACTTAAATGTACGGCCATGGGTGTAAACGATGGCGGAACCCGTGGAAAACCCGAATTCAAATACAGTTTGATAAACTGATTGTTAACCACTCGAAACAGAAAGCTGCCTCCAGAACGGGCAGCTTTTTCTTTTTGCGTAAAACGGATTACCGAATCCGTAAGCCCACCAGGAAATAAAAGTTTCTTTTTGCGTCAAACTAAAAACATGATTAAACAGATAACGGCCCTGGCATTTTTGGCAACCCTTTTCAGCGCTTCGCCTGCACAAACACCCGATAAGAACATCAACAAACTTTGTGGATGCTTTGAAGTAGAGTTCAAATACGCTGAAACCTTTTCGCCCGATCCCACGTATAAATTTCACGACCGCGAAATCATCAACGGCGGCGTCGAATATGTATTCCCGGTAGAAGCAACCCATAAAAAGATCGTATTACAGCACCTGCTCGTTATCTCCGACTCCCTGATCATCAAACACTGGCGGGAAGACTGGACCTATGAGAATCCCGTCATCTGGAAATACCAGGGCAATAAAACCTGGACCAGGGAACTCCAGAAACCAGAAGCGGTGAAAGGCAAATGGACCCAATCCATTTGGGAAGTGAGCGATGAACCCCGTTACCAGGGCACCAGCGAATGGATCACCGCGAATGGAGAAACCTTCTGGCTGAATACAACCGACGCTCCGCTCCCCCGTCGTGAATATTCTGTCCGAAGCGATTATAACATCCTCAACCGTACCAACCGCCTGGTGATAAGCGAAAACGGCTATGTTCACCTGCAAGACAATCAAAAGATCATCCGCGAGGAAGGAAAAGACAAATTGCTGGCAGAGGAGAAAGGCATCAACAGTTATGCAAGAAAAGACATCTCTTTCTGCGCTTATGCCCGGGAATGGTGGGAAAAGAATAAAACCTACTGGGAAAAAGTACGGGCCATCTGGGAGGAAAAAATTGCCACAGCCACCGTTCTGAAAATGGAAACAAAAGTAAACGGAAAACGGCTGCATGAATACCTGATGATACAGGCAGCTGATTTTGCCGATGGCAAGATACCTGCCGCTGAACTGGACAACCGCATTAAAACGTACATCGATCTGTTTCTGAACATCGGGAAAACAGCTTCGAAGCCTTAAAACCTAAAGGCAATAACAGAAACGGCTTCCTTTTGAAAGGAAGCCGTTTTGTTTGGGGGTTACCTGTTGCAATGTTAATTACGTGCCTTGTGATTCAGAATATTGGTGGTTTTTACATTGGATATGCTGCAACAGACAACATTGGATTGAATATTTAAAGCGAAACTAAACTGGCGGACTTGTTTAAAGTAAGACGGGAATAAGACTATTCCCGTCTTTTACCCTAATAAAACCCTAAACCAGCAAAACTCTTTATCATATATTCTATTGATTTTTTTCCAGGATATTTTAGCGGCCAGAAAAAGCCAATACTATGCCAAAGCGGGAATCTGTGGATAACTCCGGCCAGAAATGAATACTGTTGCGGGTTCCAGGGTAAAACCCCTTCGTATTTATACGATGTTTACTGATTACGTTAATCACTTCATTAATGTGAAAGCAATATCCCCGAACCCCTCTATTTTCCTACCTTTGCACACTCATTAGCACATACAGATCGAAGAAAATAGTATATGAGTGTGAAATACACAGAATACCAGCAACTTAACCTCCCTTCCATCAGCGAAGAGATACTGGCGAAATGGAAAAAAGAGAACAGCTTTGAAAAAAGCGTTCAACTCCGGGAAGGGAAAACACCGTTTGTTTTTTATGAAGGTCCGCCAAGCGCCAATGGAATGCCTGGTATTCACCATGTTATCTCCCGCACCCTGAAAGACCTGGTTTGCCGCTACAAAACCATGCAGGGGTTCCAGGTAAAACGCAAGGGTGGATGGGATACGCACGGATTGCCAATCGAACTGGGCGTTGAAAAAGAATTGGGTATTACCAAAGAAGATATTGGTGTTAAGATATCTGTTGAAGATTATAATAAGAAGTGCCGCGAAGTGGTGATGCGCTTCAAAGACAAGTGGGACGATATCACCCAAAAAATGGGCTACTGGGTAGACCTGAATGCACCCTATGTGACCTTCGAAAATAATTACATCGAAACACTCTGGTGGTGCCTCAGTGAATTATATAAAAAAGGATACCTCTACGAAAGTGTAAGCATCCAGCCCTATTCACCGGCTGCCGGCACAGGCTTGTCTTCGCATGAATTGAACCAGCCCGGAACCTATAAAGACGTGAAGGATACCAGTGCAGTCGTAATGTTCAAAGCGATTAAGAGTGAAAAAATAAGCCTTAAAAGTGCCAAGGGTGATGTATTCTTCCTGGCCTGGACAACCACGCCGTGGACGCTCCCTTCGAACCTGGGATTGACCGTTGGACCGAACATCGATTATGTACTGGTAAAAACATTCAACCCCTACACACATCTTCCCATCAATGTAATTCTCGCGAAAAATCTTCTCGGCAAATATTTCAAAGCCGAAGGAGAAAATGGAGATTTTGATACCTATTCCGCGGAAACAAAACTTATTCCCTGGGCGGTATTCGCAGAATTAAAGGGAAGCGAACTGGAGGGAATGGCATACGAACAATTACTTCCTTTCGAAGCAAATACCCTGGAAAAGATACAGGAGCTCACACCCGGCGCACAGCCATTCCGTGTGATTACCGGCGACTTTGTTACCACCGAAGACGGTACCGGCATCGTACACACTGCACCGGCTTTTGGCGCCGATGACTTCAGGGTGGGCAAGAAAAACAACCTCGGTATCTTGACCCTCGTTGACAAACAGGGAAAATTCATCGACGGCGTTGGTGAATTCAGCGGACGCTATGTAAAGAACTATAAAGACGAGAAAGATTATGTGGATGTGAACGTAGATATCTCCGTCAAATTAAAGAAAGAGAACCGTGCTTTTAAAGTAGAGAAATACGAACACAACTATCCCCATTGCTGGCGTACCGATAAGCCCATCATCTATTACCCGCTCGATGCCTGGTTCATCAAAACCACCGCCGTGCGTGACCGGATGGTGGAACTCAACAAGACCATCAATTGGAAACCCGCCAGCACCGGTACCGGCCGTTTTGGTAACTGGCTCGAAAATATGGTGGACTGGAACCTCAGCCGCAGTCGCTTTTGGGGCACCCCGCTTCCGATCTGGCGTACCGAAGATGGCGAAGAAGAAAAATGCATCGGCTCGGTGCAGGAACTCAACAACGAAATAAAGAAGGCTGCTGAAGTACTCGGCGGCGAAACCAATAAACACTACCTGCACGATGGCATCCTGGATCTGCATAAGCCGTATGTAGACGAAATCACGCTGGTAAGCGATTCAGGTAAGCCCATGAAACGGGTACCCGACCTGATCGATGTTTGGTTCGACAGCGGCGCCATGCCCTATGCGCAATGGCATTTCCCCTTCGAAAACAAGGAAACCTTCGAACAGAATTTTCCGGCTGATTTCATCGCCGAAGGCGTAGACCAGACACGCGGATGGTTTTATACCCTGCATGCCCTGGGTGTTTTGCTGTTTGATTCCGTTGCCTACAAAACCGTCGTTTCGAATGGATTGGTACTGGATAAGAACGGGAATAAGATGAGTAAACGACTTGGCAACGTCGTGGATCCTTTTGATACGATCAATAGTTTCGGAGCCGATGCCACCCGCTGGTACCTCATCACCAACGCGTCGCCCTGGGACAGCCTGAAGTTCGATTCTGAAGGCATCCGGGAAGCACAACGCAAATTCTTTGGAACGCTCTACAACACCTACCAGTTCTTCGCCCTGTATGCAAACGTGGATGGCTTTGCTTTCAAGGAAAACTACATCCCCGTAAAAGACAGACCCGAGATCGACCAGTGGATTTTGTCTTCACTCAATACACTGATCAAGGACGCTACCCGGTATTTCGATGAGTATGAACCCACCCAGGCCGGACGGGCTATTGAAGATTTTGTTGATGAACACCTCAGCAACTGGTATGTGCGCCTCTGCCGCCGCCGTTTCTGGAAGGGTGAATACGAACACGATAAGATCTGTGCCTACCAAACGCTTTATGAATGCCTCGAAGTGCTCAGCCAGCTGATGGCGCCGGTGGCCCCGTTCTTTGCCGACTGGCTTTTCAACAACCTCAACGCGGTTTCTGGCCGTTTTACCGTTGCATCGGTACACCACAGCGATTTCCCCAGGGCCGATGCGTCGGTCATCGATACCGACCTCGAGAAACGCATGCAGCTGGCTCAGGATACCTCATCCCTGATCCTGTCGCTCCGCAAAAAAGTAAATATCAAAGTAAGGCAGCCGCTGCAGAAAGTGTTCATTCCGGCCCTGGATAGCGCCATGGCCGAACGCATCCAGCAAGTAGCGGATATCATCAAGGCTGAAACCAATATTAAGGAAGTGGATATCCTTGCAGCGGATAACGACTTCATCCGCAAAAAGGCCAAGGCCAATTTTAAAACCCTGGGTAAACGCCTGGGTGGTAAAATGAAATGGGCGGCCGAACAGATCGCCGGGTTCGATAATACCCTCATCAACCGGGTGATGGAGGAACCCTATACCCTCAATCCCGAAGATGCAGCCAAAGGCGGGGAGCCGATCATTATCACCGGGGAAGACCTGGAGGTATCTACGGATGCGATACCCGGTTATGAAGTGGCCGTAAAAGGACAATTGACAGTAGCTTTAGATATAGTAATTACCGATGATCTGAAGATGGAGGGCGACGCCCGTGAATTCGTGAACCGGGTACAGAATATCCGCAAGGAAAGCGACTTCAACCTCACCGACCGGATCGACGTGCAGGTATTGGAAAATGCGGGGCTGCAGCCATCCTTAATTCAATATAAAGACTATATTTGCGCCGAAATTCTGGCCGACTCACTGGCATTTTTACCTGTTTTGAACGCGGGTACCGAAATTGAAGTGAATGACGTCACATTAAAAGTGAACATACTTAAAAAAGTATAATATGGCAACAAAGAAAAAAGCGGCTAAACCAGCGGCTAAAAAGCCTGCAAAAGCAGCAAAAAAACCAGCGCCGGCTAAAAAAACAGCTCCTAAAAAAGCGGTTGCCAAAAAGCCTGTTGCGAAGAAACCCGTAGCAAAAGCAAAACCAGCTGCCAAGAAGCCCGCTAAACCGGCTCCTAAAAAAGCAGCTCCCAAACCCGTATCGAAAAAACCGGCCCAGAAACCCATGAAGAGTAAACCCGAAGTAAAGAAACCCGAAATCAAGAAGCCAGCCGCCAAGGCCCCGGTACTGAAACCGATCGCACCGCCAAAACCGTCGATGCCCGCCAAAGCGAAGGATATCAAGATCGCCCCGGCAAAACCGGTAGTGCTTCCTAAGATCAATACCAAAACATCCCGCAAATACCAGCCTGATTTCACCCGTTCGGTATTAGACCAGCCCATTAACGACCCGGGAGCCCCGATCGTTCGTTACAGCGACACGGAACTGGCCGAATTCAAAGACCTGATCATGCGCAAGCTGGAATCGGCGAAAAAAGAACTGGCCTACCTGCAGGGATTGATCACCCGCAAGGATGAAACCGGTGGGGATATGGACGACAGCCGGTACATGACCATGGAAGACGGATCTATCAGCATGGAAAGGGAGCAACTGAGCCAGATGGCCAGCCGCCAGATCACTTTCATCGATCACCTCGAAAAGGCCCTGATGCGTATCGAGAACAAAACCTATGGCATCTGCCGCGTTACCGGCAAACTGATCGACAAAGCCCGTTTGCGTGCGGTACCACACGCCACCCTGAGCATCGAAGCCAAGATGGGAGCGGTAAAGTAAATGCAAGCGTAAAATCGCAACATAAAAAAAGAGAATGAGTAATTTCATTCTCTTTTTTATTTCAACCCATCCCGCTATGTTTAAAAAATTAAGAACCGTTGTTTACCACGTAAACGACCTGCCCAAAGCCAAAGAATGGTACCAGGCAATCACCGGCGTTGCACCGTATTTCGATGAACCCTTCTATGTTGGCTTCGATATCAATGGCTGTGAACTGGGACTTGATCCCGACATGACGGGTGTTACTGACGGCAACCACAGTTTTGTTTTCTGGAGCGTGGATGATATTGCCCAGGGCTTCGATAAGCTGCTTGCGCAACAGGCTACGGTGGTTCAACCGATAACAGAAGTAGGTGGTAACATCAGGGTTGCTGTGCTGAATGATCCCTGGGGAAACGCGGTGGGAATTATCGAAGGGGCCTGAAAAACGATAGCGGATTCATGATACCGGATAGCAGGTATAAGATGTACATCCGGGATCGCTTTCTTACTTCACTTCCTGCATATCCACCAGCCGTTTGTAAAAGCCATCCTGCCGGATGAGTGAATCGTGGGTGCCGCGTTCCACGATCTCCCCTTTCTGCAGCACAATGATCTCATCGGCATGGCGGATCGTGCTGAGCCGGTGGGCGATAACGATCGACGTTCGGTGGCTCATCAGGTTATTGATGGCGTCCTGAACGAGGCGTTCGCTTTCCGTATCCAGTGAAGAAGTGGCCTCATCCAGGATAAGGATCGGCGGGTTTTTGAGAACAGCCCGTGCGATGGTGACCCGCTGCCGTTCGCCACCACTGAGTTTGCTTCCCCGATCGCCGATGTTGGTATCGTAGCCTTGCTCCTTTCCGGCGATGAACGTATGTGCGTTGGCAATCTTCGCCGCGGATTCGATATCCGGGCGGCCCGCGTTGTTCATCCCCAACGCGATATTGGCGGCGATGGTATCGTTGAAGAGTATGGGTTCCTGCGTTACGATGCTCATGAGGCTCCGCAGGGATTGCAATGAGTATTCCTTGATGTTTACCCCGTCGATCAGTATCTCACCGCTGCTTACATCGTGGAAACGGGGTACCAGGTCGGCCAGGGTGCTTTTGCCGGCGCCACTGCTCCCCACCAATGCTACTGTTTTTCCTTTTTCGATGCGGAGATTGATGTTTTTCAGTATGACGGCATCATCATACCGGAACCCTACATTGCGGAATTCGATACAATCGTTGAAGCTGTCGAATTTGCGGCCATTCGGGTTATCATCGACCGTAACAGGCGCCTTAAGCACTTCTTCGATGCGGTCGATGGCCGATGATCCTTTTTGCATATTGCTGAAGGCCGTAGAAATGGATTTGGCCGGATCAATGATGTTATAAAACAAGCCCATGTAGGTAAGAAACAAAGCGCCGGTAAGGCCGAGTTCATTATTTAATACCAACCGGCCGCCGAACCAGAGTATTCCGGCAAAAATGGCAACGCCCATCATCTCGCTCATGGGAGAAGCCATATCCCGGCGAAAGCCGATATGATTACGGGCTTTGAGCAACGCATTGCTGGTATCCAGGAATTTGCCCCGCAGCAGCCCTTCCACATTAAAGGCCTTGATGACCCGCAGGCCCCCCAATGTTTCTTCGATGATGGAGATGCTTTCGCCGTTCTTCTGCGCCACTACATTGGATTGCTTTTTCAGCGAGCGGCTCAGGCGGCCGATCACCAAACCCATCACGGGTATGCAGAGCAGGATAAAAAACGTAAGCTTGGGACTGATCGAAAATAAGACGAACAGGTTCACGATAATGGTAAGCGGATCCCGCAGCCATCCTTCCAGGGTTCCCACCACCGAGCCCTCGATCTCTCCCACATCATTGGTCACGCGGCTCATCAGGTCGCCCTTTCGTTTCTCCGTAAAATACCCGATCGGTAATTGCAGTATCTTATTGTACAGGTCGATCCGGAAACGGGTTACAATCCCGTTCTTGATCGGACCCATGGCCCTGTAGGAAAGATAGAGGAAGAGGTTCTTGAGGAAGATGAAGATGATGATCAGCACACACACCACGCCCAGATCGTGCAGTTTATCGCCGGTATAAACAAGACTATTCAGGTTGTCGGTCACCCAGCGCATCAGGAAACTTCCCGATCCTTTCGCCACCGTTCCCTGCTGCACATCAAAGATCAGCTGCATGAAAGGAAGCAGCATGCCGATGGACACGATCGAAAAAACGATCGAAAGCAGGATGGTAATGATGTAGGTGACAATAGCCGGTCGGTAATGCCCGAGGTACTGAAAAACCCTTGAATACTTCTTCATGTGCAATAAATCACGGTATAAACGGCAAAGTAACTAATTTTACACGGTCTGCCATAGTAATTACCGTTCCGCCTGTATAAATGCAGAGCAGAAGGCGGCCACCATGGAGAAGACGATCAAACACCGTTATTATGTTAGAAGGTAAAAGACAAAAGCAGGTAGCCGGTTTGCTGAACAAGGAACTCAGCGATATTTTCCAACGCCTGGGTATTTCGATGATGGACGGGGGCATGGTATCCATTTCGTCGGTAAAGATCACACCCGACCTCTTCGACGCCCGTATATACCTGAGCTTTTTTAAGGTTACCGATCCGGTAGCGGCCCTCAAAAAGATCGAAGACCGGAACTGGGAGATCAAGAAAGAGCTCACCGAACGGGTGCGGCACCAGTTACGCAGCATGCCCAAACTCACTTTTTACATCGACGATACATTGGAATATGTAGACAAGATGGAGCAGTTGTTCAAAGAGATCAAGAAAGAAAAAGGATCATAGTATATGGTTCATTGTTCATGTGAAACTGAAAGCAACGTTCCATGAACCATGAGCCATGAGCCATTACCCCTATCATGTATTTCACGTTCGCCTGGAGATATTTCAAAGCAAAAAAAAGCGCCAACGCCATCAACATCATCGCGTGGGTAACGGCCGGCGTCATCGCTTTCGCTACCTGTTGCCAGGTGCTTGTCTTAAGCGTATTCAATGGTTTTGAAGACCTGGTCAAATCGCTTTACTCCTCTTTTTATACCGACCTGCGTATTGCGCCCGCTGCGGGCAAAACCTTTACCCTTACAGCACAGCAGATCGCTTCACTCAAACAAGAACCCGCGGTGCAGGGATTTTCGCTGATCGCGGAAGAAAAAGCGTTACTGAAGAATTATGATGCGCAAACGGTGGTGTACCTCAAGGGGGTGGATGCTAACTACGACAACGTATGTGGCGTTGCTTCCAAAACAAACCGGGGACGATACCAGACCGGTACGGCCGATGATCCAAGGCTGGTGGCTGGCTCCGGTATCCAGAATGCCATTTCCATAAATCTGAACCCGGCCCTTCCCTCCGATCCGCTTACCATCATACTTCCCAAACGCAATGCGCCCGGTAACGACCCGCTGCAGTCGATCAGCGAAGGGCATGTACGGGCGGCAGGCGTGTTCACCATACAACAGGAGTTCGACGATAAATACGTACTCACCAACATCGACTTCGTAAAACAACAAATGGGGTTTGGCCCCGATGAATACAGCGCCGTGGAAATAAAACTGAAACCGGGCGCCGAAGCGGAGCAGGTGAAAGCCAGTCTTGCAACCGCCCTGGGAAAAACTTATAAAGTACAAACAAGGTACGAGCAGAATAACAGTCTGTATACAACGATGAAAATGGAAAAATGGGCGATCTATGCTGTACTCACCCTGATCCTGGTCATCGCGGCGTTCAATATGATCAGTGCGCTTACCATGCTGGTGCTGGAAAAGAAAAAAGACATCAGCGTGCTGCAGAGTATGGGCATGTACAAAGGAGGCGTGTTACGGATATTTCTTGGAGAAGGCTTGTTGCTGGGATGCATCGGAACCGGCATGGGTATCGCGATGGCGGCCGTGCTGTGCTTTCTGCAGATACAATTCAAGATCATCAAACTGACCGGCGGAACCTTCCTGCTGGATTATTTCCCGGTAAAACTGGTTGCGTCCGATTTTATACTGGTAGCCTGTACAGCCTTGTTCATTGCCTTCCTGGCATCCTGGTTCCCGGCCAAGAAAGCGTCTGACCAGGCTTTAGAGCTCAGGTAGATAAGTAATCGCCCAGGGTTTCGGGCAGTTGCGCCAGGGCTTTTTGCAGTTGCTCATCGTTGGGGGCGATGCCGTGCCACTCGTGGCTTCCTTCCATAAAATCGATCCCCTTGCCCATTTCGGTCTTCATCAGTATCACGATCGGCTTCCCTTTTCCAACGAATGTTTTGGCCTGGTTCAATCCGGCCACTACGGCATCCACATCATTGCCATCCATTTCCAGTACCTGCCAGTTAAAGGCTTCAAATTTAGCCCGGAGGCTATCGAGCCCCATTACATCCTTGGTAGGTCCGTCGATCTGCTGTCCGTTCCAATCGATGGTAGCGATGAGGTTATCTACTTTCTTGTGAGCCGCAAAGAGGATGGCTTCCCAGTTCTGGCCTTCATCCAGCTCCCCGTCGCCATGCAGCGAGTATACGATATGCGGATCGTTGTTGAGTTTTTTGGCCAGTGCGGCGCCTACGGCAACACTCATTCCCTGGCCAAGAGAACCACTTGCCATGCGAACGCCAGGCAGGTGCTCGTGCGTGGTGGGATGCCCTTGCAGCCGGCTGTTGATCTTACGGAATGTGCTGAGTTCCTTCACGGGGAAATAGCCGCTGCGGGCCAGGGTACTGTAATATACCGGGGAGATATGCCCATTGCTCAGGAAAAAGAGGTCTTCCCCGATCCCGTCCATCTTGAAATCGGGATTGTGCTTCATTACGTTGAAGTACAGGGCTGTGAAATACTCCGTGCAACCCAACGACCCGCCGGGGTGCCCGCTTTGAACGGCATGTACCATGCGTACGATATCCCTGCGTATCTGGGTGGCTATGTCCTTTAAATTGCTCATTGGAAGATTATATTTCTGTTATGCCTGGAGCCAATGCGAAAGGGCTGTTTAAGCCCGTTTCCGCATTTTTCGGGTGCAAACCTACTTGAAAAAAGCCTCGGTGCAAACTTTAATAACAGGGTGGTATTAAATAGTTGATAATAAGTTTACATTTTCTTCGTTATTTGCATACCAGTATCAGGAAAGGCCGTTATTCAAAACTAATTACCCCTCCCGGTACCACTTCAGGCAACCCTTTTTTTTAAAATTGAGTCTATTAAATATCGTTTTAGTTTTTATCTCAAAACATATTTAATACTTTTGCCTTATAAACCAGAACCCTGAAATAACTACGAATGGATAATATCTTACTCAGTGCGGCACTGGCTTTTTTGATCACTTTTTTCGCGATCCCTGTAATCATACAGGTTGCCAAGGATAAAAAGTTATTTGACGAACCTGATGAACGTAAAGTACATAAGACCGTAATTCCGACTCTAGGCGGCCTGGGTATCTTCGCCGGTTTTATCATCGCCACACTGATGGGTGTTCCTTCCACTGTTACCTCCGAACTTCAGTATTTTGCCGCTGCCGCCACCGTTATTTTCTTCCTGGGTATTAAAGACGATATCCTGGTTTTATCGGCCAGTAAAAAATTCATCGGTCAGCTGATCGCCGCAGGCATCATCATCAAATTCGGCGGTATCCAGATCAACAACATGCATGGCTTCCTCGGTATCTATGAGATCCCGCATATCGCCAGCATTGTTCTTTCCATTTTCACGATCATTGTTATCACCAACTCATTCAACCTGATTGATGGTGTTGATGGGCTGGCCGGAAGCCTCGGCTTACTCACCACGCTTGTATTCGGCGCCTATTTCTATTATGCCGGGCAGCTCACTTATTCGGTGATGGCCTTTGCCCTGGCAGGAAGTATCATCGGGTTCCTGCTGTACAACTTTTCCCCTGCCAAGATATTTATGGGAGATACCGGTTCGCTCCTGCTCGGACTGATCAATTCGATCCTTGTGATCAAATTCATCAACGTGGCCGGTAACCCGGTTTCAAACCTGCCCATCGCCGCGGCTCCCGCCATCGGGTTTTCCATCCTGATGATCCCGCTTTTCGATACACTGCGTGTTTTCGGTCTGCGTATACTCGATCGCCGCTCTCCATTCAGCCCCGATCGTACGCACGTGCATCATTTCCTGCTGGACCTCGGTTTCAGCCACCGCATGGTAACCATTACCTGTGTATTGGTGAACATCGCTTTTATCGCCATGGCATTCTTCTTACGCGGACTCGGCACCACGGCCGTGATCGGTGTATTGCTGGTTTCGGCATTCATCTTCATCGGCATTATCTATTACAGCCGTCCAAGAACCAAGCAGCTGATCAAAGAGAACCTCTCCAACACGGAAGTGATCAAATCGCACAAGATCCTCAAACTCGCCTCCGAACCGGTGGAAGCCGAGTAGCCAGCGCATTAACCTTTCTTTTTACATGCGCCCCGCCTGAATACGACGGGAATAAGCGTAGTTTTTTATAGCTTTGCGGGCAATCAATCAAACCGTTATGTCGGAAGAAACGCAAAAGATACTCAGCGATACAGAACATTCGATGAACAAGGCGCTCGATCACCTGGAGGCAGAACTGGTGAAGATCCGCGCCGGGAAGGCCAGTCCGTCGATACTCGACGGCATCATGGCCGAATATTATGGAAGCCCCACACCCATCAACCAGGTAGCCAACGTTTCGGTGCTGGATGCCCGTACCATTTCGGTTCAGCCCTGGGAAAAAAATATGCTCCAGCCGATCGAACGGGCCATCATCGCCGCCAACATCGGTATCAATCCACAGAACGATGGCAACTCGATCCGCCTCTTTATGCCGCCGCTTACCGAGGAACGAAGAAAAGAACTGGTGAAGAAATGCAACGCCGAAGGTGAACATGCCAAGGTTGCGATCCGGAATATCCGACGCGACAGCATCGAACACATCAAGAAATTACAGAAAGACGGCCTGAGTGAAGACGCGGCCAAGGATGCCGAAGATGATATCCAGCAGGCGACCAACAAATTCATCGCCCTGGTGGAAAAACACCTGGTGGCAAAGGAAAAAGAGATCATGGCTGTCTGATTGGCCCGGTACCCCTACGCTCCCACACCGATAACAAATTAACTATGTTCCAGGATGCCATTGAAAAGGTGCTGCAGTTCACACGGCCCTTACACAGCATTTCACGAACGTATGGAGGACTTATCTTACCCGGCAGTTCCACCTTCTTTTTTGTGAACGGCGAAGGCGTGGCCGTGACCTGCAGGCACGTGGCCGAAATGATTCCTGCAGCCGAGAACATCAACCAGCATTACCAGCGTTTCAAAGCGGAACGGAACAATCTTTCCGGCCCCGGCAAAAAACAATTACAGGCGCTGGAACAGCGGTACCAGTACCTGCCGGAGTCTACCATCCAGCTTAAGAATAATTTCCTCAATTGCTTCGATACGATCCGCGAGATCGCCTGTCATACGCACCCCACGCTGGATCTGGCCATCCTCGAGTTCAAGGGATTCAACAAGGTATTTTACACCAGCCATGCCCGTTTCCTGAAAGACAGCACCAAGATCAAACAGGGCATGTCGCTCTGCCGGATCGGCTACCCCTTTCCCGAATTCAGCAATTTCAGGTACAACCAGGAGATGGATGATATTGAGTGGACCAATACCGGCAATCCCAATTCGCCTTCGTTCCCGCTGGACGGCATCGTAACCCGTTTTGTGGCGAACAGCCCGAACGACGGCATCAGTGGCATTGAAATGAGTACGCCGGGGTTACGCGGACAAAGCGGTGGTCCGCTCTTCGACACCAACGGTGTGGTGTACGGTATGCAGTACGCCACCAACCACCTGCACCTGGGTTTCGACCTGCACGGACATGATATCATCAGTAATGGAAAGAGGATGAAAGTATCGAACAACCCCTTCCTGCACGTAGGCCTATGCGTACATGCCGATAAGATCAAAGCGTTTTTACAGGAGAAGAATATCCGTTTCAGCGAAGCGGATCATTGAGTTTTTTCAGCAGGTTTCCGGTTTGCGATGTATACACCTGAAAGAATGATGGTAAGACAAATGAATTGTTTCCAGCCCACTTCTTCGCCATAGATCAACCCCCAGATATTCGCCACCACCGGTATCCCATAGGTAACCATGGAAGCAAATACCGCCCCGGCTCTTTTCACCAGCATGTAGAAGATGATAGACGCCACAGCCGTTCCCATGATACCCAGTACCGCCGAAGCGCCGGTGGAATATAAAATACCCGGATCCGCCAGTGGCTTGTTGAAATAACCTGTACCGGCCAGCACAACCAGGGCTGGTATTGCATTCAGCGTGAGGGCTACGGCAGCGATGCGCAGCGAGCCGATGTTTTGCAGGTGCTTGTGCACCATATTCACGTTGATGCCGTAAAACGCGGTGGCCAGTACCACATAGCCTACAAAGAGGAGATTTTGGTCGGCCTTGATGGGCCCTTTGCTGAGCAATAACAGTATACTACCGGAAAAAGACACTACAATGCCCATCACTTTATTGGCGGATGTTTTGGTTTGAAACAGCAGGGCGCCGGTGATGATCACGAAGATCGGAGTCAACGAGTTCAGGGTTCCGGCAAGGGCGCTGTCGATTCCTTCTTCGGCAATGCAAAAAAGATAGGCCGGCAAGAGGCTTCCCAGCAAACCGGAAAGAAATATCACCATTACTTTATCGCGGGGGATAAGACGGAATGTTTTGATCGCCGTGGGCAGCAGCACCAGCCCGGAGAAAACAATACGCAGGGACGCCACCTGGTAGGCGGAAAGACTTTTCAGTCCTTCTTTCATGAGGATGAAACTGCTGCCCCAGATGATGGAGAGAGCGATAAAAATGAACCAGTTCAGAAATCCCTTATTCACGTTTTTAGATTAAGGCGCAAAGTTGAAGTATTTATAACGAAATAGTTGCCTGCGGGTAAACAAATTCCGGATACCGGAAAATGAATTTTATGATGTGTCGGTATTTTACTACATTTAAATGCGCTAATCGTGAAGCTATTCTTAACCTTCAAACAAAACAATTATGGGATTCATCAAAGAATTTAAGGACTTTGCCATGAAGGGCAACCTGGTCGACATTGCCGTGGCCTTCGTAATGGGTGGCGCCTTTGGCAAAGTGGTTACATCTTTCACCGAGGGAATGGTAGCGCCTCTGATCGGTCTTCTGGGCGGAAAAGACCTCAGCAAACTTGAATGGGAGCTTAAACCCGTGGTAAAAGACGCTGCGGGTGCCGTTACCGATCCGGGCGTGATCGTCAAATGGGGCGTTTTTGTAACGGCCGTCATCGACTTCATCATTGTCGCTTTTGTGATGTTCCTGGTCATCAAAGCCATCAACAGCCTTAAGAAAAAACAGGAGGCCGCTCCCGCAGGACCTTCTTCCACCGATGCCTTGCTGATGGAAATCAGGGATGCACTGAAGAAATAATTTCCTTTCTTTGCCGGGCAGCGATCTTGCTGCCCGGTTTTTTTAAACCCCTCATTATGAAAACGCAACTTACCATGCTGCTGCTGCTGGCAGTGCTCCTTGGTCGTGCACAGGACCAAACCGTTAAAGATCTTAAGAACGAAGCCGCTAAATCCATCGCCAAAGACCCCAAGGACACAGTCCAAAAAACCTGGAAACTGGGAGGTCTTTTCAACCTCAATATCAACCAGGGCTCGCTGAGCAACTGGTCGGCCGGCGGCGATAAATTCTCCTTTTCGATCAACAGCTACCTGAACCTCTTCGCTTTTTATAAAAAGAACAGGAGTTCCTGGGATAATAACCTGGACCTCGCCTTTGGCATGACCAATACCACCAGCCTCGGCTCCCGTAAAGCCAGCGACCGGATCGACTACCTCTCGAAATACGGGTATGCCCTCTCCAAAAAATGGTATGCAGCCGCTTTGTTCAACCTGCGCACCCAGTTTGCGAAGGGATATGCCTATTCGAAAACAGCCGCCGGCAAAGACACCTCAACAATCATTTCCAAATCCTTTGCCCCCGCGTATGTACTGTTATCGCTTGGTTTCGATTACAAACCCAACGCCGATCTGTCGATCTTCATTTCGCCCTTTACCGAACGCTGGGTGATTGCAACCGACCGGAATATAGCACCCCTGTTCGGTATCGACTCATCAAAAAAATCCAAAAACGAACTCGGCGCTTTTGCTTCTATCAACTACAACAAAAAACTCGGGAAGGCCTTTACATTTAAAACAAGACTCGATCTTTTCTCGAACTACAAACAAAAACCGCAAAATGTAGACATCTTCTGGTCGAACGTGCTCACGGCCAAGATCACGAAGTATATCAACTTTTCTTTTAATCTGGATATGATCTACGACGACAATACCCAGAATGTGAACCCGGCCAAGGGGCCCGCTCCCCAATGGCTGCAGTTGATGGGTATCGGGTTCGCCTATAATTTTTCGAACAAGTAGGCCGATCATTCCTTTAACATTTGTTTGCGGACCGCAAACGATGGCGCCCCATTTTCGTTAAGGTTTCTTAACAGGTTGCACCTCTGTTTTTGCCTATTTTTGCGCCATGATAAAACCCTTCGTTACTGTTCTGGTAACAGCGACCATTGTATTATCTGTTCAGGCACAAGACCCTTCCCTCCGCGAATTTCAGAAAGTGGCATTCAAAGAGCTTAAACTGCCCGAAAAAGACGGCTGGCAAAAAGCAGGCACGTTCATCATCAACGTGCAGCAGGGCGCTTTACGCAACTGGGTGAGCGGGGGCGAACAGAATACCCTCGGCATCGCCACTCTTTTCAATTACAACCTCAACTACAAAAGAGGCAAGCACAGCTGGAACAACTATTTCGATATCGGCCTCGGCTTCCAGAATGCCACCAGCTTCGGGCAGTTCCGGAAAACCGACGATCGCATCGACATCACCACCAAGTACGGCTACCAGTTCTCTAAGAAATGGTTTACGGCCCTGCTGGTCAATTTCAACTCGCAATCGCTCACCGGCTACCAGTATACCGATACAGGAAATAACAAGATATCCGGTTTTCTCACCCCCGGAAAAGTAATCATCTCCGGGGGTATCGACTTTCGGCCCGATAAGAGTTTCTCCCTCTTTGTTTCGCCCATCACCACCCGGTTCATCATCAAGAAGGATCCGGATTTTTACGAGATCGACAAGTTTGGCGTTCCTGCCTATAATAAGTCGTACACCGAACTGGGCGCTTTTGCCACGGCCAAATTTGCCAAGGCCTTCACCAAGTGGGCCCTGTACACCGGCAGGCTCGACCTGTTCAGCAATTACAAACGAAACCCGGAAGATGTGGATGTGTTCTTTACCAACCTCCTTAGCCTGAAATTCAACCGCTGGCTGGCCACCAACATCAGCGCCGACATCGTGTACGACGATGATATTTTAAAAAGAACCCAATTGAAGGAAGTGCTGGGCATCGGCCTGACCGTGAAACTGTAACCGGTTTTCCACATTACCCCCCGGGGGTGCCTGTAAAGGAAGTATTCTGGCCGCAAATCGATACATTTGCCCTCCCCGCGGAGGGGCTCATTTTTAAGCAAGAAACAACGTGAACAACACATCGTACCAGATAAAATTAGAGCAGTTTGAAGGACCGTTCGACCTGCTGCTCTTCTTCATCGAGCGGGATGAACTGGATATCTATAATATCCCCATCACGAAGATCACCAACGATTTCCTGGATTTCATCCACAACAGTGAAAAGCTGAACATCGAACTCAGCAGCGAGTTCATTCTTTTCATCAGCACCCTGATGCGGATCAAGGCCAAGATGCTGCTGCCCCGCAAAGAACTGGATGCCGATGGCAACGAGATAGACCCGCGCCAGGAACTGGTGAACAAGATCCTCGAATACAAGCGCTTCAAAGAAGCCGCTTCGCAGATGGCCGATATGGAGGCCCTGCGTATGCTGATGGTTAAACGCGGCAACCTGCAGAAAGAAATATCCCAGATCGGCGAAGAAGCGGGCGAAGGCACGGAGATACAGGCCGTTACCCTTTTCAAACTGATGAAGGCCTTCGAAAAGGTGATCCTCAAACTGCAGGAACGTAATAACAAACCCGTGCATACCGTGGTGCGGTATAACTACACCATGGAAGAAACCCGGGAATACATGCTCGACGTATGCCGGAAAGAGAAGAACCTTTCCTTTGAAAAGATTTTCGATGTGTGCGAAAACCGCATTCACGCCATCTTCCTGTTCCTCTCCATGCTGGAATTGATCCAGCAACGGTATATGAGCATCCTTACCGGGGAAGGCCGGAACAATTTTATCATCGAGTGGAATGAGAACCGGGAAGAAGATACGCCCGGCCCGATGCCCGGCGAAGACCTCGCTTTACTGAACTGATCCTGATCCCCGACCCATTGTCGGGGATTTTTATTTCATGGTCTGACGTCTCGTCTGACCATGCCGGAATACCCACCCTTTTCTCCCCATTTTGGCAGAGAAATAAAATGGCTCACTATTTGATGTTTAAACATTGAATTTAAAAAAACAGATCATGACAACAAAATTATACCGGGCTGCCGACAGAGGCACTGCCGACTACGGATGGCTGAAGCCAAACTACTATTTCTCTTTTGCCCAATACTGGGATCCCCAAAAAGTACACTTTGGATTGCTGCGGGTATTGAACGACGACTTCGTTGCCGGCGGCGGCGGTTTCCCTACACACCCGCACGATAATATGGAGATCGTAACGATCCCCTTGACGGGAGCCCTGCAGCATAAGGACAGCACGGGAGGACAAGGCATCATCAAGGCTGGCGACGTGCAGATTATGAGCGCTGGTACGGGTGTACAACACTCCGAGTTCAACGATTCCAAAACCGACCCGGTTACCTTGTTCCAGGTATGGGTGTTTCCAAAAGTGAAAAACATCAAACCCAGGTACGACCAGCGGAATTTTGACACAGCCGACAGAAAGAACCAATGGCAGATCGTGGTTTCACCACTGGAAACAGACAATGCCCTTTGGATCAACCAGGACGCCCGTTTTGCGCTGGCCAGCCTCGATGCAGGCAAAGAGCTGCGCTATACAACGGCATTTAAAGGCAATGGTATATTCCTGGTGGTGGTAAACGGGTCGGTGGAAGTGAACGGACAGGTATTGAACAAGAGAGACGCGGCAGGCATCGCTGAAACAGACAGCTTCACGGTTACCGCAACCGAAAGTGCCGAATTGCTGGCGATTGAAGTACCCATGCACTAATAATAGATCCAGAGCAAAACCGGCGCTGCGCTTTTATCGAGGTAATCCTGCAAGTGGGTAAGAAAAGCGGGTGATACCGTGGGACAACCCAGGCTCAGGCAGATCGTACCCGGGTACACTTCCGTGTCGGGCACACAGGAATGTCCATGCAGCACCACCGCACGGTCGAATGCTTTATCATTCGTTTCATCCAATCCATATAATTTATAGGCAAGTCCGAACGCACCCTGGTACGGCTTGCCTATTTTATACCTGCCCAGTGATGTGCAATAGCTATTAGGCCGGTTGGAAAAAAGCAAATCCGTTGAGTCGGTTTCGGAACCGCTGCCATGTGTTACCAGGCCGGATAATTCAACCGTATCCTTCCTGAAATTGTACACAAAAAAGCGTTTCATCCCGGAGGGAAGCCGCATATCGACAAGAAAACAACGGGTTTGGCTGAATCCGTGAGTACGCACAAAATCCTTTGCCGAAGCGGCTTTCAGTCGAAGGCGTGAAAGCACTTCCCGGGATTTTGATTCCCGGTTCGAGGTGGCCTTCACCGGTACGGAAGTACGTTTGTTAACAGCGGGCCGTACCCAAAAGAAATAACCAAAGGAAGAGATGGCAGCCAATAAAACAAAACTGATGAGAAGGATACGCCGGCTGAGGGTCATGAAAAATTTTGAGGACATAGATGCCTAACGGTACCTGATCCACAAAATTCGTTTCACCGCGTTAAAGAAAAGAAAAACCCGGTTGCAGGAACCGGGTCGAATCAATTGAGATGAAATTTTATTCTACCGTCACGTGTACGTTGACCATGGCACGCAGGGCGGTGGCGATACCATTGGCGTCGATACCGATCTCATCGTAGAGCTGTTTGGGTGTTCCATGCTCTACCAGGCGATCGGGTATGCCCAGTATCTTTACCTCTGCCTTGTACCCATGCTGGTTCATGAACTCCAGAACAGCCGTTCCGAATCCACCAACCACGGTGCCGTCTTCTACGGTGATCACCTTGCTGTATTTACCGAATACCTCGTGAAGCATTGCCTCATCCAGCGGTTTCACGAAACGCATGTCGTAATGCGCCGGGTTGATGCCTTCTGCCTTAACATCGCGGATAGCGGCGGCGGCAAAATTACCCGGATGGCCGATCGTGAGGATCGCCACCTCTTTACCATCTTTCAACTTACGACCGGTGCCGATCTGTATCTCCTTCATGTCGGTGCGCCATTCGGGCATCACACCTTCTCCTCTTGGATAGCGGATCACAAAGGGCAGATCGGTGGAATCCAGCTGGGCCGTATACATCAGGTTGCGCAATTCGCTTTCGTTCATCGGCGAACTGATGATCATATTGGGAATGCAACGGAAATACGCGATGTCGTAACAGCCGTGGTGTGTGGGTCCGTCGTCTCCCACCAGCCCTGCCCTGTCGAGGCAGAAGATCACCGGCAGTTTCTGGATCGCCACGTCATGCACTACGGAATCGTAGGCACGCTGCATAAAGGATGAATAGATGTTGCAGAACACTTTCATACCCTGGGTGGCCATACCGGCGCTGAGCGTAACGGCATGCTGTTCGGCAATGCCTACATCAAATGCACGATCGGGCATTTTCTCCATCATGTACTTGAGGGAGGAGCCGCTGGGCATAGCAGGTGTGATACCAAATATCTTCTTATTCTTTTCCGCCAGTTCGATGATGGTATGACCAAATACGTCCTGGTACTTGGGCGGCTGGGGAATATCGAATACTTTTTTCTGGATCTCGCCGGTCACTTTATCGAAGAGGCCTGGCGCATGCCACTTGGTCTGGTCCTTCTCGGCCAGCTCATACCCTTTGCCTTTTACGGTTTTAATGTGCAGGATTTTCGGGCCCGGGATATCCCGCAGGTCTTTCAGGGTATCCACCAGTTTGGTGATATTATGTCCGTCGATCGGGCCAAAATACCGGAGCTTCAGGGCTTCAAACAAATTACTGCTCTTGCTCACCATGCCTTTCAGGCTCGCTTCCAGCTTGCTGGCCATTTCGCGGGAGAAATTCTTACCCACGGGTAATTTGCCCAATGCCTTCCACACATTGTCACGCAGCTCGTTGTAGGTGTGCGATGTGGTGATATCGGTAAGGTATTCTTTGAGCGCACCCACGTTGGGGTCGATGCTCATGCAGTTATCGTTGAGGATGATGAGCACATTGCTCTTTTCAATACCCGCGTGGTTCATCGCTTCAAAAGCGAGCCCGGCAGTCATCGCCCCGTCGCCGATGATGGCAACGTGCTGGCGGTCGTTCTCCCCTTTGTAGTGAGAAGCCATCGCCATACCCAGGGCGGCCGATATGGAAGTAGAAGAGTGCCCGACACCGAATGTATCGTACTCGCTCTCGCTGCGCTTGGGAAAGCCGCTGAGTCCTTTGTATTTGCGGTTGGTAGGAAAATTATCGCGGCGGCCGGTGAGGATCTTGTGTCCATAGGCCTGGTGCCCTACGTCCCACACGAGCTGATCATAGGGGGTATTGAAAACATAGTGCAGGGCAACGCTCAGTTCTACCACGCCCAGGCTGGCGCCGAAATGCCCTCCGTATACGCTCACCACATCGATGATGTACTGGCGGAGTTCATCGCATACTTTGTGCAGGTCTTCCCGGCTGATCTTCTTCAGGTCGTCCGGTGAATTGATGGCGCCTAGCAACGGTCCTGGTTTAATTTCCATGTATCGGTTTTTACCCGGCAAATGTACATTTTTATCTGCCTTAACAGGGGGTTTAAACAATTTTTATCGGCAAAGGTTCGGTCGGGATACCCGGTTAATCCGGGTTGTAGGTGATGATGACCACCGCGTGTTTTTCGAAGCCGGAGCTGAGCCTTACTTCATAACGCTTGCGGGCCGTTTCTATTATCATCAGGGCCGTATTCGGGGGAATGCTGCCCAGGTTTTCGGCCTGCATGATGATTTCGGTTGGTTTATTGGGTTCCCGGAGCGTAAGGTTGAATTCAAGGGCTTTGTTGCTGATCCGTTGTTTTACGAGTACCGGCTCTTTGTCTACGAAGATGGAGATGGTATCACCGTCTACCACGGCATTATCGTAAAGGGAGATATGAACCACCGAATCGGCCAGGTTCACCAGTTCCTGGATCTCGAGTTTACGATCGGCGGGAGTGCTGTCGGCTGAAACCGGGCTCACTGCCGGCGCCGGAGCGGGAACTACCGGATCAGCAGGCTGCAGAAAAGCCGTTGTATCCACCCGGGGCACACGCTTGAAAATATAATCGAGGAATTTCTGCTGTACGAAATCTTCCAGCGGGTAATTTGGCTTTTTCACCTTTTGCAAAACCACCACCAGGTCTTCGCCGGGAAAACAACTGGTATCCTGGCCAAAACCGCTCCAGGTACCGCTCAGGTATTGCGTATTGCCGATTTTATAATAGCGGAGATTGAAGGTTTTCTGGCAGGGATTGAAGTTTTCGGGTAAGAGGTAGGCGGGCAGGCCGATCTCCCAGATAAAGCAGTTCTTTGTCTTTCGGTTTCGCTCCCCCTCCATCTGGAACAACACAAAGCGGCTGGTATCCTTGAACGCGAAGGTATAGCCGGTGAGGTTACGCCCGCTTTGGTTTATCTGCATCTCGATGCTCTCGACACCATGATGCTCGGCGCTGCTGCGGCTGATCTTGCCGCTCCAGATACCGGTAAGCTGCTGCGCCCCTGCGTAGCAAAACAAGCCCCAGAA
Organism: Chitinophagales bacterium; assembly: GCA_017303335.1. Classification (GTDB taxonomy): domain Bacteria; phylum Bacteroidota; class Bacteroidia; order Chitinophagales; family Chitinophagaceae; genus Ferruginibacter. The sequence continues at coordinate 355,150 of JAFLBK010000001.1, forward strand.
GCTGCAGGTCAATATCCATCTTTTATTCAGCCATACTGCATGCATATCAACGGGTGTATATTATGGTTGGGTGAACCGCATGATGTCCAGGATAAGATCGGCATCGGGGCAATTGGCCAGGTATTTTTCCTTTTCCGACTCTTTGCAAACACCCGGGTAATCGCCTTCCTTAAACTCCAGATCGGCAATTACCTGGAAATGGAGGTGTGGCGGCCAGTTTCCATTCTCGGTGGGTTTTCCGAAATGGGCGAAGCATTGCCCGCGGGTGATGAACTGTCCCTCCCGGATCGCCGCTAGGTCGGCCAGGCTCAAATGCCCATACAGGGTATGAAATTGGACCGTATCCAGTTGATGCTGCAGGATGATGGTGGCGCCGTAATCGCCGAAATGATCGTTGAAGGCGAAACTGTGGATCATACCGCCGAGGGGCGCATACACTTTGGTTCCGGCATCGCCCCAGATATCGATACCCAGGTGAAGGCGCCGGGGTTCCTCATGTACAGCGTCCATATCATTTTCGTTCAGATCGTATTTCACGATGTTGAACAACACACTTCGTTTATACATATCCCGCAGCTCATTGTAACCACCAACCAGGTATCTGGCTTTCCGTTGTGCACGGAGTTTACTGATGTAGGCGGTAAACGAATCCGTATCGCTGTAGATGAACTCGGTAAGTTCGGTGTTGTTCTTTGACAGATCGAGCCGCTGTAAAATATCGTTCCCGGAAAAATCGACGACCCGGTGAAAGGATGTTTGCTGCGCAGCCAGTATTTTTTCCAGGTTTGTCATCATGACTTTGTTACCTAAAAATACAAAGCCGGCGCTCACCAGCCATAAAAGTTCCGTTATTGTTGCAGGGAATCGATCTTTTGCTGCAGCAGTTTTTTCTCCGCTGCCGAATGCGTTAAGGACTTTGCTTCATTGAAATAGCCGATCGCTTTTTCCTTTTGCCGGAGTTTCAGCCAGAATTCGCCCAGGGTAGCGGGCAGCAGGTAGTAAGTTAACAGCGGTGCGGATGGGGGTATCGATTCGATGGCTTTGATGCCTTCGGCCGGACCGTACCATTCGCCGATCGCGATGGCCCGGTTCAGTTCCACGATGGGCGACGGATAATGAACACGGAGCAGGTCGTAATACCGGAGAATACTGTTCCAGTTGGTTTGTTCGTACGTGGGCGCCGCCGCATGTTCGTAAGCGATCATGGCCTCGAGGTGATACCGGCTGATGCGGTCGCTTTCGGTGGATCGTTCGAGGTGGCGGATACCTTCCCGGATCCGTTCCTTGTTCCAGCGGCCGCGATCCTGCTGCGCAAGCAACCGGATATTGCCCGCATCATCAAGCCTTGTTTCGTTCCGCGACGCGATGAAATTCATCAGCGCCAGCAAGGCACGGGCTTCGGCCTGTTCAACCAGGGTACTGCTGCAAATCAGTTCACAAAGGCGCATCGCTTCCTGCATCAGGTCTTCCCGAACCAGTTTTTCATGCTGGGTGGAATTGTATCCTTCGTTAAACAGCAGGTAGATGGCCGTGAGTACATTTTCCAGCCGGTTGCTGATCTCATTTTCCGGAGGCAAGTCAAACGAAACCTGGTTATCGCGGAAACTCTGCCGGGCACGGTACAGCCTTTTCTCGATCGTACCATAACCGGTCAGGAAAGATTTAGCGATCTCGGTAACACTGAAACCGCACAGTGTTTTCAGGATGAGTGCAACCTGCGCCTCTGCCGAAAGCGAAGGATGACAGCACACGAACATCATGCGCAACTGGTCGTCGTTGATACTGCCGGCCTGTACCGTTTCGTGTACCGTAGGAACAAGCGAATACTCCGACTGGAGTAGTGGAGTGATCTGCTGCGCTAATGCGTCGGTCCTTTTCTGCCTGCGCAACACATCAATCGCTTTATTGCGTGCAGCCGTAAAAAGCCAGGCCGATGGATTGTCGGGCAGCCCCCCGATCTTCCAGGTGTGCAGCGCTTTTTCCAGTGTATCCTGCACCACATCTTCGGCGAGTTGCAGGTTCTGCGGACCAAAGAGCTTGGTGAGTACCGACACCAGTTTGCCCCATTCGTGCCGGAACAGGTGTTCAACCGTTTGTTCTATGTGTGGAGAATGAGCCAGTGCAATTATTTCTGTACGATAAGAAACCTCACCCCCTGCCCCTCTCCCTGGGGAGAGGGGGTTCGGGAAGCGAAGCAATAAATATTACGATGGCATATCCATCTTCTGCACCTGGCGTACGATCACCGATCCGCCGCTTTCAAAATCGGGGTAGTCGTTGCAGAGCGCAACGGCCTCCTCGTAATCGGCGGCGTTGATGATGAAATAACCGCCGATGATCTCTTTGCCTTCGGCGAACACCGCGTCGGTAACAACTTTGTTCTTTCCGCTGATGATCTTTCCGGTGGGCAGCAGCGGTTCGCCCTCCACGTAACGGCCGGCCTTGGCCAGTTTGTCGATCCAGGCCATCCATTTGGCCATGATGTTTTGCATCTCCTGTGCAGAAGGCTCCTGGTTGGATTTGATCCCTTCAAAAATGAGCATGAACTTTTCCATACAATCTTTTTTTAAAAGTTAGGTGATTTTAGGGAATGACGAACAGGAAAACCCAATCCGGACAGTGAAATAAAAAAAATTGACCTCACCCCATCCTTCTCCTGCAGGAGAGGGTGAAATTAATCTTATCAAAACAGATAGAAGTGTTTACAGCACCACGTTGATCATCTTGTTCTTTACGTAGATGATCTTTTTCGGGGGCTTGCCGTCGAGCCATTTCTGTACCACGTCGTTCTTCAGCACTTCTTCCTCCACCTGTTTTTGTTCCAGGTCGATGGGCAGGGTGATGCTGGTACGCAGTTTCCCGTTCACCGATACCGGGTATTCCTTGCTGCTTTCCACCAGCAGGGCCGGGTTGAATGCGGGGTATGAAGCATCAAGTATACTTCCTTCATTACCCAGCTGGCGCCAGAGTTCTTCGGCGATATGCGGTGCGTAAGGAGTGAGTAAGATGAGCAAGGGTTCGAGGATCTCTTTCTTATTGCATTTGAGATCGGCCAGTTCGTTCACGCAGATCATGAAAGTGCTCACGGCGGTATTGAAACTGAAGCGTTCGGTATCTTCCTCGATCTTTTTAATGGTGCGGTGCAATACCTTCAGTTCGGCATCGGTGGCCTTTTCAGTTGTCCAGATCTTACCCTTTACATCATCATTGAACAGGCGCCAAAGCTTGCGCAGGAAGCGATGTACGCCCTCGATGCCCTTGGTATCCCAGGGTTTGCTGGCTTCCACCGGGCCCAGGAACATCTCGTACATGCGGAAGGTATCGGCGCCGTATTTATCGCACAGAACCCTTGGATCAACGGTATTAAAATACCTTTTACTCATCTTCTCCGTTTCAACGCCGCAGATGTATTTCATATCCTTCAATGAGCCAGTGCTGCACGACAAAGAGAACGTTCCATCTTCGAATATAAATTCGGCATCTGCAAACTCTGGCTTCCACTTCTTAAACGCTTCAATATCTAACTGAACCCCATCTACAATATTCACATCCACATGCAGGGGTTGTACTTCATATTCGCTTTGCTTACCAGCAGATACAAATTGATTGGTGCCGGCTATTCTGTAAACAATCCTTGAACTTCCTTGTATCATTCCCTGGTTGAGCAATCGTTTGAAGGGTTCATCGTAGCCGATCAGCCCGAGGTCGAAGAGCACTTTGGTCCACATACGGCTGTAGAGCAAATGCCCCACGGCATGTTCGGTACCGCCGATGTAAAGGTCTACCTGGTTCCAGTAATCGCTCACCTTGCGGTCGCAGAATGTTTGGTTGTTGTGCGGATCCATGTAGCGCAGGAAGTACCAGCTGCTGCCGGCATAACCGGGCATGGTGCTGGTTTCCCGCCTTCCTCCGACTAAAGTCGGAGACATTTCAGGCAATACATTCAGCCATTCTTTCAGATTGGCAAGTGGTCCTTCCCCATTCGGACCGGGGCCGTATTTATCCACATGCGGCAGTTGGAGGGGCAGGTCCTTTTCGTCGAGCGGTATAGCGATATCGTCTTTCCAGACGATCGGGAATGGTTCGCCCCAGTAGCGTTGACGGCTGAAGCCGGCATCCCGCATCTTGTAATTCACTTTGCGTTTGCCGATGCCCAGCTCTTCCACCTTGTTCACAGCAACAGCAATGGCTTCCTTCATGGGCAGCCCGTTCAGGAAACCAGAATTCTCGAGGATGGCCTCCTTGGTAGGGTTGGCTTCTTCGCCGTTGAAATGAGTGCCGATGATATTGGTGATGGGAATGTTGAAATGAGTGGCGAAGAGAAAATCACGCTGATCGCCACAGGGCACGGCCATGATGGCGCCGGTACCATAGCCTGCCAGCACGTATTCGGCCGTCCACACCGGGATCTTTCTGCCGTCGAACGGGTTGATGGCATACGCGCCGGTGAAGCAGCCGGTAACGGTTTTGGCTTCGGCTAGGCGTTCCCGTTCGCTGCGGCTTTTTACGTATTTCAGGTAATCGTTTACCGCTGTTTGCTGTTCGGGTGTGGTGATCTTCCCGATTAATTCATGTTCGGGAGCGATGACCATGAAATCGACCCCGAAGATGGTATCGGGGCGGGTGGTGTATACTTTCAGTTTCAGCGCATCGCTCCCTTCTTCTCGAGGAGAGGGGTTGGGGGTGAGGTTGAATTCAATCTCGGCGCCTTCGCTCTTACCGATCCAGTTACGCTGCATTTCCTTCATCGAATCGCTGAAGTCGACCGTTTCCAATCCTTCCAGCAGGCGATCGGCATAGGCCGTGATGCGCAGGAACCATTGGCGCATCCTTCGTTTCTCTACCGGGAATCCGCCGCGTTCGCTAACGCCGTTCACCACTTCGTCGTTGGCCAGTACGGTGCCCAGCGCTTCGCACCAGTTCACTTCACCGTAGGCGCTGAATGCCAGGCGGCGCTGCATGAGTATGTCTTCCTGCTCTTTTTTGGAAAAGGCCTTCCACTGTTCGGCAGTGAAATGCCTGGAGCCCTTTGTTTCGTATTTTTTTACCAGTTCGCTGATGGGTCTTGCCTTTTTCTGCGTATTGCAGAAATAGCTGTTGAACAGTTGCAGGAAAAGCCACTGCGTCCATTTATAGTAGTTTGGGTCGCTGGTCTGCACTTCGCGGTCCCAGTCGTAACAGAAACCAATTTTGTCCAACTGGCTTTTGAACGTAGCGATGTTCTTACGGGTGGTTTCGGCCGGGTGCTGGCCGGTTTCGAGTGCGTATTGTTCGGCGGGGAGGCCAAAGCTGTCGAAGCCCATCGGGTGCAGTACGTTGAACCCTTTCAGGCGTTTATAGCGGCTGTAAATATCGCTGGCGATATAGCCCAGCGGATGCCCTACGTGCAGGCCGGCGCCGCTCGGATACGGGAACATATCCAGCACATAGTATTTGGGTTTGGAAGAGTCGTTCGATACCGCGTATCTTTTTTTCTCCTTCCATTCTTTCTGCCATCTTTCTTCAATCTGTCTGAAATCGTATTCCATGCCCCCAACCCCTGAAGGGGCGGTATTACCGGTTGTATTTTTTTCTTCTTTGCTCATGTGCAGTCCGCTATTGCAATTTTTACTTTTAGGGTCAGTCATATCCTTTCTGTTATTCTTAATTCAACAGGTGATTTGTGAAGGAAAAGTTATATAACCCCTGTTCACACCGAACACATTCATTGAATAAAAATAAATCAGGCAGGCAATCGTTTCGAAGCGAGCAAAAATACGGCAAAGCAGCTAAAAACCTTTATTTTTGCCGCACCTGAAAAACCGGGTGCTACTAACCTCCAAAGATTTATCAAGCTATGGCTCAATTCGGAAAAGCAAGCAGCAAAAGGGGCAAGCCAACCTACGCGTACGCGATCATCGGTGTATCGCTTGTGTTATTCCTCTTCGGTATTGTGGGATGGTTCTTCCTGAACCTGCGGAAAACGGGCGACTATGTGAAAGAGAACATCCAGGTACATGCCTGGCTCAATCCCAATGCGCCCAAAAAATCCATCGACAGCCTGAAGACCTATGTAGCCACGCTTCCTTACGCCAAGAATGTGGAGTATGTGACCAAGGACATGGCCATTGCCAAATGGAACGCGGACAACGACACCACCTGGAAAAAATTCCTTGATGAGAACCCGCTTCCCGAAAGCATCGATTTTTATGTGAAGGCCGATCACGTGCAAAAGGACAGTCTCGACGCTTTGTCGGCCGAATTGCTGAACCGGTACCCGGGTATCGTAAAGGAATTCCAGTTCCCGACCGAGACCCTCACGCAGGTAAGCAAGTTCGTTAAAACCGCCGCGTATATCTTCCTGGTAGCGGCCATTGTTCTCACGATACTCGTGGTATTTTCGATCGATAACACCATCCGGCTGGCCATGTACAGCAACCGTTTCCTGATCAAAACCATGCAGATGGTAGGCGCCACCCGCTGGTTCATCGCCAAGCCCCTGAACGTTCGGGCCATCATCAACGGGCTGATCGCTTCGGGCATCGCCATCGTGGCTGTTTGGGCAACCATCTCCCTGATCGAATCCCTGGCGCCGGGTTTCAAGGTACTGCACGATAACACCAGTATGATCCTCCTGTTCCTGATCATCATCGTTTTAGGCATCTGCATCACCCTGTTCAGCACCCATCGGTCGGTGATCAAATACCTGCGCATGAAATTGGACGATTTATATTAATTTGCGCATTCAACAAACCAATCATGAGCAAAGAAAAAAAGCAGGTTCCCGCAAGCGGCAATGCCAATCCCCCGCTCTTCGGAAAGGAGAATTACATGTGGATGCTGATCGGGCTGGCGGTATTGGCCCTGGGTTTCTTCCTGATGTCGGGCGGTAAAAGCAGCGATCCGAAAGTGTTCAACGACAGCGAAGTGTACAGCACCACCCGGATCACCATCGCCCCGATCCTTATCATTGCCGGTTTTGTGATCGAGATCTTTGCGATCATGAAAAAGTCGAAGACCAATTAAAATACCTGATTTGATACGCAGCCGATTTGAAGATTTGAAGATGCATTCAGATTTTCAGATCGGTTTTTCATTTCCAATTTTCAAATCATCCAATTGCCAAATTGATGAACACCATTCAAAGCATCATCATCGCGATTGTGGAAGGACTCACGGAGTTTCTGCCCATCTCTTCCACCGGTCATATGATCATTACCGAAAAACTGCTCAATCTCTCGGAAAACGATTTCAGTAAAGTGTTTACCGTTGCCATCCAACTGGGCGCCATCCTGGCGGTTGTGGTGCTTTACTGGCGTAAGTTCCTGGATTTTAAAAACTGGCAGTTCTACGCGAAGCTGGTGGCGGCGGTAATACCGGCCATCGTCCTGGGTTTGCTTTTCTCCAAAAAGATCGACGCCCTGCTGGAAAGTTCGCTCACGGTTGCCATCAGTATGCTGGCAGGCGGTATCATTCTGATCTTCATCGACAACGTGTTTAAGGAACATACCATCGACGATGAAAAAGACATTTCCTTCACCCGGGCCATCCTTATCGGCGTTTGGCAATGCCTGGCCATGATACCGGGCATTAGCCGCAGTGCGGCTTCGATCATCGGTGGTATGCAGCAGAAACTGACCCGGCATGCCGCGGCTGAATTTTCCTTCTTCCTGGCCGTACCCACCATGCTGGCGGCAACGGGGTATAAACTTTACAAGTACTACAAAGAATACGGTGGTTTTTCTTCGAACGAGATACAACAGCTTGCCATCGGTAACATCGTTGCCTTTGTGGTAGCCATGCTCGCCATCAAATTCTTCATCGGTTTCCTGAAAAAACACGGGTTCCGTGTTTGGGGTTACTACCGCATCGTGGTCGGACTGGCGCTGCTGGTACTTATTCTTACCGGGTACATCAGCCGGTAAAATACCCAATGCCGGGTATTGGCCGAACGGGTAATTACGGTTACCTATGTACCTCAATTCTTCAACATGAATACATGGAAAAAAATAGCGCTGGCGCTGGTCCTAATTACAGGCATCGCCGGTTGCCAGAACTATGGCAAGGAATACAAACTGGATAAGAAACACAATGTGTATTATAAAGGCGAGGGTGTGGATGAGGCCCTGGCCAAAAAACTGGCGCAGTACCTGAAAGAACAGGAATATTTCCAGGACAGCATCAATGCCACGGTTCAGCTGATCAGGATCAAAGACACATTCAACATCAATTTTGTGGTGGATCAATCCAGGATAACCGAAGGATATGAAAATAAATTCCTGCTGTTCGGCGGATTTATCTCCGAAAAAGTATTCGACAAAAAACCGGTGGTGATCCAACTCACCAACGACCGGCTTGAACCGTTTAAGAACCTGGGATATGCCAGGCCCATTTCTGATTTCGACAAATGAGCCAATGCTAACTGCTGATTGTACGCTCCTGTCAACACCCCGCCCTTCCGGCGGGGTTGTTTTTTTAAGCAATCCGGGTGATATTTATTATTTTCAGGTTTCCTAACTAAGAACCATGCAAACTGCTTCCAAAAAGGTTGTCAATGGCTGGGCCATGTACGATTGGGCCAATTCGGTATACAACCTTGTGATCACAACCACTTTCTTTCCCGCTTACTATGCAGCCGTTACCGGGTTGAAGAATTTCCCGGATGGAATCAGCTTTCTGGGCCGCCGTTTTGTAAACACCGAACTCAAAGATTATGTGCTGGCTTTCGGATTTCTTATCATTGCGCTGCTTTCCCCGGTGCTTTCGTCCATCGCCGATTATAAAGGAAATAAGAAGAACTTCATGCGCTTCTTTTGTTACCTCGGCGCCGCCAGTTGTTCGATCATGTTCTTTTTTGATATCGACCATGTTACCCTCGGGCTGCTGTGTTTCATGTTTGCCGGCATCGGGTTTTACGGCAGCCAGGTTTTCTATAATTCTTACCTGCCCGAAATTGCAGCCGAATCCGACCGGGACCGGATCAGCGCAAAGGGCTATAGTTTCGGATATATCGGCAGTGTATTGATGCAACTGGTTGGCTTTGCGCTGGTGATGCTGATGAGCGACAAAGGTCTGGCCCTGCGGATCACTTTCCTGCTGGTCGGAATCTGGTGGGTTGGCTTTGCACAGATCACGTTTACACGTTTACCCATATCGCCCAAAAATGAACGAAAAGCGAAAAAACATGTGCTGGTAAACGGATTTCACGAATTGCAGGCCGTATGGCAGCAGGTAAAAAAAATGCCGGTACTTAAAAGATACCTTACGGCCTTTTTCTTTTACAGCATGGGTGTTCAGACTGTAATGCTGGTAGCCATTGATTTCGGGATCAAAGAACTGAAGTTACCCGACGACCGCCTGATCATTACCGCAGTGATCATACAACTGGTTGCCATCGCCGGAGCCATTGCCATGTCAAGATTATCGGCCATATACGGCAACATCCGTGTGCTCATCTTTACGGTGTTGCTGTGGATCGGTGTCTGCATAACGGGTTATTACATCAGCACGGAAGTACATTTTTATATCCTGGCATCATTGGTAGGCATGGTCATGGGCGGTATCCAGTCACTCAGCCGCTCCACCTATTCCAAGCTGATGCCCGAAACCAGGGATACGGCTTCATTTTTCAGCTTCTACGATGTAACAGAGAAGTTCGCCATTGTGATCGGGCTTTTCACATTCGGTTTTATTGAAGGAATCAGCAGCATCAGGCAGTCGATCCTGTCGCTTGTCGTTTTTTTCATCCTGGGTCTGTTATTTTTGCTGATCACCAGCAGTACACAAAAAAGACAAGGGTCATGAAGTTATACACGATCAATACCGGCTATTTCAAACTGGACGGCGGCGCCATGTTCGGCGTTGTACCCAAAAGCATCTGGAATAAACTGAACCCCTCTGACGAAAACAATATGTGCAGCTGGGCCCTGCGCTGCTTACTCATCGAAGACGAAGGCCGGCGTATTCTCATCGACAATGGCATGGGCAATAAACAAGATGAAAAATTCTTCGGGCATTATTACCTGCACGGGGACGACAGCCTGGATAAATCGCTGGCTGCCCATGGTTTCATCCGCGATGATATAACCGATGTGTTCCTCACACACCTGCATTTCGACCATTGTGGCGGAAGTATCATCCGGGAAAACGGGAAACTGGTTCCGGCTTTTAAAAACGCTGCCTACTGGAGTAATGAACGGCATTGGAAATGGGCCACCGTTCCGAATGCCCGTGAAAAAGCGAGTTTTTTGAAAGAGAACATTCTCCCCATTCAGGAAAGCGGGCAATTGAAATTCATTGATCTGAAACAGGAAGTTGCGGGTAATTCGAGGCTTACCTGCCATGAATCGCACATCATCGGTAATCTTTCATTGTATACCGTCAGCGGCCATACCGACGCTATGATGCTGCCGCGGATACAGTATAAAGGAAAAACAATTGTATACATGGCCGACCTGCTGCCTTCTGTGGCGCATATCCCCCTCCCTTATGTTATGGGGTATGATATGTTTCCACTGACCACGCTGAATGAGAAACAGGCTTTTCTGACCGAAGCGCTGGAGAATGATTACATCCTGTTCTTTGAGCATGATCCAAAGAACGAATGCTGTAACCTGCAGACGACTGAAAAGGGAATACGCCAGAAAGATGTGTTTCGGCTGGCTGAGCTATAACGCCTAGCGCTGGCTGATGAGTGATGTAAGCGGGTGCCGAAGGTTTTTATACGACATCATATCTACTTTGATGCTTCCCACCGCGATCGGGCTTTCTACCCGCAGCAGGAGATGGTTTGGGTCGTCGCTGAGCCAGGCGGTCATCTTTTCCCCGCCCTCGAAGATGGTGCCCTTAATCAGTAACGGCTTGATCTTAATGGCATTGAATTTACCAAACCGGGTTTTGATCCTTTCCTTTCCCATATACCGGATGTAGAGGTGAAACACTTCATCGTCGAGGAACATGTCGAAGGGAATTTTATCGTCGGGTTTATACTTACTGAAATCAATATTGCGTGCATAGTAAACCATGCTCACCACATCCTGGATGCAGTTGGTTACTTTAAATACGCCGTTGGTACTTACCGCGGTATTGGCATCCTGGTTAAAGGTTACGTTGTTGTATTTCTTGTATCCGCCCTCATCCACGTTCCGTACGAATTTATAGGGCAGCATCGTGGTTGTATCCACGTAGCTTTCGTACCGGTCACGCACTTTGAAAAAATTATCAAAGAAAGAGTAGGTCTTTCCATCCCCGACAAAATGGTAAACAGGTTTACCGTTGAACCGTTCCAGCGACGCGGAGAATACAGCTTCCCCGGCACCGACGTACATACCAAGGGTACTATAGAATACTTTCATCCGCACTTCTTCATCGGCCTTGAAAGCGTTGTTACGGATGTTGCAGAACTTATCATCAACCGGGGAGAAACTTATACAACAGCATGCGGTCAGAAGCAGGGTCATCCGGGCGTAGTGAATCATTTCTTTGTGCGTATTTTAATTCCCAAAATTAATAAACTCCCGATCAACGCGGGGAGGAACAGGTTGGCAAACCATATACCAAACGTACAGGTAAGTATCCCGATGGTGTTGGTATTGGTACCGTAGATGAACAGTGTTTTCGCAACGGTGCCGCGTATTCCCAGGTCAGCTACTGCAAAACTCGGAATGATGGCCAGTATCCAGAACATCACGGTGATCAGCCAGAAACCCGTCCACATATTTTCTTCCACGTGCAATAACTGAAGCATAAAGATGTATTGCAAAACGAAAATAAGGTAACGGAAGAACGAGATAGAAAGTAACCTTAACAAAACTTTTGCTTCAAAGCCTTCCAGCACATGTATATACTTCGAAAAGCGATCGGCATAAGGCAACCGTTCGATCAGCCGTACAAGCCAGCGCAGCCGGAAGAAAAATAACAGAAAGCAGGCTGTACCAAATATACTTCCGTACAAAAAGATTTTCAGCCATAAAGCGGATATCCCCATCGGCATATTGTGACCATCCGTTGTGTACAGCAACCAGGCTAAGCCCAAACAACCCATCAGCATGGTAATAATGAGTTGTGCAATACTGCCCGCTATGGAAAGAGCGATGGCACTTATGCGGTGCCCCTCCTGTACGAAAAGGATTCGTCCGCCATATTCCCCTACCCGGTTGGGTGTATTGAGCGAAAAGGTAACACCGCATAAAACCGATTTATAGGCGGTAAAGAACGACATGGGTTGCAAAGGCCGCATCAGCAATTGCCACTTACGGGCCTCCAGCCCCCAATTAACAAACACAAAACCGATCACCAGCCAAAACTTCCAGGCCATTACGCCGAAAGGCATTTCCCTGATCAGTGCGATAGACGTATCAATGTCCGGCTGCGCCTTTACCTGTTGATACAGGGAGTAGAACAGCCAGCAGGCCAGCAGCGGACCCACGATCCACTTGAGCAATATTTTGATACTTTTGTTCAATACACAATGTTACACTTATTTATCAGGGCCATAAAATTCCCCCGCTTTGCAGCATAAATCCCGCATCATTTTAGGCATCGACCCCGGCACCATCATTATGGGCTATGGGCTGATAAAAGTACAGGGCAATCATATAACGTTGCTGGAAATGGGTGTATTACAACCCGGCAAGGTAAAAGATGGTTACAAAAAGCTGCAACTGATCTTTGATACCGTCAGCGGACTTATCACTCGCTACAAACCGGATTGCTTTGCCATTGAGGCTCCTTTCTTTGGTAAAAATGTTCAGAGCATGCTTAAACTGGGAAGGGCCCAGGGTGTAGCCATTGCGGCTGCCATGCGGCATGGACTGGAGGTAACGGAATACTCACCCAAAAAAGTAAAGCAATCCATTACCGGCAACGGAAATGCCGCCAAGGAACAGGTCATGCGGATGCTGCAGCAAATACTGGCTTTCCAGGAAAATCCAAAATACCTGGATGCCACCGACGCTCTGGCTGTAGCTGTATGTCACCATTTCCAGCAAAAGACAATTATACCGGGCACCGGTACCAGGGCAAAAGGCTGGGAAGATTTCATAGCGAAAAACCCAGGCAGGGTACGAAAATGAGCCGGCTGCTTAACCCGTTCTTAACATAATTTTCCTTCATTTCGTAAAACCTTTGCCCCTGTATAAAAATGGTCATCCGCTCAAGAACATTACGGCTTGTGATACTGGTAAGCACCGTACTTATCACGATCATCATTGCGATCCAGCTTTTCTGGCTGCAGAAGGTTTATCGCTACGAAGAGAAACAGTTTAATATTAATGTATCCAAAAGCATCCGGGCACTCTATGCCGATATGGAACTGGTAAATGATGTAAAGGACAACGTGCAGAAAGTGGTGGAAAATATCAACCCGGACCTGTACCTGCTGAAAATAGACTGCAACCCCGATCTCAACAAACTCTGGATCAACCTGAAGGGGGAACTCACCGATTTTGATGTGTATTCGGATTGCCGGGCCGCTATCTACAACCATGACCACGATTCCTTCACGGTGGCGAAATACATCGACCTGCCGGATGCCTATCATGAATCATCGAAAGAAAGTTCGCTGCCGCACATTCAAAAAGATTATTCGTACCTGATGATGTATTTCCCGCACCGGGGACAGTACATCATCAAACAGATGCTGTTCTGGATCGCTTCCAGCGGCCTGTTGCTGCTTGTGCTTGCCGGCTTTGGTTTCAGTGTGTTCTATTTTTACCGTCAGAAATTTTACAATGAAACCCAACGCGACTTCGTCAACAATTTCACGCACGAATTCAAAACGCCCCTGGCCGTTATCAAGATCGCTTCGGATGTATTGCAGCAAAAAAACATTGTTGAAAAGCCTGAAAAACTGAACAACTATGCCGGCATTATCAGCGAACAAACCTCACACCTGCAAGCCCAGGTGCAGCGATTGCTGGAGATCGCATATACAGACCGAAGTTCATTACCGCTCGAAAAAGAAAATTTCGATGCAAACATCCTCATCAAAGAAGCGATCAACGATCTCGAGCCCCTGATCGAACAGAAGAACGCCCGCATCAACACCAGCTTTTCCATTCCGGAAATCATGGTGAACGCGGATAAAGCGTATTTACGGCTCTGCTTTATCAATCTCGTCGACAATGCGCTGAAATATTCAGGCAGCCCGTTGATCGAGATCAATACCGACATCAATGGATCCAATTTCGTTGCTACCATAAAAGACAACGGCATTGGCATCGCTCCGGAGCACCAGCGGAAGATATTCGATCGCTTTTACCGCATCACACGGGGAGAATTGCATACCAGTAAAGGATTTGGCCTTGGCCTCAATTTTGTTAAGAAGGTGATCGACACGCATGGTGGCACGATCGAATTGGAAAGTGAACCGGGAAAAGGAAGTTGCTTTACCATCAGCATACCACGAACCTAAACCAGGTACTATGACAAAAGCTAAAGTGCTGCTCGCCGAGGATGATCTGTCGCTCGGTTTTGTTATCAAAGATTCATTACAGGATGCCGGTTACGAAGTAAGCCACTGCCCGGATGGCGAAGTGGCCTGGCAGCAATTTCAGAAACGGGATTTTGACATCTGCCTCCTCGACATCAATATGCCTTCCCGGGATGGCTTTTCCCTCGCGAAAAAGATCCGGCAGCAAAGTGACGTGATACCGATCATTTTCTTAACCGCCAAAAGCCTGCAGGAAGACAAGCTTAAAGGATTTCAATCGGGCGCCGATGATTACATCACCAAACCCTTCAGCATGGAAGAATTGATCATGCGCATGGAGGTGTTTTTACGCCGCACCAAAAAACTCCAGGCCGATACGGTGGAAATTTATCAGCTGGGGGATCTGAAATTTGTTTTCAACGAACTCAAACTCTACACAAAAACCGATGTGATCACCCTTACACAAAAGGAATCGGACCTGCTTCGTTTTTTTGCCCAGCACGAAAACAAGGTATTGAAACGGGAAGAAGTTTTACTGCATGTATGGGGAAAAGACGATTATTTCCTGGGCCGCAGCATGGATGTTTTCATTACCAAACTCCGCAAACATTTCAAAGCCGATCCGCGGATCGTGCTGGAAACGATCCATGGTGTGGGCTTCCGGTTGATCGTTAACCCAGCATAGCCAGGATTTTCTGCTGTGCGGCTTTCAATTCCTCCCCGGAGCATTTTAATTTAGGCCGGGTGAAATTCAGGTCATTCGACGAATGGATCGGCAGCAGGTGCATATGCGCATGCGGTACTTCGAGCCCGATCACGCTGATCCCGCAACGTTTGCAATCAAAGGCTTTTTCGATGGCATGAGCGATCGGCTTGGCGAATACCAGCCACTCGGCGAGGAATTCATCCGGCACGTCGAAGAGTTTGTCGACCTCTGTTTTGGGAACAACCAATACATGACCTTCCACCAACGGTTCGATATCCATAAAGGCGATAAATTTATCGCTTTCGGCTATTTTGTATGAAGGTATCTGGCCTGCGATTATTTTGGAAAAAATAGTCATACCTGATGTTTTGCTAAAGATACGGTATAAAAAAACCGTCGACCAATGGCCGGCGGCTATATCATTTCGGTTTCTTACAACCCGATCTCCTCAATCCGGAATTTAAGAATGCCTGCGGGTACCTGTACATCAACGGTTTCACCCACCGTTTTACCCAGCAGGCCCTTGCCAATGGGGGAGGTTACCGATATTTTCCCCTGCTTCAGATCCGCCTCATTTTCGGAAACGATCTTGTAGGTTACTTTTTTCTTGGTATTAAGATTCGTAAGCGTAACGTTGGTTAATATAGATACTTTACTGGTATCAATACTTTTTTCATCGAGGATGCGGGCGTTGGCGATGACTCCTTCCAGGCTCTTGATTTTCGCTTCCAGCAGTCCCTGGGCCTCTTTGGCGGCATCGTATTCGGCATTTTCCTTTAAATCACCCTTCTCCCTGGCTTCGGCAATGGCATGACTTGCTGCCGGCCGGTCAACTGTTTTCAATTGCTGCAGTTCCGCCTTCATTTTTTCGTAGGTCTCAGCCGTCACGTAATTAGTTCCACTCATATCATTCTATTTAGATAAACAAAAAAATACAACGCCCCGGTTTAGCCAAGGCGTTGTACGTGTATACAAAAATAACAAGAAGATTTTTATAATCCAAGCTTCTTCACGATCACTTGTCCCATCTTGAGAAAAGCTTCCACCGAGTATCCGGCTATGTGGGGAGTGATCACTACATTGGAACAGGCTATCAGGCGATTAAATAGCAGGGTTTCTTGCTCTGTATAGGTCTCAGGCTTTTCATTCTCCAGCACATCCAATGCGGCCCCGGCTATTTTATTCTGCTCCAGTGCCACGGCCAGGGCTTCCGTTTTTAAAACTTCACCCCGTGACGTATTCAGTATATAAGGCCGTTGCCGCAGCGCATTGAAAAAAGAATCGTCGGCCATATGCCTGGTTTCACCGGTCAGCGGAAGGTGGAAGCTCACGACATCCGCGTAGCGGCATATCTGTTCCATGTTGGCTTCCTTAATGTACCCCTGTCCAAAATCAAATTTGTATTTGTCGTAAGCCAGAACCGTAACATTGAATGGTTCCAGTAACCTGGCAAACGAACTACCTGTGTTGCCGTAGCCAACAATACCCACCGTTTTGCCTGTCAGCTCAACACCCCGGTTGGCATCCCGGATCCATTTTCCATCTTTCACCTCCGCGTAACTGCTGCCGATACGATTCATGAGGTTAAGCAGCATACCCAGGGCATGTTCGGCCACTGCGTTGCGGTTACCTTCGGGGCTGCTCACACAACGAATGCCCCTGCTTTCCGCGTACGCTGCGTCAATCAATTCCATACCGCTGCCCATGCGGCCGATCCATTTCAATGCCGCAGCCGCGTCGATCATTTTTTTATCGATCGGTATCCGGGTCGTAACGATCAGCCCTTCAGCGATCGAAACCACTTCCATCAATGCGTCGTACGAAATGGCGGGCTGGTACATGACACGAAATCCTTTTTCTTCCAGGGTTTCGATCAGCCAGGGATGTACACCGGCTGTAATGATTATGATGCGATCGGTGCTCATTTAGAAGCGATCATGCTGATCTCTACGTTCACATTTTTGGGCAGACCTTTTACGGCTACGGTTTCCCGGGCTGGAAAATCGGCCGAAAAATAACTTCCATATACTTCATTGACCGCGGCAAACAACGACATATCGCTCAGGAAAATGGTTGTCTTAAGCACGTGGCTGAAGTCCATTCCCGCTGCCTTGAGAATAGCTTGCAGGTTTTTCATTACCTGGTGCGTTTCCGAAGCCGTATCGGCGTTTGAAAGATCCGACGTACCGGGGATGAGCGCAATCTGCCCCGAAATGAACAGCATATTACCGCTGATGACCGCCTGGTTGTAGGGGCCGATGGGAGCCGGCGCATCCGGCGTGTTGATTATTTGTTTCATTGCAAAACTTAATTTAGCGAATTGCAAATATATCTTTTCTCAACCACCTATTTTTGCTAAAAAAACATGCAGATCGTAGTAGCCGCAAGTGACGCTCAATGGACAGAACTGACAAACAACCGGACAGGCGTTGAATGGATTCGCGTGCCAGATGATGCTGCATTTGCCGCTTATCCGGGCGCAGACTGTTTTTTCAATTTCCTGGAGAAAAGAACCATCACCGGATATGCCAACCTGAACAAACCCGTTGTCATTGATTCGGTGGTGCAAACCCTGCAGGAACTCCATACCCCCCCGAATGTGCTGCGCATGAATGGCTGGCCTGGTTTTATGCAACGAACCGTTTGGGAGCTGGCCGGCAATGCTGATGATCGGCTACGAGCCGTTTTTAACACGTTGGGTATCCGCATCCAGGCGGTGTCCGATGAACCCGGCTTTATCGCTGCCCGTGTTATTGCCATGATCATCAATGAAGCATACCTCGCTTTGGAAGAGCATGTAAGCACAAAAGAAGAAATCAACACAGCCATGAAGCTGGGCACCAATTATCCATTCGGACCATTTGAATGGGCAGATGCCATTGGTGCAAACAATATTCTGAACCTTCTCGAAAGATTAAACCGGGAAAGCAACAGGTACAAACCAGCCGCGGCATTAGTGAAAGAAGTCAAACAATAAATTACATGAGCCTTATCCTCAATATAGATACATCCGGAAGCGAAGCGCATGTCAGTCTTGCCAGAGACGGGCAGGTGATTCATTCCATAAGCAACGATACCCAGAAGGATCATGCGGCATTCCTGCAAACAGCTATTTCACATACCGCACATAAAACGGGTATCTCATTACCAGGTATCGACGCTGTAGCTGTTACCGCGGGTCCGGGATCTTACACCGGTCTTCGCGTAGGAATGGCAAGTGCAAAAGGTTTGTGTTACGCCTGGAAAAAACCATTGATCGCTCTCAATACACTTGAAGTACTAACGGCTTCTGCCCGGATCACATGCGTCGGTCTTCCGGAAGGAACTGTATTCTGCCCCATGATCGACGCAAGGCGTATGGAAGTATTTACTGCCATTTACAGCGAAGAACTTATCCCCTACCTTTCGCCCCGGCCGTTGATTCTGAATGAAATGTCTTTCGAGCGGGAATTATCGATCCGAAAGATCCTCTTCTTCGGCTCCGGATCAGGCAAATGGAAAGCGGTTTGCAACCACCCCAACGCTCTTTTCCACAGCACTTCACTTCTCCCGGAAGGGATGGCAGAGCTGGCGGAAAAAGCTGCCCGGGAAAATCGATTTGCTGACCTTGCCTACAGCGAGCCTTTCTATCTAAAAGACTTTCAGGCACTTACTTGAAATGCCCGCTGCTCCCTACTGCTAAAGGATGATTAAAATCTTTCTAATATACTAGTTGCATAAGCAATTAATAGTATATTTGTTACGTTTATACATTGTTCAAGCATATTTAAAATTTAAAATCTTATGATGATTGCGTCACAATCAGGTGAACAGGAGGTACCCGTATCTTCTGGCACACCAGCCAACTCTTCCATCAATATCGATTACCATGCGTTGAAAAAAGCCGCGTTGGTATTACGTGCCTTAAACCACAAACTTCGCCAGCAGTTACTCAAACTGATCGAGGATGAAAAACGAATTACCGTAACCGAAATCTATGTACGCCTGCGGTTAGAGCAATCCGTTGCTTCCCAGCATCTTGCTATCCTGCGCAAAGCAGGTATCGTGAGTACCGAACGTGAGGGAAAATTCATTTACTACATGGTGAATTACAAACGGCTCGACGAGATCAGCCTTTTCGTTAAGAACCTGGTGGGATGATTGGCTATTAACTGAACCCGAGCGGATGTGAAAGCATCCGCTTTTTTATTTTTATCTTTGCTGTATAAACATCAATTCTACTGTCATGTACATTCAGCAATTATATACAGGCTGCCTGAGCGAAGCAGCATACTACATCGAAAGTGAAGGAGAAGCAGCCATCATCGACCCCCTCCGGGATACCGATGAATACATCCGCATGGCTGCCGAAAGAAAGGCCGGCATCAAGTATATTTTCGAAACACATTTTCATGCTGATTTTGTAAGCGGCCATATCGACCTGGGCAAGAAAACCGGCGCCCCGATCATCTACGGACCGAATGCGGCAACAAACTACGAAGCGCACATCAGCAAAGACGGCGAGTTGTTCAAACTTGGTAAACTGACCATTGAAGTAGTGCATACGCCCGGGCATACGCTCGAAAGCAGCTGTTATTTATTGCGGGATGAAGACGGTAAGCCGCACGCACTCTTTACCGGTGATACGCTTTTTGTAGGCGATGTGGGCCGGCCCGACCTCAGCAGCGGAAACATGAGCAGCGAGGAACTGGCAGCCATCATGTACGATACGATCCAGCACAAGATACTCACGCTGCCGGACGATGTTTTGGTATACCCGGCTCATGGCGCGGGCAGCAGTTGCGGTAAAAACCTGGGTCCGCAAACGTTCAGCACGATTGGTGAGCAGAAGAAAACGAATTATGCCCTGCAGCCCCAAACCAAAGAAGCATTTGTTGCTGCCGTAACAGAGGGTTTATCTGCGGCTCCAACCTATTTTGCGATCAACGCCCGGATCAATATGCAGGGATATGAAAGTCTCGACAGCGTTAAACAAAAAGGACTGACAGCCTTAAGCATCGGGGAATTCAAGAAACACATGGCGCAGGATGTGCTGGTACTCGATACCCGCCCTGCTACGGTATTTACAAAGGGCTTTGTGCCCGGCAGCATCTTCATCGGCCTCGAAGGCCGTTTTGCAGAATGGGCCGGCAGTTTATTACCCTTCGATAAACCCATGATCCTCGTCACCGAGCCGGGTAAAGAAGAAGAATCCGTAATACGGCTCTCCCGTGTTGGCTTTGACAAAATGGAAGGTTTCCTGCAAGGTGGCTTCGAAGCCTGGCAGGCTGCCGGCGAAGCCGTTGATATGATCATTGATGTGGAGGCCGACGAGCTGGCGATGGACATTCCGCACGACCCGAACCTGTTGGTTGTGGATGTACGCCGGGAAACGGAATATGCCGACGGACACATTAAAAATGCGCAACTTCTCCCGCTGAATGAAATGAACGATCTCGTGAACCTGGCGCAGTTTGAAGAAAAACAGAATCTCTATGTTCATTGCGCCGGCGGCTACCGGAGCGTAATCGCCGCCTCGCTGTTAAAAAGGCAGGGCGTTCACAATCTCCGGAATGTGCTGGGTGGCTGGGGAAAGATCAGGTTGCAGGAAAACATCGTATTCGAAAAAGAGACAAGCGTGCTGAACTGACCGTTCAGTATTTGAATATCTCCCGGATCCGGGCCAGGAAAAGATCTTTCTTCCGCCTGCTTACCTCGATCTCCGCTTTGTTGCTCATGATCACTGTTCCGCCTTCGCCCCGCTGGTATTCCTTCACATGATGCAGGTTGATAAGAAAAGATTTATGAATGCGGAAGAAGGGCGTATCGATCAGCATGGTTTCATATTCTGCCAGCGGCCTTGAAACCGTAACCGTTTTCCCATCATCCAGGTGAAAGATCGTATAGCTCCGTTCCGCCTCACAATACAGGATGTCTTCCAGTTTAAGTATAATGAACCCCTTCATCGTCGGCAAACACAACCGCATTTCGGACGGCTGACCGGCCTTCCCTATATTATACAACAGGGCTTCGGTGAGTTCGTCTTTCCGCTCATCCTGCAAGCGTTTTTTTGCCCGCTGTACGGCTTCTACCAGCCGGTCTTCATCCACTGGTTTCAACAGGTAATCGGCGGCGCTGTACTGCAGCGCCTGTAACATGTATTCGTTATGGGCTGTCACAAAAATGATCTCGAAATGCCGCTCTTCCAGTTCACGGATCAGGTCAATGCCGCTTTTCCCGGGCATCTGGATATCGATGAAGGCAATATCGGGTTTCAGGAGCCCGATCTGCGCTTTGGCGTCCGCCGCGTTGCTGCAGGTGGCCACCACCTGCACATCCTTACAATGCATGCCCAGCATACGCTGTAATGTTTTGATTCCATCTGCTTCGTCGTCTACGAGGATCGCTTTCATACGTTCACTGATTTATAATTTTGAATTGCAGGGTTACCCGTGTGCCTGTTTTACCGGCTTGTTCATCTTCGAGGTCTTTGATGGCAATGCTGCAGGATGCTTCAAATTTTTCGTTGAGTATTTTAATCCGGCGGCGGAGGTTATCAAGCCCTACGGAATGATGTACCGCTTTATTCTCTTCTTTCATACGAAGGCTTTGCCGGAACCCCACCCCATTGTCTTCGATGGTACAGATCACCATATCCAGTTTCCGACTGAAATCGATGCAGAGTTTCTTTTCGCCCGGCGATGGCAGCAGACCGTGCCAGATGGCATTTTCGACCAGGGGCTGAATCATCAGAGAAGGAATGAGTGTTTCGTCGGGATCAAGGTCTTCGGATACATCAATACAGCAGGTAAACGACTGGTCGAAGCGAAGTTGTTCCATCTGCAGGTAGGTTTGCAGGTAATCGGTATTCTCCTTCAGCGTTACAAAGGTTTCTTTTGAATGATTCAATGTCATCCGGATCATGGAAGCGAACTTGCTCAGGTAGCGGGATGCCTTGTCATTATCGCCTTCCAGTATCATCCGCTTGATGCTGTTCAGCGCATTGAATACAAAATGGGGATTCATCTGCGCCTGCAGGGCCGACAGTTTCGCCTCAGCCAGCTGTTCGTTGATGTTAACGAGTTCCTGTTGTTTTACCGCCAGTGTTTTTTCCGATTCCAGTTGTTTCAGTTTATTACCAATGAGGGTGGCGATGGTTGTGAGTATTTTGATATCCCGCTCGGTAAAATAATCCGCCTGCTGATGTTCGGAATCGATCACACCCAGGAGTTCATTATCATGAATGATCGGAACACAAACCTCGCTGAGCCGGAATGCTTCATCCACCCGGTAACGTTTATCGGTGCGGGTATCTTTGATCAGAACCGGCTGCATGGTTTCCATAACATATCCCACCACTCCCTGCCCGGGTAACACATCAAACAATTGTTCCGAAATGTATTCCGGTTTTCCCTTCAGCCCGTACGCCGCCTTCTGTACCATCTTCGTTTTATCCTCGTTCCACAGGTAGATCATACAATCCTCGTAATTCATCCGCCCGATGAGGTGGCCTGCCACATCCCATAATACTTCATCGGTGGTTTTCTTATCGGCCAGGGAGGAGGAAAAATAATTGCTGATCTGCTCCAACTCAAAACGGTTCTTGTAATCCTCGGCCATCAGTTTCTGCACCTGCGTTTTCGCCATTTCCTTTTTCCGTGCCGCTTCGGTTCGCCAGCGGATGAAGAGGTAGAGCAAACACAATAACGCAAGCACCAGCAGGATAATGAACCAGGGTTTCTGCCAGAACGGAGGCAATACGTCGATCCGGATCTCCCGGATCTGGTCGGGCCAGCTGTTATTCAGCGATAGTACCTTGAACTGGATACGGTAGGTACCCGGCTCCAGGTTGGAAATATTGAAGGAAGGCTGTCCGCCCAATTGGTGCCAGGGAGTTGCTTCGGATTGAAAGATCCGGTAGGCATAGGCCTGGCTTTGCCCGCCGTAAAAATTAATACTGCCAATGGTAAGTGTAAGGTCATTATTGCGCCAGGAAGTGGTGATCGTTCCCGTTGGCAGGTATATATTCCTCCGCCCCTGTATGTTGATACTCTCCAGGAAAACGGAAGGCTTTTCGGAACGGCCAACCATTTCAAAGGGATTGAATCGTGCCAGGGATGTATGAAACCCGATATACAATTCCCGTTGCGTTGTATCATAATAGAAACGGGATCCGTTCATCACGGGCATATCGGGCATGCCTTCATCCGGACCGAAACGCTTTATCTGCAGGGTTTGAAGATCCATACAGGCGATACCGGAATAACAGGCGATCCACAGCTTCGGACCCACAATGATCAGGGAAGATATATTGTCGTCGGGCAATCCGTTACCTCGGCTGAAATGCCGGAAGGTTTTTTTGTCGATATTATACGAGATAAGCCCGTTATTGGCGCTGCCGAACCAGATATTATTCTGCCGGTCGATGATCATCGCACTCACCTGCTTGTCGGGCATCTTTACAAAAGGGAAAGAATCGATTTGCCTGTCAAACGTGTTTTTTTGCTCGTTATACCGGGTTATGCCATGCCCCGCGATCCATATATAACCAGCGGTATCCTCGGCAATCGCAACGGGTATCACCGGCATCGAATGCGTAGCCGGCAACATGGTGAATATGTGTGTTGCCGGATTGTACCGGTAAATATGCAAGGCGCTGATCCAGATATTTCCCTTGCTGTCTTTGAACAATTCATTGGTCCAGTCTTCCGGTGTCCAGCCCGGCGGCCTAAGCTCTTTCAAGCGGTCGGCCCTTTCGTTATACAAAAGCAAGGGCCCGCCGGTGCCAAGCAATACATTACCGGCGTCGACGGATTGAAGATGGTATACCGGGGATTCGAGCGGGTTGTCCGTGAATAATTTCTGGGTAACGAACCGGCCGCTTTTTTTATCAAAGATCAGGAAGCCTCCACCGCCTCTTAATCCCACATAGATTTTTGTTGCCGAGGCCTCCACCGCGTTGATGCGGACTCCCGGAAATGTTTTTATTATATTCTCGGGTATCCCGGTGATCCGCACATCCGACCGGGCAGGATCTTGCCGGAACAGCCCGGCGCTGGTGGCTATCCAGGTGTTGCCATCCCGGTCACGCATCATGGCCTGGCATTGATACGATGGAAAAAAACGCTGAGAATCCAACCGAACCTCGCCGGAGGAAGGATTGATGCGCATGCGGAAAAAACCAGAATACTGGGCCGTTATATACCAGGTCGTATCCGACGCTTTCGCGATGCGTGATCGCCAGGCGATTTCGGTACCCGACCGTTGAAAAGGAAGTTTGGCAACACGTTTTATCCGTTGATGCAGATCCGTATACAGCAATGAATCACTGTCGCTTTTAAATACCAGCATTTTTCCCGGACCGGTTTCAAAAAAGCGATAGGATCGTTTGGGGTAGTCGAGAAATTCGGCCAGCAACGGTTCATCGGTGCCGGTCATTTTGCGCAACTGCCTTTTATCCTTTTCATAGAGATACAACCCACCCACTGAGATAATCAGCAACCGGCTGTTACCGATATCAATGATGTCGCTGCCAAAAACAAAGTGTTCACTGGCTATCTTTTCACCCGTATAATAATCAAAGCGGAAAAGAAGATGACCCGTGCTGTCGAAATGATAGAAGCCCGAACGGCTGAGCACATAGATGTTGTGACCGGAATCGCCCCGGGCCGCCATGATCATATTGAATTTATACTGGTACTTGGGATCGCTGTACGGAATGAACAGGTTCTTTGTTTCACCGGTACGGGTATTGACGATGAACAATCCTACCGAAAAGAATGCGATCCGGTCCTTATCAAGCCAGTTGGCCCCTGAAAAATGTTCCGATGCCGGAGAAAGGCTGTCGCTGGTGCTGTGGTATTGCCGGAACCTGCTTCCGTCGAAGCGGTTCAGGCCCGAGGTGGTGGGGAGCCAGATATAGCCCGTCGCATCCTGCAGGATGGCGTTCACTGCATTGTCTGATATGCCGCTGGCCGTTGTGTATTTCGTAAACCCGGCTTCGGCAAGATCCTGGCCGATCATTTCCTGAAAAGACAGAAAAAACAAAAGCAGTAAAAATATTCGTGCCCTGTACATGTTCCTGCGTGTTTGACTCCTTAAAGGTAGCAACTTAGCCCGCAGGTTTTTCCCGAACAAAAGCCCCGCTGTACCACCCCTGCCGTTGGGAGCCTCCGCTTCCCCGTTGAACCGCCGGATCCGGCAGATGGAAAAAGCCCGGGACAAAATTTTTCTTTTCCACGCATTCCGGATGGAAAAAAAAGCCGGCCGTTTGGAAAAGGACGATGATTCCCGGCGCCCGGTGATAGTAGGTTTGCCCTGAAATTAAAAGTATAGCCATGAAACAAATCATTCTGCTCGCCACGGCGTGCATAACAGCCTGCGTCTCTGTACGTGCCCAGCATGTGGGCATCGGTACCACAACACCCGCCTTCCGGCTCGACGTTGCCGGAAGCATCAATACCGATTCTGTGTACCGTATCGGCGGTAACACTGTTCTCACGGTAAAAGGAACCGCGAATACATTCACGGGAGTGCAAAGCGGAATCGCCAATTCCACAGGCACGGAAAATTCAGCGGTGGGATATCGTTCCCTTTTTTCCAATGCAACCGGATCGTACAACACGGCAACCGGCATGGAAGCCCTCTTCGCGAATACCACCGGCACATTCAATACAGGTATAGGCTGGCATGCTTTGCGTGCCAATACCACCGGAACCGCCAATGCCGCTATGGGCGAAGCGCTGGAATACAATACCACCGGGTCGTATAATACCGGCCTGGGTCATGGTGCCCTTTACCAAAACACAACCGCCGATGCTAATACAGCCGTGGGAAGTTTTGCATTGCTCAGTAATACGACCGGGTATTCGAATTCGGCATTTGGTGTAGACGCGATGCGAAACAATACAACCGGGAGCCAGAATACCGCTTACGGTGTGCACGCATTGTATTCGAATACGATCGGCCGGAGAAATACGGCTGTCGGGTATGAAGCACTGTTTTACACCACGTCGCTGAGTTCTGATAATACAGCAGTCGGCAATCTCTCTCTCCGAAGTAATACCAGCGGCGAAAATAATTCCGCACTGGGCGCCGGTACCCTGTACGCCAATACAACCGGGGAAGAAAATACCGCTGTTGGCATCAATTCGCTCGGGTACAATACCGTAGGCTGGAATAATGTAGGAATCGGCAATGCGGCACTCCGGCATACCACCTCGGCATCGTATAATATAGCCATGGGTTACGCGGCGGGAGCCGTTGCCAACATGGGCTGGAATAACACAATGATCGGAAGTGAGGCCCTGGCGAATGCAGATGGCACATTCAACAGCATTGCCCTGGGTGCCGATGCAAGAGTAACGGCCAGTAACCAGGCACGGATCGGGAACAGCTCCACCACCTCGATCGGCGGATTCGCCGGCTGGACCAATATAAGCGACGGGCGCTTCAAGAAAAATATTAAAGAAAATGTTCGGGGGCTCGACTTCATCCTCCAGCTCAGGCCCGTTACCTACAACCTCGACATCGCCTTGCTGAACAACTCATTGGGCGTAACAGAAAGCAAACTTTGGAATGATGACATGCAACAAGCAGCCCGGGAAAAAGAGCAGCTCGTGCAAAGCGGTTTCATCGCACAGGAAGTGGAAGCGGTTGCCAAAAGTTTGGGCTACAACTTCAGCGGCATCGACAGACCCAGGAATGAAAAGGATCTCTACGGCCTTCGTTATGCCGAGTTTGTTGTACCCCTGGTAAAGGCCATGCAGGAACAACAGGCCCTCATCACTGCGTTGCAAAAGCAGGTAAATGAACTGAGCAGGCAACTGAAAAAATCAAACAACTAAATCTATCACCCACAAAAACAAAAACAATGAACATCGTAAAAACAATCACCCCGAAAGGTTTCATCGCAACCGTACTGGCCATAGCCATACTTGCCGGTTGCAAAAAAAGCGATCACACCGATTACAACAGTCCGGCCTACCGGATCAACGAAAGTGAAAAACTTGTGATCCCTTCTTCGGTCGACATCGCTACCCAATTCCCCGGTAACACAACCCGTGTACTCACACTCTATGCCCAGGGCGTACAGAAGTATAAAGCGCAGGCGAAGGCAGGCAGTTTTCCTGTTACCTACGAGTGGGTCTTCGTGGCTCCGCAGGCCGCCCTTTACGACGCCAGCAACAAAATCGTGGGAACACATTCTGCCGGTCCCAACTGGGAACTCTCCCCGCAAGACTCCCTGTTCGCACAGCATTTCGCCCCGGCCAAAACAGCGGCCGCTGCCGACGCCAACAGCATCGACTGGCTGCTGCTGATGCCGAAGTCGGGTAAAACCCCCACCGGCGTTTTCGCCAATGTGGCCTATATCCAGCGTATTGCCACTTCGGGCGGAAAAGCGCCATCGGTACTGCCCACCCGCGCCGACGAAACCGCGGAGGTTCCTTACACAGCGATCTACCGCTTCACCCAAAAAAAATAATTCAATCAATCAAAAAGTATAACCATGACAACAACAATCAGAAAGTGGCGTTTACTCGCCCGCCTTATCGCAGCCATCACATTGGCCATTCTCTTCCTGGGTTCCTGCAAAAAAAGCAACGACCATGAAGACAAAGAACAACATGCCGCTTCATTCAGCGCCGACGTACTCGATAAATGGATGACACTCCAGCTCCGGCTCATACGCAATGCCAGCGGTGTACCCAACCACGGCTTCGCCCGTCACTTCGCATACACCGGGGTGGCCGCACTGGAATCACTGGCGCCGGGCATCCCGGGCAAACAGGCCTGGCAAAACAAATGGAACGGACTTACCGGGTTACCGGCCGCCGGTAAAGCGAAGGATTATTACTACCCGGCCAACCTGAACGCGGCCATGGCTGCGATCAGTAAATCCTTCTTCCCCAACGCCAGCGTTGCCGACAAAGCAGCGATCGATTCGCTTGAGTTTGCCCTGAACCTGGATTTTCTTGCCACCCAATCCTCTCCGCGGATCGAACGCTCTGCCGCATTTGGTAAAGCTGTTGCCGCTGCCGTATTCAACTGGTCGGAATCGGATGGCTATAAAAATGCAAACAATCCGTATGTGGTACCGGTGGGCCCCGGGTTATGGAAACCAACGGCGCCTGCTTTCGCAGCGCCCGCCACACCCTATTGGGGAAACAACCGCACGGTGATCATCGGCAGTATCAGTAACGCCGAACCACAAGCGCCCATGACCTATTCAACCGATCCGGCTTCTCCGTTTTACCAGGCGGTGAAACAGGTATACGATGTGTCGCAAACACTTACCGATGATCAGAAAGCGATGGCCGCGTTCTGGCGTGATGTACCCGGCGTTTCTTCACCCGGTCACTGGTTAAGCATCCTGCGGCAGGTTATCCATATCCGGAAATCATCGCTTGCCGATGCCGCGTTGGCCTATGCGCTCACAGGAGCCGCTGTCAACGACGCCCTGATCAGCTGCTTCCGGTCGAAGTACCAGTATTCTGTGGTACGTCCTATTACCTATATCCGTGAAGTGATGAGCCAGGAAACCTGGTCGCCCTACCTGGGTACGCCGGCGCATCCCGAGTTCGTATCGGCGCATTCGAGCCTTTCGGCCGCCGCCGCGGATATCATGCAGGAGATTTTCGGGAACAGCGGAACCTTCACCGATCACACGTACGATTACCTGGGTTATACGCCCCGAACCTATAGTTCCTTTCAATCCATCGCCGCGGAAGCCGGCATCTCGAGGCTTTACGCAGGCATACATTACCTCGCCAGCATCAATGCGGGACTTGTGCAGGGAAAGAAAGTAGCCGCTAATATCTTATCCGGCAAAAAATAAATCAATCATCCATCTTTAAATGTTATCCAATGAGCACAAAAGAAATCCAGGGAAAATTGTGGAGCGTGGCTCCGCATTACTGGTCAAATTATTTTGAACCCTTCTTTACACCGCTGTACAAAAAAACCCTGGAGCAACTGCAGCCCGACGAAGACAGCATGCTGCTCGACGCTGGATGCGGATCGGGATTGTTCAGCCACATGGCCATCTCGACCGGGGCGCAGGTAGTGGGTGTCGACGCGGCGCCAGGTTTATTAAGCGTGGCCCGGGAACGCAACCCGCAGCATAATTTCCTGGAAGAAGACCTGGAATCACTTCCGTTCAGTTCAGGAACCTTCGATATCGTCGCAGGCTTCAATTCCTTCCAGTATGCCGGTAATTTCACCAACGCTCTTTCCGAGGCGAAGCGTGTACTTAAAACCGGCGGTCGTTTGGTGATCGGTATCTGGGACAAACCCGAATACAGCGATGCCACCACCATACTGAAAGCGATCAACAGCCTCGTACCTCCGCCGCCGCCCGGCACACCCGGCCCCTTCGCCCTTTCGGAAGACGGTAAGATCGAAAGCATCTGCACGGCACTCAAGCTGAAAGTGATTTATAAGATCCGGATCGCTTGTCCTTTCCTGTATCATACAACGGATGAGGGCATCAAAAGTTTCCTGGGTACCGGCCCCGCTGCCGCAGCCATGAAGCATGCCAGCGAGTTGAAAGTGCACCAAACCATCGCGGAAGCGTTGCAACCCTATCGCCTTACCGAGGATATGTATCATTTGCAAAACAGTTTCCTGCTCTTTATCGCGGAGAAATAGATCCTTGCCCGAATCCGTACCACCCCGATCCGAAACGGATCGGGGTTTATGAAAGCGTTCAGTCAGTAACCCCCAAACAATGTATATGAAACGACTCAGCGATTTTTTCCGGCGGCATGGCCGGATCCTGTGGATCATCTACCTGGGCTGGAGCCTGCTCCAGGTGATGACCCTAATCTATATCCGCAATACGCCACACCGGTAATAACCATAGCACCCGATTCACCATGAAACAAAAAATAATGTTCGGCATCTGTTTCCTGCTTGTACAGGCGTTGAACGCACAGTTATATTTAAGTACAGGCAGCACACTCACGGTAAACGGCAACGCGGTACTCACCCTGCGGAATACCGACCTGGTTAATCACGGCAGTTTCTCGCCGGGACTTGGCGTTGTACATTTTACGGGAGATAAAAGCACCACCATCAGTGGCTCGCAGTACACTGCCTTTAACAGGATCGTGATCAATAAGGCAAGCATCGATTCCCTACGACTGTTACGGAATGTATTCATCGCCCATTCAACTGATTTCCTTTCTGGACATATCGACCTGAATGGAAAGATACTCGACCTCGGCATCGCCGGTATTTTGAATGGGGAGAAGGAAAGCAGCCGTATAGTAGGGCTTGGCGGCGGCTATGTGGTAGTCAGCGCAGCGCTGAATAATCCGGCTGGCGCCAATCCGGGTAATTTAGGCGCCGTGCTGTCTTCCGGCGCCAACCTGGGAAATGTACTCATCCGGAGAGGGCATCGTTCGCAGAACAATACGTACGGACTTGGTTATTCCATTCAACGGTATTACGAGATCATCCCTGCCAATAATACCAACCTGAATGCGACCTTCCGGTTCAGCTACTTCAACAGCGAACTGAATGGTATACCCGAAAACAGTCTGAAGATCTGGAACAGCGCCGATACCATTCACTGGAGCAACCAGGGTTATACCAGTGGAGATCCTGATCTGAATTACCTGGAGAAACAGGGAATCTCAAGCTTCACAACACGGTGGACGCTCTCGGACGCAAACAATCCGTTGCCTGTAACATTTACTTCGTTTAACCTGCAATGCCTCTCTGGCCCGGTATTACTAAACTGGCAAACGGCCCAGGAACAGAACAGCGATCATTTCCGGATCGAGCGAAGCGCCAACTCCATCAATTGGGCCGAAGCGGGCCGCATAAAGGCCGCAGGCTTCAGCCAGTCGGAAAAAAAATATTCATTCACGGATCTAACATCGGCAAACAACCGGTACTACCGCATTGTGCAGGTTGATAAAGATGGCAGGGAGTTCTCCTCGAACATCCTGCGTTCATCCTGCAATGGCAAGGAACCCACGCGGGTATGGCCGAACCCGTTCACCAATACCATCTATGTAACCCTGTATCAACCACATGCCGGTGAACTGGTATTGTTATTACGCGATGATGCCGGGCGCTTGCTGAAAAAACAGGTACAGCAGTTGCCCGCAGGCGTTTCGCAACTGGCCATCCAAACAAGGTATCTTCCAAAGGGAATTTACTGGCTGACGGTTTATAACAGTCATGAAGACAACGGAGAAATGTTCCGGCTGATCAGGCAGTAGCCGCAGGCGCCGGACGGGTATCGATCCAAAGACCGCGGTATTCTTCCTGCCATTCAAACTTGAAGCGTTTGTGACTCCAGAGATACATTTCCGGTTGCCGGCGGATGGCGTCTTCGATATAATCCCTGTACATCAGCGTAAGCGCTCCGGGCGCCAGTACCGACGCATCTTTGCAGGCCAGTGTTAAACTGGTGGCGTATTTGCCCCGCCCGGTTTTAAATGCCCGTCCGAATACAACCGGGCATTTTTTCAAGATGGCGTTTTTATCGGGCCCGGTAATGAAGGGAGTAGGTTTGCCAAAAAAATCGATCCAGTAGCTGGAACCCGCACTCGCTGGTTTTTGATCCGCCACGAGGGCCAGGCAATGCAATTTCCGGCTCCAGGCGATAAAGGATCGTTTCACATCCGTGGCGGGCATGAGAACCGTACCGTATTTCGAGCGGAGTTTATAAAAAAGCCGGTCGAGGGGTTTGCTGCTGATGGGCATGTATACCACCGCCAGCGGTTGTTTCATATGCGCCGACCAATGCAGGTTGATCCATTCCCAGTTGAACTGGTGGCAGGCGTGCATCTGGCAGCTCAGCCCTTCTTTCGCGAGTTCATCAAAGAGGGAGAAATCGGTTGTGCAATGTTTGTCGTAAAACGCCTTCGGTACCGAGAGGCACTTGATCGTTTCGATGAACGAATCGGTGAAGTTGCGGTGAAACTTCCGTGCAATGGCTTTCCGTTCCGTTTCCGTTTTTTCCGGGAAAGCGATCGCCAGGTTTCCTTCGATCACGTTACGCCGGTAGCCAAACACCCGGAACAGGAAGAACGAAACGAGGTCGCTCAGCAGGTACAATACCCGTAACGGAAGCAGGGATAATACATACAGGGGAATATAAATGAGATAATACATCTGCGTTACAGAACGATGTTCTGTATCATTTCTGATTTGGTTGGATAATCGGTGTTATAATGCAGGCCACGGCTCTCGTGCCTGAACTCGGCGCATTTCACGATGAGGTATGCCACCGTGATCATGTTGCGCAACTCGCATAGTTGCGGGGAAACCACGGTTCGTTCGTACAGTGACTCTGATTCTTCGTACAGCAGGTCGAGCCGCTTCATCGCCCGGTGCAGCCGTTCGTTGTTGCGTACGATACCCACGTAATCGCTCATCAGCAGTTTGAGTTCTTTCACGCTCTGGGTAATGAGGATCATTTCCTTGGGCGCATTGGTGCCATCGGCCTTCCAGTCGGGGAGGTCTTCGCGGTAAGTCACCGGGCCGATCTTCTGCACCGCGTCGAGGTAACTGCGGTGAGCGAATACCATCGCTTCCAGCAGGCTGTTGCTCGCCAGTCGGTTGGCCCCGTGCAAACCCGTGCTGGCGCATTCGCCCGCCGCATAGAGGTGTTTGATCGAGGTTCGTCCGTGTTCATCGGTTTTGATGCCGCCGCAACTGTAATGCGCCGCGGGGGTAACCGGTATCATATGCTGGGTGATGTCGATACCGATGCTCAGGCATTTCGCATAAATATTCGGGAAGTGCTCCACAAATTTCTCCCTGCTGAAATGGCGGCAGTCGAGGAACACATGTTCGGTACCCGCCACTTTCATTTCGTTATCGATCGCCCGGGCCACGATATCGCGGGGGGCCAGGTCTTTGCGCTGATCGTATTTCTCCATGAAGGCTTCGCCGGCATGATTCCGGAGTATCCCGCCATCGCCGCGTACCGCTTCGGTGATCAGGAAGTTCTGACCGCGGATACCCGGTTCGTACAAAGCGGTTGGATGAAACTGGATGAATTCCATGTTCTCGATGCGGCCCTTGGCCCGGTATACCATCGCAACCCCGTCGCCGGTAGCGATCGCCGGGTTGGTGGTGGAGCGGTATACCTGCCCGTTACCGCCCGTTGCCAGCAGGGTGATCTTCGCTAATATCTTTTCGATCTTGTTGGATACGAGGTTCAGCACATACACCCCGTAACATTCAATATCGGGGGTTGATTTTGTTACAAGATAACCGAGGTGATGCTGGGTGATGATATCGATCACAAAGCAATGGCTGATGAGCCGGATGTTCGGCCGTTTGGCGATGGCGGCGAGCAGGGCCCGTTCCATTTCCCTGCCGGTTACATCCTTGTGGTGCAGGATCCGGTATTCGCTGTGGCCACCTTCCTTGCCCAGCTTGTAATCGCCGTCGCTTTCCTTGTCGAACTGTGCGCCCCAGGAAATGATCTCTTCGATGCGTTGCACCCCCTCCTTCACCACGATCTCCACCACACGGCGGTTGCAAAGTCCATCGCCCGCCACCAGGGTATCTTCGATGTGTTTTTCAAAACTATCCTGCTCGGGGTCCATCACGCCGGCGATACCGCCCTGGGCGTATTTTGTATTGGTTTCGTCGCTTTGTGTTTTGGTAAGGATAGTAATGGTCTTATCCGGGCATGCCTCCGCTACTTTTAACGCGTAGGTTAGCCCCGCGATACCACTCCCAATGACCAGAAAATCTGTTTGCATACCCCTGTCCCCTAAAGGGGAACTGCTTTAGTTTGGTTATTAATCGTATTGTTCTTTGAAGAAAACACAACAATTGATTTAAGAAACGGATGAGGTTTCGATCCAGGCTTCATTTTCCTTTAGGAGGCTGATCAGTTCATCCACCGCCACTTCGCTCGGCACATTGCGTTTTACGATCTCTTTGCCTTTGTACAGGGTGATCTTACCCGGTCCGCTGCCCACATAGCCAAAATCCGCGTCGGCCATCTCACCGGGTCCGTTTACGATGCAACCCATGATGGCGATCTTCACGCCTTTCAGGTGATTGGTAACCGCCCGGATCTTCGCGGTTGTTTCCTGCAGGTCGAACAGGGTTCTGCCGCAACTCGGGCAACTGATGTACTCCGTTTTGGATATACGGGTACGGGTGGCCTGCAGGATCGAGAAAGCCGTATTGTTGGTGAACTGGTACCTGTCTTTTACTTCGAGATAGGTTCTGCCGCTCACATTCACCGTATCCATTTTCGATTTACTGCTGTAGCCGAGGCAGATGCCATCGCCAAAACCATCGAGGAACAGGCCGCCTGTTTCGGTGGCGAAATGAATCAGGTGTTCGTCGGGTGTTTGCCAGCTGCTGTCGGTGATCAGCACTACCGGGTTTTTGATGGCCCGCAGCTCCAGTTCCATGAACATGCGCCGGATGCTTTGCAGGGCATTGGCATTGGTGCTGCTGAGGCAGAGTACAACGGTTGGATCATTGGCGAGTTCATCGAGGAAGCTGAAATCCGTGATGGGTGTTTCGTCGTTGAAGCAATCCACCATCACAAAATTCTGCAGGCCGCTTTTCGCGTTCGCTTCCGTATATCCTTTATCGGAAAAGATGGGAAAATATTTTTGCTTGTCGGGCGCCTCTTCCCAGGTGGCAGGATAAACGATCACCTTAAGGGTACCCGGCAGATCGAAGTTCAGCAACTGGTGGCCGGTAAAAATATAATCCGCGGCGCTGTCGCTGATGTTCCATTTATCGGTAGCGGCATTGTAGGTATATCCCACACGCTGCAGGTGTTCATGCTGTATCGCATCAATACCGCTCAGGTCGGCGATCACAACCGGAACGTGTTTGGCGCCGATATTCCCCACTTCAAAACTCTCGCGGCGTTTGTATGCAAAAGGCGAGTACGGAAGTTTATTGATCGCGGGAACAAGGCCCCGGGTGGCTGATCGCTGGTCGATAGCGCTGTACCGCTTAACCAGGTCTCTGCAAACAGGTATTTCGAATTCCGGGTCTTCGGTCAAACTCACGCGGATGGTATCCCCGATCCCGTCTTCGAGCAGGGTACCGATACCAATCGCCGATTTGATCCTTCCGTCTTCACCATCACCGGCTTCGGTTACACCGAGGTGCAGCGGGTAACATTCGCCAAATTCCTCTTCCATGTGTTTGATGAGCAGCCGGTAGGCCTGCACCATCACCTGCGGGTTGCTGCTCTTCATGCTGAGGATGATGTTGTGATAATCTTCCGAGCGGGCAATGCGCAGGAATTCCATGGCGCTTTCCACCATGCCGATGGCGGTATCGCCGTAGCGGCTCATGATGCGGTCGCTCAGGCTCCCGTGGTTGGTACCGATGCGCATGGCGGTGCCGTGTTCCTTGCAGATGCGTACCAGGGGGGTGAACCGTTCCCGGATTCGTTCGATCTCTTCGGCATATTCCGCATCGGTATATTCGATCTGCTCGAATTTCTTTTTATCTACATAGTTACCGGGATTCACCCGCACTTTTTCAATGATCCTCGCGGCGATCTCCGCCGCGTTGGGTGTGAAATGAATATCCGCAACCAGGGGTGTATCGTACCCGCGTTTGCGCAGTTCGTCTTTTATGTTCTGGAGATTTTCCGCTTCCTTTTTCGAGGGCGCCGTGATACGAACCAATTCGGCTCCGGCCTCGATGCAACGGATGGATTGCTCTACGGTGGCGAGGGTGTCCATCGTATCGGTGGTGGTCATGGTTTGCACCCGGATGGGGTGGCCGTTGCCGATCAGCAGGTTACCCACTTTAACCTCGCGGGTTTTGAGGCGTTTGTATGTTGTCAGGGATTCACAATAGAACTGCATGCTGTATCTGTTCCTGCAAAAATAACGATAATAGCGCAGGTTTTGGAAACGGTCAGACGAGGACGTTTGATCGTGTTTACCAGTCCTTTTCCGGCTTGGCGACCGGGCTGGTATTTACCCGTTGTAATTTATCCTGGAGATTTTTTTCCTGTTGCAGGAGCGCCTTTAACTTCTCTTCCGCGTCTTGTTTGCTGATCTTTGGCTGTGGTTTGGGTTGCTCTTTCTGTTCCTGCGGCTTTTGTTTTTCTTTTTCCTTTTGTTTCTGATCTTCCCTGGGCTTCTTTTTTTCTTTGTTTTCCTTATTATCTTTTTTCTCCTCCTGCTGTTTTTGTTGCTTCAGCGCTCTTTGGAGGTTTTGCCGGGCATCTTCATCCGTTGGATCCAGTTTCAACGCCTGCTTATAGGCATGGATACACTCGGGAAGTTTATTATTGTTCTGCAGCGCCACGCCCTTATTATACCAGGCCTTTGCCTTCTCGGCATTTGTGGAGGCGCTGGCCAGGGCTTTTTCGTAAGCCTGCACCGCATCCTCTTTGTTATTATTCCTGTACAGCGCATTGCCGAGATTATACTGCGCAACCACGTCGCCGGGTTTTTTGGAGATGGCCTGCTGGTAATTGGTAACAGCTGAGCCGTAGTCTTTCTTTTCGTAGGCTTCATTCCCATTTTTGATGAGCTTCTTCTGATCCTGGGCCATCGAAACCGATGAACCGGAAACGAACAGTACAACAAACAGCATCGCTTTTAAGGCTTTCGCGGGTGCAGATTCCCTTCGCGGGTTCCTGTTTTCGGGCAGGAAGAATTCTACCAGGAGCAGCAGGAGCGCCGCTGCCAGGAAGTATGGATAAAAATTCAGGTAATTCACCTGCGCATCTTCGGTGATGGTGCGGCGGTCCATTCCTTCAAGCTGCAATTCCAGTTTGTTCACCAGCTCATCGGTACCGCTGAACAGCTGGTAGTTGCCGTTGCCGCTTTCCGCTATCTTTTTCAGCTCCGCTTCATTCAGTTTACTTATTACGATATTCCCGTTCGCGTCTTTCTTGGGTTGATTGGTAAGTTCATCCATGAACGTGGCGCCATCGGGCGAACCGATGCCAACGGTATTGATCACAATGCCGTCTTCGGCCAGTTTCTCCGCCTCCGGAACAGCGCCCTCATCGTGATCTTCCCCGTCGCTGATCAGCACAACCGCCTTGTATTTTTTTTCTTTGGGATTGAAAGCGGCGTGACACATCTTCAACGCCTCGGAAATCACGGTACCCTGGGTAGGCACGGCATCCGGACCAGCGGATGCCAGGTACATGCGGGCGGCGCCATGATCGCCGGTAAGCGGCATTTGCAGGTAGGCCCTTCCCGCGAACACCACGATACCTATGCGGTCGTTGCCCAGTTTATCGATGAGCTTCGCGATGGATTGCTTGGCCCGTTCGAGCCGGTTGGGTTTAATGTCGTTCGCCAGCATGCTCTTGCTCACGTCGAGTGCGATCATGATATCGATCCCGCTGCGGCTTACCTTTTCCACGCTTCCGGGTTTGCGCAGGTTGGCCAGCGCCAGTACCCCGAAGCCGAATGCCAGCAAAACCAGTGCGAATTTAACAGCGAAGCGACGGGGAGAATACGTGCCGATGATTTCCTTAACGAGCCGTGCATCGCCGATGCGAAGGATGGTTTTCTTTTTCCAGCGGATGACCCAGAAGTACAGCGCCGCCAAAAGCGGGAGCACCAGAAGGGCCAGCAGCAAATAGGTATATTGAAAACGCAACATGGCGGGCAAATTAATCAAGAGGCCGTTAAGCGAAGTGTTAAATCAGCAAAAGGCATGCGCTATTTTTTACCTTCAAAAAACCCATACTGTTTGAGTATCCCGCGGGTGATGTTCATCCGCACCGTACGCATATCGATGTCGTGTGCGGGGGCTTTTACAAAGGTTACAAAGAAGTATACATGATTATTCTCTTCGATCCATCCAACGAGCCAGCCGATGGAGTTGCCGTCTTCTGCATAACCCCAGCCGGTTTTGTAACTCAGTTTGTAGGCGGTATTGCTTTCCTGCAGCATAACGTCTTTCACCTGTTCCTGAACCGATTTGCGGAAAGGCAGCTGGCCGAAATAAAGCCGTTTGAGCAAACCCAGTTGTTCATCGGGTGATATCTTTAATTTATTGTTGAGCCAGAATGAATCGATGGGGCCGCTGATGTTTTTATTTCCGTATCCGAGGCTGTCGATCCATTGTTTCATGGTATCGGCACCGATACGGCGGGCTACTTCCTGGTAATACGGCACACAACTCACTTTGAACGCCTCGGTCATGTTCATGTCCTTGTTCCACTCTTCCCGTGAACGTGTTACCCCATCCCATTTAATGACCATGTTTTCGTCGAGGATACGGCCTGTCTGCAAACCGATCAGCGAGTTCACGATCTTGAAGGTGGAGGCGGGACTGAAGCGCATGGTGTCGTACTTCATGTTGTACACGGTGATCTCGCCATCGGCGTTGTTGAGCATGGTAAAGCATCCGTCGACCTTGTTCTCATCGAAGTATTTCTTCAGGCTTTCGTCGTTGGTTGCCTTGTTCACGGTGCAGGAAGCCAGCGATACCAAACAGGCGGCGAAGATCAGTTTCAGGTCGGTGAGATTATGGATCATGTCAATTATTTTTTGGCGAGGTGGTTGGCGGTGGCTTCGAGGCTGTTGTAAAAAGCCTGGCCAAAGCGGCGTACAAGCGCTTCCTTTAAGAATACATACACCGGCACTTTCAGTTTTTTGCCCAGGGCGCAGGCAGCCTTGCAGTTATCTTCGCGGGGTTCGTAGTTCACGTATACATTATCGCTGCGTTTGCTTTCTTTCACAATGACCGGGAAAAGGTGGCAGCTGATGGGTTTTTTCCATTTGATCTTTCCATCAAGGCAGGCCTGTTCGATGCCGCATTTAACGATACCCTGTTCATCCCTGATGCCATACACGCAAACCTTGCTTTCGATGGTGGGTGTCACCCAGCCGAATTCCTTATCATATACATAACGGCCCTGGCGTTCCAGTTCTTTGAGGCTTTCGGCGTCGAGGTAGGGTACTACCTTATCGTATACCGCGTTCAGTTTATCCAGTTCATCTTTGGAAAGCGGGGCGCCGGCGTCTCCATCCACGCAGCAGGCGCCTTTACATTTCGTGAGGTCGCAAACAAATTGCTCTTTTACGATTTCGTCGCTGACCAGGATATTATCAATAGCAATCATGGACGCAAAAATAGCGAATGCGTAGGGTTTCCGTTACCAAACGGGAGATTAAAATCGTACAGGGGTTTATTTAGTTGCCCAGCGGAAGGTCTGCAGCAGGTGGTCGATGTCTTTTTGAAGAAAATCCACCACCGGCCGGATGGAATCGGCATTGGGGGTTGCTTCGAAATACAGGGCGCCGCGGAAGAAATGCTTCGTGGTATCGCTTACAAAGAATTGCCGGGCTGTGGCGGCATTACCGCCTACGCGGAAGAAGACACCGCTGACGCCATTCGGCGTGCGGAATACACTGTCCTTAATGGAACTGGCAACCACTTCGTTCTTCCCGGTAAGTTTGAATGCGTCATTCACCATAAGGTCGAACACGTTCTTTCCGACGGAATCTTTATACGTACCGTCGGGCTGTTTTACTTTATAGGTAGAACTTCCCCCCACCGCTTTATAACTCAGGAACATCTTTCCGCCCAGCGACGGAAAATCGATGTTGATCCAGTAGGGATTGAGGGTATCCTGGTCGAAGTAGGTACTATCCCGCACCACCCGGGCGTAGGATGGATATTCGAAACGGTAGGGAAAGCCCGCTTCCTCGAATTTCACATAACTTCTTTCCGGAAAATCGATCTTGTAATAGCCACGCTTTTTCGAAGTATACGGGCTGTTGCATGCATACAGGAACAGAACGGGCAGGATCAGGGAAAGTAGTTTTGAAGCCTTTATTCGCATAATTATTCCGGGTTAGCAGGGTGGATCGTGATCTTGATTTTATCGAGCCGGTTCCTGGTTATTTCCAATGGGATGAAGGTATACCCGCCGCTTACGACTTCTTCATTCACCTGGGGAAATTCGCCGGCGATCTCAAGTACCAGTCCGGCCAGGGAGTCGCTGTCACCCCGGACCGTGTCGAAAGTATCGGCCGGCAGTTTCATGGCCTTGCATGCGTCGTTGATCATGGTTCTACCTTCGAAGATATAGGTATGATCGTCGATTTTGCGGTTGATCGTATCTTCTTCATCAAATTCATCCTTGATCTCGCCGATGATCTCTTCCATAACATCTTCCAGTGTTACGATGCCCGAGGTTCCGCCAAATTCATCCACCACCACGGCAAAGTGCATCCGGCGGTTGCGGAATTCCTGCAGCAGGTCTTCGATCAGTTTCTGTTCGTGCACGAAATAGGGCTGGCGGATCAGCGAATGCCAGTCGTAGGTTTCCTGTTCATTGATATAGGGAAGAATATCCTTGGTATGCAGCATGCCCACCACTTCATCGAGGCTGTTCTTATACACCGGCAGGCGGGAGTAATGCAGGTCCTCTATTTTTTTCAGCACATCCCCGAAATGGAAATTATGATCGATGCCACATACATCCAGGCGGGTGCGCATGATCTGCTTCACGGTGGTATCGCCGAATTTGCGGATCCCTTTCAGGATCGATTTTTCTTCGGTGGTGGCTTCGTGCTCGGGCAGCAGGTCGATGGCATAATCGAGGTGACTCGAATCCATGGTGGATGAATTATCCGACGAAAAACGCTGCTCGATGCGGTCGCTCAAACGAACCATCCGTTTGCTGAATCGGTAGAAGAGGCTTCCGAATATCTCCACCACCAGGGAAGCCGTGGCGGCAAACCATATCTTATGATGCGTTGCCCATACCTTGGGAAGCACCTCGCCAAAGAGCAGCAGCAGGAACGTAACCGATACAACCTTGATCAGGAATACCGGCCAGAAATTGAAGTGCAGGCCGGATATCCAGCTATCGATGAGTATGTTGGAGATGAGGATGATACCGATGTTGATGAAGCTGTTGCTGATGAGCATCGATGCCAGCAGCACTTTGGGCTGATCGAGCAGGTTGACAATGCGCCGGTAAGCCGGTTGTTTTTTTGTTTTAAGTACGTTGATATCCTTATGGGTAAGCGAGAAAAAAGCGATCTCGGATCCGGCGAACAAAAAGGAGAGCATGAACAACAGGATTACCAGGAAGATAAGTACCGTGGTAGCTGCGGGGGTTATGGCTAAAAGAGAGAATCGTAAAGAACCAACGAAATCGTAAACCGAATGGTAATCCAAAACAAATAGTTTTCGTGAAAAATGTTGTCTACCCGGGAACCTCTACCCGGCGTAGCCGATCAAAAAGGCAGCCGCTCCGTTCCTTCATCGGGATGCGGTGGAACTTCGCCCTCGGATCCATCAATATTTTCGTAACCCGAACCCAGTTGGGAGCCATCGCTTCTTTTATCGAGCATGATGAGATTGTCGCCTACTACTTCCGTAGCAAATTTCTTATTGCCTTCCTTGTCTTCCCAGCTGCGGGTTTTGAGGCGGCCTTCAATATAAACCAGGCTTCCCTTGTGCAGGTATTTCTGCGCCAGCTCGGCCAGGCCCCGCCAGAGAACGACCGTATGCCATTCTGTTTGGGAGATCAGTTTACCGCTGCGATCTTTATAGGTTTCGGTGGTGGCCAGCGAGAATTTTGCCACGGCTATGTTTCCTTCCAGGAACTGCATATCCGGGTCTTTGCCAAGATTGCCTATCAGCATGACCCTGTTAACTCCTCTCATAGTACATGATTTAATCCGAGCGTTTGGCGAACGTGTTTAGCGACAAATTTAAAGATACATTTTTTTCTTTTACATGGCTAACCCTTTTCGGCCAGGTAGCGGCTGATGAAACGGGGAAAAGCGAGGCGGGGCAACCGGGATACAGGCACGGGCTCAAAGCCTTCAATAACAGGCATTTTATTCGCCCGGATGTACAGGAAATATCCTTCAATGGTTTGGTGAGACAGTTGCTGGATATAGGTACCGGAAATGGATTGAACCCGGAATTGATTGCCACTGGAAATCTGCTTATAGAATCTGGCCTGGAGAAATTTTTCGGGCGGCATGCGCCGGGGTGTTTCAACGAGCACGAACTCGTGCAGGTTCTGCCAGATATCTTTCGCTGTTCGTTTTCGTACCAGCACCTTGTTATTCTGCTCGATGACCAGGTAGCAGAACCATCGCTTCTTTTTTGCCAACTGCTTCGTCTTAACCGGTAGCGACTCTACCTTTTTATCGCGAAATGCCACACATTTTTTACGCAGCGGACAGGCGCTGCATAGCGGGCTTTGTGGTTTGCACACCATCGCCCCGAAATCCATAATGGCCTGGTTGTAGACGCCCGGACTCGTTTTATCCAGCAATTCATTGGCAAGACTGGTGAACCGTTTCTTTCCCGCCGAACTCATCGTATCCGTGGCAATGCCGAAATACCTGGCCAGCACACGGAAAACATTCCCATCAACAACCGCATGAGGCAGGTTGAAGGCAAAGGAGGCAATGGCTGCCGCCGTGTATGGCCCCACCCCCTTTAAAGCAAGAATATCTTCGTATGTGCCTGGGAATATCCCCTTTCGTTCGGTAGCAATATACCGGGCCGTCGCGATGAGGTTCCGGCAGCGGCTGTAATAACCCAGCCCTTCCCAGAGTTTGAAAACCTTTTCTTCCGGTGCA
Source organism: Chitinophagales bacterium (assembly GCA_017303335.1). Lineage (GTDB taxonomy): Bacteria > Bacteroidota > Bacteroidia > Chitinophagales > Chitinophagaceae > Ferruginibacter. Next base: position 397,799 of record JAFLBK010000001.1, read on the forward strand.
GCAGCCAGTTTGCTGATGGTTGGGTATGTTTTGATAAAGCGATTGTAATACTCCAGCCCCTGCTCTACCCGGGTTTGCTGCAGGATGATCTCGCTGAGCCAGATCCGGTAAGGATTCTTTTCTCCCTTCCAGGGCATTTTACGATCATTATCCTTGCTGTTCCAGTGTAAAAGATTGCGGGTAAAATGGGTTTTAGACGCTTTGTCTCCCATGGATATGATTATTTTTTATTTTGATTGCGACAGGCCGGAGAATAAATATCTTTACCTATAATCGCATGTAATTCAATATTTTACAAACCATCCCCGATCATCCCAACGTTCGCTCGGGGTACAAACTACTTGATTATCACCATCTTGTTTGGAAAATTCGAAAAAAAAATTGTATTTTTCTGATTGTTAATCTCATATAAAATTATAACACATGAGAAAAGCCGACCTTATTAATCAAATCTCAGAAAAAACCGGCATCCCAAAAGTAGATGTTCTGGTTACACTTGAAACAATGTTCAAAGCGGTTAAGAGTTCACTCGCGAACGGCGAAAACATTTACATCCGCGGATTTGGCAGTTTCATTACCAAAAAAAGAGCTGCAAAAATTGGCCGTAATATTAAGAAAAATATAGCTGTGGAAATTCCTGAGCACTATATCCCGGCTTTCAAACCTGCCAAGGAGTTCATGCAGGAAATAAAATCTTCAAAAAACATCAAGGACACCCCGGTTCTTGAGGACGACAACGAAGAGTAGTGTAACTTTGCCATCCGCACTTAAGTAAGTGCGGGGCAAATTTTACCAGGTGAAAAAACAACTCATTCTCACGGCCTGTGGGCTTCTCGTTGTAGTCCTTCTCTTCCAATTCGGAAAGACCAGCATTCCAAAAAGCGCCAAGAATATTTCTGCGGCCAAAAGCCAGGCGGCAGCATTTTCTATCGCCGGTTTCATCGAAACCGAAAAAAAGAAGCTTAGTCCCTCACAATCATTGGCTCTATCCAAATTAGAAAACAGCGTAATACGTGGAGATGTATCTGCCCAACAGGTAAAGGCCAATATGCAGCTGGCCGATTTCTGGAGAGACAGTGTTCATCTCTTCGAGCCCTATATCTATTATTTATCCGAAGCAGCTATGTTGGATAAGTCGGAAAAAAACCTCACCTTTGCTGCCCAATTGATTTTGAATAACCTTCGTGCGGAAACGGACGAGGCAAAATTGAACTGGAAAGCGGAGCAGGCAATTGCTCTATTTGAAAAAGCCATTGAACTGAACCCCTCGAACGACGATTTACAGGTAGGGCTCGGCAGTTCCTATGTATTTGGCAAGGGAAGAGCAGGTCAGTCGGACCAGACAATGAAGGGCATCCAGATCCTTCTTTCGGTTGTTCGCAAGGATTCGAACAACATGAAGGCGCAAATGATGCTTGGTATAGGTGGTTCGATATCAGGACAATATGACAAAGCAGTCGAGCGTTTACTGAAAGTTGTCAAAGCCCAGCCTGATAATCTTGAAGCAATCGCTTTCCTGGCCGATACCTATGCAGCCAAAGGCGATAAAGCCGAAGCCATAAAATGGTACACGATCAGTAAACGCCTTGCAAATGATCAGCACTATACGCAGGAGGTAGATGAGCGGATCAGGCAACTAAAGTAAAGTACCGGGCGACCGGTCGACATATTTCAAAATATTAAAAACAAAAAAGACTAGTTATGCCTTGTGGTAAAAAGAGGAAACGTCATAAAATTGCAACTCACAAGCGTAAAAAACGTTTAAGAAAGAACCGTCATAAGAAGAAGTAATTCTTTTTCTTAGCTGTGCCGCTATCTCCGTTCCGGCACATATATATACCTGCGTCATCCAGCCGATCCGGGCTGCGGATGCACGTATGCTGAGGTTTCCTTCCATGAAGTTTACGGTCTGAATAAACTTACATTTTTGACCAAGGAGCTTATTATAAATGCCGCCCCGCAGGGGGTTGAAATCGCCCTGCTGGAAGATAAGAAGCTGGTAGAACTGCACAGTGAAAAAGCTGATGCCAGCTTCGGCGTGGGCGACCTGTATCTGGGAAAAGTAAAAAAACTTATCCCGGGCCTGAACGCCGCTTTTGTAGACGTTGGTTTTGAAAAAGACGCTTTTCTCCATTATACCGATCTCAGCCCCTATGTACGGTCGATCCTCAAATTCACCAATGAGGCCATCAACGATAAATCTCCCAACGGATTTGATTTTTCGAAATTCAAGGTAGAGCCGGAGATCGTAAAGACCGGGAAGATCGCCGAAGTACTCAATGGCCGGCCCAACATTCTTGTACAGATACTCAAGGAACCCATCGCTGCCAAAGGCCCGCGCCTTAGTTGCGAACTTTCTTTACCGGGACGGTTTGTAGTGGTTACCCCATTCAACGACATCATCGCGGTTTCCCGTAAAATCCATTCGTCCGACGAACGGAAACGGCTCCACAAGATCATTGAGGCCATCAAACCCAAAAACCTCGGTGTGATTGTACGTACCGCGGCCGAAGGAAAGCATACCGCTGAACTTCACGAAGACCTGCTGAGCCTGATCGCCACCTGGAAAACCATCCAGACCAACCTGAAAGGCGCTGCACCTCCAGCCCGCATCCTGAGTGAACAGGGTAAAACAACCAGTATTCTCCGCGACCTGCTGAACGAGGATTTCAACCGGATCGTGGTGAACGACAAGAATATTTTTTCCGACACCAAGTCATATATCCAGCGCATTGCGCCCGATAAAGCCGATATCGTAACCTACCACAACAATGGTTCGCCGGTATTCGACAATTTCGGTATTACCAAACAGGTGAAAGCTTCTTTCGGTAAAACCGTCAATCTGCCCAGCGGGGCCTACCTGATCATTGAGCATACCGAAGCCCTGCACGTGATCGATGTAAACAGCGGTTACAAGAGCGTCAGCAATAACCAGGAACAGAACGCACTCGAAACAAACCTTGAAGCGGCGGAAGAAATAGCACGCCAGATGCGCCTTCGCGACCTGGGCGGTATCATTGTCGTTGATTTCATCGACATGAAGCAGGCCGAGAACAAGAAGAAGCTTGCCGACGCGATGGATCACTTCATGAAACCCGACCGGGCCAAACATGCCATCCTGGCCATCAGCAAATTCGGACTGATGCAGATCACCCGCCAGCGGATGAAGCCGGAGGTGAACATCAATACGGCTGAGATATGCCCCAGCTGCAATGGCACCGGCAAAATATCATCTACCCTGATCCTGGAGGATGAAATTGAAAAGAACCTGAGCTACCTGATCATGCAGAAGCACAAAGGGCTCAGCATCGAAGTGCATCCTATCCTGTATGCGTATCTTACCAAGGGATTCCTGTTCTCCAAACTGGCCAAATGGCGCCGTAAATACAAACAGCGTATCAAACTGAAGTCGAGCACCAACTACCAGCTTACCGAGTTTCATTTCTTCGACGAGAACGATGAGGAAATAAAATTGTAAGGCCTACTTTATTCTAAGGATCTACAGCATTCCTGTTTGTTTTTTCTTACTGTATTTAACTAAACAGCTTAATTTAAAAAGCCACATCCAGGCTAACTATGATTGACCAGGATGTGGCAGCTAAGCCAGTAATAACAATATCAGCCTACAGTTTTATGACTTTGGATACATAATTCACCTTGTCGGTTCGTATTATATATATGCCGGCAGGTAAACTGCTTAAGTCAATATTTGTTTTCAGCGAGCCACGGTTCATCAGTCTCAGCATTACTTTTCCACGTATATCCAGAATTTCTATCTGCGACAACTTTGAAGGGTGTGTTAAAGTTATCATACTTGTTGCTGGATTTGGATAAACAGAGAAACTGCCGTTTTGATTGTTCATTTCCGGAACATTCTTCAGGTTGAAATTTGATGAGCCGGTTCCGGTAAGTGAAGGAGTTCCGCTGACGCAACCATTATATGCTTGTACAATGAATGTTCCGTTAATATCCGGCTGAGCCAAAACGAAGTCACTGTTCGATACAGGCTTCAACTCTACGTATCCATTCACGGGGTGTGCATCCAGCTTTACAATTACTGAAGCTGAAATGGTTGTTTGTGCGGATGATTTTATCCACGTGGCAGATTCAGTGAGCGGGGTTGAGTAGTTGCCCGTAATCGTTATGTCGCTTAAGCAGGGAGTATTACACTGCAGGCCCAGGCAATCTGAGACCCTGTCTTCTGAATAGTAAATACTGGGAACACACTCATTCACGCGAACACAAATCTTCAGGGAACCGGCGCTGTTATTTATGTATGGATAGTCGATACCTCTTGTCAATGTGATGGAATTGCCATACTTAATGGAATTGGTGACATTGACCCCGCTTTCGGAATAGAAATTGAGCCATTTGAATGTGAGCGATGGGTTACCGCTTACAACTTCCAGCCGGTAACCGATATTGCACATGCCGGGATAGTTACCCAATGCACATTCATCTTCCACTTCAACAGTATTGACACCATCCGATAAGATGTTGAACCACCTGATATCTGTTGGTGCGGTTTGTTGTGTACCGCCCGAACCGGGTGTCCAGGTTTGTGCCAGCAGAACAGCATTTCCCACATCTATTCTTCCTGATCCCAGTTTATTGAGGTAACTGATATTATAAGGGATTTCGTATACATCCCGTGCGGAACATTTTAATATTGCCTCCACATCATCGGGTAGCAATGATGAGTTTACCGATAAAATCAGGGCAGCAGCGCCTGCTACCATTGGAGCAGAATAAGAAGTACCGTAATATCCACCATATGCATTGTCGGCCGTGATTTTTGATGTAGTTACCAGGTACCCCGGTGCACAAAGATCAACATTGGGGTTATGGGTAAAAGTTGTTCCTACAGATGGATTAAGGGGGCGTAACGTATGTACATCCTTGACACTATATGTGTTGATACCACAAGTGAGTAATTCTGCCAAAGTATAAATATGTCCGACTGCTGTGACTGAAATGACATGATTATAAGACGCAGGATAAACATCTCCTTCCTGCCCGCAGTTGGTATTACCTGCTGCTCCCACGATCACAGTATGATAAAGATCATATACGATGTCAATGACATCCTGTTCGGATGGTATCGGCGAACATGATGTTAACCAGCTGCAATTAACCACCTTTGCACCATTTTGTGCAGCCAGTAGTATATTGTCATAGGAATAAGCATCGTAAAGATCCAGTTTGCAATTATAACCTACACTTGCTATTCCTGCTCCGTTATTGGTATTACCTGCTGCCATTGTTGCTGTACCCAGGCCATGATCCAGATCGAAAATATCGAAAGGATAAGCATTGTCCACTACCACTTTCCCAGCAAGTTCTTCGTGAGTTCTCCTGAAGTTAACGTCCGTCATTGCGATACGGATAGCAGGGTTGCCGGTGGTAATATCCCATGCAGCGGGCGCATTCACCAGGTCATTCTGAAGGTTACTGCACCGCGGAATGCAAACAGGATTGAAGCATACCAGGTTATAATCATTGGGTAATACAAGCATTTCGGGCTTATTCACCAGGTATATTTTTCTGTCCAGTGCACTGCTGTTCAAAGCCTGCAGTTTATTATACAGATCCGCAATACTGCCTGAGCTTTTAATACGGTATATAAGCCCAAGTCTGGCTGCTTTAGGATGATCTACTTTGCTGGCATTCGGATATTCTTTATTGAATATGGTGATACCGGCAGCATTTAAAATGCCCATCAGTTTTGGATCTGAACCCGAAAGCGTATACATCTTCTGCGTTTCGGAGAATAGTGCCGCAGGAATGTCTGCCTCCGATCTGAACTGGAGCAATATGTGGTCCTGCGCTTTTGCCCCCACTAAGGAAAGCAAAATACTTATTATTAAAAATAGCTCTTTCATAACTTTCCTTATTATTTATTGGTGATCGGTATTGAATTTCTCAGGCTGGCGTTTTCTTTTTCAAGGCGCTCAACTTTTTTGTTTATTTCGATCAGGTATAAGGTCAGTTCTTCAATCTTTTCCATTTGCTTGGAGAACATCTGCCCTACATCAATTCCACCATCTTTTACAATTGCCTCAGCAGAGGATATTCCAGGCAGGTGTTTATTCGATCTTATGAATGATTCAACTTCAGTAAGCGGAGTAAGCCTGTATTTCTCAGTAAATACATAATCAGCCCAATTGCTTCCGGCTTTAAGTGCCACTTTTACTTTTTCTGCCAGTATTCCATCAGATACATAGAGTTTGTAACCGGTTGGGAGGGTAGTAATGCCTGTTCCGATGATCACTGCACCACTATTTGAATTTTCTATATTATTTGTACCGATAGCTGAAGTGGACCAATAAGAGCTACTTGATGAAGAAATAATGTAAGGTTGGCTAACTGTACCTATGCCTGCAACAGAAATACCTGCTCCGGCCTGTATGATGGTTTCAGAACCATCGGCTGGTGATCCGCTGCCGGCAGCTTCAAGCACCACGTCACCGGTTGCATTAACCGACAATACCTTTCCGGATGATGCTCCTGCGGTTGAAGCCGAAGTAAGATTCGTAAATCGAAGACCTGAATTACCATCCGTACCATGTTTTACTTCGAGTCTTGCTGCCGGCGTTACTGTTCCAAAACCAGCATTGCCATTGTTATCAATAAACAGCCTTTGATTGTTCTGGCCATCGGCTAATATTATTGTATTGCTGAGAGACGTAGAAAGGCCGGTAGCATTTCCGATTATCGTATTATAGCTTCCGGTGCTTACGCCTCCGCCGGCACCGTAACCAATAAATGTATTGAGTGCTCCGGTGGTATTGTCATAACCACTGTTGTAACCGAAGGCAGTATTGGTATTGCCGGTTGAATTCATGTACAATGACTGGTAGCCTACACCCGTGTTGGCATAACCGGTGGAATTGCCATTCAATGCACCAAAGGCTACTGCTGTATTCTGGTAGCCTGTTGTGCTGAATGTAAGTGTATTATAACCCAATGCAGTATTGCGATCTGCTGTTGTATTCGATGCCAGCGATTGATAGCCCACTGCAGTATTATACCTGCCCGTGGTATTGCTGAACATAGAGTGCCAGCCATTTGCCGTGTTCCTGTATGCAGTAGTATTATTTTGTAATGCTCCGCCGCCGGTAGCTGTATTGTCTTCACCGGAATTTGATGCCAGGGCACTTGCTCCCACTGCTGTGCTTCCATTAGCATTACCGGTACCTACCGTTACACCATTAATCAGTGCATTACCGCCTAAATTTAATTTGAACGCAACAGATGGAGCTATGCCGATGCCTGTATTGCCGTCATCGGTAACAGTTACCAGGTTTGACGCACTGCTGTTTTGGATCAGGAATGATGTGGTTCCCGATGTTGAGCCGGCCCCGGTTACATGTAACCTTGCTGCAGGGGAAGAGTTGCCGATTCCTATCTGTCCGCCTGAATTGATAACAAATCTGTCTGTTGCAGTAAACGGCGAAGTGGTGATGGCATCCGCGATACGGAAAAGGCCGCTGTTGTTTGAATTGATCGAATACTGACGCCCGGTAGATGCAGTCGTATTTTGAAGAAATATAGTTGGACTTGTAACCATTGTACCTGCCGTGCCCGTTCCATCGCCGGTACCATAGTGTTTCACAGTTCCGTTAACCGAAAGCTTAAAAGCTGTTGCAGTCGTGGAGGCAATTGATGTAAGGCCTGTATTGTTTAGCGTGTTAGAAGCTGCCGGGGTTTGCGCATTTCCAAACTGGCAGGTGCAAATGGCCAGTAACAACACTAAGGATTTAAAATTGATACGGTTTTCTTTTTTTGAAATTTCCGCTTTCTGATTGGGGTTCATAATTATTGTTTTTAAATGAAGAATAAGTCTATCGGTAACTGCAGGGAATAGAATAAAGGAATAAAGTAGTTTTGAAAAAATCCAACAACAATTTTTAAGGTTTTTGCGTCATATGAGTGATGATTTGACCATCATATTTTGTTTTTTTCCTCAATTTTTTTTGATGTTTTCACTGGTCGGGAGCAAAAATTAGCAATTGAGACTGGAAATAAAATACTACTTTATGGTAATAACGATTTGATAAAGAGGATGGCGTATATCACCACTTCCTCAAAATTTATTTGAAGTATTTGTGCTAATTTGGTTATTGAAATGCCATTTACGATCAAAATAGCAGACGTTAGTGATCCAGTAATTGACCTCAGCCTCAGGCAATTGATAAAGGAAGCCACTAATGCTACCAACCTCCTGCCTGAAAAATTCCTGACGGCCAACCTAGACAGTGGCTCATCCCGAAAGAGCTTTTTTCTGGTGGCTGTTGAAAACGGGCAGGTCATAGGGTGTAATGCATTCCTGGCTTACGACTTTGTAATAAACGGCATTGGTCATACCGGCTACCAAAGCTGCTGGACAGCAACTCATCCCCAGCACCAGGGTAAAAAAGTATTCAGCAACCTTATCAATGAGGCGAAAGACATGCTGAAACGGGAAGGCGCAGGATTCATTTACGGGATTGCCAATGATAGCTCGAATCCGATCTTTACAAAACGACTTGGCTTCACTGAAACAGAAACGCTTGTTTTACGGATCCCGAATTTACCGGGATACAAAAATTCCTATCTTTCCGGAAAGGCTTTCCCGCCTGTAAAGAACTGTGTTGTAAATGAAGAGCAGGTAAAAGCACACAAACTTTTACAGTATCCCAATCAAATAAAGGAGATACGGTATAATGAAAGCTGGCTTTGGGGGAAACTGTTACATAAAAGAAAGTTCGGGATCAGGCTGCCCGTTTTTCATGTTGGGGGTATAAGCCTCTCTTCTGCGGGTGACCTTAAGGGATTATTGACAGAGGTATTCCGGCAGTATAATATTTTATTCATCCAGTTTGTAAGCTGCGGATCTAATACATTCAATGGGTCACTTAAAGGCTGGAAGAAAGCAAATATGAATGGTTTCATTTTCTATAGTCTGAATATACCTGAACCCGAACACCTGGACCTTATGGTAGGTGTACTTGATGTGTTTTAATGCATAAATGAAGAATATGAGTAAAGGCATTGCATTGATTTTTCATAAAGAAGAAGACGGCAATTTGTTTGAACAGATCCTTCTGGTCCTGAAGGCCGGTTATTCATTGGTAACTGCTACAGAACTGGAACAGCTTCTGTTACAAAAGAAAAGTACTGCAAATACCTGTCACATTACATTTGATGATGGCCTGCTCTCATTTTATACAGTGGTCTTTCCTTTATTGAAAAAACACAAGGTTCCTGCATCTCTTTTTGTATCACCCGAAGTGATATCTTCCCGGAAGAATTTCTGGTTCCAGGAAACAGAAGGTTATGATGAAACAATATTGAAAAGCATTGTTTCTTCCGAATTGGGCCTGCCTGTGACCAAACTTGGCGGGTTCTCTTCGCAACAGGTATTGAAATGCCTGCCCTTGAAAAGGATAAATAATATTATCGCATCATACCGCCAGCAAACCGGCTCTGAAGAGAAGAGTCCCCTGAATATGAATACTGATCAATTAAGGGAACTGGATGCATCGGGTTTGGTAACCATTGGTGCTCATACGATCAATCACCCGGTTTTGAAAAATGAGAATGACCAGGATTGTTTTGATGAGATCGACCGCTCCGTAAAAGGGCTGGCAGAAATGCTGCATCATCCCGTACGCTATTTTGCTTATCCCAATGGAAGACCGGTACTTGATTTTGGAGAAAGGGAAACGAATTATTTGCATAAGGCAGGCATCAGTATGGCTTTTTCAACGGAATTGGACAACTTGGCCGGTACCAAAAACATATTGAGTGTTCCCCGGATGGGATTCCCCCGGATGGGGCTTTCCGTAACCAATCCATTAATTAAATTCAGGATCGGGTTAGGTAAGAAATGGATTGATATTAGATCTATCGGAAAACCTACTGAAAAAGAGATAAGGGAAAATCTCAAAAAGATTATATCGATCTAAACATTATCACCCAGTTCACCAGCCCAGGCTGTTCAATCCGATCGCATTGTTTTAAAAAAATCCCCCCGTTTAGGCGGAGGGATGTATATTGAAAAGCGATTCTTTTAGTGATGGTGATGATGCTGCATGGCATTCAGTTCTTCGGGTGTAACCGTCTTCTCTTTCGGCTTCACCTGTGTCTCGAGCCAGCTGAACAATTTCTCGGCGATCAGCCTGCGGTAACTTCCGTCTACCTGCTTCTCGTCTTTCATCATCCGGTCTACATAACTTTCCATCCAGCTTGTATCGTCGCCCAGGTTCATGCTGCCAAAGTAACGCATGATCTCGTTGCGCATGTATGCCCGCAGTTCTTCCTGGTTTACTTCCAGTTTCTGTTCCCGTACCAGTTTGTCGCTGATCAGGGTCCATTTCAACTGGCTGCTGAAACCGGGAAATTCCGCTTCGGCTTCTTCGGCGGTCTTTTCTTTTTCGCCGCTGGTTTGCAGCCAGCGTTTTAAGAATTCGGCCGGGAATTCCATCGTGGTTTCATCCACGAGGAAGTGATAGATCTGGTCCTGCAGCTGGTTCCGGCTCTGGGCATTCCAGTAAGCCTCGATTTCTTCCTTGATGGCGGCCTTCAGTTCTTCCGTTGTTTTGATTTCTTTACCGGGATAGATCTCTTTGAAGAAATCTTCATTCAGTTCTCTTTTTTCCACCAGCCCGATCTTGGTGATGGCCAGGTTGAAATATTTTTTTGCCGCTTCCTTGTCGTCTTTATCAAACCCGAGATCTTCAAGGATCATGGCGAGTTTATCGTCGTCGAATGCTTTGCTCAGTTGTACCGTAACCACGTCGTCCACCTTTGTACCCATGAATTTCTTCTGCACCGCGGCGGTGAAATATTTAAGGATCACGGAGTTTTCTTTGCTGGCTCCACCTTCCACGGCATTTCCATCCTTATCACTTTCGGTGAAGTTCAGGTTCAGAACGGTTTCTTCGCTTGCTACGGTTTCGGGTTCGGTCATTTTGCCGCCCTTGATCTGCATGCGGTTAATCTCTTCGTCTACCATGGCGTCGGTGGCCGCTACTTTATGCAGGGTGAGCTTCGCTTTTCCCAGGTCGGGCAGACTGAATTCCGGCTTCAGGCCGATCTCGAATCCGAATTCGTATTCGGCCGGGTTGTTCAGGTCCATGTTCTGCTGGTTGCCCGCCAGGGGAAGGGGTTGGCCGAAGATATCGGGCCTTTCATTATTGAGCCAGTTGTACAGTTCTTTTTCAACGGCGCGGAGGATCTCATCGGTGAAGATGGAGTTGCCGTACATTTTCTTGATCATCCCGGCTGGAACCATGCCCTTACGAAAGCCGGGGATATTCGCTGTTCTTCCGTATTCTTTGAGTTTTTTCTCGAAAGAGGCCAGGTAATCTTCCTTTGCCACTTTAACCGTCAGTTTATCGTGTAACTGCCCGATACGCTCTCTTGTAATTGTTGCCATTTGAAACGTTTAAAAATTTGCGGATCCGGTCGTTTCCGTTTTGGGTAAACCCCGGGTCCTGTTTTGGTGCGGATGATAGGGGTCGAACCTACATGGATTGCTCCGCCAGATCCTAAGTCTGGTGCGTCTGCCAATTTCGCCACATCCGCTTGTCTGGTGCGTCTGCTCCCCACAGCATTGTGGGGACCACATCCGCTTGTCTGGTGCGTCTGCTCCCCACAGCATTGTGGGGACCACATCCGCTTGTTTACCGGTCTTTTGGTAAGGTAAACAGCCCCTTTTCGGGGGCTGCAAAGCTACTGCATTTCAGCTAAACGGAAAACAGATTTGTTTTCCGTAAATTCGTCGTAACCGATGGAAGAAATTACTCCTACGATACCAAAATACAACCTGTCCGAAGCCGAGGAAAAGAAAGAGATCCTGCGCCAGTACCGGGGATTGCTCCGGGTACTCAAATCCAAGCTGAAACCTGGCGATAAAGAGTTGCTCCGCAATGCGTTCGAAATGTCGGCAGAAGCTCATAAGACCATGCGCCGCAAAAGCGGGGAACCCTATATCCTCCACCCGATCGCCGTGGCCCGCATCTGTGTCGAAGAAATCGGCCTGGGGGTGCGAAGCACCATTTGCGCACTGCTCCACGATACCGTGGAAGATACCGATATCACACTCGAGGATGTACAACGGGAATTCGGTTCGGAAGTGACCCGGATCGTTGATGGTCTGACCAAGATCAGCAACGTAATGGACACCAACAGCTCGCAGCAGGCGGAGAATTTCAAGAAGATATTGCTGACCCTCACCGACGATCCGCGGGTGATCCTCATCAAACTGGCCGACCGCCTCCACAACATGCGCACCCTCGGCAGCATGAAGCGGGAAAAGCAACTGAAGATATCGAGTGAAACGGTTTATGTATTTGCACCCCTTGCCCACCGGATGGGTTTGTATACCATCAAAACCGAGCTGGAAGACCTGGCCATGAAATACATGGAGCCGGATACCTACCGCTACATCGCCCAAAAACTAAGCGATACCAAACGGGAACGCAACAAATACATCAACGACTTCATACGACCCCTGAAAGAAAAGCTTGAAAAGGCCGGCTTCGATTTCGAGATCTACGGCCGCCCCAAGAGCATTCACTCCATCTGGAACAAGATGAAAAAGAAGGGAGTGAGTTTCGAAGAAGTGTATGATCTTTTTGCCATCCGCATCATTGTAAACTCCCCGGTCGAAAAAGAAAAAGAAGACTGCTGGAAAGTGTACAGCATCATCACCGATGAATACAACCCATCGCCCGAACGGCTGCGTGACTGGCTCAGCAATCCCAAGAGCAACGGGTACGAAGCCCTGCATACCACGGTGATGGGCCCGCACGGTAAGTGGGTGGAAGTACAGATACGTACCAAGCGCATGAACGAGATCGCCGAGAAAGGACTTGCCGCTCACTGGAAATACAAGGAAGGTAAAGACGATGAGAGCCGTTTCGACAAATGGTTTCAGCAGATCCGGGAGGCGCTCGGCAACCAGGATGGAAGCTCCATCGATTTCCTGCAGGATTTCAAAACCTCTTTCCTTGCCGAAGAGATCTACGTATACACACCCAAGGGCGAAGTAAAGATGCTGCCTGTTGGCGCTTCGGCGCTCGACTTCGCCTTCAGCGTGCACACCGCGGTAGGCAGCAAGTGTATCGGCGCCAAAGTGAATCACAAACTCGTACCCATCAGTCATAAGCTGCGCAGCGGCGACCAGGTGGAGATCATCACCAGCGCCAAACAAAAGCCCAATATCGAATGGCTGAATTTTGTGGTCACCAGTAAGGCCAAGTCGAAGATCAAAGACACCCTGAAAGAAGAGAAACGCACCACGGCCGAGGAAGGCAAATATACCCTGCAGCGCAAACTCGAAGGCATGGGCGTATCGATGAGCGTGGCCAACCTCGAAGAACTTTCCAACTTTTATAAAACAGGCTCCTCGCTCGACCTCCTGTATGATATCGCCATCAAGAAGATCGATCTCCGGGAACTGAAGGAATTCACGGTACAGGGCGATAAACTTGTTATGCCGAAGCCGGTGAAAACGATCATCGAGGAGAAAACGGAAAAAAGCCACCAACCCAAAACCTACGATAAAAAAGATACCGAGCTCATCATCTTCGGCGAAAGCAGCGATAAGATCCAGTATACCCTGGCAAATTGCTGCAAACCCATCCCCGGCGACGACGTATTCGGGTTTGTAACAGCCGGCGAAGGACTCAAGATCCACCGCACCAACTGCCCGAACGCGGCACGCTTGCTCGCCAATTACGGGCACCGTGTTGTAAAGACCAAATGGGCGAAGAACAAAGAGATCTCCTTCCTCACCGGTTTACGGATCATCGGGCTGGATGATGTGGGTGTCATCCACAAGATCACCAACCTCATCAGCGGTGAACTGAAATTCAACATCGCCGCCATGACCATCGAGGCCAAAGAAGGCATCTTCGAAGGCAATGTGAAAATATATGTGCACGATAAGGAAGAACTCGATGAACTGGTGGAGCGGCTCATTCAATTACCCGGTATCGAGCGGGTAGACAGGTATGATACGGAATAAAAAATTATGTTGAATAGTAAATGATGAATGCTGAATTAGTCATTTAACATTCAAAACCCAACATTTAAAATAATACTATGGAAGAACTAATCAATAAATTGATGCAAAATGCGGGCATCAGCCAGGAGCAGGCAGTAAAGGCCCTGGAAACCATTAAAGATTTTGTAAAGGAAAAATTCCCGATGCTTGGCGGAGCGGTTGATAATCTTTTTGGAGCTTCCGGCTCAACAGATGACGACGGACTCTGAAACCGGTTATTGGTTATTGCAATGCGCCAGTACCGCATCGATCTCTTCGTTGCTCAGCGTGGTGGGCGTCATTACGGCTTTATATTTATTGAAGAGCCCTTGAGCGTAAGCGTCTTTCTGGATCACGCCCATGGGGTTGCGCATGAATTCGTACAGGAGGTTCTTGTCGCTCCAGCGTGACACGGCTCCTTTCAAAGCCGGACCGGTAAAATCAACATCGCATTTATGGCAGGATGCGCAGTGGGTGTTAAACAGCCCGGCCGCGTCGATATCTGAACTGATCTTTTTCCCGGAAGCCTCCCCGCTGTTGCAGCTGATGATGGCAACGAGTAATACAAGACCTGACAGTAGTTTTATTTTCAGCATAGTACTCCCCAAAACGGGTATTAGAGGGTAAAATTGTGTTTACAGGGTTCGATTATTTCAGTATCTCCCGGCCGATCACCAGTTTCTGTATCTCACTGGTTCCTTCGCCGATGGTACACAGTTTACTGTCGCGGTAAAATTTCTCCACCGGGAAATCTTTCGTGTATCCATACCCACCAAAGATCTGTACGGCTTCGGTGCTTACTTTCACCGACACTTCGCTGGCATAGTATTTTGCCATCGCTGCTTCCTTGGTCATGGGCAATCCCCGCATCTTCAGGTCGCAGGCCTGCTGGATGAGCAGTTCGGCCGCTTCGATTTCCGTAGCCATATCCGCCAGTTTGAAACTGATGCCCTGGAAATTGGCAATGGGCTGATCGAACTGGTAGCGTTCTTTGGAATACTGCAGGGCCGCATCGTAAGCCCCCCGTGCGATTCCCAAACCCAGGGCCGCGATGGATATCCGGCCGCCGTCGAGCACTTTCATACTCTGTTTGAATCCCTGCCCGATCTCCCCGATCCGGTTGGCGTCGGGTATACGGCA
The DNA here is from genome assembly GCA_017303335.1 of Chitinophagales bacterium. Classification (GTDB taxonomy): domain Bacteria; phylum Bacteroidota; class Bacteroidia; order Chitinophagales; family Chitinophagaceae; genus Ferruginibacter. The sequence goes on from JAFLBK010000001.1 coordinate 412,974, forward strand.
GTTATCAAAGATCATCTCGGCGGTTTCGCTGGCCCGCATGCCTAGTTTATTTTCTTTCTTGCCGCCACTGAAACCGGGTGTGCCTCTTTCCACGATGAAGGCGGTGGCATTGTCTTTTGTCCTCGGTTCACCGGTACGGCAGATCACCACCGCTACATCTCCGCTCTTACCATGTGTGATCCAGTTCTTGGTTCCGTTGATCACCCAGTCATTTCCATCTTTAACGGCTGTTGTCCGCATATTGCCGGCATCGCTTCCGGTATTGGCTTCGGTAAGTCCCCAGGCCCCGATATGCTCGGCTGTGGCCAGCTTCGGGAGGTATTTTTGTTTTTGCTCTTCGCTGCCGAAGGTTAGTATATGCCCGGTGCAAAGTGAGTTGTGCGCAGCAAGCGATAGCCCCACAGAACCGCAAACCCGGGCGATCTCCTGGATGATGGCGTTGTACTCGAAATAGCCAAGTCCGCTGCCGCCGTATTTTTCGGGAACCAGTACGCCCATGAGGCCCAGTTTACCCATCTCTTTAAATACCTGTACCGGGAATTCCTGGCTTTCGTCCCATTCCATCAGGTACGGACGAATATGCTGGTTGGCAAAATCACGGGCAGTCTGCGCCACCTGGGCAGTCAGTTCAGTTTGTTCGAAATTCATAAATAAAGCGCAATCGTTGAGGGCGCAAAATAAAGAATTTTGCCCAACCGGGAGCAATCAGTGAAGGGTAAGATAGGGCTGTATCCTGGTATATACATCCCCGGTGATGAGCATGATCTTCTTCAGGTCTTCAAGGGTTCCGAATTCCCCGTGCTGGTTGCGGTATTGTACAATGGCGTTTGCAATGGCATAACGGATATAAGGGTGCGATTTGAGGTCATCCAGGCTGGCGGTATTGACATTCAATTGGCGGGGAGCCGGTTGAGTAATATGCAGACGCTCTTTTATTTTCTGGTAGGTAGAATCGGGCAGGCCGAAGGTTTCCTTTAGCTGCTCCACAGCCACAAAACCGCCCAGTTTATCCCGGAAAGAAACAATGCGTGCTGCCAGTTTGCTGCCGATGCCCGGCAGGGCGATGAAGGCGGATGTATCGGCTGTATTAATATCAATAAGGGTTTTAATGAAGACTGGTTTATTATGGGCAGGATAGGCTGCTTGGGTATTCATTGATGGATTGACAGCTACCCTGTTTTCTTCCATACGCACATACGGAAGCAACCTGTCAACAGCATCCGGATGCAGGCCCCAGATCTTCCCGATATCCTCCGGCTTGCGGAAGCGGCCGCCCTTTGCCAAGTAACGCTGGATGGTCTGGATCGTTTTGTCCCGCAACCCCAACCGTTTCCATCCGGTAACGGAAATGGTATTGGGATCGAAGTAAAAAAGTTCCGGAACGGCAGAACGGGTACTCCCGGTTATTGGCGCACCCGGATCCCGGTACTCATTTTCTGCTGAACCCGTATATCGGTTAGCTCCGCTGTCGGACACTTGCCGATCCAACGCCGCGACCTCCTTAGCAAAACGGCTATGGTCGTATTGTTTTTGACGGATGAAGAAGGGAAACAGCAAGGGAAGAATGCAGATGAGCAGTATCAGTACCACCAGTGTGATGATACCTGTTCGTTCCTTGCGGGTGAAGGAAAAATAGGCAGCCACCTGTTCCCGGAATTTCTTCATACCCTGAATGTATTTCTCTCTCCTGTTTGATGAAAGAGAAAAAAAGCGTGGCCTGTTGTGAAAATACCGGGTGATAACGAAGCCGTATTTGTTTTGTTTGCAACCGACCAAACTCATCCGCCATGCGAACCCTGATCGAGATCCTTATCGGCATCACCTGCCTCTATGCTATTTTTATCCAGTTGCTGCGCATCATCTGGCTCTATTTCCCCGCCTTTATCCGCGGCACCTATTTATACAAGCTGAGAGAGCCGATCAAAACGGAGATGCTGCTCTATTTTGTGCTGGCCATTGTGGCGATGAGCTATTTCATTTTTGTTACGGTGGAAAAAATGCTGCAGCCGGCGGAAGCGATGGCTATGCAGTGATAGCAGGCACGGAAACCCGCTGCCCGTCCCAGGCCAGTGTTATGCCTGACGGCAACTGTTCACTCACCACCTGGTGTTTGCCCAACTGGTGGCTGATATGAGTGAAATACGCATTGGGCACGCCGAGTTCCTGCACCAGCGAAATGGCCTCATCGAGGGTAAAATGCGAGATGTGTTTTTCTTTACGCAGCGCATTCAGCACCATGGCGTCGCTTCCCCGGATCTTTTCCTTTTCTTCTTCATCGATCCGGTTGGCGTCGGTGATATAGGTGAAGCGCCCGAACCGGAATCCATAGACCGGCATTTTGTGGTGCCAGACGAGTATGGGCGCTACCGGAATATCCCCGATCATAAAAGGTCGCTCATCAATGGTGATGAGGTTGAGGTTGGGAATGCCCGGGTATTTTTTATCGGAGAACGCATACGCGAATTCGTGCTTGATGGATTCTTCGGTGAGCGAATTGGCGTAGATATCCATGGGCTGTTCCTGGAAAAAATTAAAGGCCCGTACATCATCCAGTCCGGCGATATGGTCCTTATGCGGGTGTGTGAACAGTACCGCATCCAGTTTTTTTACACCGGTACGGAGCATCTGGTAGCGGAAATCAGGGGTGGTGTCCACGACGAATGTGGTAGCCGGACTTTCCACCAGTATGCTTGAACGAAGGCGTTTGTCTTTCGGATCGGCGGATGTGCACACCGGGCACGTACACCCGATCATCGGCACACCACTGCTGGTGCCTGTACCCAGGAAGGTTATGTTCAGCGGGGGACATTGCATGGGGCAAATTTAGGGATTTGGCCTGCAGGAACATACAGGCAGCAGATGGCCAGCAGACCAATCTACCTGGGGGAACAGAACCGTAAACAGTTGGAAGACCGGCTTATCGTTCGGCGCCTACGCTCATCACCTCTTCGTACATATGCTGGCTCTCGTGGGTGAGGGCGTCGAAGTTGATATCAAGCTGCGGCATGAGATCGATCAGGGTATTGATACGCCCTTCGGTCTGGAAGAATTTATTGATGACGATCACTTTTTTATTCTGCAGGATGCAATAACCACTTTGAAAGGTTCCGCGTTCGTAACGGATCACATAACCACTTTCTTCTGCAATGCGTTCGATCTTATCCAGGGTATGTTGTGTGTACTTCATAGAAACTCAGAGATTAAAAATCAAAACCAAAAAACTATACTACACAAATTTAAAGAGGAGTTGTTTATCGATCGATTTTAAGTTATCACCATACGTGGACAGTTTTCCTTTGAGGTTTTGACTTCTTGATTTTTACTTATTCGTCATCCGTATCACCGGCACAATCATCTCTTCGAGGCTTACACCGCCATGCTGGAAGGTATTGCGGTAATAATTGGCGAAATGATTGTAATTATTCGGGTAGCAGAGATAGAGATCGCCCTTGGCGAAGATATACGAGGAATTCACATTCGGAACCGGCAGGCCCGCCTCCCGCGGGTCGCGGAAGGCCAGTACATCACGCGGTTCGTAATTAAGGTTGCGGCCATGCTTATAACGGAGGTTGGCGGTGGTTTGTTTATCGCCGATCACTTTCACCGGGGTATTCACCCGTACACTGCCATGGTCGGTGGCCATGATGAGCGTAACCTTCTTATCGGCGATCCGGCGCAGGGCCTGGTGCAGGGGCGAATGTTCGAACCAGCTTTGGGTAATGCTGCGGTAACTGGTTTCGTCGCCCGCCAGTTCTTTCAGTACTTCCATCTCGGTACGGGCATGGCTGAGCATGTCTACAAAATTGTACACGATGATGTTTATGTCGTTGTCGAGCAGGTTGTGGATATTGTCCACCAGTTTCTGTCCGTCGTTATTGTTGGTGATCTTGGTATAGGAATATTTCAGATCCGCCTTGCCCAGTGATTTCAATTGCGCCCTGAAGAATTCTTCTTCAAACAGGTTCTTCCCCCCTTCCTCGTCGTCATTTTTCCATTGCACCGGGAATTTTTTTTCGATATCCACCGGCATCATGCCGGCGAATATGGCATTGCGTGCATATTGGGTGGCAGTAGGCAGGATGGCGTAAAAGGTTTCTTCTTCCTGCAGGCGGAAACTTTCGGCGAAAATAGGCTGTATCGCTTTCCACTGATCGAAACGCAGGTTATCGATGAGCACAAAGAACAGGGGTGTTCCTTTCTCGAGGTGAGGGAATACTTTGTACTTCATCAGGCTATGGCTCATGATGGGCCCTTCGGTGGCCTTCGGACTAACCCAGGAAGCGTAGTTCTTTGAAATGAATTTGAAGAACTCGGTATTGGCCTCGGCCTTCTGTGTCTGGAACACTTCCTGCATCTCCGGGCTATCGCTTTTCTTCATCTCCAGCTCCCAGTACACCAGTTTGCGGTAGAGTTCCATCCACTCATTATAATCGGGGTTGCTGTTGAGTGTCATGAACAGACTGCGGAACTCCTGCTGGTAGGCCGAGGTGGTTTTTTCGGCCACCAGCCGTTTATTGTCGATGATCTTCTTCAGGCTCAGCAATACCTGGTTGGGGTTGACCGGCTTGATAAGATAATCGCTGATCTGCGAGCCGATCGCTTCGTCCATCAGGTTCTCCGCCTCGTTCTTGGTGATCAGCACCACCGGCAGGGTACTGTTCATCTCCTTGATCTGCTGCAGGGTTTGCAAGCCGGTGATACCAGGCATGGTTTCATCGAGCAACACAACGTCTACAATATTATCTTTCACGTATTCCACGGCGTCGAAGCCATTGGTTTTGGTTTGCACCTCGTATCCCTTCGCTTCCAGGAACAGGATCTGCGATGTAAGGCTGTCGATCTCATCATCTACCCAAAGGATTTTAGCTACACTCATAATAATCAATATTGCGTAAGGATTATGCGGTTTATGTTCATGGATCATGGTTGATGGCGATATGCGGCTATGATCAATGATCCATCAACCAAAGGTCACAAATTTAATTTTTTATGGTAAGGATGACCGGCAATCTTTAGCTTTGTACATCTTTTAACAAAAGAGGCTTGTGCTGGCTCTATCCACTACAATCCACCAAGTGCAACCCCGAATGCCTTTCCGAAAAATAATCAACGATCCCGTGTATGGTTTTATTACCATCGACGACGAATTGATCAACCGGGTAATCGTACATCCCTATTTTCAGCGGCTGCGCCGGATCAACCAGATGGCCATGGCCAACCTGGTATACCCGGGCGCTGTGCACAGCCGCCTGCATCATGCCCTGGGCGCCTATCACCTGATGTGCAGCGCCCTGCAGGAATTAAAAAGCAAGGGAGTTGATATCAGCCCGGCAGAAGAACAGGGAGCCCGGATCGCGATCCTGCTGCATGATACCGGCCACGGACCCTTCAGCCATGCGCTGGAGCATGTGCTCATTGAAGGCATGCACCACGAAAAGATATCGCTGATGATCATGCATGAACTGAACAAACAGTTCGACGGGCAATTGCAACTGGCGCTCGACATATTCACGGACCAGTATCCCAAAAAATTCCTTTACCAGCTCATCAGCGGGCAACTCGATGTTGACCGCATGGATTATCTCACCCGCGACAGTTTTTTTACCGGTGTGCACGAAGGCGTGATCGGGTATGACCGTATCCTGAAAATGCTTACCGTACACAACGGCGAACTGATGGTGGAAGAAAAAGGCATCTATTCGATCGAAAAATTCCTGGTAGCCCGCCGGCTCATGTACTGGCAGGTGTACCTGCATAAAACGGTTCTCTGTGCCGAGCAGATGCTGAAACGGATCATCAAACGGGCCAAGCACATTAAAGCGAAAACGCAGCTGCCGCTCGACAAATTCATCAACCAGCCTATCCAGGAGGTAACGCTGGAAGAATTCTGCAGCCTCGACGATTACGACCTGCTCGCCGCCATCAAGGGATGGTGCACGCACGAAGACAAGGTGCTTTCCTTCCTCTGCCGCGGCATCATAAACCGGCAGTTACTCAAGGTGCAGCTCACCGGAACACCGCCAGCTGCATCCCTGCTCGCCGAAAAAACCGCGGATGCCTGCGCACGGTTCGGATTGAGCCCCGAAGACGCTTCCTGGCTGGTATTCGAAGGCGATGTATCGAGCAGCACCTACAACATGAAAAAGGATCATATCCATATCCTGTTCAAGAACGGAGACGTAAAGGATATTTCGGAAGTGGACAATGCCCTCATCAACCAAAACCTGATGGGCGCTGTTAAAAAATATTACATTTGCTACCCAAGAGTATAGCCACCAGCTGATGGTTCATCTTTTATATTTCATGGAAAATACAATCAGCCATGAACCATGAACCATACGCTGTGAACCATTAACCATCAACCACTATGCAGTTCACCGCAGCACAAATAGCCATGATGATCAACGGCAAGGTAGAAGGCAATGCCGACGCCGCTGTTGGTTCTTTCGGAAAGATCGAAGAAGCGCAGGCAGGCCAGTTATCTTTTTTGGCCAATCCCAAATACGAAGAATATTTATACAGCACCCGGGCCAGCATCATCATCATCAATGAGGCGCAGGAACTGAAACAGCCGATCGGCGCCACGCTCATCCGTGTACCCGACGCGTATTCCGCGTTCGCCACGCTGCTGGATAAATACCAGCAGATACAACGGCAGCAACTGAGCGGCATCCAGCAACCGGTTTACATCGCGGCCACCGCCAAAACAGGCGACAATGTCTTCATCGGCGCCTTCGCCTACCTCGGCGAAAACGTGATCCTGGGCAATGGCGTGAAGGTTTACCCCCATGTTTTCCTGGGCGATAATGTGATCGTGGGCGATCATACCATCCTTCATCCCGGCGTACGGATATACCACGACTGCGTGATCGGTAAACACGTAACCATACATGCAGGCACCGTGATCGGCAGCGACGGGTTTGGCTTTGCCCCGCAGGCCGACGGCAGCCTGAAAAAAGTACCGCAGATCGGCAATGTGATCATAGAAGATCATGTAGAGATCGGCGCCAACACCACCATCGACAGGGCCACCATCGGCAGCACCCTCATCAAGTCGGGCGCTAAACTCGACAACCTCCTGCAGATCGCTCACAACGTGGAAGTGGGTAATAATTCCGTGATCGCCGCACAAACCGGTATCAGCGGAAGCACCAAGGTGGGCAAGAACGTTATGATCGGCGGACAGGTAGGTATTGTTGGTCATCTGAAGATCGCCGATGGCGCCAAAATAAATGCCCAGAGCGGCGTAAGCAAATCCATCAAAACACCCAATACAGCCGTTACCGGTTCGCCCGCTTTTGAATATACCGCGGCGCTCCGCAGCCAGGTGGCCAGCCGCAACCTGCCCGAACTGGAAAAGCGGGTCGCCGAACTGGAGAAATTGCTCAAAGAACTCACAACCAGCAACAAGGTCTGAGCAACCACGGTAAAACACCGGTTGCGCCCGTATTCCCTTAACATTTTAACAGCCCGATTGGCCTGAAAATAAAATATCTTTGGCCGGTTAATCCCATACCCGATTTTAAAATTGAACTTTTGCGTACTTCCAGGTTTCTGATATCAATCGCCTTTATTGTTTTTCTTTCACCCGCCATCCTGGGTCAATCGCTTACCCTTACCGGTAAGATCATCGACGGGCATACCAAGGAACCGGTAAGTTACGCTTCGGTATACTTCGCCCGTTCGGGCGTGGGAAAGACATCCGACAGTTCGGGGAACTTTTCCTTCTACTTCAATAATTTCAGTAAAGACACGCTGGTGGTAAGTTATGTGGGATACAGCCTCTACAGGATCCCCGTTTCTTCGCTCAACAATAATAAACCGCTGCTCATCCAGCTGGAACGCGGGCTGATGAACGACGGCGTGGTGGTCCGTTCCAAAGTGAACAAGGGCTTGTTCCTCTGGCGCAAGATCATGAGTAAAAAGAAGCAGTACAATCGGTACGATCTTCCCAATTTCTCGTACGAAGCCTATAATAAACTCGAGATCGACATCAAGAACTTCAATGCCAACAAGGCAAGAAAGAATTTCATACTGAAGAATTTCTCCTTCATCTTCGACAACATCGACAGCACGTCTGAAGCTGTTCCTTTCCTGCCGGTGTACCTGATCGAAAGCCTGAGTGATTATGCCTACCAGAAGAACCCGAAAAAATATTTTGAGAACATCAAGGCCAGCAATACCAAGGGAGTAGAGAATGAAAGCTTCAGCAAGCTGATGGGTGTGATGAACCAGAACGTGAACATCTACAGCAATTTCGTGAATGTGATGGACAAGGATTTCATCAGCCCCTTCAACGACAATGGCGACTCCTATTACAATTTCGCCGTGCCGGATACCCAATTGCTGAACGGGAAGAAACTCTTTCATTTCGTATTCACCCCGAAACGCCCGGGGCAGAACACCTTCCAGGGCGATGCCTGGGTATTGGAACGCACCTTCCAGATCACCAGGATATCCCTGTACCTGGGTAAGGATGCCAACATCAACTACATCGACCGCATCAGCGTTTTCCAGGAGTTCATTCCCATGAGCGATTCGATCTTCTTCCTGAGCCGCGATAAGTTCTTTGCCGACTTCAGGGCCCTGGGCAAGAATTCGCTCACCCTCATCGGTCGAAAATCAACTTCATACAAAGACATCGTCATCAACAGCGATTCGATCTCGAACCTGTTCAGCAACCAGCGGGTGGAGGAACTGGTGAAAACAGGTGAAAGTCTGACCAAGATACCCGACTCGGCCTGGGCCCGCCTGCGGCACGATACACTTTCCAAAAACGAGCAGGCGATTTACGCAACCGTCGACAAGTTGCTGGAGATGCCGAAGTTCAAAAAAGTACGGCGCAACCTGCTCTTCCTGGCCAGCGGTTACCGCAAGATCGGCAACTACGAGATCGGCCCCTGGTTCAACTGGATCAGCGCCAACCAGTGGGAAGGAACCCGCCTGCGCTTCGACCTGGGCACGAACACCTATTTCAATAAAGACCTTTACCTGCACGGATACCTTGCCTACGGCTTCCGCGACAAGTCATTCAAGGGAAAGGCAGAAGCCTACTGGATCATCAAGCGCAAACCCAACTGGCTGCGCCTGCACGCCGCGTACACCGATGATGTAGACAATGGCATCAACCAGGTGGGCGAAGTAAGCCAGGATAATATCTTCTCCCTGGCCATCCGCAAACCCAATGTTACCCGCAAGTTCATCCGCACCCGGGATATCCGGTTCGAGGTATTCCATGAATTGGGTAAGGGTTTCTCCACCGAATGGTTCATCGTTCACCGGCAACATACGCCCTTACAGAGCCTGCCGGTCAAATCGTACTACCCGGTTAGCGGCGGCACCCCCCTTACCAATTTCGAAGTGGCGCTCAAACTGCGTTTCGCATACCTCGAGCGTTTCCTTGAAACCGATTATTTCCGTACATCGCTGGGCACCAAATATCCCATCGTGGAGTTCATGTTCACCAAAGGCATCAAGGGTATTTTCAACAGCGCTTACAACTACAGCAAGTATTCACTCGCGATCAAGGATTTCATGAAGATCTCGCCCTATGGCACGCTCCGGTATAAAGTGTACGGCGGCCTGGTGGATGGAACATTGCCCTTTACCCTGCTCGAGAATCACCCGGGCAACGACCTGTTTTATTACAGTCCCGCCTCGTACAACCTGATGAACCGCTTCGAATACCTGAGCGACAAATACGCCGGTGTGAACGTTGAACACAATTTCGGCTCGGGTCTTTTCCGTTTCATCCCGCTCACCCGCAAACTGAAATGGCGGCAGTTCTGGAACGTGAAAGCGCTCTGGGGTTCACTAAGCGATGCCAATATCGCCGCCAACTACGTGATCGATACCCTGGGCAACAAGGTACCGGCCTTTAAAAACCTGAACAGCAAAACCTATCTTGAAGTTGGTACCGGTATCGATAATATCCTCAAAGTACTGCGGCTCGACCTCGTATGGCGTGTTTCGCCCACACCCATTTATGCCGGTAAGAAGAACCAGTTCGGCGCTTTCGTAAGCTTCCAGTTCCAGTTCTAACTGATAGCCCATCCAGCCTGTTCCTGATAGGGCATACCGGGCTGCCGGGTTCGCGGAAATCCTACCCTCTAAAGCTCATTTTCAATAAATAGCAAGGGCAGCGTATTTTGAATATCTTTGCAGGCAAATTTTGGCACACATGGATAAATCCTTTAATCCAGACAAACAACATACACTGGCGGGTGCGGTAAGCATCTCCGGTACCGGTCTTCATTCCGGCATCAATGTAGACATGACCCTGCGGCCGGCCAATCCTGGATTTGGCTTCCAGTTTCAGCGGATCGACCTGGCGGGCATGCCCGTGATCAAGGCCGATTGCGACCTGGTGACCGATACCTCCCGTGGTACCACCCTGGAAAAAGGAGAGGCCAAAGTAAGCACCGTAGAACATATACTGGCCGCACTTGTGGGCATGGGAGTAGACAATTGCCTGATTGAAGTGAATGGCCCCGAGATACCCATCATCGATGGAAGCAGCGAACCCTTTGTAGAGATTATCGCCGAAGCCGGCGTGGTTGAACAGGACGCCGCCAAGGCCTGGTATACCATCGACACCAATATTTCGTATTTCGATGACGTAAAGAAAGTGGAGATGACCGCCCTTCCCTCCATCAACTACCAGGTAACCACGCTCATCGATTTCAACAGCCCGGTTTTGGGCACCCAGCACGCGGGCCTGAAGTCGATGAAAGAGTTCCGGGCCGAGATAGCGCCCTGCCGCACCTTCTGCTTTTTGCATGAACTGGAAATGCTGCTCGACAATAACCTGATCAAGGGCGGCGATATCAACAACGCCATCGTGGTGGTGGACAAACCCGTTACCGATGAGGAAATGGAACGGCTGGCAAAAGCCTTCGGCCGTAAAAAAGTGGAAGTGAAAAGCGAAGGATATCTCAACAACCTGGAGCTGCGTTTCGCCAATGAACCGGCCCGTCATAAACTGCTCGATGTGGTGGGCGACCTGGCCCTGATCGGTTATCCCATCAAGGCGCACATCATTGCCAACCGCCCCGGCCACAGCAGCAACGTGGAGTTTGCCAAAAAGATCAAGCAGTACATAAAGAAAAACAAACACACCCGCGACATCCCGATCTACGATCCCAACCGGGAACCGGTATACACGCAGCAGCAGATCGAGAAAACATTGCCGCACCGCTTTCCCTTCATCCTCGTGGATAAGATCATTGAACTCACCGATACGCAGATCGTGGGCATCAAGAATGTGACCTTCAATGAATACTTCTTCCAGGGACACTTTCCCGGCAACCCGGTAATGCCCGGTGTGCTGCAGATCGAAGCGCTGGCGCAAACCGGCGGATTGCTTTGCATCAATGCCATGCCCGATGGGCAGTACGACACCTATTTCCTGAAGATCGATAACTGCAAATTCAAACAGAAAGTGGTACCCGGCGATACGCTGATCCTGAAAATGGAACTCATCGAACCCATCCGCCGCGGCATCTGCGTGATGCGGGGCAGCGTGTACGTGGGCAATAAATTATGTACCGAGGCCGACCTGACCGCCCAATTGGTAAAAAGAAATTAAATATATTCGCTGACCACTTGTTATTCGCTCATCGCCAACTTAAGTAAATGATCCATCCACACACGTACATTCACCCCAACGCCAAGTTGGCCACCAATGTAAAGGTTGATCCGTTCAGTGTTATCCATCAAAACGTAGAGATCGGCGAGGGCACCTGGATCGGCAGTAACGTAACCATCATGGAAGGCGCCCGCATCGGCAAGAACTGCCGCATATTTCCCGGCGCCGTGATCGCCGCCATTCCGCAGGATCTGAAATACGAAGGCGAACAAACCACCGTGGAAATCGGCGACAATACCACCATCCGCGAATTTGTCACCATCAACCGGGGAAGCAAGGACCGCTGGACCACCAAGGTTGGCAAGAACTGCCTCATCATGGCCTACAGCCACCTGGCGCACGACTGTTTCATCGGCGATAACTGCATCATCAGCAACAACACACAGGTTGCGGGCCATGTTACCGTAGGCGACTGGGGCATACTGGCGGGCATGTGCGCCATTCACCAATTCGTGACCATCGGGCAACACGCATTTGTGAGCGGCGGTTCACTGGTAAGTAAAGATGTTCCTCCCTATATCAAGGCCGGGCGCAACCCGCTGAGTTATGCCGGCGTGAATTCGGTAGGACTGAAGCGCCGGGGTTTCACCATTGAAAAGATCAACCACATCCTCGATATCTACCGCATCATTTACAACAAAGGCATGAACACATCGCAGGCCCTGAACTACATCGAGGAAGAATTACCGGCCACCGACGAACGGGACGACATTGTAACCTTCATCCGGGAAAGCGGCAGGGGCATCATCAAACGCTTTACCAAGGGAAGCAGTGAAGATGAGTAACCCACATCCCTGAAGGACTGTTAAGAATGATCTATTGACGAATGACCATCTCCTTACACAATACAGGCAAACGCTACAACCGGGAATGGATCTTCCGCCATTGTACCTACCGGTTCGAACAGGGAAAGAAATACGCCATCACCGGGTCGAACGGTTCGGGAAAATCAACATTACTCCAGGTGATCGCCGGCGCCACCCTGCACAACGAAGGCACAATTGAATACAGGGATGCGGGATACCCGATACAGGATCAACGGCCTTCCGGTATCATTGAAGAAACAGAACACTATACATACCTCGCCATCGCCGCTCCTTACCTCGAACTCATTGAAGAAATGACCGCCACCGAAATGCTGGAATTTCATGGGAAGTTCAAACGTTTTATTCCTTCGGTTTCCATCGCCGGTATTCTGCAGGTGGTGGGATTGGAGAAGGCGGCCCATAAACAGATCCGTTATTTCAGCAGCGGCATGAAACAGCGGTTGAAACTGGCCCAGGCTTTTTTCAGCGATACACCGGTGCTCATGCTCGATGAGCCCACCACCAACCTTGATGCCGACGGCATTGCCCTCTACCATTCATTGGTGAACAACTACAGCAGCAACAGGCTGGTGATCGTAAGCAGCAACGACAAACAGGAATATGATTTCTGTGATGAAGTGATCCGGATCGGCGATTACAAATAAAACTCAGCGCCTGCTCGCTATCAGTAAATTCAGATCGGTGAACTTGAGGTCGAAGCGTTCGCTCAGATAGAAATTGGTCAGGCTTCCCTTAAAAAGATAGATCCCGCTGCGGATATTGATCTTGTGCCAGATGATGTTATCGATCCCCCCGTCTTCCCCGGTCTCCAGCATCAGCGGCATCAGCACGTTGCTGATGGCCTGCGAGGCGGTACGGGCAAAGCCGCTGGGAATATTGGGCACGCAGTAATGGATCACGTCGTATTTGCTGAACACGGGTTTCTCATGGGTGGTAACCTTGCTCGTTTCAAAACAACCACCGTGATCGATACTCACATCCACGATCACGCTGCCGGGGCGCATGGTGCTTACGGTTTCTTCAGTCACCACGATCGGTGTCCGGCCGCCGGCGCCGCTCAGCGCTCCCACTGCCACATCGCAGGTTTTTAATTGCTTGGCCAGTATCTTGGGTTCGATCACCGAAGTCCACAACCGCACCCCGATATTATTCTGCAAGCGTTTCAGGCGGTAGATGCTGTTATCAAAAACCTTTACGCTGGCGCCCATGGCCAGGGCTGTACGTGCCGCGTATTCGCCCACGATGCCCGCCCCGATGATGATCACTTTTGTAGGCGGGATACCGCTGATACCTCCTACCAGTACGCCCTTCCCGTTATTTGTTTTGCTCAGGTACTGGCCAGCGATCAGCATCACGGCACTGCCGGCAATCTCGCTCATGCTGCGAACAATGGGATTGTGGCCGCTGTCGTCTTTCAGGTTCTCGAAACTCAGGGCAGTGATCTTCTTCTCCATCATCTTCTGCAGGATATCCCGCTTCATCACGGGCAGGTGTATCGGCGAAATGATATACTGGTTGGGCTTGAGCAATACACAATCTTCATCGCTTACCGGGGCGCTCTTGACAAGGATATCGCATTCGAACACTTCTTTCTTGCTGTAAGCGATTTTGGCTCCCGCGTCGCTGTAATCCTTGTCGGTATAACTGGCTCCGTCGCCGGCCTTGGTTTCCACCACCACCCGGTGCCCGTTGGCGATCATAACACCAACCGCTTCGGGCGTAAGCGCTATCCGGTTCTCGTTGAAGGAGGTTTCCCGGGGAATGCCGATCAGGAGTTCGGCGCCCTTGGGTCGTACGTCTAAGGTTTCTTCCAGTGTTTCGTAGCTGAAGGAGGATGATACAAAGGGTTTTGACGTAGCCATAAACTTAGCGTTGAAGCTTACAAATTACAAATTAATTCTCAGGTTTCGGGTATTGCCCGGCACCGTTTCGATATAGATGTGCAGCGTATCCGGTGGAAAGATGCCCGGAACTTTTTCGGGCCATTCCACCAGGCAGGTATGTCCCGAATAGAGGCAATCCTCCACCCCGGCATTGATGGCTTCCTGTTCATCGCGGATGCGGTACAGGTCCATATGATACACTGTACCCCCATCTCCTTTTTTATATTGATTGATGATGGAGAAGGTAGGACTGCTGACCGTATCCTTCACGCCCATTTTTTCACAAAGTGCGTGAATCAGGGTTGTTTTACCGGCGCCCATCTCGCCGTGAAAAGCCAGCACCGGGTAAGCGGCGGATGCTGCCAGCACCTGTGCGGCAACGGCATTGATCTGTTCAAGTGTGAAATTTACCTCCATGTTGCAAAGATATTTTCCTGCAATAGTAACCGGGCAACAATTCGCCGAAATAATTTTGCCGTATGGAAAAAGTTGAATGGAAGGTAGAAGGCATGGATTGCACCAATTGTGCGCTTACCATTACCCGCTATCTCCGCAAAGAGGGATTGCAGGAGGTAAATGTAAACTTTATCGGCGGAGATGTGAGTTTTGAAACCGACGGAACCCGGCCGAAGGAAGAACTCTCCAAAGGCATCGCCGACCTCGGCTATAAAGTGGTGTCGGAAACGATCAGCGACCCGGTACAACATGCTGCATTCAACATCAGGCACCTCTTCGCCAACCACCTGCAACGATTCCTCTTTTGCCTGCCGTTCACCCTGGTACTGATGCTGCACATGCTGCCCTGGCATATCCATTTCCTGGTGAATCCCTGGATCCAGCTGGCGATCTGCATCCCGGTATTCCTCGTAGGCATGGGATATTTTGGCGTAAGCGCCTTTAAAAGCCTGCGCCGCGGCATACCCAATATGAATGTGCTGATCGCCATCGGCGCCCTGGCCGCCTTCGTGTACAGCCTGATCGGTACCCTCGGCCATATGGGCATGGATTATATCTTTTATGAAACAACGGCCACCATCATCACCCTTGTTTTCCTGGGTGAATGGGTAGAACATAAATCGGTAGACCGGACACAGAAAGAACTGAACAAACTGGCCAAACAGCAGAAAGTGATGGCCAACATGATCGCTTTCGACGATCAGCACCAGGAACTCATCTTCCCGATCGAGAATACCAAACTCCATGTAGGCGATCTCATCCTGGTAAAAACAGGTGAACAGGTACCGGTGGATTGCAAGATTCTCTGGGGTGATGTACACGTGAACGAATCCCTGCTCACCGGCGAAAGCAAACCCGTTCGCAAAACAAAAAAAGATGCCCTCATCGGCGGCAGCATGGTTACCGACGGAACAGTAAAAGCCCAGGTAACCGCAGTGGGAAAAGACACGGTGTTAAGCAACATACTTACCCTCGTAAAACAGGCCCAGGGCGAGAAGCCGCCTGTTCAGCAACTCGCCGATAAGATCAGCGCCATCTTTGTACCCGCGGTGATCGGCATCTCCCTGCTCAGTTTCGGACTTAATTATTTTGCTTTCGATGTAAGCCTTACTTCCTCGCTCATGCGCAGCATCGCCGTACTGGTGATCAGTTGCCCCTGCGCCATGGGGCTGGCAACGCCGGCCGCCATTGCGGTTGGATTAGGCAGGGCGGCCAAAAACGGAATCTTATTCCGCAATGCCCGCAGCCTGGAATTGTTCAAGAACATCCGGACCGTTGTATTCGATAAGACCGGAACACTTACCAAAGGAAATTTGTCCGTCAGCGCTTATCAGGCTCTCGTGATGCAGGACGACGAATTCAGGAAGATCATTTTCTCACTCGAAAAATTCTCGAACCACCCGATCGCGAAATCGGTTACGGCGGAATGGAAAACTACGGACAGTATTTCCTGGAAAAAGATCGAAGAGATGAAAGGACTGGGCATCCGGGCCGAAGACAATGCGGGCAATACCTACCAGCTGGGTTCGCATAAGATCGCCGCAGGGCTGACCAGCGATGCCTCGCATACCGCTTACCTGCTGAAGAACGATCAACTGGCCGGCTGGTTTGATATGGAAGATGAGATCAGGGCCGAAGCAAAAGAAGTCATCAGCTATCTCCACGCTAAAAACATCCGCACGGTATTGTTAAGCGGCGATTCGCTACCCCGTACGCAAAAAGTGGCAACAGCCCTGGGCATCGATACCGTATATGCCGGAAAAACACCGGAAGAGAAACTGCAACTGATCGAAGAACTGAACCATACGGCCCCGGTGGCCATGGTGGGCGATGGCATCAACGATGCGCCCGCGCTGGCCAAAGCCACCATCGGTATTTCGATGAGCGAGGCCACACAACTGGCCGTTCAAACAGCCCAGGTGGTGCTGATGAATAAAGGCATTCAACACCTGCCGCTTGCGCTGGGGCTGGGTAAATACACATTCCGAACCATTAAAGGA
Organism: Chitinophagales bacterium; assembly: GCA_017303335.1. Classification (GTDB taxonomy): domain Bacteria; phylum Bacteroidota; class Bacteroidia; order Chitinophagales; family Chitinophagaceae; genus Ferruginibacter. The sequence continues at coordinate 429,787 of JAFLBK010000001.1, forward strand.
AACCTGTTCTGGGCATTTATCTATAATGTGGTGGCCATACCCATCGCGGCGATCGGTTTGCTGCAGCCCGGTATTGCCGCCCTCGCCATGGGTTTCAGCGACGTGGTGCTCGCCATTAATTCGATCCGGCTGAATTACCGGAAAGTGGTTTAATTTGGGCCTTTAATCTGGCCGGTTGACCATCCACGAAATCTTACAAAAATACTGGGGCTTTAACAGCTTTCGTCCATTCCAGGAGGAGATCATTGCGTCGGTGCTGGACGGAAAGGATACGCTCGCCATTCTGCCGACGGGCGGAGGAAAATCGGTATGCTTCCAGGTACCGGCCCTGGCAACGGATGGTTTATGCCTGGTGATCAGTCCGCTCATTGCCTTGATGAAAGACCAGGTAGAGAACCTGAAAAGAAAAGGGATCCCGGCCCTGGCTATCTATTCGGGCATGGCATTCCCTGAAATAAAAAAAACACTCCAGAATGCCGCCCATGGCAACTACAAGTTCCTGTATGTATCGCCCGAGCGGCTGGAAACAAGACTTTTTCTTGAATACCTTCCGGCTTTGCACATCAACCTGCTCGCTGTCGACGAAGCGCATTGCATTTCGCAATGGGGCTATGATTTCAGACCACCTTATACCCGGATCGCCGCCCTGCGGGAACTTATTCCATCAGTTCCCGTACTGGCACTGACCGCTTCGGCCACGCAGATCGTTCAGGCAGATATATGCGAAAAACTGAACCGCCCCGAACAAACCGGTAAACCAACACGGCCCTGGCAACGCTTTCAGCAGTCATTCGCCCGGCCCAATCTGTCGTACAGTGTTTTCAATGTTCCTTCGAAGCAAAATAAACTACTGGAGATCCTGAACAAGGTGAAAGGAAGCGCCATCGTATACTGCAAGAGCCGGAAGAATACCACCGAGGTAGCCAGGTTGCTGAAGATGAATAATATCTCCGCCGATTTTTATCATGCCGGCCTCACCGGTGCGGAGCGGAATGAAAAACAGGAGAACTGGATCAATAACAGGATACGGGTCATCGCCTGTACCAACGCGTTCGGCATGGGGATCGACAAGCCCGACGTTCGGGTGGTGGTGCATTATGATGTACCGGATTGCCTGGAGAATTATTACCAGGAAGCGGGCCGTGCAGGCAGGGATGGAAAACGGGCCTATGCGGTGCTCCTGTACAACAACAAGGAGCTGGAATCACTGCTCGAACAGGTAGAACTGCGCTTCCCTGCGGAAGAACGGATCAAAGAAGTGTACATAGCCATTATGAACCACCTGCAGATTCCGGCCGGTACCGGCGAAGGTATGAGTTATGATTTCGACATGGCCGCATTTGCCAGCGCTTTTAAACTGGATGTGCTGACCGTAAACTATGCCATCAAGGCCCTGGAACAGGAAGGTATCATCAGTTACAACGAAGTATTCTTTAATCCTTCATCCGTTGTGTTTACAACCCGTAAAGAAGAACTCCGTGATTTTGAAAATATGCATCCCGAACTGGAGCCGCTGGTTAAGGGGCTGTTACGCTCCTACGAAGGCATCTTTGATTTCCCGGCGATCATTTATGAAAGTAAACTGGCAAAATTTCTTCACCGCGATGTGAACGAAATAAAACAAAGCCTTCAGCAACTGCATGGTCACCACATCATACAGTATTCACCACAAAAGGATACACCACAGGTATGCCTTCTTCAGAACCGTGTATACACCGACAGCTATACATTCAATAACGCGGGTTATCGCAAACGCAAAGAGTGTTTTAAACAACGGGCCGAAGCCATGATCGCTTTTGTACGGAATACGGCAGAATGCCGGAGTAAACTGATCGCGGCCTATTTCAACAATGAGTCGCTACCGGCATGCGCCATTTGCGACAACTGCATCAATGCTGTACCGGTTCCCATTTCCGGTGCTGATTTTGAAAAACTGTCGGACTATGTACTCGAAAAAGCCGGGGCTGGTTCCATCCAGGTAAAAGAGCTGTTGGCCGGGCTCAAGGGTATGCATGAAAAAAACCTGTGGAAGGCAATTGATTACCTTTTAGCGGAAGAAAAAATAAGAATCGACAAGGGGGGAAATATCTCTGTAAAATCCTGACTCAAGGGGTCTAAAAATAAAAAAGGGACCAAGATAGAAATCTAGTCCCGCTTTAAAATCCAATATCCTATGAAAAACCGAGTCAAAGATAGGTGGCTTTTTAAGATAAAGCAAGATTTTTTCGAGTTATTTTTAAAAAAATCGTGGGACTGAATGTGTATTTTTTACAAACTACAAGCGGCGGGCCTTCTTTTTTACAGCTGAAAATCAGTTATATATAAAAATTCATACAGATCATTTCACTCTCTTATACCAACCCGACCGGTATAAGAAACTAGCCCCCTGGTACCAGGAAATTGCCTCGTTTACCAGGCTATCAGAAACCTTTTCGGGCACATTGGCCCCGGTGGTAAAATCGGGTCGGAAGGTCTTTACCCGCCGCTGGGGCGACAGGATAACCAGCTTCCCATCCCGTATATATCCCATATCCTGGTAGGTACTGATGAAAACACGTTCTTTTCCAGGGGCTAACCGGTTGATATCGTAGCCAAAAAAGCGGCTGGTATAGCTCAGGTTCATCAATCCCAGGATGGTTGGGGCCAGGTCGATCTGGCTTACCAATCTTCCCTCGATCCTTGGTTTTACCAGTTGGGGGGCATATATAAGACAGGGAATATGGTAGCGGTTCACGGGCAGATCGGTTTTGCCGGCGCTCTTGGAACAATGATCGGCTACAATAACGAACAGCGTATTATTGAACCAGGGTTTCTGCTGCGCATCTTTCAGGAATTTATTGATGGCATAGTCGGTATACTTGACAGCCCCCGCGATAGTTTGGCTCGAAGGAGGTATGTCGATCCGCCCCTCGGGATAGGTGTAGGGGCGGTGGTTACTTACCGTCATCACATGATTGAAAAACAATTTACCGGCGGCATAGCTTTTATCGCACTGCCGGATTGTATAGTCCAGGGCACCTTCGTCATCGATACCCCATGCGGTGATATGATGTACGAAACTATCGGGTATATCCCGTTTATCGAGTACGGTATAGCTGCTGTTGCTGAAGAATTTGCCCATATTATCGAAGAACGAATTACCGCCATAGATATAATGACAATCGTAGCCCTTGCCTTTGAGCACACTGCCCATGGTAAACATATCATCGTTATCGGGGCGGCGAACGATCGACTGACCGGGTGTGGGCGGAATGGCCAGCGATAAAGCCTCCAATCCCCGGACCGTTCGGGTCCCTGAGGCATAGAACTGGTCGAACCAAAGTCCGTGCGGGATCAGGGAATCAAGATACGGTGTGATATGCTCTTTATTGCCGAACCGTTGCAGGTAATCGCCACTGAGGCTTTCCACGCTGATCAGCACCACATTCCATCTATGCTCCGGACTATCGGAACGGATGTTGCGTTCGATGCTCAACGGATCGCCGCTGAATGTTGCATTCGGCGCCTGCAGCATGGTGCGCAATATGGCAAAATTGGCTGTATCGTTGCGGGTGATGTAGAATTTATTGTAATCAATCTCGTTATTCCAGAACGCGGACCCGAATTCATAGATACCGTTACCACCCAGTTCATTGATGTAGTTATTACTGCTGATATCCTTGAAACGGTTATTTACCAGGAAGTAGCCCGCCAGCGGGAACAGCAGGAAGCACAGGAAGAACACCGTGCGCTTTTTGAACCGCATGCTGCTTTGCTGCGATTCGACCAGTTTCTTTCGTACGAGAAACAACAGCAGCAGCACCACCAGCACCACCGCCCCGATGATCAGGGGAATATTATATGATTCCCAGATATTGCCCAGCACTTCCGTAGTGTAAATAAGATAGTCAACCGCGATGAAATTATACCGCACATTGAACTCATCCCAGAATACGATCTCGGCGCAGACATTCACCACCAGGATCAGGGTGACCAGGAAGAAAAGTACAAAGAGAGGTATTCGCTGCCATTTTTTTTGATACCAGGAATCCTTCATCAGCCAGCAATACAACGCAACGGGTATGGCGAAGAAACCCCAGACTACCAGATCGTAAAAAAATCCAATTAAAAAAGCACCCAGCAGGTAAAGCGGGTTGTGGTCGAGGTTGGGCCAGCTCCAGATCAACAGTATGATCCGGGTGAGCAAACTCAGCGAGCAAAGTATGAAGGCCAATACCAGCAAGGGTCCAAAGCGGTGTTTGAACAAGGGCAGCAATTTTCTCATTATGTAAAAATACGAAGTGCCGGCAATGATACGCGGTCTGACGCCCCCGTCTGACCGGCTAGAACCAACTGTTGGTTTTCTTGCTTCTGCTTCTTCCACCCAAACCCAGGGCGCCCAATAATGAGCGAACGATCGTATTACCGGCCGTGCGTGCCATGCTTTTGATGATGGTATTATTGCCGATCTTTTCCAGGGTGGAGGGTTCCTCCTTCTCTTTCTTTTTGCCTGTATCCGGTTGTTCCTGTTCTGTTTTTTCAGCCGCTTCCTGCAATTTGGCTGTCAGTATCTCGTAGGCGCTTTCACTGTCGACCACCTGGTTGTATTTGGCAACGAGCCGCGACCTCCCGGTGAGCGCATCGATCTCCGCATCTGTCAGTACATCCATCCGGCTGCGGGGCGCACAAAGCATGGTATGCGCCAGGGGCGTTGGAATGCCTTTTTCATTCAGCATGGTCACCAGCGCTTCGCCGATACCTAACTGGGTAATGAGATCTTCGGTTTTATAGAATTCTGTTTCGGGGTAGTTCTCGGATGTCTGCTTGATCACTTTCCGGTCGGCGGCCGTGAATGCCCGCAACGCATGCTGTACTTTCAGACCCAGTTGCGCCAGTACGCTGGCCGGCACATCCATGGGGTTTTGGGTGCAGAAGAAGATACCAATTCCCTTGGAGCGGATGAGTTTAATGATGGTTTCAATCTGCTGCAGGAGCGCTTCGCTGGCTTCATTGAAGATGAGGTGCGCTTCATCGATGAACATGACCAGTTTGGGTTTGTCCATATCCCCTTCTTCCGGGCAGGTGGCATACAACTCGGCCAGCATCTGCAGCATAAAGGTGGAGAACAGCTTGGGTTTATCCTGCAGGTCGGTCACCCGCAACACGCTGATGATACCGCGGCCATCGTCTGCAATACGCATCAGGTCATCTACTTCAAAACTCTTTTCGCCAAAGAAGATATCGGCGCCCTGCTGTTGCAGTTCGATCACTTTGCGCAGGATCGTTCCGGTTGAAGCGGTCGATATCTTTCCATATACCTTCTCGATCTCCGCTTTTCCTTCATCGCCGATAAACTGAAGCACCTTGATAAAATCTTTCAGATCGAGCAGGGGAAGTTTGTTATCGTCGCAATATTTGAAAATGAGCGATACCACGCTTCCCTGCGTATCGTTCAGCCCGAGTATCTTACTCAGCAATACCGGCCCGAATTCACTGACGGTTGCCCGCAGGTGAACGCCTTTCTGGCCGGTGAGGTTCATCAGTTCCGCGGGGAATAAAGCGGGTTTGTATTCCATGCCCAGTTTCTGGTAACGGTCTTTGATCTTATCATTTTCGGATCCGATGGCTGCAATGCCGCTGAGATCTCCCTTAATATCCATCACAAGTACCGGCACGCTGGCATCGCTTAAAAATTCGCTGATGAGCTGGAGGGTTTTGGTTTTACCGGTTCCGGTAGCGCCCGCGATCAACCCATGGCGGTTCATGGTTTTCAGGGGAAGAAAGATTTCCGCTTCGGGCACCAGCTGCCCATCAAGCATGGCTGCCCCTATTTTCACCGCTTCTCCTTTAAATGTGTATCCGTCCTTAATGGTCTTGATAAATGTATCCTGGTTTGCCATTGTAATTTCTTTTTTTGAAGGTACAAACACTTACCTGAATCCACCGAGGATTTTTCAGCTGTCCGTCGTAAATTTGACAGCATGAAAACCTGGTTACTCTCATCCGGTATTTTCTCTTTACTCCTGTTGTTTGCCGCTTCGTTCTCTCCCCAATACCCGCCGATCAGCACCAAAGCGGCACTCGGCAAAAAATTATTCTCCGAAAAAATTCTTTCCAAAGATTCCACGGTCAGCTGCGCCAGCTGCCACAAACCCGCTTATGCGTTTGCTGATACCACTGCATTCAGCGTCGGCATCGGAGGCAAGCTCACCAGACGAAATACGCCATCGGTTCTGAACATGAAGAACCGGCCCTACTTTTTCTGGGATGGCAGGGCCGCATCGCTGGAAGAGCAATCACTGATGCCGATCCAGAACCCCGATGAAATGGGGTTACCCATTGCTGAAGCGGTGCAACGCCTGAATGCCTCGGCCGAATACAGGGCCTTGTTCCGGAAGATCTTCAAACAAAAACCCGACGCGAAGAACCTCGCCGCCGCATTCGCCGCTTTTGAGGAAACACTGGAAACAGTCGACAGTAAATTCGACGACTGGAGCAATAACCTGGGTAAACTCACCGCTTCAGAAGAAAGAGGGCGGCAGTTGTTTGTTGGCGATAAGGCGAAGTGCTTCGACTGCCATCGCATGGAAGATTTTACCACCGATGAATTCAAAAACATCGGCCTGTACGATGAACGGAAACTGAATGACGCCGGATTGTACGAGATCAGCAAAAAGGAAAGCGATAAAGGAAAATTCAAGATTCCCGGCCTGCGTAATGTGGCGGTAACGCCTCCCTACATGCACAACGGCATGTTCAAGACATTGGAAGAAGTACTCAATTATTACAACAGCCCCGACTGGTTCATTGAGAATTCCATCAACCGGGATGATGCGCTGAAAACACCGCTTCGTTTAACACCACAGGAAAAGAAAGACATCATTGCTTTTTTGAAAACACTCACGGATAAGCGGTTTATTAAACGGCAATAGGCAATCTTACTGGGTCATTGAACAATAGTCACTTGTCAGTGGCCATTTGTCAATAGCGATTGGTCATTAAAACACCAGCAAAATGGAGGTTTTACCCTGCCTGCAACAACTCTTTCCGCTTAGTTTCATTAAAAAAAATGGCATTGCTCGAAGACTTGCGAGTGTATAAAATAGCTATGGAAATTGGCGAATCGGTGTATGCAATCACAATCGAATGGGATTTTTTCAACCAGAAAGGTCTGGGTGATCAGTTTTTAAGAGCCGCCGACTCCATTGCCCTGAATATCGCCGAAGGCTATGGCAGGTATCATTATAAAGAGAATAAAAACTTCTGTTGGTATGCCAGGGGTTCCTTATGCGAAACAAAAACGGCCAATCAGAAAGCCTATAACAGAAAACTGATCTCTAAAGAGGAATACGAGTCTATTTTGAGCAAACTATTGGAGTGCCATCTTCTCCTGAATAGTTACATCAAAAATATCGGTAAGGTCCAATGACCAATGCCTTACTGACATTCTTTACCTTTAACAAAAAATTAGACTGTATATTAGCAGTATAAAATCGATTTAAATTTTATTTGCCCCCAAACAAAAAACAATGGAAAATTCTAAACCCAAAATACTTCTGTGTGAAGACGACACCAACCTGGGTATGGTGCTAAAGAATTACCTCGAACTCAATGATTACGACGTAACCCTGGAACGTGATGGCAAATTAGGACTCGCCGCTTTTCAACGGGAAAAATTCGATCTCTGCCTGCTCGACGTGATGATGCCCAATATGGACGGATTTACCCTGGCCGAAGAGATCCGCGATGTAAACCCGGATGTTCCTTTGTTTTTCCTCAGCGCCAAAACAATGAAAGAGGATATCATACAGGGATATAAACTCGGCGCCGACGACTATATTACCAAACCCTTCGACAGCGAAGTATTGCTTCATAAAATAAAAGCCATTCTTAAACGCAACGAAGAACTGCACCGCGAAGAGGCCAATGCGGAATACGATCTTGGTAAATACCATTTCAATCCCCGCCTGCGGGAACTTTCCATCGGTGGCCGGGTGCAAACGCTTTCTCCCAAGGAGAATGAATTACTGAAGATGCTCAGCGAATACAAGAACGATTTGCTGAGCCGCGAGAATGCGCTCAAACGCATCTGGGGCAGCGATACCTATTTCAATGGCCGCAGCATGGATGTATACATCGCCAAACTACGCAAGTACCTGAAGGAAGATTCTTCGATCGAGATCGTGAACATACACGGAAATGGTTTCAGGCTTGTTGTGACCGAATGATCCATTCACAAATAAATGTACAAGGCCCCGCTCTCGCGGGGTTTTTTATTTGATGGCCAGCATGAGTTTGGCCCAGAAGGCATTGTCGAAGGAGGAAGGACCCAGTACCGCGTCGCCGGTGTCGTCGCCATGGCGGACAACCACCAGGTCTTTCGACGGGATCACATAGATCTTTTTATCGCCCTTGCCCAATGCCGCGATCATATCGGCCGGTGCGGATGGATTGAGTGAACCCGGAAATACCGCTGTAAGTGTTGGCACCATGAACGAAGGTTTTCCATTCAGCCACCAGAGATAGCCATACGACTGATTGTAGGTTTGAGAGGTATTCACCATCGCGTTGAAATAGGCCTGGTCGGTCAGGAGAGCATTCCCGTTCCAGGTTCCTTTATTCAGAATGAGCAATCCGAAACGGGCCATATCCCGGGTGTTCAGCCAAAGCGTATAGTTGAACCAGGTGTAGTTCTTCATGCCGATCTTATCGGCCAGCTTTGTTTTGGTATACGTATTATAGTTGGTGGAAGTGGCCCGGGCGATCACATCCTGCACCAGGCGGTATGGCGCATTGTAGTAATACCAGAAAGAACCGGCATCGGCTTTATAGATAAGGCAGGAAGGCGTTACGCAATCATCATCCGGTACATTATACTCCAGCCCGGTTGTCATGGTCAGCTGATGTTTAACCGTGATCAGGTTTTCCTTGGCCAGCGGGGCCGACGTCCAGCCGGTTCCCAGGTACGCACTTGTTTTGTTATTGATGTTCAGCTGTCCTTCCTGCTGTGCGATACCAGCCAGGAAAGCCGTTATGCTTTTGCCCGCCGAAGCGATGTAATACAGGGTGTTCATATTCCAGCTGTTCCAGTATTTCTCCGAAACGATACGGCCTTTGTACAGTATGATCAGGCCATAGGTATTTTTGGTACCGGCATAATCTATTGCCTCATTGAGTTTGGTTACATCCCACCCGAGGGATTGGGGAGATACTGTTTCCCAGGAATCGCTGCCGATGGGCGGGAAATACATACTGGCCGGCGCCGGCGGATTAATGGGCGTCAGGGTTGTATCATCCTTTTTGCAGGAGCCCAATACGATACCTAACAGGAAGATTGTGATGGAGATTCTCATAAAGATTTGCGGGTGGTCAGACCCCGGTCCCGGTCTGTTGTTTAACGACGAACCATGTTTATTTCGTATCCGGAAAAAGCAGGCTGCCCGTTCCCCCGGTCATTTTCTTTCCCAGGTGTTCGTAAGCTTTGGCTGTAGCCTCCCGCCCCCTTGAAGTACGCTGCAGGAATCCTTCCTGGATCAGGAATGGCTCGTATACTTCTTCAAGCGTACCCGGCTCTTCGCCCACCGCGGTGGCAATTGTGGTAATGCCCACAGGCCCGCCTTTGAATTTTTCGATGATGGTGGAGAGAATGCGGTTATCCATTTCATCCAGCCCGTGTTTATCTACATTCAGGGCACGCAGGGCGTGCTCGGTGATACCCAGGTCGATGACGCCATTGCTCAGCACCTGGGCGAAGTCACGCACCCGGCGCAGGAGTCCATTGGCGATACGGGGTGTTCCCCGGCTCCGTCTTGATATTTCCGCCGCCGCATCACTGGTGATCTTTGTACTCAGGATATTCGCCGAACGGGTAATGATGTTCTGCAGGGTTTTACTGTCGTAGTATTCGAGCCGGGATTTGATCCCGAACCGGGAAAGCAGGGGGGCCGTAAGCAAACCACTGCGGGTAGTGGCGCCGATGAGCGTAAACGGGCTCAAGGTAAGCTGCACGCTCCGGGCATTGGGACCGCTGTCGATCATGATGTCGATGCGGTAATCTTCCATGGCGGCGTACAGGTATTCTTCCACAACCGTACTCAGGCGATGTATCTCATCGATGAACAGCACATCATTGGGTTCCAGGTTTGTAAGCAAACCGGCCAGGTCGCCCGGCTTTTCAATCACGGGTCCGCTGGTTTCTTTGATACGCACCCCCAGTTCATTGGCCACGATCCGCGAAAGGGTCGTTTTTCCCAATCCCGGGGGGCCATGAAACAGGATATGATCCAGCGCCTCGCCCCGCATCTTCGCGGCTTTGATGAAAATACTGATGTTCTCAATGATCTGCGACTGGCCCGAAAACTCATCCAGCACCGCCGGCCGGATGCTGTTCTCAAATTCCCTGTCGGCAGACTTTAAGAAGGAGGGATCACTGTTTAAATTGGGATTGGCCATGAACAATTTTTAATCAACTTTGTAAAACTAATCATTAATCAGTAAACACCGTTTTATGAACATAGGCATCATCGGCAGCGGCATCGTTGGGCGGGTATTGGGATCCGCCTTTCTGAAAGAAGGACACCAGGTCATGTTAGGCACCCGCGATACAAACAAACCGGATGTAGTAACATGGCTCGCCGAAAATAACGGAGCCCGGGCAGGTTCGTTTCCGGATACGGCTGCTTTCGGCGAACTCATCGTACTGGCCATATCCGGCGATATTGCCGTACAGGCGATCGGTATTTGTGGTATCGACCATTTCGACGGCAAAGTGGTTATCGATGCCACCAACCCGATCGACCATACACGCCCGCCTGTCAATGGCGTTCTTCCCTATTTCACCAGCATGGATGAATCGCTGATGGAACGTTTGCAGAAACTATTACCCAAGGCCCGCCTGGTAAAAGCGTTCAACAGTGTTGGCAATGCCTATATGTATAAACCTGACTTCGGCGGGGAAAAACCAACGATGTTTATCTGCGGCAATGATGAAGAAGCGAAAAAAACGGTTACCGGCATCCTCGATTCCTTCGGCTGGGAAACCGAAGACATGGGCAAGGCGGAAGCCGCCCGGCCCATTGAATCACTCTGCGTTCTTTGGTGTATCCCCGGCATTATCCGGGGTCAATGGACCCACGCTTTCAGGTTGTTGAAACGCCAGGCCTGATACCGGGAAAAGGCGTTAAACAAAGCATATTTTACACCTCCCAGCCACTCATTTCGCCATTAATCATATCCAACCGTATTTTCACTATATTGGAGGGTATTTTTGAAGCATGAGTAAAGCAAATGTAAGGTATTGGCTATGCCAGTTTACGGGTTGGGGCGTATGGGGCCTGATCATTTTATACTTCAATTTCGTTGTGTTTGGCGACCGTCTCCGGGAGCAGGGCGGCGAAAAAGAAAACCTCATCAGCCTGGTCATCTTCCTGGTACTGGGTATCCTGATCACCCACATCCTCCGCTTCTTTCTCATCCGCATCAACTGGCTCAAACTTTCCATCAACCGCATCGTTCTTCTCTTCATTATATGTGTCGGCGCCACCGGCACCGCCCTGTTTTATGCCGATTATTATGTGGAATACAATTCCGGTTATTCCTACGATAAATACGTGATCAGCAAAAAATTCGAGAAGGCCCAGAAAATGGAAGAGCAATACGGATTGAGCTCGCTGGTATATTACCGCGAACCCGCCCTGGTCTCCGACAGCACCATCAAACGGGGTATCGCCGAGATCAGAAAAACCACCGGCTGGTACCGCAACAAAAAAGGCGATTGGGTATACCAGAACCGGTCGGACCTGGTGGGTATTTACTACAACCTCCTGCTCATCGCCATCTGGATGCTCATCTATATTGTTTATCACTATGTGGAAAGGAACCGGAAAGGCGAACTCGACCGGCTGCGGCTGGAATCGACCGTAAAAGAACTCGAACTGAAAACGATCAAAGCGCATATCAACCCGCATTTCATATTCAATTCGCTCAACAGTATCCGGGCGCTGGTGGACGAGAACCCGACAAGGGCAAGAAGGGCTATCACCGAGTTAAGCAATATCCTGCGCAGCAGCATGCAGGCCGAAAAAGCCGAAACCGTAACCCTGCAAAGCGAGCTGGACATTGTAAAAGATTACCTGGCCCTGGAACAGATGCGCTTTGAAGAACGGCTGAAAGTGGAAATGGATATCGATAAAGATACCCTGGAACAACCCGTTCCTCCCATGATGCTGCAGACCCTGGTGGAAAACTCCATCAAACACGGCATCAGCAAACTCATTAATGGTGGGCAGGTGCGCATCGTTGCCCGTTTCACCAACGAACACCTGGAATTATCGGTGCAGAATACCGGGCAACTGAATGGCCACATCAACGGCGAAGGTTTTGGCATCAAAAGCACCCAGGATCGGTTAAATTTGATGTACCAGGGCAAGGCCGCCTTCGAAATCCGTAATATCGATGGCGGGTTGGTCGAATCCAAAGTAATCCTGCCCGTAACTGTTTAATTAACGAACTAAATCGCATACCATGCACAAGGCACTGATCATCGACGATGAACGATTGGCACGTAACGAACTGAAAAAATTATTGATGGAATTCCCCGAGATCGAAGTGATCGGCGAGGCAGCCAATGCCACGGAAGGACTCGAGAAGATCGAAAGTCTCTCTCCCGACCTGGTTTTCCTGGATATCCAGATGCCGGGCAAAACCGGGTTCGATATGCTTACCGAACTCGACAGCACCCCACACGTGATCTTCACCACCGCGTACGACGAATACGCCCTGAAGGCCTTTGAAGTAAATGCGCTGGATTACCTGATGAAACCCGTAGAACCCAAACGACTGGCCGACGCCATTCACAAATTGCAGCAGGCCGAAGAGAAAGAAATGGCTACGGCCATGGCCGGTATCAACCGGGGTGTGCTTTCCGAAAACGACCAGGTATTCGTGAAAGACGGTGAGCGCTGCTGGTTCGTAAAACTGGGCGATGTCCGGCTCTTCGAAAGCGTGGGCAATTACGCCAAGGTTTTCTTCGGCACCTACAAACCGCTTATTTTAAAATCCCTGAATGCGCTGGAAGAACGGCTCGATGAAAAAGTTTTCTTCCGGGCAAACCGCAAACACATTGTGAACCTGCGCATGATCGAAAAGATCGAACCGTATTTCAACGGCGGTCTGCTGCTGGAACTGCACGGTGGCGAAAAGATCGAAGTAAGCCGCAGGCAGGCGGTGAAGTTCAAGGAAATGATGAGTCTCTAGTAATTAATAATGACGAATTAAAAATCAGCAATGAAGAAACTGCTTGTAACATTCGCAACAGGCTTTGTCAGCCTGTTTTCTTTTGCCCAGAAGATCGATAAGATCATCAACCCCACCGAAGTGGAACGCATCGAACGCATTCTTTCCGCCGACGATATGCAGGGCCGCAAAACCTTTACACCGGGTATTGATAAAGCCGCCGATTTCATCGCGGCGGAATTCGCCAAAAGCAAACTCAGTTATTTCGGCAACCTGAAAAGCTATTTCCAGGAGTTTGCCATGACCAAAAGCAAGCCGGTGGAAGTAAGCGGGTCCATCGACAACGAACCGCTCACAACCGACAATATCGCCGCCAATACCACCGCCAAAGAGATCAGCATCAACTCCCTGAAAGATTACGAAGTGGTGATCATCAGAGCCACCGATACGTTCAACCGGAAAGTATTTCCCCTGTTCGAACTGGAAAAGAATCTCCTGATACTGGTGGATACAGCTCACCGGAACCGTTTCAAAAGCATACAACGCTTTGCCGGGAATGCCAAGTTCCCTTCCGGGGTTTCGCAGGTGTTTGTTCTTACCGGCAATCTCAATCCCACCGCTTTCAACCTGCATATCAAGAACGAACAAACCGCCCAGTACCTCAAGAATGTGATCGGCGTGATACCGGGCAAGAGCAGGAAAGATGAATTGGTGGTATTCAGCGGGCACTACGACCACCTGGGCATCGGCAAACCCGATAAGAACCAGGACAGCATATTCAACGGCGCCAACGACGACGCGGCCGGCACAACGGCTGTGATGATGCTGGCCAGGTATTTCGGCGAAATGAAAAACAACGAACGAACGCTGATCTTTGTGGCGTTTACCGCCGAAGAGATCGGTGGTTTCGGCAGCCGCTATTTCAGCAAGCAGATGAACCCGGATAAGGTTGTGGCCATGTTCAACATCGAAATGATCGGCACCGAAAGCAAATGGGGCACCAACAGCGCTTACATCACCGGGTACGAAAAAAGCGATATGGGAAAGATCCTGCAGGCCAACCTCGAAGGTTCTAAATTTCATTTTGAACCCGATCCTTATCCCAAACAGAATTTATTCTACCGGAGCGACAATGCCACTCTCGCCGAACTGGGCGTACCTGCACATACGATCTCTACATCCAAAATGGAGGAAGCTCCCAACAACGAACCCAATTATCACAAACAAAGCGACGAGATCGGCACACTCGATATGAACAATATGGCCGAGATCATCAAGGCCATTGCGCTCAGCAGCAAAACGATCATCAGTGGAAAGGATACACCTTCACGGGTGGAGAAAGTAAAATAAGCAGTGCCCAACCATCACTTCAGCTTTTTCCGGCACAGGTTGTAAATGGGCTTTTCAAAGGCCAGGTACAACACAATGGATATAATCCAGAGCAGGATAAAATTCCGGTCGGGCATCAACACCCATTGCCGGAGTTTCAGGTTTACATAGCTGATGTGCACGAGGTAAAAAGCAAAAGAGGCATTGCCGAGCAATACCAGCAATTTCGAGGAGAAAAAAGTTTGCAGCCAGGTACGTTCATAGATCAGGCCGGCCAGCGCCAGTACTACAAAAACGGGCAATACGAATAACTCAAGAATCCTCCCGGCCGCGTGATCTCTTCCGTAGCCGTACAGATCCGGTTCAAACAATCCGATGCAGTAGATTACCCCGAAAATTCCAAGGAAACCGATCAGCGTTTTAAACCGTGTCCGTTCCAGCCAGGCCGTACGCCTGTTCCGGATTGCCGCGGCCAGCAGCATCCCCGCCAGGAATTCGGCGCTGCGGCCCGGGAATGTGCCCGTGAGAATGAACCGGAGCGGGTAAAAAAACCGTTCAGGGTTTCCATCCAGGTAATGCCAGTATGCCCCCGCTCCCCAGGCAAGTAAAAACAAAAACAACAACGAGCCCAGTAAATAGAATACATGCTTTCGCTGCAGCAGGCATAACAACGGGGCCAGGAAATAAAACATCATTTCGGCGCTCAGCGACCATGCCTGCGCAATACCTACCAGGTTGTGTTTATCCGAAAAACCATGGAACAGGGAATAGGTGAGCCAGGAGAATTTCATCCCGCCAAAAGCCGGATCGAGGTAGTAGGCCGTGAGCACCAGCCAGTAAAGGGGCATGATGCGGGCCAGGCGGAGCAGTATATAGCGGGAATACGACTTGCCCGAGCGCATGGGATCATCGGCATAGGTATAAGCGATCAGGAATCCGCTCAGTACAAAGAAAAGGGAAACACCGGTATGAAATTCATTGAACAACCGCAGGATCTCCGGGTGAAGCTGATCCCGCCAGTACTTACGGTTGTGATGCAGAAAGACCAGGCAGGCTGCCAGGCATCGGAATCCGGTCAGGGCGTTAAAACGGTTCAATGATTACAGCGTTGAAGGCTGAAGATAGGAAATGCGGGTAACCTTGTGCAAACACAGCATCAATATATAACAAGTGAATCCCACTTCAGTTTGTCTTTTTCCTCGGCACTGAGTTTTTTTCCATGCCAGAGCGCATTCTCCCAATCGCCATAGGTGGCATTGGGCAGCATGATGTAGCGGCTGCCGAAATAGGATTGCACTTTATCAACATTCGCGTTGCGCACCACGGTGGGCTTATCAAAGAAAAGATCGTCGAAATCATTGAGGTTATCGCCCAGCAGCAAAACGATATTGTACTGCTTCGCCACCTCCTGCCGGCGGGGTTCCTTATCGCTCACCGATCCCTGCTTGCACATCACGTGCATCGCATCCACCTGCGGGAACCCCTGCTCTTTCAGGTTCCGGATCGTTGCCGCTTTATCCGTCTCTTTACGGTTGGTAATATAAAAACACTGCACGCCGTGCTGGGCCGCGTAATTGAAAAACTCAACCGCTCCCGGCATGGCCGGCGCTTTCGCGTACTCCACCCAAACTTTCCAGGAACTGTCGTTGTAGGTACGGCCGCTCACAATATCCTTGGCGGCCCCGATGCTGTTGTCGAGCACCGTCTCATCCACATCGGTTACGATGGCCAGGGGTACGGTATCCCGGTAGGTACGTAATATTTCTTCCAGCCGCATGCGGGCAAGGTTATAGGCCTGGTAACAGAGGGCCTTGTATTCGCCGCTCTGCTGCTGCCAGAGAATACCGCTTACATTGTATTGCGCCGGCCTGTGATCGGTTACCTGTGCGGAAGAAGCGAGGGTTGCGAGTAAAAGCAAGGAGAAAACTACCTGACGGATCATACGAAATCGATTAAGGTGTATTGAGCCAGCAAAGGTAGGCACTAGAAAGCAATCGGCCCTGCCAAAACAATGCGCAAAAGGTTATAAGATGATGGGGTCACTCCAGCAGGTAATACAGCCCCAGGAAAATGATCAGCACGGCTACAGAAGTGAGCCCGAACAATATCCAGTTATACAACTCAGGCACCGGGTTAAAGACGGTTAGTATACAACTGATGAATCCCAGCACCGCACCGATGGCCAGGTATACGAACCCGGCAAATTGACGTTTCCCGTACTTGATCTTTTTGAATTCGGCCAGGTGCAGCCTCGTTGTTTCCTCATCATAGCCCAGGGCAGCCAGTTTTTCCTTTACCCGCTGGATGTCGAGTTGCTCAGCGATCCATTGCTGAATGACAACGGTGTTTACCGGAGAAGCAGACATAGCAATCGTTTTAAGGTGAGTGGTGGGGTCAGCGCCGTACTCTACAAGATAACTAAATTCTGTAATTTCTGTCTACGGGAAGGTTTCACAGGGAGGATCAGGCCTTAACAGGTACACTGTGTACCGCGGCCGCCATTTCGCGGATCAGGGAAGCGTCTTTTTCGATCGCGTTGCCCACCACGATCACATCGGCCCCGGCCTTGCAATTGAGATAGGCTTTTTCCGGTTCCGTAATGCCGCCACCAATAATGAGCGGAACTTCGATCACATGCGCCACCTGGCGGATCATGTCTTCAGTGATGGCCCGTTTTGCGCCACTGCCGGCATCCATGTAAATGAGTTTCATGCCCAGCATCTCACCTGCCATCGCCGTACACATGGCGATCTCGTTCTTATCTGAAGGGAGCGGACTGGCATTCGAAATATACGACACCGTGGTAGGCGCTCCGCCATCGACCACCATATAACCGGTAGGAAGTATCTCCAACCCGCTCTGCTTAACCACCGGCGCCGAAACAACATGCTGCCCGATGAGCAGATCGGCATTACGGCCGCTGATGAGTGAGAGGTATAACAATCCGTCGGCGTATTTACTTACCTGGTTCGGACTTCCGGGAAAAAGAATAACAGGAATGGAACAACTCCGTTTGATCAGCTTTACACAGTCATCGAGGTAGTTGGAGATCACCAGGCTGCCGCCCACGAGAAAATAATCAACCTTTGCATCCACCGCCAGCCGGATCAACTGATCCATGTTGCTGTCGTTCACCTTGTCGGGGTCGATGAGTACGGCAAATGACTTTTTATGCTGCTGTTTTCGATCCGTTAATGACTGATAAATTCCCCGATCCATTTACTGACGGTTGGTTACTTGCAAAAATGTATAAAAATTGGTTCTTACCGAAATATTAGCCTTAAATAAAACGTATACGAGCCCAAAATTCGTCTATTTTATGCCTAATTTTGAAGAGATGGTGGATATATCCGCAGAGATCAGGTTCAAAACCGCCCGGAGTGGCGGAAAAGGCGGCCAGCATGTAAATAAAGTAGAGACCATGGTGGAGGGATACTGGCATATACAAACATCCCAACTGGTATCGGAAGAAGCTAAAAACCGCCTGCAGGAAAAACTTAGCAATAAACTGACTGCCGATGGCTCCCTGCTGGTAAAAAGCCAGAGCGAACGCACCCAGCTGGGTAACAAGGAAGAGGTGATCCGAAAAATGAATGAGTTGGTGAATAAAGCCCTCATCGTTCCGAAAAAGAGAAAAGCCACCAAACCGAGCCGGGAGTCGAAAGAAAAAAGGATTGAATACAAAAAAAAGAACGCGGCTGTTAAAGAACTCCGCAAAAAAATAAGCCGGGATAACTGGTAAACGATGCGTTGCCGTGCCTACATACTTCTTCTCCTGCTGACCGCTGCCGGTTCATTTGCCAACGGACAATCCGCCGAACCCGGCCTGGTGAAAATCAGTTTCGTCAATACGGTAACCGGTAAACCCATACTACTCGACAGCACCGTATTTACCAATCCCTTCTCCGAAACCTATACCATCACCCGTTTCAAATACTACATCAGCAACCTGGCCCTTACCTTCCCGGAAGGAGTTTTCAAGGAACTCGACAGCTACCACCTGGTCGACCAAAGCAATGCTCAATCGCTGAGTTTTGGATTCACGGCTTTGGCGGGCACGTATGATGGACTGGTGTTTTTACTGGGTGTCGACAGTTTGCGTAATGTCAGTGGTGCACAAAGTGGGGCGCTCGATCCGCTCAACGATATGTTCTGGACCTGGAATACGGGATACATCATGGCCAAGATGGAAGGCCGTTCGCCCCAATCGAAGCTGGTGAACCGGAAGGTAGAATACCATATCGGCGGCTTTGCCGGAGTAAACAGCGTGTTGAAGAACATCAAACTCACCTTTCCGGTTCCGGTGAACGTGAGCGCTGGAAAAACAACCGAGATCATCATTGAAACAGACTTCGCTGCCTGGTGGCAGCAGCCCAACGAATTGAAAATATCCGAACACCCGGTTTGCAGTTCGCCGGGCGAACTGGCCAAAAAGATCGCCGACAATTACAGCAAGATGTTTCGCGTCAGACAAATCATCAATCCTTGAAACCGGGCGTCATCATATCAATACTGGCTATTGTGCTGGGCGGCCTGCTGCTGATCGGCGCCGGGCGAAAAGAAGAAACAGCCGGTCCGCCCGATTATATTGAATGGAGGATACCGGCCGGATGGCCCAAACCGGCGAATGATATTTTTGCCAGGAACAAACTCAGCGAACAGGGATTTCAGCTGGGACGAAAATTATTCTATGATGGCCGGCTGAGTAAGGATGGCAATTTTCCCTGCGCATCGTGCCACCAGCAATTCGGCGCTTTTTCTTCCTACGATCACGATCTCAGCCATGGTTACAACAATACCTTTACCACCCGCAATGCCCCGCCCCTGTTTAACCTGGCCTGGATGCCGCGTTTGCACTGGGATGGCGGTGTGAACCACATCGAAGTACAACCGCTTTCGCCCATCACGGCGCCCAATGAAATGGGCGAGAACCTGGATAGTGTATTGCTGAAACTGAGAAGGGATACTTCCTACCTGCGGATGTTCAGGGCCGCCTTCGGCACGCCGGAGATCAACAGCCAGCGCATGCTCAAAGCACTGGCGCAATTCACCGGGTCGATTGTATCGGCTAATTCGAAATACGATAAAGTAATGCGGGGAGAAGCGACGTTTACTTACAGTGAGCAGAATGGATATACGTTCTTCAAGGCCAACTGCGCCTCCTGCCATCCCGAGCCCTTGTTTACCGATTACAGTTTCCGCAACATCGGATTGCCCGTGAATGAATTTCTGAATGATTATGGAAGAATGCGGATCACCGGCGACAAAAAAGATTCGCTGAAATTCAAAGTACCGAGCCTGCGCAATGTGGCACTTACGTTTCCGTACATGCACGATGGCCGTTTTCAATCGCTCAACGCCGTACTCGACCATTACAACAGCGGCATCATCACCACACAACCCACGCTGGATACCCTGCTGCACAAACGCATACCCATTGCCGGCCGGCAAAAAAACGACCTGATCTATTTCCTCCACACACTCTCTGATACCAGCATGACCAAAAATCCGCGGTTCTCGGGCGAGTTAAAGAATTTTATTCACTGACCTAGTTGCCATTGGTTCCTTTCAGGGTAGAAAGGATCTGGCGCTGCTTCTCCAGCTCCTTCTGCTGGTCGGCCTGTTGTTTATTATTGTCGTCGATCTCTTTTTCCAGTTTCTTCATTTTCTTCTGCAGGTCCTGCGCTTCTTCGGCCAGGTCTTCCATCTTCTTTTCCACTTTCCGGACCGCTTCTTCCTGTTCGGCGATCTGCACGTTGTGATCATACAGCGCTACCGTATGCCGCAGGTTATCCATATACGCTTTGGCGTTATGTACCAGTTCGGGATGCGATTTTTCTGTTACAAACTCTTCGAAGCCGGTTGATATCATCATCGTAACATGCGAGCTGCTCTTTTCTTTCCTGCTTTTTTTATCCACGGCAAAGTAGAGGTCGTAAGCGCCGCTGCCCAGGGCCGCCAGCTTCACGCCCTTGTATACCACAAAACCCTTGCTCTCCTTTCCTTTATAACCCAGTTTCTCCAGCGTATCCTGTATGGCCTTTGTCACCATATCTTCTTCGAAAGGCAGTTCATGTACGATCGCTTCCCGGTCCGCTTTCTGGTATTCCACCTTGCTTACTTTCGATTGCCCCATACCGGCAGTACCCGCCAGCAGGAAAAACAAAACCAATATCTGTTTCATAGTATTCTTTTTGGCAAAGATACAGGCTGGCATAAAACAGCGATCCTGCTTCATGGCATTGGGAATTAAAAACTAAATTTGAACCCAAATCAGGAATATACTTGAGCGGCATCAAAAAATTAGCAGGACAAACACTCTGGTACGGCGTACCCACCATTGCCAGCCGCTTCCTGGGTTACCTGATGAACATGGCCCTTCCCTTCTTTATTTCGATGCCGGGCAAAACGGCCGACCTCGTGCAGGTATATACCATCATCCCTTTCCTGAACGTGGTATATGCGTACGGCCTCGAAACTGCTTATTTCCGTTTCTCCCAAACGCACGATAAACAAAAACTGTATAATACCCTGTCGCTCTCGCTGCTTTACAGCAGCATCCTGTTCAGTGTGGCACTCATTCTTTGTAAAGACCTGATTGTTTCCGGGGCCGACCTGCAGGCGCACCCGGATTATGTGTTGTGGATGATCGCGATCATCGCGGTCGACAACCTGAACACCCTGCCTTTTGCCAGGTTGCGGCAGGAGAACCGTCCCAAGCGATACGCTTTTGCCCGCGTGATGGGTATTGTGATCAACCTGGCCGTCGTTATTTTTTTCCTGGGCGTTGTTCCGAAAATACTGGCCGGCAACCCGGATAGTTTCCTCCGGCATATATACAATAAAGACCTGGGGCTGGGTTATTACCTGCTGGGCAATCTCTGCGGAAGCCTGTTCACCCTGCTGATTCTTTTCAAGGAAATAAAACAGGTACGCTTTCAGTTCGACATGCCGCTCTGGAAAGAAGTGATGCGGTACAGCGCTCCGCTCATCATCGTAGGACTGGGCGGCATGATCAACGACGTACTGAGTCGGTTGATCTACCGGCATGTGGTAGACCTGCCCCGGGCGGAAGCCGATCACGAGCTGGGTATCTTCGCCAATATCTTCCGGCTGGCCCTGCTCATCACCATCATGATACAGGCCTTCCGCATGGCGGCCGAACCTTTCTTTTTCAACCGGAGCAAGGAGGAAAATGCGCCAAAGATCTACGCACGGGTGATGAAGTTCTTCGTGATCGCCTGCTGCTTCATGTTCCTGCTCATCGGGCTATTCCTCGATGTGTTCCGCTGGATCTTCACCACCTTCGCCAATCCCCGTTGGGCCGAAGGATTGGATGTGGTTCCCCTGCTGGCACTCGGCAATATCTTCCTGGGTATTTATTATAACCTCAGCGTGTGGTACAAACTAACCAATAAGAATACGTATGGCGCCGTGATCACCGTCATCGGCGCTGCGATCACCATAGCGCTGAACATCGTGCTGATACCCCGGCTGCATTATACCGGCGCCGCACTGGCCACGTTCTGCTGCTACCTGTTTATGATGGTAAGCAGTTATGTATTGGGGCAGAAATATTATCCCGTTCCCTACGCGGTCAAAAAACTGATCGCCTATGTGGTACTGGTTGTACTCATCTACTTCATCCATCTTGGATTGCTGAAATTCATCTCCGGCTCGCTGGCGTTTTCGCTGGGCTCGGGACTCCTTCTCTTACTGCTCTTCACCTGGTTTGTTTCCCGGGTGGAAGCGAAAGAACTGGCCAAATTACCGGTGATCGGTAAATATTTCCAACGCTGATCAATATCGCTTGTAGAGATCGTACAGGATCTTACGGTCGGCATCCGTGAGCTTCGGGATGCTGTCCTGCTGTACAAAGTGAAGTTTGAAGGCCCGGATGGCGGCGACGGAATCACGGGTATCGTAGCCGATGATGCGCAGCGCCTGCACGGCATTGAAATGATCCGGGATCATTTTAACCGTGGCCGTATCATACCAGTTGCCGAATCCTTTTTGCGCCAGTTGCTGCCAGGGAAAATACCGGTTGGGATCCACCTTACGGGTGGGCGCTATATCGGCATGGCCGATGAAATTGGCCGTGGGAATGCCATAGTTCTTCTTCAGTGATTTCAATACCTGCAGGAGGCTGTTGATCTGGGCTTCGGAAAAGGGCTCAAACCCATTATTATCGAGTTCGATGCCGATGGACGAAGAATTGATGTCGGTGAGGCTTCCCCACCTTCCGGCACCCGCGTGCCAGGCACGCAGGTAATCGTTGAGCATGTGATGTACGGTTCCATCTTTACAGATCACATAATGTGCGCTCACCTGTGTACGCGGAAGCGTGAAGGTGCGCAGGGTGGAATCGCAGGCATTCTGCGCCGTATGGTGAATGATAACAAAGTTGGGTTTGCGCATGCCGAAGTTGGTGGTGCCCACCCAAGGCGACGCCATCAGCACGCTGTCGATGCCGGCCGGTTGCGTTTTCAGTTCCCTGGCAAAAGCCTTTGCCTGTTTTTTGTAGCTGCGGTTGCTGCCGGCGTATTTGCTGTTGCTGCAACTGCCCGCTATACCGGCCATCAGCAACAGGGTAACAATCTTCTTCATGCACATATCGATGTTGGATCGGAAAGATACAGAACTAATGCAGAATACTATTTACCTTTCCATCTCAATCCATTGTATGAAAAGAATCCTGCTGTCTGTTATCGCGTTGCTGTTTTTTGTACGGGCGGATGCCCAGCAAAAACCAGCCTATGTATTATATAATGCCAAGGGTAAAAAAGTATCCTATAAAAAAATGATCCGATTGCTGGCTAAAAAAGACGTGGTGCTTTTCGGCGAGTTCCACAACAACCCCATCGCTCACTGGCTCGAGCTGACGGTGGCCAAAGACCTGAAGCAGAAAAGAGAACTCGTATTCGGCGCCGAAATGTTTGAAGCCGATAACCAGCAGGCGCTGACCGATTACCTCGAAGGAAGGATCAACGCCAAAAAACTGGATTCCTCGGCCCGGCTCTGGAATAATTACAAAACCGACTATGCGCCCCTCGTGAATTTTGCCAAAGAGATCAAGGCGCCCTTCATCGCCACCAATATACCCCGCCGGTACGCGGCCCTGGTTTCCAAAAAAGGATTTGAAGCCCTGGATACCATCCCGGCGCAGGCAAAATCCTGGATGGCGCCCCTGCCGATGGATTACGATTCCACCCTGCCGGGCTATGTGAACATGCTGAAGATGATGGCCGGGCACGGAAGCGCCAATATGCCCAAGGCGCAGGCCAGCAAGGACGCCACCATGGCCTATTTCATCCTCCAGAACCTCAAAGCGGGAGCTCTTTTTCTTCACTACAACGGGGCTTACCACTCCGATAACTACGACGGCATCAACTGGTACCTGAAAAAGAAGAAACCCGAACTGAACATCGGCACCATCAGTACCGTATCGCAGAAGAATATCAAGGAATTACTGGCCGAAAACAAGGGCAAGGCTGACTTTATCATCTGCGTGGATGAAGATATGACGACCACCTACTGAGCGGCCGTTCCAAAAAAATCATTCTTTCTCTAAAATATACCCGGTCCTCACCCGTCTCCACCTTTATAAACAGGAGATGCGATGACGATAGCAATGGAAATGGCGGCAGAGCGTAATAAGAATATCACCCAAACGATCCGGGCGATCAGCAGCCGGCTGCTGAATTTTATTCGCCAGCGGGTAGCCAATGCCGAGGACGCGGAAGACATACTGCAGGATGTTTTTTACCAGTTTGCCGGTAATCCCGAACCCATCGAACAAACCACGAGCTGGCTGTATAAGGTTGCCCGGAACAAGATCATTGATAATTACCGGAAGCATAAACTACCCCTGGCCGATGATGTATTGAATACCGTAGAAACCGATGAAGACAGCATCGACTGGCGGGAACTGTTACCGGCCGAAGGCGGCTCCCCGGAAACAGAATACCTGCGCAACCTGTTCTGGGAAGAGCTTCAGCAGGCCCTGGATGAACTGCCTCCCGCGCAACGCGACGTGTTCATTCAAAACGAGATCGAAGGAATTCCCTTTAAAGACATTGCCGAAAGAACCGGGGAGAGTGTGGCCACACTCATCAGCCGGAAACGCTACGCCGTGCTGCACCTGCGTGACCGGCTCGCCACCCTGCGAAACGAACTGTTGAACTATTAACACGAATTACACGAATGAAAAAGCGGACAGCGACGCATTCGTGACTAAAACAAATACAATGAAAAAATTCTGGATCAAAAAAGCGCTCATGATACTGGTATTCGGCACCGCGGCTGTATTGCTGTTCGGCTGGATCGTTATGGCCCTGTGGAATAATATCCTGGCGGTTGTGGTAACCGGTGTGAAACCCCTCAGCTTTTTACAGGCCCTGGGCATACTCGTACTGAGCAAGATACTCTTCGGCGGCTTCGGCGGCGGAAGGGGTAAATGGCGGGGCAGCGCTGCCTGGAAGGAAAAAATGAAAAAACGCTGGGACGCAATGACGCCCGAAGAAAGAGAAAAATTCAAAGCGGAATGGAAGAACCGCTGCGGCGGACGGTGGAGTATGGACCCCACACCCGAAGCCACACCCGGTGCGACAGCGGATTAGCTGCTGCCGTACCGCATAAACCAACTGCCATGGAAATACTTGTTTTCAGAACCAACCTTACCAGCACCGATCACATCGGCAAACTGACCCCTTCGCTCAATCACCATCCGGGTATACTCGAATGGAATGTAGACCTGAACGACCGGGATAATATCCTGCGCATCGTTTCTTCAACCATCTCTCCCTCGGAAGTGGAACAGTTGGTTTTCCAGGCCGGCTATTTCTGCCGGGAACTGGAATAAAAAACCCGGCCATCGACTGACCGGGTTTTTGTATGAGGGAAATACGACTTATTTCTTTGCCGGTATGCGTTGAATCTTTTCATCCAGTTCCACGATCTTTCCGTTCATGATGCGGCAGTCGTCGACCACAGCGATGGAATCCGTTTTACCCATCTTGTCGGTTGTGATCTGCTTGTACCACATGGTAACGTACTCGGTTTTGCCATCTTTGGATATGACCGACTCCCAATCACCCATGTATATTTTTACACTGTTGTACTTAGCCCGTTCCTCCGTAAAGAATTTTGTGAGGCTGTCTTTACTGAATTTCTGGTAAAAATTATCGAAGCGGATATTGATGCTGTCGCCGAAGGAAGCCATGCTGGCGGCGATATCGCCATTTTCAAACGCCTTCAATGCGTTCATGGCGGTAACCGCGTGCTTTTGATCGCCGGGCTGCCAATCTTTGTACGGATTATCCAGCTGGTATGGATAAACCAGTTCGCCGGCCGTGGATTTTACGGTTGTTTTCGAGGTGTCGGACCCGGCAGCGGAGCCGTCCTGCGAATTATTACAGCCAAGGATAAAAACAGTCATGCAGGCAGAAAAAATCAGTTGTTTCATGTTTAAAATTTTAGCGTTAAAAAAAGATGGCAGGGGCAGCAAGCGGGCCGGAAAGGAAGGCAGAAGGTAGAAAGATTTATTTTATCCTGCAAGCCCATTCTTGACAAATCACCCTTTCCGGCCCCGGATGCATTTATATGAGCGGTTGCATCCTTGCAATACTCTTTTCTACTTTCAATGAAAATTAACAGCTCATGAAAAAGATACTGCTGGCTGCTGTGATGGTCTTCCTGTTCAGCGGCATAGATCGGGCAACTGCCCAACTGCTCAGTTTACCCAACAGCGATGTGAATTACAAATGCAAGACGGGCCGTAAACTGTGCGTTACCGATATCGACATCAACTGGAATGCGCCCGGTGTAAAGGGCCGTGAAGGAAAGATCTGGGGAACTTCCATCGCACACTATGGCTTCACCGTACTGGGCTTTGGTTCCAATACCGAATCGCCCTGGCGGGCAGGCGCCGATGAGAATACCACCATCTCCTTTTCCACCGATGTAACCATCAACGGCCAGAAGTTACCGGCCGGCAAATACGGGTTCTTTATAGCGCTCTACCCCGATTCCTGTACCCTCATTTTCAGCAAGAACACCGCCGGCTGGGGCAGCTATTTTTACAACAAAGACTGGGATGTGATGCGTGTGGGCGCCCGGCAGCAAAAAGACATGAAAGAAAGCAGGGAGCGGCTCGAGTACAATTTCTCCAGGCAAACAGATCACTCCGTGGAAATTGCCCTGGAGTGGGAACGCTGGCGTATCCCCTTTACCGTGGAGGTAGACCTGGTAGCCACCACCCTGCACAGCATCCGCACGCAGCTCAGCGGCGCCATGGGCTTCGATCCGCCAAGCCTGGAAGCCGCGGCCAACTGGTGCCTGCAAAACAAGGTGAATTACCAGGAAGCGTTGGGGTGGATCAATACGGCCATCGATCCTTCGCTGGGTGGCGTGAATAATTTCCGCATTATGTCGATCAAGGCCGGTTTGCTCGAAGGATTGAACCGGAAAGACGAAGCCGATAAACTGATGCTCACCGCCATGGAAACCGCCAGCGTTACCGACCTGCACAATTATGGCCGGCAGTTGCTCGGACAAAAGAAAGTAAAAGAAGCCATGCTGGTATTTGAAAAGAATTACCAGAAGAGCAACGGCGCCTGGCCTACCACCGCGGGCCTGATGCGGGGATACTCGGCCATGGGTGACCTGAAAAAAGCGTTGGAATACGCGAAGAAAGCATTGCCGCAGGCACCCAACCCGGGCGTGAAGAAGATCATCGAAGACGCCATCAAAACCCTGGAAAGCGGGAAGCCTTTGTAATTACATATTTCTGCGGTATTGTCCGCCAACGGAATACAGTGCGTTGGTGATCTGTCCCAGGCTGCAATACTTAACGGTTTCCATCAGTTCGGCAAAGAGGTTACCGTTGTTGATGGCCACCTGCTGCAGCCGCTTCAGCATCGCCGCCGATTGACCGGCATGGCGTTGATGGAAGGCTTTCAGGGCATTGATCTGGTTTTCCTTTTCTTCCGTGGTACTGCGGATAACCTCGGTGGGCAGTATGGTCGGAGAACCGTTCTTGCTCAGGAATGTGTTTACGCCCACAATGGGATATTCGCCGGTATGTTTGCGTGTTTCGTAGTATAAACTCTCTTCCTGTATCTTGTTGCGCTGGTACATTCTTTCCATAGCGCCCAATACGCCGCCGCGTTCGGTAATCCGGTGAAATTCGTTCATCACGGCCTCTTCCACCAGGTCGGTGAGTTCCTCGATCAGGAATGAACCCTGGTTGGGATTTTCATTCTTGGCCGTTCCCAGTTCGCGGTTAATGATCAGCTGGATGGCCATGGCCCGGCGCACGCTTTCCTCGGTGGGTGTGGTGATCGCTTCGTCGTAGGCGTTCGTATGGAGCGAATTGCAGTTGTCGTAGATCGCATACAATGCCTGCAGCGTGGTGCGGATATCGTTGAAGTCGATCTCCTGCGCATGCAGGGAGCGGCCGGATGTCTGTATATGGTATTTCAGTTTCTGCGAGCGGTCGTTCCCCTTGTATTTATTCTTCATGGCCTTGGCCCAGATCCTTCGTGCCACACGCCCGATCACGCTGTATTCGGGATCCATGCCGTTACTAAAGAAGAAGGAAAGGTTGGGGGCGAAGTCGTCGATGTGCATACCCCGGCTCAGGTAATATTCCACATAGGTAAATCCATTGGCCAGTGTAAAGGCAAGCTGGGTGATGGGGTTGGCACCCGCCTCTGCGATATGATAACCGCTGATGCTGACGCTGTAGAAGTTCTGCACTTTATGCTCGATGAAGAACTGCTGCACATCACCCATCAGCTTGAGTGCGAATTCGGTGCTGAAGATGCAGGTGTTCTGCGCCTGGTCTTCTTTGAGTATGTCTGCCTGCACCGTGCCCCGTACGGTCGACAAGGCCCTTGCCTTGATCTGCGCATATACATCCGCCGGCAACACATCCTTTCCGCTTAAACCCAGCAGGCGCAGCCCCAGGCCGTCGTTCCCTTCGGGCAACGAACCGGTAAAATCTCCTTTTACCGGTATGATCGACCTGCCGTCGACTCCAATGTATTTGGGTAAGGCCTCAGTCTTATATTTTGATTCGATGAGTTTGTTTACTTCTTCACGCAGGTTGTTCTCAATAATGTATTTCTCACATTGCTGGTCGATCGCCGCGTTCATGAAAAAGGCCAGCAGGATCGGCGCCGGTCCGTTGATGGTCATGCTCACGGAAGTCTTCGGATCGCAGAGGTCGAAACCGCTGTAGAGTTTCTTGGCATCATCCACGGTGGCAATGCTAACACCACTGTTACCTACTTTACCATAAATATCCGGGCGATGGTCGGGATCTTCTCCGTACAGCGTTACACTGTCGAATGCCGTACTGAGGCGCTTGGCAGGCTGGCCCAGGCTCACATAGTGAAAACGTTTGTTGGTACGTTCCGGTCCGCCTTCGCCGGCGAACATGCGTGTGGGGTCTTCACCTTCCCGCTTCAGCGGAAACACGCCGGCTGTATACGGGAACTCCCCTGGTACATTTTCCTGCAACTGCCATTTGAGTATATCACCCCAATCCTTGTATTTGGGTAAGATCACTTTGGCCAGGATGGTGCCCGATAAACTTTTATAGGTAAGCGGTTGTTTGATGATCTTGCCGCGTACTTTGAATTCGTAGAATTCTTTTTTATAACGCTCCAGGGTTTCGGGCCACGACTGGATAAGTTTCCTGCATTCGGGATGCAGTTGTTCATCCAGGTTCCGCTGCAGATTCGCCAGTTCTTCCTTCGCGGATGCCGACAGGTTACCTGCCGTACCCAGTATGCCATCCAGCTGGTAGAGTTTGGTGGCAATGACAGACTGCTCGATCGCCCACTTATTGTATTCCGCGTTGCTCTCGGCGATCTCGGCCAGGTAGCGTACCCGTTTGGGCGGAATGATATTGGTGGTGCTGCCCGTATCCCTTGTGTGTGCGTGATGCTCGATCTCGCCGTGGAATTTCACGCCGCATTTGGCCGCTATTTTTTCCATCAGCCTTTCGAAGAGTTCATTCACGCCGGCATCGTTGAATTGGGCGGCGATGGTTCCGATGACCGGCAGTTCTTCATCCTGGGCCGTCCACAATCCATGGTTGCGTTTGAATTGCTTACGCACATCGTGCAGGGCATCCAGTGCGCCTGCTTTATCGAACTTGTTCACACAAACCACGTCGGCATAATCGAGCATATTGATCTTCTCCAGTTGTGAAGCGGCTCCGTACTCGGGTGTCATCACGTACATGCTCACATTCACGTAATCGAGTATGCTGGCATCGCTCTGGCCTACGCCGGCGCTTTCGAGTATGACCAGGTCGTAATCGGCCGCCTTGCAGATATCGATCGCTTCCTGCACATATTCGCTCAGGGCCTTATCGCTTTCGCGGGTTGCCAGGCTGCGCATGTAGGCACGGGGGGAAGAGATGGAGTTCATCCGGATACGATCACCCAATAAGGCGCCGCCGGTTTTTTTCTTCGATGGATCCACCGAAATAACGGCAATGGTTTTATCGGTATACGCGTTCAGAAAGCGGCGAACGATCTCATCGGTTACCGATGATTTCCCGGCGCCACCGGTGCCGGTGATACCGAGTACGGGAATCGTTTTATTGCCGGCCTGTTTGCCATTGGAGTTTTGTAACCCGTTCTCCGCATTGGTGATCTGTCGGGCAATGCGGCGGACATCTTTTACTTCACCCAGGGTCATGGCGCTTTTGTATTCACCATTTCCATTCAGGGTAAAATCGCAATTTTTGATTACGTCTTCGATCATTCCCTCCAGTCCCATCTTACGGCCGTCATCCGGACTGTATATCCGGGTGATGCCATACTGATGCAATTCCTCGATCTCGCTGGGAAGGATTGTACCTCCGCCCCCGCCGAATATCTTGATATGTCCGCAGCCATTCTGGTCGAGCAGGTCTTTCATGTATTTAAAGAATTCCACATGACCGCCCTGGTAGCTGGTAATGGCGATTCCCTGCACATCTTCCTCGATGGCGCATTCAACGATCTCGTGCACGCTGCGGTTATGACCCAGGTGGATGATCTCGGCGCCCTTGCTTTGCAGGATGCGGCGCATGATGTTGATGGCGGCATCGTGTCCATCAAAAAGGCTGGCGGCGGTAACAATGCGGACTTTATTCTGAGGAGTGTACGACATAATACGGCAGTTTATCTGCTTCCTTTTTATTATAAGAAGCAAGGCAATCGGCCGTAAAATTACAAATTAAAGGCTGGAATAAACACCCCCCTGTTTACCCGGTTATTGCCTGTTTCCATGGATCATGGCGCCGATATCTATAAAGGCTCCCGCCGAAAAATTGATCATGTGGTAGTCAACATATTTACGGGAAGCCAGGAAGGAAAGTCCGCCCTGGAATTCAATCCGAAACCCGGGAAAATTCTTAAACCCGAAACTACCGGTAAATGCCGGTTCGAAAAATACTTTTGCCCGGTTATTCAAACTGTCGAGGCTATAATCGCTCAACTCATTGAATGTATAACTGGTTTTGATATTGCGGTATTGCAGTATGCTGCTGCGCAGGGAAATGGAGCTTGTAAAACTACCCTTGCTTCGGAACAGGAAAGCGGGCTGCAGGTAAATTTTGGTAATATCCGCTTCGTGAAAGTTGAAGCCATAAATGGAATGATCCGTAAAACTGAATTTGCCGATACCAGCCCCGACAAATAGCTGAAAAATGACATTTTTCCTGTTGTTCATCGGGATATAATACCCGATACCCAATTCGGCCAGGTTCCGGTTGTATTTGATGG
The DNA here is from genome assembly GCA_017303335.1 of Chitinophagales bacterium. Classification (GTDB taxonomy): domain Bacteria; phylum Bacteroidota; class Bacteroidia; order Chitinophagales; family Chitinophagaceae; genus Ferruginibacter. The sequence goes on from JAFLBK010000001.1 coordinate 461,112, forward strand.
TTGAGGTATCGGCGCCGCCGGTCGTTTTTTCCCAGCGATAAAAATAATTGCCCTGCACAGCAAAATGATCCGTGATGGCTGCAGCGCCATGTACATCCACACCCCGGCTCCGGTTATCCACCAGCTCACCATCCCGTCTTTCCTCGCCGCCAATGTTGGTGGAGTATACAGCGCCTATTTTACTGTCGCCCTTCTTTGTAAGCACGGGCACATTGTGTGCAGAAGGGCTGTAAATGTACCGCGGTGTATTGCATGATGCGGCAAGAATGAGGATTACGATAAATGGTAAGCGGAAAGAAGGTTTTGTTTTCATGTTTATGCCTGTTGAAGCAACGGATGATCCCGATAGCAAAGTTACAGATCGATGTTTTGTTGTAATTGCTGCATGGCGAAAAAAATTCACCTGCTTACGGGCAGATGAATTCTTTATCTCACAGCGATCGTTAAAAAAGTCACTCCTTATTTAAAGGTGCGCATATAGTTTACAACGGCCCAGATGTCTTCGGCATCGGGTATTTTCTTTTTGTAAGAAGGCATGTCCTTGCGTCCTTCAAAGGTCTTGTAAAACAAGGCTCCGTCGGTCTGTGACTGGAAAGCGGCCTTGGTGAAATCGCCACACTCGGTATCCAGCTGGGAAGCTTTTGGTCCGTCGCCTTTACCTTTTGTTCCATGGCATGATTTGCAATGCTGGTTGTAGAGTTCCTTACCCTTGGTGATGGAACCGGCATCGCCTTTCAGCGGGTTTACTTTGTTCTTGTACGCATCGGGTACGGGCCAGGGTGTTTGTTGGTTTGCTGAGGTAAAGGCAAACAGCGCCAGTACGATCAGCCCGGTGCCTAACATAATCAGTTTTTTCATTGTCGACTTGTTTTTGTTTATTAATAAATAATTGATAGATTTTACGCGGTTGCTTTCCTGTTTTCCTGGGGTTCTTCCTTGCGCAGGCGCCACAACTGGTAAACGATCACCAGGAAATGGCCCCACACAACGCCCATTAAAATAATAAATGTTATCAGCATCCACAAGGGGGGGTGCTGGCTCCACAATGCCCGGGGTTGTTCGTTGACAACCGTGGAGATGGGTATACCCCATTTCTGAACTGCGCTGGCTTCGAGGTAGCCGTAGGTTTCATTTTCATCGAGCTTTGCGAGCAGGGTGATGTTTCCGTTGGCATCACCGGGAAGATTGCTGGGAATCTCAACAGTACCTTCGCCATTCTCATCCGTAGTGGCGGATCCGAGCTTCAGGGGCAGGAAGGACCGGTTCACGAATACCCCGATCTCGGTTTCCTTCACCGGAACTTCGGTACCGGTTCCCACATCGATCAGTTTTACGTTCACGGTAAGCAAAGAATCTGCTTTCACCGGGGCGATCTCGAGCCTCGCTCTTTTTACCGCCGTTACTTCTTCGGCAGCCTCCATGGCTTTATTACCGGCGAACACCGCCTTGAAATGCAGTTTGCCCTCGGCATCCGGCACGAGGCTGTCTTTAACGGTGAAAACCAGTTTGCCTTCGCCATTGGTAATGGCATGACCGAGTTCTTTGTCGCTATCGCCCACCACCTGTATGAATGTGAGTTTGAGGTGCGGGAGCCTGATGAAATTTCCTTTGACCTTCGCTTTCATGGCCGCATGCAGGTCGACGGTATTGTCGCTTTTCTGCACGCAGAAAAAAGTCAGGGAAGGTGAGATCAATTCAGGGGCTTCAGCGGCAGCCGGGGCTGTTACTTCGGGCGCTGCGGCCTGGGTCGTATCTTTTTTGGCAGTATCGGCCTGCCCCTGGGTAATAAGCGGCAGGAGGAACAGGGCTGCCGGTACCAGTAATTTTCCTGCCCGGTGTATTGGTGCGAATAGTCTTGTCTTTTTCATACAATATCTTTTTAAGCAGGTTGAACAGTTTCGGTTTTTACCGGTACGGTTTCATGCTGATGATTGTGTTGCTGATGCGGATCTTCCAACCCGGATACCGGCACGATCGTAACGAATTTCGCCATCAGGGTAAAGAACAACAGGAAGGTGGCCACACCGGCGAAGGTGAGGGTCCATTCGGGCCAGGTTGCGGTATACTTCACGTATTCCATCCTCGTTTCCTGCATCGGCAAAGCCGGTGTTTCGAGGGTGGGTACGATGATGAGGTAGCGCTTCACCCAGAGGGCCATCACCATGATGAACGCGGAAATGGTGATCAGGCCGGGTTTACGGGTGGCGGGTATGGCCACGATGAGTACAGGCAGCAGGATACCGGCGGCGTTGGCAAACAGCGTGTACCAGCCATATCCTTTCGTGCTGAATAACTTGTCGATCACCTCGCTTTCCCATTTGGCGGATCCGAACCAGCTGGTGAAATATTCTGAGAATGTAAAATAGCCATAGCCGGCCGCCAGCATCATCATCACATAACCCATATTGACGAAGTGCTTATTCGTGATATAATTATTGAGCTTATACATGTTGCGGTAGAACCACATCGCCACGATGAGCACGCCGCATCCGGAGTACAGGGCGCCGAGTACGAAATAAGGACCGAAGATGGTACTGTGCCAGCCCGGCCGCAATGTCATACCGAAGATCCAGGAGAGGATTGACGCCACGATGATGGCCAGGGGGATCATAATGATGGCCAGCAGGTTCTGGGATATGATCAGGTGACGTTTCTGGCTGGCTGCGCCGCGGTAACCGATGGCCAGGAATTTATAGAGGCGTTGTTTCCATTTCGGAATATTCAGTTTCGCGTCGCGGTATACGGCGAAGTCTTTTACCAGCGCCAGGTACAGGAACAATACACTTCCGGCGAAGAAGGTGATCACCGCCATTACGTCCCATGTCATCGGCGATTGAATACGGGGATACATGAAGAGATGGTGCAGGCGGTCGAAGCGGCCCACGCATAATAATATAAATACCGGGCCCACCACCACGGAGATCACGGCCATCATCTGCGCCAGCCGGATGATGGGTTTTCCCCAGGGTACTTTCAGCAGGTGCAGCACGCCGGCAATGATGGCGCCGGCATAACTCAGCCCGATGAAGAAAATAAAATTCACGATGAACAGGCCCCATACTACATTATCACGCATGCCGGTAACACCGTGTCCTTTGGCGATCTGCAGGTACAGGGCGTAGGCCCCGGCGCCGATCCAGCACAAAAAGAAGATGACAAAGAACCAGTTCAGCTTACCGAATTTTTCGATCTCGGCCCGCTGGTGGTTGAATGCCTGCTGTTGGTATGTATTGAGTTCCATAAAAAATCAGTTCGTTGGTTAAAAATCTGGTCACGCTTTTTTCTTACCCGGTTCCATGATATCCCGGAAACGGTCTTTCAGTTTATCGGGCAGGTTTTCATAGCCCCGCTCTACCGGGAACTGCCTGTCTTTCGGCGGCAGGTAGTACACGCGTGGTTTGGTTCCCAGTTCTTCCAGGAAGCGGTAACCAGCCCGGTCTTTGATCAGTTGGGTGAACCCAACGGTTTCCTCGCCGTTGGTAACGGTATCTTCGTTTTCGTCGCCGAAATAGAATACGCCGTTGGGGCAGGCCTCCACGCAAGGTGGAAGCAACCCTTCCCTCGCCCGGTCCGGGCAGAAATCGCATTTTTCCACGGTGCCTACACGGGCGGGTATGTTGGTTTCGGGATTGGACGCCAGGTCGCGGAGATCCATCGGCACTTCGGGTTCATCCCAGTTGAATACGCGGGTAGAGTACGGGCAGGCTGCCATGCAGAATTTACATCCGATGCAGCGGTCGTTATCTATTAATACAAGTCCGTCGTTGCGCTTGAAGGTGGCGTCTACCGGGCATACTTTCACGCAAGGCGGGTTATCGCAGTGAAAGCATTGTTTGGGAAACCAGTAAGGCGCACCCTTATCGCTGTCTTTCAGCAGTTTTACGGTTAGCCATTCCGTTTCTTCCGGGCGGTAGTGCCATTTCTGGCAGGCCGTGATGCATTTGCGTGCATTCTTGCAACGGGCCAGGTCCACCACCATCACGAATTTTTTTCCGGCAATGCCTTCCCGCGCTTCCAGTTTGGAAACGATGGCCATGTGTTCCTGGTGATTGAGGTAGGAGGAGTCAATCTCAACGATCTCGCCTTCGGGTGAAAGCAGTTTTACCTTTTTATCGGCCACGGGTTTTTTAGCGGAACAGGAGCAGTTCAGACTTCCGCATGCCGCGGTGGCCACGGTGGCGATGGCAAGATTCTTCAGGAAATCCCGCCTGCCCTTTTCATTGATTTCTTCGTGTTGCATGATCCGTCTTTTTATCAGTTAGTATGTTGCTTGGACGGGTTATCCATCCATTCGTAGATCGATTCATTGCTGGCTTTTTGCCGGTTGGCAGCCGCGTCGAGTACCGTACGGTCCACTTCTACGAGTTTGCCATCGGGCGTAAGCATTTTCACCTTGTCGGTTCCTGTCGGCTTTTTACCGGCCTGTGTGAACAAAGACAGGAACCAGCGGCGGTTTCCATCGTGTTTTTTATTGTTTCCCATTTTGCCTGTTTTGATTGTGTTTCAATACGAAAAAAGCAACTGCAAAATATCCATGTGCCAACAGTGATTCCATGATTTGTAACAAAAGTCACCATGAATAAAATCATAGCCCCCTTGGGTTATTGTCATAAAACTGTCAGGGGGGCCTGGATACATTTGAGTCTTGATAATAGCAGACATCCACTGTATCAATATTCACTCAGTAAACTAATTTTTTATGAAAAAGATCTCATTAATCAACGCCATCTCTCTTTTCCTGGTTGTGTTGGTTGTATCCGCTTCGATCGTACAGTGTAAAAAAGAAGGAGACATCATTAAGAATCTCGACAGGAGTTTTAAAGGAACTGCCGATTCTACCTTATATGCCTCTTTCTATGAAAGCAACACTGTGAGTACGGCCGATAACCCTGTTGATGTGAACGACGTCATCAAGTTCAGGGGTGTTCAAACGGTTTTACATGAATACTGCGGTACGTCTAACTGCCATGGTGGACCTATCGCTCCCCGATTCGATTCGTACAGCGATGTAATGAAGTATGTAGCCGCCGGCAACCCGGAAGGAAGCAAACTCTGGGAATACCTTACCACCAACGACTTCAATAAAGCCATGCCGCCGGTAAACTCCAACCACGAAATGACCATTACCGATAAATCCATTATTTACAACTGGATCAAAAACGGAGCGAAGGAAAGGCCCGATCTTAACGACTTCAGGCCGGCTGCCGTAGCGTTGATCGCTACCGGTTGCGGTTCCGCCAACTGCCACAACCAGGCTACCGCTACCGGCGGATGGGCAAGAGCGGGTTTGCTCGGTACGCTGACAACTGCCGATACCTCACAATATATATATATCAACCCTTCCACCGGGGCCATTACCAATTACTGCCAGCTTTCCAATGCAACTATTCTTAACACCGTATGGACTTCCTATAAAGACAGTGTGAAGAAATTTTATTCCGATACGGTTGCGTTTGCCAGCTTCAGGCCCTGGAAAAAATTCTCCACACCAAGGTCTGCCCTCAGCACCCGGGGTCCGTTAAACACGTACGATGATATCATCATGGATATCCTGTATCCGAAGAGTATACGCAGTTCCAGCAGCGTACTGTATACCGACCCGGTATCATTAAAAACATATTATGTAAGCGGCAATTACCTGAACGCAACCAGCTCCATGGTTACCCGTTGTGATTCCACCCTGCTGCTGGCCAACCCGTATACAGGTGTTTACGCCACGGCTCACCAGGGCGATATGGCCTACGGCGATGGCGGATTGAAACCAAATGAAGTAGCGTTGATCAAGGCCTGGTACTTTGCCGACCCGAACGTTCCAACCGTATGGAAATACGGAAATGCCAACGCCGGCATCTTCAAGTACAGGAAAACAGGAAAGATCATCAAACAATAATCCCATCCGATCAACTTAAAATAACTGGTATATGAAAAAGATAATAATAACAATGGCGGTGATGACATCCATGCTGGTTTACCTGCTGTCATCCTGCTACAAGAATAAAGAAGACATCCTGGCCCTGCCGACCATATCGTTCCGCAGCGATGTAGTGCCGATCATGGTTTCCGGCGGATGCGGCTGTCACAACAACGGCATCGCCACCCGGGCTGTTCAGTTCTCACATGCCGATACCATTTTCTATGACGCCATCCTGGGCCGAACCGGTTTGTTCGACGCATGGGTGAACGGTGGTATACATCCGGGAGCCGGTTCCATCGACTTCACTGCTAACCAGAAAAGCATTATCAAAACCTGGATCGCACAGGGTGCCAAAGATGACGGAGGCGGTTGCTCAGTAAATGGTTCTATTACCTATACTGCCAAGATCCTCCCAATCTATAACACCAGTTGTAAAGGATCTACCTGCCATGGCGGCATCGCCACTGCGCTGGACTACAGCAAGATGGTAGCCAAGAAAGATGTGCTTACAACCATGCTGAACAGCGGCGGCGCTACCGGACACCCCGGCCCTGCTTTGAGCCTGAGCACCTGCACCGTAAACACATTCAAGGAATGGATCGCACAGGGAACACCACAATAAAGAAAACAGAAACCAATCATTAACTAAAAAAGATCATTATGAAAAAGATATTCGCTGCGTTGATCCTTTGCTTCGGCCTGTTTTCTGTGGCCCTGGCGCAGGAAGCGGCAGACTCCATGAAAAAAGAAGCCCCCGCCAAAAAATTCGTGCGGACCACCTTCAACTCCACCAAGATCATTAACATGCAAAGCGTGGAGATGGTAAGCAAGGGCAACCTGCAGTTCCTGATCTCTCACCACTTCAGTCATATCTGGAACAAGGACGGCGGTTCTCAAAACATCGCCCAGTTCTTCGGTATCAACTCCGGTGTGGCACATACGTATATGTCATTCGACTATACCCCGGTTAACTTCATGAACGTGGGTGTGGCTTTCGCCGGCAGTTCCAAATACGAAGGATTCCTGAAATTCAGGATCCTGCGCCAGCAAACCGGCGCCCGGAACATCCCCGTATCACTGGCGCTCTATTCTATGATGAATGTGAACACCGCCAAAGATCCGGACATCGACTTCTCCGGCAACAAGATCGCTTTCTTGAACCAGTTGCTCATCGCCCGGAAATTCAACAGTAAGTTCTCCCTGCAACTGGCGCCTACCTGGATACACTTCAACGTGGTTCCCTATGGCATCAACAACAGCAATGAAGTGTTCTCACTCGGCATTGCCGGAAAATACAAAGCTACCAGCAAGCTGAACATCACCCTCGAATACGCCCGCCAGCTGAATATGTATGAAAACCTGATCAGCAAGAACGGCGCTATTCTGAATTATCAGCCCGACCTGCTTTCACTCGGCATCGAACTGAACTCCGGCAGTCACCTGTTCCAGTTCTACATAGGCAACTCAACCGACGCCTCCCTGATCGACCAGCTGGCCCGGAATAACAGCAGCATCAAAGACGGCAACTTCGCCTTTGGCTTTACCATCAACCGTACCATGAGCCTGAAAAAATAGGAGAGATAATATACAGTCAGGATACAGTCCCCACGGTTTCGTGGGGACTGTTCATTTTATTTCATCCGGAACGTAAGCGCCGCGAATTCTTCCACGCTCAGCGTTTCGGCCCGCCTGTTGAAAACGGGGTCCTGCAGCGCCGCTTCATCGAACAAGCCCCGTACGGCGTTGCGCAGTGTTTTACGCCGCTGGTTAAAGGCTGTTTTCACCAATACCCAGAAAGCCCGTTCACTTTTATAAACCGGGTCCTGCGTTTTCCTGCGCAGCCGGATCACACCGCTCATTACCTTGGGTGGCGGATCGAAACAGTTCGGGCCTACGTCGAACAGGTATTCCACCGTATAATACGCCTGCACCAAAACACTCAACACGCCGTATACCTTGTTTCCCTCTTTCGACGCCGCCCTTTCGGCCACTTCTTTCTGGAACATACCGATGATGCAGGGTACATCGTCTTTCCAGTCGAGCACCTTGAAAAGGATCTGGGTAGATATGTTGTAGGGGAAATTTCCAATAACGAGGAATGGTTCGGTAAAAGGCTTTTGCATATCCAGGAAACTCTGGTGAATGAGTTTATTCTTCAGGCCGGGATATTGCTTCAACAGGTATTGCACTTTCTCTTCATCCAGTTCCACCGCTTTGAAATCAACCGCAGGCAGTTCCATGATGTGCCTGGTGAGCGCCCCGGCGCCCGGCCCTACTTCCAGCAACCGTTCGAACCGCTCTTCCTGCAGCACGGTCACGATCTTGCGGATGATATTCTCATCCCGCAGGAAATGCTGCCCCAGTGATTTTTTCAGCGTGTACATGCCGGCAAAAGTAAGATAAAAAAAGGCGGCCCTTGCGGGGCCGCCCAGCCATACATCATGAAAACTATTTCGACAGCACCAGGCGTGCTGTTAATACCTCGCCTTCCAGGATCACCTGCACCAGGTAGGTGCCCGCCGCGAAGCGATCGAGATTGCGCAGTTGCAGGGTATTGGCGCCTGTTTGTACTTTTAGTTTTTCCACGAGAACAACTTTACCTGCCGGGTCTACCAGCCGGATACGGAGTTCCGCGTTTTTGTTCGACGTGAACAGGAGCTGCACATGATCCTTACCCGGGTTGGGTAAGATGCTGAGCGCCGTAATTCCGGAACGCAGGCGTATCACCAGTACATTGCTGTATTGTATCTCCCCGGCCTTACCGATCACCCTGATGCGGTAATAAATGATCTCCTTGCTGATGCCGGATATATCATCGGTGTAACTGAGATCCTGCTGCTGGTTAAGCGGTACGGGATCCCATACCGAACCCATTTTGTAATAGTCTGTATTATTTGTACTTCGTTCCACCTCAAAATGATCCACTTCCTTAACTGCAATAACCGACCAGTTCAACCGGATGGTATTCGCCTGCCGGGTTCCGGTAAGCTGCAGGAATTCCACCGGCAGCACCACACCCACAAAACGCCAGTCGCGGTTATTCTGCCAGCCGAGTTTCCGCTGAACCGTTGTTCGTGAACCCGGCGCCGGATCGCCGGTAAACGATCCGCCATTACCCATGAGGTACGAAGTGCCTTTGATATTGGTCACCGAATTCAGGGAATCGAAACGGTTGTCGAGTCCGTCGCCGTCGGTATCCAGCCCGGTCAGTGTTACGTTATCATCCGCGATGCCATTGAGGTTGAAATCGTTTCCTTCCACGATATCGGGCTGCCCGTCGGCATCGGTATCCAGGTCGCGGTAATCGGGTGTACCATCGCCATCGTGATCGTACACAAATATGCCCGATCCGCCGAAGCCAACGATGTTATCATAGGTGTTCACCAATCCATCGCCATCGGTATCCGTTGTTCCGGGAAGCAGGTAGCCGGCGGTAGACATGCCTTCGATATTATCGGGTATACCATCGTCATCGGAATCGATGTCGAGGAAATCGGGATAAGGATCCGAATCACTGGCGTTGAGGTTCAATGCCAGGAGCGAAGAAACGGCCGTTGCCCAACCATCGCTCCCGATGCTGCCGTCCACGATGCCGTTGAAATTGGCGTCGGTGAAGCCAGCTTCGATCACATCCACGATGCCGTCGCCGTCGCTGTCGAGGTCGTAGGCATTCGGCCTGAAATCGCGGTCTTTGTTTTTATTCGGGTAATTGTCGGCCCTGCCATCTACCGGGCTCAGATCCGGGCCCGTTTTCAGCAACGCCGTAGCGGATACAAAACCATCTGCCAGGCCATCGCCGTTCAGATCGGCGAAGCCATCAATCTTTCCATTATTGTTCGCATCCGTGCCGAGGGCTTCAATAACATCCGGGATACCATCGTTGTCGCTGTCGCTGTCGAGGTAATTCGGAACAGCGTCCCCGTCGAAATCCTGGGCGCCCAGTCCTACGTTAGAACCGGCCACACCCGTGTTGTTCGCGTCTACATTTTGCGAGAAGCCGTCATTATCTGTATCGATATAATTATCGATGACGCCATCGCCGTCCGTATCTACCCCATAGGATTCCACCACATCGGGAATGCCGTCGTTATCACTGTCGAGATCGTATTGGTTGGGAATACCGTCGAGGTCTTTATCGCATTTATCATTCACCCCGTCGCCGTTGGTATCGAGCCATCCTTTCCAGTAACCGGTATCCTGGAAATTCGGAATGCCGTCGTTATCGCCATCAGCGCCCCAGTCGAAATTATCATTCACGCCGTCGCTGTTATTATCCACATAGCCCGGATAAGTGGGATCGTTCCAGTTAGGTACGCCGTTGCTGTTCGCATCCTGCAGCGCAACCGGGTCGTCGAATTCCACATAGTCGGGAATGCCGTCGTTGTCGTCGTCGATATCCGGGCAAGGTGTAATGATCACCTGTATCCGGGCCGTATCCGAACAACCAGCCCCGTTACTGAAATAAGCCCAGTACACATGCGATGAAGTAACCGGTGTTGCCGGGTTGTATACATTGGCGGGAATGAATGGCTGCGCCGAATAGAATGTATAGCCCGCGAAACGCGATGCGGGCAACAGGATGCTTAATACCGGGCACCCGTTGATCAGCAGGGTATCTTTCGGGCTGAAGCAGGTTCCTGAAACGGGATTGATAACAGGCCCCTTGATGATACAGCCCGAGGTGCTCACGCCGCTCGAATCGTACAAAACGGCGCCGGAGCGTTTACCATTATAACTTACCCGTGCTTCGTTGCGCACCGAACCGATGCAGGAAAGCACATCGCAGGAAGAAGCGGTGCGTACATCAAACTGTACCGTACCACTTACGCCCGGACCGATATTACCGCCCGTGAGCGCATTGGCGCCTGTACCCACCCGCAACACCACCCGGTTATTGGCAAAGTCGTATTCGGCCTGGTCGTCGCCCGACGCATCCGTTTTAGCCACGCCGTTGATGCGCAAACTGCCCGCTACATACGAAGTGCCGAGCGGGATATTGTCGTAGATGATGGTATTGGTACTGGAGTCGTTTCCGACGTTATTAAAGTTGACCTGGTACCGGAGCAGATCGCCGGGCACCAGTGATCCGCCATTGATATCGGTAGCCGTTTTATCAAACGCGAATGCCGGGTTGTATTGCGAGATAGACGTGGTCAATACCTGGATCGAATAGTTCTCACTCGGGGAAGAGAAGCGAACCGTTGCGCCTGTCTGGTTATTGCTCAGTTGCGCATTCAAGGTATTCGGCAGGTCGAAGATCGAAGCGTCGTAACCCAGTGTATTCTGGAAGGCGGGGCTTCGGGTAGTGGTGACAGAACCCATGTAAGATATCTTACTGTTCCAGGCATCCTGTGTACCGTTGAGTGGTATCGTGGTGGTTGCCATGTTATAGAACAGGGGCGCTCCGTTCTGCTTAAAGGCAAACGAATCCGAAGATCCCCTGTCGCCATCAAACACCACGGCGCCGAGTTCGCAACTCACCGGGCCGGATGGCGGCGTTAAGAAGCCGCTGATGTTAACATTTACTGCCGGGTCGCCCTGGTTGATGATCGTACATCCATCAAATACGGTAAGATTCCTTGGTTGCAGGGATGGATTGGAATAGGCGATCACGATCGTCCATCCGCCGCAGGCGTTATTGATGCCGATCGGCCCTACCACATCCGCTACGGTATACGTTCCGTTCGGATTGGTGGCATTGACCAATGAGGTGATATCAACAAAGCAGAGGTAACCTGTATGCGGCAGGCCGGGCGAAAAAGCGGCGCTTACCTTATCGGTTTGGGTGGACGTAAGTGTTTGGTAACTGCCTGCGCCGGGGATTTTCAATTTCACTGTATTGTACCCGGCGGTTTGCCAGGTACTGTCGGTTCCGCTGGTACCCTGATCGGCTCCCCAATACAAACCCGCGAACAATATATGCGAACAGGAAGGAAGGTTAAGATCCGCAGAGCTGGAGTTCTGCGTTCCTCCGTTCTCGAGACCCAGCACCTGCATATCGAACGACATATCAGCCGATGTAGCCGAGCGAAGATGCACTTCCACCGCGATCGTATTGGTACCCGCAGTAAAGAACGAAGTACTCAGGTTGGTGGAAACCGCTTCAGCAGCGCCGGGGGTAACGTTGGCCGAAGCCAGTGTGGCATAAGACGGTGTACCGGCCGGCATGTTGTTCCGGTATCGTTCGGTACCATTTATATATACCACGATACCGTCGTCGCGAAGCATATTAAGTTGAATCGCGTAAAAAGTTGTGGAGAGTTCCGCCGCTGTAAACGATACTGTTTTCCGGAAATAGTAAGCGGTGTACTTACTGCCCGCTGCAGGCGTACAGATGGGAGTTTGTCCACTGGGCAAACAGGTTGCCTGGCTGGCGCTGAACCCGTATTTACCGGCTCCATTCACCGGGGAAGCCCCGGTATTCCAGGCGGCGGTCATGCTGTAAGCGGGTTGTTTCCAGTCGACCCCCACCGGGCTATTGGCCGGAGCCGAATTGGCAGCGTGGTAGTTCCACACGCTGCCGAAGGCGATCTTGGTGGTGGGCGCGGGATTATCGATATCGATATTGATACCCGCCGTGGAGTTATCCTTACTGGTGCCGGTGGGCGGAGGTTCACCCGTACCGGGATTACCCGAGCCAACGCCGGCTGAAGAGATGATGCTGTTGGATACGTACACTATATTCCCCCGAACGGAAGAATTATAGTACCGTGGTGTGAACGGTCGTATTACCTGCGCCTGTGCCGAGGCCACGAACAGCAGCACAAAGGACGTACAGCGTACAATTGTTTTCATAATCGGATGTCTGTTTTTCACCGGTTTCGTTTCCGGAACCGGCTTTTGAATATTGGTTGTATGGCTTCCGGTTTTACCGGATGATCATTTTCGTACTCGTTCGTTCGCCCGCCTCATTGTAAACCAGCACCACGTATGCACCTGCACGGAGTGTAAGTTGCTGAACGGCGCTGCCGTTGTTCAGGGCAAGCGAGCGTTCCCATACCTGCTGCCCCTGCGTATTCATCACACGGATCTGTACACGGGCGCTCTTATCACTTTGTATCATCATCGTGGCCTGGCCGTTTCCGTTGTTCATAATACTGGTGCTTAACTTCCTGTTGAGCTGGAAGTTCACCCGGCGGATATCCTGGTAGGTAGTGATACCCGCGTGGCTGGTTTGCGACAGGCGATAAAAATTGGTTCCGCTCACGGGGTTCGGATCGGTGAAACGGTATGTTACAGGTGCGGTGCTGGAACCCGATCCGTTCACCCGCCCGAGGAAGCTGAAATGCGTTCCATCGGCCGACCGTTCCAGGGTAAAGTAGCGGTTGTTGATCTCCCGGGTCGTGGTCCAGTCGAGTTCAACCTGTTCTTTATTGATCACCGCATTGAATGTGGTAAGGGAAACCGACAAGGTGCCGGATACCGTTACCACGAATGTATCTTCAATGCAGTTATTACTGCTCAGGTCGCGGGCATAGTAGGTAAAGGTTCCGTTGGTATTGTTGTTCAGGGTTACGCTTTGGGTGGTGGCTCCGCCATTGTTCGGCCAGTAATAGCTTCCCCGCCACGATGCGGTAAGTGTCAGCGGATCGTTGGTCACCACATTGTAGGTCTGTTTTCTTTTTACATCTTTGAATATGGTGAACTGATCACGCACCAGGGGTGTTGGCGCCGTGGCATAGGAAATGAATTTCGCATCCAGCCGGTTGCTGTCCACCTCAAAATAAAAACAACCTCCATTGGTAGGGTTTGAATAATGCATACAGTTCTGCGGATAGCCGGCCGTTGTACCTCCTACCTGCCCGGCCGAGCCGGAAACGATGTAAACGCTCCCGTGATTGTATTTGCCCGAATTGTAGGCAAAGGCGCAGGAATTGGCCGAACCATCGTACATGGCATTCTGAATATTCCCGGTAGCGGTATGGGTTACGGCGTTGAAGTTCGCGTCGAGCAGCGGGCTGGCATAGGTATTATAGAATCCCTTGAGCAGGTAACTGCGTTCGTACCCATGCGAGTGACCGCAGATGATGAGGTCGACCCCGTTTCGTTCCAGTATCCGAACCAGTTTTTCCCGTATCGCCACCAGGTCCATTTCTGTATCCGAGGTATGACTTGTTTTGGTATACGGCGGATGATGGAAATAGGCCACGGTCCATTTTTTTGTATTGGCGGCCAGGTCGTTCTTCAGCCAGTTTGCCTGTGTACCGAGGGTATCGCCAAGCAGGCCGGCGTCGTTGCCATAGGAATCGAGAGAGATAAAATGCACATCGCCGATATTGAACGAGTAATAATTTTTTACATAGGAAGGATATCCACCCAGTTCACCGGCCGAAGGAACAGTGAAGTTCAGGTGATAAGGCATACTGTTGGCCGGCGTAGAGCCGGTTTTGGTATTGTTTGATGTTGAATTTCCGTAATCATGATTCCCGGGAGCCGGGTAGAGTTTGTAGTGCCGCAGGAAATCGTTCTGGTAAATATTGAAGAAATTGGTTTGATACTCGTTGTCGGTTCCGCTGTTGTAGGCATTATCGCCGATCAGGATCATCGCGTCGATATCATTTGCGCCGATGTAGTTGATGAATGTATTGCGCACGTTCACCTGGTTGCTGGAATTGTTGCCGCAATCGCCCAGGGCCAGGAAACGAAGCTTGCGTGTGGTATTATCGGGAGGCAGGGTGAGAAAATAATTGGTGCTGGTTTGCTGCAGCACCGTGCTGCTGGTACCTACCGAGTACCAGTATTTGGTATCGGGCGACAACCCGCCGATGCGGACAATGTGCTCCGTAACCGGCGTACCCACATCCTGTGTATACGAGTTCGCGTAGGTGCCGGGCGTAGCTACAAAGGAAGTTCCCCATGTAACCTTCGAGTCCGTCGCGACATTTGTACGCCAGCGAATGGTAATGGAATCCTGTTTGCCCGCTTGCAGGTAAGGCATTCGGGTGAGGGTTTGTGCGGTAAGCGACATGGCACAAAAAAGCACAAACACAGCGGCAAGGCAATATGCACCAATTCCGTTTTTCATAATTGGATTTATTAAGGCTTTTCTGGTGGTTTTCTGCGAACAAAGTACGACAACACCGTCTCCTGCCTTGTAGAAAGAATTTTAGATCGGTGGCAAATTCTTTCTATAAATGATCCCTCAACGCCGCCGGTTGCTGCATCAGCGGAAATATACCGTTCCGGGGATAGTAAGTATACGTTTTCTGTATAAGCAAAATGGGGAAAATTACGCGACCGCATGGCCGGGAATCCCGTTTTGCTTCAACGGCGGTAAAAAAAAACTGCTCCGTTGCGGGAGCAGTTTTTTGTAATAGTTGTTGTTGCTGTTTATTTCGTCAATATCAACCGTTCGGTGATAAGTTGTTCGTCCACGTGCACCTGCAGCAGGTACATACCTGTTGCGTATTTGTCCAGCTGGTTCAGCAGGATGGTATTATTTCCACGTTGTACTTTTTGCTTTTCTGTCCGTACTGTCTTACCGGTATTGTCGATAAGGCGGATGGTTGCTTCGGTATTCCTGGATACCGTGAAGCTGACCAGGACGGATTCGCGGGCCGGGTTCGGAATAATGGTGAGGGTTGGCTTTGTAAGACGCAGCCTGATCACCAGTACATTGCTGTATTGTATTTCACCCGCTTTCCCGATAACTTTGATGCGGTAGTAGATCACTTCTTTTTGTAACCCGGATACATTATCTGCAAAGCGGAAATCCTGTGGTTCGTTCAGGCGTACCGCATCCCATACCGTACCCGCGGTACTGTAGTTGAGGTTGTCGGTACTTCGCTCCACTTCGAGGTGATCAACGGCCTTGGTGGCAACCAGTTTCCAGTCGAGCGTTACCAGGTCGGCCTGCAGTGTGCCGGTCAGTTGCAGGAACTGGACGGGCAGCACGGTTCCGACATACCGCCAATCGCGATCAGTCTGGAATGCAAATTTCCGTTGAACGGTTGTTCGTGAGCCGGGTGTTGCGTCACCGGTGAAGGTTCCGCCGGTACCCATGCGATATGAAGTGCCCTTGATGTTGATCACCGAGTTCAGTGAGTCGAAACGATTGTCGAGTCCATCACCATCCGTGTCGAGGCCGGTAAGTGTAACGTTGTCATCGGCTATACCGTTCAGGTTGAAGTCGTTGCCTTCCACCACATCGGGTTGTCCGTCGCCATCGGTATCTGCATCGCGGTAATCGGGCGTTCCATCGCCATCGTGGTCATAGATGAATATGCCTGAGCCGCCGAAAGAAACACTATTGTCGTAGCTGTTCGCCAAACCATCGCCGTCGGTATCCGTCGTTACCGGCATGATGTAGCCAACGGTAGACATGCCTTCGATGTTATCGGGTATGCCATCATCGTCGGAGTCGATATCGAGGTAGTTGGGATTACCGTTTCCATCCGTGTTCGGGAGGTTCAGCGCAATGAGTGAGGAAACGGATGACGACCAGCCATTCGTTCCGATAGCGCCATCAACAATACCATTCAGGTTGGCATCGGTAAGGCCCGCTTCCAGTACGTCTACGATGCCATCGCCATCGCTGTCGAGGTCATAAGCGTTCGGCCGCAGGTCTTGATCCAGGTTTTTATTGGGCCAGCTGTCGGCACGTCCGTCGGCATTGGCATCAACGCCGGTTAACAGCAGGGCGGTACCGTTCACATAGCCGTCGCTGATACCATCGCTGTTGAGATCGGCGAAGGTATCCAGCATGCCGTTGTTGTTCGCGTCGGGTCCGGCAGCCTCGATTACATCGGGTATGCCGTCATTGTCGCTGTCGAGGTCGAGGTAATTGGGAATGCCATCACCATCGAAATCCTGTGCGCCCAAACCATTGCCCGATCCCTGTACACCGGTATTGTTGGCATCCACGTTCTGTGAGAAGCCGTCATTATCGGTATCCGAATAGTTATCGATCACCCCATTGCCATTGGTATCCACGCCATAGGATTCCACCACATCAAGGATACCGTCGTTGTCGCTATCGAGATCGTACTGGTTGGGGATGCCATCCAGGTCTTTATCCGCGTTATCATTTACGCCATCTCCGTTGCTGTCTACGAATACACCGAAACCGGTATCGTAGAAATTGGGGATGCCGTTGGCGTTGGCATCAGCGCCCCAGTCGAAATTATCATTCACACCGTCGAGGTTATTATCTACATAACCCGGATAGGCAGGATCTTTCCAGTTGGGTATGCCATTGCTGTTATGGTCCTGCAAGGCAAGGAGGTTGTCGAATTCCACGTAATCGGGTATGCCATCGTTGTCGTCGTCGATATCCGGGCAGGACGTAATGATCACGCTGATACGTGCCGTGTCGGAACAACCGGCTCCATTGGTATAGTAGGCCCAGTAAACACCCGATGCCGATACCGGCGCATACTGGTTGAACAGGTTGGCCGGAATAAAAGGCATGGCGGAATAAAATGTATAACCGGCATACCGTTCATAGGGTATGGTTACCGTGAGCGACGTACAATGATTTACCAGTACCGTATCACGGGGTACAAAGCAGGCGCCTGCCAGGGGATGAATCACCGGACCCTGTACGATACAGCCGGCCGTATTCACACCGCTTGAGTCGAAAAGAATATTACCGGATAACTTACCGCCATAGTTGATGCGTGCACTGTTGCGCAATGAACCCACACAGCTCACGATCTGGCAGGAGGAGGCTGCTATCACTTTGAAATCTACAACGCTGCTTACCCCCGGGCCTACCCGGCCGCCGGTAAGCGCCGTGGCGCCAACCCCGATGCGGAATATCACCCGGTTGTTGGCCAGGTCGAACTCGGCTTCATCATCGCCTGTCGCGTCGGTCTTGGTTACGCCGCCGATGCGGATGCTGCCGGGTACAAAGGAAGTACCGGAAGGAATATTGTCGGTGATGATCGTGTTCACACTCGAGTCGTTCCCCTGGTTGATATAATTTATCGCATACCGTAAACTATCGCCGGGCACAAATGCGCCGCCGCTGAGGTCGGTAGCCGTTTTCTGAAACGCGAATGTGGGGTTATAATTCGAGATTGATGTGGTTACGCAGTGGAGGAAATAGTTCTCGCTCGGCGAACTGAAGCGGATACTCGCCGATGTTTGCGAATTGCTCAGGACCGAATTTCCGGGATTCGGCACATCAACGATATCGGCATCATAGCCCAATGTGTTCAGGTGTGCCGGAGAGCGGGTAAGTACCGAAGCGCCTTTGTAGGTAATGGTACTGTTCCACATATCATTGTTATTCGAAGTCGTGTTCGGTGTAAGACTGGTATACGTACCAATGAGGGGGTTCGAATTCTCCTTGAACGAGAATTCGTCGGTTTGCCCTCGATCCCCATCGAATACCACGGCTCCGAGTTCGCAGCTTACCGGGCCGGTTGGCGGGGTAAGAAAGCCGCTCACAGGTATATACAGCGCCGGGTCGCCGCCGTTCATGATGGCGGAACCATCAAATACGGTAAGGTTTCTTGGTTGCAGGGCCGGGTTACCATAAACAATAACGATTGTCCAACCGCCTGCGCCGTTATTGATACCTATTGGTGCTACCAGGTTGGCAAGTGTGTACGTGCCGTTCGGGCTTGTTGCGTTAAGCAAACCCGTGATATCGGCAAAGCAGCGATAGCCAGTATGCGGAAGGCCGCTTACCAGAGTGCTGTCGTGATAATCCGTTTGCGTGGATGTAACGTTTACATAGTTCGTTGCTCCCGGCACTTTCAATTTGATCATTGTTTCGCCTGTTCGCCAGGAAATATTGCCGCCATCGGTACCCTGTGTAGCGCCCCAGTACAGGCCGGCAAACAGAATATTCGAACAGGCGGGTAAATTCAGGTCGGCGGAAGAAGAGTTGAACGTGGAATCGGTTGAGCCCAGTAACTGCATGTCGAACGACAGGTCGGAACTCGTAATATCATTCTGGTGCACTTCTACAGCGATCACATTGTTTCCGGCAATGAAAGCGGATGGCGGTATATTGACCACATGCAGTGTTGCGCCGTCGTCGGAAGCAGCGGCTGTTGCGAGGGTACCATGCGCTACCGGCCCGGCGGGCATATTGTCGCGGTACACTTCGGTGCCGTTTATATATACTACGATACCGTCGTCGCGGTGAACGCCCAACGGGAAGGTATAAAAAAGTGAAGGGTTGGGAATATTGACCGTTTTTCTGAAATAGGTAGTAATCCATTTATTACCCGTTGGGGTACATACCGTACCGCCACCTCCAGAAGGTACGCAGGTGGTTTCATCACCATCGCCATAACCAAACTGCCCGTTTCCGGCCGGCCAGGCCGCGTCGTTGAAGGCAGTTGTTTCCCAATTGGCGGGACGTGTATTATTAGCCAGGTATTTCCAGTTGCTGTGAAGCGGAAAAAAAGTAGTGGTGGTGGATGGAATGCCAATCAGCTGCAGGTCGAACGAAAGGTCGGAACTGGTTGCATTGTTCTGATGCACTTCCACGGCGATCACATTATTTCCCGGAACAAATGTGGCCGGAACCAGGGTCGTTGTTTGCAGGGTGGCGCCATCGTCGCCGGCTGCTGCTGTTGCCAGGGTACCGTGTGCCACGGCGCCGGCGGGCATGTTATCGCGGTAAACTTCGGTTCCGTTCACGTAAACAACGATACCGTCATCGCGGTGTACACCCAGCGAGAAACTGCCGTACAGGGCAGGATTTGGAATGTTGATGGCTTTTCTGAAATAGGTGGTGATCCATTTATTACCGGTCGGGTTACAAAGTGTTCCGCCGCCGCCCGAGGGTACGCAGGTGGTTTCATCGCCATCGCCGTAACCGAATTGCCCGTTCCCGGCGGGCCAGGCTGCATCGTTGAAGCCGGTTGTTTGCCAGTTGGCAGGCCTGGTATTATTGGCCAGGTATTTCCAGTTGCTTCCTACCTGTACAATTGTATCGGGTGGCGTGCCGTCGATATCCAGGTTGATGCAGGCCGAACCATTATTGGTGGATGTACCGCCCGGAGGGGCTTCGCCCGTGCCGCCGGCCGAGGCGCTTATGATATTGTTGGCAACAAAAACGATGTTGCCACGCACCGAGGGGTTGTTATACCGCGGGGTG
Source organism: Chitinophagales bacterium (assembly GCA_017303335.1). Classification (GTDB taxonomy): domain Bacteria; phylum Bacteroidota; class Bacteroidia; order Chitinophagales; family Chitinophagaceae; genus Ferruginibacter. The sequence continues at coordinate 481,085 of JAFLBK010000001.1, forward strand.
AAGTTCCTCAGCACCTGTGTGGTGGCAGTGAAACCGAGCAGCACGAAGGCCAGTGTCAGCCGAATTTGTTTTTTCATAAAAATGGATTCTCGGGTTTTCAATGAAGCATGTATTTTCATCTTCATTAAAACAATCGCTCAGTATCTATTGAATAATTACTTTTTTGCTGATCTGTTGTCCGCTATCATTCATCAGCACCAGTACATATACGCCGCTGCGCAGTTTAAGGTCTTTGACCATGCCACCGTTACTCACCGCGAAAGATTCGTTCGCGATTTCCTTACCGAGCAGATCAATCACCTTCATGTTCACAATGGCCGAACGGGCGCTTCGCACCACCAATCTTGCCTGGCCGGTACCGTTGTTGAGTATCTCGGCCGAAAAATTCCGGGTATTGGTATAGTTCACTTTCCGGATCTCGTGGAACCGCTGATTGCCGTCGAAGTCGGTTTGCGACAGGCGATAGTAATTCATTCCGTCAACCGGCGTATGATCCACCAGGCTATAGGAACGGGGTGATGAAGAATTGCCCGCGCCGTTCACTTTACCAAGGAAATGGAAGTTCATTCCGTCGTCAGACCGTTCAATGGTGAAGTATTTATTGTTCTGCTCCTGTGAGGTCGTCCAGTCGAGCAGTACTTTGTCGTCGTTAAGTTTGGCGGTAAAGGAAGTAACCGAAACCGGCAAGGTTCCCGAAACCGTTACATTGAATACATCTTCGATGCAATTACCGCTGCTGGCGTCGCGTACCCGGTATACAAAAGAACCGTTGGTCGCGTTGTTGATCGTAACGCTTTGCGTGGTGGCCCCGCCGTTTGTGGGCCAGTAGTAATTTCCTCTCCAGGATGCCGTAAGCGTGAGTGGCGCATTGGTGGCCACACTGTAATTATGCACCCGGTTCACATCTTTGAAAATGGTGAACTGGTCGCGTATCAATGGTGTGGGCGCCGTCGCATAGGAAACAAATTTCACGTCCAGCCTGTTACTGTCTACTTCAAAATAGAGGCAGCCTCCGTTGGTTGCATTGGAGTAGTACATACAATCCTGGGGATACCCGGCTGTTGTACCGCCAACCTGGCCGGCAGATCCCGAAACAATGTAAACGCTTCCGTGGTTGTATTGCCCCGAATTATAGGTATAGGCACAGGAACTGGCTGTTCCGTCGTACTTACCGTTCTGGGTATTACCCGTCGCGGTATGACTGGCCGCACTGAAATTGGCATCCAGCAAGGGACTCGCATAGGTATTATAAAAGTTCTTCAGCAGGTAGCTTCTTTCGTAACCATGCGAATGACCGCAGAGAACGAGGTCAACGCCGTGCCTTTCAAGTATCCGGATGAATCGTTCACGGATTGCCACCAGGTCCATTTCGGTATCCGACGTATGACTTGTTTTGGTATACGGGGGGTGGTGGAAATACGCCACGGTCCATTTTTTCGTATTGGCTGCCAGGTCTGCCTTAAGCCAGTTTGCCTGTGCACCGCTGGTATCGTACATGTTCGTGGTGTTGCCATCGTCCTTACCATACGAGTCGAGTGAAATGAAATGCACATCGCCGATGTTGAACGAATAATAATTCGTAACCCCGGAAGGTTCACCCCCGATCTCTCCGGCCATGGGCACGGTGAAATTCTGGTGGTAAGGCATGTCCCGCAGGCCGGTATTGGCCGAGTTGTTTCCGTAGTCGTGGTTACCGGGTGCGGGGTATAATTTGATATTCCGCAACAGGTCGTTTTTATAGACATCGAAAAAGTTTGTCTGGTATTCTGCGTCTGTTCCGGTATTGTAGGCATTGTCGCCCAGCAGGATCATGGCATCCACATCGTTCGCTCCGATATAGTTCAGGAATGTATTCTTTACATTGACCTGGTTGGTTGAATTATTTCCACAATCCCCAATGGCCAGGAACCGGAGTTTCCGTGTCGTGTTGCTCGGGGGTAATGTGGTAAAATAGTTGGTATTGGTTGCCTGCAGTGTTTGGGTACTGCTCCCGATCGTGTACCAGTATTTTGTATCCGGCGCCAGGCCGGTAACCGTTACAATGTGCTCTGTTGTCAGCGCCGCGTCGTCTACGGTGTTCGGGTAGGTACCAAAGGAAGTACCCCAGGTTACCCTCGAATTGGTAGGGGCATCCGTTCTCCAGCGAAGGGTCATGCTGGTTTGATTTCCCATCTGCAAGTAAGGCCCGCGGGTCAAAGTGCCCGTGATGGTTGTGAGGGCTGTGAGTTCCATATCAAAGAACAGGTCGCTGCTGGTGAGTGTGTTCTGGTGTATCTCAACAGCAATGATATTATTGCCCGGAACAAACAACGAGGAAGAAACAACCGTTGTGTATATATCGCCTCCATTGTTTGCAATAGCCGTGGTAGCCAGGGTTGCATAGGCCGGGTTGGCTGTGATATTATTGCGGTATGCTTCCGTACCGTTGATCCATATCACAATGGCATCATCGAATTTCGACCGTATCCTGAAACCGGCATAAATACCCGGGTCTGCAATATTCACCACCTTGCGGAAATACAGGGTGGGATACCGGGCTCCGGCCGGACCTCCGCCGCCTGCGGTATTATTTTCCGGTATGGCTGTATTGCGCACCGGCGGACTGGCACCAAATCCCAAAGCGGCATTGCCGGTAAGCCAACCGGGTTCGCCATAGGCCAGGTCCTTCCAGGCAATGGCGTCGAGGTTTGTACCACCTCCTTTGTATCGCCAGGCAGGCGCGCCGGCTAAGTTTTCACCGAAGGGAAATATATTCACCTCTCCGACCGGCGGTGTGGTACCGGTGAGTTCGAGATCAAAAAACAAATCACTGCTGGTAAGCGCACTTTGGTGTATCTCAACGGCGATGATGTTATCGCCGTTAACGAACAGGGAACTGCTTAAGGTGGCTGTGTAAATATCGTTACCATTATTCGGGATAGCGGCCGTAGCCAGTGTGGCGTATGCGGGGTTAGCCGCGATGTTGTTCCTGTATGCCTCCACCCCGTTGATCCATACCACAATGGCATCGTCGAATTGTGTCCGCAACTGAAAGCCGGTATAGGCTGCCACAGAAGGAATGTTAAGTACTTTCCTGAAATATAAGGTAGGATACCGGGCGCCGGCAACACCGCCGCCTCCCGCCGAAGCGTCTTCCGGAATATTTGTATTCCGTACGGGAGAACCACCGAATCCAAATGCTGATGCGCTGCTAAGCCAGCCTGGTTCTCCATAAGCCAGGTCTTTCCAGGCGATGGCGTTCAGGTTGGTACCACCGCCTTTGTATTTCCAAAGAGGAGCGCCGCCGGTATTCTGGCCAAACGGTATCAGAACATCATCGGCAAAAACCGTGTGCTGAAATAGGATGAGCGAAAAAAAGAATAGAAAAAACGGGTAACGTAGTCTCATGCGCATAGGTTTATTGGGTCATTAAGGCTTTTTAGAAATATCGCTACAATAGAATACGAATTTTTCGCATAATTATTATAGAAAGGGGTCTGTAATAATGTAGAAAAACGCAAGAAACCGGTGTAGTGCAGTCAATGACACGAAAAATTACGTAAGCCGGAAGAGGTTACCGGGGAAATTACGTTCGTATTAATACGTATGCCCCGGTGTTAGCGACCGGGCTTTTGAAGATGCACCTGCTGTGTGTCGGTAAGGCTTTTCATGAAAGCAATGATGTTTAGGCGCTCCTGCCGGGTGAGACCCAGTTTCTCAAAGGGCAGTGTTTGATTGGCGGGTGCAATATGGAGTCCTTTTCCGCCTCCGTTGTTGTAGAAATCCATCACTTCTTCCAGGGTTTTGAAAACACCATTGTGCATATAGGGAGCCGTCAACGCAATATTGCGCAGGGTGGCTGTTTTAAACGCATACTTATGCATGGGAAGACCTGTCGCAGCAAACCTTCCTTCATCCTCGTCGAGCCGGGCACCATTCTTCAGGTTCCGGTCGGGTACGCCGATCACCTCTGTTTCTGTATAATAATAACGGGGAGGCTTGGCTCCGCTGAATAAAGGCATAAAATGACAGGTGCCGCATTTTGCCTTACCCATGAAAAGATTAAAGCCGTTGATCTCTTGTTGGCTGAGTGAAGGAATGCCCCGCATGTGTTTGTCGAACCTGGCATTGAGCGCAATAAGCGTACGCTCGTAACAGGCGATCGCGTTGCAGACATTCTGTGCCGCTTTTCCGGGATCAGACCGCGGGTAGGCCTGGGCGTAAAGAGTGCTGTATTCCGGGTCGAGCAGGATCTTCTCCGCCGCTTTTTGCGCCGAGCCATGCATTTCGCTGGCGTTGTTAAGCACCTGCATCACCTGTTCTTCGAGCGACGGGCTCCTGCTGTCGAGGAAAAGATTTCGCTGCAGGGCCGCATTCCAGATTGTAGGAGCGTTGCGGCGAAGCGGGGAATGACCGTCGATTGCCACACTGGTTGTTAATCCATCGGTGAACGCTTTTTTGGGGTCGTGGCAGGAAGCGCAGCTGTGTTTGTTGTCGGAAGACAACTTCTTATCGAAAAACAATTTTCGCCCGAGCGCTATTTTTTGCGCAGAACTGGTATTGTCGTCCAGATAGAGATCGGGATTGAAAATCCCCGGGGCAAACAGGGTGTTGTTTTTCCGGATGGTGCTGTAAAACATCGGTGAGCGGTTGGGCCCGAATTCACGGTACTCCTTGTATTCCCCGATGAGACCGGTTACCGGGTTGAGATACTCCTGTATAAAGCGCATGCGGGGAAAGGCATTGAAATCCCTGTACCGGTCCAGGAAATTGAACGCGGAAACCAGGAGGCGATCCAACCGGTTTGCCTTGTCGCCGATCTGCTTTTCCAGGTTGTCGTGGTACAGCGACAGGATTTTCTGCACTCCCTCCAGCGCAGCCCTGCATTCCGGCAGGCCGTTACCCGATGCCTGGGCATCGAATCCCGCCAGGCCCATCGCTGTTATCCTGTACAGTTCTTCGGTGAGTGCATCAAAAATAAGTTCCTCGGAAAAGGCATTCGATTCATTGGTTTCAATCATAAAACCCGCATCCGAATAAAGTCTTTCCGTTGCCGCCAGCAGGGCCTGGCGGCTGGCCGGATCGTACCCGGGAAAGATCAAACCTTCGATCACCTGCATGCCGGCAGGTTCCTGCTGCCCTACATCGGGTTCATCTTCTTCAAAAAACGGAATGGGGGGGCCGTTAAGTTTTGCCGCGAAATAGTTGAAGTAGTATTCAACGATCACTTCCATGCGCTTGTACGCGGATCGTATTTTCAGAAATTGCGCCTGCAGCTTTTGAGAATCGCCCGCCGGGATCATATCCCGGAATACAAGTACTTCCTGCCTGAACCTTGTCGCTTCCGACAGGTAATAGCCTTTTACCGACGCAGCGGGGTCGTTTTTCCTGTTCGTGAAAAAAGAAAACAGCATTACAGAAAGGAAAAGCAATCCAAGAACGGATATTTTTCTGGCCATAACGGTTACTGGGTTTGTACGCGGTTCAAATTTACCAAAAAAAGCTGCCCCTCCGAAGAGGGGCAGCAACCAATCATATTAGTATGCTGAACCTATTTCGCCAGTACAAGTTTCTCGGTAACCACCTCATCGTTGATGAGTACCTGTAACATATATACACCCGTACTGTATTTCTCCAGACCTGAGAACTGCAGGGTATTGGCGCCGCGTTGTATTTTTTGTTTGCGGAGCTGCATGGTTTTACCCGCGTTGTCGATCAGGCGGATGGTTATTTCGGCATCTTTTTCCGCGACGAAAGAGATCATCACATGGTCTTTGGCCGGGTTCGGAACGATCGACAGTTTTGTTTTCGTCTGTTTCATCCGGATCACCAATACATTGCTGTACTGTATTTCTCCGGCCTTGCCGATCACTTTGATCCGGTAATAAACGATCTCTTTGCTGATCGCCGACACATCGTCGTTGAACGAGAAGCCCTGTTGCTGGTTGAGCAGTACAGGCCCGTTCACGGTGCCTGTTTTGTTGTAATTACTGTTATCCGTGCTGCGTTCCACTTCAAAGCGTTCCACCTCCTTGCTGGCAATCACGTTCCAGTTGAGTTTAACAATACCCGATTGCAATACGCCTGTCAGTTGCAGGAACTCAACCGGCAGCACGGTGCCTACAAACCTCCAGTCGCGGTTGATCTGGGCCACGGTCTTTTTCTGAACCGGGCATCTTGCGCCGGGCGTTGCGTCGCCGGCAAGGCTGCCGCCGTTGCCCATCATGTAGGATGTGCCTTTGACGTTGATCACCGAGTTCAATGAATCAAAGCGGTTATCCAGGCCATCGCCATCGGTATCCACACCCGTGAGTGTTACGTTATCGTCGGCCAGGCCATTGAGGTTGAAGTCGTTTCCTTCCACGGCATCGGGTTGTCCGTCGCCATCGGTATCCAGGTCGCGGTAATCGGGTGTTCCGTCGCCATCGTGATCGTACACGAATATGCCCGAACCACCGAAGCCTACCGTGGCGTCGTAGGTATTCACCAGGCCATCGCCATCCGCATCCGCGGTGGATGGGATCAGGTAACCGGCGGTTGACATACCTTCTATATTATCCGGGATACCATCATCGTCTGAATCAATATCGAGGTAATTGGGGTTGCCGTTGCTGTCGGTATTGGGCAGGTTAAGTGCCGCCAGTCCGGAAACAGAAGTCGACCAACCGTTGGCAGCAATCACGCCATCCACAATACCATTCAGGTTTGCATCGGGCAGTCCTGCTTCAATAACATCCACGATACCATCGCCATCGCTGTCCATATCATAGGCGTTGGGTCGCAGGTCGCGGTCGAGGTTCTTATTCGGCCAGCTATCGGCACGTCCGTCGGCATTACCATCCACACCTGTCATCAGCAGGGCCGTTCCATTGATGTATCCATCGTGCAGGCCATCGCCATTCACATCCACGAAGCCGTCGATGATACCGTTGTTGTTGGCATCAGGACCAGCCGCTTCGATCACATCGGGAATACCGTCGTTATCACTGTCGAGATCGATGTAGTTCGGAACGCCGTCGTTATCAATATCCGGGCGACTGAGACCAAGGCCCGAGTTATAGGCATTGAGGCCATTAGAGTCTACCTGATCGGTAAGTCCGTCGCCATCGGAGTCTGTAAAGTTGTCAATCCTGCCATCCCCGTTGGTATCTACACCATACGCTTCCACGACGTCGGGAATACCGTCGTTATCACTGTCGAGGTCGATCATATTGATACGACCATCAAGATCAGTATCAAAACGATCATCCACGCCATCACTATTACTGTCGATCCGACCGGGGAAGGTCGCATCGAGATAATTCGGAATGCCGTCGTTGTCCGAATCGCCATCCGCCTGGAAATTATCGTTGATGTAGTCGTTGTTGTTATCTACAAATCCGGCATAGGTAGGATCGTATGCATTGATAAGTCCATTGCTGTTCGCATCCTGGAAGGCTGCGGCTATATTGCTTTCCACCCAGTCGGGGATACCATCTTTGTCTTTATCGATATCACAGGAAACCGTAATGGTGACAGCCTGGCAAGTCGTGGCATTGCAATCGCCTTCTGCACGCACATAATAGGTTGTTGTCACCGAAGGCGTTACGGATATGGTTGTTCCGCTGCCTACCAGGGTAGCGCCGCAGGAGCCACTGTACCATTGCCAGCTGGCGTTGGTACCCAATGTACCACCCACTACGGAAAGATTCACGGATATACCCGGACAAATATTGTTTTTGTTCCGGCTTGCAGACGTAGGTGCAAGAGATGGAACAAGGCCAGCGAGCCGGATACCGGTAGAAATATACTGGCAGGTAACAACACCCAGGTTACCCTGGGCTGCCATGATCACACGATAGTATCTTCCGGTATCGGAGGGGTTAACCGGGTTAATGGTTAAGTTCGCAGAATTGGTTCCGATATTGGTCCATGGGCCGGTGCCGGGAGCAGGTGACCACTGCCACTGGTAATCTTTCGGGCCCGGAATAACACTGGCATCCGACACATTCGCGGTGAATGTTACCGTTGAGCCCAGGCAGGTTCCGCCCGGGTTATTCAGGCTCACAGAAGGAAGCGGGTCGCAGATTCCATAGCGGATATCATCGATGGCCAGGTCGTTTCCGCAACCACCCGGGCCGGCATTCAAAAGTTCGAGGATCACATTACTGTAACCAGCAGGCATCACCCATTTCATACCGTGTAATTGCCAGCTGGTGAGTTTGATGGTATCGGTGGTGTATTGCGTGATCACGAGTCCGGTTACCCGATCGCGTATCCGAACAAGCAGTTGCGGGAATTTGAAACCACCCAATCCATCACAGACTGTTTGGTAAGAAGCATTTCCAATAAAGGCCGCCCAGAATGAGACAGAATACTGTTGTCCGGGACATGAAACCGGCAATGTATCCCTGTACACGACATTGGCTGCCGCGTCAGCATTCACAACAAGCATGCGCCCGTTCAGGTTCCCGGTATGATCCGCAAGGCTGATCCAGTTGGAAGCGTCGCCCAGTGCAGCATTATTGGTTACGGTGAACCGGTTCACCGGAAGGGGTGCTGCCGCTGTTCCGATGTACGTGCTGCTGGCTGAAGGCACAGCAACAGATGGAGGAATATTGTTCACCAGGCCGACTCCTGCGCCAAAGTCCTGGTTATACAACGTGGTATCCAGGGTGGCACAAGGTGGTGTGATGGGTGTTATAATGATCACAAAAGGCGTAGGCTGTCCTTCACCCAGATCATCGGGTTTATCGTTCTGGTTCAGATCGGGGTTGGATCCATTGGTTGATGAGTCTCGCAGGGCGATGTTCTTGAATCCGTTCCCGGTAACAATTGCGCTGTTATTATAAACCACACCGGAAAGGATGCTCGACAGCCGGCATTGTATACGTACGGTAAAATTATTATTGGCCACCGGAAACACAGGCAGGGTTTGCCCTGCGGCCAGCAGGTTAATATTGGTATTGCCGTTATAGCCAGGATTCAATGCTACACCGGCCGGGTTACTGGTAAGCGTGGCCGATACATTCGATAAGTTACCAACCCCGTTTATTGTTTTCAGGTCGTCGGTAAGCTGCAGGTTGGTAATGGCTACGTTACCATAATTGCGCACATAAATATCATAGATAACATCGTACTGGTTCGGTGTTCCGGTAGGCGTAACGGAGATCAGTTTTTTGGAAGCGCCCACACCCGAGTTGATCTGGGTCATATCGGTCGCATAAATACCCTTATTGGCCGGATAGGTATATGTAATGGAAGCGGTGTCGCCCGTCACCGGGTCGATCCGTTTGAATACACAACCTGTACCCGGGGTATACGAAGCGATCAGATCACCGGAGCCGAAGGCAAGTCCGGGTAATCCTGTTTTACCAGCAGGTAACCGGACCGTATCTATATACGTGCACTTAATATGACGGGTTGGTCCGCCCGCACTTCCGTAGTCGGGCGTAAACAATTTATTGTTGAAGATGAAATACATCTGGCCGCTCGGGGTAAGGGTGATATCCCCTGTGCCGACGTTCCAGAGTTGTTTGCCGCCTGTAAGATCCAGTGTATCGGGAATACCAATGGTACCCGTGGTAAAATTCACCTGGCGAAGCATGGCTTTGAACGGAGCCGGCCCGATGAATTCGAGTTGCCAGCCCAGGCCGTTTGCATCGAAGGTAATACCACCGATATCCGTATTGAATGTTCGGAAGGTATCCAGTCCCGGCGCGGCAGGCATCGGGCAGGTGGTAGGACTCCAGCGCCAGATATATGATTTATAGGGTGAGGGAACGTTGTAATCGGTCCACACATAGTAAATCATCTGGTCTGCCTGGTTAAAGGCAATACTGGCATTGAATATTGTGAATGGTTTGTTGGCCGCACTGTATCCCGACAAGGGGGCGAAGTTCGTACGCAACAAAGGCTTACAGGCCGTGATGGGCGTGGTTGAATTACTCAGGTTCGGAGAAAGGTAATTCAGGTAGTACAGTGAATCGACCCCACCGGAACCGGCGCAATTATTACGGCCGATAGCAAGTGGATTACTGTACGAGGCCGGCTGTGCCTTGGCAAACTGCGCAAAGCAGAGGAAACCAATGACTGAGAATAAAATTTTTCTCATGGTGGTATTTTTTTTCAGAGGTATTGGATATCATACATCATTTGTTTACAAGCAATTTTCCCGTAGCGGTTACCTGCCCATTCTGTACAGTTTGAACCATGTAAACACCCGGCTTCAGGTTGCTTATATCATAATGAATGAAATTGTTATTGGTTGATGATTCGATCACCGCTTTTCCTTCGGCACTTATGATACGGATGGTTGTTTTACCTGTACCGGTTCCCGGCAGGTTGATCTTCACCATATCCCTGGCTGGGTTCGGGCTGATCTGCAGATCCTGTCCGGCCCCATCCTGCATTTTGATTACGGCAGAATAGTATACGTTACCCCTGCTGTAGATCTTCGCCCGGTAAAAAGTAGCGCCACTGAATGGCAACACATCCGTAAGCTGGTATTTATTTTCGATGGTACTTACCTTATTCATTACCCCGATCTCCGTAAAATCGACCCCGTTGCCTCCTTTCAGAAGCACTACTCTATCCGGCTGCTCGTTCGGGTTCAGCAAAAGGTTGAGCACATTACCTCCGGCTGATTTATTACCGGTGAAGTCGAGTATATCGGCATTCAGCGGAGCGCCTACCAATGTCAACGTACCGGTTGCCATGGTTTTGTTATCCGGGTCGATGGTAACCGTAGCCGGTGTGAATGAAAGGTCATAGGTTATAAAATCGTCACCGATGGTACCCATTCCCTCTCCGGGAAGGCCGGCATAGCCAAGCTGTGTTGCGGAGTGATGAAAAACCACCACACTGGTATCCACGGTACCCGCTGCATTGGCGATCTTGATCACTACCGGCATCGGCATAAAAGGAGTGGCTACCGGGTTTCTTGATTGGGTAAGCCGGAACTGTATCCGCTTGCCGGTTATATAATAACTACCGGTATAGCTGGGTGTTCCCGAACCATTTACCCAGGCATTGAAGAAGGGTGTCAGGTTCACGCCGATCATCTGGTTCTCCATATTACGCTGCAGGTCGGCCGTGGTAGCTGACTTATAAGCCAGCAGCGGGTCGTTCAGATAGTCTTTGCAGCCTTGGAAGAATTTGGCATCTCCCAGCATGGCACGAAGCATCGAAACAATCATGCATCCCCGCTGGTAAACAGCGTTGTCGTTATTGGTGGTCCAGATTGTGTTAGACGTTGCAATACTGGCCGCACTCAATAACACCGGTGTGGTATTGGTAGCGCGGGCCGTGGTTTTTACACCAGACAGGTGTGAGGCTGGCGTTACACCGATAGCTGGTACCAGTTCAGCCGCCAGGGCTTCGGAGTATTTGGCAAAACCTTCGGCAAGCCAGAGATGATTCCACGTAGCGAACGTAACCTTATCACCGAACCATTGGTGACCCAGTTCGTGAGCGATTACCGACCAGCTTGTCATACTGCCCGCACTCATGGCCGAGAAGGTCTGGTGTTCCATACCACCCCCCCAGCCAAACTGGTAATACCCATGCTTTTCATTGGCAAATGGATAAGGGCCGTACTTGTTGCTGAATTCCACCAGCTCCGTTTTGGAAACATCCATCCGGCTGAGTGCCGTGGTAACAGTACCGGCGGCCATATCGGGGAATATATAATATACAACCGGCACATTGGTACCATTGATATTGACCGTACCACGATGGTACCTTCTATATTTAGCGATGCCAAGTGCTACCAGGTAAGAAGCGATGGGATACCGGTGTTTGAATTTGAATGTGCGTGTTCCGGCGTTAATGGCAGAGTCGACCAGCTTACCGGGGGCCGCTACCCAAAATGTATCCGTTCCCGTCCAGGGAACCGTAACATTAATGTCCATGGAATCGATCTTATCCTGCATGTCGGCTTTACATGGCCACCAGTCTTTGTCTTCATACGATTCCGACAGAGAATAATGATACCAGTTGCCGTTTGCATCCTGTTTACGCTGGTACCCCTCGGCCTGGCCGCTCACCGCTGGAGGTGTGCCCGAATAGGTGATGCTAACCGAATCAAGTGTTCCGGTTACCGGGATATTGCTCGGCGCCAAAGATATATTGAGAATATTGACATTGCCGGATGCAGGAAATGTTGCGGTTCTGCTGGCTCCATGGTAGGTAACGGACACCGACCCATTGAACGACGCCTTATTGAGATCAAAACTTAATGACGATACATTGGCCGTGATGGTTTTGAAATAAATGGTGATCGTTCCCGCAACAACTTTGGAAGCGGTTGGATTCATGTTCCAGTCGCACCGGGTGTACACCACATCGATATTGGCGCCGGTACCACTGTTTCCTGTACTGTTCTGTTCCGTTGGATTGTGAAAATGCTGCGCTGTCACTAGCTGGGCGAAGCACATCAATGCACTGAAAAAGTAGATTTTGCCTTTCATTTGGATTTTGGATTTGCTGATTTAGGGACTTATATCTAACACAGATAACGTACAATGACATTGCTTAATTGTGCTTTTTTTCTACTAATGTGTAATTATTATTCGATAGTGCCGGGAAAGATGTCGACGCATCTTTATATCTTTTTCCTACCCTGTGTTTTAATCTATATTTCACAGATTTACAAAGATGCTATTCCTGTTTTTTGTTACGACCGACCAGTATAAAAAATCTTCGTTATCTATTCTATGGGTGCTTAATCGCAACCCGGATCGCTAATGCCCGTACGATTTCTGTTACAACCGGTAAGATTTTTACTACAATATTTTCAGGCTCATACCGTTTTACGCTGATAGAGAAATCCAAATCCGCATGAAAAAACTCTGCATCCTGCTGGCTGTACTTTGCCTTTATCAACTCACTACTGCCCAGCTCACTGTTACTACCAACCCGTCAAGTGCAACAATATGTGCCGGCAATTCGGTAAGCATCACTGCTTCGGCAACTCCTGTAGGATATACTACCGCAGCCATTACCAACAATCCGTACGACCCCACCTTGTTTGCCACAAATTTGCTGGTAGACCAATTGGGTACCTACAATGGCGGCACTCCGTATATTGAGCCCCTGAGTTTCGGGAACCTCGACGATGGACGATGGGATAATATCACGCTCCCCTTTACTTTTCGTTTTTATGGAAATACATTCAACGCGGTAAACATCAGCACCAATGGATGGGTGGGACTCGGCAGTTCCAATACCACGGCCACCGGCCTGAATATGACTCTGCCCAATGCCCTGGCGCCCAACAACGTCATTCATGCCATCACCAGCGACCTTACTTTCGCGGGTGCAACGAATGCCGCCGTATTGCAATACTTTACCGTAGGAAGCAGCCCCAACCGGCGTTTCGTGATTGACTTCAGCGCCCTTAAATTTTTGTCGGCTACGGGTACAGCCGACGTACAGGTAATTTTGTATGAAACAACCAATGTGATTGAGATCCACACTACCAATTGTACCAATACAACCGTTAACAAGGCGCAGGGTATTGAAAACAGCACGGGTACCATCGCTTCAGTAGCTACCGGCCGAAACAATACAGCCAACTGGGCAGGCATGCCGAATGCATACCGCTTTACCCCCGATGTAATCAGTTTTACCTGGTCGCCGGGTACGGGCCTCAACACCACCACGGGCGCAACAGTGATCGCTTCTCCTGCCAGCACCACCACGTATACTGTGAGTGCGCTTAATCCGTCAAATGGGCAAACGGGGAATACAACGGTAACTGTAACCGTCGACCCGGCATCGAATACCTTAGCGGGTTCACCCGGCGGACCGCAGATCTGCCAGAACATCAGCGTTTCCGGATCTGGAACCAATTACCGGGATGGTAACTGCAACCTGATCGCCAGGATCACACCCGCAGGCGCTTCGCCGGTAACCAATTCCATCAATACCTGCGTACAGGTAGATAATGGCTCCACCAAGCGGGGAACATCCACCCTTTACCTTGCGAGGAAGTACGACATGGAACCCATCGTTAACCCTGCCACTTCTACCGCGAACATCACCTTGTATTACCTGCAAAGCGAATTCAACAATTATAATACAAAAGCGACCGATAGCGGATTCAAATTATTACCCACCGGACCATCCGATGTAACCGGCATCAATAACCTCGTATTGCGCCAGTTCCACGGAACGGGTACAAACCCTACCAATTACAGCGGCGCTTCGGTTGATTTCAATACTTCCTCTCCCGGTTTCTCGGTTAGCTGGAATGCCACCCGTAACTGGTGGGAAGTGGTTGTACCGGTCAATGGCTTCTCTGGATTTTATCTCACCAGCGCCCCGGTAAGCGTACTGGCTGTATCGATGGAATATTTCAAAGGCGTACAGCAAAACGGGAAACACATTCTCAGCTGGAAAGCCAACTGTACCTCATCAAGCGTTGTATTTGAGATTGAACGCAGTACCGACGGACAGCACTACAGCGCTATCGGCAGCATCACCGCCAGCCAGGCCCGGTGCAGTGAACCATTCAGCTATACCGATGAAAAGCCGGAGAATGGCAATAACTATTACCGCATCCGCATGATTGATGCCGATGGAAAGTTCAGCCTGAGCAATATCGTTACCCTGGTGCTGAAGACCAAGGGCGCCGATGTGCTGGGCATATTCCCGAATCCTGTTACGAACGATAACGCCACACTGAAGTTGCAGGCCTTCGAAAAAACACAGGGCACCATCGTGGTGTCCGACTTCACGGGCCGGGCCCTGATCACCCAAACGATACAATTGGCTCCCGGGCTGAACCAGGTCAGCCTGCGTACTTTCCAGCTGGCAAAAGGTACTTACCATGTTACATTGTATATACCCGGCCAGCCGGTGAAAACCACCCGCATGCTGAAACAATAATGTACTAACCCCATAAATATAGAACGAGGGCGGTCTGCTGACTGCCCTCTGTTTTTTGAAGCCTGCCCCAGCCCTGCATCCAACAATAAATTGTATTTTTACCCTTCAACCATCAACTGCATGAGTGCAATTACAGAACACAAACCCGTTATCGGCCTTACCTGCGGCGATGTGAACGGAATCGGGATCGAGCTGATCATCAAAACGCTGGGCGACAACCGCATCCTGGATACCTGCACCCCCGTCATCTTTGCCAACAACAAAGTGCTGAATTTCTACCGGAAAGGATTATCGGGATACAACCTCAATTTCATCAGCATCCGGGAACTCAACCGGGTCAATCATAAACAACTGAACCTGTTCAGTTGCTGGGAAGAAGAAGTGAACATGAACCCGGGCATTCTCAATGCCATCGGCGGCGAGTATGCCATTAAAAGCCTGACCGCGGCCGCACAGGCGCTGAAGGAAAACAAGATCGACGGCCTGGTTACCGCCCCGATCCATAAGAACAATACCCAATCCGAAAAATTCAACTTCACCGGCCACACCCCTTACCTCAAAAACCTGTACGGGGTGAATGAAGTAGCCATGATGATGGTGGCTGAAAACATGCGGGTCGCTCTATTAACCGAGCACCTGCCGGTAAAGGAAGTTGCGCAGAAGATCAGCAAGGAAGCCATCATCAGTAAACTGCAGGTGATCAACAATTCGCTGAAACGCGATTTCAATATCAACAAACCCCGTATCGCTGTACTCGGACTGAACCCCCACGCCGGGGATGAAGGACTGATCGGTAAAGAAGAGGAAGAGATCATCAAACCCGCCATCAAGGAAGCCAAACACCGGGATGTGTTCTGCTTCGGCCCTTATTCGGCCGACGCGTTCTTTGCCCGGGGCCAACACGAAAAATTCGACGCGGTACTGGCCATGTATCACGACCAGGGCCTGATTCCATTCAAATCGCTCGCCATCGGCGAAGGCGTAAATTATACCGCGGGTTTGCCGGGTGTACGCACTTCACCCGATCACGGCGTCGCATTCGACATCGCCGGGCAGGGAAAGGCCGACGAATCTTCTTTCCGGGCGGCCATCTTTCAATGCGTGGATATCATCCTGGGCCGGAGGGAGTACGATGAGCAATACAGTAACCCCCTGAAAAAAATGAGCGCTTCGGTGCTGCGCAACGCGGTGGATGAAAAAGTAAGCGATATCCCTGAGTAAGTTTCATTCACTCACTTGAACACATCGCCGGATAATCCTTTATTGATCGTATAGGAACGGATGCTGATCTCTGCACGGCCTTTTTTCCCTTTCCCGCCCGCTGTTTCTTTCGGCGGTGGGGCGCCATCATCAAAATCGAACGTTATTCCCTTGGGTAATTTGTATTCCTTGGTATTGAAGGAGAAGAGTATCTTATCCGGCAGGCCGTAGTTCACGTAGTTCCCGTAACTCATCTCCAGTTCATAACTTCCGTTGTCGCGGGTGGTGGTTCTGCTTTTGAGAATAACAAGTCGTGCCTCATCGATGTACAGGGTAGACAAGACCACCTCCGCGTTATCATCCACCGGCAACAGTTTCACCACCTGCACAGCGATCCCGTTCACCTTGTCCTTTCCCGCATCCAGTACCGTATAAGCGCCGTTACTGAGCACATTGTTCAGGTTGATACTCACAGCGCCACGCGGCACAAAGGATATCCCCTTCTCGTTTTTGATCTTCAGCTGATCCGGTTTCCGGAAATAGATCACCACATTGGCCACCGGAACTTTTAAAAAAGACACGTTGGTCTTCATCCGCCCCGTGGCCGTATAATCCTTCACCTGGTCGATCTTCGCTTTTACTTTTTCAACAAGTTGCTGAACTGTTTGCGCCCGCGGAATAAGCGGCGAAACGGTAAGCGCTGCCAGGCACCAAAGGAAAGATCGTTTCATATCAGGAGAGTATATCTTTTTTCCGGAATAACAGCACCGAAGCGGTCACGAAGCCGATCACATAGGCAACCAGCACGCCGATGCATTTGAATATGGCCGATGCATTCTGCACCGAACCCCGTATCGTTTGCCCGTCGTCATCCACCCCGATGTAGAAAAACCCTTTCCAGCCCAGCATGTACGTGGTGAACAGGTAAGGCTTCAGGTATTTATCGTAGAGCGGTATCTGCATCTCGCTGATGAGGGTGCACACGATGATGATGCACACGGTAGCCACGATGGGACCGATCGAATTTTCCGAAACGGTTGAAAGCAATAAGGAAAGCGACGCCACCACCACCAATGCCAGGGCCGCGAATCCAAAGGCCGCGAAATAACGCCAGAGCACATCGTGCTGTTCGATCTGGTGCAGTTCCATCGCTTTGGCCACCACCACATCGCCGGTGCCGAACAATGCGATACTCAACCCCAGCGCAATCAATGCCATCCAGGTCAGCAGAACGATCACATACGCAACCGCGGCTAAGAATTTTGCCAGCAGCAGTTGGGTGCGGCTGATGGGCTTGGATACCAGCAGGCGAAGCGTACCCATGTTGGCCTCGCCCGAAACAATATCGCCGGCCACCAGCGCCACCAGGATGGGCACATGTATCAGCAACAGGTTCAGGATGGCGAAGCAGATCCAGTAACCGTTGTTGATCTTATCATACGGGATCTCGAAAGAATCATCGAGGAAGCCGAGCACAAACTGCAGGTATTGCTTTCCGTTCACCAGCAGCGCCAGCTGTATCAGCAGGATGAACGCGGCGATGGCCCCGAAGGCGATATAGGTCCGCGGCTTCCGGAATATTTTATAGAGTTCAATTTGCAGCAGCGTCCACATGGCCGGGTTGGGTTGTAAGTGACAAAAAATAATCTTCGAGCGAATGCGCCGGATCCACCCTGCGTATCCCGGCTCCCATACCCACGAGGTCGCTCACCAGGGCAGGCACTTCGTGTTTGCTCATGGCCAGTTGTATGCCGTTACCGCCGGGTTGGAGAAAGCGGCTCCATTTTGTCTGCAGCAGTTTGGTGCGTATCGCTTCATCATTATCGGTTTCCACATGCACCACCGAACGGGATGGGTCCAGCAATTCCGAAACCAGCCCCTCCACAACCTTTTTTCCTTTATGAAGAATGAGCATACGGTTGGCCATCAGTTCCACTTCGCTCAACAGGTGCGAGGAAACAAGAATGGTTTTACCCCGATCGCGGCTCAGCCGGATCACGAGGTTCCGCATATCGGCAATGCCCTGGGGATCGAGGCCGTTAGACGGCTCATCGAGGATAATCAGTTTCGGATCGTGCACCAGCGCCACGGCAATGCCGAGCCGTTGTTTCATTCCCTGGCTGAAGGTTTTAACCTTGCTGAAGGCCCTGTCTTCCAGCCCCACCATTCGCAATTGCTCAAGTAAAAAGTCCTTCTTCGCTTTGATGCCGCTCATGCGGGCGAAAAGCGCAAGGTTATCGTAAGCGGATAAATATTTATAGAGATCGGGCCTTTCGATCACGGCCCCTACCTGGCGAAGAATAGCGGCACGATGGCTGGAAAGTTCGTTGCCGAATACCCGGATGGAACCGGCACTGGGCCTTACGAGGGTAAGCAGCATGCGGATGGTGGTGGATTTTCCGGCGCCGTTCTGCCCGAGAAATCCGTATACATCTCCCTGCTCTACGCTGAAGGAAAGATCATCGACGGCGTTGATATCGTTGAATCGTTTGGAAAGATGTTCTACCTGGATGATGGCCGGCATGGATTCGTTTGTATCAAAGGTAAAACGTATGCAGCGGCAAAAAGTTGACGGAAACTGTTTTTTGAAAAAAATCAGCCCCCGGGGTTCATATAGCTTTGCAGGGCATGCACGTAGGCTTCAAAAGCGTCGATCCCCTTTTTGGTGATCTTGCAGATCGTTTGCGGGTAATTGTTGCTGAACTGCTTGATCACTTCGATGTACCCGGCATCCTTCAGCTTGTTGATCTGTACACTCAGGTTGCCGGCCGTGGCATTGGTTTTCTCTTTCAGAAAGGTGAACTCGGCTTCCCGCACGCCAATGAGCAGGCTTACCACGGCCAGCCGGAGTTGTGAGTGCAATATGGGATCGAGTTCTTTGAATTCCATTACAGGCGGATTATTTACCCGGGATATTGTTCGATTTTTTCCAGGCCGACCAAAGCAGGTAACCCGGTATGATGTAGCCGGCGAACACCGCGGCGGCCATGATGAGCATATCGTACCTGAACTCCCTGCAGTAGAAAATGCCGATGGCGCCGGCCCAGTTCACGGCAGCGCCCACCATGAGCGACCTGGATTTAACGGCCCCGCCCTTGATCAGCATCAGGAAAGCGAATACCATCAGCATGTACCCGAACCCGTTCCCGGGTGTTACGGAAATATTGATGGAAAGAATGATGACGAATATGCAGATGAAAAAACCAATATCCACCATCTTCATCAGGTCGTCGATATAGGTCTTCACCTTTTTAGGCTTCGCCTTGAAGATATCATACGAAAGCAACCCGATGGACACGATACCGAAAATATT
Organism: Chitinophagales bacterium; assembly: GCA_017303335.1. Taxonomy (GTDB): domain Bacteria; phylum Bacteroidota; class Bacteroidia; order Chitinophagales; family Chitinophagaceae; genus Ferruginibacter. The sequence continues at coordinate 500,448 of JAFLBK010000001.1, forward strand.
CCAGCCCATGAAGAGCTGCCCGGTTTTCCCGAAGATCATGAGGAAGTAGGTGGATAGCGATGCCAGCATGAGCATGGTACCCCAGAGCAGCCAGCTGATGCCGCTCTCGGTAAAGTTCGATCGTGCCTGGCCGATCATCTGGTGAATGATCTCCAGGCTTTTTTCCCGCGAAAGATTCGGATCGTTCGTCATAACGTTACGATTGGGTGGTGGATGAATAGTGTTGATTGTATTTGCGGCGAAGCAGGTAACCCGGGATGATCCAGGCGGCGATCACCGCGGCTCCCAGCAACAGCAAGGCATAGAGCGGACCGATATATATGGCAATCACCGAAAGGCCCCAGCAGAAGACACCACCGACACGCAAAGGGAGGAAACGCATGACCACACCGGATAAAAAGGTAGGAATGCCATACAGCATCAGGTACATCGGGTAAAGATGGCGCCATCCATGCTCCTGGCTCATGGCGATACTCACGATGAACATGCAGATACCGAAACTGGTCCAGATATAATCGATGATGGTATCGCTGTAGGTTTTAACCGTCTCCTTTTTCTTGTTCCGCACCATATAGATAATCTGCAGGATCACCGCAACCCAGGCCGCTGCCCAGATGATCTCGGGATTGCGGATCGATGTAAACCGGATCATGGCAAAATGCCCGACGGAACAAAAGAGAATGATCCAGCCCCATAAGAGGTAAAGGAATCCATTTTCGGTGACACGGTTCCGTGCCTGGTTGATCATCTGGTCGATGAGCGCCAGGCTGTCTTTGGGCGAAAAATTTTCTGGTTGCATAAAGGCGGTTTTAAAAGAAATACCGGAGCAGCCCCATGCCGCTCCGGCAAAGCGGTTATTTACATTCACCAAGCAATAGCTCCACCCGTTGCTTTCCCCAGTTGGGATGCAGCTCGCTGGCAGGCTTGAAGGCATTGTACTTATCCAGTGAAGCCTGCAGCACCGGCTTGGCCGTAGCGCAACCGCCTCCGAATTGTTCCGGCGTATACTTAAGTCCCTGTCCTTTCAGATATTCGGGACGCGGGTTATTGGGATCCTGTTTCATAGCCGCATCCAGGTGCAGGTTGATCTCGGCGCCGTATTCCATATAGCGCTGCATCGGGTTTACCATCATGTGGCTGCTGGCGATCATACTTTTCACGCAACTGATCTCGGAATTATCCGGGCTCAGCGAATCGGCTTTATCGATCAGCAGGGTTGCCTTATCGGCAATGGCATCGATCTTCGACTTATCCTGTTCCATGTACGCGTAGTTTACCTGGCACAAGGCCGCGTAGTAATACGGGAGCCATTGGTTTTTCTCGGCGTTGGCGATACGTTCGAAATTATTGGCCAGCGAAAGCAGGTTCGCCGGGTTTCTGAAACTTGTATCGATAGCGGCGATATTGTTCTTCATAGCAGCCATGTATCGCTCACTTTGTGCAGATACAGCGGTGGCGGCATATAAGAAGGCGACGGCAAGAATGATCTTTTTCATTGGTTGGTATGTTTAACTGTTTATTTCCTGTTTTTTAATTTTTCATATTCCCGTTCGGCCGAGTTGGCGAAGGGAAAAATATAGGCGCCGGCAAAATGAAAAGCCAGCCCGATACCCCAGCCCAGCATGGGCCATACCGGCCAGGGTACAGCATGCCGGTGACCGAAATCGATCTCCGGGCGGTCGGAAGAGAAATACCAAAGCGCCCAGAAAAAAGCGTTCACAATGATGTACGACACCAGGTGGCCGCGAAAACTTGTTCTCTTTTTGGCGATTTCCCAGAGAACAGGATCTTTTCCTTCCGGAGTGGGTTGATTGTCTGACATAACGAATGTGTTTATTGGTTAAAAATCTTGTTTTATAAATTGTTGTTGATGGCGTCCTGTGTTCTGTCTACGCCAAAGCTCAGGAAACAGCCGATGAAAATAAAGCGTTTCGACGGTGGCGTTACCGGTACTTTGCGGCTTCCGTCGTTGCTGTAGTTATAGTTGAACACCTGGTTTTGTCCGAGTACATTATTCACGCCCAGTACCCAAACCGTAAACACTTTCGGATTCTTCTTCCCGAGCGCCGGCAGGTAGTTAACACTAAAGCTCATGCTGTTGTAATTGATGGTTTTGCCGGCATCGGTGATCACGTATTTGCTTTGCGCATTGTCGTACGCGATGCGGTAATAGGGCCTGCCGGTTGCAAAACTATAGCTGAGGTTGAACCCGGTCTTCCAGGGCACCACGAAGCGCTTCACCACCAGGGATGCGGTATGATTGGCCGCAAAAGATGGCGTGATGGCGTAGGGATAATTCAGGTAATCCCGTTTGGTATCGAGGTACGAGTAGGATATCCAGTAATCCACGTCTTTGAATGTCTTCCGGTCTCTCCAGAAAAGTTCAACGCCCTTGGCATCCCCGAAACCATTGTTACTGCTGGCTGCTTCCTGTCCGCCCAACGACACCGTGGTCTTGTACAGGTCGCTGTACTTTTTGTAGAACGCCTCCACACGGAAAGTACGCTGGCTGGTCAGTTTCTGGTATTGCAGGATATAATGCGCTGCCCGGGAATAATCCAGGCTGGCCAGGGCCGGCAGGTATCTTCTTTCCGGGTTCTGGTAGAACAACCCGTAGGCAAAAGAGGCCTGGCTGTTGTCGGCGAATTTATAGGCGATGGAGGCACGTGGGGCCAGGTTCCATTTACCAACCAGGTCCGAATGCTCGAGCCGGCTGCCCAGTTTGGCTGCGAGGCTGTTCGTTATATATATATCAGCTTCGGCGAATACCGATACCAGGTTATCCTTTACGGTACCCGGAAACCGGGTGCCATCGTACAGGATATAGGTGGATTTTTCCTTGCTGTAGAAATAGTCGCTACCGAAACGGATCGTGTTAAGCCCGTTGAGTTTTTTCTCGGCCACGGCCCGTGCCTGCGCATACAAGGCCCGGTTCTGCACCTGGAAATTCTTGAATGCGTAGAAGATGGGGGTTGTGATCAGGGTCTTGTTGTTGGAAGCATCCTGCAGTTCATTCAGGATATCGTCTTTATTGGTGCTGAAACTGATGCCCGCATTGAGACGCCAGCCATTGCCCAGGTTATCCCGCCAGTTGATGTTCTGGTAGGTATTGAGGTTGTTGATGGAAAACGCGTCTTTCAGGACCGCCGAGTCGATATCGGGATTGCGGAAAGCCGTCTTGTTACTGCTGATATAGCCGTAGTATTTGATCATACCGCCGCTTTTTGTTTTGATGCGGAAGTTGGCGTCGCCCTGGTGATACTCCGGTATGGTATAGAAATCCTGTTTGTATTTATTGAACTTGAACGCGAGCCAGAGGTTGGTATAATTGTATGAGATACCCCAGGAGGCCTTTTTGTTCTTTGCCAGTTTCTGGATGCCGCCTCCGAGTCCAACCACCGATATAGCAAGATCGGCCTCGGTTCTGTCGGGCAGGTCCTTGCTTTCGAGTATCAGGGCCGAGGAAAGCGCCTGGCCATACAAGGCGGAATAACCGCCCGAACTGAAGATGGTTCCCTTAAACAGGAAAGGATTGAATCGTCCCCGGGTGGCAATGCCCGGCGTGCTGCTGTAAAAGAAATTGTTCACGAGGTTTCCATCCATATATATCTTACTCTCGGTTGCCGAGCCGCCCCGGACGAACAACCCCTCGCTTTCACCTACCTGCTGGGTGCCGGGCAGGGTTTTAAAGGCGCTGGTGACATCGCCGTTTGCGCTGGGCGTGGTAACAATGTCGATCGCGTTCAAAACGGCTCCCTTATTCTTATCACTCGCCACGAAGGAACCGGCCGAGATCACTACAGCTTTCAGCTCCGTTACCAGTTCTTTCATACTTATATTAACAAGAAGTTCCGCTGAACCCAGGGTAACCTCCTGCGAAAAAGGGCGATACCCCACAATAGAAGCCTCGATGATCTGTTTTCCCTTTTCGGCAGACGTAAAACTGAAGTTTCCCAGCGAATCGGAGGTGGCGCCGTCATAACTACTCTTTAAGGTGATACTAACCCCAGCCACAGGATTGCCCCTATTGTCGGTAATCTTACCCAAGACCCGGGTTTGTGCCCCCAGTTTCAACCCGGTAAATAATGTAAGCAGTAAGAGAGCCCTTTTCATCATTCAGAATTTGACACAAACGTAAAGTAGTTTATATTGTAAACCAAATATTCTGACATGATTTTTTTTCTGGCCTGCTTATAAAGGCGGGTGTAACGCCTGGGTAAAAAGCAATTAAAATAATGAAAATCAATCGGTTGAAGTGATGACACCGGGCGCCTCCCCGGGGCCTGTACGGGTCTCCAATTTATCAACATCGGCCAAAATTTATTTTTTTATGTGGCCGCAATTTGTAATTTAGCAACAGAATTTAATGGGTTAGTAAGTACAAAGGGTCAGCAGAAATGTTGACCCTTTTACTTTTAAATCAGCCCGGTTTTTTTATTCGCCTCCCGAAATTTCCTGCACTTTTTTTTTCGTCAATCTTCCCAGGCTTCAACGACTTTTTTCTTCCGGCCGGCAGGGTGAATTGTTTTCTTCCGCATCGTTTTCCAGTTTACATTTACGCCATGAGCAAAACCCGATCGGCTTTTTTTTGCCAGAACTGCGGATATGAAAGCGCCAAGTGGTTGGGCAAATGCCCTTCCTGCAATAACTGGAATACGTTTGTGGAAGAGATCCTGGTAAAAGGATCGGATAAAAAAGAAAAGGATCCCTGGCAGGATTATAATGGTACCAGCAAAGCAAAGACCATCGCCATCACGGATGTAAGCAGTGCCGAAGAAGTACGGATCACCACCACCGACGCGGAACTGAACCGGGTACTGGGCGGCGGCATCGTACTCGGAAGCATCGTGCTGGTTGCCGGCGAACCGGGTATCGGAAAATCAACCTTGTTTTTGCAAAACGGTTTACTGCTGAACAACATCACCACCTTATATATAAGCGGCGAAGAAAGCGAACAGCAGATCAAGATGCGGGCCGACAGGCTGGGCATCAAAAACGAACAGTTCTACCTGCTCACCGAAATCAATACCCAAACCATCTTCCAGGAGATCAGGAAACTGAAACCCCAGTTGGTGATCGTTGATTCGATACAGACCCTGCAATCACCCTACGTGGAAAGCAGTCCGGGCAGCATCAGCCAGATCCGGGAAACAGCCGCCGAACTGCAGCGCTTCGCCAAAGAAACCAATACCCCGGTATTCCTGATCGGCCACATCACCAAAGACGGAACGATCGCAGGCCCCAAGATACTCGAGCACATGGTGGATACGGTATTGCAATTTGAAGGCGACCGTCATTATACCTACCGGATCCTCCGTACGCTCAAAAACCGCTTCGGCTCCACGGCCGAGCTCGGCATCTATGAAATGACCGATACCGGCATGCGGGCTGTAAGCAATCCTTCCGAGATCCTCATCACCCAGAAAGAAGAACAACTCAGCGGCATCGCCATCGCGGCTACCATGGAAGGCTTACGCCCCCTGCTCATCGAAGGACAGGCACTCGTAACCCAAAGCGTATATGGCACGCCGCAACGAACTGTCAGCGGTTTCGATCTGCGCCGCCTGCAGTTACTGCTGGCGGTGCTGGAAAAAAGGGGTGGATTCCATTTCGGGGTGAAAGATGTATTTATTAATATAGCTGGCGGACTCAAAGCCGAAGATCCCTCCATCGACCTTGCCATCGTAAGTGCCCTGCTGAGCAGCTATGAAGACATTCCCATCAACCAGAAATATTGTTTTGCCGGGGAAGTAGGACTGAGCGGCGAGATCCGCGCCGTGAACCGCATCGAGCAACGCATCGCGGAAGCAGAAAAACTCGGCTTTGAAAAGATCATTGTCAGCAAGTACAACCTTTCCCACAAACCGCCGGGCAAATCCAAATTCAATATTGAAGTGGTTCCCCTGGGCAAGGTGGAAGAATTATACCAGTACCTTTTTTAAATACCCGCAGCAGGACCATGCATCCTGTACTTGAACATATCATCAGCAGCGCCCTGCATGTTTTCTACCCGCATGTTTGTACCGGTTGCGGGAGCGACCTGCTTGGCGAAGACAATCAGCTCTGCCTGCATTGCCAGCATGATTTACCCCACACCGGTTTCGCTGTCATCCCCGATAACCCGATCGAAAAACAGTTTTGGGGCAGAATTCCGCTCGAGGCCGGGCATAGCGAATTTTACTTCGCCAAGGAATTCCTCCTTCAGCACCTCATCCATCAGCTTAAATACAAAGGCAACCAGGATATCGGTAAATACCTGGGCGAATTGACGGGCATGAGTTTAAGGAACAGCACCCGTTTTCAAACACTGGATGCCATCATCCCACTGCCCCTGTACCCCGAAAAGGAGCGCAAACGCGGCTATAACCAGGCAGCGGTTATCGCGGAAGGAATCTCTTCGGTATTGAGTATCCCGGTCATCTATGATGTTGTCATCCGCAGCCACGCCACCGAAACGCAAACCCGTAAACACCGAACCGAACGCTGGGAAAATGTGAGCCGGAGTTTCCGTATCACCGACCCCCAGCAACTGGCAGGTAAACATGTATTGCTGGTAGACGATGTGATTACCACCGGCGCCACGCTGGAGGCATGCGGACAGGTGATCCTTGAAACCCCCAGCAGTAAACTCAGCATCGCGACACTGGCTTATGCCCCGAAATAGTGCTGAGCGAAGTCGAAGCATGAGCGAAGTCGAAGCATGAACATACCCGGTGCCGAGCGGAGTCGAGGCACGAACACATAGCTAATAATTGTAGCCTAGGCATTATCGAGCCAGGAAACTGGCCGAAGCGCCTCATACCGCAAATACCACTAAATTTGAATCATGAAGCATTGGAAATTTCTGTTCGCCCTGCTGCTGGCCGGTTACTGTGTTTTCACCGTCTCCTGCAAGAAAGAGACTTTCATCAGCAGCCGCGACGCCCTGCTTCGTTTGAGTGCCGACAGTCTGAAATACGATACTGTTTTTACCACGATCGGCTCCATCACCAAATCCTTCAAGATCATCAATGAGAACAACCAGAAACTGCGGTTGGATAAAGTGAAGCTGATGGGCGGCGCCGCTTCAGCCTATAAAATGAACGTCGACGGCATCGCTACCTATGAGGCCAGCAACATCGTGCTGGAAGCCTACGATAGTATTTATGTCTTTGTATCCGTGACCATCAACCCCAACGCCGGTAACCTGCCCTTCATCGTTAGCGACAGCATCCTGGTCAATTACAACGGCAACGACCGCTATGTACAACTGCAGGCCTTTGGGCAGAATGCCAACTTCCTGCGCAACCGCGTCATCACCGGCAATATCACCTGGACCAACAACCTGCCTTATGTCATTCTTGGAAGCATCCGCGTGGATACCAACGCCTCGCTCACGATACAACCCGGCTGCCGGATCTATTCGCATGCCGACGCACCGTTCATTGTTGATGGCACCCTGCTTGTCAACGGCACTGTAACCAACAACGTTGTGTTCACCGGCGACCGGCTCGACGATCCGTACAAAGACCTGCCTGCCTCCTGGCCCGGTATCTACTTCCGGGGTAACAGCGTCAACAACCGGCTGAGCTTCGCCACCGTAAAGAACGCCTACCAGGCCATCGTTACCGAAAAGCCTTCGCTTAACGCCAACCCAAAACTAATCCTCCAGCAATGCATCATCGATAACGCCTATGATGCCGGCATTGTATCCGTAAACAGCAGCATACAGGCCGACAACAGCCTGGTAAGCAATTGCGGGAATAACATCGTGCTCAGTTATGGCGGCGTCTACAATTTTACACACTGTACGGTAGCTGCGTTCTCTACCAATTACATACTTCACAAAAACCCGGTACTCAACGTAAGTAATTTCGCCTTCCAGAATGGATCGCTTGTGAGCAGCAGCCTCAACGCGGTTTTCCGTAACAATATCTTTTGGGGCGACCAGGGCCTGGTCGGCAATGAAGTGATCGTAAACAAACAAGGGGCTAACCCCTTCTCGGTAGTATTTGAAAAGAACCTTTACCGTGTACTAGACGATCCTGCCAACAGCACCCTTACATCGAATATAAAAAACCAGAATCCTTCTTTCGACAGCGTGGATGTTGCCAAACGCATTTTCGACTTCCGCATCACCAAAAACAGCGGGGCCCCGGGTATCAATGCCGGTGTGGTTACGGGTTTCCCAAAAGACCTCGACGACAAGAACCGGAACGTGGGCGGTCCCGACCTGGGCTGTTATGAAAAACAATAACCACTCGTCATTTGCCTTTTCTGCATAAGGGAGGAATACCTATTTTTACCATCCCTTTTCAACCCGCCTGGTCTGAACAAAAGCATTTCTCATTCGTTATCTTAAAAAAATAGTATCATGAAATTACTGGCCATTACGATCGCCTTCCTTTTTGCAGGCATGAAACCCGCCACAGTAGCTCCTGCCAAATCGATCTATGACTTCAAGGTAGAATCACTCGACGGGGGCACCATCGATTTTTCCAGGTTCAAAGGAAAAAAGATCCTCATCGTAAATACCGCCAGCAAATGCGGCTATACGCCCCAATACGAAGACCTGCAAAAACTTTACGAAGCCTACAAAGACAAACTGGTGATCGTGGGTTTCCCGGCCAATAATTTCGGCGGACAGGAACCCGGCAGCAACGGAGAGATCAAGGAATTCTGCAAGAAGAATTATGGCGTAACCTTTCCCATGGCCGCCAAGGTATCCGTGAAAGGCGACGATATTGCTCCCATCTATAAATGGCTTTGCAGCAAGGCCGAAAACGGTGTCATGGATGCAGAGATCAAGTGGAACTTCGGCAAATTCCTGCTCGACGAAAAAGGAAACCTCATCGCTTACTTCCCCAGCAAGGTTAAACCCATGGATGCCGAGATTACCAGCAAACTCTGACCACATGACAAAACTATTTATAACAACACTGCTGCTCTGCGGCAGTTTTTTTTCGCCGGCTGTTTCGCAAACCAGGTCGATCTATGATTTCAAGGTAGCCGGCCTCGACGGCGATACGATCGATTTTGCGCAATTCAAAGGCAAGAAGATCCTGATCGTAAACACCGCCAGCAAGTGCGGTTTCACCCCGCAATACGAAGACCTGGAAAAACTCTACGAAACCTATAAAGACAAGCTGGTGATCGTCGGCTTCCCGGCCAATAATTTCTTCTCACAGGAACCCGGCAGCAACGAAACAATCAGCGAGTTCTGCAAAAAGAATTACGGCGTAAGCTTTCCGATGGCCGCCAAGATATCCGTGAAGGGAAAGAACATCGCACCCATTTACAAATGGCTATGCAATAAGGAAGAGAACGGCGTGATGGACGCGAAGATCTCCTGGAACTTCAACAAATTCCTGCTGGATGAGAACGGAAAGATCATCGCTCATTTCAAAAGCGCTGTAAAACCGATGAGTGAGGAGATTGTATCCAGGTTATAAGTCTGACTACCTCCCTATATTTGCACTCATGCAATTTCAGTCCATCGCCGGCCAGCACGCCATCAAGGAACAACTCGTTCAGATGGTGCAGCATAACCGCCTCAGTCATGCCCTGCTGTTCCTGGGCAAGGAAGGCGGAGGCGCCCTGCAACTGGCCATGGCATTCGCACAATTCATCGTCTGCGAAAAAGGATCGGGTGTGCAGCAAAAACAGGCAGATCCTTCCCTCTTTGGCGACCCGGAACCCGAACCCAAAAACACACAACCATTCACCGACTCCTGCGGCCAATGCCCGGCCTGTAAAAAAGCGGCCGAACTCATTCACCCGGATATCCATTTTTCGTACCCCGTGATCCCACGCAAGTCGGGCGACAAACCGCTCAGCACCGATTATATCCAGGAATGGCGGCAGTTCGTGGCAAAGAATCCCTACGGTAACGTGTACGACTGGCTCCAGTTCATCGATGCCGAGAACAAACAGGGAAACATCACCGCACACGAGTGCAACGACATCATCCGCAAACTCAACCTGAAAAGTTTCGAGAGCGAATACAAGATCCTCATCATGTGGATGCCCGAATTCCTGGGCAAAGAGGGGAATAAACTATTAAAGCTGATCGAGGAGCCGCCACCCAATACCCTGTTCATATTGGTGGCACAGAACGAAGACCTCATCCTGCCCACCATCCTCTCCCGTACACAACTGGTGAAGATACCCCTGCTCAGCAACCAGGATGTGGAAGCCGCCCTGGAACTGAACGAAGGCGTGGCGCCCGAAAAGGCACGACAGGCTGCCGCCGTTGCCGAAGGTAATTACCGGGAAGCGCTCCAGGTACTGCAGCATGCCGACGATGATTGGGAAGCGATGCTCCGGGAATGGCTCAACGCGGTGATCAAAACCGGGCCCCTGGCACAGGTAAAATGGATCGATGAAGCGGCCAAACTGGGCCGGGAAAAGCAAAAACAATTTCTCCGCTATTTCATACACCTGCTCGAACAGGCCATCCGGCTGCGGGTCATGGGAGATACCGCCTCCGGCCAGCAGTCGTCGGACCGCGATTTCGCCCTGCGCCTGAACCGTTTATGCGCCATCGAACAACAGGAGGCCATCATCACCGAGCTCGACAAGGCCAGTTACTATATTGAGCGGAACGCCAACGCCAAAATGCTCTTTCACGCTCTTTCTATCCGTTTGTATCATATTATTAACAACAAATCGTTAATTTTGGTGAATTGAGGAGTCTGGTCTGTGGTAAGAAATTACTGATGAAGTTGATATAAAGCGTATTACAAATTTTGATACCGGTATTTTCAGCAATACTCATCATCGTGGAGTTCATCCTTAGCGTTGTCGAAGGATCACTCACTACTATGGCATACCAGCGTTCAGCCGCGTTAAGTCTGAGCGCTCCCTTACGTACAGGCATATAAGGTACAACCGGGAAACGCTGCCAAAGCATACACGAACGTAATTCTCCACAAAGGCCGCATCTTCATTCTTATTTCTTAATCATTAATTCTTAATTCTCGATATGGGATGTGGAAGTTGCGGAGTATCTAAGAACGGGGCGCCATCGGGTTGCCAGAGTCATGGCAATTGCGCCACCGGCGGCTGTAACCGCATGAATGTATTCGACTGGCTGGCCAACCTGCCCTACAGCGACCCCGAGAGTACCTGCAAGGTCGTGGAAGTGAGTTTCAATAACGGAAGCCGGAAAGATTTCTTCCGGAATACAACACAACAGTTTTTTCAGAAGGGCGATATGGTTGCCGTAGAAGGCGTGAACGGTTTCGATGTGGGCATGATCAATATTACCGGCGAACTGGTTCGCCTCCAGCTGAAGAAAAACAAGATCGACGAAAAAGACCCCGAGATCAAGAAAGTATTACGCCGGGCCAACGAAACCGATATTTCCAAAATGCTGGAATCGAAGGCGCGGGAAGGACAGGTACTCATCCGCAGCCGGGCCATCGCCCGCCAGCTGAAACTGGAAATGAAAATGGCCGAGGTAGAGATACAGGCCGATGGCAGAAAAGCCACTTTCTTCTATATAGCCGACGACCGGGTGGATTTTCGTGAACTCATTAAAGTATATGCTGGCGAATTCAAGGTAAAGGTAGAGATGCGCCAGATCGGCGCCCGCCAGGAAGCCGGCAAAGTGGGTGGAATCGGCAGTTGCGGCCGCGAACTCTGCTGCAGCAGCTGGCTCTCCGACTTCAAAAGCGTAAACACCAACGCGGCCCGCTACCAGAACCTGAGCATCAACCAGAGCAAACTCAGCGGCCAGTGCGGTCGTTTGAAATGCTGCCTTAATTACGAACTCGACACCTATATGGATGCCCTGCGCTTCTTCCCCGAAGATGCCGACAGCATTGAAGTAGCGACCAGCCGGGCCTTCCTGGTAAAGAAAGACATCTTCCGCAACCTGATGTGGTACAGTCTGCCCGACAGCAACAAGCAATACCCCCTCACCATTGAACGGGTTAAGAAGATAAAAGAATTAAATAAACAAGGCATCCGGCCCGAAAGCCTGGAACCGGTTGAAGTTGTAAGCAGCAAACCCAAAGAGGTAGAACCGGTTTACGCCGATGTGGTGGGACAGATCAGCCTGAAGGCCCTGGAAAAAACAAGCCGCAAACGAAGAGAACAGGAAAGAAGGCAAACACAGCCCCGAAATCCCAAACAAGGCGGCGGCGGTAATCAGCAGCAGCCGAGGCAGCAAGGTGGTGGCCAACAGAGCCGTGGCGGTGGCAGACCCCAGCAACAAGGAGGCGGACAACAGAACCGCGATCGTCGTGGAGGCGGGGGCAACACAAACAGGCAGGGACAAAACCGCAACCCGCAACGGAATCAAAACCCGGGCAACAGGGGCGGCGATAAAAAATAACGAAGCTTTTCAGCGAACGTCGGGTTTTCCATCCGGCGTTTTTTATTTTTGCGCAACAATCGTATTCATGTCGATAGCAGTAACCAACCTCACCAGGATTTACGGAACACAAAAAGCAGTAGATGGTATCTCTTTTACCGTGAACAAAGGAGAGATCGTCGGTTTCCTGGGCCCCAACGGCGCTGGTAAATCCACCACCATGAAGGTCATCACCGGGTATCTTGAAGCCAGCGACGGATCGGTACAGGTATGCGGTATTCCTGTTCGGGACAATACCAGTGAAACCAAAAAGAAGATCGGTTACCTGCCCGAAGCCAACCCGCTTTATTACGATATGTATGTTCGGGAATACCTCGATTTCATCAGCAACGTGCATGCGGTACCGGATAAAATCAAAAAGATTGAAGCCACCATCGCACAGGTTGGCCTGACCCTGGAAGCCAATAAAAAGATCGGTCAGTTGAGTAAGGGATACAAGCAACGTGTTGGACTGGCCGCCGCCCTGATCCACGATCCGGAAGTGCTGATTCTCGATGAACCCACCAGCGGCCTCGATCCCAACCAGATCGTGGAGATCCGGGAAGTGATCAAAAACCTGGGCAAAGAAAAAACGGTGCTGTTCTCTTCGCATATTTTACAGGAAGTACAAGCCATCTGCGACCGGGTGGTGATCATCAGCAAAGGAAAGATCGTGGCCGATGATACGCTGACCAACCTGCAGAAAGGAAATAAAGAAGATCAGTCGGTACTGGTGCAATTCCAGGAATCCATTTCAAAAAATGCGCTTGAAAAACTGAGAGATGTACAAGCCATCGAACAGCTGCAACCTACAAACCCGCCTACCGGACAAACAGGCTTCAAACTGCATACACGCAACCCCGAATCCGTTCGCAAGCAATTGCTCGAATTGAGTTTGCAGAACAATTGGAACATTGTTTCTTTGCAAACGGAAAGCAACAGCCTCGAAGAGGTTTTCCGCTCCCTGACCAATCAACCGATAAACGAATAAATAAATCAACCAATTATGAGCTACATCGCCTCCATTCATGCCCGCCAGATCCTCGACAGTCGTGGTAATCCAACCATCGAAGTAGATGTGTTGACCGAAAATGAACACCTGGGTCGTGCTGCCGTACCAAGCGGCGCCAGCACCGGTATACATGAAGCGGTTGAACTGCGGGATGGCAACAAAAAACTGTATGGTGGCAAAAGCGTACTCAAAGCGGTAAAGAATGTAAATACTTTACTGGCCGATAACCTGCTGGGTTGGGATGTGGCCGACCAAACCGGTATCGACGCCATGATGATCGCACTGGATGGAACCAGCAACAAAGGAAAGCTGGGCGCCAATGCCCTGCTGGCTGTTAGTATGGCCGTGGCCAAGGCTGCCGCCCTGGAAGCGAACCTTCCCTTGTACCGCTACATCGGCGGAACCAATGCGAGGATCCTGCCGATCCCGATGATGAACATCCTCAACGGGGGCGCCCATGCCGATAACAAGATCGACTTCCAGGAATTTATGATCATGCCGGTGGGCGCATCCAGCTTCAGCGAAGGGTTGCAATGGGGTGTGGAGATCTTCCATGCGCTGAAATCCGTCCTGAAGAAGAAAGGGTACAGCACCAATGTGGGCGATGAAGGTGGTTTCGCACCCAATATCCAGAGCAACGAAGAAGCCATCGAAACGGTATTATCAGCCATCCAGGCGGCCGGTTATAAAACAGGCTCGCAGATCAAGATTGCCATGGACGCCGCCAACAGCGAACTATGGAACGCCAAAGAAAAAAAATACATCTTCCACAAAAGCGATGGCAAGAAAATGACCAGCGAACAACTGGTGAAATACTGGGAAGGCTGGGTGAAGCAATACCCCATCTGCTCGATCGAAGATGGTATGGCAGAAGACGATTGGAAAGGCTGGAAAATGCTCACCGATGCCATCGGAAGCAAATGCCAGCTCGTGGGCGACGACCTGTTTGTAACGAATGTGACCCGCCTCGAAAAAGGAATCAATGAAGGCATCGGTAATGCGCTGCTGGTAAAAGTGAACCAGATCGGAACCATCACCGAAACCATCAATGCCGTAAGCATGGCCCAAAGCAACGGGTATAATACCATCATGAGCCATCGCAGCGGCGAAACGGAGGATACAACGATTGCCGACCTGGCGGTAGCCTTGAACTGCGGACAGATCAAAACCGGCTCGGCCTCACGTACCGACCGGATGGCCAAGTACAATCAATTGATCCGCGTGGAGGAAATCCTCGGTGAAAGCGGTATTTATCCGAAAGGAAAGATTAAATTTGGGAAGTAGCATATGGTTCATGGTTGATGGATCACAAGACTTGCCATCAACCATGAACTATGAACCATCAACAGAATGAAATTACTAGCCCGCATACCCTCTTGGTTAAAAAACAAATATTTGCTCACGGGGTCGTTCTTTGTGATCTGGATGTTTTTTTTCGACCCCAAGGATATTCCTTCCGGAATTGAGCGCAAACAGAAGTTGAACGAACTTCAAGAAAGTGAGCGCCACCTTGATGAAATGATAACAAATGCTGAAAAAGAGCTTCAACTTCTGAAGAATGATGCCCAAAGCATTGAAAAATATGCCCGCGAGAAATATATGATGAAAAAGGATAATGAAGACCTTTTTATCGTTACGCCCCCCTCGAAAACGGAATAATTTGTCCCCCGGGAAGCAATAATGTTCCAAATCAGCCGTTTATGTAGGCGGATATGGATATTTAATTTTTAACACAAGCAACTTAACTTGTCTATGCACAACTTTACCCCGGAAGATTTATTACTGTACTTGTACAATGAAACTTCCCCAGCAAGATCTGCCGAAATCAAGGCCGCTCTCGAAACCGACTGGAGCCTTCGCGAAAAATTCGAGACGATGAGCGCCGCTCAGCAAAAACTGGAAAAAGTCAAAATGTCTCCCAGCCAACAGACAATTGATTCGATCCTGAATTATGCCGAGAAAGCTGTTGGAGAACTCTCCACACCGGTATGATCTGAATATGCTTTTAATGTATTTTAGTCTCCCGCTTTGCCGGGAGATTTTTTTATGACCAAAAAAGAAAGGTACCGCTTCGTTATCGACTATTTCCTGCAGCATGCACCCAATGCCGAAACCGAACTGTTTTACGACAACCCTTTCCAGCTATTGGTTGCGGTAATCCTTTCGGCACAATGCACCGACAAGCGGGTTAATCTAACCACTCCTTTTATTTTTGAGAAATTCCCCGATCCCGATTCGTTGAGCAAAGCAAGTTTTGATGATGTTTTTCCCCTGATCAGAAGCATCTCGTATCCGAACAATAAAACCAGGCACCTGATCGGCATGGCAAAAATGCTGATGGAAAAGTTCCAGGGACAAGTGCCGATGACCGTGGAAGAACTTGTTCAACTTCCCGGCGTAGGACGTAAAACGGCCAATGTGATCACATCGGTGATCGATCAGCAACCCAATATGGCTGTAGACACACATGTGTTCCGGGTAAGCGCCCGCCTGGGCCTTACCAGCAACGCAAAAACCCCGTTGGCAGCGGAAAAACAACTGGTAGCGCATATTCCGCCTGAGTACATTCACCGGGCCCACCACTGGCTCATTTTGCACGGAAGATATATTTGTACTGCCCGGAACCCTTCATGCAACAAATGCCCCCTTTCGGGTATCTGTAAATATGTGAACAAAAAAACGAAAACTTGATTCAGAATTAAGGAAATATCGTTTTATTTGCAATACAGTCTAGTCTTATCCTTTTGAAACCCCCAGCCAAGAAATAAAACAAAGGATAACTTACACATGAAAAGAATTACATTTTTTGTAAGCAGCCTTATTGTGCTTACCACCCTATCAGGAAAGCTTTCTGCCCAGTATTATTTCTACGACGACAAGTATTACGACAGTCCGATCATGTACGAGATCGGCGCATCTGTTGGTGCGATCAACTGCCTGACCGACCTGGGTGGCAATAAGGGTATCGGTAAGAAATTTGTAAAAGACCTGAACCTGGGTAAAACCAGCGTGGCCGGAAGCATCTTCCTCAGCGCTACCTACCAGGAAATGCTGGCGTTACGGCTGGAAGCAACGTTCGGGCAGATCAAAGGCGATGATAAAGTACTGCGAAAAGTAAAAACCTCCACGTTCGGCCGCTACGAACGGAACCTCAGTTTCCGGAGCAATATCACCGAGTTCATGCTGGCTGCCGAAATACATCCTTTGTATATTTTCAACCGGTATGATGAAGACAAGGCTCCTCCACGGGCATCACCCTACCTCATGGGCGGCATTGGATTCTTCTCATTCAAGCCACAAGCCCAATCCAATGGTCGCTGGGTTGACCTGCAACCCCTGAGTACCGAAGGCCAGGGATTTGCTGAATACCCCGACCGTAAACCCTATAAATTACAGCAGATGAACGTACCCGTAGGATTGGGTGTGCGGTACGAACTGAATTCTGTATTGAATCTCCGGGCTGAATTTGTATACCGGGTGCTTTTCACCGATTACCTGGATGATGTAAGCACCACCTATATCGACCCGACATTATATCCCAATTATTTCACCGGGGCTAAACTCACCAACGCGTTTTTGCTGAATGACCGCCAGTACGAACTCGACCCGACACATGTTACGAATCCGGGCGACCAGCGTGGCAATTCAAAAAACAATGACGCGTATTTCACGTTCAACATCAAGATCGGGTATTCCTTCGGCAGGCAAAAAGTACGGTACTGATCATAGCAATCGGTATGTGCCATCTTCGCGTTAGCGAAGCAGCAGGATATTTCCCTGCTTCTGCACCTGTTGCCCTGTACTTGATTTAATGTAGGACACGGCCCATACATAATTTCCCATGTTCAGGACTTTCCCTTTGTGCCGGCCATCCCAGCCCTGCAACGGATCCCTGCTGAAAAAGATCTTCTCACCATAGGTATTGAATACCGTCATGCTGTAATTCTCCATGTCGCAGGCATGCAGGGGTCTGAAATTATCATTGAGCCCGTCTCCGTTGGGCGTAAAGGCATTGGGTAAAAGCAACGCACAGGGACAAGCATCGAACACGATATTCATCCGGGCCGTATCCCGCCCACAGCCATTTTCCGCTACGATGGAATACAAGCCGGTTTGCGTAGCCGTATAGGTTGGTTGCTTCGAACCATCCTGCCAGGTATACTCCGAGGTATTGGATACAACCGGGCGTATGATAAATGTTTCGCCCCGGCACAAACTGGTGTCTTTGGGCAATACAAGTTTGAGTGTATCATTGAAATACACACGCAGACTATCGCGGAATACGCAATGCCCGACATAAGCCGTTACGGTATAGAAGCCGGGGTTATAGATATAGTAGGTCGACTGGTTGGTATTATTCTGATCCTCCCGCTGCGGCGGTATCGATTCCCATTTATACGTTCCGGTTCCGAAATCGGCATCCAATACCAGCGAGTTTCCACGGCACAGGGCTGTATCCCGGAAATCAAGCTGCTTATCGCCCCGGTAGCGCACAATCATGGTATCCACTACTTCACAAACCTTATCTAACGTTACAAATGCCCAATACCTTCCCGGGTTACGGATTGTAATAAAGGAATCCACACCGATGCTGTTATTCACCGCATCATTGATATCTAGCCCCTTGGTTCCCCACAAATAGGCCGTGGCTCCCGCTACATGCGCTGTGAGCGTAAAAACCTCCTTGGGACATAACAGGGTATCCGGTCCGAGGCTGAACGATGGGGCTGCATAAGTGCTGAAAGCGATCGTTACAGAGTCGCGGTAAATACCGCATCCTTTTACATCAACTTCAACCGCGTACCTGCCGCCCGGTGCGGTAACCGGTAATTGCGATTGACCGAAGTTCAGGTTTAC
The DNA here is from genome assembly GCA_017303335.1 of Chitinophagales bacterium. Taxonomy (GTDB): domain Bacteria; phylum Bacteroidota; class Bacteroidia; order Chitinophagales; family Chitinophagaceae; genus Ferruginibacter. The sequence continues at coordinate 518,654 of JAFLBK010000001.1, forward strand.
GCCATTCAGGAACCATTGATACGTAGCATTCTCACTGGCCGCATTGAGCGTAAGTTGTTCGCCCTGGCACATCATATGATTGCGACCCAGCTCCAGGTTGGGTTCCCGGGTGAAGAAAACGCCAAGACTATCCGTTACCGCACAACCATTCACCTTAACAGTATACGAACCCGATTCCCGTACAGTCAGTACCGGACCGACCGTTGTGGTATCGTCGTTCCACTCATACAAAGCATTGGGAACAACCGGCGCATGGATGATGTATGTTCCGGTATCGCCACAGAGAAAAACATCCGGTCCGAAGTCGTGAATAACCGGGTTCACAATGACAATTGTATCGGTGAGATCGATCGTTCCGGCCCCCACATCCTGCACATGCAGGCTCACAATATAGGTACCGGGCGCATTGTATACATGCGTAGGCTGCAGAATCCCGTTGGCGGTATTCAGTATCCCGCTTGCCGGATCACCAAAGTTCCAGTTCACCTGGCCCGGAAAAGGCGCCACTTCAAAAACACTCGAATTGAATTCGACGGCTGCACCCGCACAGGTGGTATTGTGGCTGATCGAAAAACTTATTTGCGCCAGCAGCTTGTTGCCACCGGACAGTAGAAGAATAAAAAGTATGCAAAGGAATCGTCTCATAGGGTCGCTTACCTGGGTTTCGTGGTTCAATCATCGTACTTTAAGCATGGGCCGTACCTGTTGCAGCGGGCCATTCTGCAAGCGGGCATAATACACACCGCTCGCCAAAGCGCTTCCGTTAAACGGTATCGAATAGGTTCCTGCGGCATAGGGCTGATCGGCCAGCGTGGCTACTTTCCGCCCGATGGTATCGAATACCTGGATCAGTACATGACCGCCCGCCGATTTGAAATTGATCGTCGTACCGGAAACAAACGGGTTGGGATAGTTGATGATCAGGTTATCACCGAGCGCATTCAACTCTTCGATATTCATATTGCAGGCGGTGGCCTTGATCACCGGCAGGTATTGGTAGTTCTTAAGCAACACGGTCTCTACTTCGTCGGGCGGCAGGCAGAACCAGTCGCGTAGTATCGTAGAGTATACCGATCGGAAATCATACTGCATCGGTACATTATCGATCGCCTGGGTGTTACCCGGGATGATCGGATTCTTACCGAGTATACCCTGCTTCACTGCTTCACCGAACAGAAAAACCGGTTGTGCGGCGCCGTGGTCGGTTCCCAAACTTCCATTCGACTGCATCCGCCGGCCGAATTCCGAGAAGGTCATGCCCAGTACCCGGTTGGATACGTTCAGGAATTTCAGGTCGGCCATGAATGCCGTGATGGCATCCGAAACCTGTTTCAGCAAAGCGCTGTGATTTCCGGTAAGCGGGTTACCACCATTCACCTGGCCTGCATGCGTATCGAATCCACCCATGCTCACCATGTATATCTTCGTTTTCAACCCGCCGGCCACCAGCCGGGCAACGGCTTTCAGTTGTGCCGCCAGATAATTATCGGCCGGGTAAGGGGCCTGCTGGGTAACTTTCGCCGCTGCGGCTTTGATCACATCCGCGTATTTATTTGTTTGTTTGGCAACCGTTCGCAGGTAAGTAAGCTCAACACCGCTTGGCGTGTTGGGTGTGGGGTCTTGTATAGCGTCAATGAGGTTGTAAAAATTAAGGCTCTCGTCGATGGCAAGCGCATCAAAACCGGTCGGACTTAAAAACACGGGCGACAATACCGAACCGATCTGCAAGGCCAGTGGATCGGGCATCAGGTCATTCGGGAAACCGATCGGGTAATTCGGAAACTGGTGGTTGAGGTAACGCCCGGCCCAACCGGTAGACAGGTATTGATCCGTATCGGCGCCGGTAAGCCAGATATCCATCGAGCGGAAGTGCGATCCGTTGGGCGATGGATAACCCACGGCCTGGATGCCGCACAGTTTCTCTTCATTATACAATTGCTGCATACCCGTGAGCGCAGGATGCAAACCCGATTTCAGGTTGTTATTCAGACGCAGCACCCGGTTCTCGGGTATGGCAATATTGCTGCGTATGCGATAGTAGTCGCCATAAAATTCAAGCGGAATGATCGTGTTCAATCCATCGTTTCCGCCGGCCAGTTGTATCAGCACCAGCACATGATCATTATCGGCGCCGGTGAGCGCCCGCAACAAGGGCGACTCCGCCCAGGCCCGTACCGATAAGCCGCCGAGGATGGAAGGAAGCACCGCTCCCTGTATGGTTTTTTTTAAGAAATTTCTGCGTTGCATAGGATGCGGGATTGGATTAACACAAATGGTATTCGGGAAGGTTCATGATGTATTTATAAAGCGCTTGCAGGCGGGTCAGTACGATCTGCCGGGCGCCCATGTCGGCCGGGTTGGCCTTAAACGCATCCCAGGCATTGGTCCAGTAATAATCCTGCAACTGACCACTGAGCAGGATGGATCGTTTGATGAATTCCCTGGCGCTTTCGGACAGAGGATACCGAAGCAATATCTCCAGCGATTGTGTAATGAGCCCGTTCGGATCGCCCGGGTTGGGTAATTGATCGGCGAAACTGATCGGGTCGATCACGACATTCTGCATGTTATGCGTGATACCATCGGCGATCATCCGGTCGGTGAAAATATTCCGCCGGGTATAGGTAGATGTATTGATCCAGAGTTCATGGAAGGCAGGCTCCTGGTAATAGGCGTACCAACCAGCCACTTCGGGAATCGATCCCAACTCCTGCTGCATTTCCGATGCTTCGTAGCGCAATGATTCCCACACGGCGTAGGTAGCCTCGTTATCGGCGGCGGAAGGAAGTGTTACATTGTATTCGTTACGGAGATCGATCACAAAATCCAGCGGGCTCTTGATGATACAGGCCGAAGAATAGATCATGTCGTAGAAATGCCTGCTTTTGAACAGGGCCGAAAGCACCGGCTGTATATTAAAATTGTTGTTTCGAAACACCTGCGCCAGCGGGCGGATGATCGTTTGTTCGATGTCGTTATCAATCTTGTAGTATATAAAATGACGGTAGATTTTCCGGCAGATATGACGTGCCGCTTCTTCCTGCGAAAAGATCATGTCCATCAATTCATCCACTTCCGATGCGCCGGCGGCTCCGCTGTATCCGGTAATGATCTTGTTGCCATAGAAGGCGGAAAATTCTTTATTGGATGAATCGTGCTTGCCGGCATCGAAGGTATAGGTAAAGCTTGTCGGACTTACCGTATGCCCGGTTAACACCAAGGCAGCCGCTTTTACATCGTCTTCGGTGTAATGCGACCCGGGGCCCTTACCTACTGTATATAACTCCTGCAGTTCACGGGCATAGTTTTCATTGGGAGACCCTTTTACATTGCTGTCGCCGTTCAGGAAGAAGAGCATGGCCGGGTCGAGTGTAACCGCTTTCACCATACTCTTGAAATTACCCAGGGCATGCTGGCGCAATGCGAGATAATGATCGTACCAGAAGCGGGCTTTGATTTTATCGCTGCTGATGGATGTATCGGTGGCGAAATGGTTATGCCAGAATACGACCATCTTTTCATGTATGGAACGGGTTGAGGTCAACGCCTGCCCGAACCACCAGGTCTTGAATGAATCAATCCGTTTTTCATTAAGATCCTTATCCGCCAGCGCTATACCGGTATTGATCCATGTTTGCCAGGCGGCAACGCCGGTAGGATCGGTGTATCCATTTATATTGTAATTATTGAGCGGGGGAACCGACGGCGCTGCTGCAGGCTGAAGAATTTCATCAACGGCCTGCTGCATGGTCCTGGACCGGAAGTACTGAATATCCTGCAGGCGTGCGCCGAACAGGGTTCGTTTCAGCAAATGAACCACCTGGGCGGTATCCCAGGTTCCGGTATATTCCTGTAAACCATCAACAGGCGGTTCGGAAAGAGCAGTTACGCTTTGTGATTTTCGTTGGGCGTTGTTCACAGTACGCAGCAGTGGTATTTCATTCATAGCATACGGTTTAGTAACTCAACACAGGAAATTATTTTCTGTGTTTTATTGCAGACGGATTATTAAAAAGGCCAAGCGCCGGGGCAAATTATCTGCCAAAGCAGGCCTTAATCAGAAAATGCGGTGGAAATTTTTCCATTGGTGAGCAAAAGCGTTTTTGTTTTGGTAGAATTACTTACGCGAATCGTAAAACTACCTTCCACCAGGCCGTTCTTTTTCTTTTCGACACGGGTAAGGATCACTTTATTGATCGTGTCGGCGCTGTTGCTGGCATAGGTCATACCTGTAGAATCCGTATAATTCACCAGCACTTCTGTCTTGCTGTACACCCGGGCGCTGTCGCCGGTTACTCGAATGATGATGTTATTCTTTCGCGTAACACTATCGGGCAACTTACCTTCGATGGCGGTAGCCGAAACACTGCCAATACTTTCGGCACGGGCGGCTGTGATGGGAAGATAGATGGCGATACTGTCTTCCTGGAAGCTGATGGACAATGGTTTGGGTGTTTCATTAATCACCGGACTGAGCGCATCCTCTTTAGAACAGGAATCAAACAGGTGTATACAAAAGAGAGCGGAAGCGATAAGCAGGATCCTGCGTTTCATAGGTATGTGTATTGGTAAGCGCCGCCTTGTTGCAATATCAATGCCATTCTGCGGGAATAAAAAAATCCCGGCACCTGCCGGGATTTCTATTATGGATTGAAAAATCGGTTATACGAGTTTTTTGATCTCATCCACCAGTTCTCCTTTTGTGATGGGAATACCCATGATCTTATTATAGGGTTTGGCATCTACAAAATACACATCGCGGATGATCTTCACCAGCTGGCCGTTGTTGATCTCGGGTACCAGTACCGTATCAAAATTCTTAAGCATGGCGCCAAGGTTCCGCGGGAAGGGGCGGATATAGCGCAGGTGTGCGTGCGATACGGCATGGCCTTCTTTCTGCAATTCCGCACAGGCGCTCTTGATCGCACCGTAGGTACTTCCCCAACCCAGCACAAGCACTTTGCCTTTATCCGGACCGCTATCCAGTTTCTGTTCGGGAATATAATCAGCGATCAGATCCACCTTGGCCTGGCGTGTTTTCACCATGTGCTGATGGTTATCCGGGTCGTAACTGATATTACCGGTTACATCCTGCTTTTCCAAACCACCTACCCGGTGTTCCAATCCGGCTGTTCCGGGTACAGCCCAGGGCCTGGCCAGTTTTGCATCCCGCTTGTACGGCTGGAATTTTTCATCGGCTCCGTCTTTGGCGAATTCCACTTTTATTTCCGGAAGATCAGCGGAGGCCGGGAATTTCCAGGGCTCGGCGCCATTGGCAATGTATCCATCACTGAGTAACATCACCGGTGTCATATGCTGCAGGGCGATACGCGTAGCTTCAAAAGCCACATCAAAACAATCGCTGGGTGTAGAGGCTGAAATAACCGGCATCGGGCACTCGCCATTGCGGCCATAATACGCCTGCATCAGGTCGCTTTGTTCGGTTTTGGTTGGCAGCCCTGTTGATGGACCACCCCGCTGTATATTCACGATCACCAGGGGTATCTCGAGCATTACCGCCAGGCCAAGCGCTTCGCCTTTGAGCGCAATACCGGGACCGCTGCTGGTGGTTATGCCCAGGGCACCGCCGTAGCTGGCGCCGATGGCGGAGGTGATGGCCGCAATCTCGTCTTCGGCCTGGAATGTTTTTATACCAAAGTTCTTATAGCGGCTCAGTTCGTGCAGGATATCGCTGGCAGGCGTGATCGGGTAGCTTCCAAGGAATAACTGCAGTCCGCTTTTTTCCGCGGCAGCGATCAGGCCATAGGCCAACGACTGGTTACCCATGATGGAACGGTATACACCGGGTTCCATCTTCGCCTTTTCCACTTTATACCGGGTGGTAAATGTTTCGGTTGTATCGCCGTAATTGAAACCGGCCTGCAATGCCTTGATATTACTTTCGAGTATCTCGGCCTTCTTGCCGAATTTTTCACGCAGGAAGTTGATGGTGCTTTCCATATCGCGGTTATACATCCAGTACAGGAAGCCCAGTACAAACATATTCTTGGCCCGGTCCTTTTCTTTCACACCCATGGTAATATCCTTGAGCGCTTCACGGGTCATCTTCGTTACGTCCATACGGATCACTTCATAATTACCGAGGCTGCCATCATCCAGCGGGTTAACCCCTTCCGGGTAATTGGCCAGGCGAAGGTTCTTGGTATCAAATCCATCCACGTTGGCGATGATCTTACCGCCGGGCTTCAGTCCTTTCAGGTTTGTTTTAAGAGCGGCCGCGTTCATGGCCACCAAAACATCGCATACATCACCGGGAGTGAAAATCCGGTCGGACGAAAAACGTAACTGGTATCCGCTCACACCGGGCAGGGAGCCCTGCGGCGCCCGGATCTCGGCCGGGAAGTCGGGAAAAGTGGCCAGGTCGATGCCCAGCAAGGCTGTATTGTTTGAAAACTGGGTTCCGGTAAGCTGCATTCCATCGCCACTATCACCGGCAAATTTGATTACTACGTCGCTTAAAACTTCCTGTTTCATTGTATCGTTTATTATGGGGCTAAGTTAACGATTTACGGCCTTTAAAAAACACGGGGTTGGTCATATTTTGAGGCCCTGATTGGTCAATCTGGAATTTATCATTTAGGTTTGCCAAAATTCTTTGGAATGTACGATCTGCACGATTTCCTGGAACCCATCAATGTGCACCAGCTCAATGGCGATGGGGGATACAACGACGGCCAGCTGGCCAAACATATTGCCGCTTACGAGACCGAGATACCCGACCTGGAGGATACGGATATTGTGCTGGTAGGCATTTCCGAAAACCGGGGCAACGCACTCTCAGAAACAGAAAGCCATGCGCCCAATAAGATCCGCCGGCAGTTGTACCACCTGCATTACTGGCATACCGATATCCGCATCGCCGACATTGGCAATATCAAAACCGGCGCAACGCTCAACGACAGTTACGCGGCCGTAAAAACCGTAGTGGCCGAACTGCTTCGCCTGAAAAAAACCGTTGTGCTCCTGGGTGGATCCCACGATATAACCCTGGCCCAGTACTTTGCCTACAAAGAACTCAACCAGGTGGTGGAAGTAACCTGTGTGGATGCCGGCATCGACCTGCGGGGAGAAAGCCCCCTGCGGAGTGAAAACTTCCTGATGGAATTGCTCACCGGCGAACCCAACCTCGTAAAACACTACAACCACATCGGCTTCCAGAGCTATTTTGTACATCCCCGCATGCTCGAAACCATGGATAAGCTGCGCTTCGACTGCTTCCGCGTGGGTGTTGCCAAAGAGAACATCGAAGAGATGGAACCCGTGCTGCGCAATACACACCTGGCAAGTTTCGACATCAACGCCATCAAGTACAGCGATTCACCCGCCAGCAGGCTCAGTTCGAACGGCTTTACCGGTGAGGAAGCCTGCACCCTCGCCCGCTACGCAGGCATGAGCAGCAGTATCAGCAGTTTCGGGGTATACGGCTACCAGCCCGAACTGGATACCAGTAACCTGAGCGCACGGCAGGTTGCGCAGATGATCTGGTACTTCATTGATGGCAGGAGCCGGAACAAACACGAAGCGTCGATGGACGACCGGCACAGTTTCAATGAATTTCATACCCGGTTCACGGAAGTGGAATCCTTATTCCTGCAAAGCAAGAAGACCGGCCGCTGGTGGATGCAGTTACCCGATAAGAAATTCATCGCCTGCAGTTATAATGATTACCTGAACGCCAGCCATAACGAGATACCGGAAAGGTGGTTGAGAGCACAAGAAAGGAATTAAAGAAGTCAAAAACCAAAAGCTAAAACCAAAAATAATGAGGGGTCAAAAGCTATTTCACTTTTTGTTTTTGCCTTTTTGTTTTTTACTTTTCTCTTGTTCGGTAACCAAACAGATCTCCAGACAGGCAGATACGGTTTTACTGAAAGATTCGGCCATCCGCCAGGGACATATCGGCATCAGTATCTACGAACCTGCCACCGGAAAATACTGGTACGAACACAACGCGACTCATTATTTTATCCCCGCGAGCAATACCAAACTGTTCAGTTTATACGCCGGGTTGAAATACCTCGGGGATAGTTTGATCGGCGCCCGGATCAGCGGCGATAAAAATACCATCACACTCTATCCTTCCGGTGATCCTACCTTCCTGAATCCCGAATTTACGTTTCAGCCGGTAGCCGGAAAACTGAAGTCATACAAAAATATTTCGGTCAATAACAATACCTGGCTTAGCGAATCGAAGGGCTATGGCTGGGCCTGGGATGACTACAACGAAGCGTACATGACGGAACGGTCTTCCTTTCCCATTTACAATAACGTGATCCGCTTCTTGTTAAAGAACAATACGCTGCTCACCACGGGCGGGCCGGTGAACATGATGCCCGGCAAACAGGCCGATTCGACGATCGGGTTCGACCTGGATGCACATACCGTAGCCTCAACAAAATTTTTTATTGAACGCAGTTATGGCCGGAACGATTTTTACCTCAACAACGCGAATGCATCGTTCAAAGAACAATCCGTTCCCTTCATAACCGACGCGGAGTTTATTGCCGACCTGCTGAAAGACACGCTGAAACTGGAAGATGTTTTTTTCTTCCGCTCCGACCGGAAGGATCCCGATTATGCAAAAGCGACGGTGATCCGTTCACAACCCGTCGACTCTTTGTTCAGGCCGATGATGTACCGGAGCGATAATTTCTACGCCGAGCAAACCCTGCTGATGGCCAGCAACGAACACCTTGGATTCATGAACGAGGCACGGATGATCGATACCCTGCTCAAACAAGACCTCAAAGACATCCCCCAGAAACCAAAATGGGTGGATGGAAGCGGCCTGAGCCGATACAACCTGTTTACCCCGCAAAGCTTTGTATATATATTAAACAAGATGAAGAATGAATTCGGCTGGGAAAGGATCAAAAACCTGCTTCCCACCGGGGGCAAGGGAACCCTGGCTTCATATTATAAAAAAGACAGCGCTTTTATTTACGCAAAAACAGGTACACTCAGCAATAACTGCTCGCTCAGCGGGTATCTCATCACCCGAAAGGGAAAACTGCTCATCTTCTCCGTACTTACCAATAACTACCCCACCGGGGCTACGCCGGTACGCAGGGCTGTAGAACGATTTTTATCCGGCATCCGCGAAAAATATTGATTATTTTCAGGTCTCAGGCAACAGATCCCCTACCCGCCGTATCTATCCCTTGCAACTGAAAAACCACTTTCACCCTTTACCAAAATGATTTGTTATGAAACAAATATTTACCCTGCTGCTGCTTCTTTCATCAGCATTCGGTTTTAAAACACAGGCGCAGGGCACCACCTGCAACGCCGAATTCACGGTACAATATCTTACCAGCAATACGGTTAAGTTCAACCCGGTAATGACCACCGGCGCTCCTGCTGTAAGTCATTTCTGGAATTTTGGCGATGGTACGCCGATGGACAACACGGTATCGCCCACGCACAGTTATGCCAATCCGGGTACCTATTCCGTTGTTCATACGGTTGTATTGTATACACCCAATGGTGTTCCGCAATGCACCCAATCATTCACCAAGAGCGTGGTGATTGCACCGCCCTGTAACCTGCAGGCGAATTTCAACTGGGTTCCCACGACCACCAATCCACTGCGGATCGAATTCAATAATACAACCGGTGGCGCCTTGCCGACCGACTCGGTTCGCTGGATATTCGGTGACGGTACGGTATTGAATGGTCTCATGAGCAATCCATCCACCGCCAGCCCGGCACATACCTATCCACAGCCCGGAACCTATACCGTTTGTTTGCGGGTAAAAAGAGCCGTGAACAGCACGCCGAACGGATGCGTGAGCGAAATATGCAAAACCGTTGTGATTACCGCGCCGCCCTGTAACCTGCAGGCGGGTTTCAACTGGACCGTTTCCACGAACAATCCATTACGCGTCGAATTCCACAGTACCAGCGCCGTTGTTACACCGACCGATTCCATACGCTGGACATTTGGCGACGGCAGTTCCCTGCAGGGTACATTGGCTGATACTTCATTACTCACTCCGGTACATACCTATGCCCAGGGCGGAACTTATACCGTTTGCCTGCGCATCAAGCGTAACAACAATACAGGCACCACTCCCTGCGTGAGTGAGATCTGCAAGACGCTGGTGCTAAATACCACGCCACCCTGTAACATGCAGGCTTATTTCACAGCGCAACCCGATTCGATGCACCCGTTGCGCATCAAGTTCACCAATATGACCACACCGGTACTGCCAACCGATTCGGTTCGCTGGACATTTGGCGATGGCACTTCGGTGAGCGGACTCCAGGGTGATCCCAACGTGGCCAATCCCACACATATCTATGCCCAGGCGGGCACCTATACCGTATGCATACGCGTAAAGCGGAATATAAATACATCGCCAACACCCTGCGTGGCCGAATTCTGCAAACAGGTGCTGGTGAATCCACCTCCCCCCTGCAACCTGCAGGCTTATTTCACCGCGGTTCCCGATTCTTTGAACCCGCTGCATGTACTGTTCCATAACCAAAGCCCGGGTGTTTTGCCCACCGATTCGATCCGCTGGACATTCGGCGACGGTACTTCCCTGAGTGGCTTGCAAAGCGACCCCGCCGTGGCCAACCCCGTGCATGTGTACGCTCAGCCCGGAACCTATAATGTATGCATCCGCATCAAACGCAACGTGACCGCGTCACCGGCTCCCTGTGTAGCCGAATACTGCCGGCAGATTGTGGTGCCTAACACCAACCCCTGCAATATCCCGGTGAACTTCAGCTGGCAACCCGACCAGGTGAATCCACGGAAAATATACTTCACCAATCAAACCGTGGCTCCAACATCCACCGCCACCGCGGTATGGACCTTTGGCGATGGCACATCGTCCAATACCTGGAACGCGGTGCATGAATATGCGCAGCCGGGCCGCTATCGTGTTTGTCTGAAGATAACCTTCGGTCCGAACTGCGTACGGGAGAAATGCGACAGCATCCTGGTTCCGCCTCCAACGCCTCCATGCAATAACCAAAGTAATTTCAATTTCATCCGCAGCACGGCCAATAGCCAGACCTACTCGTTCATCCCGGTATACCAAAGCACCGCGGCGCAATATACCTGGACCTTCGGCGACGGCACCGGCAGTCATGATATGGTCGCTACCCATCATTACGCTCAACCCGGTACCTACACCGCCTGCCTGACGGTGTGGAATGGTCCCAACTGCGCTTCCACCACCTGCAAGACCATACAGGTTAGTCCGCAGATCAATTGTGACAGTGTACACGTGAATTATACCTACCAGCCGGATCCGCAGGTTCCGAACAAACTGCGTTTCTTCGCCAATTCCAACACCCCGATCCTGGATCAGACCTGGACGATCAAACGCCTGAACGGCCCCGCGGGTACACCCACGGTGATCCTGCACCAGAACAACCCCACGTACCTGTTCCAGGATACCGGTTACTACAGTGTTTGTCTCCGGGCGGTTACGCTTGGCGGATGCGTGAAAGAGGTTTGCAAGACCATACACATCGCACAGGTAGCCAACTCCTGCATACTGCAGGCCTACCCGAACCCGACCTCCACGGTGATCAATGTGAATGTTACATTGCCGCAGGCGGAAATGATACATGCCTATATATACAACAGCCAGAACATACTCGTTCGGGAGAAGCACCAGCAGGGCGTGAGCGGTAACAATCTTGTTACCATGCCCGTGAACGATCTTCCGGCAGGCATCTACCACATCAAACTCATTTATGGAAACAGCGTTTGTTACGCTACGTTTCAACGATTGTAATACCTGGGGTTATTTTTAAAAGCGAAAGCCTGTAACAGCAATGTTGCAGGCTTTTTTACTACGCAGAACCAGGTCAGAAACGGTTCAAAATCCTTCTTTTACCCCGCCTGCCATTTTATCAACACATGTTGGTATCGTCGGAAGTATATAAAAGATTAAAATATTTTTGTTCAAACAATCCTAATTCCTGATGCAAGGCTTTCACCTGCTGCTTTCTCTGACAGCTACTGTCATGGGACTATCCGGCCTGAACCAATCCGGACCTGATAACACACCGGCAAAATTTTCTCCTTCCGAGAAAGTGATGACGCACCGGCTTGGCGAACGCGTGATTTCCGTTAAGCTGATCCAGTACGGCGATATTGTAAATACATGCTGCATCAATGTGCACGACAATGAGCGAACAGCCGTTGAAGCGGCCAAAGCGGTATTGCAGAAAGAAGGGGGTATACTGATCAAGATCGAAAACAACGCCCAGCGCTTCATCAGTTTTCCTTTCAAAGGCCAGGTATATACCTTCGACCCCAACAGGATATTTTCGCGGGCCGGTATCCTGCTTACCCTTAAAACAAAGGGAAGGATCAACCCGGGGGCCATCAGTGAAGTAGAAAAGTTCGCCGATCAATTGCTGAAACTCATACCCGACAGCATCAGCTGCGTGATCGCCCTGCACAATAACTACGACGGGGATTTTTCCGTGAAGACCTACCTCCCCGGCGGCAAACGCCAGAAAGACGCCAAGCTGGTTTATGCCGATGAATGGCAGGATATCGACGACATCGCCCTCACCACCGATCATTCGCTCTACGACAAGATGGCTTCCTTCGGTTACAACAGCATCCTGCAGGATAACGACAATGTGTTTCGCGACGGATCCCTGAGCGTGTATTACGGAGAACTGAACAAACGTTACGTGAACATCGAAACGCAGCACGGAAAGAATAACCTGTACCAGGAGATGCTTGCCAAACTTTTATCGGTGCTGGATAATGAACGAAGACCGGCTGAAGGACTTGCGGTAATAGCGCCCGCTTCCGATGAAGCCGACCGCTGATCTTATTTCCCGAACAACTTATCGAGTTCGTCTTTCCTGAATTCCAGGTACGTGGGTTTACCGTTTGCCGTCGCATTCGGCGTACTGCATTGAAACAGGTCTTCCACCAGTTGCTTCATCTCCATGTCAGAAAGCGGGGTGCCGGGTTTTATGGATTGCTGCAAAGCCATCGAGCGAAGAAGTTTTTCGCGGCGGCTGTATTTAAGGTCACTGCTGAAATGTTTATACTGCTCGAGTATCCGTTCGATCGTTGCCTTTTCATTCCCCTGGCCCGTATCGGCCGGCGTTCCCTGTATCACAAACGTATTAAGTCCGAAAGGTTCCAGCAGGTAACCGAGCTGGTTGATATCGGGCAGCAGTTCGTTGAGCAACACCGCGTCGGCTGCCGCCAGTTCCATGGTGGCCGGGAATAAACTCGGCTGCGTGGCGATCGGCCTTCCTTCCACCGCCTTACTGAAACGCTCGTACAGTATACGCTCATGCGCATTCTGCTGGTGAATGAGGGAATAACCCTTATCGGTTTGCAGAACAATATAGGTGTGATGCAACTGGGTAAGGTTACCTGTTGCGGGTTTCGGGTTGGCGGTTCCGGGTTGATGCAGGTTACCAGGTTTGCCTGCCAATTCCTGCCCAGGTTCTTTACTCTCATAGAAATCCCGCCAGTGTTTCAATTCGCTTTTGCTTTCGATAAAGTGCGATTGATTCTTCTGCGTAAAGGTTTTGTAAAGGGACGAAGCGGATGCCGACGCTTTTTTCGCTTCGGTGAAGGGCTTCGAAACCGCGTCGAGCTGCTGGATTGAGGCATCCAGTTCAAAATCGAGCGTTGGGGTAATGCTGAACTGGGCCAGGGCATGCTTAACCGCACTCTGCACAAAGGCGTATACGATCTTCTCATCCTCGAACTTGATTTCCTGTTTGGTGGGGTGTACATTGATATCTACCTGCGAAGGATCCAGGTCGATGAACAGTGTATACGCCGGGAAACTATCCCTGGCGATCATCTCGGCATAAGCGTTCATCACCGCATGGTGGAGATAAGCGCTTTTGATAAAACGGTTGTTGACAAAGAAGTACTGGTCGCCACGGGTTTTCTTCGCCGATTCCGGCTTTCCGACAAACCCATAGATATTCATGTAATCGGTTTGCTCCTGCACCGATACCAGTTTGGCCGCGTAACTGTTACCCAGTACCTGTACAATGCGCTGCTTCATCGTTCCCTTTTCGAGGTGGAACACCTGCTGCCCGTTACTGCTGAGCGAGAAAAAGATACCTGGGAACGCCATCGCCACCCGGATGAATTCATCCACGATATGACGTAATTCCGCCGCGTTGCTTTTTAAGAAGTTCCTGCGTGCCGGTACATTGAAAAAGAGATTCTTCATGGCGATGCTGGTACCATAGGGTGCTGCCACCGGTTCCTGTTTCTGCACCCGGCTGTTCTCGATCTCTATATATATACCAGCCTCCTCCCCCTGCATGCGGGTCTTTAATTCTACCTGCGCCACGGCGGCGATACTCGCCAGCGCCTCACCCCGGAACCCCATGGTCTTGATCTGGAACAGGTCGTCGATATTCCGGATCTTGGAGGTGGCATGCCGCTCGAAAGCCATGCGGGCATCGGTTTCGCTCATGCCCTTGCCGTTGTCGATCACCTGGATAAGGGATTTACCGGCATCGTTCACAATAAGCCTGATCTCATCGGCCCCCGCGTCTACGGCATTTTCCAGCAATTCCTTTACAGCGCTGGCAGGCCGCTGGATCACTTCGCCGGCCGCGATCTGGTTGGCGATGTTATCGGGCAATAAATGAATGATATCGGGCAAATTCGGTAATTTAGAACGGCAAAAATAACACATCCTTTCCAGTATAAACCCAGAAACGTCGCATGCGCAAACTCCCGCTGATCGCAGTTCTCATCCTCTCCATCCATTGCTATGCCCAGGAAAACGCCGCCAGCCGGTGGGCCGACAGTGTTTTTAAAACCCTGAGCCGGGATGAGCAGATCGCCCAGTTGATGGTGGTTCGCCTTTCTGAGAAAACCGCCACCGGTTACCTGTACTACGATTCCCTGGTCATGGAACTGGTTAAGAAATACAATGTGGGTGGCGTTTGCCTGTTCCAGGGAGGCCCGGTATTACAGGCCCGAACGATCAACAAACTGCAGGCAGCCGCCAAAACACCCATCCTGATGTGTATCGATGGGGAGTGGGGATTGGGCATGCGGTACGACAGCATACTTCCCTTACCCCGGCAGATGATGCTGGGCGCCATGCAGGATCCCCGGATCATGTACCAATACGGAAAGATCGTAGGCAACCAGTGTAAACGTGCCGGCATCCAGGTAAACTACGCCCCGGTCATGGACGTAAACAACAACCCCGATAACCCGGTGATCAATGACCGCAGTTTCGGGGAAGATAAATACAAAGTGGCTGAGTATGGCATTCAATATATGAAAGGCATGCAGGATGTGGGTGTGATGGCCTGCGCCAAACACTTCCCCGGCCACGGTGATGTAAGCGTTGATTCGCACAAAGACCTGCCGGTGATCAATAAGACAAGAGGCCAGCTCGATTCCCTGGAACTCTATCCCTTCCGGGAGATATTCAAAGCCGGCGTGGGCAGCGTGATGATCGCTCATCTTTCCATTCCGTCTATCGACAATACACCCAACAAACCCACATCGATCAGTTATAAGAATGTAACCGAACTGATGCGCAACGAACTCGGTTACCAGGGTCTCACCTTCACCGACGCCCTCGGCATGCAGGGCGTGAACAAGTTCTATCCCAACGGCGCTGCCTCCGTCGAATCGCTGGTGGCCGGCAACGATATGCTCTGCCTGCCCAATGATATTCCACAGGCCATCGAACGCATCAAACTGGCGATCGACAGCGGCCGCTTAAGCTGGGCCGCTATTGAAGCTCACTGCCGGAAAGTATTGCTGGCCAAATACCAGTACGGACTTTCCAAATGGCAACCCGTAAGCATCGAAAACCTGGCAGCCGATCTCAACAGCAATGTTCCGTTCATGCGGAAGCTGGTTGCCGAAGAGGCGCTCACCGTACTGAAGAAAACCGATAAGCATTTCTTCCCGCTGAAAGCGGGTGAGAAAGACGTGGTATACGTAAGTGTGGGCGCCGGCAGCGATAATGCCTTTGCCCGCCGCATGCGTGCCGATTACAATGCCGACGTGATCTATTTTGATTTCAAACAGGATGATTCAAAGAATGCTGCCACCGTGGCATCGATCAAAAAGCAGTATAAAAAAGTTGTGATCGGCATTCATAGTTACAGTCGCACCCCCGCCAACAATTTCAACATCAGCAAGGCGGCCGTTGACCTGGTTACGCAATTGCAAAAGAAAACACACGCCATTACCTTCGTTTTCGGAAACCCCTACGCCATCAGGAACTGGTGCGATGCCAAAAACCTCGTGGCCTGCTACGAGGACGACAGCATCGTGCACAACGTAGCCATCGACCTGCTGCAGGGAAAGATCGCGGCGAAAGGAAAACTACCGGTGACCGTTTGCCCGAAATTCAAATACGGAACGGGTATCAGCTACACAGCCCTGGCTCCCATCGATCCATCCCGCCTGACGCTGGATGCCAACAAACTCACCTTCATCGACGCCATTGCCGAAGATGCCATTGCGAAAGGAGCGGCGCCCGGCGCAGCCGTACTGGTAGCCAAAGACGGTAAGATCGCTTACTACAAAACCTACGGAAGTTTTTCCTACGACAAAGCCGAGCCGGTAACCACCGAATCGATATACGATATGGCTTCTGTAACGAAGATCTGCGCCACCACCATCTCGGTGATGAAACTCTACGACGAAGGAAAGCTTGATCTTAAAAAAAAACTCCTTGATTATCTTCCCTGGGTAAAAGGTAGCAATAAAGAAAATCTCGAAATAAAAGAGATACTCCTCCACCAGGCCGGACTTGTTTCATTCATCCCCTTCTACAAAGAAACCCTGGATGCAAGCGGAGCGCCGTTGCCTGCGTATTATGCTTCCAAACAAAGCGACTCATTCAGTATTCCGGTTGCCAGCAACATGTTCATGCGTACCGACTGGCGGGATACGATCTATAAACGCATTCTGCAAAGTCCGCTCGGTAAAGCCAACCGCTATGTGTACAGCGACAATGATTTTATTTTCCTCGGAAAGATCGTGGAAGCGATCAGCGGTATGCCCCTGAATGAATATGTGAAGAAGACCTTTTACCAGCCGATGGGACTGACGACGGCGGGTTTCAAACCACTGGAGCAATTTCCTGCCAAACGGATCGCTCCGACGGAAGATGAAAAATTCTTTCGCATGCAATTGTTGCGTGGCTATGTACACGATCCTGGCGCCGCTATGTTTGGCGGCGTGGCCGGTCATGCCGGGCTGTTCAGCAATGCCTACGACCTGGCCATGATCATGCAGATGTTATTGAACGGGGGAACCCTGAACGGCAAGCGCTATCTGCAAAAAGAAACCGTGGCGCTTTTTACCGAGTACCACAGTTCCATCAGCCGCCGCGGCTACGGATTCGACAAACCGGAAAAAGACAACCACATCCGCCCCGACCCCTATCCCTGCTATTCCGCTTCGCCACTCACATTCGGTCATACCGGCTTTACCGGTACCTGTGTTTGGGCCGATCCCCTGTACAATATCGTATTCGTATTCCTGAGCAACCGTGTCAATCCGCAAGGCGGCGATAACACCAGGCTCCTGCGGATGAATGTGCGCACCAATATCCAGGAAGCGATTTATAGGGCGATGGGTCTTTGATCCGTTTCTTATTCCTGTACCAGGTTACCGGCCGCCCATCGTACCGTGTTTTCCGACACAAAATATTTTGCCTTCAGCTCCAGCAGTTTCTGCAACGCTTCCAGCGCCTTGGTTTCCCGGGCATTGACCAGGAACAAAGAACTTTCACCCGAACGGAACCGGAGTTCTTCCGCCCGCTGCAATTGCAGGTAATTGCGCCAGGATTGTTCCTGCCATTTCACCTGTTCCTTCAGCGCCAGCAATTCGTTGAAATAAGAACGCACTTTATTTTCTACCTGCCGCTTCTTCTGCTCCAGTTCCAGTTCCGCGTAATTGATCTTTAGCCTCGCTTTTTTGTATTCGCCTCTTCCCTGTGAAAGCCTGAGCGGAATGGAGATGCTGAGCCCGTAGCGGTAATTGTTTTCGAAGTACGGACTCGTGGCCGTCTTCCATACATCATAACCTCGGCCCAGCTGGTTGTACCGGAAGTTTACCACCGGCAACAACTCCTGGAATTTCAGTTTCCGTTCTATGTTCAATGCCTGCAGCTTGTATTGGTACAGGCGGAGTTCCGGGTGATTGGATACCGCAGCATTCAGCAATTCGTTCAGTACGGGCACCGGCTGATTCATCACGGAGATATCACGCAGGGGTTCCTGCGGAATGATGTTGGATGGCAATTCATAAGGCTGTGCCCCGGCAGTCCACAGGTATACCGACAATTCAAGTCCCGCGTTCTGAAAATTAAGCCAGGCCTGCGAGCGCAACAGTTCAAACTGCTGCCATTGCGCCAGCACTTCGGTGGTATCGATGGCGGCCCGGTCGCCCAGCTGGTAGGCGCTGCGCACCCACCTGAACCGGTTTTCGTTGATGGCCACTGCTTCATTCATTACCTGGTAGAGTTGATATTCTTTCACCCAGCTCCAGTAACTCTTCAACGCGTCGAGCATGAGTTGGTTGAGCATGTTTCCTCGTTCGGCAACGGAAGCCTGGCGGAATATTTTCGCGGATTGAAGAGCGGCCCTCCGCTTATCCATCAACAGGTTTTTCGCCAGCGGAATGCTGATGCCGAGATAACTGCTTTCCCCCTTGGTGTCGACCGGATCGGTACGGTTGCCCGAAAGATATTCCAGGCCCGCTTTTACCTCAATACCAAACCAGGTGGGTATGCTTATTTCGGGACGGTTGTAGGAATAATACGCTGTTCCCTCGAAGGTTTTTTGCGCCGCCTCATTTTCAAACACCGGGTCGAACTGGCCCCTGGCGGAAACAAGATCTGCCTTCGCCTGTTCGACGAGGATTCCCGCCTGCAGGGCAACGGGGTGGTAGCGCTTCACGATTTCCATCACCTGCCGGGCCGACAGTGTATGCACACTGTCCTGCGCCACAAGCGCCTGCGTGCACAGGATCAGTAAAAGAAAAATTATCTTGTTCATTTCTTTTCGTTGGTTGTTGTTTCTTTCCGTTGATAATAATCGGCCGGGAATCCGTTGATGTTCCGCCAGAGTTCGTACCATACCGGTACATCTTTGAGCAACGCGATGCCCTGGGCGCCGGTGCCCATCCTGAGTTCTTTCGGCCAGGGTTTATCGGCTGGGTCTTCCTGGACAAGCACCCTGAATTTTCCATTCCTGCTTACATTACTTTCAATGGCGGTGATGACGCCGCCGAATGTACCCGAAGAAGCCCTGGGCCATCCGCTGAATACAATGGCGGGAAATCCATCGAACAGGAATCGAACCTTCTGGCCATTGGCCACCAGGGGCAGATCGAGCGGCTGTACATAGAGTTCAACCGCGTACTTGATTTTGTCGGGTACGATCTCCGCGATCATATCGCCTTCTTTCACAAATTCCCCGATGCCTGCTTTCTGCGCCTTCACCACCTGCCCGTCCTGCGTGGCCAGTATGCAGTACATACCGTTGCGGATATTGTAGCTGGCGTATTGATTCTCCAGTTTGGCGATGTCGGCCTGCCCGCTGGCGATCTGTGTGAGCGATTGAAACTGGTCGCCCTGGGCCTTGCTTACCTTTTCAATGTTCTCCTGCTCCACCGCGTTCATTTCGATGCGGGTGATGGTAAGTTCCTGTTTGCTGTTGGCGAATTTATTATCGGCGCTGATCTTTTTGGCCAGGGCATTCTGGTATTGCTGTGTTCTTGTTTCCAGCTGCGTGAGCGAAACCAGGCCGCTGTCGTACATCAGTTTCTGGCGTCCGAATTGCTTGGTGCTGATGGCGAGGTCATTGGCAGCCGCAACCGCTTCGGCGCTGTCGGCCTGCACTTTCAGCTCCAGCTGGCGGAGTTTATTCTGCAACTGGTTTAGTTTATACGTCAGCCCGGCATTGATCGCACCGATCTGTTGCTGCGTAGCTCCTACCTTGTTTTTGTAATAGGTTACGGATAATTGTTTACCCGCCAGTTGCTCTTTGGTTCGCTCCAGCAGGTTGGGATCGAGGTAATCAACCTTTACTTCGGCAAGCTGAACCAGGGTATCGCCGGCCTTTACGTAATCGCCTTCCTTGATATGCCATTTCATCACCCGGCCACCGATGAGTGTATTCACCTGCTGCGGCCGCTGATCCTGGTACAGGGTTGTTACCGATCCCCGGGCCCGGATGTTCTGCGTCCAGGGAAGAAAGAGAAACAGGATGAACAGGGCGGCCAGGCCATAGAACCACCATTTGACCCTGCTGTTTTTATCGTGCAGGTATATCTGTGTATAGGAGCGGATATTATACGGTTTCATTGCTGTTGTTTTTTGAATCGTTGACAATCGTGGACGTGCTGCCATTTTCGATGCGGATGACCTGCCCGCACATCCGGGCAAAGCCCGCGTCGTTGCTTACTACCACAACGGTTACATTACGGTTGTTCAGTAAGAGCCGGATGATCTGTTCCCGGTGTTCTTCATCCACACCCATCCAGGGATCTTCGAGCAGGAGAAGTGAAGGCGAACCGACAAGGGCCCGCACCAGCAGTATCTTGTGTACAACGGTTTTGGGAAGCCGCTTACCGGTTGGGTCCAGGATCGTATCGAAGCCATTGGGAAGAGACGCATAGAATGACTGGAGACCGGCTTTGGAGAGCAGGTCAATCACGTCGCTGGTTTCGATATCATCGTTACCAAGGGTGATGTTCTCCCACAAGGTACCCTGGAAGATATCCTGGTCGTTGAGCAATACCCCGGTACGCTGGCGCAGTGAATCGCGGGTATAATTATTCATGGGTACATCATTGACCAGGCAGGATCCCCGGAAATCACTGTAGGCCCCTGCCATCACCCGCAACAGTGTCGATTTACCCGAACCGTCTTTTCCGGTGATGCATACTTTTTCCCCCGGCCCGATCCGCAGGGAAATATTCTTCAGGATATCCGTTTCATCGGTGTAACTGAACGACAGGTTTTTCATTTCCAGTTTCAATCCCTGTTCGCCCGGCGGCAGTTCCAGGGTTCCTTCGGTTTCGATGGGTTTATCGGTGAGGTTTGCGAGTTTCTCCACCGCGGTGAGCGTATCGTACACGCTGTTCAGGTTCATGATCAGTTTCTCCACCGAATTCAGCACCAGCAGGATCACGATCTCGGCCGCGATGAACTGCCCGATATTGATCTGCATGTTCACCAGTAAGAAAGTGCCCACAATAAGCATCGCAGCGGTGACGATCGTTTTAAAAATCACCAGCACATTGTATTGCAGCAGGAGTATGCCGAAGTGCCGGTTGCGTGCCGACAGGTAACCGCTCACGAGGTCGTCTGTCTTCTCGAGATGCAGGTTATTGGCCTTGGCCAGTTTGGTGGATTTGATCACCCGGGCCGACTCTTCGAGCCAGGCCGCCACCTTGTATTTGTAGGTGCTTTTCTCCAGGCTGGTTTCCAGGCCCCGCTGGCCCGTGTAATACAGGATGAGCCAGAGCAGGAACACCAGCACGATACCGAAGAGGATGAACGCCGGGTGGTAAAAGGAAAGCAGGATGAGGCCAAACAGGATCTGGATACTGGCGGTCGGAATATCCAGCAGCAGCTTCGACAGGCTTTTCTGCAATACCGGCACATCAAAAAAGCGGTTCACCAGTTCGGGCAGGTAATAACTGTTTGTTTTCTTCAGGTCGAGTTTGGGAATATGATCGGCAAAAGCCAGGGAATAACGCACAAATAATTTCTGCTGGATCTTCTCGATGATCTTCATCTGGTTCACCTGCATCATACCGGCGGCAAGTACGCCCGCCACCACGAGTACGATGAGTACAACCAGCGACGCACGCATCGAAGCGCCCAGCACAAAACCTACAATGGCCTGTATCCCGAGGGGCAGGGAGAGCTGGATCAGCCCGTTGAGGATGGCGTAAAAATATACAGCGGTGATTTCTTTTTTTTCCAGCGCAACAAGCTGCATGATCCGGATTACCGGATTGTTCTTTTTTTCAGACATAATGGTTGATTGAATGATTACAGAAATACCCGGCCTGCTAAGGCATGCAAGGTACAGACGGAGGATCAATCAACAAAAGTCGGGAGGAGGCGTATGATTCTCTGCGAATGCAGGTGTGGGAATGCCGGAATCTGCCGGAAAAACGGGGGTTCGGGTAAGAGCGCCCCAGTGGTTTGCAAACAGGGCGGCGGTAAAGTCCTTCTTTTCTTTTTTCTTTTCTATATCCGGTTTTTCTGGGCTTTTTTCTTCATCAACCGCGAACACGGTCGTTTCCCCGGATGCGAAGATAGACCGCACAAGAGGCCCGGCCTGTACCAGGGTGAAGATGAGCAGCAATATGGCGGCAGCCTTTTTCACGGCGCAAAGATATTTTCCGGATTAACAACCCGGATGGGCCGATTGTTGAAAGATTGTAAAATTTTTCCGCGGGAGGATGAAGCGGGAAAATGGATTGAAAATCAACCCTTGGCAGTCTTCAATACGGGGAGGCAGCTATTTGGCACCGATCAGTTCTTTGACCTGTTTGATCAGTTCGCGGGTACTGAATGGCTTGGTGATATAGAGAGAAGCGCCCAGGTCGTATCCTTTCTGAATATCGGCTTCCTTGGTTTTGGCGCTCATAAACGCCACATGAATATGTTTCAGCTTTTCGGTTTTTTTGATGTGCCGGCATATCTCGTAACCGTCTACATCGGGCATCATAATATCCAGCAGCACCAGTTCGGGAAGTTGCTTGCCCAGCAGGTCGAGCGCCTCGGTACCGTTCCGGGCGATCATCACGTCGTACCCGTTCTTTTTCATTAAGAATTCGAGCGACATCAATATATAGGGATCATCGTCTACGATCAGAACTTTTTGCGCTGCCATGATAGTTTATTAAACCGGTAGTGTAAAGATAAACCGCGATCCGTTCTCATGCCAACCCTCGACCCAGATATTACCGCCATGGAGGTTTACGATCTTTTTGCAGATGGCGAGCCCGAGCCCGCTGCCCTGCGGTTTTTTCAATGTTTGATTCTTGGCCTGGAAGAATTTATCAAACACCAGTTCCCGCAGTTCCGGCTCGATGCCCTTGCCGTTATCCTCTACCCATACCTGCACTTCATCGTGGTTGGGGTGGATGGAGATGCGGATACGGCCATCCTGGTCGGGCACGAATTTAACCGCGTTCGACAACAGGTTGTTCATCACCTGCATGACGAGGTCCTTATCACATTGAACCAAAAAAACAGAATCGGGTATCCGTATTTCGATGCGGGCCCTTTTTTCATTGGCCAGCGGTTCGATGGTTTGTACCGCTTCGCGGATCAGGCTGTTGAGCGCTACCGATGTGATGTTGAGTTTTTGCCGGCCGCTGTCGAATTTCTCGAGGTTCAGCACCTGGGTAATGAGGTGGCTCACCCGCTCGGTTTCCCGGATGATACCGGCCAGGAAACGCTTGCGTTCTTCTTCATCCATATCCCCGTTGTCGTGAACGATCTCGGCCATGGCCCGTATGGATGTAACGGGTGTACGCAGTTCGTGCGTAACCGTATACAGGAATTCATCCTTGGCTATATCCATGTTTGTAAGCTGATCGTTTGCGTTCTTCAGCTGATCCGATGCCCGCCGGAGTTCCTGGGATTTACGCCGGAGTTCCTTGTTCATTTCGATCATCTGCTGCGATTCCCGCAGGATGCGTATCACTTCATCGATCTTGAGTTCCTCTTCCTTGGTTACACTGCTGATCATGATCCGGGCCGATGCCGAGCCGATGACGCCGCTGAGCACTTTCTCGGCGAAGATCACCATCCGGGGATCGGCCTGCCTGGCTTCCAGGGGTATCTTATGACGCTGAGCGTAGTTATGAAGCAGCTTCCGGGCCCTCTCGGTTCCGAGAAAATTCCCGACCAGTCCTTCCAGATCGGATAGATAGGCCGTTCCTTTCCAGACACTGTTCTCGACCGGCGCAATGGAATGGCGGAATATATCGACAAATATTTCCGCCTGGTAGGTTTCCTGCGCCCGGCGTTTGCTGTTGAGCGACACCGTTACAAAAACAACAATATTGAACAGCATGCTCCAGAAAAAACAATGCGTGATGGAGTCCATCCCCTCCATACCGAACAAGGAGAATGGTTTCAGCCAGCTGATACCAAAGAGGCCATGCGTGTTGATACCGGCATCAACGATACCCGCCCGGGCCATGGAAGGGATAACCGCGGTGAAGAACCAGACAACAAAGCCGGTGCAGATGCCCGCCATGGCTCCTTTCTGCGAGGCTTGTTTCCAGTAGATGCCCCCGATGATGGCGGGCGCCAGTTGCGCTACGGCCGCGAACGATACCATGCCGATGGAAACAAGGGAGAAATGCTGCGCCACCAGTTTATCGTACAGGAATGCGAGCAGTACAATAAGAAAGATGCTGAAGCGACGGATATTGAGAATGCGGTTGGTAAGGAGCCCGTCGCCCCGGGCCTTGAATTTCCGGGCCGACAGCAGCACGGGCATCGCGATGTTGTTACTCATCATGGTACTGATGGCAATGGTTTCCACGATGATCATACTGGTGGCGGCCGAAAAACCACCGAGGAAAGTAAGCATGCTGATAAATCCCGCGTTGAAATGCTGCGGCAATGCCAGCACATAATTATCGGCGTGAATGCCCGATCCCAGGAGGATCTTACCGCCGAAGGCAATAGGCAGAACAAAAATATTGATCAGCAGCAGGTAGAGGGGAAAAAGCCAGACGGCCTTCCGCAAGTGGCTTTCGCTAACATTTTCCACCACCAGCAACTGAAACTGGCGTGGCAAAAAGACGACTGCCAGCATCGAAAGCAATGTCAGTCCGATCCAGCTGGTGTAAGAAGTAGTACCCTGGAGCTGAAACAGTTTCTTCAGATCGCCATTGGCGGATGCCTTCGAAAAAATATCTTCAAAGCCATTGAACAGGCCATAGGTTACAAAAACACCCACGGTCAGGAAGGCAATCAGTTTGATGATTGATTCAAAGGCGACTGCAGCCACCAACCCTTCGTGCTTCTCGGAAGCGTCGATCGACCGGGTGCCGAACAAGATGATAAAAAAAGCAAGTGTTGCGGCGATGTATATCTCGTTGCCGGTGAGTATGCTGCCCGAAGTCGGGGAAGTTGATCCGGCGGTGATGATTCCGATGCTGTTGCTGATGGCTTTAAGCTGTAACGCGATGTAGGGGATGATACCTACCATGCACAGAATGGTTACCGCTACCGCCAGGGAGAAATTTTTTCCATACCGGGTAGAGATCAGGTCGGCCAGGCTGTTGATGCGTTGTGTTTTGCAGATCCGGATGATCTTACGAAGCAGGGGCCAGAATAAGGCGGCCATGATGGTAGGACCAATATACACAGACAGGAATTCCACACCCCGTTCCGCCGCCTGGCCCACACTGCCGTAAAAAGTCCATGCGGTGCAGTAA
The DNA here is from genome assembly GCA_017303335.1 of Chitinophagales bacterium. Taxonomy (GTDB): domain Bacteria; phylum Bacteroidota; class Bacteroidia; order Chitinophagales; family Chitinophagaceae; genus Ferruginibacter. The sequence continues at coordinate 544,113 of JAFLBK010000001.1, forward strand.
GCGGCCAGGGAGAGTGCATACACATAGCCGCTCCGGATCAGGCTTTTGCCGTTACGCTGGCGATACTCCGCGTAATACGCCACGCCAAAGAGGATACCCAGGTACGCCAGGGCGCATACAATCACGGCAATATTACTCATGCTGATCTTTATTGCGGCGGGTCGCGATGGTGAATAATACAACGATAGCCAGTACCCACACAGTGAACAGGTACAGGTACAGGAGCGGGATGCCTTTTACCAGCACCGGTTTATCGGCCATCGCGATGAACGGGTAGGTAAAAAGAACCAGCAGCAACAGGCTGAAAAGAGAAAGCTTCTGACGCTTGAGGCGGTTGTTTGGCATCGGGCAAAAAATAAAGGGATAACAGCGATGCCGAATTTAAGCAAACTCTGTTATCCCTCCAAGGCGGGTAAGGCCTGTTTAATCTTCTTTTATATGCATGTGATGTTCAGAATCTTCATAGATCTCGTATTCGCCTGTCAGGGCATAATACCCGAAAACCGAAAGGCCGCCTACGATGATGGGTGTAAGAATGAACGCGTAGATGATCGCCGGTATCCGGTCTTCCGGCTTCGGACTTTCAAATTTGGGAATGGCCTGGGAAACGATCAGGTAATACCCGGCTACCAGGGCCAACGCGATCCATACAATGCCTAAGATTTTTCGTATCTGGTTCATATAATTTGATTTCGGTGTTGAATGTTATTAATCTTCGATGCGGTTGTCTTCACCATTGATGTACAGGGCGCCGATGATGATACAAACGCCGGCGATGATGATGGGATACCAGAGCCCTTCGAGAAACGGTTTTTCGTATGGCAGGGCCGCTCCCGCTTTCGCGGCCGCTTCATTGGCCTGCGTTGCTTTGGTGGCCAGGAAGGTAGCCACAGCCGGCAACAGGCCCCCGAATATACCGTTACCGATATGGTAGGGCAGCGACATCGATGTATACCGGATGCGGGTCGGGAACATCTCCACCAGGAAGGCGGCGATCGGTCCGTATACCATCGTTACAAACAGCACCTGAATAAAAACAAGGAATACCAGTTTCCAGAATGAGCCATCATCCAGCGTCACGGTCTTGGTTATTTTCACGTCCTTGGCGGGATCAGCTTTGGAAATATCGGCATGAATGGTTTCTTTTTTCTCCTCTTTATACGTGGTTCCGTCTTCGAAAACCTTCGCGATGTTGGTTGTTTTTATGCTGTCGCCGGCCACATGCGCATCTGCCGACATCTTAACATCGGTAACGGTTTGGGCTGTCACTTCTTTTTTCATCTTGACGCTTCCGGCATCGTACATCGCGGAATAGATAAACCGGTAACTCACGATCGCCACCAGCATACCGATCAGCATGATCCATTTACGGCCAATGCGGTCCGACAACCAGCCGAACACAACAAAGAAGGGTGTTGCAAAAAGCAGGGCCCACATGATGAGTTTACTGGCCTGCGATACATCCACACTAAGCGTTGTTTGAATGAAACTGAGCGCATAGAACTGACCTGTATACCAAACCACGCCCTGTCCCATCGTAGCGCCAAATAAGGCAAGGAGTACAAATTTGAAATTGAGTTTGTGCCCGAAGCTTTCTTTCAGGGGATTGGTGGATATTTTGCCTTCGGCCTTTACTTTGGCAAAGAGCGGCGATTCTTTCATCCGCATGCGGATCACGATCGAAATGGCCACCATGATGATGGATACCCAGAATGGAATACGCCAGCCCCAATCGGCAAAAGCGTCTTTATTCATAGCGCCTTTTACGGTAACAATCACCAGCAGGGAAACGAACAGCCCGATGGTTGCGGTTGTTTGTATCCAGCTTGTCCAGAAACCCCTTCGTTCTGCCGGCGAATGTTCCGCTACGTATGTAGCGGCACCGCCGTATTCTCCGCCGAGGGCAAGGCCCTGCAGCAGGCGAAGGATCAGTACCAGGACGGGCGCCAGGTAACCAATGGATTCATAACCCGGGATACAACCGATGAGGAAGGTCGACAATCCCATAAGCACCAGGGTTACCAGGAAGGTGTATTTACGCCCGATGAGGTCGCCCAGTCTTCCGAAGAACAAAGCGCCGAACGGACGAACAACAAAACCCGCCGCAAAAGTTGCCAGCGTGGAAAGCAAGGCCAGTGTCTGGTTTCCGGAAGGAAAGAATTTGGTGGCGATGATGGTGGCCAGACTTCCGAAGATGTAGAAGTCGTACCACTCGATCAAGGTGCCTACCGACGAGGCGGCAATGATGCCGGCAAGTCCTTTCGTAGCGTTCTTATTATTGCTCATAAGCAATTATTAAAGGTTAATATAATTAAAAACTGAATACCGTAGAGAAAGTAAGCCGAACGTTCGTGATGTGGTCTTTGCTGCTGACCGCTGTTACTTTGCCATTATTGCCCCTTGTTCCATACGTTGCCGATGTAACTTCCAATTCGCTTCCGAAACGAAATTTACCACTGAAGATTTCCAGCCGGGGGGCCACCCGCCACATATCTTTTATACCCCTGCCCGAAACGCCTACCATTCTGCCATAGGCGGCCGTAGCGTCGGCGCTGGCGCCGTTGTTCACGATGTACCCTACAAACAGGCCCGGCGCCATTTTCTTCCCGGTTCCGTACACATCTGCCCAGAATGCGGTTGTTTTGGCGGGCTTGTAGGTTTCGATAGAGCTGGGAGTTGCCTTGTAACCATAATAACCTCCAATCATCACCCAATGTGTTGTGTTCTGCCCCAGGACAGCCATGGCTTTAAAGCCGACTTTCTTGCCCGTAACTTTCGTATAGGCCATGAATGTAACAGCCTGTACCCGCTCCTTGCTGATCCTAACCGGGTTGGTACCATACTTCACATAGGGCATGATATTGCTGTAATCCACCTGCATACCTGCCATGAATTTGTCTGTCTTGTATTGAACATGCGCATTCAATTCCGGAATGCTGGCGTTCATACTGGGTGAATTCGTTGTTTCGGAAGTATTCACACTGGCCACTGAAAACTCACGTGGCTTGTATGCCGTAATGGAAGCGTTGAACCGGTCGGTGAATTTTGCGGTATACTTGATCTGTGCCGTCCAGCCGAAAGGCGCTATGGGTATGCCGGTATTGAAATTCACCACGCCTGGGTAGCATTCCGGTATAAAGAGCGGGTACCAGGTTTGTCCGAGTGTAAGCGCATGTTTCTTCCAATCGAGTTTGACATAGCCGTGGCGCAGGCGCAATAACCCGATATTGGCCTCCGCCTGGCCGAAGAAATCGCCCTCCAGCACCGCCGAGGTTTTGGCGCCAAAGGCATCGGGGCCGCTCACCCGAACGCCCAGCCGGGCCAGGATTCCGAGTATATTCAGTTGCGATTTTTTATTAGCATCCACACCAGCCATACCAACTGTGTCGATATCCTTTGGATACAGATCCAGCTGGCCCTCGCGAACGAAATTCATCTGCCTCGAATCATAGTTCAGGTCGTTGCGTACAAAGCCATACAGTGTGATGGAAATGGGTTGAGCGGGTTTGGCGGGTGCAGCGGCAGGCGCCGGTTGCGTTTGTGCCGATGCGAATGTTGCGGAAACGGAAGCAAGCACCGCAAGCAGCCAACGGGTGAGTGGTAGTTTTTTCATGCAAGATCGTTTTGTCGTTATCAGAAAAGATTACAGGATCAATTTTCAAAATCTTTACTACGGTAAACAAACACGACCTATACAGGTGCAAAATACTATAGTTTTCAGAGGCCGCTTTTGCGGAAACGCTCCCATTTGATCACCATGAACTTATCGCCCAACTCGGTGATCATACAGCCGGATCCGCCCAGGTTATCCCGGTCGCCGAAAAAATCGAGCAACTCCGCGTGGCTGAATACTTTATAGGTTGGCCGGTACTCATAATTTTCGGGAGCTTTGATATTGTATTGCTTCACCCAGTTCATCACGGATACATGACTGATGCCAAGAATGCGCTCTATCTCCCGGTATGTAACGCCCTCAATGTAGAGCTGCAGCGCCTTGATAACATAATACGGATCGATGTTTTTACCCGATTTCAGCACCGTAAAAAAATAGTTGCAATTCCGGCAACGATAGCGCTGGCGTCCCTTAACGACACCGCTTTTAACCAAATCTTCCTGTTTACATTTAGGACAAGCAATCTGTTTCATAAACCCAAGATAAAACCTCAGCTATACTTTTTTAGCATAAATATACCAATTTAGCAAAAAATGCCTTCCGCCACTCGGCCGCTTCATTTACTTTTATGCTGTACTAAAACGATTGTTATGCCTTATCCCTTTCAGATCACATCGCTGGATCAATATCATGCAGATTATAAGAAGAGCATTGAAAACCCGGAGACTTTCTGGGGCGATGTTGCCGGACATTTTTACTGGCGTAGGAAATGGGACAAGGTACTGGAATGGAATTTCAAAGAGCCGAAGGTAGAATGGTTCAAAGGAGCAAAACTGAACATCACCGAGAACTGCATCGACAGGCATCTGGCAACAATGGGCGATAAACCCGCCATTATCTGGGAGCCGAACAACCCGGAAGAACGGGTACGCATTGTTACCTATAACCGGCTGCACAAGCGTGTTTGCCAGGTAGCGCAAATGCTCGTAAACAATGGAGTGAAAAAAGGCGATCGCGTTTGTATATATATGGGCATGATCCCCGAACTGGCCTATGCGGTGCTCGGCTGTGCCCGCATCGGCGCCATACACTCTGTGATCTTCGGGGGTTTCAGTGCACAAAGCATCGCCGATCGCCTCGACGATGCCCAGGCCGAATACATCATCACCTGCGATGGCGCTTTCCGGGGCAATAAAGACATTCCGCTAAAAGGCATCATCGACGATGCCCTGATCGGGAATAAAACCGTAAAACGAGTGATCGTTTATACCCGTACCCGGACACCGGTGAGCATGATCAAAGGGCGGGATGTATGGTGGGAAGACGAAATGGAACACGCCGAACACCAGGTAGAGAAAGATGGAAAGGTTCATTTCCCCGCAACAGAAATGGATGCAGAGGATCCGCTGTTTATTTTATATACATCCGGCAGCACCGGCAAACCCAAAGGCGTGGTGCATAGCAGCGCCGGCTATATGATCTGGACCACCTACACGTTTGTCAATGTTTTTCAGTACAACCCGGGAGATATCCATTTCTGCACAGCCGATATTGGCTGGATAACCGGCCACAGCTACATCGTGTATGGGCCGCTGGCCGCCGGCGCCACCAGTATGATGTTTGAGGGTATCCCCACCTGGCCGGATGCGGGCCGGTTCTGGGATATTGTAGATAAACACAAGGTGAACATCCTGTACACAGCCCCCACTGCCATTCGCAGCCTGATGAGCTTCGGTAAAGAGCCGCTACTGGGTAAAGACCTCTCCTCGTTAAAGATATTGGGCACCGTTGGCGAGCCGATCAATGAAGAAGCGTGGCATTGGTACGACGAAAACATAGGCAAGAAAAAATGCCCGATCGTGGATACCTGGTGGCAGACAGAAACAGGCGGTACACTGATTTCCAACATGGCCGGCGTTACACCGGGAATACCCAGCTGGGCAAGTCTGCCAATGCCGGGCGTGCAACCGATATTGGTAGATGAGAATGGAAAAGAAGTGACCGAAAAAGACGAGAATGGCATCATCAAAGGCAACCTGTGCATCAAAGCACCCTGGCCTTCGATTATTCGAACGACTTATGGCGATCATGAACGTTGCCGGCAGAATTACTTCTCAACCTATGAGAACTACTATTTCACCGGCGATGGCGCCCTGAAAGACGAAAAAGGGAATTACCGGATCACGGGCCGGGTTGATGACGTACTCAACATCAGCGGTCACCGCATCGGAACCGCCGAGATCGAAAATGCCATCAACATGCACGCCGGGGTTGTAGAGAGTGCCGTTGTGGGATACCCGCATGATGTAAAAGGCCAGGGTATATACGCGTATGTAATTTACAACGGACATCACGGCGACGAGAACCTGAGAAGGCAGGATATCCTGCAAACGGTAACCCGTGTGATCGGCCCGATCGCAAAACCCGACAAGATCCAGTTTGTAAGCGGCCTCCCAAAAACACGCAGCGGAAAGATCATGCGCCGCATCTTACGCAAGATCGCTGAAGGAGAAGTAAAGAACCTGGGAGATACAACCACGCTACTCGACCCGGCCGTGGTAGACGAGATAAAAGACGGCAAGATTTAATAGTGCCATTTCATAATTGTGAGGCCGGGAACCTTTTCCTGGCCTCTTTCTTTGCTCAGACTTCCGTATTCAGTTCCTGATTTCTTTGTAAAAATTATTGCAGGCTGTAAGTTTTATTTCCCCTTCCTGCAAAACGGTCTTCTTTCCATCTTCTTCCCGCTCCAGTTTCATTTTATATATCCCGGCCCGGAGTTCATACAAGGATTCCTGGCTTTTGGGTGAAATATTCATAGACAACGAACCTGTTTCATATGCATTGCCGTTGCGGCGAAGCAACACTACGGTAATTGAATTTGTGGTTGAATTACGAATACAAAGGTCAGCTATATTCTTTACATGGCAGCTATCAACCCTGGGTGGCGCTTCAGCTTTCTGCTGCAGCTGCCGGGGCGTTTTGAACACCCTGACGAGTTCCACAAGCGTCTTTCCACCCTCAATAATACTGTATGTAGTGTTGTTTTGTGCAGGCATCTTATTTCCCATAAGTATCACTGCTGCCAGGAGTAATGTTCTCATAACAGTTAGTTTAGTTTCGGTACCCACAGGATGCAGTACTGGTAAGTATTACACAGCAGTTCACCTGCAACAAAAAAGGGATCCGCTTCCGGATCCCTTATATTCTCATTGATTTTTTTCTCAATAACCGAATATCTCTTCAAGAGTTAGTTTCCTGAAGTCGCCATATTTTTTCATGTCATCCGCACTGAGTTTCTTCTCAGAGGCAACAATACAATAGGTATATGGCTTCTTCGACAGGCTCTCGTCGTGGAATTTCTTCAGTTCAGCATAACCGATCTTGTCAACGGAGGCATAGATTTTTTTGCGGACATCTTCACTCAATCCCTTCTGCTGGGCAGTAAGATAGTTGAAAATGATTCCATCCTGTGTGATACGTTCCGTTTCAATATCCTTTTTAATACCCGCTTTGGCGAACTTGATATTCTCTTCCACATTCGGCAGGTCATTCAGTAACTCATTCATGGCCGCGATGGATTCATTGAACTTATCGGCCTGGCAGCCTACATAAGCAAGGGTGTAGAAGGGATCTTCCTTCTTATCCGGCTTGGCATAAAAGGCAAAGGTTGAATAGGCCAGGGCCTTTGACTCACGAATGGTCTGGAACACCAGGGCTCCCATACCGCCGCCGAAGTAGTTATTGAAAACATCCACCACCGGTTCTTTATCCGCACTGTAAGCTGAACTATTGCGCACCCAGCGGATCTCGGATTGCACCATATTGTAATCGGCAAAAAGGATCTGGTTGCTGTTTTGCGCTACCGGTGTGAACACAGCCTTGTCGCCGGCCGGCTTAAACGCAGCGGGAATGGCATGGATGGTTTTCAATCCGGCGGTAAGCTGTGCCAATGGCTGCGGGCCGTAATACAGGATCTTGTGCGAATAATTATTAAGGTCGTGCAGGATGGCAACGAGCTCATCGGCAGTCACATTCTTAAGCTCTTCATCGCTCATTACATAATTATACGGATTCTTGCTGCCGAAACGGGCATAGGCCACCAACCCATTCATGATGGCGCCTTTGTTCGCCTTGGCATCGGTCCGGGATTTTGTAAGGCGCGCCTTCAGCGATTTCAATGCGTTTTCATCTCCTTTGCAGTTCTTCAGCACGTCTTCAAATAATTTCACCGCGGTGGTGAAATTCTCCTGCAACCCCTCGATCATCACCGTGGTATATTCTGTACCGGCACTCACATTAAAACTGCAGGCGATTTTATAAAACGCCTTCGTGATGTCTTCGGCTGTCATTTTATCGGTTCCCAGGAACTGGAGATACTGTGCGGCCAGGCTCAGCTTCTTGTTGTTCCAGGTACCCATATTAAAGCGATACCGCAGGCGGAAAATACTGTTGTCTTTGTTCTGCACATACAGCACTTCAGCCGGGCCGATGGTTGATTTCTGCAGGTCCTTGCTGTAATCGATCCATACAGGCTTTACCGGTGTGGCCGGCATATTATTTATCGTGCGTACAAATTCTGATTGAGCATCGCGATTGGTTTCTACCGGGGTGATCGGCGGTTTTTCCACTTTCACGATATTCTTGTCTTCTCCTTTGCGCTTCAGGATGCATACATAATTATCGCCAAAATACTTGTTGGCGAAATCAACGATATCCTTTTTGGTAAGCCGGGAAAGCATATCGGTATAGGCCACTTCATCTTTCCAGTCGAGTTCGTTGGTAAAGGCATTCATCAGGTCGCCGGCCCTCGATCCGTATGACTCTGTTGCCAGTATCTTGTTCTTTTTCTGATTGTTGATGATCGAAGTGATGAGGTTGTCATCGAAGTTCCCTTTCTTAAGGTTTTCGATCTCGCCCAGCATCAGGGCCTTTACATCTTCCAGGCTCTGGCCCAGTGTAGGCCTGCCCTGCATGAACAGAACGCCATAATCGATCAGGGTAAAGGCGGAGGTGGATGCACTCAGTAATTTTTGCTTTTTCACCAGGTTCAGGTCCATCAAACCGGCTTTTCCGTTGGTCAGAATCTGGCCTACCAGGTCGGCCAGCAGCACATCCTTTGATTTGTTACCCGGAAGACGGAAACCAATGGTAACATTCTCCGCGTCGGGACCAACCACTTCGGTAAGTATGGGCGCTGTGATCGGTTGTTCCGGTTCAAATGTGTATTTAGTGATCGGCTTGTTTTGCATGTATGAAAACGCCGCGTCCACTTTTTTGATCATTTCATCGGCATTGAAGTCGCCGCTGAGTATCACCCCCATATTATTGGGCACATAGTAGGTGTTGAAGTATTTACGGATTTCGACGAGTGAGGGATTTTTCAGGTGCTCAATGGTTCCGATGGTTGTTTGCAACCCGTAATTGTGCTTTTTAAACAGTTCCGCAAAGAGTTTTTCAAATACTTTACGTCCGTCATTATCCAATCCGCGGTTTTTTTCCTCGTATACGGCTTCCAGTTCCGTGTGGAAGATGCGGAGTACCGGGTTGCGGAAACGTTCGCTCTGCACAGCCAGGTACTTATCAATGGCATTGGCCGGAACATCATCGGTATATACCGTTTGCTCAAAAGAAGTAAACGCGTTGGTACCCTGTGCGCCCATCGAAGACATCATTTTGTCGTACTCATTGGCGATGGCATACCTGGAAGCCACCCCGGAAACCGAATCGATCTCGTGGTAGATGGCTTTACGCTTTTCGGGGTCGGTCGTCTTATTATATTGTTCATACAGTGCGTCGATCTTATCCAGTTCTGGCTTTTCTTTCACCCAGTCGAGCGAACCATATTTATTGGTGCCTTTGAAGAGCATATGCTCCAGGTAGTGAGCCAGCCCTGTGTTGGTAGAGGGATCTGTTTTGCTTCCCGCCTTGATGGCTACATAGCACTGAATGCGGGGGTCTTTGTTGGTCGGACTTAAGATTACCGTAAGACCGTTCTTTAATGTATAAAACCTGGCTTTTGCCGGGTCGTTGGTAACATACTTATATGTATACCCGCCCGAAGTGGCTTCTTTCCAGTCGAATTTGCCCGTTTGAGCAATCGTGGAAAACCCAACCAGGGTAAATGCCACAAATAATAAGTTCTTGATGAATCGCATATAATGATCTTTTAAAAAATGAGGGCTAAAAGTACATAATCGGACTTCCACTTTGCTTGCCGTTCACAAAATTTTTACATTTACTTTTGGCAAAAAAACAAGTTGATGCGGCGGGCTCTCAGGCTTTTGTTACGAACCTTACTGGTACTGTTCATCCTCGCGAATTCCGTCGTGGCCTTTCATGCCTGGAAATTCACGCATTTCTACGATTATGGAAGCATTTCCGTTAAAAAACCGGGCGAGCGATCGGGTTGGGATGTAACCAAAGACATACTTTTTGGCATTAACGCGATGAAGCAGCGGAATTCGGTTATCGCAGATTCTTCTTTTCAGCAGATCCAGTTCAAAACCAGGGACGGGCTCAAACTGGATGCCTGGTATATCCCCACCGATCATGCGATCGGAACCGTTTGCCTTTTTCACGGACATGGAGGAACCAAATCGGGCGTAGTGCGGGAGGCTGAGCTATTCAGGAAGATGGGTTACAACACGCTCCTGCTTGATTTCCGTGCACACGGCGCCAGCGAGGGTAATACCTGCACCATCGGTCACCGGGAATCCGAAGATGTGAAACTGGCTTACGAGTACATCCGGAACAAAGGAGAGAAGAACCTGGTACTCTGGGGTATATCCATGGGAGCCTCCACCATCACCAAAGCCGTTCATGATTACCAGCTGACGCCCCAAAAAATTATTTTAGAGATGCCCTTTGGATCGATTGAAAACGCGGCAAAAGGCAGGTTGAAACTGATGGGCCTGCCTGGGCAACCCTTGGCAACGATGCTTACATTCTGGGGTGGCCTGGAAAACGGGTTCTGGGCTTTTGGCCTGAAACCCCAGGAATACGCGAAAGACATAAAATGCCCCGTGCTTATGCAATGGGGAGAAAAAGATCCGCGGGTGAGCCGCTCGGAAGAAGACATTCTTTTCAACAATATACCCGGCAATTCCAAAAGATTTGTGCCCTATTCCAGCGCTGGTCACGAAAGCCTGTGCAAGCGGGAACCGGAAAAATGGGCGCAGGAAGTAAGCAGTTTTCTCCGATGACCGACCCCAGGAATATATCAATTGAGGAGTATGCATACGAACTCCCCGATGACCGGATCGCCCTGCATCCGCTGGCAGAGCGGGATGCTTCCAAACTGCTGATCTATCAGGATGGGGTTATCCGGGAAGATATTTACCGGAATATCGATCAGTATGTACCGGCGAACAGCCTTCTCATATTTAATAACACCCGGGTGATCAGGGCACGGATTCGCTTTCAAAAGGAAAGCGGAGGCCTCATCGAGATTTTTTGTCTCGAGCCTTACGAACCTATCTCCGATTTCAGTACGGTAATGAACAGGAGGAGTTCCGTTCGCTGGAAATGCATGATCGGTGGCGCCAGCAAATGGAAAACAGGCAGTCTGAAAAAAGAGTTGAACAGCAAACACGCCACCCTTGAAGCCAGGCTGGTTGAAAAACTGACCGATGCCTATGTAGTGGAATTTTCGTGGACCCCACCCACTCTCAGTTTCGCCGAGATCCTGGATGCGAGTGGCGACATCCCGCTTCCTCCCTACATCAAAAGAAAGAATGATGAATCAGATGCAACCCGGTACCAGACCATATATGCCCGGGACGAAGGCTCGGTTGCCGCACCGACAGCCGGATTGCATTTTACACAGGAAATATTTGACAAATTAAACGAGAAGGGTATTCGGCAAGCCTTCCTCACCCTGCATGTGGGCGCCGGAACATTCAAACCGGTTAAGGCAACCACCATGGCCGACCATGATATGCATGCGGAATGGATCGACGTAACCAATACCTTTATTCAGCAGCTGGTCGATCAATATCCGAAACCCGTAGTGGCTGTTGGAACCACATCGCTCAGAACACTGGAAAGTTTATACTGGATGGGTGTAAAAACAGCACTTGATCCTTCCCTGCAACAACTTGCACTCGCACAATGGGAAGTATATGACCCCCTGCTTGCAGATTCAAACATATCGCTTGAGGAAGCATTGCGGGCCCTGCTCAATTGGCTTGATCGCAATAAACGGAACCGGCTGTTCACCCAATCACAGATACTGATCGCTCCGGGGTACAGGTTCAGGGTTGCGGATGCACTGGTCACCAATTTCCATCAACCCCGGTCTACCCTGTTGTTGCTGGTTGCTGCCGCGGTTGGCTACAAAAATTCGGAATGGAAGAAAATATACGAGTATGCGCTGAGCCACCACTTCCGTTTTCTCAGTTATGGAGATGGCAGCCTTTTATTCATACAAAAAAGCCCGGGCATCTGATCCCGGGCCATTGTTGCATAAAGCAAGCAAAAAGTATCTTATTGCTGGATGGTTACCGGCGTACCTACCGGAATGTAGCTGAACAGGTCTTTCATTTCTGTGTATTTAACGGATACACATCCATCGGTCCAGTTGTAAAAATTATCTACCGTCCATTCTTCCTGCGGGCGGGTGGCATGAATGGCAATGCCGTTACCGATCCGTGAGTTCCGGGGTATTAACCCTTTTTGTTTTCGTTCATTGAATTTCCGGTAGCTGTCCTGGTTGGGATAGTCGAGCAGCAACTCGGGGCCCCATTTGGGATGAATCTTTTTTAATACGACCTTAAAACTTCCATCGGGCGTTCTTTTATCACCCTCCCGCATTTTATCACTCAGGTCCTTACTGCCAAAAACGATCGGGTAGGTGGCAAACCAACCCTCCTCGTCATATACTTTCAATTCGTAATCACTCTTATCTACAATTATGTAATAGGGATTTTCCGTACTGTCTTTATGCGCTTTTTTCCCGGCGTGCACGGGTGCGATCTTTTTTGTTCCTGTGCGCTTTTTCTTTACAGGAGGAATAAACGAAATAGCCGATAAGAGGCTGACCAGGAACAGGGAGTGTAGAATAACAGGCCTTTTCATCGAAAAAAGTTTTCGCTTTATGACAAACGATGTGCCACGTAAAAATATTTTAAATGCCCCGAAAACATTAACAAAATCACGTTGCTGTGGAAAAAAAATGGCTTCCGGTATTGCCGGAAGCCCTGTCTGAAACCCAACCTTCACCCACGTTGGTAAAAACCGCAGTGGGTAAAGGAATGAGTGAGAGAGTATTTTTACCAGTTGCTGAAGCGAAGCCCCACCGTATAAGGCCGGATGTCGAGCGAACGTTCATACATGGATTTGGGGCTGAAGGATCCGTAGAGATGGATGGGTCCGATACCCAGTTCCGCTACATAGGAAAGTTTTAACCGCTCCATATCATAATCACCCTTATTTAATTTTTTTCCACGCTCGGCGCTTTTCTGTTTGTTACGCTGACTGTACAGGTAGCCGGCGCTTACACCAAAACTGATATTTACGCCCCTGTTATTATAGGCAGGATGTGAAGTAAAGTTCAGCATAAAGGGAATGGTGATATAATCGGCTGCCAGTTTATTCTTCGAGAATGAAATGGAGTCGCGGAAAATGAATGGATCAGTTCGCACAACAGAACCATTGCTGTAAGGCTCAACGCCGTTTTCGCGGTAGCTGATGGTTGACTTATACCGGTAATTATTCAATTCAAGACCCAAACCGTATTTCAGGTTCACATGGTGTTTGATCAGGTTCACCCGCTGCATGAAGATCCAGATGTTCACGTTTATACTTTTACCGGCACGCAGTTTAAAGTCGCTTTTGCCGAAAGCCGGGTAACCGGGCCTGTTCACCAGGTAGCTGCCGCCCAGGGCGGCGTAGTTTGTCTTGTCGTCGTAGTTGCTGAAGCCCAGGTCGAGCACACCCCAGTTGGTGCTTACATTCCGTAATTTCCTGGGTGCCTGATCGCGTTTCATTTTCACGACCTTGTCGCCGCCGCTATTTGTTTTTCCTTCCTTTACAATAACCATGTTACCGATACGGATGGTGTCTTTTCCTTTCTGTGCCGATACTGCCAGGCAAAAAAATGCCGTTGCTAAGAGTAATGTTAGCCTTTTCATTTGTGTCAATTTTTAATGATTATTTCAATGCGATCTCAAAACCGGCTACTTTCAGGCCGTCGCCGGTTTTAACGTTGGCGTTGCGTTCGAGCAATCGTTTTGCCTTACGCAGCAGTCCGCCGATTTTCGTCCGCCGTACTTTATCTTCATCCATATAAAGATAGCGGTCGTTATTTGTATCTTCTTCTGCGTAAGCTACCGGTATTGCTACGGGATCGGCTACTGCAGGTTTTGTTGTAACCACAACATTGTTCACCCCGGAAGTGCTGATGTTGCTGTTTTCAGGTTTTACGTTTGATACGGCGAATTCGTTACGATCCGGCCTGTTAATATTTTCAGAATTGGGTTTGGGCAGATTGTTATCCTCTTTTTTGCTTTCGGGCGCCTGTATCACGATATTCTTTTTATCATCGGAAGCAAACCGTTTATTCCGCTCTTCAGATTTGGTATCCGTATTCTTAGCAGGATTATCCGGTTCTGTCTTCTTCCCCGTGGCCGAGGCGGTGGCAGACTCGTTAACGCCGGCGGTTTTTGCATTCACATCCGCCGTCCCCGTTCCGGGATCACCAGTCTGGTTTTGCGGTTGCCCGGCACTTCCGTTGCTGGCAAGCCCCTGATCCTGGGATTTTGCAGGAACAATCTGGCTGTTCCGGTATACCGTTATTCCGGCCCACAAACCTATCCCCAGCAATATTGCCGCAGCAGCGGCCCTCCACCACTTCATGCCGATCACGCGGCCTTCTTCCTTACGGTATAGCAAACCTTTGTCTTCAAATACGATGGCTGTATCTGCTTCCAGCTTTGTACGGCGCAACAGGTCCCACTCGGATTTCGCCCGTTTGTCAGTTGCCAGTAAAGCTTCCACTTTTTTCGTATCTGCGGCGCTTAATTCACTGTCGGCATATAACAAAAGACTTTCCTGTAAAACCGAGGCATTCTCATCGGCATACAGCCAATCCTTTTTCTCAAGTACGATATCCTCCGGCTTCACCACCGCATCCTGCAACAGGGACAATTCCATTTGCAGATCAGGGTTCTCCTGCACAAACAACTCAACAGCCTGCATTTCCGCGGCAGACAATTCCTTATCTACATACAGCAGAAAAAACGTTTCGTAATTATGGCGGTTGATGTTCATTGTTATGGTTCATGATCCATGGCTCATAGTTCGTTACATTAACTATAAATCATGATCGATTAGCTATATCACATTTTCAACTTTTACGATATACTCCCGCAGCTGCAGCCTGGCCCTGTGCAAATACACTTTCACCTGGCTTTCGTTGAGGCCGGTTATCTGGCCGATCTCTTCATAACTGTACCCTTCATAGTCTTTCAGCAAAACGAGGCTCCGTTGCTGGTCGCTCAGTTTTGCCAGGGCTTCGTTCAGTATCCGCTTGGTATCGTTTCGGTGTCCCGTCACTCCCCGTGCACTATCGGCGAACTCCTCTTTCAGGCTGATCCGCTTATTCTTACGGATATGGTCGATCATGTGGTTATAGGCCACGGTAAACAGGTAGCTTTTACTGCGTTCGTGCTCCACTTTATCCCGGTTGATCCAGAGTTTCTCGAACGCACCCTGCACCACGTCCTTTGCATCCTCCATATGCCCCAAATTCTTGAGGATAAAGCGGTATACATTGTCTGCATACAGGTTTACGCATTCATTATACTCTCTCTCGGTCATAAAGGGGGGCAGTTAAGTTAGCTCCTGTCGGGTTGTTTTTGTATGATACGAACCTGGGTGATAAAAAGTTACAGAAAAGGCGAAAAAAATCATTTTCCGGCATTTTCAGGGGGTGAAAAGGATGGGCGGGTGGGCTTATTTACCCTATTTTTGCCACAGCCTAATTTTTGCATATATGAACGAGAAATTTGTTACCCGGGTAGCCGCCGAACTGAAAGAGATCGAAGCTGCCGGACTGCTCAAAAAAGAGCGCATCATCACCAGCGAACAAGGAGCGGAGATCATTGTAAACGGCAAGACGGTTCTGAATTTTTGTGCCAATAACTACCTCGGACTCTCCTCCCATCCCAAAGTAATAGCTGCCGCTAAAAAATACATCGATATCCGGGGTTATGGAATGAGCAGCGTACGGTTTATCTGTGGCACCCAGGATATTCATAAAGAGCTGGAACAGAAGATATCCACCTTCCTGGGCACCGAAGATACGATCCTGTACGCCGCGGCATTCGACGCCAATGGCGGGGTGTTTGAACCCTTGTTCGGTGAAGAAGACGCCATCATTTCGGATGCGCTTAACCATGCTTCCATCATCGATGGTGTACGGCTCTGTAAAGCCCAGCGCTACCGCTACGAACACAATAATATGGACGACCTGGAAGCAAAGCTGAAGGAAAGCGCCCATCTCCGCAGCCGGATCATCGTTACCGACGGAAGTTTCAGTATGGATGGCACCATCGCACAACTGGATAAGATCTGCGACCTGGCCGACAAATACGACGCGATCGTTATGATCGACGAATGCCATAGCAGCGGCTTCCTGGGTAAAACAGGCAGGGGTACCCATGAGTACCGGGGTGTGATGGGCCGAATCGACATCATTACCGGTACCCTCGGCAAAGCCCTCGGTGGCGCCAGCGGTGGTTTTACCAGCGGCCGTAAAGAGATCATCGAAATGCTTCGCCAGCGCAGCCGGCCCTACCTGTTCAGCAATACCCTGGCCCCCAGCATCGTGGGCGGCTCCATCGCCGTACTGGATATGCTGAGCGAAACCACCGAACTGCGGGATAAACTGGAGGCCAATACCCGGTATTTCCGTGAGAAGATGACCAAGGCAGGTTTTGATATCAAACCGGGCGACCACCCGATCGTACCCATCATGCTCTACGATGCCGTACTGGCCCAGAATTTTGCAGCAAAGCTCCTGGAGGAAGGCATATACGTGATCGGCTTCTTTTTCCCGGTGGTGGCCAAGGGCCAGGCGCGGATACGGGTACAGTTAAGCGCCGCCCATGAACAACGCCACCTCGATAAAGCCATTGAAGCCTTTACCAAGATCGGTAAGGAACTGGGCGTACTCAAATAAGAAACATGTCCGAACAATCGCAAACATTCATAGCAAAAAGTACCGTTAAGGCCGCCGACCTGGAACACCGGCGCAAGATCAATTTCAATATCGGCCGGTACAACGCTGTTGTGCCGAAAGGCAAGCAACAGTTTGCCGACGTGCACCTGGCCCGCGAACGGGCCAAGAACCTGAAATGGCGGGCCATCGAAACACTCGACCAGCAACTGGAAGAATTCGAACTCAACTTCACCAAACGGGGCGGCAAAGTAATCTGGGCCGAGAACAGCGAACAGGCCATTGAAGAGGTACTGAAGATCTGCAAAGAAAAGAACTGCAAAACCCTGGTGAAGAGCAAGAGCATGGTCACCGAAGAGATCCATCTCAACAAAGCGCTCGAAGCAAACGGCATCGAAAGCGTGGAAACCGACCTGGGCGAATACATCCAGCAACTTGACGGCGAACCTCCTTACCACATTGTGACACCCGCCATGCACAAAAGCAAGGAAGATGTAGCCCGGCTCTTCAATAAAAAACTGGGTACACCGATCAATTATACACCGGAACAACTAACCCTGAAAGCCCGGGAAGTGCTCCGTGAAAAATATGTACAGGCAGAAGTGGGTGTTACGGGCGCCAATTTTATCATCAGCGATATCGGGGCCGTGGCGGTTACCGAAAATGAAGGAAATGCCAGGCTCAGCTGCTCCTTCCCCAAAACACATATTGCCATCGTGGGTATCGAAAAGATGATCCCTTCCCTTACCGACCTGGGATTGTTCTGGCCCCTGCTGGCAACGTATGGTACCGGCCAAAAGATAACGGTATACAATACGCTCATCGCCGGCCCCCGCCAGGAAAACGAAGCCGATGGTCCCGACGAAATGTATGTGATCCTGCTCGACAATGGACGCACCAACATCCTGCAAAATCCAAAGCAACGGGAAAGCCTTTACTGCATACGCTGCGGCGCCTGCCTGAACGCCTGCCCTATCTACAAGAACATCGGTGGTCATGCCTACGGTACCACCTACAGCGGCCCCATCGGAAGCGTCATCACACCGCACCTGCAGGGTCTGGAAGAATTCAAACACCTGAGCTACGCTTCCTCGCTTTGCGGCAATTGCACCGAAGTATGTTCGGTAAAGATCAACCTCCATGAACTTTTGCTCGAGAACCGTTCTGAAGCGGTTGAAAGCGGGCTGGTTCCCTTCAGCGAAAAGATGGCCTGGAAACTCTGGCGCATCGCGAGCCTGAAACGAGGATTGATGAACCTGGGCAATGGCAACATCAAAAACAAAGTGGTCAACGGCATGTTCAAAGGCTGGAAAGAACGAAGAAGCGACCTGCAATTCAGCCAAAAGACCTTTAACCAGCTGTGGAAGGAACGTTACAAGAACTAAGAAGAATTAATGGATAAAAACGGCCCTGCTCTGGCAGGACTTTTTTAATTTGTGTATTCATGGTGCTGGTTTACTCACATATTACCTCTCCCCGCCTTCAATACATCTGCCATTTCATTTTTACCGAACTGATGGGCGCAGCCGTATCCATCACCATCGACCAGGAAGAGTTCAGCGTGTACGAAGGAGTAAAGATCAATTACAGCGATGCCCGGATACCCGGAAATGTTTTCCGGATCGAAGGCAACAGTTTTTTATTCGACGAGATCATCATCCGGCAGGAAATCATCTGTTTTGAGGTAAACGGGTACAAGGCTTTTTTCCGTTCGCATGATTCCGATTTCCCATTCGACATTTTTGCCGCCTCCTTCTACCTCATCACCCGGTACGAGGAATACCTGCCGCACAGGAAAGACGCATACGGACGATATGCCCATGAGAATTCACTCGCGTTTAAAGAAAATTTTCTCAACCTGCCACTGGTAAACATCTGGGTAAAAGAATTCGCCAAAAGACTGAAAGAGAAATTCCCAACTTTCAATTATCAACCTTCAACTTTCAACTTCCTGCCCACCTATGATATTGATATCGCCTGGTCGTACAAACACAAGGGACTGCTCAGGAACCTGGGAGGATTCATCAAATCGGCTTCGGCAGAAAGATGGCAGGTACTCGCCGGTATACGCCCGGATCCATTCGATTCGTACAACTGGCTCCATGAACTGCATACACGATACCAGCTCGACCCGGTTTATTTCTTCCTTGTGGCCGGGAAGAATGGGCAATACGATAAGAACATCCTTCCGCACAACGATTCAATGTGGAAACTGATACAGCAGCATGCTACCCGGTATACAGTCGGCCTGCACCCCTCCTGGCAAAGCGGGGATGCCCTTTCATTGCTCGCCAAAGAAAAAAAACAACTGGAAGCCATGAGCGGCTTGCCGGTACAACGATCCCGGCAACATTATATCCGCTTTAACCTGCCCGAGGGATACAACCGCTTACTGGAAGCGGGCATCACAAATGATTATTCGATGGGTTATGGAAGCATCAACGGCTTCAGGGCTTCGGTGGCTTCTTCGTTCTATTGGTATAATCTTGAAGAGGAAGAACAAACCGAACTCCGTATCCACCCGTTCTGTTTCATGGATGCCAATTCCTATTACGAACAAAAGCAGAACACCGAACAAACCTGGACTGAATTAGAACACTACATAACTGTATGCAAGGAAAATTCCGGAACACTCGCTGCGATCTGGCATAATAACTTCCTGGGAACTGACCCCGCTTTTGCGGGATGGCGGGAACTCTACGAACGGTTTATAACTCGGGTTCGGCAATAATCTTCTCCCGGTTTCGCTTAATGCTGTAGTTAACGAGAAACACACCCACCAGGGTAACGATGGCGCCCCAGAGGATATTCATGGTCAGTTTTTCATCCACAACAAAATACGCGGCCACCATCGCCACCAGGGGATTGATGTACGCATAGAGTGAGGAAACGGCCGCGGGCAATTTTTTCATCGAATAGATAAAGGCGACAAAGGCCAGCAGGGAACCCGCCAATACCAGGTAGGTGATGGCCAGCCAGGACTTGGTAGTGATGGCCGCCAGTGGTACCGCCGGTTGAAAAGTATGCGCCGCGATAAAAAGAATGAACGACCCGATAAGCATCTGCCAGCCGGTTGCATAATATGGATTCATGTTCACTTTGTTGCGAACGATAAAGATCGTACCCACACTCCAGGCCAGCATGGCCGTTACAGAAAGCAATACGCCGAACAGAAACCCATCGGGATGCTTTTGAAAGGCATTCTCGTAGAACACGATGCCGATACCGGTAATCCCCAGCAACAAACCCACGAAGGTAAGGGGGGTCATATTCTTCACTTTGAAAAAGAAACGTTCAATGATCACCACGCTCAAGGGATATAAGGCGCCGATCAGGGCGCTTAACCCGGTGGGAATATAGTTCAGGCTCCAGGTGCTGAGCCCGTTCGCCATGACAAACATCAACAGCGACATCATGAGAAGCCAGCCGAATTGTTTTTTGCTGGGAAGACCGATCTTTTTATAAAAGAGAAAGAATACCACGAAGAAACTGCCGCCGAAAAACTGCCGGATCGATGCCATCTGCAGCGCAGGCATATCCATTACAGCGATCTTGCTGGCAACCCAGGTTGTACCCCAGACAATGCTGGTGATACCCAATGCCAGGTAACCGCCGGCACGGCCCTTCGGTAAGTTCTTACTGATATTCATGTGTACAGTGTCAATGTTTGAAATGGCGCTGGCCGGTGATCACCATGGCCAGGTCATTCGCCTTGCAATATTCGATCGAGTCTTTATCCCGGATTGAACCACCCGGCTGAATAAAGGCCCCGATACCCGCCGCATGGGCGATCTTCACACAATCATCAAAGGGAAAGAAGGCATCGCTGGCCAGTACCGCACCATCCAGGCTGAAGTTGAATTGCTTCGACTTTTCGATCGACTGGCGGAGTGAATCGATGCGGGATGTTTGTCCGCAGCCCTTACCGATCAGTTGCCTGTTCTTCACCAACGCGATGGCATTGCTCTTTAAATGTTTACATACAAGGTTGGCAAAAACCAGGTCTGCACGCTCGGCATCCGTTGCCGTTCTTCCTCCCTCCTCTTTCCAGTCTGTATAATTTCCGGTGTCCGTTCCCTGCACCAACACTCCGTTCAGCACCGATTTATATTGCTCGCTGTTGGTCAGTCCTTTTTTCTGGCGAAGCAGGATGCGGTTTTTTTTGGAACGCAGGATCGCCAGCGCATCTTCATCGAAGGAAGGAGCAATCAGTACTTCAAAGAATATTTCATTGATGGCATTGGCCGTGGCCACATCAATCGTTCCGTTACACACCAGCACGCCACCGAAGGCGCTTTCGGGATCTCCGGCCAGGGCGGCATCCCACGATTCCTTGACCGTTGCCCGCGAGGCGATACCACATACATTGGTGTGTTTGATGATGCCGAAGGTTGTTTCGGTAAACTCAGCGATGATCTGCATGGCCGCGTCCACATCCACCAGGTTATTATACGAAAGGTCTTTGCCATTCAGCTGCTCAAACAATTCTCCCAGGTTGCCGTAGAACACGCCATGCTGGTGCGGGTTCTCACCGTAGCGCATCGGTTGCGGATTGGTAACCGACTCCAGGAAGTACAAGGCTTCGGAGGGATTGAAATACCGGGCAATCGCCACATCGTAGTGCGCCACCACTTCAAAAGCCAGTGCGGCGAATTTGCGGCGTTGTTCCAGCGTGGTGAGCCCGCTTTGCGATGCCAGCATTTCTTCCAGCAAGGAATAATCCTTTTTAGCCGCCACCACTACTACCGAAGCATGGTTCTTGGCTGCGGCACGTATCATGGAGGGGCCGCCGATATCGATCTTTTCGATGATCAGTTTTTCATCCGTGGTGGAGGCCACCGTTTCTTCAAATGGATACAGATCAACGATCACCAGGTCGATCTCCGGGATCTGGTACTGTTTCATCTCCGCCAGGTGCTGTTCATCATCGCGTTTACCCAGGATGCCGCCAAAAACGGAGGGATGTAATGTTTTAACCCGGCCGCCCAGGATGGAGGGATAGCTGGTTAATGATTCAACGGGTACGCAGGGTACTTTAAGGTCTTCGATGAATTTTTGAGTACCCCCGGTTGAGTAGATGGTTACACCCAGTTGGTGGAGCTGGCGGACAATATTTTCCAGCCCGTCTTTATAAAATACGGAGATAAGCGCTGACGAAATTTTCTTCTGCATGTGCGTAGATTGAGATGGCCGGGTATATCCGGCGATGATTCGGATTTCCGGCGCAAATTTATGCTTTTTTGCTGCCCTCCTCAGGGCTTTTCGCCAACACCTGTGAATAAGCCCCGGAAGCCGGGGCCAGCGGGCTTCTAATGCTCGGATAGATAGATTTCTGTCCGGGAATTCCGCTGCACTTCTTCGGGTGTGTTTCCGGCGTTGAGCGGCCGGTTGAGTCCGAAACTTTTTACGGAGGATATCCGGGATATGTCGATGCGACGTGAGAGAAAATAATTTTTTACGATCTGGGCCCGCTCACTGGACAATCGGTCGCAGACCGAACTGATGCCCTCTGTTTTATACGCATGCCCTTCAATCGAAATGGTGAGGGACGGATTGCCCGACAGAATACTTACAACGCTGTCGAGCACCTTATAACTGCTTGTAAAGAGATTTGTCTGCTGCACATCAAAGGGAACGATCACAAAATTGCGGTTGGGGCAGCCTTCTTTCTCGGCATAGCCAAATTCATCGGGACACTTATCATTCTCGTCGGCGATACCGTCGCGGTCGCGGTCGGATACAACAATCTTTTTCGGTTTGGGCGGATAGTTCAGGGTAATCTCCGCCCGGCAATTGATCTTGAATCCATCTTTGTCGGTACCCTTGTACAGCGGCTTCGATTTTCCGTGACCTGTAACCGTAAGAATCTGGGAGCTATCCACACCCCGGCCCAGTATATAGGTTTGTATGAACAGCGCCCGGTTGAGCGAGAGGTAATAGCATATCGTATCGCTGCCCTCATCTTTATAGGCGTATCCATCAATGGAAATAGTGACCACTTTATGGGTCTTCAGGATATTGATGACACTGTCGAGCACATCAAAGGTGAATGTATGGTAGATCGCCGACTGCTTGTAATCGAACCGTATCAAAACGGTGTCTTTTTCTGTATCCGGGAACTGCTTACCGGCCGCCAACGTACCTGCATTGGCTGCCAGCAGCAACAGGAAAAAAAACAAATGGAATGAGTAGGACCGTTTCATTGTAAAAACACCGCAAATGTAATTTGTTTTGGTTGCTTGCGGTTATGCTTACTGATTAATCTGTTCAAATTAACAGGAAATTGGAGGTGGCAAGTTATATGCCAACATCCAGTACAAATGCGCCATCGGCCGGCACTGCATGTGAGTGAATACGCAGCCTGACACACTCCTCCTGCCAGCGGGCGATTTTCCAATTCGCATTCGATGCATCAAAGACATACCGGGAACAAACGTATACCTGTGCAAGGCTTGAAATGGAGAGCGCCGGGTTTTTGGAAACAATGATCACATCCACCTGTATTTTCGGCGCATGGTGCGGAAGGACGAATTCTTTATCGACCAGCAGCACCCGGAGTTGATTGAATTGAAAAAGATGGGTGGATCCGAAAACGCCCGGGAGCGAATCCACCCGCTGTTCCAGTTGCATGGAAATCCTGGCCGGTTTCAGGTGAAAATTCTGAAGCCAGCCATCATCCAGCAACAGGCTGTCGCCCAAAAAACGATAACGTGATCCGTTCACCAGGTCAATAGCCTGGTACCGGGGAACATTATACACGATCAGTTTTTGCTGGTTGGCCACCCGCCATTTATTGTACGATTGCACCGAAACAAACACAAGCAGGAATCCGAGGGCAGCCACCAGGTAATTTTTATTTACCCGCATAAGCCAGGCGGAACAAAAGATCACCACTGCATAGAGCAACCAGGTAGTAAGTACAGTTGCCGGCAACTGATCCCAGACGGCAAAGGGCAGTTCGTTCATCCAGCGGATGAAGGTATTCATGAAGCCAACAAGCGCAGATATCCCTTTCCCAAGCCAATAGCCGGTTACGGGTAACCAGGCCAGGGCGATCAACGCGATCTCCGCGTACAGGATGATGGCCGACAAGGGCACTGCCAGCAAATTGCCCAGGAGAAAGAGATTGGGGAATTGGTGGAAATAGTAGATACAAACGGGGAAGGTGAGTACTTGCGCCGCGATGGATACGGCTGCCAGTTGCCAGATCCTGTCGGCCAGCTTATTCTTTATGTAGCAAAGCGTGTAAACCGGTCTTTGAAAGAGCACAATACCCATTACGGCCAGGTACGACAACTGGAACCCAACATCCCAGAGATACCAGGGGTCATAGACCAGCATCACGAAAGCCGATGCCGCCAGCGAACCCGCAATGGAAGCGGTTCGGGCGAAGAAGGTTTTACCCAGGATGATAAAGCTGAACATGACCGCCGAGCGTATCACCGATGCCGAACCACCCGTAAGCAGTGAGAAAAGCCAAAGACAGGTAAGCACCAGCAAGGCTTGTAACCAACCATACCGTTTTACCAGCGGCAGGCGGCTAAACACCCATATGAGCATCATGTAGATTAGTCCCAGGTGCATACCGGATATGGCGATGATATGCACCACACCCGTATTACTGTAAGCCTGCACCAGGTCTTTATCCAGGTCATGGGTGTACCCGATAAGCAAAGCCTCCGCGATTCCCAACTCATCTTTGCCGGAGCCCATATTTGTTCGCAGGATGGTCAATATCTTTTCCCTGGCGGAATACAGGAAATGCCGGAACCTGTTTCCTGCATTGGTTTGCTCCAACAGTATCCAGTCTTTCTTTTTCAGGAATACCTGGTGAACCAGTTGCCGGAAGGCGGCATAACGCTGGTAATTGAATGCGCCGGGATTACCGGAGTTATGGATCGGGTCGGGTTGCCGGGCAATAAGCAACCGGTGACCATACCTGAGTCGCTGTTCGAATCCATCCTTCGAAAAATAGAGTACAATATGTCCGTCGCATGCCAGCATCGAATCCGTGCGCACAATCGCCTCCACGCTTGCCACTGCTTTATACGAACGGCTCTTTTCAACAAGCGGTTCATCGATACGCACAAGCAACCGGTCGCCTGTTCGCCACATCTTACCATACCAGTTTACACGATTCCGGCCATCCTGCGCCCAGGTAACCAGGCATCCCAGTGCCAGGAGCACGAAGTTTAATAATACGCCCTGCAGGAACTGCCATTTGAACCGGACCCGGTGCGGAAAAAGAAAGAACAATGCATAGGACAGGCTGAAAGAAACAAGCGTCAGTAAAACCTGTGGCAACCCGATTCCGCCATACCATTGCAGCAGGATGCCGGCACTAAAAGGAACCAGCATCCGGATAAGCGGTGCGCTTTTCCATACAGGGATCGTATAAGCACGGGACATGACGGAAAATAAAAACAGCCCCCCGAAAGAGGCTGTTGTATTTCCCGGAGGAGAATGCTTTTGTTCCGCTTATTTACTGAGGTGCATGCTCCGCTCCTTATACAACTGACGGAAATACGGATCACGCAGGTCTTTGATGAAACGGATGGCTTCGCCGGTACTCTTCATTTCAGGTCCCAGTTCCTTGTTCACACCGGGAAACTTACTGAACGAGAACACAGGCTCTTTGATCGCGAAGCCGGTGAGTTTTTTATCGAACGTAAAGTCTTTCAGTTTTTTCACACCCATCATCACCTTGGTGGCGATGTTGAGATAGGGTATCTGGTAGGCTTTGGCGATGAACGGCGTGGTGCGGCTGGCCCTTGGATTGGCCTCGATCACATACACATTTCCATCCTTGATGGCGAACTGGATATTGATCAATCCTTTGATGTTGAGTTTACGGGCTATCTTCTCCGCGTATTCTTCCATGGTTTCCACGATCAGCGGAGAAAGGTTGAATTGGGGCAATACGGCATTGCTGTCGCCGCTGTGTATACCCGCAGGCTCGATGTGTTCCATCACGCCCATTACATGAAAATCCTCGCCGTCGAAAATGGCGTCGATCTCCGCTTCCTGGCAGCGGTCGAGGAAATGATCGATGAGTATTTTATTGCCCGGCAGGTGCTTGAGCAAACTCAACACACCTTTTTCCAGCTCTTCGTCGTTGATCACGATACGCATGCGCTGACCGCCCAGCACGTAGGAAGGACGGACCAGCACCGGGTAACCAACCTGGTTGGCCACTTCGATGGCTTCATCCGTATTGTACGCGGTACCGTAGCGGGGATACGGGATGCCCAGTTCTTTCAGCATATCGCTGAAACGGCCGCGGTCTTCGGCGATATCCATGTTATCGAACGAAGTACCGATGATGCGGATACCCTTTTCATTCAGGCGTTTGGCCAGCTTGAGCGCCGTTTGCCCGCCAAGCTGTACAATGATGCCATAAGGCTTTTCGTATTCGATGATCTCCCAGAGGTGTTCCCAGAAAACGGGTTCGAAGTAGAGTTTATCGGCAATGTCGAAATCGGTGGAAACGGTTTCGGGGTTGCAGTTGATCATGATGGCTTCGTAGCCGGATTCCTTGATCGCCTGCAAACCATGCACGCAGCAATAATCGAATTCGATGCCCTGGCCGATACGGTTGGGTCCGCTTCCCAGTACGATGATCTTTTTCTTATCGGAAACAATGCTTTCGTTGCTCGGAAGTTTATTTTCGTTAACCGGTTTGCTTTCAAAGGTCGAATAGAAGTAAGGCGTCTTGGCCTCAAACTCAGCGCTGCAGGTATCCACCATCTTATACACACGGGTCAGTCCCATCGCTTTTCTTTTTTCATAGATGGTTTCTTCATCTTCCTCCTGTATGATGTTGGCGATCTGCTTATCGCTGAAGCCAAGCAGTTTGGCTTCCCGCAGCAGGGCGTCGGGCAGGGTGTTCAGTTCGTATTTGGCCAGCTCCTTTTCGCAATCGCATATTTTCTGGATCTGGTAGATGAACCAGCGGTCGATCTTGGTGCTTTCGCAGATGCGTTTAACACTGGCGCCTGCCATCAGGGCATCCTTGATACGGAAGATGCGGTCCCATTTCGGCGTTTTGATGTATTCCAGCAATCCTTCGGTGTGCATGAGGCTCTTGCCGTAGTAACCCAAACCAACCACTTCGTTCTCCAGGCTCTGGCAGGCCTTCTGTACCGCTTCGGCGAAACTTCTTCCGATACCCATTACCTCACCCACGCTCTTCATGGAAAAACCGAGTGTGTCTTTCGCTCCCTTGAATTTATCGAAGTTCCAGCGGGGGATCTTTACGATGACGTAGTCGAGCGCCGGTTCAAAATAGGCCGATGTTGATTGGGTGATCTGGTTCTTCAGTTCATCGAGGTTATACCCGATGGCCAGTTTCGCGGCGATCTTGGCGATGGGGTAGCCGGTGGCCTTGCTGGCCAGGGCCGAAGAGCGGCTCACGCGGGGGTTGATCTCCACCACGATCAGTTCTTCGGTTTGCGGGTTAAGGGCGAACTGCACGTTGCAACCGCCGGCAAAGTTGCCGAGGTTACGCATCATGCTGATGGCCGTATTGCGCATGCGCTGGTAGGCCGTATCGCTCAATGTCATGGTAGGCGCCACTGTGATCGAATCGCCGGTATGCACGCCCATCGGATCGAAGTTCTCCACCCCGCAGATGATCACCACATTGTCTTGATTATCCCGCAGCAATTCCAGTTCGAATTCTTTCCAGCCCAGTACGGCTTTTTCCACCAGTACTTCGTGGATCGGGCTGGCGGTAAGGCCGGCATTCAGGGCCTCATCCAGTTCTTCCTTGGTGAACACGATGCTTCCGCCCGTACCACCCAGGGTGAAGGAAGGACGCAGCACTAGGGGGAACCCGATCTGCTGCGCAAACTCTTTTCCTTCGAGAAAGGAGTTGGCGATCTTGGCCGGGCAAACAGGAATATTCATTTCGATCATCCACTGGCGGAATTTCTCCCGGTCTTCCGCCTTGTCAATAGCCTTGATATCCACACCGATCAGCCGTACCCCGTTCTTTTCCCAGATACCCAGCTCATCCACTTCTTTGCAAAGGTTGAGGGCGGTTTGTCCGCCCATGGTAGGCAATACGGCGTCTATCTTGTTTTCTTCCAGTAACTGTTCGATGCTTTCCACGGTCAGGGGCAGCAGGTATACCCGGTCGGCCATCATGGGGTCGGTCATGATGGTGGCGGGGTTGCTGTTGATCAGGATCACTTTCACGCCTTCTTCACGGAGCGAACGGGCTGCCTGGGAGCCGGAGTAGTCGAATTCGCAGGCCTGCCCGATGATGATGGGACCAGAACCGATGATCAAAACCGATTGAATGGAATTGTCTTTTGGCATATGCAGTTTTTGCCGATGATGTGGCGTGCAAAAGTAATCGTTAATGGCGTAAATAAAAAACCCGGTGAAGAGAAAACACCGGGTATTGCTGAAGGCAGTGCAGCGCCTATTTATTGATGGGTATACGCATATCCCAGGCGCCCTGTTCGAATATTTCGATATCGATCGTGCTGTTATTAAAACTCATCACCGCCCGGAACGGAAAGATGATTCCCCGCAGGATGGTCACTTCCTTGTTGTTGAGCAGGTTTGCCGATTTACTTACGAAGGAGCCACGGTTCACCTGCAGGCCTGTCATCATTGTTGTATTGCCAGGTGGAGACGCAAACCCGGTTCCCGCGGAGAGGCTCTCCACCGTAATGGTAAGGGTAAAATCCC
This sequence comes from Chitinophagales bacterium, assembly GCA_017303335.1. Taxonomy (GTDB): domain Bacteria; phylum Bacteroidota; class Bacteroidia; order Chitinophagales; family Chitinophagaceae; genus Ferruginibacter. Next base: position 572,606 of record JAFLBK010000001.1, read on the forward strand.
GGTCGTTGAGCTTGGTCACTTCCACCCGCCCGATATCACTGGTTGTATTGTTGATAACATAGGGGTTTTCGTATTCGCCGCGGTAATTGCCCTTTTTCCAGTAACCGGTGATCAGGGTTTCTTTTCCATTCTCGAAACGATGCAGCTGGCCTTTGCCATCTTTCAGCCCTTTTTTCCAGCCGCCGTAATAGTAGTCGCCATTGGGCCAGGTGTATTTGCCTTTTCCTTCAGGCCATCCCGCTTTGAAATCGCCTTCATAGGTGTGTGCGCCCACCGATTTACCGGAGCCGTTCGCTTTACCATTGCTGCAATCGCCGGTGTAGGTTCCCTTGATGGAATCGAGCAGGACCTTGCAATCGTCGTTTTGCGCTGCGGCAAATTGAACCGTGAAGAGGAAAAGGGGTACGAGGAATAAACGTTTCATGGCAGTTTGTTTAGTGTTTTGTTTACGTGATTATAAGTACTTTTATCCGGCGAACAACCCTCGCGGATAACCGGATAAAAATAATGATTCTGAAAGGAAAACTCCTATATATACTACTGCTGTTTTTACTCCTTCCGCCAGCTATTTACGCACAGCCGCTCCCCGAATATCCCAAAGGTTATTTTATCTGGCCGCTCGACCTTACCCCCGAGATCGTGGCTAATTTCGGTGAACTGCGGGTCAATCACTATCATATGGGACTGGATTGCCGTACGGCCCAGAAACAGAACCTGCCAGTGTATGCCGTTGCCGACGGCTACATCAGCCGCATCAAGATCGAACCCCTGGGATTTGGCAGGGCCATTTACATCGATCATCCCAACGGGTATACCAGCTTGTATGCGCACCTGAATGATTTTTTCCCGGAGCTGGAGCAATACGTAAAAGAACAGCAGTACAAATTAAAAAGCTGGGCGGTAGACCTGCACTTTACGCCCGGGCAGTTCCCGGTTGAAAAATGCAAATTCATCGCTTACAGCGGAAACACCGGCGCTTCGCAGGGGCCGCATGTTCATTTCGAAATACGCGACAGCAAAACAGAAAAAGTACTGAACCCTACCCTTTTTGGTTTGCCCTTACCCGATACCATTGCGCCAGATATCATGCGGCTGGCCATCTACGACCGGGAGCAAAGCAGCTATGAACAAAGTCCGCGTATTTTTTCATTGGTGAAGAAGGATAGTTTTTATACAACCGTTCCGCCCATTATTAAAGTCGATGCCCGTGAACTGAGTTTTGGTATCTCGGCGAGCGACCGCTGCAATGGTTCATCGAACCGTAACGGAATCTTCTCGGCCACCCTGTATGAAAACAATCAACCCGTTTCCGGTTTCCGGATGAACAATATCGGTTACGATGAAACCCGCTACCTCAATGCGCATATCGATTACAAACTACGCTCCGGCGGCGGTCCCATGATCCAGCACATCACCCGCCTGCCGGGTTACCCGGATGGTATTTACAGTACAATCAGCAACAACGGGCTTATCTCCATCACCGACACGTTGGTGCATTTCCTGCGGATCACCGTATCCGACGCCGACGGAAACAGTTCGGATCTCCTGTTTGGCATACAGAGCAACTCATCGGCAGGCAACACAACGGCGGCAAAAACCGGTACCGACCAACGACCCTTCTTCTCGCCCGGCAACATCAATGTGTTTGAAAACGACAATATCCGTTTCTACCTGCCGGCCAATTGCCTGTACGATTCCTTCCGGTTTTCGTACAGCGAATCGAAACCCAAAACCGGGTACCCGGTTTACCAGTTGCACAATGCCAGCATCCCGCTGCATAGTTATTTTCCCGTAACCATCAGGGGCGCCAGCAGCATGCCCGATAAAACGGTGATCCATCGCTTTGCCAACGGGCGGCACGACTACAGCAAAGCCGAGCCTGTGCAGAATGGAAAAGAAAGCGGCTGGTACAAGGCCTGGTTCCGCGACCTGGGCAGTTTTCAATTGATGGTCGACAGCATTCCACCCGCCATAACCCCGATCGGTTTTAGAGAAAAGATGAACGCCGCCAAACTAAAGCAACTGGTATTTGTTGTAACAGACAACACCGAAGACATCAAACAATTTACCGCCACCCTCGATGGAAACTGGCTTCGCTTCAGCAACGATAAGGGCCGGCGGTTTGTATATGAATTCGACGAACGCTGCGGCCCCGGCGAACATGAACTGAAGATCGTGGCCGAAGACCAGGTGGGGAATGTCAACACAAAGATCTATCACTTTACACGATAAGGCCGTTTGCCTGTTTATTCGTTTATTGGTTTATTCGTAATCCGTTTTTCACCGGTAAACAACTAAACGGCTAAACCAATAAACAACATGGCAACACAACTCACCGAAGGACAAAAAGCCCCCGCATTCAAAGGCAGGGACCAGAATGGTAAAGCGGTTTCGCTGAGCGATTTCACCGGCAAAAAAGTAGTCCTGTATTTTTACCCGGAAGACGATACGCCTACCTGCACCGTACAGGCCTGCAACCTGCGGGATAATTACAGTTTGCTGAAGAAACACGGCTGGGTGGTGTTGGGTGTAAGTCCGGACGACGAAAAGAAGCACAAAAAATTCGAAGCCAAATACGATCTGCCGTTTACCCTGATCGCCGATCCGGATCATTCCATCATCGACAAATACGGGGTATGGGGGGAGAAACAATTGTATGGCCGCCAGTACATGGGCTTGCACCGAACCACGTTCCTGATCGATGAAAAAGGAGTGATAAAAAAGGTATTCCTTCGGCCAAAAAACAAGCAGCACGCCGAAGAAATCATACAAACATGGCAATTGCTGGAGGGTAAAAAGCGTTAATGCAGGAGCGTTATCCTGCCTGGCATGAAACACACACACCGCACATTCTTTTTTCTTTCCTGCATTACGGGCTTGCTGGCCGCTTGCAGTAAGCCGGAACCGGCAGGCAACGGTACAAACGGCTTGTCGTATTCCTGTACGGGTATCAGCCCGAAGTTTTCAACCGATATTCAGCCCATACTAACGGGTGTTTGCTCCATCAACAGCAATTGTCACGGCACCGGAAGCCTTAACACCGGCGGGCCACTGACGAATCAATCCGAGGTTTCCGCAAAAGCCGGTCGTATCAAAGCCGCGATTCTGTCCGGCGCCATGCCGCAGAACGGATCGCTGACCCAATCACAGGTGAATGCCTTTCTCTGCTGGATCGACAGCGGCTCGCCGGATAACTGACCGGTCAGCGCAACCACGCTACTTCGCCAAAATCAAACGTTCGCTCTTCCGTATCGTAAGTAATAAGCCGGCCTTCTTCGGTAACGCCCCGTATGGTAGTGGAAAAAACGGTATCCCCGTTGCGTAATGTCACCGCTTCGTTCAACTTATAAAGACGCTGGTTATACTGTTCCATGATTGTCGCTGTTTGCCCTGCCTGCAGCCTTGCTGCAGACGCCATAAGGTGTGCAAGCAGTTCGTGAGCAAGGTCGGGCACATTGTATTGTGTACCGGTAATCTGGTATAATGAAACGGGGTTGATGAGTTCCGGGTCGAACCTGTCTTCGTTGATGTTGATACCCGTGCCTGCAACGGCCCATTTCCAGTTTTTGCCATGGTATACATTTTCGATAAGTATACCACCTGCCTTCCTGTCACCCCAATAGAGATCATTGGGCCATTTGATCCGGGTAGGAGGGCCCGCGTATTTTTCGAAAAATGCATGGCAGGCCAGGGCAATGGAGGCGCTCAGTAAAAAAGGCTTAATCCGGCCAAACCGCTCCGGTTCCAGCACCAGGCTCATGGCAATATTCTTTCCCTTGCCCGTTTGCCAACGTTTTCCCCGCTGCCCTTTACCGGCTGTCTGTTCCTGCGCAAACCAGGCCAGGCCATGATTTGCCAATCCCGCATGAACCTGGGCCATGGCATAGTTGTTGGTACTGTCGACCGCTTCCAATATTCGTAAAAATCCGCCTCCGGACATAGGTAACCAATGGCAAAGAAGTGTTACTTTTGCCAGCAGTCGCAAGCTACTGGCAAGTTTTTAAATAACAATCAAAAACAGTCCTGTAACCGGCATGATCCGGCAGGCATCACATAAAACAGCATCGCATTTGAATAACCTGAACGCATTGAGCAGCCGTAAAAAGAGCAGTGTGGTACGGCTAACGAGAAACAGCAAAATCTTCAAAGCCATCATTCATGCCATAGAGGAGAAAAAGGGGGATAAGATCGTAAGCCTCGACCTCCGCAAGATACCCGAAGCCGTGGCCGATTTTTTCATCATCTGCCAGGCCAGCAACTCTACCCAGTTGAAAGCCATCGCCGATTTTGTGGAAACCGATGTAAAAGCGAAATGCGGGGAGATCCCGTACAAGCATGAGGGCAGGCAGGCCCAGCAATGGATACTCATCGATTACGTGAATATTGTTGTACACGTGATGATGCCGGAGCCCCGGAAATTCTACCAGCTGGAAGAAATGTGGAGCGACGCCCCGATGATGGAACACAACGGATAATAGTTTTACCCTGAGCGATTTAAAACAATAATAAAACCAGATCGTCTGTTATACAGACGCCCGAAAACCGGGAACGTATCCAAAAAACGACCGATACTATGAACCAGGACAGTAACAGAAAGTACAACCCCGATAATATACCACCCAAGGGAGATGACCCGAATAAGCGGAAAAGCCGGCTCAGCATCTATTGGATATACGGCGTTATTTTTTTATCCATCGTTGGATATACCTTCTTCAACAATGTAAGCAATGCCGGTATTGAAATTGACCAGCAGAAATTTTACACCATGGTGCTGCAGGGCGATGTGATAAAAATGAAAACCATCCGTAACAAAAAGATCGTTCGGGTTTTCCTCAATGCTGACAGTCTGAAAAATAAAGCCGACCTGTACCGGCAACTGCTGAACGCCAAGCCGGATGATAAGAACTATGAAGCCGCTCTGAGCATCAAAGGTGACCGCCCGCAACTCTATTTCAGCGTGATCGACGATAAGACCTTTGCCACCCAGATGGCGGATTTCTATAAGAAAAATACCATACTGAAAGAAGTACCCGACAGTCCGGACGACGAAGATCAATGGCTGGGCCAGTTGATCACCACCCTGCTTCCCCTGTTGCTCATTGCCCTGCTCTTCATCATGATGATGCGTAAAGTGGGCGGACCCGGCGGCGGTGGCGGACCCGGCGGCATCTTCAGCATCGGGAAATCAAAGGCGACACTCTTTGAAAAAGGAACCCGGGTGAACATCAACTTTGGCGATGTGGCCGGGTTGGATGAGGCCAAGGTGGAAGTGATGGAGATCGTGGATTTCCTTAAGAATCCCAAAAAATATACAGCGCTTGGCGGCAAGATCCCCAAGGGCGCCCTGCTGGTAGGCCCTCCGGGAACCGGCAAAACGCTGCTGGCAAAAGCCGTTGCCGGCGAAGCGCAGGTGCCGTTCTTCAGCCTCAGTGGAAGTGATTTCGTGGAAATGTTCGTAGGCGTGGGCGCCAGCCGTGTGCGAGACCTTTTCAAACAGGCGCGTGAAAAAGCGCCCTGCATCATCTTCATCGATGAAATCGATGCCATCGGCCGTGCCCGTGGAAAGAACATGATGATGAGCAACGACGAACGGGAGAATACCCTTAACCAGTTGCTGGTGGAAATGGATGGTTTCGGAACCGATCTCGGCATCATCATCCTGGCCGCCACCAACAGGCCCGATGTACTCGACAGCGCCCTGTTGCGCCCAGGCCGTTTCGACAGGCAGATATCGATCGATCGCCCCGACCTCGTCGGCCGTGAAGCGATCTTTAAAGTTCACCTCGCCCCGATCAAGGTTTCACAAACGCTGGATATACACAAGCTTTCGGAACAGACACCCGGTTTTGCCGGCGCCGATATCGCCAACGTGTGTAACGAAGCGGCCCTGATCGCTGCACGGAAAGGAAAAGACGCCGTAGACATGAGCGACTTCCAGGACGCCATCGACCGGGTGATCGGTGGTTTGGAAAAGAAGAACAAGATCATCTCCCCGGAAGAAAAAGAGATCATCGCCTACCACGAAGCAGGCCATGCAATCTGCGGCTGGTACCTGGAACACGCGTACCCGTTGCTGAAAGTGACGGTGGTACCGCGTGGTACAGCAGCCCTGGGATACGCCCAATACACACCTAAAGAACAATACCTCTACAATACCGATCAGCTGATGGATCAGATCTGCATGACCCTGGGTGGCCGGGCCAGTGAAGACATCTTCTTCGGCAAGATCAGCACCGGCGCCAGCAACGACCTGCAGCAGGTGACCAAGATCGCTTACAGCATGATCACCGTATATGGCATGAATGATAAGGTTGGCAACATCAGCTATTACGACCCCAACCAGGAGAATGTATTCACCAAACCGTTCAGTGAAGAAACAGGCAAGATGATCGACGAAGAGGTACGCAAACTGATCGACAACGCCTACCAGAAAACCAAGAGCCTCCTGCAGGAAAAGAAAGGAGACGTGGAGAAACTGGCTAAGGAGCTCCTCAAAAAAGAAGTGCTGTTTAAGAGCGATGTGGAGAACCTGATCGGCAAGCGGCCTTTTGAAGAAAAAAAACCGATTGATGTAGACGAGCATACTGTAACGAACGAAGCGCCCAAAAGCGGCATGCCGGAAGAATTGAAAACGCCCCCGTCCATTTAATAAATCATCATGGCAGTATCTCCTGCTAAGGAAAATATACTGAAACGTATCAGGCAGGCACTGAGTAACCCGGTGCCTTTGCCTTTTGCACAAAGCGAAGGCACCAGTTCGGTTTTTCCTCCCGCATCCGACGATCTCGGTATCCTGTTCGCCCAGGAGTTCACGGCCCTCCAGGGAAAATTCGCGTTTTGCATCGGTGAGGACGACATGCGTAAACAGGTTCAGCAACTGATTGCCGAGAAGGAATGGACCCGGATCTATTGCGATACCGAACCCTGGAAAGACAGCTTCAGTAATACCATCAGCCTGGCCACCTGCGATGCATCCATCACCGGTTGCGAATTCCTGGTGGCACGTACAGGTACCATGGTAATGAGCGCTGCACAGCAAAGCGGGAGAACCGTAAGCGTATACGCCCCCGTTCACATCTGCATCGCCTACACCAGCCAGCTGGTATACGATATTAAAGACGCCCTGCAATCTGTTAAGGATAAATACAACGGCAATATTCCCTCTCTCGTCACCTTCGCTACCGGCCCCAGCCGTACCGCCGATATTGAAAAAACACTTGTTACCGGCGTACACGGACCCAAAGAGGTGTACTGCTTTCTCGTAGAAGCATAATTCCCTTTTTACAAGTATCTTTATTCTATCATGAGTACAGATATCTATAACCTGTTTGTATACGGCTCCCTGCGCAGCGGGTTCCGCAATCCGGTATACGATTACCTGACCCGGTACTTCCGCTTACGGGGTGAGGCCGTGGTACGGGGAAAGCTATACGACATGGGCGAATTCCCGGTTGCCAAAGCGACCACCGAAGACAAATTCATTTCCGGTGAACTTTATACCATAAACGATCCCCGTGAGTTTTCCTGGGCCATCGGCCAGCTGGATGATTACGAAGGCCTGAACGCCGAAGAAGGCGAAATTGCTCCTTACAAAAGAGAAGAAGTGATCGCCTACCAGGACGGCCAACCGGTTACGGCCTGGATCTACTGGTTCAATGGGAATGTCGACGGCAAGCCAGCCATTGAATCGGGCGACCTGCTCCAGTACCTGCAGCAGAAAAATAAACCCTAGCGCATGGACACAGGCAGAAAAAACATCTACTTCCTGTCCGACTTCCATTTAGGAGCTCCCAATGCCGCGGCAAGCCTCGTCCGGGAAAAAAAGATCATCCGTTTCCTCGATACAATAAAAAATGACGCGGCGGCGATCTTCATCGTGGGCGATCTTTTCGACTTCTGGTACGAATACCGTAAAGTGGTTCCCAAAGGCTATGTTCGTATCCTGGGCAAAATGGCCGAACTGACCGACGCCGGCATACCGCTATATTTCTTCGTGGGCAATCACGATATGTGGATGAAAGATTATTTCCAGCAAGAACTCAATATTCCCGTTTATTTCGAGCCGGCTCCTTTTTCCTTTAACGGAAAGAAATTCCTTGTAGGGCATGGCGATGGCCTCGGACCCGGAGACCATGGGTATAAATTCATCAAGAAGATATTCCGCAACAAAACCTGCAACTGGCTCTTCGGCATCCTGCCTCCCTCCATCGGCATGGGCATCGCCAATTATTTCAGCCGCAAGAGCCGGGCGCAGACCGGGCAAAGCAACGAAGTCTTTCTCGGGGAAGACAAAGAGTGGCTGATCATATACTGTAAAGAAGTATTGCAGAAAGAACACTACGATTATTTTGTTTTCGGCCACCGGCACCTGCCCATCGATTTTACATTACAGAACCCCAACAACCAGACGCAAAGCCGGTATATAAACCTGGGCGACTGGATACAGTATTTCAGCTACGCCGTTTTTGACGGAACCCATCTCGAACTGAAATATTACACCGAATGAAACAGGGCATTCTCATAGCGCTGTTTTGCTTCTTCGCAGCCGTTTCAGCCAGCGCACAGGAAGACTCTGTTTTCAAATTCATCAAAACGATCCGGGGAGAATTTTCCTATTTCAATGTCGATAACCTCGACAATGTCTATCTCGTCAACTACGGAAACCAGCTTAAAAAGATCAAGTCCAATGGCGATTCGGTGGCCGTATTCAATGATGTGAAACGATTCGGCAACCCCTCGTATGTGGATGTGACCAACCCCTTGAAGATACTGCTCTATTACAGGAATTATTCAACCATCGTAGCGCTGGATCGTTTCCTGGCCTTCCGCAATACCATTAACCTGCGCTCCCAGCAGATCTTCCTGGTGAACAGCATTGCGCTTTCCTACGATAATAATATCTGGCTTTTTGACGAGGAAGATTTCAAACTGAAAAAGATCGATGAACAGGGAAAGCTGCTCCAGGAAACGGTAGGCTGGCGTCTTTTATTTGACAGCATGCCTTCGCCCACCCGCATCATCGACCGCGACAATTTCGTTTATGTGTACGACCCCGAAAAAGGATTCTACATCTTCGATTATTACGGTACGTTTAAAAACCGCCTCGCATTCCTGCACTGGAATAATGTGGAAGTATCCGGGCAGACAATCTATGGGTTCGCCGACGGAAAGCTTTTCAGTTACGCGTTGAATTCGCTGCAACTGAAAGAATACAAGCTTCCCGCTTTTTTCGGAAGTTACCAGGCCATCAAGGCCATGAACCGGAAGATCTATTTGCTGAAAGAAGGCGGAATCGATGTATACGAGATCCGCTGAGATCACTGGTTGATCAGGTCCACCAGTTCCTTATCCCACTTCCCCGTTTTTCCATACTCCACCACCCGGCCGATTTCTTTTCCATTTTTCATAACAATGATGGTAGGCACGAGGTTCACCTGGAAAGCGTCGCAAATATTACCCAGGGTCTTTTTATCGCGGTTTACCGCGAAGAAGGTAACGGCTTCATCCGGCACACCGCTCTTCTCCTGTATCTTGAAGAATTTGGGAAGAATAAACTGGGTGTCTTCGCACCAGGTGCCGCCGAACACCACGAACTGCAGTTTCCCTTTCGAACGTTCGAACGCATTGAGCGTTGCCGTGTCGGGTGAATAATAACTTTGGCTGCTGTTGTACCATTTGGAAAAAGCCGTATCGTTCTGCACCACATATTTATTCACGATACCGCGGAAATAGTGTTGCTCAGGATGCTTTTCATCCTTGGTTATTTCGTACTGCGCCTGCCCGTATCCGTGTATGGCAACGGAGCTGGCAATGAGAAGCGTGATCAGGAATCGCATGGAAAAAATTTGTGTGTGCTAAAGTAGTCGTGATCGCTGCGCAACAAAAATCAATTTTGTTAAGGGGTGGTTATAGGCCCGCCTTGAGTTCGTGCAGGAAGCCCTTCAGCTTCTTCAGCGATTCGATCAGGGCGAATTTCTCTTCGGCCCGTTTATTTTGTTTCAGGAACTCCCGGGCACCTTCCATGGTGTACTTGCGTTCCCGCAGCAGGTGAAAGATCAGTTTGAGGTTCTTGATATCTTCCGGGCGGAAAAGTCGATCGCCCTTTCCGTTCTTGCGGGGTTTCAGGATTTCGAATTCATTCTCCCAAAGACGGATCAGCGATTGGTTCACCTTAAACATATCGGCTACCGAACCAATGCTGTAATAACTTTTCTGGAACAGGATCTCGTCTTCCGGAATTTCAATCAGGTCGGTACCTGCATTCATTTCTTTCAGGCGCATCCGTCCCCGGTTTGTTTTCCGGTTGTCGGCGGGGCGTGCTTTCACTTTTTCCGGCTGCGGTTTCGTAACAACAACCTGTTTGGGTTTTGCAACCGGCTTCTCCTCCTGTACCGGGGCGGTGTCGAAATCGAATGATATCTGGTGCAGTGGCATATATAAAGTTAGTTAAAACTTCCCGAAGTGGGGTAATTCCACAAAAGACGTTGTGCCTGAAACCAATTCCTGGTAGCAAAGCCTCATTATAACCTTGTGATTTTCTGGACAAAACCGGGTCTAGTTCCTGCTTCTCCCGTTTAGCTTTTTCTTCACTTTGTGTATTCTTTATTTAAACCCGTCAAAAATGAAATCCCTCATTCCCCGTCTTATTACTGCAATAGTATTGTTCACATTTCCCGCGTGTCAAAAGACCGAACAGGCTCTTCAGTCCATCCCGAATGTTGCGGCCCTGAACATAAGAGACCAGGTTGCCTATATTGACAGGCACTTAAGGGCCATCACCGAAGAACTCGCCATTTTATGCAGCGAAAAAGAATTTGTTTCCTTTGTTCATACCGAGGTTAAAAAGAAATTTGATGGAGAGTATGAAGTGCTTATCAACGACCTGAAGAAAAACAGCCGCTGGAGCGGCAAGCTTGGTTCTCCGAAAATGAGCAATGCGCTAAACGCGTTTAAAAATATTGATGGAAACAATTACTATCCGCAGGTTTACATACCCATGTTTCAGCATGAAGAGGATATGAAAGAGGATAAAGATTATTCCTTGCCACAGGGGCTGGGCGAACAGATAATCTATATTTACTACAATGGGGCCGCTGAAATTGACACGGCTACAAATACGGCGGAAAGCTACCCGGGGTATATCCTGAACAGCAATAACCAGATCGAATACTGGGGCATGGTGAATGAGGCGTATGCCAATGAAAATGAAGTCTGGATAATTTCCACAAATGAATCCGTGAATAACAATGGATACATATGCCCGGATCCGTTTATTCCGGAAAGCTGTAACCCGAACCCGCCCGACAATCCTCCTGGCGGAGGCTGTACAGGCCCGGATTGTGATCCCAACGAATACCCCGCTTCAGCTACACCCATTCATCCGGATATGGGGTTGCACAATCCGGTAAGCTTTAAAATTGAGTACATGACGATCAAAGATCACAAAGAGTCCTGGCTGGCGGGCGCCTCCGAAATAGCGATCCGGGCAAAACTAAATTGCCACAACAACCTGGAACTTGGTAACCCGAGGCCGGCACCAAGCATTCAGTATAAATCCGATCAATACAGCAACTACATCGGAAACAAAATATACAAGTTTAAGCGAAAAGACATCCGGAATCAAAACAGTAAATTGGTAAATTATACCCTGCAGAGCAATTGGCCTTCCCAATTCTATCTTTCCGATCCGGTTTATTTTGATTACGTGATATTTGAAAGAGATATCTGGCCGGCTACCTTAAATAAGCCGAAAAGAACCGGCAGAAAGGATTTATTTCATCCGCCGTATACAGACCAGTTTTCGGATGCGTGGGAACAAGGTTACCGTTCACAAAAAAAGACAGGAACCACCTGGAATTATCCGTACGTAACGGGCGATTTTGTCAACAACATCCTGCTTGCAGCTTCTCAACATAAATTCTATGCGACCGGGTATGTGAACAATGAGTACATAACCTTTAATACCGTGGGCAACTAAAACGCTATCCATAGGTGTTTTCGGAAAAGAAGCAATATCTTTAATTTATACGTCCAGCATATAAAATGCTTAAACAGGTCATCATTATTTTGTTTTTTTCTGCAATCGCATTACTGACAAATGCGCAGTTAAAAACACTCCCGGGTGTTAATTTCGGGATCGCCTACCGGCCCGAACTCTTTGAACTGACAAATTATTACACCAGGGGCGGACCCAATAAAGGTTATCACTTTGCAGGGCTTAGCTACCTCAATAAACCCCTGCTTGTTTTCGAGATAAACCAACGGCTGAACAACGAAAGATGGAGCTTTCAGCTTTCAAATTATTTCAGTTACAATTACCTGGTAACGATCCTGGATTCCTTGAATCGCCCCGTTGAAGATCTCAACAGTTTTAAATACGATGTTTTCGTGGATGTTTCTTACCGGGCAGGATTCAGAAAATTCAAGCATTCCTTTATACACATATCGGCCGGATTCGGAAGGATGAACATGAGTAAGAAATTTGATTATGATTTTCCAACCGGCGAGAGAGATACGAACGGTAACAGGATTTTTGAACGACGATCGACAAGTTTACCCTTTTGGGCCCCGCGATTATCAATAGGCTTTTCGTACAGGAACCTCATGGCTTTTGTCACCGCCCACGGTACACCCGATGAAGACCTTAATCCCAATCCTTCACTATGGGTTGAGTACAGGATATTGTACAACATTCAATTGAAAAAAAGGAGCAGGTAGTTAATCAAAACTTTTGGCACTTCCCGTGGAAGCGATCTTCAACACCTGGTTATACTGTTCCGCGTTCAGGTCGTTGAAGAAAAAGTAAACGGGGTCTACCGGGTTTCCATTCACGTGTACTTCATAATGGCAATGCGGACCCGTACTGGCGCCCGTACTGCCCACCCAGCCAATCACCTCTCCCCGCTTCACCCGCTGGCCCTTCCGCACTTTCATACGCACCATGTGCAGGTACCTGGTCTCGTATCCATACCCATGATTGATGCCCACCTCGTTACCACCGCCCGTATTGAATTCGGCCATGGTAACCACCCCATCACCGGTAGCGTAGATGGGGGTTCCCTGGGGAGCTGTGAAATCGAGGCCGGCGTGCATTTTCGCTATGCCATAGATCGGGTGTACACGCATGCCGAAACCACTGGCGATACGGTTAAGTTCTTTATTGCTCACCGGTTGAATGGCGGGAATGCTGGCCAGTTTCGCTTCCTGGTTATTGATCAGTTTTTCGATCGCCTTATAACTTTCCTGCTGGTAAGCGATCCGGGAGGCGATATTATTAAGCGATTTGGCGATCTCCTTACCCAGGTCTTCCTGGTCGAGGTTCAGTTTGGCAATATCCTTTTTCTTTTCGATGAGTTTGGCCCGGGCACTGTCGGGCAGGGGGTTGGCTTCAAAAATAGAGCGGTATACCTCGTTATCCCTTTTTTCCAGTTCGGCCATCTGCTGCTGCAGCAATTTGGTTTTTTCCTCCAGCGTCTTGTAATTATCCCGGATCATTTCGTACCGCAGCTGCGATTCCTTATCAGCGGCTTTGGGAAAGAACCGGGTATAGGCCCAGATGATGAGGGCGGAAGAAACAAGCGCCGCCGATATGAACCCGAAAGCCCGCAGCAATTTCACCCGCAAAGGGGTAACCAGCTTCTCATACCGGAGTGTATGGGTGTTGTAGTAATACTTTATTTTTTTCATGCTGCTTTGGCGTCGTCCCTCAGAATATTGAATCGGCTGGGGGCCGTTTTCCTTGCGGCTTGGCCCCGTTTTATTACCTTTGCCCACGCTGAACAAAAGCGTACAAATATAGCTGCATAAATCGCAAAAATCAACCCATATAAACAATTGGCATATGATGACGAGTGCTGAGATAAGGCAACAATTCCTCGACTTTTTTCAATCCAAAGGACACAGTATTGTGCCTTCCGCCCCGATCGTGGTAAAGAACGACCCTACGCTGCTGTTCACCAATGCGGGCATGAACCAGTTCAAGGATTATTTTCTTGGCAATAAACAGGCTCCCTGGAAACGGGTGGCCGATACACAGAAATGCCTTCGGGTAAGCGGCAAACACAACGACCTGGAAGAAGTTGGGGTGGATACTTATCACCATACCATGTTCGAAATGCTGGGCAACTGGAGTTTTGGCGATTATTTCAAGAACGAAGCCATTGAATGGAGTTGGGAACTGCTTACGGAAGTATATAAGATCCCGAAAGACCGCCTCTATGCCACCGTGTTTGAAGGCGATGCCAAGGAGAATCTCCCGGCCTCTTCGATTGCCCTGGCCAAATGGAAAAAATTATTACCGGAAGATCACATTGTATACGGCAATAAAAAAGATAATTTCTGGGAGATGGGTGATACCGGCCCCTGCGGCCCCTGTTCCGAGATCCATGTGGATTGCCGCCCCGATGCAGAAAGAAACCAGATCCCCGGCAGAGACCTCGTGAACAAAGATCATCCCCAGGTGATCGAGATCTGGAACAATGTATTCATCCAGTTCAACCGCAAAAAAGACGGTACCCTGGAGCCACTTGCCGCCACACACGTAGATACGGGCATGGGCCTCGAACGTCTTGTTCGGGTACTGCAGGGCAAAACATCCAATTACGATACGGATATCTTCAGCGGCACTATTGAGGCTACCGGCAAACTGGTCAATAAAACATACAAAGCCGATGACTCAAAAGAAAGCATTGCCTTCCGGGTGATCGCCGATCATATCCGTGCCATTGCTTTTACCATCGCCGATGGCCAGCTGCCCTCGAATACAGGCGCCGGCTACGTGATACGCCGCATCCTCCGGAGAGCTGTACGCTATTATTATTCGTACCTCGATTACAAACAGCCCCTGCTGTTCCAGGTACTTCCGGTATTGGCGAAACAATTCGAACATGTTTTCCCGGAACTGCAAAAGCAGGTCGATTTTGTTGGTAAAGTGATCAAGGAAGAAGAAGAGGCTTTTTTGAGAACCGTGGCGAACGGGCTTTCCATGCTCGAAGAAGCGAAACAGGATATCTCGGGCGAAGAAGCGTTCAAACTCTACGATACCTTCGGCTTCCCCCTCGATCTTACCAAACTGGTGGCCACCGAAAAAGGATTGACCGTTGACGAAAAAGGTTTCGAGATCGAGATGAAAAAGCAAAAAGACCGCTCCCGGGCTGCCACTTCACTGGAAACCGAAGATTGGGTAACCGTCCTGAGCGAAGCCGAAGGAAGTGCCGGACCGGGTGTTGAGCGGAGTCGAAACACCGGCTTCGTTGGTTACGACTCGCTGGAAACAAGATCAAGGGTTCTCAAATACCGTAAAGTGACTGCCAAAGGAAAATCACTTTACCAGATCGTTCTTGACCAAACTCCTTTCTATGCCGAAAGCGGCGGCCAGGTTGGTGACAGCGGGCAATTAAAAATTAATAATGAAGAGTTAGCCATTATCGATACCAAAAAAGAGAACGATCTCATCATTCATTTTTCCGAGTCGGTAGCAACCAATATGAGCGGGGAAGTGATCGCCCGCGTAGATGCGCAACGAAGAAAAGACATCACCATACACCACAGCGTTACCCACCTCATGCACGCAGCCCTTCGACAGGTTCTGGGCACACACGTGGCACAGAAAGGCAGCCTGGTGAATGAAGAACACCTGCGGTTCGACTTCAGCCATTTCGCCAAAATGAGCGACGAAGAATTAGCGGCTGTTGAAAAACAGGTGAATGAAAAGATCCGGGAAAACGTGCCCGTGGTCATCAAAACAATGCCGAAAGACGAAGCCATCGCCCTGGGCGCCATGGCGCTTTTCGGAGAAAAATACGCCGACCTGGTGCGGGTGGTGATCATGGACCCATCCTATTCCATCGAACTTTGTGGCGGCACGCATGTAGGCCATACCGGCGAGCTGGGCCTGTTCAAAATTAAAAGCGAGGGCGCTGTAGCCGCCGGCGTACGCCGGGTGGAAGCGGTTTGTGGTGCCGCTGCCGAACGTTACATCCATAGTGCGCTCGCCGAGATAAGCAGCGTACGCGGTTTCCTGAAGAACCCGGCCGACCTGCAGAAAGCCATCGAGAACCTTCAAGCAGAAAACAATGCATTACAAAAACGTATTGAAGGACTGGAGGCCCGCCAACTGGTAGGCATCCGCAATGAACTGCTTCGCAAAGACGAGATCATCAACAATGTATCCTTCATCGGGGATATTGTGGAAGTATCCAATGCCGACGCTCTCAAGAAACTCTGCTTCGATATCAAGCATCATATTCACGATCACCTGGCCGTACTGTGCAGCAACATCGATGGCAAGGCTTATGTAGCCATCAGCATTTCGGATACCGTGGTAACAGCCAAAGGTCTGGATGCAGGCAAGATCATCAAGGAGCATGTTGCTCCGCTGATCAAGGGCGGTGGCGGCGGTCAGAAGAACCTGGCTACAGCCGGCGGACAAAATGTAAGCAACCTGCAGGAAGTGATCGAAAAGATAAAGACGTTATTAGACTAGGGAAGGATTGTGCATCGCTGCACACATAAACAAACCATTGCTCTCCTTGCTTCATGCACATCGTTTTCGAAACGCCCCGGCTCATACTCCGCCGCTTCACCGAAGCGGATGCGGGTTTGGTGCTGGCACTTAACAGTGATCCGGCTGTACTGAAATACCTCCACGAACCGATCCTTGGGTCGGAAGACCATGCCCGGCAGATCCTCCGGGATATCATACTGCCCCAATACCCCAACAACCTGGGCCGCTGGGCCATGCACCTGAAAGATTCCAACGAATTCCTGGGTTGGTGTGGTTTGAAATATCGCCCCGAACTGGAACTGATCGACCTTGGCTACCGCCTGCTGCCAAAAGCCTGGGGAAAGGGCTATGCTTCGGAAGCGGCCGGCCATACCCTCACATTCGGATTTCGCCAGCTGAACCTGCCGGTTATTTCCGCCTGCGCCCATATTGAGAACATCGCTTCCATCCACATTCTCGAAAAAATAGGCATGGAATATACCGGCGAAGGTATTGTAGATGAATGCCCTGTGAAGAATTTCGTGAAGAACAATCCCTACACCTGACCCGGAATCTGTCCGCTACCGGCAAAGAATTGTTAAAGCAATAAATTAATCTCCGAAATATTTCGTAATTCCAAAATCCTGCTTATTTTTGATCTACTAAACATTTCGTACACAAAAAGGAATAGCATGAAAAAGTTATTAGTTTTAGCAGCTGTAGCCGGACTTACCAGCCTTGGAATGACGGTAAAAGCACAGGACGACAAAAAAGAGAAAGTCGAAAAAGATTACAAAGAAAGCCAGGAGATCATCATTCGTAAAAAAGGGGATAAAGACGCGAAGATCACCGTGGAGATCAGCGGCGATAAGATAACCATCAATGGAAAACCGCTGGCCGAATTCAAGGATGATGAAGTAACCATTAACCGAAGGAACATCATCATACGCGACAGAAAAGGCCGCGATGTGTATACGATCAGCCCGGATGCCTTTAATGGCTTCAACGGATTCTGGGGCGATGACAACGCAGAAAAAAGAGCGTTCTTAGGCGTTACAACAGAAAAAACCGATGATGGTGCCAAAATCACCGACATAACCAAAGAAAGCGCAGCGGAAAAGGCCGGGTTGAAAGAAGGCGATGTGATCACCAAATTAGGAGAGAAAAAAATTGATGGTCCGGAATCCCTGTATGACGCGGTATCGGGCCAGAAGCCGAAGGATGAGGTGAAAGTATATTACAAGCGGAATGGAAAAGAAAGCTCAGCAAAAGTGACCCTGGGTGAGCGCAAATCTGCCGGTGCCATGAGCTATTCATTCAGCGGACCGGATGGTTATTCCCGCTCCTACACCGTTCCGCGTGCCTATTCGCTTCCGAAAATACCCGATGTAAATAACTGGAACTGGAACAACGACGGATCATTCGGTAACGGCTATAACTTCTCAATGGGACCACGCCAGCAACGACTAGGTATCAGGATACAGGATACAGAAGATGGCAAGGGCGTGAAAGTACTGGATGTGGAAGCCGATTCTCCCGCTGACAAGGCCGGGTTGAAAAAAGATGATGTGATCACCGAGATTGGTGGTGAAAAAGTAGAGAATACAGACGAAGCAAGAGATCAATTACGTGAAAATGCCGACAAAGCATCGTACAGCATCAAAGCCAGCCGCAATGGCAATGCGATGAATTTCGATATCAAAATACCCAAGAAACTCAAGACAGCGAATTTATAAGCCGTGAATAAGCATGAAGTAACCGCCCTGGTCCCTGTAACCGGGGCGGCTTTTTTATAGCCGCTGTTCAAAACGCCTCTCCCCCCTATTCCGTACCTTTGCCGCCGTGACGCCCATCGATAAATACGAAGTGGTCATCGGCCTCGAAGTGCATGCGCAACTCCTTACCCAAAGCAAATTGTTTTGCGGCGACAGCGCCGCGTTCAGTACGGATCCCAACACGCACATCAGCCCCATCACGATGGCCCACCCCGGCACCCTGCCGATGACAACCAACAAGGCCATTGAATATGCTGTTCGTCTCGGACTCGCTCTTCATTGCGACATTGAGCGGGTTAACTATTTCGCCCGCAAGAATTATTTCTACCCCGATCTTCCGAAGGGATACCAGGTATCACAACACACCACACCTATCTGCAGGAATGGCTTTGTGAAGATCCGTGTCAATGACGCCGAACGAGCCATCCGGTTGAACAGGATCCACATCGAAGAAGACGCCGGTAAAAGCCTGCACGACATAGAAGAGGCATACACATGCATCGACCTGAACCGTGCCGGTGTGCCTTTACTGGAAATAGTGACAGAACCCGACCTGCACAGCAGCGATGAAGCCTTTGCCTACATTACCGAGCTCCGCCGCATGGTTACCTGGCTGGGTGTATGCGATGGGAACATGGAAGAAGGGAGTTTACGCTGCGATGCCAATATCTCCATCCGATTAAAGGGCGAAACCACGCTGGGAACAAGGGTTGAAGTCAAAAACCTGAACAGCATCCGCAATATCAAAAGAGCCATTGATGTAGAAGTAAACCGGCTGATTGAAATCACCGAACGGGGCGAAAAGATCATTCAGGAAACAAGAAGCTATGATGCCGACAACAACAGCACGTTTTCGCTCCGTACCAAAGAAGACGCGGAAGATTACCGCTACTTTCCCGAACCCGATCTTACGCCCTTCCATATCTCCGATGCATACCTGGATACTATGCTGGCCAACCTGCCCGAACTGCCCGAAGCATTGAAGAAGCGATACATGGATCAGTTTCAGCTATCCGGCTACGATGCTTCCGTGATCTGCGACGACAAGGCACTGGCTAACTACTTCGATACGCTTACGGCGCATTGCAGCCAGTACAAGGCTGCCGCCAACTGGTTGCTTGGCCCCGTCAAAGCGCATCTGAACGAAACAAACGGCACCATTCAAAACTTTGTACTGGGCCCCGAAAAACTGGCAGCCCTTATCCAGGCCGTGGAATCGGGCAAGATCAGTTTCGGCATCGCTTCCACGAAGATCTTCCAGGCGCTGCTGCAGGAACCGGAAAAGGATCCGCTTGCTTTAGCCGCCTCCCTGAATCTTTTGCTCGACAGCGACACCGGCTCCATTGAACGATGGGTTGATGAAGCGCTGGAACGAATGCCCGATAAAGTAGCGGAGTACCGGAAGGGTAAAAAAGGATTGATTGGCTTATTTGCCGGCGAAGTGAAAAAGATCAGTAAAGGAAAGGCGGATATGCAACTGGTAAATCAACTGCTCAATAAAAAACTAAATACGAATAAATGAAAAAACTATCCGCAGCCGTACTGGCTACCGCGTTCCTTTTTTCCTGCAATAACCAGAAGGGAAGCGGGAGTTTCACACTTAGCGGCGAATTGAAAGGCGCAAAGAATCAGCGGGTCTTCCTCGAAGAGATCCTGTTCACCGGGGTTGCACCGCAGGTACTCGACACCGGCGATATCAAAGACGGCGTATTCACCGTAAAAGCCGTAGCCAAAGAAGAAGGAATGTACCGCTTGCGCATCGACAGTACAGACAATGCCTACCTCTTCATCAATGATGGAAACCAGGTACAGTTTACCGGTGATCTGCACAAAGCCGATTACGACGGATTCCACTTCAGCGGAAATGCCAACGCCATACTGAAATCGAGCATGAAGGCGATCGACAGCGTTAACAGGTTATTGTACAACAAACGGCAGTTGGTAAGCAGCCTCATGGGATCAGGAGCAACCGCCAACGACAGCGTTGTGAAAGCGATCCGGAACGATTTCGATGGGATCCTGAAACGCTTTACCGATTATTGCTTTTCATTTGCAGATACCTGCACAAGCCCGGTAGCCGCCATGTTCATCATCAACCGGGCGCCCGTAGATGACGTATCACAGTTCGAGGCGCCCCTGGCCAAACTGGCCAGCCGCTTTCCGAAACACAAAGGACTCGAAGCGACCATTGCCTCGGTTAAAGAACTGGTAGCCCGGAAAAATACCCCGGCGCAGGCGGCGCCCACAAACACACCGGCCACACCGGGTCCGGGAGCAATGGCACCCGATATTACCATGAACGATGTGAACGATCAACCGTTTTCACTGAGCCAGCTGAGGGGGAAATACGTATTGGTCGATTTTTGGGCGAGCTGGTGCGGGCCCTGCCGGGAAGAAAATCCAAATGTAGCAGCAGCCTTTGCTCGTTTTAAGGATAAGAATTTCACCATACTGGGTGTATCACTCGATAAGAGCAAAGCCCCCTGGATTGAAGCGATCAGGGATGATAAGCTTAACTGGTATCACATCAGCGACCTTAAGTACTGGAACAGCGCCGCTGTGCCGCTTTATGGATTTGATGGAATCCCCTACAATGTGCTGGTTGGTCCGGATGGAAAGATCATCGCTACAAACCTCCGGGGAAATGCCCTTCACGAAAAGCTGGCAGAGATACTGAAGTAAACAACCGATTTTATAAAGAAAAAGGCGGACCGTTTGGGTCCGCCTTTTTACTATAAGCTATTTCGATTAATTATCGGTCATGAGCCTGTTGAGTGAAAGTTCATCCGCGGAGATCGGCCAGATATAGCCGGTTTCACTGGGTGTTTTCGCGGGAACCGATCCTTTAGCAGGAATGGTTTGCAGCAAACGCATGATGTCGTTGTTGCGTAATCCCTCGCCCAGGAACTCG
This sequence comes from Chitinophagales bacterium, assembly GCA_017303335.1. Classification (GTDB taxonomy): domain Bacteria; phylum Bacteroidota; class Bacteroidia; order Chitinophagales; family Chitinophagaceae; genus Ferruginibacter. The sequence continues at coordinate 593,775 of JAFLBK010000001.1, forward strand.
ATCCTTCTTTCGAGCAGTATCGCGTCGATGAGTTGCTGCTGGGTGGCGGCTGTGATGGTAGTAGCCGGGTCTGAACGCTTCCGTACTGCGTTTACCAGGGCCAGCGCCTTGGCGTCCACGCCACCGCCTGCGGCCGTACGGGCCAACCCTTCTGCCAGGTTCAGCAATACTTCCGAATAACGGATAACCGGCGCATAATCCAGGTAAGGAGACGGGTTCTGGTATTTAGAAACGAACCGCTTTCCGGTTGATGCGTTCAGGTAAACAAGATTAACCCGGCGGGCATCGGTAGCCGACCAGTTTGTATTGGCCAGGATACCGCTTGGGTTCATTGAATACTCTGCTGCACCAAGACTTGACCCATTCCGAACGAAATAGAATCCAAGTTGATTTTGTGTACCGGGGTTATCGCCCGCTGTAGAAGTCATCGGCAGCGAGAAGATAGACTCGGTTGTATTGTAAACCGGGGCCGCTCCGAAGATCGTGGTGATATTTGGTTGCAGTGAATCCTGAACGCCACCGTTCGTTGCTTTGAACGGAGCCGTGGCCTGGTTAGCCAGTTTGTTTCCTTCTGTAACAACAGCTCCGTAATTCTGCATACTCAGGTAAACACGGGTCTTTAACGCAATGGCTGTATTCCTATGTGCCCGGGTTGTATTGAGTTCATTGCTGGTATATGTAGCCGGCAGGTTGGCTTCCGCGAAATCGAGATCGGCCAGTATTTGCGTATAAACCTGGGCTACCGTGCTGCGGGCAAGATCAGAAAACCCAGATCCCTTGATGCCGGTCAGTCGCAGGGGCAAACCGGGTTTGCTTCCATTTCCGTCGGCATAAGGCCTTGCATAATACTGGAGCAGGCTGTAATAAGAAAGCGCTCTGACCAGGCGTGCTTCGCCCAGGTAGTTGTTCGACAAGGTTGTTCCTACAACCGAAGTTCCTTTAACCGCCATACCATCAATAAACAGGTTACAGAGGTTGATGGTGTAATAGGCCTGCAACCACAGGTTCTTCACCGAGTTCTGGGAAGTACCCAGTGGGTTCAGGTTCCACACATCGAAACCGGTAACACCGTTGGTGGTTTCGTTGATGAAGTCATCGGCCCGGATATCTCCGTATACCTGGTAACGTCCACCATAGAAATTGCCGTTTTTAAGTGCCTGGTAGATCGACCGCACCTGGTTCAAAACCCGCTCCGGGCTGTCGAACGCAGTAAGGTCTGCAATCGCTGTTTGAGGCACAGGAGTCAAATACTCCTTTTTACAAGAAACCAGCAGCAGGACGCTGAAGCCGAGTCCGATGATTTGTTTTACTATATTTTTCATTCCGTTAGAATTTATTTATAATGACGTTGGTTTATCAGAAAGTGATATTCAGTCCTACGGTAATGGTACGTCCGTTAGCAATACTGTTCCGATCTACACTTGGAGCACCTGTCGAATTACCATTGGAAGATACTTCAGGATCCGGGCCTGGATAATCGGTAAAGATGAATAGGTTCTGGCCGCTCACAAAGAAACGGGCGTTGTTGATCCTGGCTTTGCTTACCAGGTCTTGCGGGAGTGTATAACCCAGGCTCACGTTTTTCACTTTGATGAAATCGCCTTTGAACATGCTGTAGGTCATCGGCAGGGCGGATCCGTTCGATACGTTATCGCCATACACCGGCCTTGGAACAGATGCAATATCACCCGGCTTCTTCCAGGCATTCAGTACATCTACGTGGTTGTTCCAGAAACGCTGGTCGTGCAAACCGGCCCAGGAACCATAGTATACATAGTTACCGCCCTGGTAGGTAAGCAGGATGTCGAGATCAAAATTCTTGTAGCGGAAATTATTGCTCAACCCACCATAAAATTTAGGCATAGCATTATACATATAGGCATCTGCCGTTTGATTGATGGTATTGGCGCTTCCGTCGGGCTTATTATAGCGTGTGCCATCGGGATTGCTCCAGTTAAACTGGCCCGCAGCAGGCGCAAAACGATAGAGTACCCTGTTACCGATGCTGTTCAGCAATACGCGGCTTCCGGTAGCCGGATCAACGCCCGCAGAACGTACAAGCCATAAACTGCCAAGAGAATGTCCTACAGCCGTCCGACTAACAGTTTCCAGTCCAGAAGTAGCAGTCAATACTTCCGTTAAACCCGGCGCTAGTTCCGTTACCCTGTTTTGAATGTTTGTGTAGTTAAGATTTGTAGTCCAAGTAAAGTTTTTAGTTTGTACCGGGGTAACGTTAAGGCTAAGTTCTATTCCCTTATTATACATTTTGCCCACGTTGGTTGGTATTCTGTTAGGTATTCCGGTAGAAGGAGCTTGAGGAACATACAAAATCAGGTCGCTGATATCATTTTTAAAATAGGTGGCTTCTACTGTAATTCGATCATTAAAAAGTCCGAAGTTTACCCCAACATCAATCTTCTTACTTGTTTCCCATGTAAGGCTGTTATTTCCAGCCTGGCTGAAGGAAAGTGTTGGGAGTCCCCCATATAAACCTGAATTATAGAAGGAATATGAGTCATAATCTCCAATACCATTAATATTACCAACTTTCCCATAGCTTGCATGAAGTTTGAAACTGCTGAATACGTTCTTCATCACACTCCAGAATTTCTCGTTATTCAAGTTCCATCCTGCAGACACACCCCAAAAAGTTTGTTTAGGCAACGGCAATGCAGAGTACTCATCACTACGAAGATTTGCACTGAAGTAATATTTTTTGTTGAAATCATAGTTCACCCTTCCAAAGACAGACTTAAGATAGTTTTCTCCATACGCGGAACCTGTAGAATTATTAATACCCCAGCCAGCCTGGATTACGGTATATACCGGATCTGATATCTGCTGACGGTTCAGGCCAAAGCCAATTGTGGTTCGACGGTCCTGTTCGCCACCAACTAAAGCGCTAACCGTATGCTTCTGCTTGAATACATAGTCAGCCTGCGCTGTAGTGCTCCATGTCCATCTCTTAAATTTACCTAATGTACTGCTTGCGGAACCACTTAATGCGAATCCATCGCCATGAATCGGCGTCTGGAAAATTTCATTATCAACAAAGAGGTAATCGATTCCATAAACCGATCTCAATGTTAACCAGCTAACTGGTTTGATCTGCAGGTATACATTTCCCTGGATATGATTGCTTTCACTGTTCGAACGGTTCTTATCAAACAAAACCACCGGGTTGTAAAAACCAACCTGCGCAATGCTGTTGTTCATAGCGCCGATGAAGTTACCGGCTGTTGAAATATTGTAGCTGCCATCGTTCCTGTAGGGAGAAATGTTGGGGGCAGTTACGAATTGCAGACGGCCTGCGCCCGCGGTACCGAATCCTTCCCCGTTCAGCGAACCGGATGGTGAATTAATCAAATTCTGTTCATTCGAGTAAGAGATTTTACCTCCTATAGTGATCCGCTTATTAAAGCGGCTATCAAGATTCATGAGTATATTTTTCCGGACAAAATCATTTGTCCGGATAATCCCTTCTTGTCTTGAATACCCGGCAGAGAAATAGTAAGAAGTTGTTTCATTGGCGCCAGATATATTCAGGTTATGATCCTGGCTGAAACCCTGGCGGTAGATATAATCAGCCCAACGGGTATCGATGGGTCTTCCATCGGGGCCATTGGTCATAATGAACTTGGTATAGCCCGAGCCGGAGGGGTTGGTTGTATTCAGGTTCTGGTTGTTGGTGGCGGCCATATTCTTATAATCGGTATACTGCTGCGCATTCAGCACTTCGGGGATACCATAGGCACTGGTAAATCCGAAAGAAGCATTGTAATTAATTCGGGCCCTGCCCTGTTTTCCTTTCTTGGTGGTTATAAACACTACCCCGTTGGTAGCCCGGCTTCCATATATTGCACTTGCAGCTGCATCCTTGGCTATATCAATTGATTCAATATCGTTCGGGTTGATACTGGCCAGGGCATTACCCGCGGCATTGGTTGCACTGAAGTCGCCTGTCGGAGTTGGGATACCGTCTACCACAACCAGTGGATAAGAACTCAATGAAATGGAGTTGGTACCGCGGATACGGAATACCGGCGGGTTGTTCAATACGCCATTCGGAATGGTAATCTGTACGCCCGTGGCACGACCCGCCAATGCCTGTTCAAAACTTTGTACAGGCTTATCGGCCACGGCGGAACCTTTTACAGTCGCTACTGAAGCGGTGACATCCCGTCTTTTCTGGGTACCATAACCCACCACTACCACTTCTTCGAGCTTGGTGTCTTTTGCACGCATCACAATGTTCATGGTAGATTGGGCGCCGATCGCCTTGGTTTGGGTTTCGTGGGCAACGCTGGTAAACACGAGCGTCTTAACTGTTGCCGGAACAGAGATACTGAAGGTTCCGTCTTTACCCGTAGATGTTCCGTGTTTTCCATCAGAACTCGCGACAGAAACTCCGTCAACCGGGGTTCCTTTTTCATCAGTTACCTTACCACTGATGGTCCGGTTCTGCCCGGCTGCACTCAGTACAGTAAATAGCACAGCCGATAAGATGAAGATTAATTTTCTCATTTGCTTTTAGTTTATGTCGACAAATATATACCAGAATCCCGGTATTTATGAAATAGAAAGACAAGATTGTCTGGTTTTTAGCTGCTTGGTCTTGGTTGCCGGAACTACAGTAGAATCAACGCTTCCGGGATGTCCGGGGCGCCAGCGCCAGCATAAGAACAGGCAGTAAAACCAGGTTTGTGAGCGTAGCGATCAGTAAAGTACCCGACGTCAACCAACCCAGGGCTTTGGTACCTCCAAAATCACTGGCACAAAAAATCACAAAGCCGGCTATCAACACCAGGGCTGTATACACAATGCTCAGCCCGGTATGACGGATGGTAACGCTCACGGTTTCGGATATATTGTTGCCATACAAGGGCAATTCCTGCTTATAATTGACCAGGAACCGGATCGTAATATCAATCGCGATTCCGAGAGCCACACTGAAAACCAATACAGTAGACGGCTTAAGCGGAACCCCCACCCAACCCATAATACCGGCGGTTATCAGCAGAGGAATCAGGTTGGGAATCAATGAGCAAAGCAGTATCCGAACCGACCTGAACAGGTAAAGCATACACAGGGCAATAAGTAGAAAAGCCCACAAAATACTCTCTTTCAACCCATTAACAATAAACCGGCTACCCTCCAGGAAGGTAATGCTTGTTCCTGTCAGCTGTACCTTATAAACGGCCGTATCAAACAACTGGTTGGCCTTGTTCTCTATCCCTTTCAGCAATACCGGGAGTTTTTCTGTGCCCACGTCGGCCATATTCACACTGATGCGGGTGCTTTGCCGGGCCGTATCGATAAAACTGGTGAGCATTTTTGAGAGGTTGTTTTTATTATTCCCGTTACTGTCGCTTTTTGAGGGACGCAGGTATTCTCCTACGAAAGCACCATCAAAACTATTCGGCAGGAGATAGTTGGCGGAGTCTCCGTCAAAAAAAGCCTGCTTTGCAAACTTCAACCCTTCTGCCACACTGAGGGGGCGATTCATTTCCTGTTGCGCTGCGATGTAGGCGGAAAGGGAATCCACCTTCTCCAGCACCGCTAAGGCTTTCATGCCGGCAAGCCCGTATCTTTTCCGGGTATCTACCACAATCTCGAGCGGCATCACGCCATGAAAATTCTTTTCGAAGAACTTAAGATCTGTGTATACCTTATCGGTTTTCGGCAGATCATCTACAATAAATGAAACACTCTTTAGCTTGAAAATACCAACAATGGAAAATACAAGGGCCGCTGCCGTACATATATACACAGCCATTTTATGGTCTACCACCCAACGCTCTATCCGAAGCAGAAAATTGGTGATCACGCGGTTCTTCAGGTATTTAACCTGCGAAGCCCCGGGTGCGGGCAGGTAGGCAAGCACACCCGGTAACAGGATAAAGGAAATAAGGAAGATGACCATGATGCCGATGCCGGCCACCACGCCAAATTCTTTCAGGATGGCGCTCTTGGTAAGTGCGAATACCGCAAAACCAATGGCAGCGGTAAGATTACAGAACAGTGTAACCACCCCCATTTTACTTACCATATCCACCAGCGACCTGTTCTTATCGCCGCTTTGCAGGTACGAAGTATGGTATTTATTGATGAAGTAGATGCAATTGGGAACCCCGATCACCACCACGAGGCAGGGGATGAGTGCGGTGAGCAGCGTGATCTTGTATCCGCAGAGATACAGTACTCCCAGCGACCAGATAACACCGAAAATCACCACTACCAACGAAAGCAGGGTTGTACTGATAGACCGGAAGAAGAGCAATAGTATCAGCGCACTCAGCAATAGCGAACCAAAGAGGAAGTACCGCATCTCATTTTGTATGCGATCGGCCACTACGGTACGTATCAGGGGCAGTCCGCTCAGGTGCACTTCGGTGCCGGTTTTTTTCGCGAAGTCGTTGGCTGCCGCAGTAATGTCGGCCACCACCTTCGAGCGTCCTTTGGAATTCAGTATTTCCCTATTGATGCGAACCCCGGCGAGGTATGCCCGCGTTTCGGGGTTATACAATAAGGTGCGGTAAAAAGGGTAATTGTATAATATACCCGCAGCGCTGTCGAGCGTAGGCTGATCGGATATCGAATCGGGAAATATCTTCTCAGCAACCAGTTTTTCGGAGAGTGAATCTTTGCGCAGCAATACAGCGGATGCCACACTCAGCACATCTTCCACATGCGTAACGCTTTTCAGTTGCCGCTGAAGTTCCCGGTAGGCGTTGAATACATCCAGCGTGAATAATTTTTCGGTTTGGATACCCACCACCAACAGGTTCCCGTCATCGCCGAATTTTTCTTTAAAAGCGATATAATCGCGGTACTTCGGATTATCGGTAGGGATGGCTTTCGAGAATTCATAGCTCAGTTTTACCTGGCTGGCGTAATACCCCATCAGTGCGGTTACCGCCAGCAATAATACCAGCAACAGCGCCCGGAACCGCAGTACGAATTCTCCCAAACGTTTCCACATAGATATTTGTGATTTTTATCTTTTACTGCTGCAAAGAACGTTAATTTGACTTGTTTTGCATGAATTTCCTGCTTACAAACCATGACGCATAAGACAAGAGGTATCGTATTACGAAGCATCAAGTATGGCGAAACCAGCCTGGTGGTAACCATCTTTACTGAACTCTTCGGTATACAGACGTACATGGTCAATGGCGTGCGTACTTCCAAAAAATCATCCGCCAAAGCGAATCATTTTCAACCCTGCGCCATCTTAGACCTCGTGGTATATCACAGCGAACAAAAATCCATGCAACGTATCAAGGAGTTTTCCTGGGCCGCGTTATATACCAACCTGCTCAGTGATGTTGTTCGCAACAGTATTGGCGCCTACATGGCCGAATTGATGTACAAATGCCTCAAACAACCCGAAAACCACAGCGACCTGTATCATTTCTGCGAAGAGGCGCTTTTGCAACTGGATGCTTCCGAAAAAACCATCGCAGCCAATTTTGCGTTGTTCTTTACCCTGCATCTGGCGCATTTTTTCGGTTTCCGGATGGTCGATAATTTCACCGCGGAATGCTGCATACTGGACCTGCAGGAAGGATGTTTCACCGATCAGCCACCCGAACATCCGCATTACGTGGATGGAAAATACGCCGAACTCAGCTCGCAACTACTGAAGGTGATGCAGCCGCGGGAACTGGAAGAATTCAGGCTGAATCAAGAAGTGAGGAGAATATTGCTGCTACGGTACCTTGAGTTTTACGCACTTCATATCCCCGACTTCGGGCAGATGAAGACCCTGGTAGTATTACACGAAGTGCTCTGATCAAAGCAACCGCCGGGATGATGAATCGGCCTGAAGTTGTAATCCCTTCACCCGCTCAATCAAAACGATACCCGGTTTTTTCCCGGCTGAAAAACTGCCGAGTTCCGCTTCCATCTGCAGGGCCCGGGCTCCGTTCGAGGTGGCCCAGGCGAGCTGGGATGCAAGAGGCAGTTCGGGAAAATGCCTGCTGATCGTTTTCATTTCTTCCAGTATGCTCAGTTGATCGTTCGACGCCAGGCTATCAGTGCCAAGAACGACCGCACAATCATGAGCCAATAGCTTATTGATATCCGGCAATTGGTTGCTGATGTACAGATTGGCATTCGGACAAAGACAGAAGAATGGCTGAAGTTTATATGTGGCGGCCTGATACTTGAGAAAGGAGAGATCTTTTTCCGATGTATGAACATTATGAACAAGCAGGAGCGTTATGGCTTTGTCGAGGTAAGGGAGATAGGTCTGCAAACTGCTTTTACCACTGGGCTGAAAAAAGGAAATATCAATATTCATGCGCTCATACAAGCGGGTAAGATCACCGGCGCCTGTTTCAAACAGTTCGTCTTCGGCGCTTGTTTCCTGGTTGTGAATACTGAGAACCCGGCTGGAGGGAAACGCATTAATCCTCCGGAATAATTCGGGTGATACAGAATATGGCGCATGAGGTACGATGGCGTTGCTGCTCATAAAGACCGCATACATATCATAAATGTCGCTGGCTCTTTTGAATCGCACCGCTGCAACAGCCGGCGGAAACCCACTGGCCTCGATAAAATTGTAATAGCGAAGCCTCCCTTTCATCTTTTGTGGAATGGTAAGCGCATTGTTGCAGATATCTCCTACGGCCACGATCCCGTTTTGCTTCATTTCGGTTTCGGCCGCCTCGATAGCTGCCAGGATCTCCGCCTCGGAATAATGCCGTTCATTTACCACTTTCAGCACAAAATCCACGAGACCGGTGTTTTTGGGGATATGGCCCTTCATATGCGATAATTCGAGGTGACAATGGCAATTGATGAACCCCGGACTTATTATTCCCCGGAATGCCTCAACGCTGTCTGCCGCTTCATCGCGGTGAATAAGCTCTACAATGGTACCATCTGGCTTTGCAATCAATACATGATCCTGTAACACCTCGTGCCCGTTAAAAATATAATCTGCAGAAAACTTGCGGTACAAAATGAATCGTTGATATGATGTAATTTCGCGCCTCCGGAATGCCGGAGCAGTAACAAAGATACTATGTTAGATAAACTGGATGCCATAAAAGGACGGTTCGATAACCTGGCGGTGGCGCTTACAAACCCCGAGATCGTGAGCGACAACAAAAAATTTGCCGCCACCAGTAAAGAGTACCGCAGCCTGGAAAAGATTGTAACCGCAAGGGCGGAGTATATCCGGTTACTGGATGATATTGAATTCAATAAAGAGGTGCTGCACGGCGATGACGAGGAAATGCGGACGCTCGCCAAACAGGAACTGCCCGGATTGGAAGAGAAAAAGGAAATATTGGAGAAGCACCTGCGGAATCTCCTTATCCCCAAAGATCCATACGACGAAAAAAACGCGATCCTCGAGATACGGGCCGGAACCGGGGGTGATGAAGCCTCGCTCTTTGCAGGCGACCTGTTACGCATGTACCTGAAATATTGTGAAAAACGTGGCTGGAGGACAGCCATCCTGAGCGAGAGCGAAGGAACTGTCGGCGGATATAAAGAGGTACAGGTTGAAGTGGTAGGTGATGACGTCTACGGTATCCTGAAATTCGAAAGCGGTGTTCACCGGGTGCAGCGGGTTCCCGATACGGAAGCCAGTGGCCGGGTGCATACCAGCGCTGCAACGGTTGCCGTCATGCCAGAAGCAGACGAAATCGATTTTGAACTTAAGGAGAGTGATGTAAAAATGGAAACCGCCCGAAGTGGTGGCTCCGGCGGACAGAACGTGAATAAGGTAGAAACCAAGGTATTTCTTACCCATAAACCTACCGGTATTACGGTTGTTTGCCAGACAGAAAGAACCCAGCTTGCCAACCGGGAAAAAGCGATGGATATGCTGCGTACCAAACTATACGACGAAGAAGTGCGCAAGGCGGAAGAAGCGATTGCCCGGCAAAGAAAGAGCCTGGTAAGCACCGGCGACCGCAGTGCCAAGATCCGAACGTATAACTTTCCTCAAGGGCGGGTAACCGATCACCGCATCGGGCTGACCGTTTACAACCTGAATGATGTGCTGAACGGCGACCTGCAGGAATTTCTCGACGCCCTGCAATTTGCAGAGAACGCTGAAAAATTAACATCCCAGAACTAGCCTGCTTCAGACCCGTACTTTTTAGTACATTTAATCTCAAAAAAAAATTATGCTCGAAGAATTATTTAATCTGGTAAAAGGATCGGCAAGCGATTCCGTGATCAACAATCCCCATGTTCCTAACGAACAAAATAATGAGGTAATAGCGGAAGCTACCAATACGGTAGCATCGGGGCTGCGAAATATGGTAGCGGGCGGCGGCCTCGAAAATATATTGGCCATGTTCAAACAAAGCGGCAATGGCCAGAGTCTGATGAATAACCCGATGGTCAATATGATGATCGGACATTTTGCCGGCAAGCTGATGAACAATCACAGCCTGAGCGGACAACAGGCTAACCAGGTAGCCGGCAGTCTTATCCCCGATGTGATCAATAACCTTATCAGCAAAACCAACGACCCCAGCAACAGCACATTCACAATTGAAAGCCTGCTGAATTCGATAACAGGCGGACAAAGCACACAGGTCATCCAGGAACAACAAAGCAGTGGTAACAATGGGTTCAATTTCCAGGACCTGATCGGCTCATTTACCGGCGGCGGACAATCTGGCGGTGGCGGCGGATTGATGGACATTGTGTCCCGACTGGCTGGCGGCGCCCAGGAACAACAGCAACGGAATGGTGGTGGTGGGCTGATGGACCTTATCAAAGGGTTTATGCGGTAATTACATCTGCCTGTAAATCAAGTAATCTTCAAACACCCGTGTATAACAGTGCTTTGTTTCTGTTTATTTTTCGGGCTTACCCGAGTAACTTTTCTATTACTTCCTACGTACAATTACCAAAAATAATCAGCCTGTTTATCCGTTATCTAATGAGCAGGTTTCCTTTAAGGAATGCTTAACAAGAAATAAAAAACCTTTGGCACCTGTTTTGCGTAATTAAGAACACAAAATTAAAATTCAAATTTTCTCATAAGCAGTTAGTTTTGGTAACGGCCCCTGTTTCTACGGGGGCTTCTCTTTTTCAATTCCCCTTCACCTCCGGGTTAAAGCCATGTTAACCACTTTCCGGTTCCACATCCATATCTCAGTTTTGCATTTGCAACGACAATTATCCAGCAATGAGCAAACACCCGCAAGTATTCCAAACCAACAGCCACACCCGCTGGAAAAGCATTAAGTGGACCACAAGGATTATAATCCTGCTTATTCTCTTCCTCTTTGTTGTACTTACCCTGGCAATCCGAAACGGTTCAAATCCGAACCTGCCCAACATCAACGCAAAGGCAAGATTCTACCAGGACAAAATCGACCCAACCAATAAACTCACTTTCTCATCTCGTTTGAATAAAAGACTCAAGGGTTTCAAAGAATTTCTCGAAACAAGACAACGTGAAGATTCATTGAAACGGGTAACCAATAAAAAAATACGGGCCACCCAGATACGATCCGCCTTCTACACTCCCTGGTTAGCAGGCTCCCTGGCTGACCTTAAAAAAAACGGCGACAAACTGAATACGATCTACCCGGAATGGTTTTTTATTGATCCGGTCAGTTATCAATTACAGACCCGTATCGACACAGCAGGATTGAATCTGATGCGCCAAAAAAACCTGAGCATTCAGCCAATATTCAGTAATTATTTCAGCAACAAATACAGCCCTGGCAAGGGCGACTTTGATGGAAGACTGGCACATTCGGTTCTTTCCGACCCATTAAGGCGTAAATACATCATTCAACAAATCGCCGATTCATTGACCCATTACAGGCTGCAAGGCGTTAATGTTGATTTTGAAGAACTTACTGAAAAAGGAAACGAGCCATTTTCCGGTTTCCTGAAAGAAATATACCAGGCCCTGCATCCGCAGGGATTTGTTGTTTCCGTTGATGTATCTCCTAAAAATGAGGATTACGATTATCATACCTTATCTGTTTACAGCGATTTCCTGATACTGATGGCTTACGACCAATTCAGTAACAGCACAGAAGCGGGGCCGATCTCTGCACAAAAATGGATTGAAGAGCAGGTTGATTGGCTTGATAAACGGGTGGATCTGTCGAAAGTGATCCTGGGTATTGCAGGTTATGGGCGGGATTGGATCCGGGAAGATGGAGACAAACGGGTAGAAGACCTCACCTATTCCCAGGTCATTGATCTCGCTAAAATAGCCGGGGCAACCATCAACTTTGATAACGACACCTATAACCTGCACTATAGCTACATCGAAAAGGAGACCGACACTTCTTCGCAGGTACATCACTCGATCTGGTTCACCGATGCCGCCACCGCCTTCAACATTCTCCGGTACAGCGATGATATCCCATCAGCCGGAACCGCATTCTGGCACCTGGGCAGCGAGGATCCGCGGATTTGGAATTTCTATGCCCGTAACCTCAGCACAGAGTCGCTGAAAAAAAATCCATTCGACTTCGGCCTGTTGCGAACCATGCCGGCAGATCCTGATAAAAAACCAACGCCCTCTGGCGAAGGCGAGTTACTTAATATCGTCTTTACACCTAGCCAGGGTCATATTCAACTTGATGTGGACAGTACCGAACTGCTGATCACCGAACAACAATACACGCAGCTCTCTTCCGGTTACGTATACGAACGATTTGCCGAAGACAAAACGCCCATGGGGCCGGGTCATAAAATTATCCTCACCTTCGACGATGGGCCCGATGCCACATACACGCCAAAGATCCTTGATATCCTGAAGCAGGAAAAAGTGCCGGCCACGTTCTTCATCGTAGGACTGAATGCAGAGAGCAATATCCCCCTACTCCGGCGCATCTATAAGGAAGGGCATGAGATCGGAAATCACACATTTACCCATCACAATATAGCCCGCATGAGCCCCGAACGGGCCGAACTTGAATTAAAAGCCACCCGGGTACTGCTCGAATGCGTTACCGGGCATTCAACCATTCTGTTCCGGGCCCCCTTTAACGCAGACAGTGAACCGCAAACCTTCGAAGAAATAGAACCCATCGCACGAAGCAAGCAGGATAACTACATCACCGTTGGAGAAAGCATCGACCCCAACGACTGGGACCCGAAAATGAATGCCGACAGCATCGTAAACAGAACCATCCGTTTCGCTGAAGCCAACGATGCCAGTATCATCCTGCTGCACGATGCCGGAGGTAAAACCCGCCAGCCCACGGTTGACGCCCTTCCCCGCATCATCGACTATTTCAAAAAACGCGGATGTGTGTTCACAACGGTGGCCAGCCTGATGGGTAAAACAAAAAACGATGTAATGCCATCGGTGAAACGGAGCTGGGTGAATTCCCTCAATTTCTTCCTGGCAGAAGCGGCATACTGGTCGGCCCACTTTGTGTATGCCCTCTTCCTCACCGGTATTGTTTTGTCGGTTGGCCGCATGATCGCGATGGCGATTTTAGCCGGTATACAGAAAAACAGGGAGAAGAAGGCGGTCATTTCCACAGCACAGCCTATGGTAAGTGTTATTGTACCGGCATATAATGAAGAAATCAATGCCTGCCGTACGATCAGCAGTTTGCTGCAGCAAGACTACCCGAACCTGGAAGTTGTATTTATGGATGATGGCAGTAATGACAACACGTATAAGATTGTTTCGGAAACATTCACAGGCAATCCGCGGGTACGCGTATTTACCAAACCAAACGGCGGCAAGGCTTCGGCCCTGAATTATGGGATCCGGATAGCCGGCAGCGAATACGTGGTATGCATCGATGCCGATACCCAGTTGAAAAAAGATGCCGTGCGTGAACTGATGAAAAAATTTACCGATGCCAAGGTAGCCGCAGTGGCGGGCAATGTAAAAGTGGGGAACGAGGTGAACCTGCTCACCCGCTGGCAGAGCATCGAATACATCACTTCCCAGAATTTCGACCGCCGGGCTTTCGAACTGCTGAACTGCATCACGGTTGTACCCGGCGCCATCGGGGCCTTCCGCAAAGAAGCCATCCTGCAAGCCGGCGGGTTTACCACCGATACCCTCGCCGAGGATTGCGATCTTACCATGCGCCTCCATCGCCAGGGTTATCGCATCGCCAACTGCAACGGGGCCATCTCGTATACCGAGGCGCCCGAGAACCTGAAGCAGTTCCTCAGGCAACGCTTCCGCTGGAGTTTTGGCGTAATGCAGAGTTTCTGGAAACACCGCGACGCGGTATTCAATCCCCGGTACAAAAATTTTGGCATGATCGCCCTCCCCAACATCCTGGTCTACCAGATGATTCTCCCTTTCCTGGCGCCGCTGGCAGACCTCATACTTATTTGCAGTTTACTGGCAACGGGTTTGGGAATCATCCAATCGGATATCAGCAGCATCCTGCTTTACTACGCAATTTTTACGCTGGTGGATGTGGCGGGCGCCGCACTTGCCTTCGCGTTCGAAAAAGAGGATCACAAAAAACTGCTTTGGATGATACCCCAGCGATTGGTATACCGGCAGCTGATGTACTATATCCTTTTCAAATCATTCAGCAAGGCGCTGAAGGGTGAAATGCAGGGCTGGGGCATCTTAAAACGAACCGGAAATGTAAAAAAGCCGGCTACGGCCTGATTAACCAATAGTATTTTACCTTTGCCCACCAATGGCTACATCACAAACAGGCAGAAAATCCTTTTTCCAGCGCATCCGCGGCAAGGATGAGCCCATCAACGAGGAGATGTCGTTCATGGATCATGTGGAAGCCTTGCGCTGGCACCTGATGCGTGGTGTTATCGTATGGCTGGCGGCTGCCATCGGTATTTTTGTTTTTATCGACTGGATCTTCGACAATGTGATCTATGCACCGGCACGCCCCTCGTTCGTTACCTATTCACTGCTGTGCAACTGGAGCCATAAACTCGGACTGGGTGATGCGCTGTGCATGCCGCCGGTTAATATCCCCCTGCAGGGTAATACGGTGAGCGGCCCCTTCATGTCGGCCATCAATATTGCCATGGTAGGCGGAATCATTGTGGCCTTCCCCTATCTTTTCTGGGAACTCTGGCGCTTCATAAAACCTGCCCTCTCCCCGAAAGAAGTTCGCTATGCACGGGGAAGCATCCTCTGGGTATCGCTCTGCTTTTTCATCGGGGCCGCCTTCGGTTATTTCCTGCTGGCGCCTTTTACGTTTAACTTCCTGGCCAATTTCACGCTGGGTACGGTGGGCGCTTACAAATACATGCCCACACTCGATGACTACATCGACACCCTCAACAACATCATCCTTGGTTGCGGTATCGCTTTCGAGCTGCCCGTACTCGCTTACGTATTGGGTAAGATCGGACTTATCACCGCCGGTTTCCTGAAACGGTATCGCAAATATGCCTTTGTTATCATCCTCATTATCGCCGCCATCATCACCCCCTCACCCGACTGGAGCAGCCAAACGATCGTAGCGCTCCCCCTCCTGCTGCTGTACGAGATCAGCGTTGTCATCGTGGCCCGCATCGACAAACAGAAGGCCCGGGAAGAAAAGGAATGGAGTTAATTCAATAAAAATCGGGAATGAAGAATTAATAATTACGGCATGTAATCCCGTTCAGCGCATAATGCTTAATTTTGAGTTCTTAATTCATTACCATGTCTCCCTTCAATCTGAACTTACCTGTTGCCATCGGTTGCGATCACGCCGGATTCGACTGCAAAGAAGATCTCATTTCGTTTCTCGAAGGAGAGGGCATTGTGTTTAAAGATTTCGGAACCTACAGCAAGGATTCGGTCGACTACCCGGATTTTGCCCATCCCGTCGCTTCCGCCGTTGAAAAAGGTGAAGCCGCTTTCGGAATTTTACTCTGCGGAAGCGCCAACGGTGTTGCCATCACGGCCAACAAGCACCAGGGCATCCGGGCCGCCATCTGCTGGGGCGAAGAACTGGCCGAACTGGCCCGCAAGCATAACGACGCCAACATTCTTTGCATACCGGCCCGCTTTGTCCGCGACGGCGATGCCGAAAAGATGCTCGATATTTTCATGAACACCGCTTTCGAAGGCGGCCGCCATGCCAACCGGGTGAAGAAGATAGCCTGTTAAGCCGGCTGATTTGAAGTTAGAAGTCTGTAGTTTGAGGATGATAAGGACCTTTGAACTTCCAACCTCAAACATCAAACCTCAAACTTAAAATTGTATTCCCCGCCACTCATATAAAATCAACCACCGAATAACCCGATTTGGTTATTTTGCTCATTCAATAAAATCAAGAAATGAAAAGACTCGCTCTATCTTTCTGCCTGGTGCTCGGCATCAGCGCAGCATTCGCCCAGAATGACCCGGCGGCTACCTATGCCGGCGAGATCACGGGTAAGAATCTCCAGAAACACCTTAGCATCATCGCCAGCGCCGAAATGGAAGGCCGTGAAACCGGTACCGAAGGTCAGCGCAAAGCGGCGGCCTATATCGAGGCTCAATTCAAAGCCATGGGACTTCAATCGGTTCCGGCGCTGAACGGTTACCAGCAATTTTATCCTCTCTACCAGGATAGTTTGCTGACCACTTCGTTAACCGCCGGCGGCAAAGACGCCATTTTTGGCACCGATTTCATCGCACCGCTTAACGCCAACGAAACCGGCAAGTTCAAAGCAAAGAAACTGATCTTCATTGGCTATGGTATCGACGATAAACTGTACAGCGACTATACCAATGCGGATGTAAAAGGCAAAGTGGTTGTGTTCATGCTGGGTGAACCCAAGAAAGACGGCAAGTTCCTCATCAGCGGTACCACCCGCGGCAGCGAATGGAGTTTCCCCGGCATCAGTAAGAAACTGGCTACGGCCGCGGCCAAAGGCGCTGTTGGCGCACTGGTCATCAACCCGCAACAGGAATCATTCAACCAGCGTGCGGTTGACAACAGCAAAAAAACAGGCGTGTATTTTCCGCGTGCCAACGATGCGAAAATGATTAACTACGCCCTGCTCTCACACGCATTCGCCCGCACTATTTTAGGAAACGATTTCGCCATCGATACCATCATCGCCACGGCCAAACGCGGCGAGATGCTTAAGATCAACGGCTTTGAAAAGAAATATAAGACCAGTTTCAGTTTCGATAAATACCGCAACACCATCAACGCCAGCAACGTGGTAGGCATCATCGAAGGAACCGATAAGAAAGACGAATACATCTTCCTCACCGGTCACTACGATCACCTGGGTATGCGCAATGGCAAGATCTATTACGGAGCCGATGACGATGGCAGCGGTACTGTAGCCGTGATCAACATGGCCGAAGCGTTCATGAAAGCAGCCAAAGAAGGATACCGCCCGAGAAGAACGATCGTGTTCATGACCGTAAGCGGTGAGGAAAAAGGCCTCTGGGGCAGCGAATACTACAGCGACCATCCTTTCTACCCGCTCGATAAAACCAGTGTGAACCTGAATACCGATATGGTGGGACGTATCGACACCGAACGCAAGACGGCCGACAGCCTGAACTATGTTTACGTGATCGGACACGACAAGCTGAGCAGCGAACTGCCCATCATCAACGAAGGCGTGAATAACAAGTATACCCAACTGGTGCTCGATTATAAATTCGACGACCCGGCTGATCCGAACCGCATTTACTTCCGCAGCGACCATTATAATTTCGCCCGCAAGGGAGTGCCGATCTTATTCTTCTATGATGGTATGCTGAAATCCGATTATCACCAGCCTGGCGATACGGTTGACAAGATCTACTGGGACCTGTACGAAAAACGCGTTAAGATGATCTTCCACACCGCCTGGGAAATGGCGAACCGCGACAGCATGCTTAAACGTGATACGCCGCTGAATATGGGAAGCCGCTAACCCCCCATCCCCTGAAGGGGAGAATGAAATCATATATACAAACGAGAAAGCCGCTTACTAGTAAGCGGCTTTCTGTTTTTGAATGTCAAATAAACCCTCAGCACCCCTTCAGGGGATGGGGGTTACCACCCGAGTATCCACGCGAAGATCAGCGGCGCCACGATCGTTGCGTCGCTCTCTACAATAAATTTGGGAGTATGAATATCCAGTTTGCCCCAGGTGATCTTTTCGTTGGGTACCGCACCGGAATAGGAACCGTACGATGTGGTTGAATCGCTGATCTGGCAGAAATAACTCCAGAACGGCACATCGTGCCATTCCAGGTCCTGGTACATCATCGGCACCACGCAGATCGGGAAGTCGCCGGCGATACCACCACCGATCTGGAAGAAGCCCACGCCCTTGCCGGACGAATTGTTCCGGTACCAGTCGGCCAGCCACACCATATACTCGATACCGCTCTTCATGGTGCTTGCTTTAAGTTCATTTTTGATCACGTAAGAAGCGAAGATATTTCCCATGGTGCTGTCTTCCCATCCCGGAACCACGATCGGCAGGTTCTTTTGCGCCGCGGCCAGCATCCAGCTGTTCTTCGGGTCGATCTCGTAGTATTGCTCCAGGTCGCCGCTGAGCAGCATTTTGTACATATACTCGTGCGGGAAATAACGTTCGCCCTTATCATCGGCGTCTTTCCAAACCTTGTGAATATGTTTCTGCAGCCGGCGAAAGGCTTCTTCTTCGGGGATGCAGGTATCGGTAACACGGTTGTAATGATTTTCGAGCAGGTCCCATTCTTCCTGCGGACTCAGGTCACGGTAATTGGGAACACGCTTGTAATGGCTGTGCGCCACGAGGTTCATGATATCCTCTTCGAGGTTGGCGCCCGTGCAACTGATGATGCTCACCTTATCCTGGCGGATCATCTCGGCCAGGCTGAGGCCGAGTTCGGCGGTACTCATGGCGCCGGCAAGGGTGATCATCATTTTACCACCTTCATCCAGGTGCGTAACATATCCTTTGGCAGCATCCATCAGGGCCGCAGCGTTGAAGTGGCGGTAGTGATGCTCAATGTACTGGGAAACAGGTCCTTTGCTCATAATGTATTGTCACCCTGAGTTTACGAAGGGTATCGGGGGCGAAGGTAGATTTTTTGGGGGATTTTATAAGTAGAAATAGAACGAAATGAAATATCGTCAACGGCTGCTGCTTACAGCGCCAGCCGGATTAGTAAGGTATTGCCAACACCGGATTCACAGCAGTACCGTTGCTGAACAAAGCTGTACTGCAAACAGTAGCTGTTCTTGCTCTTACATTGCCCTGATAGCTACCAGGGCTTTTCATTTTTTGTCAAGCCGAAAAGAAAGAAATACTCCCACTCCTCCGCTCGTAAGGCCAATCTCCCCGTTCGGAACATTTGAGTTCTGTTGTTCCCGATCCTTCGTATCGTTGCCAATCACTAAAGGAAATCAGCCATGAATGCAGTCTGTAAAAAACTCGTAGCCTTTTTGCTATTTGTCACAACCGTCAGCCTGTCTTACGGGCAAACGCAACCATCCATAAAATATGGCGACAACAAAGAGGCAGGCGGCTTTAAAAAAGTCAATGGCATACGCATGTATTACGAGATCTACGGAACCGGGAGGCCTTTAATTTTCCTGCACGGTAACGGAGGTTCCATCAGGAGTGCAAGGGGTAAGATCGAATATTTCAAACAGTTCTACAGGGTGATCGCCATAGATAGCCGGGGGCACGGCAAATCGATCGACACCACCACAAAAGAACTCACGTATGTACAGATGGCTGACGACATCAGCGTGCTGCTCGACTCGCTGAACATCGACAGCGCATTTATTTCCGGCCAAAGCGACGGAGGTATCCTCGGCCTGTTGCTTGCCATCCATCACCCCAATAAGGTAGCCAGGCTGGCCACTTATGGCGCCAATATGTTCCCGGGAAAAAAGGCTGTGGTTGATGAAGTTGACGACCTCGTATTGGATACCCTGAAAGTAACCACAAACTTCAACACCCGGAGGCTTTATTCGTTAATGGCCTACCAGCCTCACATCACAGAGAAGGAACTGCAACAGATCAAATGCCCGGTACTGATCATGTCGGGCGACAGGGATGTCATCCGGCTGGAGCATTCTATTAAGCTGTTCAACAACATACCCAACTCAAATCTCTTCGTAATGCCGGGAGCCACACATTTCGGGTCGGTTGAAAAACCCGAACTATTCAACCTGGTATTAGCTGATTTTCTGAACCGTCCGTTTTCAAAAGTATCCACCGTTGACCTGATCACCGGTAAGCATTAATTATCCCGGCCAGGGCGCTTGCATTTTTTTATTGTAACCAGTATCTTGTTTCAATAAACCCCAACATATGCCCGACAACTGGCCCATTCCTAAATTCCAATTCCAGGTCATCATCGATGGCGAGCATACTTCGTTTACAGAAGTCACCGGGTTGAGCGCAGAGACCCAGGTGATCGAATACCGGCACGGCAACAGCCCGACATTCTCTACCATTAAAATGCCCGGCATAGCGAAAAACGGGAATGTTACCCTGAAAAAAGGCGTGTTCGCAAAGGACAGCAAATTCTGGAGTTGGTACAACGATATAAAAATGAATACGATCCGGCGAAAAGAAGTGGTCATTAACCTGCTTGATGAAAAGGGGGCCGTTGCCATGAGCTGGAAGCTCGCCAATGCCTGGCCAAGTAAATTAACCGGAACCGACCTGAAGGCCGATGGAAACGAAGTAGCGGTCGAATCGATCGAACTCGTTCACGAAGGAATCCTGATCGAAAACAAATAACCTCAGTTTTTGCTGTTTTGTTTACGCACCAGCACCTGCATCTCGGAACCCTGCCCGATGGCTTGTGGCTCCCGCAGTACACCGTGGATGGAAGCTGCCCGCTCCCGGATACTCAGTAATCCTGCTTCTTTTTTTGCATGAGCCGTTGTAAAGCCGGCGCCGCTGTCGATAAAGCGGATGCGGATCGAATCCACCGCGTCTTCCATGCGGATGCGGATCGCACCCGCTTCACTGTGATCAAGCACATACAGTAAGGCATCCTGGCTGATGCGGAAAAAATCGACCTGCATTTCGTGGCTCAGTAATTTTTCATCGTAACCAGGTTCATATACGCAGGGAATATTATTGAGGATGGAGAACTCATTGCAGAGCCAGCCCATGGTGGTATGAAGGCCGAAATCATCCAGCATCTGCGGACTGATGGCAAATGCCAGCCGCTGGATCGTTTTGATGAGTTGCCGGGAAATGGCCGAAGCGTGTTCAACGCGTTCCTTCACATGCTGCGGAAGACCGGGCTCCTGGTCGGCCAGCCAGCCGATATCCATATTGATCACCGAAAGCAACTGCGCCAGTTCTTCGTGCAGTTCGTAGGCGATATGCTTCTTATCCTTTTCAATGACCTTCTTGAAATGCGTGGCCAGGCTCTTGTATTTATTATACTCGTCCTCTACCTGTTTTTCAACCTCCTTGCGCAGGGTGATGTCTTTGGCGATGGCAAGCACATATTCATTTTCGGGCAGGTATACCGATGTCCACTCCAGCCACAACGTCTTTCCGTCTTTGGTCACATAGCGGTTGACAAAATCATGCAGCACGTTACCACTAAAGAGCTCCTCCCTTCGTTCCCCTGTGCGTTCCACATCATCCGGGTGAATGAATGTAAAGATGTGATTGCTGTATAATTCTTCTTCGCTGTAACCAAGTTTGCGCAGTACGGCCGGGTTCACCTTTTTCAGGTATCCGTCTTTACCGGCAATACAAACCAGGTGGGGCGTTATTTCGAGGAAGGTCTTGAGGTCGATCGACAGATTTTCCATAGTACTGCTTGCCTACTGGTAAAACAGGCTTTTATCCGGGATTATTGTTGGGTATGCTTGAACAATTGTCGCCAGGCGTATCGCCGCTGATGGTTTCAGTTCGTTCCCTAAAAATAGAGCAATTCAAAGAAAAAACGACAACTCATTCACATAACCGATTAAATACATACTTTTTGGAGCATATGTTCGTTATTACGGGCACTGAAAAACCCTATTTTATGAAACAATTGCTACTAGCATCCCTGCTTTGCACCTCCTCCCTGATTTTTGCCCAGCAACGCACAGGCAACCTCACCATCTTCTCGGAGGATGGAGACAAGTTTTACCTGGTCCTGAACGGCGAAAAACAAAACGAACAACCGCAGAGCAACCTCCGGGTGGAAGAACTGCCCCAGCCTTATTACAATGCCCGGATCGTTTTCGCCGATCCGAATATTGCGCCGGTATCGAAGAATAACCTGATGATCGCCGACGTGGACAATAAAATGATGGATGTTACCTATAAGATCCGGAAAGACAAAACCGGTAAGGCCAAACTCAATTATTTTTCATCAATTGAGGTAGAGCCCAACTACATTCCCCCCTCCGGCGTTTGTGTATACCGCTATGGCATGCCTTCGCAGGTACGCATCAGCAATGGCACGGTACTCACCACCACAACCACCACCACGACCGGTGAATCGGTTTCCGCCAACGTGAACATGAACGGAATGGGCATCGGGATGAATGTTACCATCAACGACCCGCTGATGCAAACCACCACCACGACGACCACAACAACCACCACCTCATCGGGCAGTAACCATTCCGACAACAGGCCTTCGCCGCCAAAAGAGCGTGGCTGCAACGGATGGCCCATGAACAGCTCCGACTTTAACGCGGCGCTAAAAACGATTGGGAACAGCAGCTTCGACGAAACCAAGGTAAGCACCGCCAAGGCCATCCTGTCGAAAAACTGCGTATCGGCCGAACAGGTGATCAAACTTTGCAATCTTTTCAGCTTCGAAGATTCTAAACTGACCATCGCGAAATTTGCCTACAGGTACACCACCGATAAGAAAAATTATTTCAAGGTGAACGATGTATTTTCTTTCTCCTCCAGCAAGGAAGAACTCAACCGCTTTGTTTCGGGAGAAGACAGCGACCAATAGCGTACTAACCCAGATTCATATAAGGCGTGGTTCCGGAAAAAGGGGTCACGCTTTTTTATTGACCGTTGTTACCCTTTCCGGGCAACCCGGTATCTGCAAAATCTTCGTACATTTAATGTCAACCTCCTCTTATGCGTACGTTGTTTTTTTGGCTGGCCATTCTGTCTTTCCAGGTTTCTCTTGCACAAACCACCATCCAGCGTGATCCACAGATTGAAAAAATGGTGAAAGAGGTTTCGGCCGATTCGCTTAAAAGTTATATCAGCACCCTCGTAGATTTCGGCACCCGCAATACCCTCAGTACACAAACCGATCCCAGGCGGGGCATCGGCGCCGCACGCAACTGGGTGCTGGCTAAATTCAATGAATTCGCCCGGCAATCAGGCGGTCGCCTGACCGCCTTCATCGATACGGTTACCCTGCAGCCCGACGGCAGGCGGGTGGATGCTCCCACCCTGCTCGGCAATGTTGTAGCTACGCTCAAGGGTACCGACCCGAACGATAAGCGCATCTTTCTCATCAGCGGTCACCTCGATAACATGCGCAGCAATGTCATGGACCGAACCGGCGATGCGCCCGGCGCCGATGATGATGGCAGCGGAACAGCCGCCGTTATGGAATGCGCCCGGGTGATGAGCAGGCAATCCTTCCCGGCCACCATCATTTTTGTGGCCGTAAGCGGGGAAGAACAGGGACTGCTGGGCGCCAGCTTCATGAGTGAGAAGGCGAAGAAGGAAGGCTGGAACATTGAAGCCGTGCTCAACAACGACATCATGGGCAGCAACAACAGCAATGAAACAAACATCATCACCAATACCCGGGTGCGGGTGTTCAGTGAAGGACTGCCGGCTTACGAAACCGAAAAAAACGCCGTGAACATCCGCAACCTTGGCCTGGAGAATGATGGCAAATCGAGGCAACTGGCCCGGTACGTGAAAGAGACGGGCGAACGATACATCGACAACCTCGAAGTGGTGCTCATCTACCGCAACGATCGTTTCCTCCGCGGAGGCGATCATACCCCATACGTACAACGGGGATTTGCAGCCGTACGCATCACCGAGATGAACGAGAATTATACACGCCAGCACCAGGACGTACGCACCGAAAACGGCATCCGCTACGGCGACCTGGAAGAGCACATCGACTACGAATACCTGCGTAAGAACACGGCCATGAATCTCTGCAACCTCGCTAACCTCGCCAAATCACCCGCCATGCCGGATTCGGTCAAAATGGATGTGAAAAAATTAAGCAACAGCACTTATCTTTATTGGAAAGCGCCGGCGGTGGGAAAGCTCAAAGGATATTATGTGCTGATCCGGGAAACCACCAGCGCCTTCTGGCAAAAGAAATTTTTTACGGCAGATACGGAAATACGCCTGCCTTACTCTAAGGATAATTATTTCTTCGCTGTGCAATCGGTGAA
Source organism: Chitinophagales bacterium (assembly GCA_017303335.1). Taxonomy (GTDB): domain Bacteria; phylum Bacteroidota; class Bacteroidia; order Chitinophagales; family Chitinophagaceae; genus Ferruginibacter. Next base: position 618,020 of record JAFLBK010000001.1, read on the forward strand.
TGATACGGGTAATGAAAGTCTGCCGGTAGTACCCGGGATCGGGCGATAGCCTTACTCGCCCTGATACCCTTCCCAGTATCCTCTTTTATAACCGGGACCTGGTTCCCGTTAACGCACAAAACCATGAAAGAAGACGCAAGACACTGGCATGCGGTATACACAAAGCCCCGTTGGGAAAAGAAAGTAGCCTTGCTGATGGAAGAGCAGGGGATTGAACACTACTGTCCGCTTAATAAAGTAATAAAGCAATGGAGCGACCGGAAGAAAACGGTGATGGAACCCTTGTTCAAATCCTATATTTTCGTGCGGGTGCCCGAAAAAAGCAAATGGGACCTGATGAAGATCCCCGGGGTGCTCAACTATGTATATTATATGGGCAAGCCGGCCCGGATCAAACACAGTGAGATCGAGAAGATCCGGAGGTTCCTGTTCGAATTCAAATCGGTGGAGGTCGTGGAGAACAGCATGCCGGTTAACTCGCACGTTCGGGTAAAACAGGGGCTGATGATGGATTACCATGGCATCCTGCTGGAAGTACGCGGCAAGAAAGCCAGCGTGCGTATCGACAGCATGGGCCTGCAGCTTACCGCTTTCTTCGACAAGAGCAACCTGGAATTGCTGGAAGGGAAAAAGACCTAGCATCTTCCTTTACCGGCAAAGCGGCGCCTTATTATTCACCAGCCGGTATTTGTTTAGTATAAACCGTACCTGTTCTTAAATTTAAATCGGATCATGTTTCACTTTTTCAAAAAGAAAAAGACCGTCGCGGAAACGTACGATCATTTACCCGTAACGACCGATATCCATTCGCATATCTTACCGGGTATCGACGATGGTTCGCCCGACATGCAAACTTCACTCGAACTTATCCATGGCATGCAGCAACTGGGCATCCGCCGCTTCATTGCCACCCCGCACATCATCGGCGACATGTACCGCAATACCCCGCAGACCATCCAGGCCGCCCTGGGAGAAACCCGTGCTGCCTGCAAAAAAGCGGGGATCGATGTACAACTGGATGCAGCGGCTGAATATATGATCGACGATCATTTCCTGGAATTGCTGAAGAATAAATCGCCCCTGCTGACCCTGCACAAAAACATACTGTTGACCGAGATCTCGTATTCAACACCCCCGGTGAACATTGAACGCATCGCCGCTACCATCCTGGAGCAGGGATACAAACCTGTACTGGCGCATCCCGAACGTTATCATTTCTATCACCACAATCCCGATATCTACCAGCACCTGAAAACGATGGGCTTCATCCTGCAGGTGAACCTGCTTTCGCTTACCGGTTATTATGGTAAGAGCGTGAAAAAAGCCGCTGCCTTCATTCTGCAAAAGAATCTCGCCGACCTGGTCGGCACCGACCTGCACCACAAGTACCACCTGGAAGCTTTTAACGAAGCGAAGAACCGGGCCATCATGCATGAAATGCTGGAAGGCCGGACCTATAACGACCTGGAATCGCTCGCCAACCTGAAATAAGTATCTTTATTTACAAAGCCGAAACAACCAACCGGATGCGATCTACGTTCTGCTTCATATTGCTCCTGCTGTTCAGCCAGGTACATGCGCAAACCTTTTACATCAGCGCAACCGGCAGCGATGCGGTTGGAAACGGTTCGGCCAACAGCCCCTGGCGAACACTGGCAAAAGCATGCAATACCGTTACACAGGCCGGCAGCATCATCCATGTAAAAGCCGGGATTTATACCGAAACCGAACAGGCTCAACTGGCGCCGGGTGTAAGCATTGAGGGAGAAGACAGTTCATCGGTGATCCGCAGCGCCATCCGCGACGACTGGAAAGAGATTCTCTCGCTGCGCTCGGAAGAAGGCACGAATGGAAACCAGCATATCGCCAATATAGTGTTTGATGGACAGGACCTTTCCACCTTCTGGGCTGTTTATGTTGGTGGCCGAAGCCATGTCAGCATCCACGACTGTCGCTTTCTGAATTTCAAAGACCGGGGTGTGATCTTTTCGGGCCGCAACGACGATAAGGCCGAAGCGCCCGCAGTATATGCAAAAGGAAATCGTTTCTTTAATAACATCCTGCTGAATTGCGCCGCATACAACACGCCCAACGGAGTGTATGGCCGGGGATGTTTGAACATCGGCGGACAGGACAGTATGCTGATCTACAACAACAGGATGCAGCAGAACCAGCGCCCCAACGGGTACAACGGGTACCTGATCAAGTATCACAACGATGGTTACCTGAAAGACGTGAAGATCTTCAACAATACACTTATCAAAATACCTTTTGCCGGCAATTACGGTGGCGACAATGGCTGGGATTTCGCGATCGAATGCTGGAACGTGGAAGGAGGTATGGAGATCTATGGCAATACCATCCAGGGCGCCATCGACATCGTTACCACAACGCGTGGTATGTATAAATACGGGGTGTGGATACACGACAACAGGATCGGGCAACCTGTATTGAACAGCCATTTCGAGAGCGGGATCATCTTTGAGGTATCCAACGAATCGGTGATCGTTGAAAACAACACCCTGCAAAAAATTTCCGGGGGTATACTCTTCTATCCCCAGGAGAATACCGTACTCAGCGATATCATCATCCGCAACAACCGCTTCGAGCAAATCGGCCGGCAGTCAGGTAACGGCAACAATGGAAACGGTATACACATCAGCGCCGGTTCCCTGCACGGCAATACCAACCGGTATACCCTTTCGAACCTGCTCGTACAAAACAACCGCTTCATCGCCGCGGAAAACAACGCTCCCTTTTACGGCATCGAGATCACCGGCGCCGCGGCAGCGAACGGCATTCACATAAAGAAGAACACCATCCAGGGATTTACAGCGGCCTGGCTGGTTGCCAACCCCGCCAATGTAATCGACAGCCTGGTGCTCGAAGAGAATATCCTTTCCGGTAACGGCTATGGCAACGAACCGTTATTCATGGTGGGTGCTCCGGCACACCTGCTCAGTAACAAGAACAGCAAATCGGGCGCTGCGCCACCGGGTGCAGGATTCAATATCCGGGAGCAGGTACTGCGCCCCATCTATTACGAAACCAGGTCCATCAACCCCATGCAGGCCATCGCTTTGTTATCCCTGTTGCTTTTTCTTCTTTTTGCCCGGAAAGAGATTAAGTACGCATTCCCCGCCATCGGTTTATATGCGGGCCTTTCCGCTCTTACAAGTTACCTGGATGAACAGGTTGGGCGGGCATTGTTATATGGAAGCTTGTTCATCCCCGCCGTATATGGCTGGATCGCCTGGCGGAAGCGGGATCGCAAAGGACACCGTGTAGTACGGATCGGTTATTCATCGGGCAAAGCATTACAAATGCAGCTGGCCGGCTTCGGTATCGCATACGTGCTGTTGTTTGTTGCCTTCCGGATGGCGGACCATTATTTTACGACCGGCATCATTCCCTGGATCGACGCATTCTTTTTTGCGGCCTTGTTGACCGCAACAGGCACGATGTGTTTTAAACGGATGGAATGCTGGTATTGGATCGCCGGCGCCTGTGCAGCCGGGATCGCCTCTTACCTGATGAAACATTACCTGTTCAACAGCTGCTACTATGCCCTGTTGCTGATCGTATCCGTATGGGCTTTCTTTAAATGGAAGAAACGCATGACCCGGGTTCGGGTATGAACCAACAGGAGTTTATCCCAGTTTTTTCAGGTGATCGGCAACACGCAGGCTGAACGCCACGCAGGTAAGTGTGGGGTTTACGGCGCCCCCTGTGGTGAAACAGGATGATCCGGCCACATACAGGTTGTCGATTCCATGAATTTTGCAGTTGGCATCCACCACGCCCTTTTTCGGGTCTTCATGCATGCGGGTGGTTCCCATATGGTGCCAGCCACCACTGGTATAATCCGGCAGTTGCGGATCATTATCGAGAAGGAAATCAGCTATTTTCACCCTGCCAAGCCGTGCTGCGCCGATCTGCTGCCCGAGGAGTTTATTGATGGTGAACACGGTTTTCTTATCCATGGGAGACAGGGCCCAGTGCAGGTTGGCCCGGGGTACACCCAATTCGTCTTTCTCTTCGCTCAGCACTATGCGGGAATCGGGGTTGGGTTGTTGTTCGGACCGGGTATATAAACCATAGGATTGATAGAACCCTTTGGTAAAAAGTTTTTGAATATAGTTCCGCTTATCGAGATTGGAGTATTTATGAAAGGTATCGAGCGCCTTACGCGGATCCTCCTGCGACCATATCTTAACCGATGGAATCGCGTTCTTCGCCAGGGCCAGGGGCATCAGGGATATGGAACAGTTCATCACCTGCAGCTCCCGTTGTTTTTCCGGAGAGATGGCCAGCTCGGCCCTGATCTTGGTCTTATCATCCATTTTGTAGAACAACAACGGATCATTGTGATTGAGCCAGAGCTCACCGGTCTTCAATTCGGTATGCTCCATAAAATAGCGTCCAACGAGGTCGTTGTCGTTCCCGAGTCCACGCGGCGCCTGTTTATTGGAAGCCAGCAAGAGCCTCGAGGTTTGGATAGAGCAACAGGCCAGCACATAACGCTTTGCCTTTACGGTATGTTCCTTACCCGCGTAATTCTTGATGGTAACCTGCGTGATGGAATTTACATTTTCGGTAGCGACAATATCAACCACATTCGCGTAGGTATATAAATGTATATTCTTCGCGTTCACGACCGCGTCGCGGTACTTGGTGCCAAAGCGGGTGGGCGGACTGAAATGCCAGAGCTTACTCCACAATTTATTTTCTTCCACCGGCAACAACTTGTAGGCGGCATTCTGTTTCAGCCAGTATTCGGCCTCCCATTCAAACGGACCCAGGTCGAGTATTTCATGCGCCTTGGGGTAAAAAGGAGAGATATCTTTCAGGGTGATGGGCCATCCGCTGTTCTCGACCCAATCGCGTTTTTCAAAATCGATCTCGTCAAATGTTGAACACATACCACCCCAATGGCCGGTGCTTCCTCCAAAATAATGGAGGCGGCTTGCCTTCATGGGATAATACGGGTGCCCGGTGATCTTCCCGTTATATAATTCCTGCACCCGGTCGTCGTACTCCATACCGCCCCCTTCCAGGAGCACTACTTTGAGAGCCGTATTCTCCAGGCTAAGCGCCATACTGATACCAGCGGCGCCGGCACCGATGATGCAAATATCCCCTTCGATGAGGGTATTGTTGTCGAGTTGTCGGGCATCAATATGCATAACAGGTAGAATTCACGTTTGTCAGGTTAAAGAAAATAGTGCGCATTGGCGTGCTTCGGTTACGGAGATCACCCAGCCCTTCAGGATGAGTATCCGCGATGTGTTGAAATCTTCCAGGGTCTTTTTCTCTAAAAGTAAGGCAACGGCTTCCTTATCGGATGAAGAAACCTGTTTCCCGGAAGCATCGGAAAGCAGTAATTGCTCCAGCTTGGCTTTATCGCTTTCCGCAGGCGTTTCCTTACGGTATTGCAGTCCAATCTCACGGATCACTTTTTCTTCACAGAAATTACCAAGTTCCTCCGGCATCACCAGGGGATGATAGACCTTTTTCTTATTGTTGAGATACCAAATTGTTGGAACTGCAGCTACGGCCAGGGCAGCCGTTGTAGCGATCAAAAATTTTCTTCTTTTCATGGAGGGCAGCAGTAATGTTAGTTGGCCGTAAAAGTTCTGGTTTTAAATATGCTTCAAAACAGAATTATGTGGTTTTTATTGTATCTATAAATTAAAAATAGAGAAATAAACCCAAACAACCGGCTACAGCAGAACCGCCTCTTTCAAAGCGCTTTTCATTTTGTGGAATCTTATTGCTTCCTGTCGCTGTTTTTTTATCACAAAGAATCAGAATTTATCAACAGGTGTGGATTACAATCGGGCCTGATTTACCCCTGCAAGCCTGTATCTTTAGCACATATACTTGCTTTCACATATTTATACATTTTCGTATTGTTTATATAAAAAAGAAGGCGGTGTAGTATTTTTTTGTAGTATTTCTACGTCACGCAACAGGTGAATCGTAGCATTATTTTTGTAAAAATCCACCAAACGTGTACAAGCGGAGAATCTTTATTGCGGCGGTATTTGCAAATGCTCAAAAAAAGAATACTAAATATGTAAACCCGTCGTTAATCAAAAGAAATCCAATAAATCTTGATATTCTATGAAAGTATTTCTACTGGCTTTATCGCTATTCCTATGTAGCATCACCCAAGCCGCCACTTATTACATCAGCCCCACCGGCAACGACGCAACAGGTACCGGCACCATTACTAATCCCTGGAAAACATTATTCAAAGCTACTTCCACCGTAACAGCTGCAGGAAATATTATTCATATCCTGCCGGGTACGTATACCGAAACCCAGACCTCCAACCTAAGGGCGGGGGTAAGTCTCGAAGGAGAAGGTGTTGCCACCACTATCATTCTTGGCAATATGACGGGACAGTGGTCTAACCTGTTGAGTCTCGATTCGCCTCAAAACACGAACGGCAACCAGTCTATTTCCGGCTTTACCATCAATGGCCAATACGTAAGTGAATCCAATTTCAGAACCTGGATCGGTATCTGGATTTCCGGGCGGAGCAATGTGAACGTTCACGACATGCGGATCATCAACTTCTATTACGCCGGCGCCATTTACGATGGCTTCGATGCCACATCGCCTATGTCGGACCCGGGCGTTTCCGCTACCGGAAATAAATTCAACAACAACGATGTAGACAACTGCGCCACTATATATAATGGTTCAGGATCCGGATGCCTGAACATCGGTGGTCAGACTGGAATGGAGATATTGAACAACAGCATCGTGAATGTATCCAGGGCCAATTTTAAGAACGGATGGCCGATCAAGTACTGGGACAACGGATACCTTAAAGGATGTAAAATCAACAATAACATTCTTAAAAAATCGCCCTACGTAGCTACGTACTGGGGCGAGAACGGCGACTGGGATTTTGCCATCGAACTGTTCAATATATCCGGTTTGGAGATCGGCTACAACCAGATTCAGGGAGCTGTTGACCTGAACTACAATCACACCGGCAACTATGCCTATTCTGTTTGGGCCCATCACAATATCCTGGATCACGTTACTCCCAACTACACACACCCCGAAAGCGGTTTCATCCTTGAGTTTGCAACCGTGAACGGCATCTTTGAGAATAATATCATCAATAATGCCTTTGTCGGAATAAGCTATAATCTCCGTTCCCCGAACAATCATGGCGGTTATACCTATCCTTGCCCGACGGGGGGCTGCAGTGAGGTGTCGGGCAATATTATCCGGAACAACTTATTTACCAACCTCTACCAGGCACCCTATGGAGCCAGTGGCGCCGTCATTACCCAAACTGAAAACGGAACCAATGATCCCTTCATTGACGGGTTCAGCTGTTATAATAATACATTCATCGCCAAATCAACCCAGGGCGCTCCTGTAGGCCTCGACTTTACTTCCCAGAACAACGGAACAGTAAGGAATGTAAACATCCGTAATAATATTTTTCAGGGTTTCACCAACCGCGCTGTTACCGGTAATACAGCCGGCACCCAGAGCAATATCCTTATTACGCACAACAATGCTTACCAAACCGCGGCTCCTACCTGGACCGGGGGCGGTGTTACCATTAATAACAATCTTGCCGTAAATCCTTTATTTGTTGGAAACGGCTATTATACATTACAAGCAACATCTCCCTGTATTGACGCAGGCGTGAACGTTGGTCTGCCGTACAGCGGCAACGCTCCCGACATGGGTTATGCAGAATATTCTTCCGCTACCAATACACCTCCTACTGCCAATGCAGGACCCGACCAAACCATTACCCTGCCAACAAGTTCGGTGAGTTTATCAGGCAGCGGTACCGATCCGGACGGAAACATTACGGCGTATCAATGGACAAAAATTGCCGGACCCACAGCCGGTACCATCACCACACCGACCGCGGCGGCCACTACCGTTACCGGCCTTGTTGCAGGTACATACCGCTTCGAGTTACGGGTGACGGATAACGGTGGCGCTTTCGGAAGAGATACGATGCAGGTGATCGTGAACGCGGCGCCGAATATACCGCCAACCGCAAATGCAGGCCCCGATCAAACCATCACACTTCCTACCAGTACAGCAACACTGAGCGGCAGTGGTACTGACCCCGATGGAAATATCACAGCCTATCAATGGACAAAGATCGCCGGACCCACAGCCGGTACCATTACCACGCCCGCAGCAGCCGGCACAACAGTTACCGGGCTGGTTCAGGGTATATATCGTTTCGAATTACGCGTAACGGATAACGGCGGTGCCTTCGGAAGAGATACCGTACAGATAACCGTTAATGCGGCTGGTAATATTCCACCGGTAGCCAATGCGGGTGCGGATCAAACCATCACCCTACCAACCAACTCAACAACACTTTCCGGTATTGGTGTAGATCCGGATGGAAATATCACAGCCTATCAGTGGACAAAGATCGCCGGGCCTACAGCCGGCACCATCACAACGCCAACCGCAGCCTCTACCACCATCACAGCGTTGGTACAGGGTGTTTATCGTTTTGAATTACGGGTAACGGATAACAACGGCGCATTCGGAAGGGATACCGTTCAGATAACCGTAAACCCTGCTGCGCCCAACACAGCCCCTACCGCCAGTGCGGGTGCAGATCAAACCATCACCTTACCAACCAACTCGATCATATTATCGGGTAGCGGCAATGATCCCGACGGAATCATCACCGCCTATCAATGGACAAAAGTATCCGGACCGGCAGCAGGCACCATTGCCAACCCAACCACTGCCGCAACAGCCGTAACCGGGCTTGTCCAGGGAACTTATCTCTTTGAATTACGCGTGACCGATAACAACGGCGCATTTGGCAGAGACACCGTTCAGGTAACCGTAAACCCGCAAGCCGCGAACGTGCCGCCTACTGCCAACGCAGGACCCGATCAAACCATTACCCTGCCGACAAGTTTTGTCATATTATCAGGTAGCGGGACCGATCCGGATGGCATCATCACCGCTTACCAATGGACAAAGATTTCCGGACCCGCGTCGGGAAATATCACCAACCCAACGGTTGCTGCAACTTCTGTAACCGGACTTTCAGTAGGAACCTATCAATTCGAATTGCGGGTGACTGATAATAACGGCGCTTTCGGAAGAGATACGATCCGGGTGATTGTAAACACGGGCGCTACCAATACGCCACCAACAGCGAATGCGGGGCCCGACCAGACCATCGTATTACCCACCAACACTGCCATTCTTTCGGGAAGCGGAAACGATCCGGATGGAACCATCTCCGCTTATCAGTGGACCAAGGTTTCCGGACCCGCCGCCGGCACCATCACCAACCCAACAACCGCAGCCACTTCCGTAACAGGATTGGTTGCCGGTACCTACCAATTCGAGCTACAGGTAACCGATAACAATGGCGCTACGGACAGAGATACCATGCAGGTAATTGTTACCTCAACACCAAACACAGCTCCGACTGCCAACGCAGGACCGGATCAGATAATCGTGTTACCAACCAATAGTATCACACTCTCCGGAAGCGGAAACGACCCGGATGGAAACATCACCGCTTACCTGTGGACCAAGATCGCAGGACCTGCGGCAGGAACCATCACCACGCCAGGCGCCGCTTCAACAGGCGTAACCGGCCTGGTGGCAGGTGTTTACCGGTTCGAGTTACGGGTAACCGACAATAACGGCGCATTCGGAAGAGACACCGTTCAGATCACGGTGAACAACGCCAGCAATATTCCGCCGGTTGCCAACGCGGGCGCCGACCAAACCATTACCTTACCAACCAATGCTGTAACACTCACGGGTATCGGCATTGATCCGGATGGAACAATAGCCGCCTACCAGTGGACCAAGATCGCGGGACCTGCCGCCGGCACCATCACCAACAATACAACAGCTTCTACAACAGTTACCGGTCTGACCCAGGGTGTTTATCGCTTTGAATTGCGTGTGACCGATAATAATGGCGCATTCGGAAGAGACACCGTTCAGATCACGGTAAATCCAGCCGCCGCAAACAACCCGCCTACCGCCAATGCAGGACCCGACCAAACCATTGCATTGCCGGTCAACTCAGTGATACTTTCGGGAAGCGGTACCGATACTGATGGCTTCATCACTGCTTACCAGTGGACCAAAATTGCAGGACCGGCAGCAGGTACGATTACCAATCCAACCGTTGCCGCAACATCTGTAACAGGACTTGTTGTAGGCACCTATCGTTTCGAATTACGTGTGACCGATAATAATGGCGCATTTGGAAGAGATACGATCCAGGTGATCGTAAACCCAGGCGCTACCAATACAGCGCCCACAGCTAACGCGGGGCCCGATCAGACGATCGTATTACCAACCAATACCGTAATCCTTTCAGGAAGTGGTACCGACCCGGATGGAACGATCACCGCTTACCTGTGGACAAAGATCGCAGGACCGGCAGCAGGCACGATCGTTAACCCGAACGTAGCCGCCACAGCCGTTAGCGGATTAACAGCTGGTACCTATCGTTTTGAATTACGCGTGACTGATAATGCAGGTGCCTTCGGAAGAGATACCGTACAGGTAATTGTAACCTCTACACCGAATACGCCTCCGACAGCCAATGCAGGACCTGATCAGACGATCACGCTTCCTACCAACTCAGTAATCCTGTCTGGTAGTGGCACCGATCCGGATGGAACGGTAGTCGCCTATCTCTGGACAAAAATTGCAGGCCCGGCTGCAGGTACCATCACCAACCCAACCGTTGCTGCAACTGCTGTAACCGGAATGGTGGTAGGTACATACCGTTTCGAATTACGTGTGACAGATAATAATGGCGCTTTTGGAAGAGATACCATACAGGTAATTGTAAATCCAGGCGCAACCAACACGCCACCTACTGCCAATGCAGGGCCTGATCAGACAATTGTATTGCCAGCCAATACTGTGATATTATCCGGCAGTGGCGTGGATCCGGACGGAACCATAACCGCTTATCTGTGGTCGCAGGTTTCTGGTCCTGCCGCCGCCAGCATTACGAACCCGAACGCCGCGGCTACCTCGATAACCGGATTGGTACAGGGCGTATACCGCTTTGAACTGCGGGTAACGGATAACAGTGGTGCATTCGGAAGAGACACCGTGCAGATCACCGTTAACCCGACTGCCGCCAACCAGCCTCCGGTTGCTAACGCAGGTGCCGATCAGAATTTCGACCTGCCGAATAACAATACGATCCTTTCCGGAACCGGAACAGATCCCGATGGAATCGTTGTGGCTTACAGCTGGACGAAGATTTCAGGACCTGCAGCTATCATCACAAATCCATTTACCCCGGCCACGTCTGTAACCGGATTGACCCAGGGAGTTTACCAGTTTGAATTGACGGTAACCGATAATAATGGAGCAACCGGAAAAGATACCGTACAGGTTACGGTGAATGCAGCGAATGTTGCTCCCGTTGCGAATGCCGGCGCCGACCAGGTACTCACCTTACCGACGAACGCGACAACACTTGCGGGTTCAGGTACAGACAGCGATGGCTCGATCGTAAGCTATGAATGGCTGCAACTCTCCGGGCCATCCAACAATGTGCTTTCATCGGTTAATACTGCTAATACCAACCTCAGCAACCTGGTAGAAGGCGTGTACGTCTTCGAGTTAACCGTACGGGATAATAAGGGCGCCACCGGTAAAGACATCGTAACCGTTCTGGTTATTGCCGCTCCTGTACAAGGACCAGGCGATAACGAAGCCAGGATCTATCCGAACCCTGTTACCGATTTCGCCACACTCGAGATCCGGAGGATTGCGGCCAATACCAAACCAACGATCATCATTGTAGATGCCAACGGCAGGAAGGTATTTGCCAAAGAACTGAACAATGCAAGTCAGCAGAATTTCACGGAAAGACTTGACCTGAGGACGCTGGTGAAAGGAGCTTACTTTGCCTTCGTTCAATTCCCGAACGGAGAGTTGAGGTCGATCAAACTCATCAAGCAATAAGTTAGAAATACCATTGGATATCAAAAGGGGAAATAGTCTTATTTCCCCTTTTTTATTTGTCTGAGCGGGCGGCCCGGATTAGTCGGGAATCGCTCGATTTTTTCCAAAAAACCGGGCAACCGGAATGGCTGAATGCCCTACAAAGAAAATTGGTCATAACACATAATTTACTGTTTATCAATTTATAACAGCCGAGCTGCCCGGTGATTTGATAAAATCAATATCCTTTCGCCAATTTCTTCCCGCTTTTTACTGCGATTCATTTTGTAATCTATACTAATCGTTATATATTTACCCCTGAATTCAATACCTCCCAAAGTAAACCGCGACAATTCAATCCTGTCCGGGTTTTTAATTTAGTAGTACTCTAATGCCTATGTTTCTCCCGGCCTGATTCATTCTGCAGGCAGAATTCAATTATTCTATCAGTTAGTTCCTAATCTGAAATTACAATACTATGGGCATGTGTTTACGAACCTTATTTATTGTTTGTTTGTCTGCTTCATTTCTTGGATCAAGCGGTCAAACAAGTGTTTCTTTCGCCATCCAGGCACACCAGGATGACTGGCAATTGTTCATGTCGGCCCGCGTGATCGCTGATATGCAGGCCGGGGCAAAAATGGTTTTCATCACGCTGACTGCGGGTGATGAAAGCTGCGGCGCCTGCTCGTACGGCGGTGGCGGACCTTTCTTCATGGGTCGCGAAAAAGGATCTGTGTATTCAGCCAAGTTTGCGGCAGACCTCACAACCGGTACAGCTCCATTGGACCCCCCGACGGCTACCACGGTATCCATCAATGGTCATAACATCACCAAGTATGTATATAAGAACACGGTCAATTACTTCTTGCGACTGCCGGATGGAAACCTCAATGGTGCTGGTTTCCCCAATAACAACAACCAAAGTCTGAATAAATTAAGAACCGGAGCCATTTCTTCGATTTCGACGATCGGCATCAACGACTTTCCGCCATTGACCCCTACGGCTACATACACAAGCTGGAGCGACCTTACTAATACGATACGGGCGATCATCAACGCGGAAAAAATAACCGGAACACAATCCTGGATTCACTCAGCACACACGAACACATCTACGTACAACATCAATGATCACTCCGATCATACCAATGCCGGGCACGCCTCCCTGGCTGCTGTTGCCAGCGGTATGGCCTGGGTAGGCATCAATGGATTTATGGATTATCAGTCATCGGCCTATGGCGCTAACCTGAGCGATAATGATCACCAGAACGCGGCCATTGTTTTTGGATTAGAGGTTCTGGGTATGACAGAAAACCAATACCAGAATGATTTTTCTTCCGGCCACCAGGGTTGGCTGCCGGTTGAATTATTTGAGGTGATCCGCAACCCGAGTGGTAACGCCCCGTTTGCACCCGGAGAAACCGGCGAGGGCCATTCCGATAACAATACAGAACCCAGTCTTGCTAAAATACCGATGGTGATCTCTATCGCTAACCCGACAACTGTCAATACGGATATCATGCTCAGCATCAGTCCGTACGAGCCAGGCGAACTGGTAACATCGATCTACGACGCAACAGGCAAGAAAGTGTATGAACTCACCACCGTCATCAAGAACCGGGATGCAGTTACGCTTACGCTTAAAAAACCAGTTTCAGCAAAAGGCATTTACCTCGTCAAGAATATTCTAAACAACAAATTCATTGAAACCCGCAAGATTGTGGTAGAGTGATAGACCATTAAATTATTACTGAAGATGAAAAAGATACTTTTACCTATACTGATTTTGATGGTTGCCGCCCAGGCCCGGGCGCAGGTGCAGGTGACCTTTTCCATATTGGGCGACCAGGACGACTGGCAGTTATTCATGTCCAGGAAAATCATAACCGATCTTTCTGCCGGTTCGGGTGGTAAGGCGGTATTCATCACATTTACCGCAGGCGATGAAGGGCTCGGAAATGGGGGGAGTGGCGCCATTCCCTACTACCTCGCCAAAGAGCAGGGTGCGGTTTATTCGTCGAAGTTTGCCAGCGATATCTCCCTTTCACCGATCTACCCCAATACCTACGCCGTTCCTACAGTGCAGAATGTAGTACTCAACGGTAAAACCCTTGTCAAGTACGTATATGGCAATGCCTCGGGTAACGGAATGGTCGTGAATTATTTCCTGCGTTTGCCGGATGGCGGGCAGACCGGAACCGGATATGCCGGAACCGGTAACGTATCGCTGAAAAAACTGAAAGACGGAAACATCAGCAGCATTACGTCTGTCGATGGTGTAAACACCTATACCTGGAGCAGCCTGGTCAATATTGTTCGTTATATCATTTTCGCCGAAAAAGGGAATGATACACAGGTATGGATGAACACGTCAAGTCTCAACAATACAACCAATCCCAACGATCATTCAGATCATCATTACTCGTCCACTGCAGCACAAGAGGCGGTGACCTCATTTGCCTGGGTTGGTATCAATGAGTTTATTATGGACAACTCGTCGACACTGGCAGCCAACCTGACGAATGAAGAACACCAGGAAGCGGCCTCCCTGTTTGGATTTTACAACTGGATTGTTATCAAAAACCGGTACAGCAATAAACTGAACAGCACAACCCGTTCCTGGATGCCGATGGAGTCATTCAGCGTGTTGCGTTCACCATCGGGCACCGCCCCCGCTTTACCCGTTGTGCTGCTTTCTTTCACAGGCAGTCTCCGCGGAAACAATGTACAACTGGAGTGGGCAACCTCATCGGAAGTAAACAGTAAAGAATTTGTGATTGAAAAATCATACGACGGCGTGACCTACCATGAACTTGCAAAAGTGTCCGCCGCCGGGTATAGTACCGATACCAAACAGTACGGCTATCTCGACCGCGAAGCGACCGATATCAACTACTACCGGCTGAAGATGGTAGACCTCGACGCCAGCAGCCGTATAAGCAATGTGGTGATCGTTAAAAACCCGGGCCTGCAGCAAACCATTTCTTCGATCCGCAACCCGTTCGTTGACCGCATCGATATCCGGTTCGCGAAACTGCCGAAGGGAGAAATATCCATGCGGCTCGTGGATATAGCCGGCAGAACCCTGGCAACCAACAAACTGGTAAACCCGGTATCGCCCATCATACGCTTCAATTACAATGAATCCTTAAGCAGCGGTGTTTATTTCTTACAAGTGGCTGCCGAAGGAAAACAATACAGCCTCAAGCTGGTGAAACAATAAACCAGTACGGTTACGAAATAAAAAAGGGAACAGTTGCTGTTCCCTTTTTTTGTATGTGTTTGTATTGCAGCTCTGTTGTCAGAAGGCATTCTGGTTTCCCCGCAACACATGGTATACGGTAAGGAACATGATCTTGATATCGAGCCAGAGGCTCCAGTTTTCCAGGTACCAGAGATCCTTGTTCACCCGCATCCGGATCTGTTCCGGATTGGTGATTTCGCCCCGGTATCCATTGATCTGCGCCCAACCGGTGATGCCGGGCTTCAGGAACTGGCGCACCATATAATCATCCACCACCTGCGAATAATCGTCGGTATGTTTAAGCATGTGTGGCCTTGGACCTACCAGGCTCATCTCTCCTTTGAATACATTGAGAAACTGGGGAAACTCATCCAGGCTGGTTTTGCGGATGAACTTACCGATGCGTGTTACCCGTGAATCATTGCGGGTAGCCTGCTTCAGGTCGGCGTCTTTATTGGCCCGCATACTCCGGAACTTCAGGCACCGGAAGGTCTTTTTATCCTTACCCGTTCGCAACTGGCCAAAGAAAATGGGTCCGCGGGATTCCAGCAGGATCAGCAGTCCCAGTATGGGTATCATCCAGGATAAGATAAGGATGATCACCAGGGAACTGACCACCAGGTCGAGCGCCCGTTTCTTGATCCGGTTACCCACGTCATCCAATGGCTCACTGCGCAGTGAGAGGATGGGCAGGTCGCCGAAGTACTCAATGTGCACGTCGCGGGTGATGAACACCGAAAGATTCGGAACGATCTTGAAACGTATGCATTCTTTTTCGGACTGGAACATCAGGTCATAGATGCTTTTGTTCTGCTCCGGCGTGATGGTTGAGAATATCTCGTTGATGTCATTATCCTTGGCGATCTGCAGGGTATTGCCAATACCGCTCAGCACCGGGTAATGCGTCAGTTCGTGTACATTACCCTCGTCTTCCACAAAACCGATGATCTGGGTATTGATCCCATCCTCTTCAAAATACCGGGTGAGTTTCTTGGCGGTATCGTTGTAGCCGAGTATCAGTACTTTCTTAAAAATATGATCGCTTTTCTTGTAATAATTACGGATACCCAGGTAGAGAAAGCGGTTGATGAGCAATCCAACGCCAAAACTGATAATAATGGTGAAGATGAACAGCCGGGATATATTTACCTCAAAGGAAAAGAAGAGGTAAAACAACAGCAGCAATATCCAGAATGAATACACCTGTATGGTACGCCGGGTGAAATACTCAAACGTGATGATGATCTTTCCCGCATAGGTGCGAAGGATAAAAGAGGGTATGATCCAGAAAATATTGGAAACCACCCAAAAATTAAAATACGCGTTCGCAATATTCGTGAGCAGGTGAGTCTGGAATATGATCTGGCAGACAAAGAAGATGCTGTTCAACACCAGCAGGTCGAGCAAGATCAATGTTATCTGGAGGTATCTCTCAAATTGCCGGTTCATGCCAATGTCGTTTCTGCGTTTTGGTAGTTAATTGTGTTCATTGGGGCGATTTCTCAGGAAACCTTTGCCAGTGTATTAACCTGGTACAAACTGCACAGGGCCTCTACAATACGGCCGGATGTTTTTCCGTCCCAGAAGGGCGGCACCACGCCTTTCTTCCATTTTCCTTCGATGATCTGCTGTATGCAGGGTTTAAGCCTGGCAATGTCGTCGCCAATCAATTCGTTGGTTCCGATCGTTACCGTTTCAGGTCTTTCGGTTGAATTACGCAGGGTCAGGCAGGGAATGTGCAGCACTGTCGACTCTTCTGTAATACCGCCCGAATCGGTAATGATCGCTTTTGCATGTTTCACCAGGTAGATGAATTCGAGGTATCCCTGCGGATCAATCATGTGCATATTGGCGCTTCCGATCCCGTACTTATCGATGATTTGCCGGGTACGGGGGTGTACCGGGAAAACAACAGGCATACCCTGCGATGCGTCTTCGATCGCTTTGAGTATAGCGTTCAGTTTAGCGTGATCATCCACATTCGAAGGGCGGTGAAGCGTTACCAGGAAATAAGCCCCGGGTTGCAACTCGTGCTGATCCCAGAAAGCGGGCTTGCGAAGCCGGTCCAGGTTCTGGTACAGGGTATCGATCATGGTATTA
The DNA here is from genome assembly GCA_017303335.1 of Chitinophagales bacterium. Classification (GTDB taxonomy): domain Bacteria; phylum Bacteroidota; class Bacteroidia; order Chitinophagales; family Chitinophagaceae; genus Ferruginibacter. Next base: position 635,334 of record JAFLBK010000001.1, read on the forward strand.
CCAACGAAATAAATCTGCTTCTCGTCAAAACCGCATTTGCGGAGCTGGTTGTTGGCCTGTTCGCTGGTGGTAAAAAAATAATCGCACAAGGAATCTGTTACGATCCGGTTGATCTCTTCCGGCATGGACATATCGCCGGATCGGATACCTGCTTCCACGTGCGCCACATCAATGCAGAGTTTCTTGGCTGTTATGGTACATGCCATGGTGGAAGTTACATCGCCCACAACGAGTACAAGATCCGGGCGGTTGGCCATTAACTCCTGTTCAAACTTTACCATGATGGCCGCGGTTTGTTCCGCCTGGGTACCACCACCGCATTCAAGGTTAACATCCGGTTCCGGTATCCCGAGCTGTTCGAAGAAATCGCCGCTCATTTTTTTGTCGTAATGCTGCCCGGTATGCACCAGGCGGTATTGGATATCCTTCCCCCCCGCCTGCGCAGCCTTGATCGCCCGGATCATGGGGGCGATTTTCATAAAATTTGGCCTTGCGCCGGCTATCAATGTAATAAGCATGTGTTTTCGAATGTTTTCAGATATAAAAAAAGCTCCTGGTATAACGTTTCCCGGACCTATTTATTTTGACCGGAAAACCTGTTTTGTTTTTTCTTTCAGCACAAGGTAAATGAATTCCGAATTCCCGAATAAATACCGCTTCCACATCCTGCGGGGTTCCTGGATGACGCGGTAAAACCACTCAAGCCCGGTTTTCTGCATCCACATCGGCGCCCGCTTCACAAGCCCGGATACCACGTCGAAACTTCCTCCCACACCCATGATAAAGGGTGTCTTTATGATATCTTTATACGTATTCAGGAATATTTCCTTTTTAGGCGAACTCATCGCTACAAAAAGGATACTGGCGCCCGACGCGGCGATCTGGTTGGCCACCTCCTGCTCCTCCTCTTTCTTAAAGTACCCATTGCGGTAACCGGCGATGATCTCCTTCCCGTATTCCTTTGTATAGGTATCCACCACCTTGGTAACCACTTCCTCCCTGGCGCCCAGGAAAAAAATACGGTATTTCTTTTCTGCCGCCAGTTTCACCAGGTTTGCCATGATGTCGATACCCGCCACCCGCTCGGGCAACCCGCGGTTAAGAAACCGGGAAGCCCATACAATGGCCTGGCCATCGGCGTTGATGATATCGCAATTGACGATCGATTCTTTCAGGTCGTTGTCTTTCTGCGCATTCACCACCTTGGCCGCGTTGATAACAACGTGGTGAATGGGTTTGCGTGCGACAATCGCATTGTCGATGAGCCCGATGGTCTCCTGCATGGTAAGCGAATCGACCGGTATGTCGCAAATGCTAATTCGTGTCATGGGTTTCAAATTTACGGTACGTGGTAAGCGCATAGAACATCCAGGACTGTGCCCAGCGTATATAGGGTATGCGTGACGAAAAATATTTATTAACATGGTAATAGAAATAGCCCCTGGGCGATTGCATGTGACCGATCGTCCAGTCCAGCACGTTGTCCATTACCTGTTTCTGTTCATTGAATTTTCCCAGTCTTGCCAGGGTGATCACCATCTGTGCCGGCGCATGCACATCAATGGGATAGATTGAATTGCTGTAATACTTGGGAATACCCTCCGGGGTAAAGAATGTATTAATGTAATAACGGAAACCCTTTTCAACATGCTCCCTATATACAGTATCGCCGGTATACTTTCCATACTCTTCAATGCATTCGAGGTTATAACCGGTATGAAAATTATCGATCCACTGGTGAAAAGGCAGGGTTCCGTATCCCCAGGATCCGTCTTCCTTCTGAAAGCGGCAGCAAAAATTCACCGAACGTTTTGCTTCGGCCGCCAGGTGTTCTTCTTTCGTATAACTGTATACGCGTGCCAGCAAACGGCTCCCGAGCAGCGAAGCGTTGAATACAACACTTTTATCCATGGGTGAATACGAAAACGCAAAATCGCCCTGCTCATCGTAGGTGCGGTTCAGGTCTTTTAAAATAAAATCGCAGGTACTCCGGGCCGTTGTAAGCAGTTCCGGGTTACCGGTGATCGCGTAGGCATCCAGCAAGGCATTGGCCACAAAGGTGGAACCAACAACCGTAGGCGTATTTTTCGGCTGGAAAAAAGCCCTTGCCTGCCAGTCGAAATTATATCCCCAACATGCGCCGCTGTAGCCGGTACTCTGTAACTCCAGCAATTTGCCTGACAGCGTATCGATCCTGTCGCGGTACTCCTGCCTCGGTTCGCAGTGATACAGGTTGCAATAGCCGGCGAGGAAAAGGCCAAGTCCTTTCGGATTGTATTCTTTCTGTATGCCGGTAAGCGGACGAAGATTAACCGGTGAGCGTTTGAAAAACTGTATCCAGACCAGGCGGAATAACCGTTGTTTGGAAATGATGGGAAGTGCCTGGAACAAACGGCTGTTCAGACCGTCATAAGGATCGTATCCCTTGAAGTCTGCCGCTTCGCAATATTGCTGAAGCTTGTTGAGCGATTTGATGACCAGGCTGTTCACGTGTTCCAGGTTGATAAGCGATACAACGCACTATTTCTTTAGTATATGGTTATTGATATGTTCATTCAGCCAGGGATGTATCTCGTAATAGGTAAGTCCGGCCGCTTTGGTATTCTCTCTCGCTTCAAATCCTTCAGTTCCGGCCAGCTGTATAGCCGCTACCACCCGTTCGGGCATCGCTTTTTTCAAGTACTGCCGTACATCCTCGGCCGAAGCCGCCTTCGTATAGGATGCATGCTGGTAGCCCACGATCGGGCCGCTGTCGATTCCCTTCTCAATGAAGTGAATGGTGGAGATCACCGGTACGCCCAGCAGCAACGAATAGGCAATGGTTGATTTACCCCGCAGGAGCGGCAGGTATCCCCAATGGTCGTTGAGCAGGCCGAGGCGGAATGAACCAAAAATATTTTCCCGTATGATGAGGTTCAGCTTATGGAAGCCGATATCGAAATTGCCTTTCTTCAGTTCTGTGGCAATCCGCTCATCTTTCGGATCGTAATTAAGTGTTTTATAGGAATGAAAATTTCTTTTCAGCATTGATAACAGCTTCACCGGCAATTTGAGTTTCAGTACACGCCTGATGTGCTTGTTCGGATGGTATGGAAGGAAATACTGTTCCACCTGGTGTCCCTGCTTCTTCAGTTCCCTGATGATCGGGCCGAAGAATGGTGGAAACCCGATCAGGCAGATCCTGAGTTTCCGTTGAGGCGCTGTCTTTATTTTATCAAGATCCCTGTCGGCGGTATGTACCGGGTAATTAAACAGGTGGTCAGGCAGATGATGGCACCCCTTCCCATCCAGGTTAAGCCGGAACCGTTCGATACATCCCTCATAGAGATCCTTGTCGTGCTCATTGTCCTTGTAAAACCAAAGGAACTCGTTGAAGTAGCGCACATCATCGGTGGAGAGATAGCCCGTAGAGAGGAAGAGCAGGATTCGCGAAACCGACTCCGCGGGAAGACGCTTGTTTCGCTTGAAATGCACCCGGAACAAAAGCTCTTCAAAAACAGCCGGTGCAGACTTCAGGGTCTTATTGATCCAGCTCCAGTCCACGTTCCTGCTTTCCAGCAAATCGGCTAACTGGAAGTTCGGCTGCGGTTCCGGCAGGGCCTCATTGATCGGGATGGTTTTATGCGGATCCATGACAAGCATGCGGTTAGGCTTTTTTAATTTTAACGGTGTTACCGCCGGCTTCAATGTCGGCCAGGTAGCCGGAGAGTGTATTGAATTCCGCCACATTACCGTACGTATCCTGAACATATGCCAGGAAGCGTTCAATATCTCCGTAATAATTATTGTATTGTTTGGTATGGCACTCGATCAGTATGGGTATGTGCTGGTGCGGTGTGCCGGATAATTTTTTGATCACCTGGTCGAAACTTGTTTTCAGGTAGGAGAAAGGCTGGTTGCCGATCTTCAGGTGCGTGGTATACGAAACGTAAGGAAATTTGGGTTTCGATTCCTCCGCGATGGGCGACAACGCATAAATCTTCTCCGGAACCTTTCCATCGGCGTAAAAATGCCGCATCGAATCCTTCTTGGATATCTTTCGTTTTACCATATCAATGGCCAGGTAACCCAATCCCATCACACCGGGTTTTACCGATTGCAGGGGAATGATGAACACCCCCTTCTTCTCGGCCGAAACCTTACAAAGGTCTTCATATACCGGGTAGTAGGGCATGGTATCTTCTTCGAGCGAGCGATAATCCACCCCATTACCCGGCAGGTACATACCCTGGCGAACGCCGGTTACGATACGGATGCCATGCTTCTCCATGTTGCGCAGCAAAGAACCCGAAGGTTGTAAACCCCAGGAACCTCCTTTGTACGCCACCACTTTATAAGACGGATCGATCGGGCGCAACAGTTCGTGCAGGTAGTTCACCGATTCGCTGATCAGGTGATCCTGCTCCGCCTCGCTGTAGCGGCCGAAATTCCAGTTATCGCTCAGGTAAAAATGATCGCCGTCCTTGCGGGCGTTCATCCATTGCGGGTGCAGGTGCAGTTGAACGTCGAAGCCGTAGGATTTCATCAGCCGCACGGAATCATCCCAGAGGTTTTTCTGCAACCGGAGGTTATAATCGGATTGAACGTGTTTATTATACTCCAGTTGCTGTACCACGTCCACCATGAAGGTGAGTTTGATGCCGAGGCGTTTGGCCAGTTTCATGAAAAACATGGAGGGCAGGTATTGCAGCTGCGCCACGTTGCCCAGTCCGTTTCCCATCACTTCCCAGTCGTCTTCGATCAGTATTGTAAATCGTTTGTTCATGCGGTTCGTCATTTCAGTTTCACAACAACTCATCCACGTTGATATCCTGTGGTAAGCCGGTATGCAGACTGTCGTGTATTTTAAAAGTAGTTAAGGTTGTCAGGCAGATAGAGCGGAAGCTGATCGGGCTTTCCTGGCCCGCTTTCAGGGCGCCGATAAACGCGTCCACTTCTTCCTTGTGTCCTTTGCCGGATGATTTCAGTTTTACGGTCTTACCGCTTTTGTAGATCAGGCCATCGCGGAAATCGTTGATGACGCCGATCCGGGATCCACCGAATACTTCGATGAGCTCCTTCGGCATACCCTTATCGCCATTGGCCAGGTAGGTAAGATTACCAACCGAACCATCCTTGAATTTTACAACAATCGAAATATTATCCGCCGGTGTGATCTTGTCGTTGGACGTACTGATACACTCCGCGAAAACCCGAACGGGTTCCGAACCGGTAAAGAACTGCATCAGGTCGATGAAGTGACACATCTCGCCGATGATACGGCCCGCGCCAACATCTTTTTGCTGCAGCCAGTTATCTTTCGGTATCATACCGGCATTGATGCGCATGTTCATCACGATCGGTTCGCCGGCGCTGGCAAATTCTTTTTTAACCTGTATGCTTACCGGTGCAAAGCGGCGGTTAAAGCCTACCATCAGCGGGTGATTGTGTTTCTTCTTGGTCTCAATCACTTCCTGCAATTGATCGGTATTGATCGCAAGCGGTTTTTCCACGAATACCGCCTTACCGGCCTGCAGGCTTTGTATGGTTAACTCCGCGTGTGAATTATGCGGCGTGGCAATGAAGATCGTATTCACTTCCTGCTTACCCAGCACGTCGTTCACCGAGGAAGAGCAGAAGTTAAAACCGAATTTGTTCGCTACATTTTTGGCGGTTATGCCGCGGGAAGTAACCACGCCATCCAGGGATGCCCCGGATGCTTTTACATTCGGGATGAGGTAGCTCTGGGCGAAACTACCCGCGCCGATGAACGCGGCATTGACCTGCGACAGGGGTTTACCGGCCAGTGTTACCACCGATCTTGCCTTGGTTTCATTCTCCGAATAACGAAGCAGGATACCGATATGCGGCTCCTTTACTTTGCCGAGGATGATATCGTAGGCTTTTTCCGCGTCGGCGATATCGATCACGTGCGTGGTAAGCGGTTTTAGGTTGATGTATTCGCGGGCCAGCAGGTCGAGGAAGGTTTCCATATTGCGCTGCTCTGTCCAGCGAACATATGCATACGGGTAATCCTGGCCATTCTCTTCGTAGTTTACGTCGTAGCGGCCCGGGCCGTAGGAGCAAGACATTTTGATGTCGATCTCCTTGCGGTAATAGTTTGGATCCCGTGGTATATCCATCGGCACCACGCCTACCACCACCACCTTACCTTTTTTGCGGCAAAGATCGCCGGCCAGTTCGATCGGGTCGTTCGATTGCGTGGCGGCGGTGATGATCACGGTATCGAAACCATGACCGTTGGTGAAGTTGTCGCAGGCTGCACGAAGATTGGGATCGTTACGCAGCATGGCCTTATCGGCCGAATATTTATTGGCTATTCCCACAAAGGATTCAGACAGGTCGAGCCCGAATACCGCACAGCCGTTTGCCTGCAGCAACTGGCAGGTGATCTGCCCCAGCAATCCCAGTCCGATCACGCACACTTTTTCGCCAATGACGGTCTCCGCCTGGCGGATCCCCTGCATGGCGATGGCGCCAAGGGTGGTATAGGCCGCGTCTTCGAAGCTTACTTCGTCGGGCACTTTTACCACCAGGTTTTGGGGTACGGCCACGATCTCGGCGTGTGATGCGTAATCAACGCCGGCGCAGGCAACCCGGTCGCCCGGTTTGAAAACGCCGTTGGTATCCATGCTGCTGATCACGGTACCGGCGGTACTGTAACCAAGCGCCTTGAGTGAATCGAGCTTTGACTTCACCTTGGCTATCGTTGCCTTCAATCCTTCTTTCTTGATATTCTGTATCACCTGGGCAACAAGATCGGGCCGCTGGCGTGCCTTATTGATAAGGTTTGCCTGGGCCACTTTTACCGTACCCCGTTCGGTACCGGCACTGATCAGGGAGAAATGATTTTCTATCAATACCATACCTTCTGAAAGGGACGGAAGGGGTACATCGTCTACGTACAATTCGCCAGTCTTGAAATTCTGAATTACCTGTTTCATTATTTATTGGTCCGTTTTGGTAAGGCTGCTGCCTTTCGTTGTTTATTAAGCTTTTTAATTTGTTCTGAAAATCAATAACCCATTGATACTAAAACAGTATCACCAGGTTTTAACGCTGAAAAGGGTTCATTATTATTTAAATTTCTCATATAGGGTCGGTTTTTTCTGGTTTAGGGCTGATCGGCGGGCTTGTTCGCTGTCGCATCAGCCGGTGGACTAAATTTCGCGTATTGGGCGTATTCGGGTTTGTTGAGCAGCATCTCCCGGATCATGATCCTCGACACGGAGTCGATGCTATGAAGCGGATCCAGGAAACTGTTCTTATCGCGGGTGATCACATTGGGCCAGTTGAAGTCATAGACATCGCCAAAGGTTCTGATATCTTCCTTAAACCGCTGGTATTCTTTTTCCAGTTTGAATTCCGCGATCTTATCCTGCACTTCGGTATGCGTGGGCGAAATGATGAATACCAGTTTGATCTTGTTCGCCACGCAGTAATCGGATATCTTCCTTAATTCATTGTAGTAGTTTTTTGGATACGAATAAGCCCGCAGGTAACGGTCTTCCTGGGCCAGTTCATACTTCCAGAATTCTTCCCGCGAAAAAGGCGGGTTCTGTACCTCCACCGGTTGTTTGAACAACTTCGACTTCAGGATCAGCATTGTGTTTTCCACCGTGAACTTGCTGGTGAGGTAGAGCGCTGGCGAGTTCTTTACATCCAGCGCCGCGGAAACACGGTCTTTCAACAGTGTGCCGCTGTATCCTTCGATGGAGATGCCGATGTAGACAGTATCCAGTTTGTGTTTGGCGGTAAGGTCCCAGAATATTTTAATCACATCCTGGAGCGAGCCGGCGCCTGCGGCGAGATTGAGCACCCGGAGCCCGTTCACTTCCGAGAAAAATTCGGGCATCAGCCGTTGCGCCCGGGAATCGCCCAGTACGATGGCACCCGATGGATTCTGTTCGTATTCGATGAGCCGGTAGAGATAGGTATTCTTTTTTCTTGCCAGGGCATTCTTCAGTTCATGCATCCGGGGATCCTTCTCCGGCGAGAAAAAATTGAACGGATCGATGTAGATCTCCAACGCGACCAGGATCACGAAGGGAGATAAAAAGATCAATATTTTTTTCAGAAATGGTAGCATGGTTCTGTCGGCTTGTTAAAACTGGAAATAAACAAATTGTTCCCCGCTGAATATTCCCAGGTAAAAAATCAGGAACAGCACACAGTAATACGCAAGCCAGCGTACCGTGTTGTTCTTATTGTTGAACAAGAGCACCCGCCCCGGGTAAAACTCTTCCATAAAATCCTTGATAAATACAATGGCGAAGGCCAGGAAGCCATACAGCATGGTATCGCCATCCTTGTAAGGCATCTGTATCGGGTCGGTAACAATACGCCCGAGAATCTTCAGCACTTCCGGAACGGTGGCGGCATCGCCGCCAAAGCTCAGCGAAAGGGCGAAGAGCAGGTAGGTGAACGCACAGCCAAAAAGCATGTACCACCATTTCTTAGCCAGGTTGAAACGTGCTTCAAACGCGTCTTTGCTTTTACGGGTAAGCATCTCCACACTCAACGCCACACCCTGGATAAAACCCCAGACCAGGAAGTTGAAGGCCGCCCCGTGCCAGGCCCCGGAGATGATGAAGGTAAGGTTCAGTGAAATCACGATCCCCCACATACCGTACTTACGGAAGCCGAAAGAAAGCGGTGTGTACACATAATCGGTAAGCCACTTGATCAGGGAGATGTGCCAGCGCCGCCAGAATTCCGACATGGTGGTGGCGAAGAAAGGCCGGTTGAAATTGGGAATCACGTTGATTCCCATCACGCGGGCGCAGCCGATGGCAATGAGTGAATAACCACCCAGGTCGCCGTACACCCGTATCGGTTGCATCAATGTCGCCAGCAGCAGGGATGAACCTACGTGCTGATCGGCGTTTTTAAACACCGCGTCTATATATATACTCAGCCTGTCGGCCAGGGCGAGTTTCATGAAATAACCCCAGAGCATCAGCTGAAGGCCCTGCACCACTTTTTCGGCGCTGAACTCCAGCTTTCCTTTGAACTGGTGAAACATATTGCCGGCCCGTTCAATGGGGCCCGACATCACCACCGGGAAAAAAGACAGGAACAGGGCAACCACGCCGATGTTCTTCTCGGCATCGATCTCTTCGTTGTACACATCGATGGTATAACCCAGGGCCATGAATGTATAGAAAGAGATACCCACCGGCAGCAGCATACTGATGTGCGGCAGTTGCAGGTGCAGGCCCACCAGATTCAGCAGGCTATAAATTCCTTCGTTGACAAAATTGAAGTATTTAAAAAAGAAAAGCGGAAGCAGGGTAAGTATAACAGATGTGACCATATAGGCCCTTCGCTTACCGTCCGACTTCGTCTTTGCGATTAAATTGGTAAAAATGTAGGTGGTGAGGGTAACAGCCGCCAGCAATACAGCGTACACCGGCTTGATGTTGATATAAAAATAATAGCTTGCCGCAAGCAGGAATATCCAGCGGAATTTCTGCGGCAGCAGGAAATACACCACGAGTACCGTGGGGAAAAAGACCAGGAAATTAAAGGAAGTAAAAACCATGGTTTACTGGAATTTGGAGCGAATGATCTCGATCATATCGCCGACATTGGCCATTTTGTTCAGGTCCTTTAACTTGAATTTGATCGCGAACTCCGTTTCCACTTCGGAAATGAGCAGCATGTGGGATAAGGAATCCCAGTTCTCTACATCCAGGGCGCTGAGTTCGTCGGTAACCACCAGTGAATTGTCGGAGAATACCTTTCGGAACACCGGGGTCAGTCTGTTTACAATTTCTTCTTTTTGCATGTTCTTAGTTTTAAAATTCTTTTTCCATTAAAAGTTTTACGTTGAAGGGCAGGTAATCGAATATGTCATCGTTATCCGATTTATAGGATCCCACGATCCTGAATCCGTGCCGCAGCAGGATCTTGATCGAAAAAACACTGTTTTTAAATATCTGGCACTGCACTTTCTTCAGTTCCGGGTATTCGGCCAGGGCGTTTTCCTCGATCCGTTTCATCAACAGGTCATCCAGTCCTTTACCGAGGTGTTCGTTCTTTATATGAAAGTACTCGAGTTGCAGGGTCATGGGCTCCCGGTCGATCATCACGTCTTTCACGATATGCGACTTGGTCTTCAGGTATTCAATGCTCTCCTTTCCGAATGTATAACTGATCAGGTTCGACTTCAGGATGCCGGAGGGCATGTTGCCGTTGAATCCTTCTATCCAGGCGCCGGATCCGGAAATCGGCTGTCCTTCAAACTCGGTCACGATGAAACTGCTGAGCGATAATTCGCAGCCATCCACTTCCTCTTCGAACATCTGTATGATCAGTTGCTTTACCTCTTCCTCCGGTTTGTTGAAGAGTGTGGTAAAACTCAACCTGTCGGACATCGCTTTTTCCGACGCGATGACCACATCCGCCAGGAAGGGGATATCGCTCGGTTTCGCTTTTCGTATCAGGTATTCGCTCATAATATCGGTATTGCCGAACAGTTTCCTGCTCCGCTTTATTTGCTTTGTATTTTTTGTTCCAGCAGGTCGATGAGGCTTTTCACATCTTCCAGTTTACCCAATTCCTTCAGCTTGAACTTAACTGAAAATTCCTTTTCGGCCTCCCCGATCATGAGCATGTGCGACAGGGAATCCCAATTGGCCACGTCATTGGCGGTAAGGTCGTCACGCAATACAATGGCCTGGTCGTTAAACACGCTCCGGAAAATAGTAGTTAGTTTCTCTGTTATCAACGCTCTGTCCATATACTATTCGTTGTTTTAAGTAGTCAATTTAGTTCGTAATCTTCCGATACCAATACGCCGTCGGCGGTACGGATGATCACCCGGTCTTCAGCTTCTTCGAAATACACGCCCACGGCCGGGTATTTATTTTCCAGATCTTTGTCGTCGCTGATCTCCGCTGTCCAGAAAACATAGTTTTCATAAAAAGCGCCCTTATACGGCAGCGAAACAGCCCGTATAAGATTATATATTTCTTCGGCGGTCTTCGACAGGTGAACCTGCCGGTCGCCTTTTTTCAGCGGGCCAAAATAACTCAATGTCGCCAGGTCCTGCGGCAAGGGCCGGAATGATTCCTGCTCCAACGCGGCCACCGCTTCCACTACAATCGTTTTATAGATCGCCAGCATCTTTGCCTGCACCTGCATGATGTAATCATCCTTGCTGATGCTGAATTTTTGCTGCGCAACGATGCCGCCGGTATCCACCTCCTCTTCGATAAAATGCACCGTTACACCCGACTCGCTGTCGCCATGCATCAGTGCCTGGTGCTGGGGCGATAAACCCCGGTACTTCGGCAGCAGGGAAGGATGCACGTTGACGGCTCCTTTTTTCGCCAGCGAAAATATGTTCTTCCGCATGATCTTCCGCAGGTGAGCCGATACGATCAGGTCGGGCTGCACGGCCCGTACTTTCTCAGCTACCGCTTCCGAATTGATATCACCTGTTTTTAAGAACGCAATGTGATGCTTGCCCGTTACCTCTTCCAACACCTTGAAATTGGCGGTAGAACTGTCGGGCGTAACCAGCATGGTCACCTGGTTACCGGCCTTCAGCAGTGATTCGATCACCGCGGCTGTGTACATATCTTCCCCAAATACCACCAGGTTCATCACTCAGAATTTCTCTTTTAATACTTTACGATCGATCTTCCCATTGGTATTAAGCGGGAAGGTATTGATGAACCGCAGTTGCGTTGGGATCATATACGAAGGCAGCTTCGACTTCATGTACTCGATCATCGGTTTGGTATCAAATTCAGCTGACTCAATCACCATTCCGATCTCGGTATTGTGAAGCTGGTTGGTGAAGGCGATGGCCACCGCGTTTGTTTTATCGAGGTATTCCTTCGCGTAGAATTCGATCTCCGAAAGTTCCACCCGGAATCCCTGCACTTTCACCTGCGAGTCGATACGGCCGAGGTACATAATATCTCCCGCATCATCCGCCTGGCAAAGGTCGCCCGTTTTGTAAAAGCGGGTCATTTCGCCATTATACATGATGTGAAAGAAAGCTTCCTTATTCTTTTCCTCGTTCTTCCAGTATCCCGGCGTTAACTGCACGCCGCCCAGGCACAACTCGCCTTTTTCGTTGGCAGGAAGTATCTCTTTATTCTCATTTATAATGATGGTATCCGTTCCGTTCATCGCCTTGCCGATGCAAAGCAATCCATTGGATGCTTTGTTTTCGCCGGTTCTGTTATACGTATAATGCGTGCAGAAAATGGTGTCTTCTGTTGGGCCGTACACGTTCATGATCTTCGCGTTGGGGATACTGTTGGCCCACTCGCTGGTTACATCAAGTGGCAGCGCCTCGCCGCAGAACAGGCTGAAGCGCATGCTTTCACAATGGATCTCGTCGAGATAAGGCCGCAGGTAATGAATGATCGATGGCACCATCAGCGCCACGGTCAGGTTGTGCTCTTCGAGCAGATCAGCGATATAATTAAACTTGATCTTGTTCTTGGGAATGGTGTATACACAGGCGCCTTTCAGCAGCGGGGCGAGGTACGACATCACCGACAGGTCGAATGTAAGTTCGAACATCTGCAGGCATTTGTCGGTTTCATCCATCGTGATACCGAGGTCGAAAAAGGCCTTGATAAATCCCGCCAAATTAGCCCTTGTGATGGGAACACCCTTGGGTACGCCGGTGGTACCCGACGTAAAGAATATATACGCCCGCTCCTCGTCATCGAAAGGCAAGGGTTCCAGGTTGATGGCAACCGCTTTCAGTTCTTTGGAGCGAACCACATTGAATTCGGTATACAGGGGCTGATCCGAAGAATCGATCACCACCGTGGCGCCGGCCTGTTGCAATACATTGCGGTTACGCTCGGCCGGCGTATCCGGGTTTACGGGCACATAAGATTTTCCTTCGAACCAGAGGGCGAAGATGGCGGCATAGGTTTCCAGGTCGTCGTTCGCCACGAGGCCAACATTGTTATCGGCGGCGCCCATCTTCTTTACTTCGGCCCGGATGGCGGATATGGTTTCCGCCAACTGACGGTATGAGTGGAAAACACCATTAATACAAAAGGCGTTGTGCGACGCGAATTTTTCCGTAGCCGCCACAAACGGCGTCAACACATCGCTATGAAATGTACTGTTGCTTCTCATTGATCTGGTCGTTTAGCGTTTGGTAACCCGGATGTTCATCGATATATTCCCTGCACCACAATTCCAGGGTAAGCAGTTGGTATATCTGGTAGGCATTGTCGGCCGTTCCGTTCCGGTCGTCGGTGATGAGTTTCTTAACTATGTTATAATTGACGAGTCCCCGTTTGTTCACAGATTCTTCGCTCAGCAGTTCATCCACCATCAGCCGGAGATCGTTCGATATCCAGGAGCGGATGGGGGCTCCGAATGAGGCCTTGGGCCTGTATATGATATCATGCGGCAGCCATTTCTCGGCCGCCTTTTTCAGGATGAATTTGGAAACACCTTTCCGGATCTTTAACTCCCCGGGTATCTCCATGGCCTTGGTTACCACGAGGCGGTCGATGAAGGGAACCCGCACTTCCACGGAAGCCGCCATAGAGGCTCGATCCGAATAGGTGAGGTTCAGTCCGAGCATGAACATGCTGATATCGGTATTGCAGATCTGGTTGATCGCGTCGCCTTTGAATTTGGCGTTGAAAATATCCGCATGCTCTTTATTGATCGCGTCCACGCCCGCCCAGTATTCTTTTTTAACCAGGTCTTTCAGCCCGTTCGTATCATAATAGGAATAGCTGCGCATGTACGCTTCGTTCAGCGGCATGGTGGCAAAACTGATGAAGCGTTTGGCCCAGCGGCCGAATTTGAATCCCTTGCCCGAGATCTTCACCGGCAAAAGATTCACGGTCTTCGCGATAATATATTTCAACGGCCCGGGTAAACGGTTATACCGCAACGCCATCATCGTGGCTTTTTGCCGGCGGTACCCGAAGAATATCTCATCGGCTCCCATACCCGACAGCAATACCTTTACCCCTTTTTCCCGCGCCGCTTTACAGATCAGGTAGGTATTGATCGCCGCCGGATCGCCGATCGGTTCATCGAGGTGGCGAACCATGAAGGGCAGATCTTTGATGATATCCGGGCTGATCGTAATGACATGGTGATTGAATCCAAACTGCTGCGCCAGCATGGCGGCGTACCGTTCATCGTCGGGCATTTTCTCCACCGACTTATCCTTATCCTCTGTTCCGATCGTATAGGTGGAAAGATGTTCGTTGCTTTTTTTGGCCAGCACCGATATAAGGGAGGAATCCAATCCGCCGCTCAGGAAACAACTCACCGGCACATCGGCCACCATGTGCCGTTTTACAGAAAGTTCTACCGTGTTGGCCACATCGTCAGCCGTGCTGCTTACATCAGCAGCGGAACGGTCAATAACCTGTTCCTTCAGATCCCAGTATTGAACGATCTTCATTTCACCGGCCGGACTAAACGTCATGTAATGCGCCGGCGGCAATTTGTAACAATCGTTGAACATGGTTTCATTTCCGGAGATCCAGATGTAGTTGAGACAACTTACCAGCGATTTGGCATTGATGGTTTTGTTGAAGCCGGGAATGCCTACCAGTGTTTTCAATTCCGAACTGAAGGCGAATCCGCCGTTGATCCGGGTATAGAAAAGCGGCTTGATGCCAAAATGGTCGCGGGCAATGAAGAGCTCTTGACTGTCTTTATTATAAATGGCAAAAGTGAACATACCGATCAGGTAGTTCAGTGATTCGGCGCCGTAGTTTCGGAACATCTCCAATACCACTTCCGTATCAGACGATGTTTTGAATGCAACCTGCTTCTCGCTGATCAGCTTTGCCTGCAATTCCTTATAATTATAGATCTCGCCATTGAATACGATGGCAAGATTGTGTTTATGCTGGGGCTGGTTGGCCGCTTCGCTCAGGTCGATGATCGACAGGCGCTGATGGGCAAAGGCCAGGTACCCGTCGTTCCAGACCGTCTGGTTGTCTGGCCCGCGGTGCTGCTGAATCTTGTTGGCCCTGGCCGCCAGTTCAGCATTGTTTGCAAACCCGATAAATCCGGCTATTCCGCACATGATTGTCTCGTTTAATCAGATTGTTTTAAAATATTCCATCAGCTTACCCACGATCCGGTCGGCTGTGAATTTTTCAGCGAGTGCAAAATTATTGACCCGCATCGTATCCTGCAATGGTTTGTTGGTCAGCAGCGAAAGCAATTGCGCATACAACTGCTGTGGGTTTTTCTTCTCCACCCACAGGCAATGTTCATTTTCCACGAAATAATCGGCTGCGGCCCTGATCCGGGTCGTAATAACCGGCCGGCCGGCCCCTACTGCCTGGAATACCGCCATCGGAAATCCTTCCTGGTGGTAGGTAGGCAACACAAGTACATCACAATTAGCATAATAACGTCTGGTTTCGCTTTCAGGTATATGACCAGGTAATTTAATATTATCCTCCAGCCCGTATTGCCCGATCTTCGCCTTTACATCCTCCAAAAGAGGTCCGTTTCCAAGGCAAAACAGGCAAAAACGGGTGCCCGACTGCTTTAACAGCCGGCAGGCTTCCACCAGGTCGAGTATGCCTTTTTCGTGCATGAAGCGGCCGACAAAGAGCAATACCGGGGTATCGTCCGTTAAACCGGCCTTCTTTTTAAAACCGGGATCCTGCACATAGAGTTCTTTCTGAATCACGTTGGCGGTTACCTGTACTTTTTGGGCGGGTACGCCGATACGCAGGAAGTTCTCCCTTTCTTCGGTTGAGAGCGTGAGCATCAGGTCGGCATTCTTCAGCACATAATTCTTCAGCATGCTCTTCGCTGCCACGACGTCGCTTTCCGAACCGTGAAACTTGAGTACGATCTTCAGTTTGGGATTCGAACGTTTCAGGATGAACATCGTGATCGAGTCCCGCACCAGGGTCTTCTTATCAAAGGCGGTGTTCAGGTAAACGATGTTGGTTCCCTGGGCTGCAGCCTTCCGCCTGAGGTCGCCGGCGTTTTTGAATACCAGCTTCAGGCTGTTGAGCATACCGCTGGCCGTACCCCAGTTGCCATAGGCGCAGGATTCGGTTTCGGCGCCGGCACGACGAAACGCGTCGATCTCCGCCTGGGCGATCTCCGTATGCGTGGTACCGTGTAAACCGAATAATATCTTCATGTATATTTTTTTAAGCCGCCTCGAAAATCGAGAGCAGTTTCATACTTACTTTATCGGAATCAAAATTATCTTCCGCCGTTTTCCGGGCGCCGGCTCCCAGTTCCCCTATCTTCGCCGGGTTATCTATAAATGTCATCAGGGCCTGCACGATCTCATCCACCGAGTCGGGTTTTATCAGCAACGCGTTCTCCTGGTGATGCAGGTACTTGGGCACATCGCCCACGCGGGTGGCGATCACGCCCTTACCCGAAGCCAGGAACTCACCGAGTTTGAAGGGAAAACCCGCGTTGGCGAAGGCCGAGTTCACCCTTGTCATGCAGAAGATATCGCAACTGTTGAGCACCGAATAGTATTCATCGGTGGCAAGAAACCCCTTGAACAGCACCCGTTCCTTTGCCGGTAACGCGGCGATCCTTGCCTTGATCTTTTCTACATCATTGGGATGGCCAAGACCCGTAAGCACCAATTTGATGTTGCTGTCTTTCCTGCTCACTTCTTCAAAGGCGTCGAGCAGGTAGGACAACCCATCCTTCGGCGCAAAGGATCCGCCGTAGAATATCTTCAGGTTGTTTTTATCAGCCGTATAGCCGTTCCTGGAAAAATACCCGAGGTTCACCGTGATCGGGATCAGGTGAACGGGGATCCTGCCTTTCGCATTTTGCATGGCACGTTCGTAGAGATGATCGGATATGGCCACGTAGGCGCTCGTGAACCAGCGTGACACGGCAAAGAGGAAGATCGACGTTTTGATCCGCAGTTTATTCATAAAGCCGATGTGCGCTTCAAAACGGTTGTCTTCGATGATATCGAATACAATCTTATACCCGATCATTTTTGCGTAAAGCAGGAAGAAGATATTCTTCAGATCGGGATAGTTGTAATTGTAGATGATGTTTGTTGCGTTCCGCTGTTTGCTTTTTCTGAGGAAGCCCATACCCTTCGACCAGAAGCCGAAGATGGAGAACGGGTTGCTGAGTTTAAACCCGATGATGCGAAACGGCATATCGTTCAGCACACCTTCTTTCCCGATCGGCACTTTGTTGTCGGTTTCGTAAATAAGGTTGTGAGCCGTTACAAATCGCTTTTGCACCAGGGGCGTAAACAGGTTACGCACCCGGGTAGAACCGGCCATCCCGTCGAAGCAGGAAACACCCATGATCACTATGTTAGGCCGGTTGTTCATGATGCTGTTTTTGCCATGGAGCCGATCACTTCGCGGAAACGGTTCCGCACGTTCACGGAATCGTAACTGGCTTCGGCGATGCGGATGGCATTACCGGTGATCTGCTTTCGCAATTCAATGTCTTTTATTACGGAAGCCACGGCATCGGCCAGCAGCTTTGTATTGTTTTCCGTTACGGTAACCGCCCACTTGTTCCGCACCGCGTCGTCTACCAGGGCTGTTTCTCCCGGACCGAACACGATGATGGGCGTACCGCTTACCATGTATTCCGGCGCCTTGGTAGGCATGGAGTATTTGATGAAGCGGATCGACTCTTCCGAAAAATCATAGGGCAGGTATAAGAAATCGGCTTCGGCAAAAACACGGGGCAGTTCATTGTAAGCCACCATCGGTTTATGCCGGGCGCATTTATACCTGCTGATCCAGGCGGGCTGGTCCTTTGTCTGCAGTACAAATTGCACCGCTGTATTCAATTGTTCATTTGCCATATCCAGCGCCTGAGCCATGGATTCGAGGCTGGTGTTGATACCCGGGCCGATACGCCCTGCATACAGGATCACCGGGTTCGCTCCCAGTTCGTACTGTGTTCGCTGGTGGCTTTTCCAGAATCCTGTTTCAATCGGGTTGTGGAAGGTGATGAAATCACGCCCGTACCGTTGTTTATATTCACGCGCCATGGCATGGCTGATGCTCATCAGCACCGTTGCCCTGTCCATCATCGCACGCAATTCCTTATCGATCTTTTTGTGCCAGTAGTTTTTGAAGGGGCCTTTCTGGCTGATGGTGGAAGGCCAGTCGTCCATCACGTGATAGATCATGGGCTTCTTTGTATACTCCTGCACGGCTTTGCAGAAAAGTACCGCTTCCCGGGTGGTAGCCTGTGCATAGATACAATCCGGGTTATACGCGTCGAGCCAGCGGCGCAGTTTATCGGATAGCCGTATGCTCGACAAGGCATGGAAGAGCCCGGCATATTCCAGCCCCGGATAAAAATATTGATCAATGAACCGGGTGCGGAAACCTGGTTTACCCGCAACGGGCGCCGCTTTCTTTTCCTCCGGTTTCATCCTGCGTTCGCCCGAGGCTACCTTCCGTTGCATGATGCTGAAGGGGAACATCCACTTATATTCTTCTTCGCCCAACACATAATAGGTATCACACACATCGGTGTTCAGGTTATGCAGCATGTGATCGGTGCACAGCACGGCGATCTTGTCCTTATCCCAGCCGGCAAACAGGTTTGCCTGCGTGATACCGCCACCAAAGTCCTGGTTGAAAGGCTGTCCGAGTATCAGGGTTTTGGGTAAAGACATTTTTATCGTTAGTTCTGTAATGAAAATTTAATTTGTTCGTCGGAAAGATTCCGGATCTTATCCGAATAGCAGATGGCCGCCGCCACCCATACCAGCACAAAACTCATGTTGAATACCATCCCACCCGTTGGGTAGAGATAGAGTATCCAGAGAAAGACCCACATGGCGGATGCTTTAGACAGTACGTTGTTCGACTTGAAGAATCCCTTGTACACAGCCGGTATGAGCATGCCCAGCACCAGGGCCAGGCTGATGATGCCTCCCTTCAGAATGATCTGCAGGTAACCGGTTTCGATGTTATCGCGGAAGCCGGCGCCTTCGGCGTCGTTCACATTATCCACGATCGGGCAATAATATTTTCCTTTGATGCCCTTGCCGATGATCCAGTCGGTAGAGGACATATCCGCGTACATATACTCTTCCACGCCTGTACGGGTATCTTCTTCCCCGCGGTCGATGAGGAAGTTGAACATGGCGGGTGTTTTCATACCCGCGACAACCACGGCGGCAGCCAGCGACATAATAACCGCTGCCGAAATAACCAGCGCTTTTTTCTTGGTGCTGATCACAAAGATCATGGCGGCACAGGCAAGCGTGGTTCCGTTGATGAAGATCAGACCACGGCGTGCCCGGAAGATGGAGAAGAACATCGCCACGGCCAATACCAGCAGGGCGAAAATATTTTTCATTCCGATCTTTCCCAGGAACCCTTTCTTACTGGTATGGTAATTATAATTGAGGAGTATGAAGCCGATCGGAAGGGCCAGGATGCTGGTCAGGTATTCCACCAGGCCCTGGCTAACGAGGTTAAGCCGGTCGTAATCGTGCAGGGTGTCATAGAAAAGAACGACGCCGACCAGGAAACAAACGCCCAGGATGATCAGCGCCGTGAATATTTTTTTGTACGATTTGATATTCCGCGGAAGCAGCATCACCACCGACGCGAAGTAAGGCCAGATGCCGAACGTGATGTCGAGGAACATCTGCTTGAGGGAATTGAAATCGTATTGAGAGCCCCGCAGTACAATGGTTACCGAGTAGAGCAGGTTGAGGATGAATAAAATCTTGAGAAGCTGGTTGTCGAACCGGAATTTCATCAGGCTTACCGAACCCAGCATCATCAATCCCAGCCCGATGATCTGGAAACCCTGGCAGCTGGCGGCACTCAGGAAATTACTTTCGCTCGATGCAAGGAAGAAAAAGATCAGGTAAATGGAATAGCCATACCAGAAGTAGCCCAGGGCAGCGTCCTGTTTCTTTGAAGCAGTAAGTACCGTATCACCTGTATATGGTTTCCTTCGTATCACTGGGTCTTGTAGTTTTCAGCAGGGTTCGTGAGCGTTTTGGCAGGTATCGAAAAGCAGTGTATCATTTTTGGCCGAATCCCGTCTGACCTTTTTCCCTGATCCGGTCCAGCAGAAATTTACTCAGCATATGACCCGCCTGCACGTGGCCGCGGTTCTTCCAGTGACCACCGTCGATCTTCAGGTAATCATCCGCCGTGAAAAGGCTGATGGGATCAACGTAGGGTATTGAAAGTTCTTTCATCAGTTTCACCGCGTTCAGGTAGTGCTCCTCTTTTTCCTTGATATCCACCGATGCCGGGATAATCAATACGATCAGTTCGGCATTGTTCGCCTGTACATAGTCTTTCAGTTGCTGCAGGTATTCCTTCGTGAGTTTGTATTCCTGTTCGTTGGTTTTACCCTTGTTGCCGCTGAGGCGGTTGGCCACCTTCATCTTCAGGTCGCTGAGGAAGCTGATGAACTTACTGCGGTCCATCAGTTTCTGAACGAAGTTCAGTTCCTCGACGGGATAGGTGCCGGTGGCTTTTTTGAATGCCTCCCGTTTGGTGATCGGGTAGGGTTTGAAATCCTTGTCGTAATCGTAGAGATTATAGCAGGATGCCAGGTCGTTGAACACCAGCTTGTCGTAAGGCAGCAGGTTGTCTTCAAAATCATTGCCTACATAAAAACCGAGCACCACATAGTTAGCGTGCTGCATCGGCAGGTATTTCTTAACGGTAAACAGGGCATGATTGGTTCCGGTTGCGGGGATGCCGGTATTCCATACCAGCGCCGGGTGCGATTTTTTGATATCGCTTTCGAGCACATCCACGTACGAGCTGTCGATATCGGCCGAAGCGCCCCAGGTAAAACTGTCGCCGGCAACCAGCACTTTCAGCGAATCGCTCGAAGCGGCGATCGGCGTAAAATTATCCCGGTCGTGGTAGCCATCGTTGTTGATCATCTTCAGCCGGTGGTAGTACCATATTTCGCGGAGAAAGTGGATGGAATCGGGTACACCAACCTGGTTGGCAACATAACGCGGCCCGTTGACAGAATCGCAGGCCCACCATTTTGCCTGGTTGAGCGTGAAGCGCTTTGCCTTGGCGTAGGTAGACTGGTACCCGGTGATGGAAAGAATAGCCTCGCCCAGGATAAATACAATGACCAGCAGGAAAAGCAGGGTGAACAAGGCGAACTTGATCTTCTTCCCTTTTGAGTAGTTACCGGTATTTGCTGTTGCTGCCATCGTGTTATGATTAGTCGAGTTTGAATTCTTCTTTCCAGTTGGTATCGTTCACCAGTTCTTTCTGGTCGGCTTTATCGAATACGAAGTTACCCACAACGAGTACGTCCATTTCGGTACGCATGAAGCAACGGAAGGCGTCATCCGGTGTACACACGATGGGCTCGCCCCGTACGTTGAAGCTGGAGTTCACCAGCAGGCCGAAGCCTGTTTGGTTCTTGAACTCATTGATCAGTTCCCAGTAGCGGGGGTTGGTTTTCTTACTTACGGTTTGAATACGTGCCGAGTAATCGACGTGTGTAACGGCGGGTATGTCGGAACGCAGGTGATAGAGGCGTTCGTACATCTCCATGTCGTTGTAGTTGGCCGGAAGCGGTTTAATGTGTTTATCCTGTACGGGCATCACCACCAGCATGTATGGCGATGTTCCCTGCAGTTTGAAATATTCATTTACGTCTTCTTCCAGTACCGAAGGAGCGAACGGACGGAAACCTTCCCGGTACTTGATCTTCAGGTTCATCTTCTTCTGCATTTCCGGGTTACGGGCGTCGCCGAGGATACTGCGGCTGCCAAGGGCCCTGGGACCGTATTCCATACGGCCCTGAAACCAGCCGATCACATTGCCGTCTTTCAGTTTGCCGGCAACCACCTTGGTCAGGTCGGCGAAGTTTTCGTAGTAGGTGTATTTACCGCCATACTTGCGTACCATCCCCAGTATCTGGTTGTCGTTGAACTGCGGGCCCAGGTAAGCGCCCCTCATTTCATCGGCAACGTTCGGGTTCACCGTACGTTTCTCATTCTTCCACATGTACCAGCCGCAATAGGCAGCGCCCAATGCGCCACCGGCATCGCCGGAAGCGGGTTGTATCCAGATGTTCTTGAAAATTCCTTTTTCGATGAGTTTACCATTGGCTACGCAATTCAACGCCACACCGCCTGCCATTACCAGGTTATCGCTGCCGGTCAGTTTTTTGGCCGACTCGGCAAGTTTGATCACAATCTCTTCGGTGATCTGCTGGATGGCCAGGGCCATGTTCATATAATCCTGCGATATTTCCGACTCCGGGTTGCGGGGCGGTAAACCGAAAAGTTCTGTCCACTTGCTGTTATTGGTCATCTTCAGCCCCGTGGCATAATTGAAGTATTTCATGTTCAGCAGGATGGAGCCATCTTCCCGTACATCGACCAGCGTTTCGAGTGTTTTACGCTTGAATTCTTTTGTCTGTGCCGAATCCGGGTTACCATAAGGCGCCAGTCCCATCAGTTTATATTCACCGCTGTTTACCGTAAAACCCGTGTAGTAGGTAAAGGCCGAATAGAGCAGACCCAGCGAATGCGGGAAGTGCAATTCCTCCACCATCTTGATCTGGTTTCCGGTACCGTGCCCGATCGTAGTGGTGGCCCACTCACCCACACCATCGATGGTGAGGATGGCGGCGTCTTCGAAGGGACTCGGGTAGAAGGCGCTGGCGGCGTGCGACAGGTGGTGCTCCGGGAACAATACCGGGATCTTCTTATCGCTGAATTTTTTGAACTCATCGCGGAGCATCTTTTTCATGAACAGTTTTTCCTTGATCCATACCGGAACAGAGGAAAGAAAACTGGTGAGGCCCTTGGGAGCGAACGCGTGATAGGTTTCGATCAGCCTTTCAAACTTGATGAAGGGCTTGTCGTAAAACGCGATCGCCGAAAGGTCGTCGAATCGGATGCCCGCTTCGTCGAGCACATAGCGGATGGCATGTTCCGGGAAATTCGGATCATGCTTCTTCCGCGTGAAGCGTTCCTCATGAGCAGCCGCAATGATCTCGCCATCGCATACAATGGCGGCAGCACTATCGTGGTAATAGGCAGAGATACCTAGAATGAATGTTGCCAATGTTTGGTCTTTTTAATTAAAACAATGTATAAATGAATGGTGCGATGGCAGAACCGGCCGACAACACGATCAACACGCCGAATACCAGCAGCACAATAATGAGGGGCAGCAGCCAGAATTTCTTCCTGACTTTTAAAAATGCCCACAGTTCACGTAAAAATTCCATATTCTGATTTTTAAGTTGTTTAATAAGGATGTTCTATGTCTTTGGCGGTGAAAAGGTGATTGCGGGTAATCATCACCGATTTGCCGCTTTTCTTGAATGTTTTCAGATCGAGCGTATCTTTTCCCATTGCCTGGCGGATCAGACTTACCGGGAAGAGCACGACAAAGTAGATCACCGTCAACAGTATCTTCGAAACCACTTCGCCCAGCAGTGTTGTTAAGCCGAACCATATTACAGCGAACGGGTAAAACAGCATCGGGATGGCCATGGTAACCACCAGGGAAGCGATCGCTATTTCGTAAAAGAGAATCTTTTTGGTAAAGAAGCCCAGCAACAGCAGGATGAGGGTCATTGCCATTCCCGTATCGGTTGCCTGCTTTTTGGAGATATCCGTCGGAAAATATTTTCCCAATAAGCTTTTTTCCTGTGTCATAGATGTTTATGTTTTGGCGAACCGGCCCTTACCGGCTCATATATAATTTTAAAAAAAACCATAACGCTGTGATGCTACCCCTTATTTTACGGGTTACAGCATTATATATAGTTTATCCGGCAAAAACAGGCTTATTTGCCCGTTTCGATCGTTTCCATCAGGTCCAGGTGCCGTTTCATGACCGAATCTTTCTCAAAATTGGCCAAAATCCTTCCTTTTACCTGGCTTTTAATACAAAAGCGGATGCCTTCGGCCAGGTCTTCGGCGCTTTTATACTTCGCCAGGTAACCGTTTTCCCGGTGGCTGATCATGTCGGGGATGCCTCCCACTTCAAATCCCACCACGGGGGTACCGCAACTCAGGCTCTCCAAAACCGTCGTGGGCAGGTTATCTGCCAGCGAGGGTACAACGAACACATTGGCCGCATTGTATACCAAAGAAACAGAATATTCATCTTTCAGAAATCCGACAAAGCGTGTTTTGAACGGAATGGCGGCTTCAATCTCTTTGTTATACCCGCTTCCGAATATGAGAACAGAAATATCGGCGGGCATTCCTTCTTTCATGTTGCCCAGTATTTCCAGTGCGTTCTGCAGGTACTGCCAGCCTTTGTAGGGACTGTTGACCGTTACGGCTCCGAAGGCGATGACGGTTTCTCCCTCCGCGATGTTCAGCAATTTCCGGGCAGCCGGTTTTTCGGTCGGCCGGAACAACGACTGGTCGAATAGATTCGGAATGTAAAACAGCGGTTTGTTCTTTGTAAGCAATGATTCTTTACTGCAGTTATACAGCCAGCGGCTTGGCGCCACAAAATACAGATTATTATACTTTGAATAGAGCCGTAACTTTTTGGTAAACTCCCGGGCTGCCAGGTCGTTTGTTTGCGGCGGCGTAAACATGGGGCATCGGTCGCAGCCGGTGGTTTTGTATTTGTCACAGGTGAAACTGTGGTGGCAACCACCGGTGATATTCCACATGTCGTGCATGAAGAAGATGACCGGTTTGTTGAGCCTCGCGATCTGCCGGAATCCCCGGAAGTTCAGAAAACCTTTCAGTGCCCAGTGTATATAAATGATGTCGGCTTTTTTCACCGCGTCGAGCCTGGCCAGGTTACTGCCCAGTACGGGGTACGAGAAAGAGCCCATCTGTTTATCCGTATGGCGGGTAAGGTGCTCCTGTATCTTGTCATCGAGCCGTGCAACCAGTCTCGCTTTTTTACCCATCGTTACCACACCGGGCAAACCGCTCTGGGAGTTGTGCAGCGTTACGATGCTTGTTTGCAGGTTCGCCGCGTTGAAGGTATGATAGAGCCGCAGGGCTGCACGCCCGGCCGATTCCATCGAGTATTGTATATGTACAACCTTCTTCATCAGCTATGCCAGATACGTGCGGTGGATTTTTTATGAAAGATCTGGTAGTATTGAATGGGGGCGATGATGTAACCGAACACATTGGATGCGATCACGGAGATAAGCACCGCTTCCACACCCATATTGAACAGCTTGATCAGCAAAAGCGATAGTCCAACAAAGAAAACAGATGACACAATGGAAGAATAGAACTGGATCCGCAAGGTGCCGATGCCATTGATCACGTAAACAAAGATGCTCGCGAACATGGTGGTGGAAAAGAACAGCAGGCAAAGCAGCGAAACGCTGAAACGCACCTGGCTGGCCACCGCTTCCCCTACCCAGATATTATACACCTTTCCCGAAATCAGCAGCATCAACAAGCCCCCCGCGAGGAAAGGGATGAGTATATACAGGTATTTCTTTACCGCGTTTTTGATCCAGGCATTGTCGCCGCTGTTGTATGCATCCGTTACGCTGCTCCAGAGCGGCCCCAGCAAAATGGTAAAGCCCATCAGCAGGATGGAGAAGTACCGGTACGCTACATTATAGTATGTAACCTGGTCGGGGCCGAAATAATGGGCGATCAGGAACAGGGATGTTTCGAACTGAACGATGGCCGCGATCTGCAGTACAAAGAATTTCAGCCCCAGCTTCATGATATCTTTCGCGTATTCCTTTCGCACAAACTTCCACGAAGGAATGTATTGCCGGAACGTGGTACGGAAGAACCAGATATTGGCCAGCACCAGTACCAGAACGGGAGCGATCCCGATCGACAAACCCAGGTAAAGCAGGGAGCCTTCGGTTGTTTTGGTAAGAATGAAGATCAGGGCCAGTCCGAGCAGTTGACCCGCCAGGTCGAGCAGCGAAGCGATGGCCGGCTGCTGGTTGGCGGTGAGGATCGTATTGATGATCCGGAAGATGAACTGGAAACAGAAATAGGTGAACACCAGCATTGCCAGTTGCGAAACCTCCCGCTCGGCGCCGGCCGGGAGGCTCAGCAGGCGATGCCAGGTGATGAACTGGTTGATGAAAAGAAGGATCAGCCAGAGCGAAATAAAAATAAGGCCTACATAGTAATAGGTGGTGCTGATGTACATCCGCACCGCGTCGTTGTCGCCCTTTGCCCTGGCCTCCGCAAATTTATTGCGAAGGCCGTGCGTGAACCCAATGTCGAAAAAGGAAATCCAGGCGATCATTGAGCTCAACGTCAGCCAGACCCCGTATTGGGAAGGGTTGATATAATGGATTGTCAGCGGGACGAGAACAAGGCCGGTAGCAATGCTCAGTACTTTAATAAGCAATGAGCCGATGATATTTTTTTTCGCCTGCAGGCTTCGTTGGTTGCCCTTGGTAAAAAAATCGATTGCATATTGCCATAATGCTCCCATATGTTTACCGATCAGTATCATTTCAAGCGTTTCTCCTCCCGTATCTACGGGTGGTCAGGTAAGAAAGTAAGCAGCTGGCAAGTTGAATGGTGCCGGCAGTTAGTTATATCATCACGCCCTGGTTCTGGGCGATGGTTCTCTTTACATTTTGTACGTCTCCTTCCACCATCTCTTTCACGAGCGATGCCAGGTCGTGCTTAGGCACCCAGCCCAGCTTCTGCTTCGCCTTGGTGGCGTCGCCGATCAGCAGGTCTACTTCCGTCGGACGGAAATATTCCGGATCCACCGCTACCACTTCCTTACCGATGGGTAATTGATAATCCGGATTGCTGCAGGATGCAACCGTGGCTTTCTCGTTCACGCCTTCGCCGGAGAATTCGAGCTCGATGCCCAGTTCACGGAAGGTCATGATCACGAAATCACGCACGCTGGTGGTAACGCCGGTAGCGATTACAAAATCTTCGGGCGTATCCTGCTGCAGGATGAGCCACATCGCTTCCACATAGTCCTTGGCATGACCCCAGTCACGCAGTGCATTCATATTACCCAGGTACAGTTTATCCTGCAGGCCGTGTGCAATGGCAGCGGCGGCCATGGTGATCTTACGGGTTACGAAGGTTTCGCCGCGGCGTGGACTTTCGTGGTTGAACAGGATCCCGTTGCAGGCAAACATATTATACGCTTCGCGGTAGTTCACCACGATCCAGAAGCCATACATCTTTGCCACGGCATAGGGGCTTCTTGGATAGAACGGTGTTTTCTCGCTTTGCGGAACTTCCTGCACCAAACCGTAAAGTTCGGAGGTGGAAGCCTGGTATATTTTGGTTTTTTTCTCCAGTCCGAGGATGCGGATCGCTTCCATTAGGCGGAGCGTACCGATGCCGTCGGCATTGGCTGTATATTCCGGTGTATCAAAACTCACTTTCACATGGCTCATCGCCGCCAGGTTGTAGATCTCATCGGGCTGTGTTTCCTGCACGATACGGATGAGGTTGGTACTGTCCGTCATATCGCCATAATGCATGGTGAAACGAACGTGCTTTTCGTGCGGATCCTGGTAGAGGTGGTCTACCCGGTCGGTATTGATCAGCGAAGACCTTCTTTTGATACCATGAACACGGTAGCCTTTTTCGAGCAGTAACTCTGCCAGATAGGACCCGTCCTGACCGGTAATGCCGGTAATTAATGCTGTTTTCATAATCTAAAAATAAATGAAATAAAACGGAATGATATTCTTATTGGATGGTCTGCAGTTTCTGGGTTTTCGTCAAAAAATCCTGGTAAGCCATATTCATTCCTTCTCTAAGTGAGGTCTTATAACGCCAACCTAGGGCATTTATTTTAGATACGTCCAATAATTTGCGAGGTGTTCCGTCGGGCTTGCTGGTATCAAAAACCAGGTTTCCGGCATACCCTGTCACTTCTTTAACCAGTTCGGCAAGCTCCCGGATACTGAGGTCTTCGCCGCAGCCGATATTCACGATCTCCTTTCCGCTGTATTCTTCCATGAGGAATAAACAGGCGTCGGCCAGGTCGTCGGCATAGAGGAATTCCCGTTTCGGCGTTCCCGAACCCCAGATCATCACTTCTTTCAGTCCGTTCATTTTCGCCTCGTGGAAGCGGCGGATGAGGGCCGGGAGCACGTGTGAGTTTTCGGGATGGTAGTTATCGTTGATGCCGTACAGGTTGGTGGGCATGACGCTGATGAAATCGTCTCCGTATTGATCGCGGTAGCTTTCACAGAGTTTGATCCCCGCGATCTTGGCGATGGCATAGGGCTCATTGGTATACTCGAGCGGCCCGGTGAGCAGGTATTCTTCCTTGATGGGCTGAGGAGCCATTTTCGGGTAGATACAGGAACTTCCGAGGAAGAGCAGTTTGGTAACCCCGTGTGCATGCGCCGAATGAACGATGTTGGACACGATCATCAGGTTATCATAAAGAAACTCGGCCCGGTAGGTATTGTTGGCAATAATACCACCAACTTTGGCGGCGGCCAGGAAAACATAGTGAGGCTTTTCTTCGCTGAAGAATTGGTCGACAGCTTCCTGGTTCCGGAGGTCAAGTTCTTTCGAGGTACGGTAAACAAGGTTTTCGAATCCCTGTTTCTGCAATGCCCTTACGATCGCCGAACCAACCATCCCGTTGTGCCCGGCCACGTAAATTTTATCTGTCTTTTTCATTACGAATGGGCGAATCTGAAGTTTTGTACAGCAGGGATCTCTCTTACAAAGATACTTTCTTCTTCCAGCTCGGCGGTAAGGTAATACCCGAGCGAAGGCAGTTTAACCCGTACGGTTTTGTTTTTTACGGCGTAGAGTTTACCCTCGATGGAAATAGAAGATCCATTGAAATTATTCACCTCTTCTTCGTTGTTCACGGAAGTAGGCTCGATCCGGATGTTGCGGTAGTTTTCGGTGAATTCGCGGATGGCGTTGATTTCCGCTGTATCGATCACGGCCGGCTTCCCAAGCCAGTACAGCAGGTTGATAACCCCATTTGTTTGTTTCATGATCTGTGTTTCTTCCTGCGAAGCCTGCACAAATACAATCGACCTGAACAGTGGTTCGAAAACGAATTTGTTTTTGCGGAATGTTTTAGTTTTCGTGTAAACCATCGGTACAAAGACCTCCAGTTTCTTTTTTGTCAACGAAGCTGCAACTTTCTTTTCTGCCTGCGGCTTAGTGTAAACAGCATACCAATTTTTCTGCATAACCATTTTTTTTAGATTAGAAATGTGCAGTTAATCAGATAGTTGGAAAGGGTACAGTTAATCAGATAATTGGAAAGCTGTTAAACCGGATAGAGGAACAGGTAGTTTTTGAGGTAAGATATTTGGAACGCAGTATTAAAGAAAGATAGTGGATGCAATATACAAATTAAATACGGCTTCGCCAATCTCAATCACACATAAATTTGAGCCGGATTAAATTTTTTTTCTTTTTTCATGGTATTGGTTTTTGAGGTCAGGCTGATTTTTTTTGTTTGCGGTTCCGGGAACCGTATCCGTATTCCTTTTTCCCGTACACATAATTGTATCCATACCCATAGGTGCCGGTTTTGAATACCCCCCGGGTTTTGAGCCCGTTGAAAACGATCGCCGGGTTCTTGATGGGGTTGATCTGGATATTCTCATCGATCCGGCGGATCAGCATCTTGGGCGTATAATTGTGGCGGATCACATACAGGGTGGCGTCGCAGAGCTTCGATAAAATGAAGGCGTCTGTTACCAGGGCCGAAGGCGAGGTATCGATCACCACCATATCGTAATTCGCCTCGAGGTAGCTGATCAGTTTCTCCACCCGCCCGTTTGCCAGCAGTTCCGTTGGGTTCTCGGGCAGGTTTCCGGCCGAAATAAAGTACAGGTTCTCGTGGGCGGGCAGCTTGTTCACCACTTCGTAGGCGTCTTTTTCACCGGTAAGAAATTCGGTAGAGCCATATTCGTACTGAACATTCATGATCTTGGACAGGGTGGGCTGATTGAGGTCCATATCCACCAAAACCACCTTTTTACCGGTAAGGGACAGACTAACAGCCAGGTTGGCGGCTATAAAACTTTTACCCTCCCCGGATATGCTGGAAGTAAGTAATATCTTTTTGTGATCGGCATCGATACCCAGGAAAGACAGGGATATCCGCAATTTGCGGAATTCCTCGGCCACGAAGCTCCGGGTGCCCTTTTCGATCACCAGCGGTGTGGGTGACTTTTCAAACGGGATCTCGCCGATGATGGGAATGGAAGTCATTTTTTCGATCTCATTCCTGAATTTGATCTTACCGGTAATGGTATCCTTGAGGATCACCACACCCGCAAAAGCGCCAACGGCCGCCATCATGGCCATCAGGTAGATCATCATTTTTTTCGGGCTTACCGGGAATTTTCCGGCCATGGCCTTGTCTACCACCCGGCTGTTGGAAATCACCGACGCCAGCGACATTTCAATCTCCTGCTGCTTTTGCAACAGGGCCTGGTACTGATTGCCCTTTGTCATATGCTCCCGGCTGATTTCGAGCAATTGCTTTTCTTTCTTCGGTACGGAGGAAAGGAGTGCATTGTATCCGCTGCTGGTAGCGCTCAAACTCTGCCTGGAAGCCTGGAGGCTTTGCTTTTGGTTGTTGATATTCGCGATGATGCTTGGGCGCAGGGTATTGATCTGGCCTTCGAGCGCTTTCAAACGCGGGTTATTCTCACCTACGGTCTTTTTCAGTTTTTCGTATTCGAGTTGTGTCGTTTGCAACTGGTTTAACAGGCCCGTAAGCGAAGGGTCGTTTATACCCAGCGTAGACGTACCCATCATGTCGCCGGTCAATTGCTTATCCGACACAAATTTTTCCACCTGGTTGAGCATGGATAACTGCATGTTGATATCGCCCATTTTCTGATCGCTTTCCGCCACATTCTTCAGGTAGAAACCACCCTGGGTACCGATGTCCACCGCACCGCTGCTGGATTTATACTGCTGGATTTTCTTTTCGATCGAATCCAGTTCCACGGTAACGCCACGCAATTGTTCGGTTACAAAGGCCAGCGTATTGCGGGCCAGCGAGTTTTTTTCCGAGATCGAAACCTGGTCGTAGGTAATGATCAGTTGGTTGAGGATATCAACGGCCCGCTGCGGAATGGGATCCTTGTAACTCAGTTCAACGATCGCCGACTGCTTGTTCGGGGAAATTTTCAATCCCTTGGTAAGGCCTGCGGCCACATTCTGAGCCTCATCCAGCGAAAAGAAAAACTTCTTATCACCTGTATTGATTGCCGAGAAGTGGTGCTTATTCGGAGAGAACTTCAGTTTGCCGTATGGAGTACTCACGTACTGGTTGATCGGGAATTTTTCGTTGCCGTTGATCGTGACAGTCTGGCTGTTTTTATCGTAACTGAAGGGAACTTTTTCCACCCCGATGATCGAATCCGCATTCTGCGCTTCAATCATAATGGGCGACAAAAGGTAGGCGTCGCCGGCTTTTACCTTTCCCTCGATGGTATAGGAAGCATATAAACGCAGGGCTTTAACCACCTTTTCCATCAGCGCCCGCGATTGCAGCACTTCAATTTCATTCTCGATTGTCTTTTTGGAAGCGATCAGGTCGAGCGATTCCAGTATCCGGGAATCTTCACTGCCGGCCCCCCTTTTTTCATCTTTGATGATAATGGTAGCGGAGGCTTCATAAATAGGGGTAGCATAACGCAGGTAAAAATAGGCCCCGGCAAATGCCATCATTACAAACAAGACAAGGAGCGGCCAGTAGGGCAAATACTTGGCCATGAGCTGCTGGCCCATATTTGTCTCCTTTTCTTCCGTCAGTATCTGTTTTTCAATTTCCATGGTACGCAATGCATTTATTTAATTACCCGGTCCAGTACCAGTATCAATGTAGTGATACCGGTGAATACGATTGGAATGATCGTTTGTGCACGGCTTGTTGTGGCAATCTTTGCCTTGCCGGGTTCCACATAGATCACATCGTTGGGCTTGAGGTAATAATATTCAGAGGTTAAGAAATCAGCCGAATTGATATTGAGATGGCGGGTAACCCGTTGTCCATCCTCTTCCCGGATAAGCAGGATGTTATCCCGTTTACCGTATATAGTTATATCGCCTGCCAGGCCCAGGGCTTTCACCAGCGATATCTTTTCGCTGGGCACATTGATCACACTGGGATTTGTGACCTCACCCAGCACCGTTACTTCAAAATTAAGCTGGCGGATCTCAACGATCGGGTTAAGCAATTCCTTCTTTTCGAGGATTATACTGGTGATTTTATCGGTCAGCTGTTTTTTGGTAAGTCCCGCTGCCATCACCGAACCGATTTTTGGCATCTGGATGTTTCCATCGTTATTCACCAGGTAACCTTTGGTGGTGTTATCGGTACGGTTGTACTTAACATCCTCTTCCGGACTCAGGCTTGAAACGACAATATTCAAAATATCATTCGGCTGGATCGGGGCTTCGATGGTAGTAAGCACTTTTCTCGCTTCGCCGTCCTTTGCATCCTGGAAGTATACAATTTTTTTGGAGGAGGTGCAGGCTGAAACAATCAATAATGAACCCAGCAAAAAAGAGAGAAAATACCTTCCGGCCATAATATCAAATTATAGGTTACTTAATTAAATAGTTGAATTTGGGGAGAGCCTTTGGATAGGATAAGGAGGTAAGGAGCGTTAAGCAGAAAGTTACTTGTGTTGTTTCGTTTAACTTATCCGGGGGTAAAAATACTATTAATAATATAATTTCCAAACTAAAGCACTGTTATTTGTAAATGCACTAAAGACAGTACAATATTTCAAAATGGTATAATGTATCCAAATTCCCATTTAAGCCCCCCTTTTTGTTATATATCTGTTCCTAAAGTAAAAATTTGAGTGGTCCTCCCATCAAATCAGACCGACAAACCATTTTTTTTGTAATAAATCCAATTATTCTGAGAATGGCTTGGTGGTGAAATTTTTTATTTAGATATTTGTCTAAATATTTAATTTACCCAGTGAACATCCTATTTAAGGCGCTTAATGACAAGACCCGCCGAGAAATATTAGAGCTTTTAAGAACGGGAGATATGACAGCCGGGGAAATTGCTGACAAATTTTCAATAAGCAAGCCCAGCATATCCCATCATCTCGATCTGCTCCGGCAAGCGGGCCTGGTTCACTCAGTAAAAGAAGGTCAGTTTATTAACTATTCGCTCAATACCACCGTAATGGATGAACTCATTAAGTGGTTTCTTGGGCTTAAAACAAAAGAATAAAATCTGCCATGAAACAGTCAAAAACTACCGGGCTGATTCCCTTACTCTTTCTCCTTATTCCCTGGCTTTACCTGGCCTTTATCTGGGGTGATTTACCCGACAGGATACCTACTCATTTCGGTATAACAGGCGCCCCCGACGCATTTGGCAACCGAAACGAAATAGTGATCGCTCCGGCGATAATGACCATTACAGGTATCCTGCTGTTCGTATTGTTGCGCAACATCCATAAGATTGACCCCAAAAAGAAATACACAGAAGCCACTGTTTCTGCGATGGCCAAAATTGCAACCGCAGTACTATTGTTGCTTTCAGCAGTTACCATCTTTATTCTTTACTGGACCACACAAGGTAAAATAGCTGGTTTTACTGCGCTTTTTTGTCTACTGGGCTTGTTCTTCGCTTATTTAGGAAACCTCATGCACAGTGTAAAACCGAATTACTTTGTAGGCTTTCGCACCCCCTGGACCCTGGAGAATGAACAAAACTGGCGAAAAACACACCAGCTTGCCAGCAAGGTTTGGTTTACGGGAGGCATCCTCCTTACGGTTCTTTCATTCCTGCTGCCGATCAAACTCTTGCTGGTTGTTTTCTTTGGCATTATGCTTATCATGACCCTTATACCACTTGTATATTCATACAGGATGTACAGGAGTATGAGTAAATAATAAAAAGCCCCGGTTTGCACCGGGGCCGCTTCACACTCAAAACCAACCTGCTATATTTTTTGCTTTGCTTCAACCTCCAGGTCGCCATTTGACAGGCATTTGAGCTGGATGACCTGTTTCTGATTTGAAACAGTTACATAGTACCGTGTCTGACCTTCCAGGTTTAACTCCAGTGCAGAAACCGACACTTGATATCCTGCATATTTCTCCGCGATTGAAAGTGTTACATTCAGTGGCATCTGGCTGGCTAAGATGGTACGGGATGTTCCCAACAACCTTCCGGTTTCGTCGTAGGCCGCTTCAAGCCGTGCACCACCGAGCTCAAAGGAGGCAAAATAAAACTCATCGGTCTTTTCCCAGCTTACCTTACTGGCTTTTGAAAAATCGCTCGTAAAAGCTTCTTTTACTTTTGGAGAAACCGTTTCAGGATTGTTGGCGAATGCGCTTGTTGCGATCAGCATGATAGCAGCTGTCAGCAATGTTTTGAACTTTTTCATAACTATACTTTTTTTGTTTTAAAAATCTGCCCATGGCCGGCAGTTGAAATTGACATGACAAAAGTATGGTCAGGCACCTCCGCCTGAAAGCAATGATGTATGAATTTGGTTAAGAAAGGTTAAGGCCCCCATGAACGGTAACCCCTTTGGTAAAAACATGGTATACCTAACGAAGAAATCCCGCTATTTGAAGTGAATGGATTTTTTTTCTTAAGTAAATATTAAAATGTGCAGCATCCTGTTAAAAGGGGATAACGGTCTTAACCTTCGTTAACCCCTACCTTTACATGGTATGAACTACCTCGCACATGCATATCTTTCTTTTGACGAACCGGATATTTTGCTGGGAAATATGATCAGTGATTTCATTAAAGGAAAAAGCCAGTTCAACTACCCTGGCCCGGTTCAGCGGGGTATTAAATTACACCGCCTGATCGACGCATTTACGGATATCCACCCGGCAACCCAGGAAATAAAGCTGTTTTTCAGACCTGCCTACAGGCTGTACGCGGGCGCTTTTGCCGATATCGTCTATGATCATTTTCTGGCCAACGACCGGGGTGAATTCGGTAATCCCGGGAACTTAAGCGATTTCGCTGCCAGGACCTACCGGCTACTTGAGATCAAAAGCCCGCAATTCCCACCCGCATTCCAACGCATGTTCCCTTTCATGAAGCAGCAGGACTGGCTCTCAAATTACCGGTTGAAAGAGGGAATCCGGAATAGCTTTACCGGTCTTCAGCGAAGGGCAATGTACATTCCGGAAACGAACACGGCTTTTGAGATTTTCAACAACCAGTATGCGGCAATTCAGGATTGCTACAACCTATTCTTCCCGGATGTAAAAAAATTCGCCCGGGAGCAGTTCGATACGCTTGTAAAAAACTGATACCTTTATACAAAAGACATCATGCGTTTATTCTTATTGACCGTTTTATTCAGTCTTTCACTTTTGGCGGTACACGCACAAACCAACTTACCTCCGCTTGATAAATCCCCGATGGATGTGAGCTACTACCCGGTCAATTACCCGCTTTTGAAGGTACAGGGAAAATCGACCGAGCCGCTTGTTGCACGGGTGATCTACAGCAGGCCGCAGAAAAATGGTCGTGTTATTTTTGGTGAACTGATCGGATACGGAAGCGTTTGGAGACTAGGGGCCAATGAAGCTACCGAGATTGAATTCTATAAAGATGTAAAAATCAACAATACCAAAATAAAAAAGGGACGTTATACACTTTATTGCATTCCTTATCCCGATAAATGGACATTGATCCTGAACAAAGAAACCGACATCTGGGGATCATTCGGGTATGACACAAAAAAAGACCTGCTCCGGGTTACGCTTCCGGTTCAAAAACAACCGGCGGTAACAGAAGAGTTTGTAATGGCTTTTGAAAAAGCATCCGGGGGCGCCGCACTGGTCATCGCCTGGGATGATCTGAAACTAAGCCTCCCTATTTCCTTTTAACTGTATACTATGATTGCATACAAACAGCTTGTCTATTCTGTTATCATTACCACCGCAGCTGCCTGTACGGCTTGCCATGAACCCGGAGGCAGGGACCGCTCCCAGAATATGATCAAACCAACGCCAACGGTTTTTACCGACAGCAATACATTGGCTATCGACCGATCGCCCATGGATATGATCTATTTCCCGGTTGATTACCCGAAGGAAAAAATGGCGGACGCCAGTCTTACAGACCCTCTTGCCCGCGTGATCTACAGCAGACCGCAACGAAACGGGCGCATCCTTTTTGCCGACTCCGCCGTAACACAAAATTTTATTCAACACTATGGCCATGAGTGGCGGCTGGGGGCCAACGAAGCTACCGAGATCGAATTTTTCAAACCCGCTTCCGTAAGCGGTAAAACCATACCCGCCGGCAGGTATATCCTCTACTGCATCCCCTACCCGGACAAATGGAAGATTATCTTCAACAACAATCTTTTCAGCTGGGGATTACACATGGATCAAACAAAAGACATCGCCGCTATCGATATACCTGTCAGCCACAATAACCCTCCCGCGGAATATTTCACCATGCAATTCCAGGCTGCAGCCAAGGGGTGCCATCTCATTATGCAATGGGGGGATATCAAAGCGGAATTACCGATCGTATTTAACTAAAGCCGCCTCGTTTTTTTTGCCGATATTTACACAATGTGCGGTATTGCGGGCATATTGCTTAAGTATCCCAACCCGGCTGCTTCTGTTCACCTGAAAAAAATGACTACGATCCTGGCCCATCGTGGTCCGGATGGTGAAGAAACCTGGAGCAGCCTGGATAATACTGTACACCTGGGCCATCGCCGTTTGTCCATACTCGATCTCAGTGAAAGGGGTTCTCAACCCATGGCGTATGCCGGGCGATACCAGATCGTTCATAACGGAGAGGTATACAATTACAGCGAGATCCGGGATTTTTTACAAGCCAAGGGATATCAGTTCTCTTCACGGACCGACACTGAGGTGATCGTTGCGGCTTACGACTTCTGGAAAGAAAGGTGCCTGCAGCAGTTCGAAGGCATGTTCGCTTTCGCCATCTGGGATGAAAAGGAAAAACAACTCTTCGCTGCCCGTGACCGGTTCGGTGAAAAACCGTTTTACTATTACGAAGACGAAGAGAACTTTGTTTTTGCCAGCGAAATGAAAGCGCTCTGGAAAATCGGGATCGACAAAACGATCGACCGGAAAATGCTGCTTAACTACCTGAGCATGGGTCATGTTCAGAATTGCATCGACAAGGAACAGACATTTTACGAATCCATCTATTCCCTGCCCCCGGCACATTATCTTACCATGAACACCGTGGGTGTTCCTTCGCGTATAAAGCGATACTGGAATATAAACCGGGAAAATAAAATCGACATCTCCCTGCCGGATGCTTCCGAACGATTTCTCTTTCTGCTTAACAACTCCGTTAAATACCGCCTGCGGAGCGATGTGCCGCTTGGCACCAGCCTCAGTGGCGGTATCGACAGTTCGGCAATCGCTTATACCGTTAAGCAATTCCAGCAAACGAGCCAGGATAATGGATATTCTTCTTCATTCCGGGGTGAAACCCTGAAAACATTTTCCGCCACGTTTCCAGGCTTCGAGCGGAACGAAGCGGACTATATCAGCCAGCTTTCCGGCGAACTGGGTATAACGAATTACAGCACCCAACCCTCCATGGAAGAGCTGATCCGTGATTTTGAAAAGGTTTGCTACCACCAGGAAGAACCCTTTCAATCCTCCGGTATATATGCCCAGTTCCGGGTGTACGCCCTTGCCCGCGAGCATAATATCAAGGTGCTGCTGGATGGGCAGGGCGCCGATGAAATACTGGCCGGCTACCCGAAATATATTCATTGGTATCTGCAGGAAGTATTGAGCCGGCACCGGATCGGATCGGCCAGTGATGAACGAAAGGCCTTTGTGAGAAACGGAATACCTTTCCTGTGGGATATCAAAAACATCTTTGCCGCTTTCCTCCCCTCCCATGCGGCCATCCAACTGGAAAAAAAAGAATACCTGCGAACCATCCGGCAACCGGATATCGATCCCGATTTTATCCGCTCACTCCGCGGACGGGAATGGGAAGGCATCCACAAACCCATCGTCACCAAACTGAACGATATTCTCTATTTCAACACCATGGAAATGGGCTTGGAAGAGCTGCTTCGGTTTGCCGACCGGAACAGCATGGCTCATGGCAGGGAAGTACGGCTGCCCTTTCTGAACCACCAGCTGGTGGAATTCATTTTCTCGCTTCCGGCCCAATTGAAGATGCACCAGGGCTGGACAAAATTCCTGCTGCGGCACAGTATGAACCATAAATTACTGGATGCGATCACCTGGCGCAAGGAAAAAGTAGGATTTGAAACCCCGCAAAAAGAATGGATGAAGACCCCGGCCATGCAGGAGTACATCCAGGAATCCAGGCGGAAACTGGTGAACGCACACATCCTGCAACGAAAAGTGCTCGACAGGCAGATCG
The DNA here is from genome assembly GCA_017303335.1 of Chitinophagales bacterium. GTDB lineage: Bacteria > Bacteroidota > Bacteroidia > Chitinophagales > Chitinophagaceae > Ferruginibacter. The sequence goes on from JAFLBK010000001.1 coordinate 673,607, forward strand.
TTCCCTCGGCCGCCCACGATGAACAAAACTCCGACTGGCGTTACCTGTGTGCCGCACAGTTTATCTGACTTGTAATTCGGCGGTATTTCCGCAACTTTGCAGCGCATCTTAATCCAGATACTTAATACACAGAATATGAAGCTTGCTACCAAATTCATTCATGCCGGCGCAGAACCGGATCCCAGCACCGGTGCGATCATGACACCGATCTACCAGACAAGTACCTATGTTCAATCGGCGCCGGGTAAACACAAAGGATACGAATACGCCCGATCCCAAAACCCGACCCGCAAGGCCCTGGAAGATGCCTATGCCAGCATTGAAAATGCAAAATTCGCCCTGGCTTTCGGCAGCGGCGTGGCAGCCACCGACAGTGTGATGAAATTGCTGAACCCCGGCGATGAGGTCATTGCCGCCAACGATATGTACGGAGGCACCTACCGCCTCTTCACCAAAGTATGGGAACGATTCGGCATCAGGTTCATCTACGTGGATACCACCCATGCCGGCAATATCAAACAAGCCGTAACCGCCAACACCAAATTGATCTGGCTGGAAACGCCGACAAACCCATTGATGAACATTACCGATATAGCGGCAGCCGCGGCTATCGCGAAATCCGCCAAGGCCCTGCTATGCGTCGATAATACCTTCGCCTCCCCCTACCTCCAGAACCCGCTCGACCTGGGCGCCGACATCGTAATGCATTCCGCCACCAAATACCTCAGCGGGCACAGCGATGTGATCCAGGGCGCTTTGATGATGAACGACGCCGACCTCCGGGAAAAACTCTATTTCATTCAGAAAAGCTGTGGCGCCGTTCCGGGACCGATGGATTGCTTCCTCATCCTCCGGGGTATCAAAACCCTGCATGTTCGTATGAAACAGCATTGCGAGAACGGAGAAAAAATAGCCCGCTGGTTACGCAACCATCCCAAAGTAAGCAAGGTGTACTGGCCCGGTTTCGAAGACAGTAAGGGGCACGCCATTGCCAAAAGCCAGATGCGTGGTTTCGGTGGTATGATCAGCTTTGAACTGAAAGACCCGGGCATCGAAGCGGCCACTAAGGTGCTTTCATCCACCCGCCTGTTTTCTCTGGCGGAAAGCCTCGGCGGCGTGGAATCGCTGATCAATCATCCGGCAAGTATGACGCATGCCAGCATACCACGGGAAGAACGGATCAAGAACGGCCTTTCCGATTCGCTCATACGCCTGAGTGTGGGCATCGAAGACGCGGACGACCTGATCGCTGACCTGGAACAGGCAATCGGGTAAACGATGGAACTATTCATCGAGATCATCGGCTGGATCGGCGCCGTACTGATCGTTGGCGCCTATTTCCTGAACATCAACGGAAAGCTGCAAAGCGGTTCACCCCTGTACATCATCAGCAATTTACTGGGGGGCGTCTTCTTTACCTTCAATACACTGATGCACCAGGCATACCCTTCGATGATTGTAAACATCATCTGGGTATTCATCGCCATCGCGGCGTTGCTCAAAAAGAAAAAGACATGAAGGGCGCCCGACAAAAAAAGGATCTGAAGCTATTCCTGGATCAAAAAGCCGACTTATACAACCAGGTTTCGTTCATCAACGACGATCCTGTTTCCATCCCCCATCGCTTCACCCGCAAACAGGATATCGAGATCGCCGGTTTCTTTGCCGCCATCTTTTCCTGGGGCAACCGGGCAACCATCATCAACAAATCGCGGGAATTGCTCAACCTGATGGATAACGCCCCGTATGATTTCTGCCTGCAGCATACCGCTATAGACCTGAAAAAAATACTGGCATTTAAACACCGCACTTTCAACGCCACCGATCTGCTGTACTTTATCGATTTCTTCGCCATGCATTACCGCAAACACCCATCCCTCGAACCGGCCTTCACCCATAGCATGAACCCGGGGGACCCCACCGTTGAAAACGGACTCGCCGGTTTCTATGAATATTTTTTCTCGCTGACCGATATTCCCGCCCGCACCCGCAAGCACATCGCTTCGCCGGCCAAGAACTCATCCTGCAAGCGGATCAATATGTACCTGCGCTGGATGGTACGTTCCGATGAACGGGGGGTGGATTTCGGTATCTGGAAGAACATCTCCCCGGCACAACTCATTTGCCCGCTGGATGTACACGTGATCAGAGTCGCCCGGCAACTGGGGATACTGCAACGGGCGGTGCCCGACTGGCAGGCAGCGTTGGAGTTAACGGCCTTTTTGCGTACTTTGGATAAGGAGGACCCGGTGAAATACGATTTTGCGCTTTTTGGCACCGGTGTGATGGAAAACAAAAGTCCACACTTAGCCTGATCCGGTATGGAAAACACAGAACTCATACGCCTGCTCAACAAAGACCTGCCGCTTGAACTGCCCGGGCATCTCAACCAGGAGGAGATAAAGGCCCGCCTGGCCGACTGGATCAATGAACTGATCAAACACGATTTTGAAAAACTTGTATCGTTGCTTTACCGCATCGATGTACACGAACAGAAACTACGCACCTTGCTCAAGCAATTCCCGGATGAAGACGCGGGCCACATCATCGCTTCGCTGATCCTGGAACGCCAGGAACAGAAACAAAAATCCCGTCAGCTTTTCAGTCAACGGGACGATACGGTTAGTGAAGAAGAAAAGTGGTGATCCAATCAATGCTCCTGCAATTGCTTCGTCGGCTCACTCCGGGCGAACATCAGCTCCTTTACTTTTTCTTTATCTTCTTTTTCTTTTTTCAGATCGAACATGGTACCGAACACATGATCCCATAAGGTAGAGCTGACGCCAAATCCCAGGTGTTCATTCTTGTAATGATGCAGGTGGTGATTGCGCCACAGGCCCTTCATCCATTTGAACGGGGGATTCCAGGCGTGGATCGCGTAGTGCATGGTTCCGTATATCAGGTATCCCAGTACAAAACCGGGGAAGAAGGAAAACACATAAACCGTTGCGCCCGCGGCGAGAAATGCCAGGTAAAAGAGTACGAAAAGCGTTGTGGAAATCAGGAGGCTTGGTACCGGGGGCATAAAGAGCCGTTCCTTGTCTCTCGGGTATTCGTGGTGATTTCCGTGAATGATATACACAAAACGGGTAGCTCTTTCACTTTCCGCTACATAATGAAACGCGTATCGGTGGATCGTATACTCAAACAGGGTCCAGAAGAACATTCCTCCCAAAAAAGAAAGCACAACCGGCACAACTCCCAGCCCCAATGAAGTGGCGCTGTAATACAGCAAGAGGCCGATGATGGGAAGATAAAGCCCCCATATCACCAAGGGATGTGTCTTGGTAAGATACTCGAGGTATTGATTTTTAAAAATACGGGCCTGGCCCTTATTGTGGATTTTTTCAAATTTCATGGCAAAAGAATTCTGTACAAAAATATATAAACTACAATGAATTTACCACCCTGTCCTTCGCTTTAATGGCTAAATTTGCCGGCAACAACCTAAAAGATGAAATTAGTTACCTACCTGAAAGACGGTTATGCCCAACTGGGTATGGTCGTGGACGGCAAAATTTACCCCATGGACGCCCTCCACAACGACCTTCCCAACAGCATGGCCATGCTGTTGAATTTCTGGGACGACGTGATGCCCATTGCCCGAGCAGCCGAGCAACGGATCAAGGAAGGATTCTCCCGGGATGGGCTGGCCGACAGCTTTGATGGGGCCGAAATCATGGCCCCGGTCCCGCATCCGACCAGTTGCCGCGACGGATATGCCTTCCGCCAGCATGTGGCTGCCGCCCGCCGCAACCGCAAAGTAGATATGATCCCCGAATTCGACCAATATCCCATCTTCTATTTCACCAACCACAACAGCATCCAGGGACCCGGCGACATTGTGTGCATGCCCGACCATTTCAAAAAACTCGATTTTGAACTGGAGGCCGCGGTGGTGATCTGCCGGCCGGGAAGAAATATCCGGGCCGCGGAAGCGGATGAATACATCGGCGGACTGATGATCATGAACGATATGAGCGCCCGCACCCTGCAGATGGAAGAAATGCTGCTCAACCTGGGTCCGGCCAAGGGAAAGGATTTTTGTACCGTCATCGGCCCCATGCTGGTTACCCTCGATGAACTGGAGCCGTACGAAGTGGCTTGTAAAGAGAATCATACGGGCAAGGCCTGGAACCTGCAGATGAAATGCCGGGTGAATGGCGTGCAGGTAAGCGAAGGGAATGTAGCCGACATGGACTGGACCTTTGCCGAAATCATCGAACGCTGCAGCTATGGTGTACACCTGTTACCAGGTGATGTGATCGGAAGCGGCACCGTTGGCACCGGTTGCTTCCTGGAACTGAACGGCACCGGCAAACTGAACGACCCCAACTACACCGAACAATGGCTCCAGGAAGGCGATGTGGTGGAAATGGAGATCGATGGATTGGGAACACTTACCAACAAGATTATAAAGGATGAAGATGCATTTTCTATTTTGGATCTGAAGAAAAAATAGTCCCGGGTTTGATGTTCCTGGTGGCGGGTTAAATACATAGATTATGTGCTGAAATCACATCGAGAGCCCTATGCAAAACCCGTAACCCCTAACCCGAAACCCACAACCAGAACAGCTTAAAGCGCCCCGTTCATGTTCATTCAATTAAAGGATCTTAAAACCGCCGACGTTCAAAATTACCTGCAGCATGCCATTGCACCCAGGCCGGTCTGTTTTGCATCCACGGTCGACAAAGCCGGGCAGGTGAACCTGAGCCCCTTCAGTTTTTTCAACCTGTTTTCTTCCAACCCACCGGTGGTGATTTTTTCACCCGCCCGGAGAGTGCGTGACAATACCACCAAACACAGCCTCGAAAATGTGCTGGAAGTGCCCGAGGTGGTCATCAATATTGTTGACTACGATATGGTGCAACAAACCTCCTTGTCCAGCTGCGAATACCCCAAGGGCGTAAATGAATTCGTAAAAGCCGGCTTCACCGAAGAAAAAGCCACGATGGTTACCCCTCCCATGGTGAAGGAAAGCAAGGTGAAGATGGAATGCAGGGTGCTGGAAGTAAAACCACTGGGTACCGAAGGGGGCGCCGGTAACCTGGTGATCTGCGAAGTGCTTTGCATGCATATCGACGACAGCATCCTCGATGAGAATGGTAAGATCGATCAGACCAAATTGCACCATGTAGCCCGGCTGGGCGGCGACTGGTATTGCAAGGTTGATGAGAAGAATCTTTTTAAAGTAGCCAAGCCAAACACCCAATTGGGCATTGGCGTAGACGCATTGCCCGAAAGCATCCGGAACAGTCCTATACTTACCGGCAACAACCTCGGCCAGCTGGCCAACGTGCATGAAATGCCTTTTGTGGATCCGGCCTTTTCCGACGACCGGCTTAAAAACATCGTGCAGTACTATGCCATCAACCCCGATGACATGGACAAGGAACTGCACCGCTACGCCAAAGAACTGCTCGATGCCGGTAAAGTGAACGAGGCCTGGCAGGTGTTGCTGGCCGATTACTGATTCTTACTTCAATCCCAGCCTTGCCATCAGCATTTCTTTTTTGGCTTTGCTGACAGAAAATCTCTCTCCGTTCTTTAAAACCACATAACCCCCATCTGTTCGAAGGAATTGAGCGATATAAGTAATATTCACTAAAGTCGAATGATGTATCCGCTGGAATATCTCCGGCGGCAATAGTTCTTCTACATCACCCAATGTTCTTGAGATCAGCATTGGCTTCTTTTCCGCTATGAAGACCTTGGTATAGGCCCCCTCCGCATTGCAATAAAGAATGGAAGACACATCCACAAATTCATACCCTTCTCTTTGCGGCAATGCAATTTTTTGTTCCACCGATGGTTGCCGGATATTACGCAGCAGGTTGCTGATATGCTGAAGACTGCTGCCCTCCTCCAGTTTCTTTTCTACTTTTTGCACAGCCGCCTTAAGGTCGCCTGCATCAATGGGTTTTAGCAAATAATCCACAGCGCTGATCCGAAAGGCCTTAGCTGCAAACTCATCATGTGCCGTAGTGAAGATGATAGAGAAATTTATATCCCCCAGCACTTCCAGCATCTCAAAGCCATTCATCCAGGGCATTTCCACATCCAGAAAAACAAGATCAGGATTCAATTTTTTAATCGCCATCATGCCTTCCTTTGCTGATGAGCAGGCTTCCACCACTTCAACAGCAAGGCAATTTTGCTGCAGGTCGCTCAATAATGACCGTACACAATGTTGTTCATCGTCTATAATTATGGATCTTATCATGATGCCTCTTCTTTTATTTTAATGATAACAGTAGTTCCTTCGGCAACTCCTCTTTCATCTTTCTTATCAATAACTTCAAGCTTTGCCTGCCGTTGCTGCAGCAGGTTGTTCAGTTCCAGCCTTGATTGAGTAAGGTTAACGCCTTTGGATTGATGCGTAAAATTGCTGATTGACTTGCTTTTTGCTGAGGCTTCCCTTCCAATACCATCATCATCAATAATAATTTCTATAATCCTTTCCTTCCGTACAACACTTAATGATACATGGCCTGTACTGTTTCGCGGCACGATCCCATGCCAGATGGCATTTTCAACAAACGGTTGAATGATCAGTGCAGGCACCTGTATGGATTTCAGGTCAATATCATTATCAACAGCAACAACATAAGAAAATTTGGTATCAAACCGCATGGCTTCCAGCTGCAGGTATAACTTACAGGTTTCAATTTCATCATACAGGCTTATATCCTTTTTATCTGCATTATTCAGCAGGTTTCGTATCAGTCTTGAAAATGTAGTAAGATAGGTCACCGACTTTTCTTCATCATGCTGTTGTATAAGTGACTTGATGGAATTCAGGCAGTTAAAGATAAAATGCGGGTTCATTTGCGCACGAAGCGCTTTCGCTTCCAGTTCGAGTATCCGCTTCTCGTGGGCGAATTTTTCTTGCTCCCTTTTTTTGACCACGCTTACACGCCACCGTAATATTAGTCCGGCGATAATACTGATTCCCGTTACCAGCAATGACCAGAACCACCAGGTTTGCCAGAACGGGGGGTCAATGATAATGGTCAATTCAACCTCGTTTTTCAGCCATGGTCCATTGTTTTTTCTAGCCCTGATCCGAAATACATACTTACCCGGAGCAAGATTACCAAAACGAACCATATTCACTCTTTCATCCAGCATTGAAAACGGGACCTCATACCAATTGTCGCTTCTTCCTTCCAGTTTCCAGGCAAACGTGATCGTGTCTGAAGAAGCAAAACCCCTCATCGCGTAGAGGATGCTTATTTCATTTTCAGTATAGTCAAGATGAATTGTCCGGAGCGAATCCAGTCTGTACAAATAGTTCTTTTTCTGCCAATAAGATAAGCCCCTGACCAGGATGTCTCGTATGAATGGGGCGGCCGGATACTTTTCCCGGGCAGGCCTGTCATTCAAAAATGTAGCGCTTTTATAGAGCACTCCGCCTTTAATGAGGAATGTAAGATTTCCGTTTCCCGTCTTGATATCTGCTGTACCACCTGTTGATCGCATAAATGAAGTGTCCGTGATAAATTCGTAGTCGCCGGTTTCCGTATTAAAGAGCGCAGGCAGGGAGTCGCCGGCTGCAACAAGGAATTCCGTATTCGATACCCGTATGAAATTCTGCACCGGACTATGGTGTATGCGATCGGGTTTATAAGAGAAATACTGGATAGAATTTGACAGTTCATTGTAACAACCCATTCCTTTCTCAATCGTGCTGAACCAGGTAAAGAAAGGCCTGTTCTCCATGGCCGTTACCGTTACCTGTCCTTCTTTCAGATCGCGGAAGAGATTAATAAAGGTTCCGGTCTTTTTTTCAAATGCAAAAATCCCTTTGTTTGTACCGATATAGGTTGTGGAAGCATCGCCAGCGTCGGCTACAAAGCAATACGCCCGCACCCCGATCCCAAGGGAGAATCGCTGAATCCTTTTGGCGCCTTTGGTCACGACCAGATTGCTATCCCTGTCGAACTCACTTCTGAAATTCAGGTTGTGTGTTCCGGGGTCAAATACACTGGCTGCTTCCCGTATAATATAAAAGCTGTCGGCCGCGGCGATAAAAAGGTCGCCTTCCTTATCAATCCATATTCTCCGGATGTCAACGGTTTTGGGGAAATTGAACGGCGGCATGCCAAACCCGATCCCTGTATTATAATCTATCCATCCGAGATTATTGTTGTCAGAGACCATGTATATGATCTTTCCGGGTCCCTCTGCGATTCCTTTAAAACCGGTATGCAGGTAATATACATCTTTAAAGATATTCGAGGATGGCCAGGATGTTTGCGGAGCTCCCTGCTTATCTTCCAGGCTCCAGGTGGGGTAACTGAACGTAAATCGCCTGTCCCGGCATTCGGCAATACCTATTGAGCCGATCATTATAAAATTCCCATCCGACGTAACCAGTATCTCGTTGAAGGTTGTTTCTTTTCCTGACTTGAATACTTCATCGATCGCAATTTTGTCAAATTGCTGCGACAACGATCCCAGGGGCAACAAGTACAAGCAGCACAGGAGTATTCGTGATCTACGCATTAAGGGCCTTTTTCTTTTGAAGTTATTAACGCTCTTTCCTAATTCAAATCTTCCATTGGCAGTTCGCTGATTTCCCTTGGCAGTTAGGGTGGATCAGCCAACAGCCGGCACGGCGGGTACTAAAATGCCCCATTCACCCTCCCCGCTGCCTGCCAACTGGCTATCGGTATCGGTAGATTTCCTTGTTTTTGTTAACCTCCCTTAGCTACAGACCCTCTGCTGGTGAATTATCAACTCCCAAAAGCCAACGACCAATTCCGGCTATGGGCCAGATATCGACTTACTTAGCTTTGAACCCATATCGTGCACACCGCCATCAGGGTTGTTTTACTGCTCAGTAAGCAACAGCCTTAAGGCCGAAAATAAACAAATGAAAGTCATCCTTCTGATCATTTTTTGGGGCAGTGTCCTTTATCTGCAGGCACAAGGAAATTTCAACCGTTTCTACCAGCCGTTGGGCGGCATCCACCTCATTACCATGCAAGGCAATATGCTGAAAGGCTTATTATTAGGGATAAAAGATACGTCGGTGATCGTATATCCCGGAACGGGCAAAGAATGGAAAAGAAATGCGCCCTATAAACCCATCGAATTTGGTTATTCCTCCATCCGGGAACTGTCAGTAAAAAGAAGAAACCGGTCCTGGAAGAAATACCCGGTCAATGGCTCTGCACTCTTATTCACTGAATTCCAAAAAAACGGAAAATGAAGAAAATTCACACCCCGCTCTGCCGTTTCAGACCGCTTCTGTTGTTGGCGATCTCTCTTTTCATCTTAACGGATGCAATTGCGCAAAAAGCGTCTTTCGGCCAGGCCCCATTACCACGCCGGTTGAATTTCATTGTTTCATCCAAACAAAAAAAGTTCGACCAGGCCGCGTTCAGCTTCCAGTTTCAGGCCTTGTGGATGAACAAATACCACCGGGGCGATTACTATGTGATCCTCCCGGGTTCATCAAAAGAGATGGCCAAAAAGATCACCCGCATCCTGCGGAGGGAAAATGCCATGATCGGTAATATCTGGTTCGACAGCCATGGTCATTTTCAACGCCGGAGGTCTCTTTTTGAAATCGGTGAAGAAGAATTCAATTACCTAACGATCCGCGACAGCATTTTTACCATTCACCTGAAGAAACTCACTGCCTATTGCGATACCAATACCAATGTAGGCATAGGTTCTTGCTATGGCGGTGCAACCTACGCACTACCCGCTGTTGAAAACTTTCCTGAACAACCAATGAATGGAGATTCATTAATGATCGGTACCAGCCGGTTGTTCAACAATGCAACGGTATACGCCTGCGAAAGTTTTGTTATGACAGGCATTGGTATTATGAATGCAGGCTACGCATTTGCCGGAATGCCCGGCCGGAAGAAATTCAAAGACCCGGTTTACAAGCCGGTATGGGAAAAACTGGGCGAATGGAATTGTTACTCCGGCAAAAAAGGCGCCTTTGAAAAACCGGTAACGGTAAGCCTCCATCACGATGGACGCATTTCTTATAAACAACGGAATTACCTTTCTTTTCCTAAAAACCGGCAGAAACTGGAGAAGAGATTAAAAAAATTCAAACGGGGAAATTATAACCTGGCTCATCTGTACCAGGCTGTATAACCGGCCACATTCACTAAACCAAAAAAAATGAAGCTACTGGCATGTCTCTTTCTTCCTGTCTGCAGTATCGCACAATTTAACCCGGAGGGTTCGCTCAACAAACCCCTGGTCTATAAGGCAACGATCATCTCCGACTCAGGCGTTGCGAAAGGCTATTTTGTGGCCGCCGCCGATTCATCGATCATCCTCAGCACATCCGGCAGGTATCTCTCAAATACCCGCTTCGACATTCCCATACAATCGATCCGGAAAATACAAATACGAAACAAAACAGGAATCAATGTACTGGGCACTGCCGGGATAACGGTTTTGGGGTTTATTCTGGCCGCGGGGTTCACAAAAAACAATGGAGATGTTAACCATGACGGGAAAACCAGTTTTTGGGAATCACTCTTCGCCGCCATCGAAGGGGCAACATCCGGCGACAGACGCCGCAGAAATACAGCCATTCTGGCTGGCGCCGCAGGCGGAACCGCATTTATGGTTTTCAGCCTTTGGGCCAACAAAAAACTCTCGATCCGTTTTCCGCTGAATAACCGAAATGCTTTTTATAATACTAAAAGAGCTGCCATCAATAAATATGTGAATTTTTAAAGCCATCCTGCCATGAAAAAGATGATCCTTGCAGTATTTTTTGCCCATACAACCGATGCTTGTCTTTCTCAAACAGCCATCAATACCCGCCCGGTCACCAAAACCGGGTATTTGCAAAAAAGCAAAAACCAGAAAATAGCCGCCTGGGCTTTGCTCGGTGGGGGCGCTGTTGTTTCCGTAATCGGCCTAACCCAGGTAAATGTGGCCGGGAGCGATAACGCCCCGGTCAATAATACACCTGGCCTCATTTTGCTTGTCTCCGGTTTAACAGCTTCATTGACCAGCATACCGTTTTTTATTTCCTCCCAAAAAAACAAAGCAATGTCGCTTCAACTGGAAACACAATCCTTTCTTCGGTTAAAAAGCAGCGGTCTCAATACTGCCCTCTATCCCGCAGTGAGTCTGAAAGTAACATTCTAACATTTCGTATTTACCGTATTCCGCCAAATACTTTCTTCAGCAGATCGGTGGTTCGGGCCGCGAAATTGTTACGGATATTCCGTTCCTCCTGGGCCACGAGGTTGAACAGGGCGTCGATCGCCTTCTGGCATACATAGCTGTTCAGATCTGGATTGATCTTTTTGATCGTGGTGGGAAAATTATTGTACCGGGTAATGATATCGCCGTAGTATTTGGTGGCGTTCACTTTATCCAGCGACGATTTGATCACCGGCATGAAAGCCTCCGTAAGCCGGGCCGTTGTTTTCTCCCGGAAAAAATGCGTGGCGCTGGTGTCGCCGTTTCGTACCAGCCCGATCGCATCGCTCAGCGTCATGCTCTTGATCGCGTTCACAAAAATGGGTTTGGCATAACCGGCCGCGTCTTCGGCCCCGCGGTTGATCTGCAGGATCGCCTTATCCACCATACTTCCCAGTCCAAGGTCGCGAAGCGTTCGCTCCACCTTTTTGGCATCCTCGGGTAATAATATCTTATAGAACGCGTCTTTGAAAAATCCATCCTCCTTGTTCAGTTGCAGCACCGCTTTCACCAATCCCTGGCTCAGCGCCTCCTTGATGCCATCGGCCGCCTCGGCTTCGGTTACCACGCCGGTGGTTTGCGGCAATTGTTTGACCACATCGCATCCATAAAAAAGGGAACTCAGCAACAGGGCGGTTACAAATCGTTTCATTGTTCTTGTTTTGCCAAAGGTAGATAAGTTTCCGGCCAAACCCGTTTCACCCCGCTTCAAGCCGCTGGCTGATTGGCCCGTATCGAGTATATTTGCCGCCATTGCGGTTCGCCGCCGTTGTTGGTCGCCTGACCAACAACATAATTTAACCAAATATGAGTACACAACACCTGTCCGAACAAGAGATCATCCGCCGGGACAAACTGGCCGAACTGAATAAACTGGGTATCGATGCCTACCCGGCACCCCTCTACCCTGTAAACACCACATCTGTTTTTATCAAGGAAAATTATAAAGGAGAAGAGAACAAGGATCAGTTCACCGATGTATGCATCGCCGGGCGTATCATGAGCGTTCGGGATATGGGCAAGGCGAACTTCGCCGTGATCCAGGATAGTGTGGGCAAGATCCAGGTATACATCAAACAGGATGATATCTGCCCCGGAGATGACAAGACCCTTTTTCAAACGGTTTGGAAAAAACTGCTCGATATCGGCGATATCATCGGTATCAAAGGATATGTCTTCACCACCAAAACCGGCGAAACATCCATCCACGTAAAGGAATTCACCCTGCTCACCAAAGCGCTGCACCCGCTTCCGATCGTAAAAGAGAAGGACGGTGAGGCGTTCGATGAAGTGACCGACCCCGAGTTCCGTTACCGGCAACGGTATGCCGACCTGATCGTAAACCCGGGCGTGAAAGAGACATTCATCAAGCGCACCAAAATGGTCAATGCCATCCGCGACTTCCTCAACGAACGGGGCGCTATTGAAGTGGATACACCTGTATTGCAAACCATACCCGGCGGCGCCGCTGCAAGGCCCTTCATCACGCATCACAATGCGCTGGATGTACCCATGTACATGCGTATCGCCAATGAACTGTATCTGAAAAGACTGATCGTAGGCGGGTTCGACTGGGTATATGAGTTCAGCCGCAATTTCCGCAACGAGGGCATGGACCGTACCCACAATCCCGAATTCACCGTACTTGAATTCTACGTAGCGTATAAAGATTACGAATGGATGATGGAGACGACCGAGCAATTGCTCGAGCGTGCAGCCATTGCCACCAATGGTTCCACCAAAGTGACCGTGAGCGGAAAAGAGATCGACTTCAAAGCCCCGTACAAACGGGTGACCATGTACGAAGCCATTAAAGAGTTCACCGGCTTCGACATATCGGGTATGGACGAAGCGGGCATCCGCGATGTATGCCGCCAGTTACACATTCACACCGACGAAAAGATGGGTAAGGGCAAGCTGATCGACGAGATCTTCGGCGCCAAATGCGAAGGCAATTATATTCAACCCACCTTCATCACCGATTACCCGGTGGAGATGAGCCCGCTGACGAAAAAGCACCGCAGCAAACCGGGCCTGGTGGAACGCTTCGAACTCATGTGCAACGGCAAAGAGATCGCCAACGCCTACAGCGAACTGAACGACCCCATCGAGCAGCGGGAACGTTTTGAAGAACAGGTAAAACTCATGGAACGCGGCGACGATGAAGCCATGTTCATCGACCACGACTTCCTGCGTGCGCTCGAATACGGCATGCCGCCTACCAGCGGTATTGGCTTCGGCATCGACAGGCTCGCGATGCTGCTCACCGATCAGCATTCGATCCAGGATGTTCTGTTCTTCCCGATGATGCGTCCGGAGAATAAAGAGTGATCATTAATAACGATGTTGAATGGCTGTCTGGTTGACAGCCATTTTTTATTCCAACACAACTCCATTCATCAATTTAGGCAGGCCCATTCTTCCAAAACAAGTATCTTGGCTGCCCAATCACCAAATCAATCGAACATGCTACGAACGCTAAAACAGGCTGCTCTCTGGGCAGTGGTATTGATGGCCGGACTGACCGTCCAGGCACAGAAAAAAGACCTGGGCAACGACCAGTACTTCAAATCCAATTTCAAAGGCATTACGCAGGCCCTGCCTACGGTAAACCGCTGGATCGACGACAGTCACCTGCTGCTGCGCCGCGATGGAAAGAACTATGTGATCGACTGCAAGACCGGCACCGAGACCGAAGCCACAGAAGCCGACATGAAGGTGGAGCCCAAACCCGATAAAACAACAGCCTATCTTAAAGCGGGCGATGTATATGCAAAATTCGGCGGAACCGAGATGCAGTTAACGAGCGACAAAAGCAAAAAAGCGAACCCAACCGTAAGTCCGGATGGTAACTATGTAGCCTATACCAAAGACAATGATCTCTATTCGTATAACCTTGCCGCTAAAAAAGAAACAAGGCTTACCAGCGATGGAAGCGAAACCATTCTGAATGGCTATGCCAGCTGGGTGTACATGGAAGAGATCCTCGGGCGGCAAACGCAATACCGTGCTTTCTGGTGGAGCCCCGACAGCAAGCACATCGCATTCTTCCACAGCGATGAATCACAGGTTCCGGTATTCACCATTACCGATGCGCCCGGACTGCACGGCGTAGTGGAAAAAGAAAGATATCCGAAAGTGGGCGACCCCAACCCGGAAGTAAAAGTAGGTGTGGTAAAGCCCGATGGCGGAAACCTGGTTTGGGCCGATTTCAACCCGAAAGATGATCAGTATTTCGGCTTGCCGTACTGGATGCCCGACGGAAGCTCCCTGCTGGTTCAATGGATGAATCGCCTGCAGGATAACCTTATCATTTATGAAGTGAGCACCACCAACGGAAGCAAACGGGAATTCTACAACGAAAAACAAAAGACCTGGGTTGACCTCGATGACGGCGGCGACCGCATTCATTTCATGGAGAACAATACCGGCTTCATTCTCTTCAGCGACGCCACCGGCTGGAAGCACATGTATTTCTATGACATGAAAGGGAAACTGGTGAACGCGATCACCTCCGGCAAATTCACCGTAACCGATCTTACGTACGTGGATGAGAAAAAGGGCATCGTTTACTTCATGGCACGCAGCCTCGAAAACACGGCCCGTAACGATTTCTACCGGGTAAACATCAACGGAAAGAACATGGAGCGCCTGACGATGGGCGAGTACAATAACAACATCAATCTTTCCCCGGGCGGCTCTTATTTTGTTACAACCTATTCCAATGCATCCACGCCGCCCCGGATGACGCTTATCAGCAGCAAGCGGAAGATCGTAAAAGAACTCGGCGACAGCAAAGGACCCGAATTCGATAACTATAACATCGCCAAAACAGAACTCGTTCGGGTAAAGAGCGACGACGGCCTGTACGACCTGCCGATGAAAGTGACCTGGCCCCTGAATATGGATAAAACCAAAAAATACCCGGTGCTGATTTCAATCTACGGTGGCCCCAATGCCGGAACCGTAATGGATACCTGGAGCCTGGGCGGCAACCAGCAGTGGTACGCCAAAGAAGGCCTTATACAGGTTTCGATGGACCACCGGGCCAGCGGACACTTCGGCAAAGAAGGCGTGAACTACATGTATCACAACCTTGGCTACTGGGAAATGAAAGATTACAGCACGATGGTGAAATGGCTGATCGCCAATGGCAATGCCGATCCCGCGAAGATCTGTATCACCGGCTTCAGTTACGGTGGCTACATGAGCTGTTATGCGCTTACTTATGGAAGCGATGTATTCACCCACGGTATGGCGGGTGGCAGTGTTACCGACTGGACCTTGTACGATTCGCATTACACCGAACGCTACATGGGCACCCAGGCCAATAACGCGGAAGGATATAAGAACAGTTCCGCTGTAACGCATGCCGACAAATACAAAGGCGTTCTCCAGATCGTGCATGGTATGATTGATGACAACGTGCACATGCAGAACAGCATCCTGCTCATCAGCAAGCTGCAGGACCTGAAGAAAGATTTCGAGTTTATGCCATACAGCGGAGGCCGTCACGGCTGGGGTGGAAACAAAGGGATCCACTTCCAGAATCTAAAAACAAAATTCATTTACAAATACCTGCTGGAAAAAGACGCACCGAAAGAATTAATCCGGTAAGCAACCATGCAGGAACCGGGAAAGCCACAGCATTACCATTGCTGTGGCTTTTTCAATTGTAATCATGTTTGTATTGCAGAACTGGAGATTAATGCCTATTTTTTCTGCTTAAACAAAACCACCGCATGACAAAACTCATTCCCTCAAGACTCGCGGAGGCCGCTTATGGTCTCGTAATGCTGGCGTTTGGCGTATTGCATTTCAAAAGCGCCCACGATGCCGCCATGCTCAAGAGCCTGCCATCGTATCTTCCCGGCGACGGTTCCGTTTGGATATATGTAACCGGCTCGGCCTTTATGCTGGCCGGCCTCGCCATCGTAATCAATAAATACAAACGGTTTGCCTGCTATGGCCTCGCTGCCATGCTGCTGGTTTTCATCCTGCTGGTTCACCTCGAACCGGCCATCAATGAAAAAAGCTATTACCAGCCACTGAAAGATATCGGCCTGGCAATGGGAGCTATCCTGATCGCCAATAACGCGTCAAACGGATAATAAAAAGAAGAACCCGCCGAAAAGCGGGTTCTTTCTTGTATTCACAGGATTTATCAGCCCTGTTTCTTTCTGTTCATTTTATTTCGCACGGTCAGATAATCGAGGAAGTAGATCACGCGTAGCGACAGGCTGTTGAACTGCGGTCCATCAATGGTGCGGGTAAAATTCTTGGCGTAATTACTTTCAAATTCACGGTTAAAGCTCTCGCCGATATCTTTCCATACAATGCTGAAAAAGCTTCCCTGGGCAAACTGCCAGGTGTATACCATATCCACACTCAGGTAATTATAGTTCTGCCGGACATTTTGCGTAAACGGTGTGGCGGGTGTTTTCAGATCGCCATATGTATCGAGTTCATAGAATTGCAGCGGGTTCACCTTGCTCCAGTAATGCCTTGTACGCAGGGTTATGCCCATGCGGTTGGTAAAGTTGTATTTGATATTGAGTACGTTCTCCACACTGTTCACATTTCTGCGTGAGAAGATAATGGTATCGTACTGAGGCCCCACCTTACCGGCAAATCCCGATTGGTTGCGGCTGCTGCTGATATACGCGGATCCATCGATGGAGAACTTGCTGCTGAAACGGATCTTACCAAACAGGTTCAGGTCGAAGTTTTTCCGGTGAAACACCCCGCCGGTTCCGGCATAAACACTTCCGCCCCAGGAAAGACGTTTGGCGCTGTTGCTTTCCCACCAGAGGTTTACATTGATCCGGCCCTTGTTCTTGAATACACGACCATAGGTCCTGGGTTCGTAGAAATCGTGGCTGTTGGGCCCCCCGTTGATATTGGCGCCGATCCACCACAGTTTCTTGGTTTGCGCATTGAAGTTGAAATTGATACCGGCGTTCTGGTACATCATCGATTTACGACGCAGGTTATCGATGGGCGATACCAGCCTGCTGTACCAGAAATTCATATTCACCCGGAGTTGATTGTACCAGCCCCTGGGTTTTGTCCAGTTGTAACCAAACCAGCCGCCCTGGTCCATGGTATTGTTGTTGGTGAAATACCCCATGTCGCTCTTATCATACTTGTCATTGTAGAGGTCCTGCCAGATGTTGAAGTTGAAACGGCCGCTGGTTTTGCCCAGGTAAATACTATGCGCATAACCGGTTGTGTTCTTTCCATCCCGTCCCAGTATATTGCTGAAACTCACGTTTCCGCCGATATTCCAGGTGTTCTTTTTATCGTTCAGGTCGAACAGGGCGGAGGTAACATTGGCGTCGTAGGCATCGCCGCTGCGCCATACATTCGTATTCACCAGCGAAACACTGCTGTTGTGCTTCAATGTCTGGTCGAGCACAAAAACATTGTAATTGGTGAGGGGCATGGTTTCCTCTTTACGGATCACATCGGTTGTTTTATCGCGGAAACGGGTGTATTGTTTTTGGGTGATGGCATTCAATACGCCGATGCCCAGGCCTTTTTGTGTTCGCCCGCTGATCTTGGTGGCGTTAAGCACCTTGGCGGTCGACGGATCTTCTTCGATCACTTCATTGGGTCCGGGGTCGGCCCATTTCTTATACCGTGATTCGATCCCGATCCGGCGGCTGTAAAACAAATTGCCTTTATTGAAGAGCTCAATACCCTCGGTGAAGAAAGGCCTGTTCTCATTGAACTTAACCTCAAAGGGACTCAGGTTGAGTACCCGGTTATCGGATTGAACCTGCCCGAAATCGGGGATCAGGGTCATATCCAGGGTAAAAGCCTGGTTGATGCCGTATTTAAGATCCATCCCACCATTAACAGTGGTGGTGGTTTTTTTATCGGTTGCCGTTCCGTCGTGATTGAGATACGAAGAGAAATAAGGTGAAAACTGAAGACGCATGGGAGGTTTGATATCCTCGAGCCCGGTGATGAACCCTTCCTGGGTAAGAAAGCCGTTCACATTGGGATCGATGGATTGCCAGAACAGTTGCTGCCCGCTTTTTTGCCTGCGGCGAACGATGTTCAGGCCCCAGTCCTGTATTTTCTTTTTACCAAAGCGGATGGCGGAATACGGGATAAACATCTCGAAGGTCCATCCATCGTTCTGCAGTTTCGCGGCGCTTTGCCAAACGGCATTCCAGCTGAAATCCTCGCTGTTGCCATTAATATTGGGCGATTGTTTGGCATCCCACTGTTCACCAAGAGGCGTTACGAAGTATTCAAATCCATTGAGCTTATCCTTGTACGTGTCGAAAATGACCCCAACAAAATCGTTGTTGCCGAATCCATCCCTGCCCGCCAGTTCGGCGGCGATGCTGTCTTTATTCTTTTCATGCAGGTAACCGCCAACATATATCCCCTCGTTGTTATAGACAAAATAGACCTGGCTGGCGTTATCGGAACTTTCCGCTTTAAACGGTTCGGGGCGAAGCATGGTGAATTTATCGGCTACCGGGGCGTCTTTCCAGGCGGCATCATCGAGTATGCCATCGATTTTGATGGTTCCTTGTATGCGTTTGGCCGAAAGCGATCTTTTGGGAATCTGGCTGTGCGCTGTAGCAGTAATGAGCACACAAAAGCACAAGGCTTTGATCTTGAAAGGAATCATGGCTATACTTTATTGGTTTGCAACCGCATCTTCCTGGTCAGAGAATGCGGCTACGAAAATAAACGTACACCTACCAACAAAAGTTACCATTCATCACACAGAAACTGCTTTAAAATTTCATTAACAAGAAAAATCAGACAAACAGATCGTTGTACAATTGAGCTCCGGGAACAACTGAATAATTACCCAGGTCGGTTATTCCTTCGGCCGCCAGTACGGCTTCATCGATAAAACTATTTCCCGTACAGGAAGAAGATGGTTTGGACAAAATATAATAGGCAGCGTCGGCAACGATCTCGGGCGTGCGGCTCATTTTCATAAGCATCTCCCCGCCAAGTAAATTATTGACAGCCGCGGTGGCAATAGTGGTCCGGGGCCACAAACTATTTGCGGCCACATGGTATTTCTTCAACTCTGCCGAAAGGCCCAGGGCGATCATGGTCATATCGTATTTGCTGATGGTATATGCCAGGTGGCGTTCGAACCATTTCAG
This sequence comes from Chitinophagales bacterium, assembly GCA_017303335.1. Lineage (GTDB taxonomy): Bacteria > Bacteroidota > Bacteroidia > Chitinophagales > Chitinophagaceae > Ferruginibacter. The sequence continues at coordinate 692,947 of JAFLBK010000001.1, forward strand.
ATCCATATTCACCGGGGGCGATAAATTCAGAATATGCGCATTGGTTCCCTTTTTCAACCAGGGGATACAGGCCCTGCTCATCATGAATGTACCCCGCACATTGATGTCGTACATCAGGTCGAAACGCTTGGGTTCGGTTTCTTCTGTCGGACTCAGGTTGATCGCCGACGCGTTATTCACCAGGATATCGATACCACCAAAACGTTCTACGGTTTTATCAACAACCTGCTGTACCTGGTCTTCAAAACGTATATCACATTGCACTGCCAGTGCCTGGCCGCCAGCGGCTTCCATTTCCGCGGCCGCGGAAAAAATAGTTCCGCCCAATTTCGGATTCTCTTCCACGCTCTTGGATGCGATCACGATATTGGCGCCTTCTTTTGCCAGCCGCAGGCCAATTGCCTTGCCGATACCCCGCGAGGCCCCGGTAATGATGACTGTTTTGTTTTTAAACGACATAGTTATTTGCTTGAAAGTGTTTTGCTTTATTTCCACACCGCGGAAAAGGCGGTATATCCGTTTACATAAAATGTATAATTACCGAGGCGGTTTCCTTTTCGGTCTTGCGGCTGCCTGGAATAAATAGCGATCGACCCACCCGCGCCGTTGTCGTTGATGCCGCCGCCCACCCGGAGGCTTTGCGGGTAAAACTTCACCAGGGCGATATCCTGGATGCTTATCCGGGATTGAGAGAAATCCGTATCGAGAATTTCATCTACATAGATATCCACGATCTCGTTCCGGTAGCTGAGAAAAGGCTGGCCATTCTCGGGATTTGTTTGCTGCTTCAGCACCGGAATCTTATAGGTAAGATAAGTAAACAGGTCGGTAAATGACTGCGCTTCTTCCGAATCGAGAAAATCGATCGTTTCCGCGTTTTCGTTGCTGAAGAGGCCGCTTACATTCCGTTCGCTGTATTCATCGATCTTCTTCTTTGTTTTCGTGCGCAGGGTTATTTCCTGCAAAAGCCGCTTATCGGAAGGATCGAATACATAGCCTTGCCGGGCGTTTCCGGCTTCATCCGCTTTACCAACCCGGATGAATTCGGTGGCTGCCGCAACCGGGGTAAAGGCCGAATCCAGCGGCGTTTCCAGTTCGATCCGCAGCTTGCTTGATTTTTTCTGCCTGGTCGGCGAGAAACTGAATAAAACAGAATCCGTGAAGAAAAGACCTTCAATCCTGAATTGACCACCTGCATAGAGCGGAGCGCTTTCGATCACCACGCCCTTACCCCTTGCCTTGGCCAGGTAGTTTATGGATGAATCGGATTTTTCCTCGCTCCGTATCGTTCCGTTCACCTGCAGAAACCGGTCCTGCAACAGGAAGTTCAGTGCATACGAACCCGAAGGGATGTCTTTATCCAATTTCAGTGCGATGCTGCAACGCCCTTTCAGGAATGGATACCTGAATTTCCATCGCTGCCCCGTTTTAATGTTATCAATCCACAAGTGAAGGGTCTGAGCGGTTGCGTCTTTGCGGTAAGGCTCGGTATATATTTCGGCCAGGATACTATCGCCCTGCACATATTGATCCTTATCCAGTATGGTAACAAGGCTGTCCTGTCCGTTACCCGGTAAAGCCCGGGTTACGAGCATGAGACAGAGCAAGGCTGACCCTATGTGATTTTTTCTTTTCATCAGGAGTTTTCTCCTGTTATTGCAATACCGCTTCGTGTGTGATCTCGGTATTCAGTGATTTGGAGATCGGGCAGTTGGCCTTTGCATCCAGCACTGCCGCGTTGAATTGTTCCTGGTTGATGCCGGGGATTTTTGCCGTTACCGCCAGGTGCGATTGCGTGATCTTTCCATCGGCCAGGGTGATATCGCAACGGGTGCTGATTTCATCGGCTGTGAACCCGGCAGCGCCAAGTACAAAACTGAGTTTCATACTGAAGCAGCCCGCGTGCGCCGCAGCTACAAGTTCCTCGGGGTTGGTTCCAACACCCTCTTCAAAACGGCTGCTGTACGAATATTGTGTTTTGCTCAGGGTGGTGCTTTGTGTACTCAGGTGACCTTTACCTTCTTTTCCGGAGCCGTTCCATACGGCGGTTGCGTGACGTTTCATGTTTATTGTTTTAGGTATTTGATATAGTTTTCTTCGTTGTACCCGACCAGCAGGTGATTACCGCTTTCGATGATCGGGCGTTTGATGATACTGGTATGCATAATCATCAGCTTGATGGCGCCTGCCCTGCCGGAAGCCATTGCCTGTTCGGCGGCCGTTAACTCTTTCCAGGTTGTGCTGCGCTTGTTGAAGATCGTCTCGAGCCCGGCTTTACCGATCCATTCATCCAGCTTTGCCTTGCTTATGCCGGCGGTTTTATAGTCATGGAAAGAGAAAGATATCTTCCTTTTGTTCAGCCAGCTCATCGCTTTCTTCGTGGTATCGCAGTTCGGGATACCGTATATGGTTATCCTGGCCATGACTCAGAAATCCGGAAGGGCTGGTTTTGTTTTCATGATCTCCTCGATCTTCTCCATTACCTCCGGCGTAAGTTTTTGCATCGTGTCCAGCGCTTTCAGGTTATCGAGTAACTGCGATTTTTTAGTGGCGCCAAGGATAGCCGTACTTACATTCGGGTTTTTGATGCACCAGGCGATGCTTAGGGCTGCTGTTGTTACACCCAGTTTCTTCGCCAGTTCACTCAGCTTCTTTACTTTCCTGACCTTTTCGTCCATGACCCAGCGCTCTTTCAGCCAGTCAAATCCTTCCAACGCGAAACGGCTGCCTTTCGGAATGCCGTCGTTGTATTTACCACTCAGCAGGCCCGAAGCCAGCGGGCTCCAGATGGTGGTTCCCAATCCAACGGTTTTGAAGATCTGCAGAAACTCATTCTCCATTTTATTCCGCTCGAACAGGTTGTATTGTGGCTGTTCCATGGTTGGCCCGATAAGCCGGTAATGCTGTGCCACCTTATGCGCTTCCATGATCTCCACGCCGCTCCATTCGCTGGTACCCCAATACAGTATTTTGCCCTGCTGGATGAGATGATTCATCGCCCAAACGGTTTCCTCCACCGGCGTGTTTTTATCCGGGCGGTGGCAGAAGTACATATCCAGGTAATCAACCTGCAGGCGTTTCAATGCCTCATCGCAGGCTTCGATCACATGCTTGCGGCTGAGTCCGCTCTGATTGGGTTTATTCGCTTTTCCCCGCCAGCCCCAGAACACTTTCGATGAAACCGTGTAGGATGTACGGTCCCATTTTTTCTTTTTGAGCACACGGCCCATCATCTTCTCGCTTTCGCCGAGCGCATACACTTCGGCGTTATCGAAAAAGTTGATGCCATTGTCGTAGGCGATGCCCATCAGTTCATCGGCGGCTTTATCATTGATCTGTTTGCTGAAGCTAACCCAGGACCCAAAAGAGAGCAGGCTTACCTGCAGGCCGGATTTTCCGAGACGGCGATATTCCATAATAAATCAAGCGGCTTTTTGCTTGCTGTAAAGATAACAAAACAAGCATGTATTTGTTGGACCTTAATCGGCCGGGAATTCGGAATTGGGCACGCGGATATAACTATGTGTCACATTCCGGATCACCCATTCTTTGAAATCCTGGCGGGCTTCCATTCCTGTTCCATCGATGATCTGCAGTTTACGGCGTATGCGGACCGGTTTGTCGGTAAAAAACTCCGATCCTTTGCGGTTGCGGTCCCACCAAAGTTCCTGGCAATAAAGCGTATCGCCCAGCACATTGATCACCACCACGCTGTCTTTAAGAAACACCTTGCTTTCGGTTTCGAGGTATTTTCCATAGCGGGCGTCGAGCCGGCTATCGACCGTACCTGTTTCATTGAAAAAATCAACATGCAGTGTTTTGGGAAACTCCACGTAGGGGCTGGCGTCCTGTATCCGCAGCATGAGGGGAGATAATAATTTCGCCTTGGCATGACCGCCCAGGGTGTAGTTGATGTCTGCATTCTTCACTTCCTCCACACCCAGGTTCTTGCTGTTCATATGCTGCACCACCGCATCGTTGTTTTCGCAGGCGTTCAGCAGCAGGATAACGCCCATTGCCGGCCATATACACAACAAGCTTCTTACGAAACGAAGCCGGTATGGTTTGCCGCCGCAAAAATGCATGAAAGATTGTTGCAGGTGAATAAGACCAAAGATAACTTAATAATACTTCCGCTTTTCAAACCACCGGGCACTCATGGAAATGCCGATATTGATCCGAACGAGGTTTTCCCGCACATTGGTCTGGCGGTTACCCCGGTTACCGATCTCCAGCCCGGTATTGAGCATGACAAACTGGTAGGGGTACGAAATCCGTTTCAATGATGTGAGCGGGAAACCGGCGCCCAGGGTGAATCCATACTCGGGGCGGTTCTTATTGATGGTGATGTAATCGGGTCCGTAATAGAAGCCCGCTCGGTAGCTTACAAAATTGAAATATTTTTTGGTAGGCTTATTAAAATCGCTGGGATCGTACTGCGCCCCGACACGGAGAGTCCAGTTGTTCTTCACCGCATCGGTTTCATTGTAATACCGGTAGCTGCTCCAGTTGCTGACCTCCAGGTCGGCGCCGAACATCCAGTGCTTCTCCTGGTAATTCACCCCAAACCCAAAACTGGCGGGGTAGCGTATCTTCCCTTTGATGTCTTTGTCTTCAAAAACACTATCAACCCGGAAATATCCTCCATTCGGATCGTAGTAGATCGTTTCCCGGATGATGTCCTTATTCGCTCTCAGGTTTTGCTGCAGGTTTCCGTACAGACCCAGGCGAAGGCTCTTGGTTACAACCTTGGGATTCTTGGAGTCGTAAGCCAGCGGGATATCGTACTGCATGCCCGCGTTAAAAAATAAGCCCCCAAAGGTTGTTTTGGTTTCGGAATTAGACAGGTAGTAGAATGTGGTATCGTTGATGAAAGTGAGCTTGGTGCTGTAGTCCTTGCTGCCGAACATGTAACCGGCATTGATGCCAATACTGAAGTTCTTGATCTTAAAACCGGTGCCGATAAAGGCCTGGTTGGTACCGCCATTGCCTTCGTACAGGGTATTCAGGCTGTCGATATTGGTAAGGCGCTCATTCTTTTCGATCTTGTAATTGATCTTGGTTACGGGCCTGATGCCAAAACTCATTCCCCAGCCCATGCCCTTGCTGGCCATCTTTTGCGTCGTGAGCGGAAAACCCACCTGCAGGTACGAGAAATAGGTATTGACGGAATTGAATTTACCTACCGGGTTGCTGCTCTTCAGGGTGCGGATATCGATCTCGCCGCCCAGGTCGAACAGGGTAAGAGCGAGGTTTGACAGTGATGCGGGGTTGGTAAAGTTGATACTCCGGTTATCGTTGGTTGCGGCGGAAATGCCTCCCATGCCGCGGGTAAACATGTTATGATTCGGTGTCAGGTCGCCCAATCCATAGCGTGAGTAGGGTGAATTTTCTTGGGCAAGGGCCGTATTACAAAATCCAAGAGCGATGAGAAGTACGGATAAAATTCTAGCTATTGTTAGTTTCGCTGAGTGCATACAGGCCTTTGAATAAAAAATTATAGTCGGCAAATATCTTGTTTTTAAGCTGCCCGGCAAAATAGGTGGTATCACCCCCGGTTAAAACAGCGTTAAAGTTGCCATATTTAGCGGCATACGCATTAATAAAACCATCTATTTCAAATGCCATTCCGGCGATCACTCCACTTTGCATATTGGTCTTTGTATCGTACCCGATGAGCGGGTAATTCCAGTCTTTCTGAACCAGCGGAAGCTTCGCGGTAAACTGCTGCATCGCCTTAAAGCGCATTTCCATTCCCGGCGAAATACTGCCTCCCAGGAACTGCTGGTACTGGTTGATGAAATTATAGGTGATACAGCTTCCCAGGCCGATAACAAGATTGTTCTTTCCCGGGAAGAAGTGCGCTGCCGCCGCACAAAGCGCAAGCCTGTCGGCCCCGATGGTTTCGGGTTTGGCCGCCGGGATGGAAAAGTTGATGCGGGTGAGGTGCGATACTTTATGAAAACGGGTTTGTGCCGACAATACCGGTTCGATCGCGGGGTTGTGATTGATGACCGAGGAAAGTATCGCTTTTTGGGGTTGATGGGTCTGGAGCAGGGTTTCGATCGTGGCCGGGTCGTCGTTCTCCAGTACAAGATCCATTTTGAATTGATCGTTTTCAAAGATCGCCGCTTTCAGGCGGGTGTTGCCGAAATCGAAACAGATGGTTTTGATCATCAGAATCCTTTAAGATTTTTAAAGTGCCCGTTGAGTTTTACTTTTTCCTTGAGCGCTTCCATTTCCGCCAATACCGGAATCACTTTCCGCAGGTGCCGCTTCAGGTATTCCTGCCGCTGCAGTTCCTGCATCAGTTGCAGCAGTTCATATTCCTCCTGCAGTGAAAGCCCGGCATGATGCGCCACATCGTAACTCCACAATTCCTCCTCGGGCTTGGGAAATTTCTTTTCCACCTGCAGCAATTTGTGCAGTTCCTTGATACCGGCCACGATGCCCTGCATCAGGGAGCGGTTTCCCTGCTCGTTGTTCTCGGGGTAACTTACGATGGCGCCGCTGTACAGCTTATCCGGTAAGCTGTTGATCATCTCCAGCATCCGGAATACCTGCAAGCCCTCTGTTTTAATGTCCATTTTACCGTCTTCATATACCTCGCTGATCTCCCGGATGCGCACCAGCGTACCCATTTCGCAGATACGGTCATTGATGACCGAAGGGATGCCAAAGGGTTTACCACCCGCCTGGCATTCGCTGATCAGTTGCCGGTAGCGTGGTTCAAAAATGTGCAGGTTCAGTTGTTCGCCGGGGTACACCACGATGCCGAGCGGAAATATGGGAATGAAATTGGTCACAGGTTATTGTTTTCAGTTTCTGTTTACGGATTGTTCGTTCAGCTGTTCAAGGTAATAATATTTCCGGTAGGTATACATCGATGTTGTTCGTGCAATAATAAATCCTTCCTTACCATCCAGGAAACCCAGCCGGAAAATATAATGCTGCAGAAAAGCGAATACCGGCGAGAAGTACCGTTTGAAAAATCCGGCTTTCTTTCCCGCTTCAAAATATTTACGGGCGTTCATGCGGGCATACCCATTCATTTTTTCGGCATACTCCTGCCGGTTGTGAACGGTGTAATGAAGGATATGACCTTTGAGCATCGACACGTGTACATCCGGCGGAAAAAGAAGATTCTCATGTACAGCCACATTGTTCCACTGCACTTTCTTACGATTGAACAACCGGATATGCTTATCAAAACCCCACTCCCCGAAACGGATCCACTTACCGCAAAAAAAATTCCGGAAGCGGATGTTGAATACCTCGTTCGCATGCTGCAGCGGCAACGATTGAAGCGAATGCTTCAATTCCTCATCGATGGCTTCATCGGCATCCAGGCTCAGGATCCAGTCGTACCTGGCCGCGGCGATACCCCGGTTTTTATTGATGCCATACCCTTCCCAACCCATCTCGATGATGGTGGCGCCGAAGCGGCGGCATATCTCCAGCGTGGCATCGGTACTGCCGCTATCCACGATCACCACGTCGCGGATCAGCGGCTGCAGGCTTTGCAGCGTATTGCCGATAATATGCGCTTCGTTTTTTGTGATGATGACCACCGAAATGTTCATGCTGCAAAGAAACAATAATTCGGCAAGCGGCGATGGGCTTTATTTAGTTTGGAAATTGGAATTAAACCGTGAAATTTGTTCAATGTGGAAGCAGCAGTTAGCTGAAATAAAAGCAGGCAATACCAAGACCCTTGCCCGGTGCATTTCCTTCATCGAAAACGAAGTGCCCGGTTATGAAGACCTGTTGCAGGAACTGCCATCTTCCGCAACGCCGGTGATCGGTATTACCGGACCGCCGGGCGCAGGCAAGAGCACACTCACCGATGCATTGATCGGTACGCTTGTACAAGAAGGCGCATCCGTGGCTGTTCTTTGTGTAGATCCCTCTTCGCCGTTCAATTTAGGCGCTTTGCTGGGCGATCGTATCCGCATGAGCGACTGGTACGATAACCCGAATGTTTATATCCGCTCCCTGGCCACCCGCGGATCACTGGGCGGACTTCACCCCAAAATCATCGAGATCAGCGACCTGCTGAAGGCTGCGCCGTACGACCTGGTCATTGTAGAAACCGTAGGCGTTGGACAAAGCGAAGTGGAGATCGCCGGCTTGGCCGACGTTACCGTTGTGGTGGTTGTTCCCGAAGCGGGCGACGAAGTGCAGACGATGAAAGCCGGTTTGATGGAGATCGCCGATGTATTTGTGGTGAATAAGGCCGACCGGCCAGACGCGGACCTTTTTGTAAAAAACCTGCGGCTCATGCTGGCACCCGCATTCGCCAACCATGAAAAACCAGTGCCCGTTATCAAAACCATCGCTTCGCAGAAACAGGGCATCGATGAACTTTACCGGCAACTGAAAGCCATGACCGGTGAAAAGATCCAGCACGAAAAAAGACTGCACCTGCTGGCGGAAAAAGCCTTTCACCTGATCGAACAAAAAAGAATGCGGGACATTGATAAAAAAATGCTGAAAGAGAAAATACGGGCGGCGGGAGCGTCCTTTAACCTGTATCGCTTTGTGACCGATTATTGAACGCTTCGTATACCCGTTTGTTCCCGCTCCTCATGCGAGCGGTTGTTTTTCCACCAGCGATAACTGATAAAGCCAACAATGGCAAAGGGCATCAGCATCAGGTAGAGTATACCCGAGTTCATTCCCTGCGCGGGCTTTTCACCCAGCTGCTGGGCTGTTTTGGTGCACACGGCGCATTGCGCATTTGCCGGAACAGCAACGATAACACTAATGAGTGTAAAGAACAATATGAGTGCGGTCTTCTTCATCGAGGGCCCAAAGTTACAACGGCAGCGGGTATTTTAGCGGGATGTTTAACAGAAAATAATGAAGATTTTTGAGCACAAAGACCCGGGATGATTTTAAATTGCGTAGCTAAATAATAACTATGGGGAAACGAATTTTACCTGCATTTGTTTTATTGTTTTTTTCCACTGCAAGTATTGCCCAGAAACCTGCCAACGCCCGGAGTTTTTACCTGAAGGGTATACAGTTACGCAACCAGAACAAATTCGTGGAGGCGGTTGCCGCCTTCCAGAAAGCCATCAAGCTGGATAAGAAAATGGATTCCGCTTATTTCGAGATCGGCCTTATTTTCTCCCGTACACAATTTGCCGACAGCGCTGTATGGTACTATGGGAAAGCCATCGCCGTTAATCCGAAAATGGATGTGGCGCATATAGCGCTGGGAAACCTGTACCGGGATGTGAAGAACAAGCCCGACTCCGCGATTGCTTCTTATTTCAACGCACTCAAAACCGATAGCCTCAATAAACTGACGTACTACAGCATTGCCTGGTGCTACAACGCAAAGGGAGAAAGCGAAAAAGCAATCCCCTATGCGATCAAATCGCTGGAGATCGACAACAACTACAAACCCGGTTATAATGAACTCGGCTATGCCTACCGCACAACCGGCAAATACCGCGAAGCGATCGAACAGTTTAAAAAGAACATAGCCATCTCACCGGTTGACATTGCCATGCTTTACACGGCCTACTGTTATATCGAGTTAAAAGAAAAGGATGGGGCTATGGAACAGTACGAGGCGTTAAAGAAAGTAAACGAAAAAATGGCGGACGGGCTTAAGAAGAAGATCGACGCCATGCAATAAGCGGCATCAGTTTTTACCCGGCAACCGGATCTCCGAAGCGATGGCCGTATTGTGAAATATCTCCTGATCGAAGAATTTGGGTTCTGTTACAAAGGCCTTCAGTTCGCCTTTGAGAATGGTATGCGAAAGCAGGTCATCGGCCCGGTACACCACCGGCGTTTGCGCTTTTGCCAGCCTGGCAGCCCCTTCCAGCGAAACCGCGTAGGCATGCGTGCAATCGTGAAAGCCGGCCCGCTTCAGGTGTTTACTGAATGGACGGGGTAACATATTACGCACCATCGTATAGGTCCATTTCATGCCACCGAGGGCACTGATCAGTTTATAAAAAAACTGCTTTATCCGCAACCCGGTTGTTACCTGCTCGTGTTTGAGGTAACCAAAATACACCAGTTCCCAATCGGCCGGTAATTCGGCCAGTGTTTGCGAAAGCGCCGGCAGGTTTTGCTCAAGCGCCACAATATCATCTTCCAGCACCAGTACCCGCTTCCATTGTTGTTTCAGCATTTCTTCATAGAGCATCCGATGCGACAGTGAGCAGGCGATCTCTCCCAGGTTGAGGGGTTTCCCCTGGCGTTGCAGCTTCTTCGCCGTTGTTTCATCGTAGGTGCCATCGCGTTTAATGGTATCCGGATCGAGCTGTTGCTTATCGGCGCCCCAGAAAAAATCAAAGGAAAGTCCGGCCAGCTCCCGCTTCACTTTTTCGTGCCGGGCCGCGAAACGGGGAACGGACACAACCAGCACCTTGTCGAAGTACTGCTGCAAAGCTTTTATTGTATCGGCTGTAAGCGGCAAGGAGGTATTATTTAGTAATTATGCGTTGAGCGATCTGCTGAAACTGCTTTCCCCAGTGTTCCCAGTTCAGGTCTTCTTCAAATTTACGCCGGCTGCTTTTACTCAGCTGCCGGTAAACGGCATCATCCGAAAAATACTCCCGTATCTTCTGTGCATAGGCTTCGGCGCCGGCTTCGGGCGCCAAGGCAAACCCGTTTACCCCGTTTATTACATTGGTGCTTACGCCGCCTGTGTCGGTAGTAATGGAAGGTACACCGAAAGCGCTGGCTTCGCAAAAAACGATACCAGCACATTCGGCCCGGGTGGGCAGTAACAGGAAATCGGTTTGCCGGAAGATCTGATACAACCGGCCGGCTTCTTCGTTGTTATGCCGGTTGATGAAAGGGATCACTTCTATATCGGGGTCTGTCACCGGAACGGGAGGAACACAACCGATGATGGTGAGCTGAACCGGGAAACCGTTCCGCTTTAATTGGTAAAAGGTATCAAGTGCGATCTGCCCTCCTTTTCGTTCCCACTCCACACCCAGGAAAAGCAGGCGGCAGACTTCGTTTTTATCTTTCTTGATCTCTGTCTCGGTGGGAATCCTGTCGAGATTGGCCCCGAAAGGAACTACGCTGATCTTGGTTTCGGGTATGCCATAATCAAGAACCGCGGAACGCTTCGCCCAATCGGAAGCCAGTATCACATGGGTGGCTTTCTCAAATGCGAGGCGGTCCATCGCCACACCCTGCTCAATATTATACCGGGCGATATCGCTGAAGAGCGGATAATAACCCTGCAGTTGAAAAAAGGTCGCATCAGTGAGGTAAACCATCGGAACACCGATATCGGCATAAGCGACCAGTTGCGGCGCCGAAGGAACAAAAAGCAGGTCTATCTTCTTTCCGCGAAGCTCTTTTTCCAGTTGTTTGCTGAAATACTTTCCATAGCCCCGCAGGAATTCAACGGCGGCCTTTTTCCGGATGAGTTTTTGAAACTGTTTGTGCAGGATCAGTCTTTCACGCACATGCCAGGGCCATTTGTAGAAAAAGAATTCGGTATCGAAATATTTTTCGATCTCGGCGCATGTGCTGTAATAGATACCCGACCAGGCGTTTTTATCCCGTGGATTCCAGCGGCCGGCAATACCAACTTTTATCTTTTCGCTGTTCATAGAAAACGTCGGGCAATGCAGTTATACGTTGTATCTCTTTCCATGATATCCTTCACGGTTAAGCGGCCCAGGTATTTATCCCAGGAGAAGGATTCCCACAAATGATGCAGGTAGGCTTCCGGAAACGGGGTCTTCTTTTCAAACATCGATTCCAACCCGGGTTGATTGTACAGGGGATAGTGAAACGCATACGGCCCGAGCAGGGTTACCTTGCCGGGATTTTCGGCCGCCAGTTTTATCGGAACAACCACCGAATGTTCATTCCAGTACTTATCACGCCCCTTCGACCGGAAAGACGCATAGGTATTCAGCCATAAATTGACGAAATCGCTGTTCTTTTCAGACAGCAATACCGCGTTGCAGAGGCCATTGACTTTCGCTTCGCCGGAGCCCGCGAATTTTTGGCGGATGTAGTGCTTTATTTTCTGCCGCCAGTTCTTGGGTATGTATTCCGGCGCCAGCTCCTGGCCCACGATGAACGAATGATTGAACAAGGCGTGCAGGGGTTTCACACAGATCGTATCCAGGTCGAGGTAGATGCCACCGGTTTCTTTCAGTGCCTGCAGCCGAACCACATCGGCCTTGTGCGCCACATGGCAGAGGGGTTGACCCATAAAACTGTCGGGCGCTTTTATCGGGTGCAGTGTCAGCAGGGGCTTCGCTTTTTCCCACCATTCACCCGTTGGTTCAAATTCGTAATGGAAGAAAACCTTTTCCGGCTTGTTCACATCCACCGCCGATTTAATGGCCAGGTAATGCGAAAGGGAAAAGGGCCGGCCGCCGAAATCGGCCGCCATACCGAATACAAAATGAAAAATATTGGGGATCATGGTCAGTGTGGCAAAGATATTAAAGCGGTTTGGCTGCTGAAACTTATTTATTCATTGACCCGCCAAATAAAAATCCCGGGGTAAACCCGGGATCCTGTTATTTAGTTAGGCTGTTTCCGCACTCATCTGCTTTTGTACTTTCTTCCGTTCTTCTTCATTGAGCACCACTTTACGCATCCGGATGTTCTTGGGCGTAACCTCGATGCATTCATCGTGCTGGATGTATTCCATGCATTCTTCCAGTGTCAACAGTGTTTTAGGAGCGATGCGAACGGCATCGTCGCTTCCGCTGGCCCGGTGGTTGGTGAGTTTCTTTGCTTCGGTAGCGTTCACCACCAGGTCGCCCGGCTTGATGTGCTCGGCGATGATCTGGCCGGCGTATACATCCTCTCCCGGGTCAACAAAGAATGTACCCCTGTCCTGCAGTTTATCGATGGAATAAGCGGTCGTCTTTTCCGTGTTCTTGGATAACAATACACCGTTATTGCGCCCGGGAATCTGTCCTTTCCAGGGCCTGTATTCTACAAAGCGATGAGCCATCACGGCTTCGCCGGCGGTATTGGTGAGCATATTGCTGCGCAGGCCGATGAGCCCGCGGGAAGGAATTTCAAATTCGAGATGCTGCATCTCGCCTTTTGTTTCCATCACGATCAGTTCCCCTTTGCGCTGGGTTACCAGGTCGATCACCTTGCCGCTGAACTCCTGCGGCACATCCACCACGAGGTTTTCGTACGGTTCGCATTTCTTTCCATCGATGTGTTTTACCAGTACCTGCGGCTGACCCACCGTCAGCTCGTAGCCTTCGCGGCGCATGGTTTCGATCAGGATGCCGAGGTGCAGGATACCTCGTCCGTACACCAGGAAACTATCAGCGCCATCGGTATCTTCCACGCGAAGCGCCAGGTTCTTTTCAGTTTCTTTCATCAGGCGGTCACGCAGGTGACGGCTGGTTACGAATTTTCCGTCCTTACCAAAGAATGGTGAATTGTTGATGCCGAAAAGCATACTCATGGTAGGTTCGTCGACACTGATCACCGGTAATGCTTCCGGGAATTCCGCGTCGCATACCGTATCGCCGATGTTGAATTCTTCCAATCCCACGATAGCGCAGATATCACCCGCGTGCACTTCGGTCACTTTCTTCTTACCCAGCGCTTCAAACGTATACAGTTCCTTTACTTTCGATTTAAGGATCTTGCCGCCGGCCTGGACCAGGGCGATGTTCTGTCCTTCTTTGATCACACCCCTCGATACCTTACCTACGGCGATGCGGCCGAGGAAGGAGGAATAATCCAGCGAGGTGATCTGCATCTGCGTGGTCCCCTCGTTCACCTTGGGCTCCGGAACATGTTCCAGGATGGCATCCATCAGCGGGAGGATATTTTCCGTTGGCGTCAGCGATGTATTCATCCAGCCCTGCTTGCTGCTTCCGTAAATGGTGGGGAAGTTCAGTTGCTCTTCGGTGGCATCGAGGTTGAAGAACAGTTCAAACACCGCGTCGTGCACCTCATCGGGGCGGCAGTTCGGCTTGTCTACCTTATTGATCACCACGATCGGGTGCAGACCCAGCTGAAGGGCTTTTTGCAATACGAAACGGGTTTGCGGCATCGGGCCCTCGAAGGCATCCACGAGCAGCAATACGCCGTCGGCCATTTTCAATACCCGCTCCACTTCTCCGCCGAAATCGCTGTGGCCCGGCGTATCAATCACATTGATCTTGATTCCCTTATAGGTCACGGACACGTTCTTACTGAAGATCGTAATGCCCCGCTCCCTTTCCAGGTCGTTATTGTCCATGATCAGCTCCCCGGTTTCCTGGTTCTCACGGAAAATATTGGTACTGTGGAGGATCTTATCCACCAGCGTGGTCTTTCCGTGGTCTACGTGGGCGATGATGGCAATGTTGCGGATGTTCATATGGTTTAAAAAATTGAAGCCGCAAAGGTACGCCAATAAAGCCGGATGGCAAGGCTTCGTAACAATTAGTTTATGGGCCCGAAAACGGGGCAGAAAGGTTAATTTTCCGATATGAATAACGCACGGAAAACGAGTATGCGCAAGCGGATCGCCCTGGTTGCGCACGATAACAAGAAAGCCGAGCTGATCGAATGGGCTGTATACAATAAAGCGGCCTTATCAGAGCACGACCTGGTGGCAACCGGAACAACCGGGAAGATGCTGGAGGAAGAACTGGGTAGCCCCGTGAAACGGATGCTGAGCGGCCCCCTCGGAGGCGACCAGCAGATCGGTGCCCTGATCGCCGAAGGAAAGATCGACATCCTGATCTTTTTCTGGGACCCAATGGAAGCACAACCCCACGACAGCGACGTAAAGGCATTGCTCCGGCTCGGCGTGGCCTGGAACATCCTGCTGGCCTGCGACCGGGCAACGGCCGATTTCATCCTCACGTCGCCCCTCATGCAGGCTGAATACGAGATCAGCATACCTGATTACAGCAACTACATGAACCGGAAATTATAACCCGGCTGCCGGTATGCAATGGGCAGCTGTATCCCATCCTTTTTTTGGTTCTGCCCAACAGGTTTAACAGATCGCTGTTCTTCAGGCAGCGGATTTCATCGCCAAACTCTCAAAGAAATTATTATTTTCCCTAACTAATTCGACCATATGTTAAAGACGGTGATCGTAGACGACGACTTTCGCGACAGGGACATTCTGAAACAATTGCTGGAACGGTATTGCCCGGACGAGGTGGAAGTGGCCGGAAGCGCTTCGAATGTGGCGGAAGCTTTTTTGCTGATCGCCGAAAAAAAGCCCGGGCTTGTTTTTCTCGACATTGAACTGGGATCAGAATCGGGTTTCGATCTGCTGAAAAAATTCACCCAGTATCCCTTCCGGGTCATCTTCGCTACGGCCCACGATCAGTACGCGATCCAGGCAATCAAATTCAATGCTCTCGATTACCTGCTCAAGCCGATCGAGATCGCTGAACTGGTGAACGCGGTGCAAAAAGTGAAAGAGAGCGGACACCTTTCGCTGGATGCCGAACTGAAGAACCTGGTTGAGAACCTGGCGCACCCCCATCACAAAAGCAACCGGGTGGCCATTCCGGTTTCCAATGGGTACAAAATGATTTCCGTGGAATCGATCCTGTTCTGTGAAGCAAAGAAAGAATACACCTATATACACTGCCGGGACCAGCCAACCATTTGCTCTTCCGTGAATCTCGGCGAATACGAAATGCTGCTGGCAAACTATTCTTTTTGCCGGGTACATCATTCTTTCCTTGTAAACAAAGAGCATGTGAAGCAATACAACAAGGGCGAAGGGGGAGAACTGCTGCTGGAAAACAATATGACAATCCCGGTAAGCCGCAGGAAAAAGCAGGAAGTGCTGGAGTGGCTAAAAGTAGCCTGATCATTCGTTATTAACCTGACCGTAATATGAAAAAAAGAACCCTTGTAGTCCTACTGCTCGTATTTCATACCAGCCTTTTCAGCCAGTCACCGGCATCCATTGAAGAGCTTATCCCCAAGTTGCAGTCAGCCAATGATTCGGAGAAGATCGACCTCTATGGCCACATATCATTTCTGTACATGTCACGCGACAGGTTCGACAGCGCCATTTACTACATGAATTTAAGTCTGCCCATTTCGCAAAAACTGGGCGATCCCAAGAAGATCGGCAACGCCTATAACAACCTGGGCACCATTTACCGCATGAGCGGCGAAAACGAGCGGGCGATGGAAAACCTGGTGAAAGCCCTGACCATCTTTGAAAAAAACAATTTTAACAAGCAGTCTTCGAAGGCGCTTGGAAACATTTCCTACATCTATACGCAACAGCAAAACTATAATGAAGCGGTAAAAACCCTTCTGCAGGCAGCGCAAAAAAGCGAGGCTGCCAACGACACGTTAACCCTGATTGACCTTCACAGCACCATCGCCCAGAACTACCAGTATCTTAAAAATTTACCCGAAGCAAGAAATTACATCCAGAAAGGAGAAACCCTTATAAATACACTCCGCCGCAGGAGGTTCGCGGAACCGATGGATTCGGTTAAATTCAACTACGCGGTTTCTTCTTTAAAGAAAGTGTCGGCCGGTATCTATACAGATGCGGGAGACTTTAACGCCGCCATCCGGATGCTGAAAGAGGAGCTTGACGACAGCAAAACATACAATATCGCAGGCATCAACAAGATAGAGATCTATACAGGACTTGGTGATAATTACTTTCAAACCGGCCGTTACGACAGCGCCCTTGCCTATACAGACCGTGCACTGGAACTACTCCGGGAAGACAGCATCCCCGATGCCTATAAGAATATATACAGTTTACGGGCAAAGATCTTTTCAGGCATGAACCGGTTCCGGGAAGCATACGAGGCCTACGTTCTTTTTAAGAATGTAAGCGACAGCATCAACAGCGAGAAAATAACAAAGAGCATTTCCGAGATCCAGGCCAAATATGAAACCGAAAAGAAAAATCAGCAGATAGCCGATCTCCATAAAGAAAAGAAAACGCAACGGATGATTATCGGCCTCTCCGTTGGTGCGCTCGTCATAACACTGGGGCTTTTCCTGCTGGCCCTCCGTTCCCGTAAACTCCAGCAAAAACTATTCAGGCAAAAAGAAGAACTGATCATTAAAGAAAAAGAAATTGAAAAGAACGCCCTGGAACAGCGGATGACAGAGCTGGAACAAATGGCCCTGCGGGCCCAGATGAATCCGCACTTCATTTTCAACTCCCTCAATTCGGTGCAGCATTTCATGATGAATAACGATGCGGAAGGCGTCAATAAATACCTGGGTACTTTTGCCCACCTCGTGCGGCAAACACTCAACAATTCGGGCAAGCCGCTCATACCCCTGGATGAAGAGATCCGTTACCTGGATACCTATCTCTCGTTAGAAAGAATGAAAAGCAACAACCAGTTCGAATACAGCATCTCGGTTCAAAACGACATTGACACCAGCGGCATATTCATTCCGGGGATGATCTTGCAACCTTTTGTCGAAAACAGCATCCGGCATGGGGTGGCGCATAAAGAAAACAAGGATGGCCTGATCCGTATAGCCATTTCCCGGAATGGCAGACTAATTTGTCAGATCGACGATAATGGTGTAGGAAGACAAAAAGCCAGTGAAATAAAAACCAATACAGCCGACACAGGATACAGGTCCCAGGGCATGGAGATAACCATGCACCGGATCGAAGCGATCAACAAACTATACAACAGTTCCATCAGTGTTCAGTTTACCGACAGGACAGACGATCGCGACAACGCCACCGGAACAATTGTAAAAATCGAGCTTCCCACCAACCTGGAATGACGGAATCCGCAACGTTCATCAACCAGATTCCGCTCATCCCCGACCAGCTGTTGTCCGATTCTTCCACTTATTAAATCGGGTTCGGGGGAGAATATTCGTTACCTAGTTTCAGGGTACAATTCATTGTATGAACAGTACCCCCGAAAAAGCACTGCACGATTGGCTCTCTAAGATGGGCATCCGGGTTTCCAAAACCCTTATCAACAAACAGCTCAAAGGTCATCCCGACTATCCGTCGCTGGCCAGTATCTCCGATCTGCTCCATCATCTGGGCATTGAAAATGCTGCCTTCCATATTGAAAAGGATCAGCTTCATGAAATAAGCACTCCTTTCCTGGCACACCTCAAAGAAGGATCAGGGAGGTTTGTTGTGGTTGAAAACAGGGATAGGCTGGAAAATTCATTTCCCGGTTTCTTTAAAACTTGGAGCGGTGCGGTGGTGGTTGCAGAAAAACCACTAACCTGGGATCATAAAGAAAACAATGAGCTTCTTCAAAAAGAAAGAGTTTCCCGTCTAAAAAAAGCAACGGGGACCTGCTTGGTCATACTTTTTATCCTGGCTGCATTCTCGTTCACTTCCCCGGGCATATTGCCCACATTATTAATTATTGCTCTTGCAGGAATATTTATTTCGGCACTCATCATTTCCAAAGATCTCGGTATAGAAAACAGGATTGCCGATCAGGTTTGTGGTAAGGAAAGCCATTGCAGTGACGTGATTCATGCAAAAGGGTCTGAACTTCCCTTGGGCATTCATTGGAGCGATATTGGTTTTACCTGGTTTGTTTCTTTATTCATTTCATTATTATTCTCCGTGTATGCAGGAAATCTTGCGCAGCTACTGCACATTTATTCTGTATTGGCAGCCGCCGCTGTTCCCTTCATTGCTTTTTCTGTTTATTTCCAATGGAAAGTTGTCAAGAAATGGTGCCGCCTCTGCCTGATCATTTTGGGACTTTTACTTATCCAGGCTGTTATCCTGTTCCCGGTTCTGATGCACATTTCATGGAAGTTAGTGAGTCCGGCAAGCACGGTATTTATTGCTGCAACAATACTTATTACAGGCGGAACCTGGCTTTTCACACGTTCCCTGCTCCAGGAAAACAAATCCTTGGAAAAAGAGAATTACGAGGGCGCCCGGTTCAGGAAAAACGAAGCGGTGTTTATGGCTTTACTTGAAAAGCAAAAATCAGTAGATGTCACTCAATGGGAGAATGATCTGCAGCTGGGGTCTGCAACTGCTCCCCTGCAGCTGATGGTTGCCTGCAACCCGTATTGCCGCCCCTGTGCAAAAACCCATCAAAAACTGGCCGACGTTCCGGAACGGTACAGGGGCAATATAGGGCTGACGGTCCGTTTCAATGTAGAAAGGAAAGACGTGAGGGGCATGCGGGCCACACGTCACATACTGCAACACATTGAACAGCATACCTGGCAGATGAATATTGCTGAAAAAGCGAAATACAGCGCAGCAGTATTGCATCAATGGTATTACTCCATGGACTATGAGCAATTTGCTGCCCGGTACCCGGTTAATAACAATATTGATGTTGATGGCCTGCTGAAGCAGCATGAACGCTGGTTCATTGAATCCAGGATCGATTTCACACCAACCATTTTTATTAACGGAAGAGAATTGCCCGGCGCCTACGGTGTGGATGAGTTGGTTTTGATGCTTAATAGCCTTATTGATTTGTTTTTGCAGCAACAACGGACTGAAGAAACACAACCCATGCTGGCTTGAAATAAAAAACTTTTTGTTGCAACAAAACCTTACCGGCTGAAGGCTGACAACCGGGGTTACTTCCTGCTACCTGAAGCGGGGTATTATTCATTTAAAACTAAAATCATGAAAAAGATCAAAATTTTGGGAACGAAGCTATCCAGGGCGGAACAAAAAAACCTGGGCGGCGGACTTCGTGATGACGGAGGCGGAGGAAGCGGTGGCTATTGCCTTCATTGTTATGGATGGGGAGGCGCCTGCGGTACCCAGGCCGTATCTCATTGGAACCGTTCAACCGTACCTAATCCCAATGATGAGTGTGCGATAGTTTATTCCGGCTGCGACCAAACAGGCGGGGGCTACTCTACAGGTTCGTGCAACTCGCTTCCGAATTACTAACAATCAAACACCCTGCTGTATACAGGGCGCTTGTATTTTTTTACAACCGTGATTATTTGAAGTCTTTATCCGGTTTTTGACAATATTGTCTAAGTAATACACTAAAAAATGAGTTATGAAAAAATTAAATCGCAGTGAACAGAAAAGTTTAACCGGCGGAAAAAGGGACCCAAATGTCAATGGATGTCCCGTCGTACCTCAATGCTATACAAACAACGACTGCTACAATTATCCCTACCCGATTGGAGCAACACCCGTTTGTATTCCCTGCACGAATGAACTCAACTCGCCAAGCAATCGTTGCGGGTTTCAGGTTCTGAACGACTAACCTGGATTGTATCAACCCCACCTCTGGTCAGCTAAAAGGAGGTGGGGTTTATTTATACGCTACTATGTCATTCCCTATCTACATACAGAACGACAGCATGGATTGTGGCCCCACCTGCCTTCGCATGATCGCGAAGCACTACGGCAAACCGTTGCCGCAACAAATGCTGAGAGACAGAACGCAGATCAACCGGGATGGCGTAAATCTTCTCGGGATCAGCGAAGCCGCTGAATCCATCGGGTTCCGGACCATGGCAACCCGGATCTCGATACCCCAACTTTCCCGTGATTGCCGCCTGCCGGCCATCCTGCACTGGAACCAAAATCATTTTGTGGTAATCCATAAAATAAAAAAGAAGAAGTACTACATCGCGGATCCCGCCGGCGGGCTTATCACCTACAACCAGGATGACTTCAAAAAGAGCTGGATAAGCACCAGCCAAAACGGAACTGAAGAAGGCATTGCCCTCATGCTCGAACCCGGACCGGCATTTTATTCCCTGGAAACCGACGAGGAGGAGATACAGGAATCAGGCAAGACGGGAATGGCTTTCAAAAATATTTTCTTATACCTCGTGCCGCATAAAAAATTACTGGTTCAGATACTGCTCGGCCTCGGCCTCGGAAGCCTGCTGCAGTTATTCCTTCCCTTTCTTACCCAAAGCGTGGTGGATACCGGCATCAATACCGGCAATATCCACTTCATCTATATCATTCTCTTCGCTCAGTTGGCCCTGTTTGCCGGGCGCATGGCCGTAGAGTTTGTCCGGGGATGGATCCTGCTGCACATCAGCACCCGCATCAACCTTTCCATCCTCACGGATTTTCTCATCAAGCTGATGAAACTGCCGGTGGCGTTTTTCGACAGCAAAAAAACCGGCGACATCCTCCAGCGCATGAATGATCATCACCGGATCGAAAATTTTCTCACCGGTTCGTCGCTCACTGTGCTGTTCTCCCTGCTCAATCTTATTGTATTTTCCGTTATCCTGGCTTTGTTCAACTCCGGTATTTTTACCGTGTTCGCACTGGCTGCTGTCCTCTACGCCTGCTGGGTACTGGTATTTCTGAAAAAGAGAAAAAAACTGGATTACAAAAGATTCGAAGTGGCGGCCAGGGAACAAAGCGTAACCATTCAACTGGTGCAGGGCATGCAGGAAATCAAACTGAATGGCGTGGAACGATCCATGCGGTGGACCTGGGAAGGCTTGCAGGCCCGGCTGTTCCGGCTGAGTATGAAAGGACTTACCCTGAACCAGTGGCAGCAGGCCGGCGCCTCCTTCATCAATGAAGGCAAGAACATCTTCATTACGTTTCTTTCCGCCAAAGCGGTGATCGATGGCCAGATGACCCTGGGCACCATGCTGGCGGTGCAGTATATGATCGGCCAGCTCAACAGCCCCATCGAACAACTCATCGGCTTCCTGCAAAGCTGGCAGAACGCGAAGATCAGCATGGACCGGCTCAACGAGATACATAAACTGGAGGATGAGGAGCCCCAGGGCGTTCAACGGCTGCAGCAATTGCCTCCCTCCTTTACCATGCAACTGGCCGGTGGAAAACAACCCCTCGCCTTTCCACCGCTTGCAGCCCAGGCATCGGATGTGCGTTTTGTATTACAGGAACATGATGCCGGGTTGATCAGTGCCGAAACGTCTTCCATTGCATTCAAACAGGTGAGCTTCACCTACCCGGGCGCCGGTAATGAACCGGTGCTGAATAACATCAGCTTCCAGATACCAAAAGGAAAAACAACCGCCATCGTGGGTACCAGCGGCAGCGGAAAAACAAGTCTGCTCAAACTCCTGCTTAAATTCTATGACCCGCAGAAAGGAAGCATCACAATCGGCGAAACCAACCTCTCCAACATCAGCCATAAGGCGTGGCGCAGCCATTGCGGCGTTGTGATGCAGGAGAGTTTTATTTTCTCCGACAGCATTGCCCGTAACATCGCCGTGGGGAATGAACCGATCGACATGCAGCAGCTCGACCTGGCCGTTACGATGGCCAACCTGAAGGAATTCATCAACCAGCTGCCGCTTGGATTCAATACCCGGATCGGTGCGGAAGGCAATGGCATCAGCATGGGACAAAAACAACGGATCCTGATCGCCCGGGCGGTATACCGGAACCCCGACATCCTTTTCTTTGATGAAGCGACGAACAGCCTTGATGCGAACAACGAACGCATCATCCTGGAAAATCTTGAATCTTTCCTGAAAGGCCGTACCGTGATCGTGGTGGCGCACCGGCTGAGCACGGTGCGGAACGCCGACCAGGTTGTAGTGCTCAACAAAGGTGTTATTTCCGAAAAGGGAACCCACCAGGAACTCATCAGTCTCAAAGGAGAATATTATCATCTTGTAAAAAACCAGCTCGAACTGGGAGATTAAACGCAACAACATGCCTGTACAAAACAACCTGGAACTGCTCAGCAACGAGGTTAATGAAATCGTTCGCTACCGGCCGCATTGGATCATACGAAGGGGTAACAGCATCTTCGCCGCCGTATTGTGTGTATTGCTGGCGCTTACGTTTGTGATCCGCTACCCGGATGTGATCGCCGCCCCGGCCCGCCTGCTGGCAGCCAATCCGCCCAAACTGATCAACGCGAAAAAAGAAGGCAGGCTGCTCAAACTCTGCGTAGCGAACGAAGAGCCTGTGAAAAAAGGCCAGCTGCTGGGTTATATCGAAAGCGGGGCCGATTATCCGGAAGTGACCTTGCTGCAGCGATGGATAGAATCCACGATCGGCGCCATTCACAACAGCCAGTACCAGGCCTTGCTCGATCATCCGCTTCCCCTGCTCACCAACCTCGGTGGCTTACAGTCTTCGTACCAGGATTTTCAGAACCAGTTCGAGTACACCAGGCAAACACTTGCCAACGGGTATTTCAATAAAAAATACGCGGCGCTTGAGCATGACCTTCAAAACCTGGCCACACTCCGCAACAACGCGTTGCAGCAACAGCAGCTGGTGGAGGCCGACAGGCAGCTGCAGAAAAAAGAATACGACGCTTATGAAAAACTCGCTAAAGACAAGGTCATCGCCCCGCTGGAACTGAACCAATACAAAAGCCGGATGATCGGAAAGGAACAGACCCTGAAACAGGCCTACGCCCAGCTTACCAACGCCGAAATCAGCAGCCAGAATAAAATGCGGGAAATGCTGGAATTGAAAAAACAGGTGGCGGACCAGCAACAGCATTTCATTTCCGCGTTGCTTACCCTGAAGAGCAACGTCGAGGCCTGGATGGAGCAGTATGTTCTGGTTGCCGGTGAAGAAGGCCGCGTATTGTTCAGCGCCGCCCTGCAGGAGAACCAGTTGATCAGCGCCGGGCAGAATCTTTTTTACATCCTGCCGGATCATTCGGGTTTTTATGTGGAGATCACCGCTTCGCAGAAAGGATTCGGGAAGATAGACGCCGGGCAAAAAGTATTGCTGAGCGTTGAGAGTTTTCCCAACGAGGAATTCGGCCGGTTAACAGGCAATATCCAGCACATATCGCCCATACCAAACAGCAACGACAGTTTTCTTATCCGTGTTTCCTTACCCCGTGGACTCGAAACCAATTATGGCCGAACGCTGTTTTTCAAACCCGGGTTGAAAGCACAGGCCGAGATCATCACCAGCAACAGGCGCCTTGCAGGCAGGTTACTGGGTCAACTCAAAAAAATCTGGGATCAGTAGCATTCAGATAGCCGGAAAACAAAAAGGCCGCACACAAGTTGCGGCCTTTTCCATATTGCATACCGGTTTATTGCTTCACCAGTTTTTCTGTATATACCTTATTATCCGCCACCACTTTCACATAGTATACGCCGGCCGACAAGCTTTCGATATTCAGCACATATACCCCGGTACCTGAACTGGTCATGGATTGATCTTTGACCAGTTTGCCGGAAGCGTCGGTGAGTGATACCGTTGCATTGGTATACCGGAACGGAAGTATGATCCGCACACTGGAGCTGGCCGGGTTGGGCTGCAGGATCAGTTTATCGGCGCCGCTTTCGATCCGTGCCCGGCGTATATCCGACAAACGTTCGGTTCCGTCAATATCCACCTGGCGTATGCGGTAGTAATACCAAACGCCGTTATCAACATTATAATCCACCAGATTATACTGGCTGAGCTGATTGCTGTTACCCCGGGCATTGAGGCTGCCGATGGCATTGAAGCGCACACCATCCACGCTGCGTTCGGCAATGTAGTTTTTCGTATTCACTTCGGCCTTGGTGGTCCAGTTGAGGATGATCGATTGCGACGCGGGTTTCGCGGTGAACTGCAGGTCACGAACCGGCAGCGGCCCTGCTGCACGGCCGGTGAGCATGAATTTCGAGAAGCCGGAGAAATCGCCGGTATAGGCGATGTATCCTTTTGTAGCACGCTGATCATCCACCACGGATGGGGCGATCACGGTGCCATTGATGGTTGCGCCCAGCGGATCGCTGTCGGCCACTTTCAGGATGTTCAGGTTCGGTGCGGCTGCACCCCAAACCGCCACTTCGGCGGTGGTGAAATACAGGGTGGCCTGGTAGGTTCCCGAATAGGCCACATCGGGAGTAAGCTGAATTACTTTATCGCTGCGCAGGTCGCTTACTCCATTGATGACAGCAGCCTGTTGCCCGGTTCCGGCGGCGGCTACAGTAGCCGTGAGGCAACCAATATTACCGGGGTTGTTGATGGTAGCGATGATCTCTCCATCGGCGCTGCTTAACAAAGCCGCTGATTGCATTGATGTGATATAACCGCTGTTGCTGCTGGCGGCGGTGCTTTCTACTTTCACACCTTTTACATAAACCGCCATGGTATCAACCGCGAAAGGCGGGTTGGTGCCGGCGGTATTATCATTCTCCCAGTAGAAGGCGATGTAGAACTGCTGGCCTTTCAGGGATGCCGGCAGGTTTACGGTGAGGTTGGTGGCATTGGTCACACCCTGCAGCACCGTGGTTCCCGGAATATTCGAGAATGTTGTTCCGTTCAGTGAATACTGCAAACGGCCGAAGTCGTAATAGGTGCCGCTGAACAATTCCCCGTTGCATTTATACGTAATGAAGAGTTTCATGGAATCGCTGGAACCGGTGATCGCGGTAGCGTTGATCAGCGGGGAGCGAAGCCTTGATGTAGCGGTAGCCGTATTGGTATAGGCGAGTGGTTTGGTGGTGGTATTGTTGGTCACGTGCGCTGTTCCGCCGCTGGTGCCGGTTCCGCCGTTGGCGCTGTAGGTCCACACATTGGTACTGCCCGTGCTGGCGATGGTCCAGGCGCCCGCCGGCCCTGGTGTGGCCGCGGTACCGAAACCTTCCGACAGGAGTACCAGGTCGGACTGCCGTGGTGAAACAGCCGCGTCGTTATCATAGATCGTGAGCACACAATTCTGGTTGAAATTATCCGCGACGGCATTTCCGCCCGATGCGTTGATGGTATACCCGAGCTGTATGGTTTCTGTTCCTTCAAAATTATTATCGGCAAATACGCGTATGGTCACAGGCTGAGAGAGTGTACCGCTGTTCAGTGTAACCGAAGCGGGTGTAATGGTAAAATCCGAACCCAGTGTTGCCGTGCCCGAATTGGTAAACGTTACAATAGCCGGCTGTGAAGGCGCCGCGTCGATCACTACATTCACCACATAATCGCGGTAGCGCTGGCAACCGGTGCCCACGGTTTTCAAACTATCCTCGTACACCTGCACCGCGTTTGTATAAAAACGCACTTTGGGTTGCGCATTGCAATTATTGAGGTTGAAAGAAGCGATCCGGGTATTCCAGGTGGTGGCTCCGTTGTTATGCTGTGCCGTAAGCCAGAAATCCCTGTCGGTGGCCGGGTCGATGGTGAGCACATTGTAATCGCCATACCGGTTGCTTCCATTGGAAGCCGTACCCGCTACAATAGACGTTTCTGTCAAAGTCATTGTTCCGAGGGGATCGCAGGCGTTGCGGGCCGTAAAGCGGATCGACGGGTTGGCCGTGGTGCCGGAAACATTATACACCAGGGCGATATTGCCCACGGCATCATAACAGATACCACCGAGCCAGCGCTCATTGGCATCGGGCGCCCAGGTGGCTTGCTGGTAAATGCTCCAGCTGCCGGAATTACGCAGTTCCATCCAACGGATACCACCTTTACCTGCGCCATCGGCGTCTACGGTAAAGTTCAGCACGATACCCTGGTGCGTACCAAAGTTCCGGTAAACGATCTTATTGGTGATACGGCCTGTAAGGTCTTCCAGGTCGAGCGTGGTATTGGTTTGCTGATCGATGCAACGCCCCCTCGTAGCCGTACAAAGCTGTTCGTCGAATGCGGCGGTGGCAAAACGGACAGGCGTGGATATGACCGTATTGGCAGGCGTAACAAAATCGGGTGTCATCGTGAACATGTGCAGGGAATCCACATCGGCCGGATCGCTGGTAAACGCGTCGTCGGTATAAAACATGAACGTGCCCTTTGTTCCCGCAGGCGGGGCCGTAGGTCCTTCGATGCTCACAGGCGCCATGGAAAAATAACGCCCATCCGCGTTGGTAAGCCGGGCACGTATGGCTGTAGCCGTCGGATCGCCGTTGAGCATCTTGGTGCGGTCGAACGCGTAGACCGAAGAACCAAGATAGGCGCTTCCCGCCGTATTAAAATCATTGGACGTAGCATAATACGCATCCGTCCAGACAGAGAACTTAGGAAAGTCAACAAAGAAACTGTTATCCGCGAACGCGTACACATACCAGTTTCCCAATGGATCATCGGCGGCGGAAACAGCCAGGATCAGCGTGTTCACATAAGAAGTTATTCCGCCCGAATAGCCGAACTCGGTAAGCAGCCAGCGCTTGGCCAGCTGATCATACAATATGATCGGATCGCCCGCGCCCTGCACGCCGGTGATGTTGCTGAAGTTGAACTGAGCCACGGCCTGGCTTCCGTCTTTATTGAAAATTTTCATGAGCGAACCCGTGCCCGCGTTGATCATCTGGATCACGTGGTTGGGTCCCGCGGCCAGCACCGGGTCGGAAGGGTTAACCGAAGTATACCCCATACCGTTGGTATTTACGCCGATGGTGGTGGATGCCACATCGCTGGTTGGTACCATGTTCTTATTTGTTTGCAGCACGGGATCCATCACAGGCGGATTCTCTTTGTAGAACGGGTGAATGATGGCCGTTTTCTTTACAACACCGACCATTCCGTTTTCATCGCGGATCACTCTCGGAACAAAACCTCCTTCCTCCGTTGTGAGACGCGGTTTTTTTATTCCCAACATCTTACCCTGGATCACCACCGGGGGCTCCTGCTGGGCATACGAAACAATAAATGAAAAATGGCAAATAAGCAGAATGGATAATAGTTTTCTCATCACAGTAAGTTTAATCAATATAAGTCCCCATAAATATAGGAAAAACCGGCCATACCCGCCTCCCGGAAACCCTTTATTGGCTTAACTTGCCTTCTCTTTATGTCTTTTCAACTTCATGCCCCCTTTCCGCCCGCCGGCGACCAGCCGGAAGCCATCCGCCAACTGACGGAAGGCGTACTTGCCGGCGAAAAACACCAGACCCTGCTCGGCGTTACCGGCAGCGGTAAAACATTCACCATGGCCAACGTGATACAAAATACGCAACGGCCTACCCTGGTGATCACGCATAACAAAACACTGGTAGCCCAGCTGTACGGAGAATTCAAACAATTCTTCCCGGACAATGCCGTGGGATATTTTGTTTCGTACTACGACTACTACCAGCCCGAGGCCTATATGCCCGTGAGCAATACCTACATTGAAAAAGACCTCAGCATCAACGATGAACTGGATAAACTCCGTCTGCAGGCCACCGCACAATTACTGAGCGGACGCAGGGACATCATCATCGTTGCCAGCGTAAGCTGTATTTATGGTATGGGCAACCCCACCGATTACGAGAACGGCATCATCCGCATACAACGCGGCCAGGTCATTTCCCGGCAGGGATTCCTGCATGCGCTGGTGAACTCACTCTATAACCGGAGCGAAGGCGATTTTACCCGGGGAACCTTCCGGGTCAAAGGCGATACGGTCGATATCAATCTCCCTTATGTTGATTTCGGTTACCGCATCAGTTTCTTCGGCGACGAGATCGAATCGATCGATACCCTGGAACTGAGCAGCGGCAAGCGGATCAGTTCCGTAGAGAACGCTGCCATCTTCCCCGCCAACCTCTATGTAGCTCCCAAGGATATCATACAACAGGTGATCCACGAGATACAGGATGAAACAGCGGCGCAGACAACCTATTTCAAAAACTCGGGTAAATACATCGAAGCGCAACGGATCAGCGAACGGGTGGAATACGACCTGGAGATGATCCGGGAACTGGGTTACTGTAACGGCATCGAAAATTACTCCCGCTTTTTCGATCGCCGCAGGCCCGGCACAAGGCCTTTCTGCCTGCTGGATTATTTTCCGAAAGATTTTCTCTGCATCATCGATGAAAGCCACCAGACCATACCCCAGGTAAGCGGCATGTATGGCGGCGACCGGAGCCGAAAACTGATCCTGGTGGATTATGGCTTCCGCCTTCCATCGGCACTCGACAACCGGCCGCTGAATTTTCATGAATTTGAATCGCTGGTGAACCAAACGATCTATGTTTCTGCCACACCGGGCGATTACGAACTGGAAAAATGCGGCGGCGTGGTGGTGGAACAGGTGGTACGCCCCACCGGTCTGCTGGATCCGCCGATCGAGATCCGCCCGTCGGTCAACCAGATCGATGACCTGCTGGATGAGATCGACAAGCGGGTAAAAAAGGGAGATCGTGTGCTGGTAACCACCCTTACCAAGCGCATGGCGGAAGAGATGGACAAATACCTGCACCGGATCGACATCAAGAGTAAATACATACACAGTGAAGTGGATACACTGGAACGGATCGAGATCCTGCGTGAACTGAGACTGGGTACCATCGACGTACTCGTGGGCGTGAACCTGCTGCGGGAGGGGCTGGATATTCCGGAAGTATCCCTGGTAGCCATCCTGGATGCCGACAAAGAAGGGTTCCTGCGGAATGAAAAAAGTCTGACCCAAACCGCCGGCCGTGCGGCCCGTAATGTGGACGGACTTGTTATCTTCTATGCCGATACCATGACCGAAAGCATGCAGAAGACGATCGATGAAACCAACCGGCGCCGGGAAAAACAGGTCGCTTTCAACATCGAATACCATATCATACCCACTACGATCAAAAAAAGCAAGGAGCAGATACTGGCCCAGGGATCGGTGCTGGATGTAAAAGGGTACGATCCCTCGCGGCCTTACTCGCTGGCGCCGGATGCGGAACTGGTTACAGCCGCCGCGGAAGACCAGGAAGTGTACGCCACCATCCCGCAACTGGAAAAAGCCATTGCCCGGATCAAAAAAGACATGACCAAGGCCGCCAAAGACCTCGATTTCATGGAAGCCGCCCGCCTGCGTGATGAGATGTTCCGGATGCAGAAGAACCTCGAGGATATGAAAAAATAATTCCCTATCTTAACCATCCTTTTCACAAAAAACAGGGCTATGACAACAATCGCTTTGTACAACCTCAAGGGTGGTGTGGGTAAAACCGCCAGCTGTGTAAACTTCGCCTACCTGGCTGCCGCCGACGGGTTCAGGACACTTTTATGGGATATCGACCCACAGGGTTCTTCCTCGTTCTACTATAAAGTAAAACCCAAGGTTCATCCCGGCATCAAAAAACTGATCACCAAAGACGCTCACCTGGAGAACGCCATCATGAGTTCCGATTTTGAGTTGCTGGATGTGATCCCCGCGGATAATTCGAGCAGGAGTTTCGACATCATGCTGGAAGAGATGAAAGGCAACAAGAGCCGCCTGAAATCGATCATCAAACAACTGGATGGAGAATACGATTTCCTGTTCATCGACTGTCCGCCCGGGTTCAGCGTACTGAGCGAAAACATCTTTAATGCATCCGACATCGTACTCATGCCCGTGATACCCACCACGCTTTCCATCCGCACCTATCACATGGTGAAGGAATACTTCAAAGAGAAAGACCTGGACATGAGCAAACTGGCCTGCTTCTTTACCATGACCGACCTGCGCAAAACCATGCACAACGAGATCATGGATGAACTGTATAAAGACAAACGTTTCTTCCAGAATTACATTCCGTACCTGTCCGACGTAGAGAAGATGGGCATCCACAAAGCCCCCATCATGGAGTTCGCCAACAGCAGCTATGCGGCGCAATGTTACCGGGAGTTGTGGACAGAGATCAAAGAAGGCGTTTTATAATAGCATTGTATATTGAGCACCGATTACCGACATTTTTCACCAGACCAAACTAACGTATGAAAAGAGAATTGAATTCCTGGTTCAGTCCTGCACTCCAAACCGAAATGCCCATCGCCACCTACGGCGATTATGGTTTTGCCCTGTTGTTCGTTCCCACCGCCGCGGCCGATTATTTAGAGTATGAACGCTTCCAGATGATGGAAACACTGGCGCCGTATATCAATGGCGGGAAAGTAAAAGTGTTCTCGATCAACAGCATCAACAATGAAAGCTGGCTGAACAATGAAATGCTGGGCGAGCACAAGGCCATCCGCCACAACCAGTTCAATGAATATGTGTTCAATGAAGTGATCCCCTTTATCAAGAACAGCACCTCACCCGATACTCCCATCATCACCTGCGGAGCATCCTTTGGCGCCCTGCACAGCATGAACCTTTTCCTCAAGCGGCCCGACCTGATCAATGGGGTGATCGCCATGAGCGGCGTATACGACCTCACGGAATACTCCAAGGGTTTCTGGGACGAGCAGGTGTATTTCAACAGTCCCATGCATTATATGGGCAATCTTACCGACCACCATATCCTGGAACAGATACGCCGGAGCAACCACATACACATCCTTACCGGCAGTGGCGCCTACGAAGACCCGAACGCCTCCCGTGCTTTTGCCGGCCTGCTCTACAGCAAGGGAATCACCTATGAATTAGACGTTTGGGGCGAAGAATGGAAGCACGACTGGCCCACCTGGAGGGCCATGCTGCCTGTTTACCTGGAAACAAGGTTCTGATTTTTACTCCACACACAATAAGGGAAGGGCTTTTTCAGTTATAGGTATGTCCAAAAATCCTAAAACAGTGAAAAAGCCCTTACTTCTTTTCACCCTGAAGTGCAGTGTTATCCTCTATTTTGCCGCCTGCACGGGTATTAACAGCTATACCAAGTCAGTCGCCGCCTCTCCGTACGTTACCAAGGGAACCTGGAAAGTGAACCTCCTGGAAGCGGGTAAGGATGAAACCAGGCTGCTGAAAGGATACGACCTTACCTTTTCAGCTACCGGTAAGATCACCCTGAGGAAAGACGCGGAGATCATCACCGGCAACTGGTCGGAAGACGAGATCGCCAAAAAGATCACCATCAGCCTGGATACGCACGACCCGGTGCTGGAAAAGCTGAATAACAACTGGGCCATTACCAACGCCAACGATAACAGTATTCAAATGAATAACCCGGAGCAAATCACCGGGGGCCGGTTACAGATAACCAGCTTATGATAAAATCAGTTTTTGTTTTAGTTTGAGTTAGATGATCTTAAAAAGCTGTTCCTCCCCGGAACAGCTTTTTAAGTTATGGGTGGAACCGGTCAACGGCATAATTGTTTTACTTTTATGGCATGTCCAAGAAACTATTCCTGCTCGATGCCTTCGCCCTTGTTTTTCGTGCTTACTATGCACTCATACGCAATCCGCGTATCACCAGCAAGGGACGCAACACCAACGCCCAGTTTGGTTTTACCAATACGATCCTGGAGCTGATCAAGAACCAGAATCCCACACACATGGCCGTATGTTTCGATACACACGCGCCAACGGAACGGCATACCGATTTCGCCGACTACAAGGCCAACCGGCAGGAAACACCGGAAGACATTCTTTCGGCCGTACCGGATATCAAACGCATCGTGGAAGGGTTGAACATACCGGTGATCGCACTGGATGGATACGAGGCCGATGATGTAATCGGGGCCCTCGCGAAAAAAGCCGAGAAAGAAGGGTACGAAGTATATATGGTAACGCCCGACAAAGACTATGGTCAGTTGGTCACCGAAAAGATCCGGATCTACAAACCGCCCTACCAGGGCGGGAATTTTGAAATTCTCGGCCCGAAAGAAGTTTGCGAAAAATGGGATATTGAAAAGGTAGACCAGGTGATCGATATACTCGGCCTCATGGGCGACGCGGTAGATAATATTCCCGGCATCAAGGGTGTTGGCGAAAAAACGGCCGCGAAACTTATCAAGGAATACGGCAGCGTGGAAGGAGTGATCGAAAACGCGGATAAAATCAAGGGCGCCATCGGCGAAAAAGTGCGGGCAGGCAAGGATATGGCGGTGCTGAGCAAAAAACTGGCAACCATCATCACCAATGTACCGGTGGAATTTCATGAAGAGAACTTCCGCATCAGGGAGATGAATAAACCGGCGCTGAAAGAGATCTTCGAGGAACTGGAATTCAAAACACTCGGAAAACGACTGCTTGGGGAAGAAGTTGAACCAGGCGGAAAAACCGAGTCGCCCGCTAAAGAATCAAAAGCGGCGGACACAAAAACAAAAGCGGCCACACCGCAGATGGATCTCTTTGGCAATATCATTGAGCCGGTACAACCCGCTACAGTCGAGATAAACATAAAGGAAGAGGATATGCCGGCGGCTGTTGACCGCAACATCCACAACACCCCCCACGATTACAGCCTGGTACAAAGCGATAAAGAGATCAAAGACCTGGTTACATACCTTTCCGGTTTCGAAGAGATCTGCTTCGATACCGAAACCACGGGCATCGATCCCAACGACGCCGAACTGGTAGGCATGAGCTTTTCGGTGAAACCCGGAGAAGGCTTCTATGTTACCTGCCCGGCCGACCAGAAAGAAACGGCCCGGCAACTCCGGTTCTTCGCATCGCTTTTCGCCGATACGAAGAAGACCTGGATCGGGCACAATATCAAATACGACCTGCTCATCCTGAAATGGTATGGCTACGAACTGGCGGGCCCTGTCTTCGACAGCATGGTGGCTCATTTTGCCATTGAGCCCGATGGCAAGAACGGCATGGATGCACTGAGCGAACGTTACCTGCATTATGAACCCGTTCATATCGAAGAACTCATCGGCAAAAAAGGAAAAACCCAGGGTAACATGCGGGACGTGGAGCCGGAGAAAATAAAAGACTATGCCGCCGAAGACGCCGACATCACCCTGCAACTGAAAAACATCTTCGTTCCCAAGTTGAAGGAAAGGGAAGTGGAACGGGTTTTTTATGAAGTGGATAATCCCCTGGTAAAAGTGCTGACGGCCATGGAATTTGAAGGCATCCGGATAGACGAGGGATTCCTGAAAGATTACAGCAAAGAGCTTGAGAAAGAAGCGAAGGCGGCGGAAGAAAGCGTATACAAACAAGCCGGCGTGCGTTTCAACCTGGCATCACCGAAACAGCTGGGTGAGGTTTTATTCGATAAGATGCAGATCGACCCCAAGGCAAAGAAGACCAAAACCGGTCAATACGCGACCGGCGAAGACGTGTTGCTCAAACTGGCCGGCAAGAACAAGATCGTGGAAGACATCCTGGCTTTCCGCGAATTCACCAAACTGAGATCTACCTATGTGGATGCGCTGCCGCTGATGATCAATCCCAAAACAGACAGGGTGCATACCTCCTATGCGCAGGCTGTTGCCGTGACCGGACGCCTCAGCAGCAACAACCCGAACCTGCAGAACATCCCGATCCGAACGGAGCGAGGCCGGGAGATCCGGAAAGCATTTATACCGAGAGACAACGATCACGTATTGATTTCGGCCGATTACTCCCAGATCGAACTGCGCATCGTGGCCGCCATCAGCGGCGATGCAAATATGTGCGAAGCCTTCCGCAGCGGCACCGATATTCATACCGCGACTGCCGCCAAAGTATTTGGCGTTGCTGAAAAGGATGTTACCAAAGAAATGCGCTACAAAGCCAAAAGTGTGAACTTCGGCATCATCTATGGCCAGGGCGCTTTCGGCCTTGCCGAGAACCTGGGCATCAGCCGTACCGAAGCCAAAGAGATCATCGATAACTACAAGAAACAGTTCCCGAATATTCAGAAGTATATGGACGATACCATTCACTTCGCCCAGGAGAATGGTTATGTACAAACGCTGATGGGCCGTAAGCGGTGGTTACGGGATATCCACAGCGCCAATTTTACGGTACGCGCCTTCGCCGAACGCAACGCCATCAATTCGCCGATACAGGGTACGGCCGCCGATATGATCAAGCTGGCCATGATCAAGATCCACCAGGAATTCAACAAGCATAAATTCAAATCGAAGATGCTCCTGCAGGTACACGACGAATTGGTCTTCGATGCGCATAAGTCGGAACTGGAAACGATCAAGCCCGTCATCCTGCAATGCATGCAAACAGCCCTGGCACTGCCCCACGAAGTACCTACCGACGCGGAACTGGGATCGGGCGTTAACTGGCTGGAAGCACATTAATCAATTTGAGGATTTGGAAATTTGAAAATGTGGCAATAGGGAATCCCGCCTGTTTCATCATTTTCACATCCTCAAATCATCACATCTTCAAAGCATGACCCTTATTTACTGTTACGATGCCTATTGCGGCTGGTGTTACGGCTTCAGCCCGGTAATGAAGAAGATCGCAGCGGAGTATGCTGGTAAGCTGGACATTGAAGTGCTGAGCGGCGGCATGATGACCGGCGAAAACGCGATGCCGATCGAAAAGATCGGTCCGTATATTCAAAATGCCTATACCCGCGTGGAAGAATTAACGGGTATAAAATTCGGAGAAGATTTCCTCTGGCATGTTTTCCATCCCGGCCAAAGCGACTGGGTGATGAATTCCGAAAAACCCGCCATCGCTCTTTGTATTGCAAAAGAACTGTTTCCCGAACGGCAACTGGATTTTGCCACCGACCTGCAGTTGGCGCTGAATGCCGAAGGAAGAGACCTCGACGATGATGAAGCTTACCGTCATTTGTTGGAAAAATATTCGATCGACCCAGATAGCTTTTACCTGAAACTGAAAAGCGGGGAATACCGCGACCAGGCCTATTACGAATTCTCTCTTTGCAGGCAATTACAGGTAACGGGATTCCCGTCTGTGTTCATCCAAACGGCCGATCTCCGGTTTGTTATGGTTGCCCGAGGCTATACCGATTACGAAACCCTCAAGTTGCGAATCGAAAACGTATTACTGGAAACAGGCAGTTGAGGGTCGGCCATTCATCCATCTTTCTTGCAAAAGCGATCAGCGGATTGTATTTTGTAACAAAACAATTGCTATGAAGTATACATTTTTGACGCTGCTTGCGTTTTCTTTTGCCGTTTTCTCCTGCAACAACAGCAAAGACGAGAAAAAAGCCCAAACGGATTCCACCCAAACGACTATCAGCAGTACCAGGCCCGAAACACCGGCACCTGCCATGGATCCAGCAGCCATACAAAAAGCCATGGAAGATTTTGCCAAACCCGGCGACATGCACAAGTGGCTGGCTAAATTCTCCGGGACCTGGGATGGCCGCATCGTCGAATTTTCAAACCCGGCCAAACCCGATACCACAAAAGCCGTGGAAGTGGTTGGCATGACCCTGAATGGATTGTATCAAACCACGGCATTTACCGGCAAGGTGCAGGGTATGCCTTTTGAAGGCCGTGGCATTACCGGTTACGACAACGCCAAAAAAATATTTGTCAATAGCTGGATCGACAATATGAGCAGTGGTATTATCAGCATGACCGGCTCCTATGACGAAAAGACCAAAACGCTGAATCTTGCCGGAACCCAAACCAACCCGGTTACCGGCAAAGACATGAGCATCCGCCAGGAGATGATTGTCGTAGACGACGACTCCTATACACTTGTTATGTACGGCACGGGGCCGGATGGCAAAGAGGCCAAATTCATGGAAGGTTATTTCAAAAGAAGAAAATAATAACAAAAGCCCCGTTTGGGGCTTTTTAGTTTAATCGCGTTGCGTTCATTGTTTATTCTGCCACGAAAGGGAAAGCCGGCCGCCGAGGAGAAATACAAAGATCAACCCGGTGCAAAGAATCGGCGGGAAGAAGGTAAAGAAAAGCATCGCCAGGAAAAGAGCGCCAAATATGATTGTTTCGATAAGCAACATCCCTTTCCAGATTTCTGCTCCCGGATTTCGTTTTGCCAGGAACCAGTTCAGTAAACCCCCGAAAAGGCAGATGAGCGTAAAACTGATGCTAAGCCCTGTAAACAATTCTGAAAAACTGGGATGAAAACCCATGCCGGCATCGGGTTTATAGTTATCGACCAGGTCGAAGAGTTGTTTTTCTGTATCGTTTTGCGGCGTGGGCTTTACAAAAAAGCTAAGCGAATGAAACGCCGCGGTCAGCAGCTGGGTAACAACGGATGCCCATATCCAGAATTTAAATCGCATATAATCAGGTTTGGAATCAGAAACTAAGTATCCGGAAGAATTCGGGCCAGGGCCCCATTTCTTCTTTATACTGTTTGGCCATCACCCGGGTTATCTGTGCGATATGGGTAAGGTCGTGCGCCACCCAGGTGGCCAGCAGGTTGCGAAGCGTCACTTCTCCCAGAACCGGGTGCATTCCTTTTTTATCCAGGTCGGCTTCTGCCAGGTTCAACCCCCGGAACCAGTCCATGTTTTTTTTCCGGGCTGCCGAAAACGTGTCGAGCAGCTGCTGCATCGTCTTTCCGTTGCTTTCTTCGTACATGGCTGTTCGGTTCCAGCGTTCGAAGGTTCTTGCCGGGCCGAATTCCAGGATCATTTTTGCCCGGGCCGTCCAATCGGTTGCCTCACCATGAATGAGATGCCCTACTACATCATAAGGCGA
This sequence comes from Chitinophagales bacterium, assembly GCA_017303335.1. Classification (GTDB taxonomy): domain Bacteria; phylum Bacteroidota; class Bacteroidia; order Chitinophagales; family Chitinophagaceae; genus Ferruginibacter. The sequence continues at coordinate 729,992 of JAFLBK010000001.1, forward strand.
AAAGGTTTCCGGACCTTCATTCGGCATGATCCAGTCATCGGGCAAACCGGAAAGAAGCGCCTGCAGTACCGCGGGTGTTCTGTCGAGGATCTCGTACGATCGTTCTAAACTGTATTTCATTGTTTCTTATAATAAAAGTTTTGCCGTTTCCCGGTTTCTGTTCCGTCGTCTACAAACGCATGCAGGGAGTCGGCATTAAGCAAATGGTATACGATGCGTTTAGGGAAATCGTGCGCCGGATTTTCGAAGCTGAACCGGGTGTCTTCAGCGCTGGTGAGTTTGAAGGCGATGGGTTGCTTATTGTTCTGATCTTCGACGGTAGACGTATAATAGATGGAGCCATCCGTGTTGAGCGTAAGCGATACCCGTTCCGTTGTTATGGTATCATTTCCCCGAAGAAAATAACCGCGGCTCTGCAGGTGTTTTTCATTTACCTTCTTCCATTCCTCGCAAACAGCGCCCCGCTTCGTTGTCATTTTCCAGGTACCTTCCAGTACAAACAATTTTTTAAACACCCTTTCGTCGCGGGTAGTACCCGGATTCATGCCCGTGAGCAGCAGCACAACCATCAGCGTGAGAAGTTTCATTTTTTGCTTTTTTTAGAAGATTTGGCTTTTTCATTAAACTCCAGTGCGAGCTGAAGCCAGAAATCCAGTTGTCTTTTGCTTTTAAGCGCAGCCGCATCCACGAACACATAGCCCTTCATCACTTTGCCGGTAAAATCCATGGGCATGCATCCTTCTCTTTCCATCACCTCATCATAACGCTCCGGATCAAGTCGCACCATCAAGCGCTCCTTTTCCACACCCACACACATTTTTTCATTCACCATAAAGCAAAGTCCACTGAACATTTTCTTTTCTTCGGTTATTGTATGGGTGGCGGAAATAATCTCCCGTACCCGGTCGGCCAGTTTTTCGTTAAATGCCATGGTTCAGGAATTAAGCATTTGCTGAAGGTTTACATCCTTGTTACGAAGGTCGATTCCGCCTTCCAGCAGGGATTTCAGGTTGGCCAGGTAGAATGTCCACCCGGTTTTACAGCCCAGGTGCCATACCCGCTTTCCTTCATCGGTATCGGGGATATTTTCCTGCAGCAGTTCCACGATGTGCTGTTGCTGTTCAAACCGGATGCGCATGCTGCAATCGCCTGCATTACCGAAGCTGAATTTCAGGAAATCCCTGCCATTGCAATCTAATATACGCCCGAACTCCGTGGTATCGTCACTCCATCCATGCCATCGCCAGGTATAGCTGTCGTCCTTTCCGACCGGTTCATTGCCGGCCCGAAGTCGGCCATCCGGGGCTTTATACTCACAAAACCGCAGGAACCAGAATTCCATTCCTTCCCGGGTTGACCAGCACCGGTAAATTCGTTCAGCGGGTGCATTGACATTAATGCGTACACAGAATTGCCGCCAATCATAATTGCTCATAACGCTTTGTTTTTTGATCACTGAATAGGGATCGCCTTGCTGAAATTCTCTTCCGTGGCGTCCTTACCGGTGTCGGCATCGACCCATATTTTCCAGGTTCCGTTCTCTTTTCGCAGGAACACAAAGAACCGTCCGTAGTAAACATGGGGAGGCTTCCCTTCCTGCATGAATTCTCCTTTATAAAAACCGCTTTCCCATGCCGAAACACCATTACTTATCCTTTTGTCGAAGCGCAACTCAAAGGAAAACTTTCCCTTGCGGCGACCTTGCTTCTGTGCTGTATCGACAGGGAAATATTTTTGGTAATCGAGCAGTATCCCATCATCGATCTGCACCCGCGTTATTTCCTTACTATGTACCGACGCAAAAGCGGCCTTGTCTCCCGATATAAGGTGCGCCGTGAAAGGCTTCCAAACCTGCTCATTAATCTCATTAACCCATTTGAGGCTATCAGCCTGTGCCTGAATAGTCACAGAAAGTGAGCAGATAAAAAACAGCAGCAGAATTGCTTTCATATAGATTTCTTATTGAGGAATACTATGCAGGCCGATGCGGTTACCTTCCGTATCATAGATTACAGCCATAAATCCATACTCCGGGCTTATTTCGGTTTTCGGCAGCATGATTTTACCACCAGCCGCCTCCACCCGGTCTAATATGATCTGAACATCAGGGTTTCCGTTCAGGTAAACCAGTGGACCATCGGTAGCCGATGCCTTATGAAAACCACCACTGTCGACCAGGGCTCCGCCAACCTGTGTCATCATATCGTCGAGCGGGAACATCCGCATTTTTATGTTCGGCAGGTCCATTGGAACCATGGTAATTGAAAAAATGGCTTCATAGAATTTTTGTGCCCGGTTGATGTCGGTGGTTGGTATTTCAAACCAGCTGATTGCGTGTTGCATGCGTGAATGGTTAAAGGTTATTATTTGTATTTCTGTTTCATATCCCCGAACGCGGCAGTCACGAGCTCTGCAAGCACTTTCTCATCTATATCCGCCATGGTATTCAGATACAGGCATGCGCCCGCCGTTTTATATTTACCCAGTTTAGCAAGCATTCCTTTATACTTACCGAATCCCGGCATTATATATATAGTTAGATTCGTTTTCCGCGGAGAGAAGCCGGTCATATACCAATCTCCCTCCTGTTTACTTCGTTCAGACTTATAATGATACCTCCCAAACCCTACCACGCCATTACCCCATAGAACGGGTTTTTCTCCCGTGCAATTTTTCATCAGCTTCAGTAAGGCCCTGCAATCCCTTCGTTTATTTTCGTCAGCAACGGAACGAAGGAATTCCGTCACACTAAGCGTCGTTGCCCTGGTCTTTAATGTTGCCATTTCAAAAAAGTTGTACGCATTCTCTTTACCTTATTTTTTGCGGCGATACTCGAGATCGTATTCTACTGTCCATGTTTTTCCTTCATCATCACTTCGCTCTCCAAGTTGCCGTACTTTATTTTCACTTAGTTTGGTAAAGGATAACCGGCGCATGAACAGTTTGCCTTGGGGCCCGGTTACCTTATCGGCGTAATACACGATTTTTCCATTGCCGGCCTCTCCCCGAAGGTATTCGGTGGTGTTCCCGGTATTGTCTGTCCAGGTTTGCTGCCACTGTCTTGTAGCTGAATTGTAGGAATTGAAGCTTTTGCCGGAATAGATCAAACCCTGTTGCATACCCGCACTGGTCCATTCTTCCAGTATTACACAACTATCAAGTATCAGGCTTATCTTGCTGTCGCCAGCCTTGTTTCCCTTTGGGGAAAAAACTTCCCACTCGCCAATCCAGAAATCAAATTGCCTGTATTCGGGCTTACTACAAGGCAGGTTTCCTTTTTGGGAATAAACATTCAATAATTGATGGGCAAAAAAAAGCAGCAGTATTGTTTTTTTCATGGCAGCATTATTAATCGGCGTGGTAATACAGAATTCAGTATCCGTAAACTAATGTAAGCAATTACAGGTAAAATACAACTGAATTTTGATCAGCGGCGATGCCTGGTAATCATAATTCCATAAAATTTTATTTTTTCCAATCTGCCCATTTTCAGTCTGTGATGTTGTGCAAACAGCAACGACTATTCATCCTATGCGCAAATAAATTGTATGCTACCTGCCCGGTTATTGAAAGACGCCCGCTATTTTCAGATTATTTTCCAAAGCATTTTTTTGACCTACGGCATTTTCGTTCTCCACTGGAAAAGTGAAACCTGGTTATATGCCACCTACTTTGCCACCAGCCTTATAGTACAATTCGCATGCGAGTGGATTGGGGGTAACAAAAACATACCGCTTTTAGAAAGATACCGGAAAGGAATTCCGTCGGTTTTGATCTCCTCCTTCGGACTAAGCCTGCTGCTGAAAACCCACGAACCGGTTGCAGCAATACTGGCCGCCACCGTTTCCATTCTTTCTAAATATATACTACGCATTAATGGAAAACACATTTTTAATCCCTCGGCGCTTGGGATTGTAGCGGCCGTGTTGCTCACCGGTAACGCCTGGATCAGCCCCGGGCAATGGGGCAGCGATGCCGTCATAGTATTTACCGTATTAAGTCTGGGCTTTACTGTAACGACAAAGGTTCAGAAAATCGACGTCAGTCTCGCTTTCCTGGGAAGTTTTGGTGGTTTGTTGTTTACCCGGCAGATCATCTACCTCGGTTGGCCTATGGACCATTTTATCCAATCAGTAAGCACCGGCAGTTTATTATTGTTTGCCTTTTTCATGATCACCGACCCAAAAACAACACCGAATCATCGTGTGGCCAGGATCCTGTGGAGCATCGGAATCGGTTGTGCAGCTTTTTACCTCGCAACCTTCAGGTTTATTAATGGCGCTCCCATTTATGTGTTGGTGGCTGCCCAACCACTCATTCCCCTGCTTGACAAACTATTTAAAGCCAGAAATTTCGAATGGACCCCTTCAACGAAAATGACCATTCAGGAAGAGCGGTTTCTGCAAACGATCTATTCCAAGTCAGTCATGTAATTCTTATAATAAAAAAAGCCGTATGAAACAGAAAATTCTAATTATCGGGGGTCTTACCCTCCTATCCCCTTTGTTGTACTCCTTCTGCGGATTCTATGTAAGTAAAGCGGATGGCACATTAAAGAACAAGACCAGTCAGGTGATCCTGGTACGGGATGGTAACCGGAATGTCATCACGATGTACAATGATTTCAAAGGAGATACGAAGGATTTTGCCATGGTGGTTCCGGTACCGGTTGTATTGCAAAAGGAGAATATCAAGGTGGTGGACCCGTCTATTTTCCAGAAATTGAACGACTACAGCGCTCCCAGGCTTGTCGAATACTGGGATGAAAATCCCTGCAACAGGCATATGTACGACGAGGTAGCGACGGTAGCGGATAAGTCGCTGAATAGAATGATGGCGCCAGGCAAAGCTGAATCAAGAGAAAAGGAAAGTTCAGTAAGGGTAGAAGCTAAATACCTCGTTGGCGAATACGATATTCTTATACTAAGCGCCAAAGAAAGTACGGGACTGAAGACCTGGCTGACCGAAAATGGGTACAAAATCCCGCCGAATGCCGAAGAAGTCCTTGATCCATATATCCGCAGTAATTTGAAATTCTTTGTAGTAAAAGTGAATGAAAAAGAAAAGCAGAAGCTGAATAATAATTTCCTGAGGCCAATACAGATAGCATTCAGTTCACCCAAATTCATGCTCCCGATCCGCTTAGGAATGGCAAACGCCGATGGCGACCAGGATCTGATTGTATACGCCTTTACGCGTAAAGGAAGAATTGAATGTACCAATTACCGGAATGTTGATATCGCCAGCAACAAGAACATCCCGCTTTTTGTGCAAAAGAACTTTGGCGCATTCTATGCGAATCTCTTCACCCAGCAATGGAAAAACGAAGGAAAAAACATTTCATTGCTGGAATATGCCTGGAATGTCACCCCCGTTAATCAACTAAAATGTGATCCCTGTGTTGGTAATCCTCCTGCAGAACAGGACCTTGTTCAGAGTGGTGTATGGTGGCTATATGGCAAAGACTGGAATGATTACAGCGATATAGATAATGATGAGCCGGATAATGGTGACCGGAGCGTTTATTTTACCAGGCTGCACGTTCGCTACAACCGTAAATCATTTCCGCAAGACCTGATGTTCCAGGTAACCCCCAATACAGAAAATTTCCAGGCCCGCTACATTATCACACATCCCGCATCCGGCGATTTCAACTGCGCAGCTGGAAAAAAGTACCTGCAGGATTTAAAAGAACGCAGAAAAAAAGAGTTACAGGAATTGACAAGGCTTACCGGAACCGATCTAAGCAACTGGCAGGAAGACGCCATGGCGAAGAATGATGAAACCAAGATTGAAACCGTTCAATATGAAACCCTGATCCCTGTGTACAAGGAAACTTTTCCAGACAGAGATACAGGCCCGGTCGGAATTCTCTTTTTAAGCGGGCTGGTACTGGGTGCCGCTGGATTTTTACGCTGGAAAGGCATTATTTAAGCGAGCATTTTACCTGTTTACCTAAAGAACAAGTCACTAAAAAAAGAGCCAGCGAATGCTGGCTCTTTACGCAAATTAGCTACACTATTTTCCACCTCCTCCACCGCCACCCGGGCGCTGGGGCCGCATGGATGGCTCAATTTCATCTTTCCATGTTTTCATCTGTGCTTCACTAAGCACTCCCTTAAGTTTCTGATCTCTTTCTTCTACCAGCTTTTGGCGTGCAGCCATCATCTCTTCACGGCCTCCGCCGCCTGAACGTATTTCTTCCATCTTCTTATCGGAATCTTTGTAAAATGTAAGAAATATCTCATCCACTTTTGTCATAACCGCAGCCTCCAGCTTGAATGCACTATCCAGTTTATCATGAACAACCTTGAGTCGCTCCTCAGGAGTGCGGCGCTGAAAATTACCGCCACCCTGCGCATTTACAGAAGTAATGCTGACTGCTGCAGCAAAAACCATCAGAAATAATTGCTTTTTCATTTTTTAAAATTATTGGTTTACATATAGAGTGATCTGAATATACAAGAAAAGTATCCGTGCGTCATTTTTTACCTTCTCCGCGTCGGTTCAGAATCCGTACAAACAAGGAATCGAATCTGGGGCGCTGCCCGGGGGTACATAGCATCCGGATGCGTTTGAGGTGATTAAACATCCGCACTTCCATGGATCGTTGTGTTGTTGCCGATGTATCAGCCACGGCACTGATGACCGAATCGGAAAAATTGCCGGCTACAAGTTGCTTGAACTGTTTATCCTTTGAGGCCCGGTGGTTCTCGAACATCTTCCGGACATTTTCCTGGTGCCGGGAACTCAATGTATCATATTGCCTCAACTGTTCCTGGGTAAACCCAATTTCATCCCGGAGGAATGTCGCTATCATCGTTTTCCGGTCAGGTCTTCTTTCGTTCCCAGGCCTATCTCTCTTCATGAGAAGAAGTGCAGCAAGCATTATGTTGGTCAATAACAGTATACCAATCAGCAATACGAGCCTCTTACTACGGTTTTGTTTCTCTTCCATCACGGTTGTGTATTTTCAATATCGTAAATAGTAGCGACAGTATAGGAAAACTCATCGTTGGGGGATTGAGAAAGCTGCTCAATGGGAGCTGCCTTTCCGGGTTGCCTGTTAAACACCACAACCACAGCATTAATAAAGAGAATCAGGCATAACCCGGTTAGTAATACGGCCGGCCTACCAATAAACCAACCAGCCCGATCCCATGCAGACTCTGTATGCCTGAACATACGAGCCCGTATACGGGTCATCAGGAAAGGCTTGGCTTCTGCACGGGCAACGCCTTCCAGGCTTTCGAGGGTTTCCTCGATCAGCTTATTAATTTGTTCTTGCTTTTTCATAACGGGTCTTTTTCCGGTTCAATAATTTTATCCTTATAATACTCCGTCAACAATTTCCTCAAATTCGTTTTAGCCCTGGCGATCAATGATTCTACCGAAACCAAACTTGTTTTCATGATCTCAGCAATCTCACGGTGACTCTGGCCCTCCAGTTTATGCAGTACAAACGCCACCTTTTGTTTTTCAGGCAACCTGTCTAAAGCCTGCAATAATCCGGTTGCCTTTTCTTTGTTTTCCATTTGCACTCCCGGGTGGTTGAATTCAGCAGGTTGAGTTTCCTCTTCGTTACCGTCTCCGAATAATGACTGAACAAACGCGAAACGCTTTTTACGCTTCTTCCGCTTCTCATGATCCAGCGATTTTGTTATAGTGATCCGGTAAATCCAGGTCGACAGCTTTGCATCACCTTTAAAAGACCGTATCGACTTGAATACCTGTATAAAGACCTCCTGGGCAATGTCATCGGCGTCTTCCGCATTCTGCACAATCCCTAACGCTGTATTGTACACCATATCCTGCCATTCGTCCACCAGCCTTACAAAAGCCGATTCACTCCCCTGTTGCAGTTGCACAATTAATTCCTGTTGATCCAATATCGTACATTTAATTACCTCTTTAAAAGTAATTAAAATGGACGAAAGCCGCCGCCAGATCCACCCATCCTTTCTCTTTCAAAGCCAGAATTACTACCCGGCTTGGCCGTTCCGAAATTTTTCAAATTGTAGGTGAACGTGAGCATGAAATACTGGCGAAGCACCTGGTTCTGCACATCCTGGATATAAGAGTCCGTCGCAGTACGGGTAATACTTTGATTTTGTTTCAACAGGTCGAATACCGTCAGTTTCAGTTCCGCCTGTTGCTTTTTCAGGAATTTCTTTCCAATGCCCGCATTCCACAACCAATAACGCTGGTTAAACCCGCCGGAGAGGCCACTATAACTCTGGTTGCTTATATCATTCTGAATAAACCAGCCTTTCTTACTCAGGAGATTAAGCTGAGCTCCGGCAGACTGCTGAACATATTTATTATCAAGGCTTGGCTGAATGGAGTTTATTACATTGTTGAAATTAACGGAGTAATTGATATTAAAATCCACATACTCACTGATATTACTTGCCAGCACAACACCGGCATTGTAGACATAGGATTTAGAGTTGTTCCGGATATTATTGATTAACCCGGGTGTATTTCCATAGGTAAACCCGCCATTAATACTCAGGTTTGATTTCATGAATTTAAGCGGCATAGCGTAGGTAATAAATGAGCGAAAGCTCCAGTATCCGTCAACGTTCACGGGTTTACTAAGCTGAGAGCCTTTGTACAAGGTAACCGAACTGTTCAGAACACTGTCTTTGGTTGCTGTATAGGTGGCATTGGTTATATAGTTGCTGTTCTGCTGCAGGAATACATTAAAAAACAAACTCTTTGACTTTGCTGTATTTGTATAGGTATACCTCGCACTCAGCACATTACCCACCTGTTGTTTAAGATTGGGGTTGCCTGCTGTGACGAAAAGAGGGTTGTTATTGTTATACACATCCTGCAATTGCGTTACAGAAGGTGTATTTGTATTTGCCCTGTAAAAAACACGGATGCTGTTCCGGGCGTTGAACTTTTTGGTCCACATAAGATTCGGAAGAACATTATTAAAGTTTTTACTTACCCGTACCGGAGATGGGTATGTACGGTCACTGGTCAGTTCTGTGTACTGGTAAGACAGGCCTACTGAAAACATATTATCCCTGTCGCCCAGGCGATATGTAACCCCGGTATTGTGCTTGATTGTTACATTATCAAATTTGTTGGAAAGAGAATCATCAAAGAGTGTGTATTTACCTCCTACATGATCATACTGATATACTTCCTGGTCGGATTTATTTTTTGCGTACGAAGGGGTATAGCTTATCTGCAATTGGCCCTTTTTTCCTATGGGTTCTGTATATGAAACATTTGCCCCCAATTGATACCCGCTTGTAATCAACCCTGTATATTGCTGTAATGAATCACTCGATACTCCTCCGGGCGTATAATAATCATTGATATTATATATATATGTATCCCCATCCCTCTTATTCAGTGTCGTATTGAAATTCACCGAAAGCGTTCTGCCTCGTTTTGCAAACGAGTGGCGAAACAGGATGTTGTTACTGAAATTGTAGCCAAAATTCTTACTGTCGCTGTTATTGATCGACCGGCTGATGCTGTCTGTAGGCGAGTATGTGTTATAGCCCGATATGTCTTTAATGGAGGTATTGTCCTGGAAACTCAGGTTGGGCGTGATTATGATAGAGTTTTTATCATTGATCTTGTAATTCAGCCTGAAATTGATGCGATGATTAAAGTTCTTTGAGTTGGAAACAGCATTTTCATTGTAGTATTGATTTTTCCCGGAAAGTTGAAAATTTTCCGTGTTCGAAAACTGGTCATTGTTTGTATTGCTGTTATTGAAAAAATAGCTTCCTGAAACTTCTGCCTTCTTTTTCTTACCCCATATATCCGAAAAGTTCAGGCCAAATGAATTGGTTTTACTGATCCCGGTCTGCTGCCCAACGGTAAAGTTGTTATTGTTACCACCGAATCCGCCGCCACCAAAATTTCCACCACCGCCACGACCACCACCACGACCGCCGCCGCCGCCACCCGAACTTGTAACTCCCAGCAAATCCTGCGAAGCGAAATTTTGCTGGTTCACATTATTGGTCAATCCCACAAATGTAAGCCGGAGGTTATTCTTGAATAAGCTCACATTACCCCCCGCATTGTAGGTTCCCTGGGTACCGGCCCCTGCATAAACACGACCAAACTGCCCATTCCGCATACCTTGTTTGGTAACGATGTTGATCGATTTTATGCTATTGCCATCATCAAACCCGGTGAACTGGGCCTGGTCGCTCAATTTATCAAACACCTGTATTTTGTCTATCACCGAAGCCGGCAGGTTACGCAGGGCTGCGGTTGCATCATCCCCAAAAAAATCACGCCCATCTACGGTTACTTTACGTATCTGATCGCCACCCGATGTAACATTGCCATCTTTATCAATCGTTACGCCCGGCAGTTTTTTGATCATATCCTCCGCATTTGCATCAGGGTTCACCTTCAACTCACTTGCGTTGAACTCGAGCGTATCTCCCTTTTGTTGCACCACGGGTTTTTTTGCCTTAACTGAAACTTCCGCCAGGTTTTTCGGCTGCTTGGAAAGATTAAAAACAAGCGGCTCCTTATTACTTGCCTGCAGATTGATTACCTGCGAAACAACATCATAATCGAGCATACTGGTTAACAAACGGTATTTATCCACCACCAAGCCGGTAAAGGCAAATTCTCCTTTTGCATTTGTGAGAACCGTTTTGGGGTTGAGAGAGTCTTTTTGGGCTATCAATGTAACCGTGGCGCCGGAAATGGGGGTTTTGCTGTCTTTATCCAAAAGCCGCCCTTTAAGAGTGAGGGTTTGCGCCTGGGTAACCATAAATCCTAAACTGAAAAGAAGTACGAGTAGTGCGGGTTTTAATCTCATAATTTATTATTGTACCGTATTAGACGACGCAAGAGAAGGAAACTGTCGTCACCCGGACTACCAAATAACCCTCCATACAAATACGGCCTTTCACATGGATAAAAGGACTTTTGACTGGATTAACGGGGAGGCCGTCATTGGCTGAAAATTCCCTTTTTAGGATTAACTTGCATGCCTAAATTTTAAACGACTCGTATGGAATACAGCAAATTAGTAGCAGTTACCGGGTTGCCCGGGCTTTTCGAATTATTATCTTCAAAATCAGACGGAGGCGTTGTAAGGTCATTGGAAGATAACAGTACAAAGTTCGTGAGCAGCCGTGTGCACAATTTCTCACATCTCGAAAGCATCGAAGTATATACAACCAAGGATAATGTAAACCTGGTGGATATTTTTAAGGCGATGAGCGAAAGTAAAACCAAGCTGCCGGCAGAGAATGACAATGCCGCTATAAAGAAATACTTTGAGAAAGTTTACCCGGATATGGACTTCAGCAGGGTATACGCCAGCGATATGAAAAAAATGGTGAAATGGTTTGGAGTATTAACTGCGAACAAGATAGAAATCAAGCTATCCGAAGTTCCTGCCGAGTCAGCTGAAAATACGCCGGCAGAAACCAAACCAAAAGTGGTTGAGACCAAGGCCGCGGCTGTAAAGAATGCCCCTGCCAAAAAGATAAACACACCCCGGAAAATGGCTTAAGCTTTTTCAGGAATTATCACAATCACAACGGATGTACCAGTACTGATCCTGCCATTATACCAACTGGCAGGATTTTTAAATTCGAACAACCACGTATCATGTCCCACGTTTATAGCGCTGATATTAAAAAACTTCCCCGCCATTTTTTGCCCGTCGATTTTACCGTAACCGATTGGGAAACCCTGGAACCCTATTTTAAAAACCTGCTGGAGCGTGAATTCCAGACCAAGGAAGATCTTGAGCAATGGCTGAGGGACCAGAGTGAACTGGAAGCCATGGTAAATGAAGATGCCTGCTGGCGGCAGATCAAGATGACCTGTGATACGGAAAACAAAGCCCTGGAAGAAGCCTTTAATTATTTCTTTACCGAGATACAGCCTAAGATTCAACCCTATGCCGACGCATTGAACAAAAAGCTGGTCAATCATCCGCTTACCCGGGAACTTGACCCCGTTAAATACCACACCTACCTGCGCAACATCCGGAAAAACATTGAATTATTCCGGGAAGAAAACATTCCTTTACAGGCAGAACTTGCTGTAATGCAGCAGCAGTATGGAGCTGTTGCCGGAAAGATGACCGTTACGGTGGAGGGAAAAGAATATACCCTGCAGCAGGCGGCTAAATTCCTTGAAAATCCTAACCGTAGTACCCGCGAAGAGGTGTACCGGAAAATCAATGACCGCAGACTGGCAGACAAGGATACGCTTAATACACTTTATGACCAGTTGATTGAAAAAAGAAACCAGGAAGCATTGAACGCCGGTTTTTCCAATTATCGTGACTATCGTTTTAAAGAACTGGGACGCTTTGACTACACAAAAGAAAACTGCTATGCGTTTCACCAAGCGGTGAAGCAGCACGTTTTACCCCTGGTCAATATCATCTACCAGGAAAAGAAGAAAAAACTGGGCGTTGATACGCTTCGGCCCTGGGATATCGATGCGGAACCTGCTGGCGTAAAACCGCTGCAACCATTCGAATCCGGCGATGAGCTCATTCAACGATCCATCGATTGCTTTGCCAGGCTGCGGCCTTTCTTCGGCGAATGCCTGAAAAGAATGCAGGAGATGCGGCATCTTGACCTGGAAAGCCGTAAAGGCAAGGCCCCCGGTGGATATAATTGTCCCCTGGCCGAGAGCGGAGCGCCTTTCATTTTTATGAACGCGGCAGGCCAAATGCAGGATGTGATCACCATGCTGCATGAAGGCGGACATGCCATTCACTCTTTCCTGGCACACCCGCTGGAGTTAAATGGTTTTAAGGAATACCCGATGGAAATCGCGGAAGTGGCAAGCATGAGCATGGAGTTGATGACCATGGAAGAGTGGGATAGTTTCTTTTCAAGTGAAGAAGACCTGCGACGGGCCAAAGAGCACCAGCTGGAACGGGTGATCACCATATTTCCCTGGATCGCCATCATCGACAAATTTCAGCATTGGGTATATGAACACCCCTCACACACCCACGACCAGCGTACGGATGCCTGGGTAAGTATTCTGAAAGAGTTTCAGGATGACGTAGTGGATTACAGCGGACTGGAAACATATCGCAGTAATCTCTGGCAAAAACAACTGCATCTTTTTGAAGTTCCATTTTATTACATCGAGTACGGCATCGCACAATTGGGCGCCATCGGAATGTGGATGCAATTCAGGCAAAACAAACAAAAGGCGCTGGACAACTACTGCAAGGCCCTGGCACTGGGAGGTACTCAAACATTACCCCGTCTTTACGAAGCCGCAGGGCTGCAATTCGATTTCAGCCCGGAACGCATCAAGGTATTGATGGAGTTTGTAAAAAGTGAAATGGAATGATCACCGGCAGTCGTCGCAAACGCCGCTGATCACCAGGTCGGCCTGCCGTTGCTGGTACCCCTTGGGCAATTTTACCTCCGGAATAGCGACGTGCTCAAGGCAGATCGTTTTGTCGCATACATCGCAAATGAAATGGACATGATTATCATGGTGATGCCCTGCCTCGCAATTATCTTTGCACAAGGCGTATAAAATAGAATTGTCGGTGGTGGGAATGTTGTGAATGATCCCCTTCTCTACAAAGGTCTGAAGCGTTCTGTATACGGTAACACGGTCAAAACCGGCGTCTATCTTTTTCTCCACATCGGCATGGGCCAGGGCCCCGTCACTTTTCAGAAACAACTCCAGTATCTTCCTCCGCCCTTCGGTAACGCTAAGCTGATTCCTTTTTAATATGTCCATTAACTGATCCATACTTGATTAATTGGGGTTGTTGCTGAACCCGTTCATAAAACGCGGTGTGGTTATCTTTTCTTTCAACAGGCCTTTGATGTCATCAATCAGCTTATCCACTTCGCTGTTATCCAACCCGTCGTAGGCCATACCCCGCACACGCCCCATTTTATCCACCAGGGCGAAGAACTGGGTATGGATGAACTGGTCTTTTACCGGTAATGTGGTATCGGGCTTACCATTATCGATCCCATATGCCTGCCTGGCCATCTTATAGAGTTGATCTTTGTTACCGGTTAGGAACTGCCAGTTCGAATTTGCCGGTATAGGTTTATGCACGGGCGCCGTATCCAGGTTAATCTTATAAGAACCATCATTGTTCCGAATCAATATACCATTCACCATCTTTTCCTCATAGGCCTTCAGCAAGGGTACAGAATCTGTTTCGGGCATGCAGGTATGAGACAGGATCATGAAGCCGGGTTCATTCTTAAAGACGTCGTACACCCGGCGCATATTCGCATTCATCTTCGGGCAAATGCCCCGGCAGGTTGTGAAGAAATATTCAGCCACATACACCTTGCCTTCCACCTCACGTTCGGTAATCGTCTTGCCGTCCTGGTTTACAAAGGAGAATTCACCCACTTTATCATTACGAACCGGCAGATTCGATTTTGAAAAATCATAGTTACTGAATACCGCCAGGTAAAAACCACCCAGCAATACCACAAAAAAGGCAACATACAACAGCAATTTCCTGGACATAAGAACCTCATTTTTGGCAAATTTACAACCCTTCGGGTAGGTTTAGGTCAGGCAGCTTATTTTTTGCAACAATATTGCATTTTCGTATTTTTGTCCTTCGTATGAATGTAAAAATGAACTGGGACGCTGTTGGCATCAGCACCTCTGTGCTTTGTGCCATCCACTGTGCGCTGTTGCCCATCCTTGTAACAACACTCCCTGTTTTTGGCGTTAACATCATTCACAATGGTTTTTTTGAATGGGGCATGATTGCCCTGGCCTTTGCCATCGGTTCGTATTCATTGTTTCATGGGTTTATTAAACACCACCGGTCCTTTCTTCCCGTAGCGATCTTTTCCATTGGCTTTCTTTTCCTTGTGCTGAAACAATTTTACGACGGCCGGCTTTCACTCCTGTTCCTTTTCATTGCCGTGGCCTGTATCATCAGCGCTCATTTCTACAACTACCGACTTTGCCACCGGAGCAAATGCAATTCACCGCATCACAAACATTGATACGGCGTATTGAACTGTCTTTTATTGCTTACTTTGTCTGAACATTCAGTCAGTTAATCTTTTTGTATGAAAACAACATTGCTGTTCGTCGCTTTTTCTGTTTGCACCAGCCTCCACGCTTTCGCACAATCCGGAGATGAAAGAGCCATACGGGAGTTACTGGAAACCCAGCGCAAAGCCTGGAACAAGGGAGATATCGAATTGTTTATGCAGGGATACTGGCGAAGCGACTCACTTATGTTCATCGGTAAGAGCGGGGTGACATATGGATGGGAGAATACGCTAAAGAATTATAAAAGAGGATATCCCGATACCGCAGCCATGGGTAAGCTTCGCTTTGACATCCTGCAGGTACGAAGGCTGGCCGGCGACTACTATTTTGTCACCGGTAAATGGCAGCTTACAATAGTAAGCGGAAATCAGGCAGGGCATTTCACGTTATTGTTCCGAAAAATCAACGACCAATGGGTGATCGTTGCCGATCACAGCAGCTGATCACAGTTTCCATTTTCGTTTCAGGTGAAGAATAAGGGCAATTAAAGATGCCAGGGATAAAACATAATACACATAGTTTTTCCAACCGGGCGTATCCTCAAAATAGGCCAGCCCTTTATACATTCCGGCAAACACATTCAGCATCATCCACAACAGCAGCAGCGAGATGGTTTGCATGATCCTGACAAGGAACTCTCTCGTATTGTCTTCCATCCCCATAATGTATACTGTTGGCGTTTTTACTGTTTAAAAATACTTATTCGCCGCGTTATCTGACCAGCATTTTCCGGAACGCGGCACTGTCGCCATTGAAAACATTAAAATCAACCAGGGCGCTTATTCCGTTCACCCGCCCTGCCTCATTGTGCTGCCAGAAACTCCAGCTGCGTTTGATCCGTGGTTTATCCTTCACCAGATAATGAGCGATCCATAGCGGGTACTGATCAAAGGCGCCATCCAGGAAATTCTCGTAGAAGTCGATATTGGTATAAATGATCGGTTTCACTTTGTAGTACTTTTCGATCATTTGCAACCAGTCCCTGACCCGCTGTTGTACCTCCGCGACTGATGCGCCATTGGCCGTTTCAATATCCAGTACCGGCGGCAGGTCGCCTTTTGCAAGCGAAACCGTGGAAATGAAATTTTCCGCTTGTGCTTTTCCGCTTTTGGAAGAGATAAAGAAGTGGTATGCTCCCCGTGGTACCTTTGCCTGCCGGGCCCGGAACCAGTTTTGCCGGAAACTGGCATCCACCCGCCCCAACCCCTCGGTAGCTTTGATGAACGCGAAACCAATCTTCACCTGCTTATCCTGCATCTCTTTTACAGCCTCCCAATCGATGGTAAACTGGTAACGGCTTACATCGATACCATGGATTGCGTAATTGACAGGAATATCGATACCAAAAGCGGCATAGCGCACAAACCTGGGTTTGTTCACTACATACGCGATATAATATACTGCAGCCGCGACAACGGCCAACAGCATGGCAGGTATGAAAACGATAGAAAAGAGGGAACGTTTCTTTTTTGCCAACCAGGAAATATTAGAAGGCAAATTTGCAGAAAGAATTTTTACGCTTCACTAAAAGTTTTAATAAAACAGGTTCTGAGCGATACAATGCGGGCTATGCCATTGGTAAAAGTACGATAGCATAACTACGGACACATGAAAATTCGCCGCTATATACGATCTGTTAAAGAAGGGCTTTTTGCAAGCACGGGCAATAATCGGTCAGGCGTCCCGTTCTATCCAAAGCCCGTTTTTAATCGCAAACCTCTATGACACTACGCTTTCGTTCAGGCAAGAAAAAAACAACTTCATTCACCGTATCAACGCCCGTTTTGATGCTGTTATTTACGCTGGGAATTACCACCGCTTCCCAGGCTGGTTCCTACACCGACACCAGCAAGAAATCAACGCCCGTACAGATCGACAAAAAAGACGCCGTGGACGATGAGTTTCCCGAACCGAACATCAATTTCCCGGCTGTTCTCGCCGGCAATGAAGATGAATCGCTCGAATACATAGAGAAATTTTCCGAGAACAGGCGGGCCTATGTGATCCGTACCTACAACCGCAGCAAAAAGTATTTTCCCAAGATCAGCGCTATTCTCAAAAAATACAACCTTCCCGATGAACTGAAAATGCTTATCGCCCTCGAAAGCGCCTTCAACGCAAACGCCGTATCGAAGGCCGGCGCGGTGGGATACTGGCAGTTCATGGACGATGTGGCCAGAGAGTACGGGCTGAAATACGTTCCCCGGAACGCGGCCCGCGTAAAAAAGGTTGTGGGTAAAGGGAAACACGCGAAAGTGATCTATGCAAAGAAGCATGTCAGCGGACGGGATGACCGGAAGAACTTCAATAAATCCACCCATGCAGCTGCCCGTTATCTGAAAGACCGTGGCCGCAACCTGAATAATGATATCCTGTTGATGGTAGCCAGCTATAACTGCGGCGTAGGAAATGTATGGGAGGCCATGAAAAAGACAGGACTGAGTGAACCGGGTTTCTGGGATATCAAAGAGTACCTGCCCGCCGAAACAAGGGCCTATGTTATGAATTTTATCACCTTGAATGTGCTCTTCCACAATTACGATAAGTTCAGCAGCAACAGCCTTAGTTTTAGCCCCGCCCGCTTTATCAAGCTTGATAACATCGACAAACATATTGTTGCCGCCCTCGAAGAAGCCTGTTGCCGCGATTAAGCGCATTTCCACAGCGTACAAAACACCGGTTTCGATTCCCGATATTTCGGCTTGCTGAATAAGCGCAAGCCAGCATTCCGCCTTACCTTTGAGCATGCCCCGAATCAACTGGAACGATAGTTTGAATCTAGCCAGCAAGCTCACATTCCGGCGTTTTACCAATGGCCTTAAAGTGCTGGCCAGCTTTTATGCGAGCAGGTTAATAAACCGGCCTGTCCAGTGGGGTTACCCCGTATCCATCTCCTTTGAACCCACCACCAGTTGCAATCTTCGTTGCCCCGAATGCCCGAGCGGCCTGCGGCAATTCACCCGGCCTACCGGCATGCTGCAAAACGATTTTTTCCGGAAGACCATCGACGAAATCCACCGGGAGTTGCTGTACCTGATCTTTTATTTCCAGGGAGAGCCTTACCTGAACCCCGGGTTCCTGGAAATGGTTCAGTATGCAAGCAGCAAAAAGATATATACAGCCACTTCTACCAACGCCCACTACCTCACCGATGAGGTGGCCCGGAAAACAGTGGAAAGCGGGCTCGACAGGCTGATCATTTCAATTGATGGAACCACCCAGGATGTATACGAGCAGTACCGGGTCGGTGGCAACCTCGAAAAAGTGTTGCAGGGCGCCCGGAACATCATGAAATGGAAGCGGGAGCTGAAAAGCAAAACCCCGTTTGTATTCTTCCAGTTCCTGGTGGTGAAACCCAATGAGCACCAGGTCGATGATATAAAGCGGCTGGCCAGGGAAGTGGGGGTAGATGAGGTCCGTTTTAAAACGGCCCAGGTATACGAATACGAGACCGACCCCAACAACCTGATCACCACCCTTGATAAATTCAGCCGGTATAAAAAGAATGCCGACGGCACATACAGTCCCAAGAACAAACTGGCGAACCGTTGCTGGAAACTGCAGCACGCCAATGTGATCACCTGGGATGGCCTGGTGGTGCCCTGCTGCTTTGATAAAGACGCCATGCATCAACTGGGGAACCTGAAGACACAATCCTTCAAAGAGATCTGGCACAACGACAATTACAAACAATTCCGCAGCGAATTGATGAAAAGCCGGCGAAACATCGACATCTGTGCCAACTGCAGTGAAGGCGTTTCGGTATGGAAAGATTAAAATACAGACATTTGCATTTTGCCTCCTATGCCATCCACATTCAATAACCGCCTGCGACAGATCATCCTCTTGCTGGTGATCGTTTTGCTGGCAATTTTATTACTGAACCAGCTGTTCGTCTTCCTGCCGGGTTTTTTAGGGGCGATCACCCTCTATATCCTGCTGCGCAACAGTTTCAACTATCTCACGATCAGAAAACGCTGGCGTAAAACGGGTACGGCCGTCCTGTTCATCCTGGGAAGCCTCGTGATCATTGCACTGCCCCTTTATTTTTCCATCCGTCTTATCTCTTCCGAATTATCGATCCTGCTCAATAATTCCGCGGAACTGGTTGCAGACGCCCGCTTGGTTGGACAGAAGATCTATGAGCTGACGGGTGTTCAGTTGATGACGGATGAAAACATTCTGACATTCCAGAAACAGGCTGCCACGATTATTCCTTCCCTGCTCAACAGTTCTGCTTCGATTCTCAGTAATTTTGCCGTCATGTTTTTCCTGCTCTACTTTATGCTGGTGAACGGCCGCGAAATTGAAAAATTCCTCGACCGCTTCATCCCGCTCAAAGAAGAAAATATTGACATGCTGAGCCTGGAAACCAGGAACATGATCAGGGCCAATGCCATTGGTATACCGGTATTGGCCATTATACAGGGTGTGGTGGCAACGATTGGTTACTGGATTTTTGGCGTGAAAGATTTTGCCCTGTGGGGATTTTTGACCGGTGTTTTTTCGATGGTCCCGATCGTGGGAAGCGCCCTTATCTGGGCTCCCTTGTGCATTTACCTGTTCGCCATCGATAAAACCGGTAAGGCCATCGGACTTCTGCTCTACGCAGCCTTACTGATCTCCAATATCGATTACGTGGTACGATTGACCCTGCTGCGGAAATTCATGGATGTACACCCGGTTATTACGGTATTCGGTGTGATTGTAGGCCTCGGATTATTCGGTTTCTGGGGCGTGATATTCGGGCCGCTGCTCATCAGTTATTTTGTTATTTTGATCCGGATCTACATGAACGAATTCGGCAAGCCCGCCGGTTCGTCACAATAAAATCCCTTTATACCTGAATTCATATTATGGGAATTGAAAAAGACATAAATCAGCAAACGTTCCGCAACGATTACCAGAAGGCGGCCATCAACCTCATTTACACCTATCACTGGCTGAATGAGAAAATGAAGGTTTATTTCGATAACGAAGGTATTACCAGTCAGCAGTTCAACATCCTGCGCATTTTACGGGGTGCCGGGGTACCTATCTCCACGATGCAGATCCGGGAACGCATGCTGGATAAGATGAGCGATACCAGCCGTATCGTTGACCGCCTGGTGCTGAAAGGACTTGCTCAAAAAAACGTATGCAAAAACGATAAACGCCTGGTTGATGTCAGCATCACCGCAAAAGGAAGAAAGCTGCTTGAAAAACTGGATACACACGAAAAAGATATGGATGCCACATTTGGCAACCTGTCTGATTCGGAAGCCATGCAACTAAACAAATTACTGGACAAGATCCGCCAACCCCGCTAATTGCCGCACATGAAACTTGCCGTATACTCACTCCTGCTCCTACATTTTCTTTTACCTGATCGGTCGTTAGCGCAGGCAAAACCCGAATTCCGGGGTGTCTGGATCGCTACAGTAGATAATATCGATTGGCCTTCAAAGGGAAACTACAATTCCGATTCGCAGAAGGTGGAGTTTATCCGGATACTCGACATGCACCAGCGCAACGGGATGAACGCAATGATCGTTCAGATACGTCCCGTAACGGACGCCTTCTATCCATCACCCTATGAACCCTGGAGTGAGTTCCTGACCGGCAAGCAGGGTCGCCCGCCCATGCCTTACTATGATCCGCTCGAGTTCATGATCAGCGAAACCCACAAGCGGGGTATGGAATTTCACGCCTGGATGAACCCGTACCGGGCTGTATTCAATGTTAATACATCTTCCATCGCCCCCAATCACATCACCCGTATCCACCCCGAATGGTTTTTAACCTATGGAGACCGCCGGTACTTTGACCCGGGAAACAAAGAAGTGCAGCAATATGTCACCAATGTGGTAAAAGATGTGGTAAGTCGCTACCCGGTAGACGCGATTCATTTCGATGATTATTTCTACCCGTACCGGATTCCCGGTAAAGAATTCCCCGATAATGCCAGTTACAAACAACTCGGAAACGGTATGAGCAAAGAAGACTGGCGCAGGAGCAATGTGGATTCGATCATCCGGATGCTGAGTACCGCTATCAGGGAAACAAACCCCAGGTGCCAGTTTGGTATCAGCCCTTTTGGCGTGTGGCGGAATGAGGACAAAGACCCCATAAACGGAAGTAAAACCAAGGGCGCTCAAACAAACTACGACGACCTCTATGCTGATATATTACTATGGCTCAGGAACGGATGGATCGATTATGTAGCGCCCCAGTTATATTGGGAATTCGGCCACAGGGTGGCGCCTTATGAAGTGTTACTCGACTGGTGGAGCAAACATACCTATGGAAAAAACTGTTACATCGGGCTGGGTATTTACCGGGCGGGCAGTAACAGTGCGTGGAAGGACATTACGCAGTTACCGAGACAGATCGAAGCCCTGCGCAACACTCCCAATATACAGGGCATGATCTTCTTCAGCAGTAAATCCTTTAACAATAACCCCAACGGCTGGAGCGATAGCCTCCGGTTGCAATACTTCAAGGAACCAGTGAAGACACCAGAGGTAAACTGGATAAAAAGCAGCAACTAAGGATTTCCGGCTTTAAAAGGCATTTCCTTTTTTCTACCTTTGCCATGTTTACGTATAAATTTTAAATTCTTAATTATACAACTATGCCCGGTTACGAATTATGGAGCGATGCTGAACGCAAAGAAGTAAACGATGTACTGGAAACAGGCATTCTCATGCGCTATGGATTTGATGGTCCACGCAAAGGGATCTGGAAGGCCAAAGAACTTGAAGAAGCCATTTGCAACAGCTTCGGATGCAAACAGGCACTGCTGGTAAGCAGCGGTACCGCAGCGCTTACAACGGCCATGAGCGCCCTGGGCATTGGTTATGGCGACGAGATCATACTTCCTTCTTTCACATTTGTAGCCAGTTTTGAAGCGGTTCTAAGCGTTGGTGCCGTTCCTGTTTTTGTAGATGTGGATGATACGCTTACCCTTGATCCCGGGGCGGTACGAAAAGCGATAACCCCCAAAACAAAATGCATCATGCCCGTACACATGTGCGGCAGTATGGCCGATATGGAGGCGCTTCAGGCCATTTGCAAAGAGCATAACCTGCTCTTGCTTGAAGATGCCTGCCAAAGCATCGGCGGTTCTTACAAGGGCAAAAAACTGGGTACCATCGGCGATGCCGGAACCTTTAGTTTCGACTTTGTCAAAACCATGACCTGCGCCGAAGGCGGTGTGGTAATGACGAACCGGGAAGATGTTTATATCAACAGCGATGGTTACAGCGATCACGGTCACGACCACAAAGGCATCGACCGCGGCGCAGACCTTCACCCCTTTATCGGCTATAATTTCCGCATCAGTGAACTGCATGCCGCAGTCGGGCTGGCGCAGGTTCGCCGACTCGATGGTTTTCTGGCCACCCAGAAAAAAAATCACGCGGTATTGAAGGAGATATTGTCTGCCATACCCGAAGTAAGTTTCCGGCGGATACCCGACGCAGAAGGCGATAGCTGCACCTTCCTGAGCTGGTTTCTGCCTACGGAAGAAATAACCCGTGCTGTTGTTACCGAAATGAAAGCCCGGGGAATACTTGCCGGTAACTTCTATTGGTATGATAACAACTGGCATTACATCCGCAAATGGGATCACCTGAAAAACGCCGTTACACTAAATGCCCTGCACCCCGATCTTAAAGCATCCGTTATTCATCACGCCACCAAGGATTTCAGTGCAAGCGATGCCATCATGGGCCGCTGCATTTCCACATCCATAGCACTGTCCTGGACTGATGAACAGTTAAAAACAAAGGGAGAGCAGATGCTTGGTGTTATCCGAAAGGTGCTCAGCGAACAAAAAGCGGCTGTTTAATCAGAAAGGTTTTACTGCATTGGGTTTCTGCTCCAGGTAATCGGTATAGGAAAGCGAACCTACCCGTAACCGAAACGGGATGCCAGTTGCTTTTTCCAGTTTTAACTCTCTCTTACAGAAAAAACCAAAATGCCTGGTATAAAAGTCGGCTGGAACGCCGCTGCATTCCGCTATTACATAAACAAGCGTAGGTCGGATATAGGAAGGGCTTGTTTGCTTTTTAGGCCTGAAGCCGGTAAAATAGCCCCGGGGAGCTCCAAAATTCTGATTCGCTTTACCCACTCTCCAGAATCTATTCTTCTCTGAATCAATAGCTTGTGCGCACAATTTTGGGCAAAAGGCGGCCGTTGCCACAAAAATCATGCAGGAATATAAAATTTTAGCGTTTTTATTCATTTTCCAACAACCGAACACTGTAAATTTACGTTGTAATCGTAATAACAGTTCTCTCGATTTTACGAATTGTAAACAAATACCCTAAGAAGAACACAGGCTATGGCTTTAAGTCAGGGACTATACCAGAAACAACTACAAAAACTTTCCCCCCAGCAGATACAGCTGATGAAATTACTGCAGGTACCTACGGCCCTGCTGGAAGAGCGCATCAAGGAAGAGATGGAAGAAAACCCCGCCCTGGAAGAAGCGGAAGAAGGGCATGAAGAGGAGTACCAGGAAGCCAAGGACGAATTCGAGGAATCCGGCGAAGAAGACAACGAACCCGATGGCAGTGAAGATGAGTATGATAATATTGACATTTCGGAATACGTAAGCGATGGCGATGACGAGATCGCCGATTACAAGCTCAGGGACGACAATTACCCTGACCCCGATGAACACAGAACCATTCCTATTAAAGTAGAACGGGGTTTTAACGAATTAATGCTGGAGCAACTGGGCATGCTAAACCTGGACGAAAAACAGGAGAAAATCGCCGAACAGATCATCGGTAACCTGGACGACGACGGTTACCTCCGGAGGGAGATTTCCGCTATTGTTGATGATCTTGCTTTCCGCCAGAATATTGAAACAAATGAACTGGAGGTTGGTGAGCTGGTCTTGCAAATTCAACAATTCGACCCGCCCGGCATTGCTGCCCGCAGTTTACAGGAATGCCTTTTACTTCAACTGGAACGAAAAGATATCCGCGATAAAAACGTGGCGATGGCTATTAAAGTGCTCGAGAAGTACTTCGACGAGTTTACCAAGAAACACTACGAAAAGATACAGCGGGGACTCGATTTATCGGATGAACAACTCAGGAGTGTGATCAATCAGATCATCAAACTGAATCCAAAACCCGCCGGGTCCGTTGGTTCAACCAACAAGGCAGAAAGTTATGTGGTGCCGGATTTCTTCATTTATAATAACAACGGCAAACTCGAACTAACCCTTAACAGCCGCAATGCACCCGACCTTCGGATCAGCGAAGGATACCGGGATATGCTGAGAGATTACGACCGTGGGAACAAGAAAGACAAACGGCAACGGGAGGCCGTTATGTTCATCAAACAAAAGATCGACGCGGCCAAATGGTTCATCGACGCCATCAAGCAGCGCCAGCATACGCTGATCACCACGATGGAGGCCATTATGAATTACCAGCACGCTTTCTTTATTTCCGGCGACGAGACGGATCTGCGCCCCATGATCCTCAAGTACATTGCAGAAGCCACCCATCTTGATATTTCCACCATCAGCCGGGTGGCCAACAGTAAATTTGTACAAACCGAGTTCGGCACGTACCGGCTCAAGTTTTTCTTCAGCGAAAGCCTTCAAACCGACAGCGGGGAAGAAGTAAGTACCCGTGAGGTAAAGAAGATCCTGAGCGACATCATTGCCGAGGAAAACAAGAAGCACCCCCACAGCGATGAAAAACTTACCGAGATGCTCCAGGAAAAAGGTTATAATATTGCACGGCGAACCGTAGCTAAATACCGGGAACAACTGAATATTCCCGTGGCACGGTTGCGAAAAGAATTATGACCGAAACAATATCGCATACATCCGTTGGCACCGGAAAAAAGGAGCACTCCATCATACTGCGGATATTCGCCCAGCTATTCTCCGTTCTTTTTCACCCAATATTCATACCCACATATGTAGTGGCATTCCTGGTCAGTTTTCATCCTTCCTATTTTGCCGGATTCAGCGCCGGGCTGAAATTGCGGATCCTATTAATTACCATCCTGAATACCGCTTTTTTTCCCGCGTTCTCGGTAGGCATCATGCGGGGTCTCAACTTTATCAAGTCGGTAATGCTGCCCACACAGCAAGACAGGATCGGCCCCTACCTGGCGGTAATGATCTTCTATTTCTGGGCAGCCCGGGTCTTCTTCAAATTTGAACCAACGCTGGATCCCATCATGCCTTCTTTTATGACAGGCGTTTTTCTTACTTCAATTGCCGCATTGCTGCTGAATATTTTCTTCAAGATCAGCATGCATGCCATGGGATGCGGCGGGATGATTGGCATCCTGCTGGTGATCATGAACAGTAACAGCATGCTCATGACATGGCCCCTGGCTGCCGCGTTGCTCATCACAGGCCTGGTGTGCAGTTCCCGGCTTATCGTAAGCGATCATGCCGGCAAAGAGATCTACACAGGTTTATTAGCGGGTGTGGTCTGCCAGCTCATCGCTGCTTTCGCAGTGTTGTAAAATGAAGAAGCCCTGCTTTCGCAGAGCCCCTTGTCTCCTGTCGTGCCTAACAATAAAAACATGTAAACTGTAGATGAAAGAATGCTTTTACGTGTTAAGTATTTTTGACCGTTTGATGTAATCGGCAGCAGGGTAGTACAGGAACATACAACTGCCTCCTTTTATCTGGTCGATAATCTTCTTATTCAGTTTCTGAGGAACCGCCGGGCATCCGTGGCTTCTGCCGAGGAAACCGTTGCGCCTGATAAAATCCTCGCTCACGTAATCGGCGCCGTGCATTACTATAGCCCTGTTCAACGCGTTATCATTGATACCGGGTTCGCAGCCTTTCAACTTCAGCGAGTATCCGTTACCACCCTGGTAGGTATTCAGGGTGATGTAAAAACCAAGACTTGTTTTGTGCGATTCCCCGGCATTGGAGAATTGCCTGGCCATTTCCACCCCGGAGTTACGGCCATGAGCCACCAGCGTGTTAAAGACCATTTTCCCGGCATCCATATCCAGAACGAACAACCGCTTTTTGGCAGAGGATAAACTGTAATCCACAATCGTCAGTAACCGGGTAACCTTAAGCATTGAGCGCTCCTTAAACTGGGTGTAGCCTGCATAGGCTTTTTCAAACGCCTCCCGGGATAATCCCGCCGATTCAAGAGACCATGCTTCGTATAAAGCAGCCGCCCCTGTCGCCATGACAGGAAATACCATAGTGGGCTTGGGCGCCGGTTTTGAAACGGCTTCCGGTATATGCGTGGGAGAACTGTGAGAGAGTAATAAAAACGTCAGCAGCACAGCAAGCGCATGGCGGGTCAATCTCATTCTCGTGGTTTTTCAGTCGGGTCCGGCAGTTATCCAGACCACTATAAATCGCTTTCGCTGAGTACTTTATTGTGCAAATCCCGCTTATCAAAACAGATATATTTTATTGCCATGTTGTCAAAGTGGTTTTACGTAGAAACACTACGCCTCCGGTATTCCTTGCTGCCGTTTTATTACGCAAAGAGCACAATTCTTTATCTTTGCGGCATAAACTGAAGATGAAAAGAAAAGTTTTTTTAAGCGTTCTGCTGGCCCTGGTTTCATTGATTTCCGCGGCGGAATTACGGATCGTTTCCGGGTTCGACAGGTCGGCTTTTTACAACGCCCTTGCTTCCGACAATATAGAGGAGATCAATAATCAGCTCAACGCGATAAAAACCTCTTCCCTGACAGACAAAGAAGCTTTTGAAGGCGCCTTATTGATGAAGAAGGCCGGGCTGGTTGCCAAGGCTAAAGACAAGCTCAGTCTTTTTAAAGAAGGCCGTAAAAAACTGGAAGCCTCCATCAAAAAAGACAACGATAACGCGGAGTACTGCTTTCTACGCCTGATCATCCAGGAACATGCCCCCAAGGCGGTAGACTACCGCAACAACATCGACCACGATAGCAAACTGGTTAAAAGCAATTATAAAAACTTACCTTCCCCGGTACAACAGGCCATCATTGATTACAGCAAAAAATCCAAAGCGCTGAAAGGGCTGCTCCCTTAATTTTGCATCCCATGGGCAAAAAAATCCTTGTCATTTATTACTCCCAATCCGGGCAGCTGCAAGAGATCACCGATCAGCTCACCAAACCACTCATTGAAGCAGGTCATGTCGTGGAAAAAGTACGGGTAGACGTCGCTGCTCCATACCCCTTCCCCTGGACAGGAAAGGAATTCTTTGCCGTGATGCCCGGCTGTGTGCGGGAAGTGCCCACCGAACTCAAACCCTTTGTCCTGAAAGAAAGCCGGTACGATCTCATCATACTCGGTTACCAGGCCTGGTTTCTTTCTCCTTCCATACCCGTAAACTCCATCCTCCTGCATCCGGCCATGCGGGCAGTGCTGAAGGATACGCCCGTTGTTGCCATAACCGGCGCAAGGAATATGTGGATCGGGGCGATGGAAAGAATCAAACTGATCCTGCGATCGGCCGGCGCCAGACTGGCGGGCCATATCGCCCTCATCGACAAGCACCACAACTTCGTAAGTTTTGTCACCATCTTCTATTGGATGTTCAAAGGAAAGAAAGGCCGCTGGCTCAATCTGTTTCCCATGCCCGGCGTTGCCGAAGAAGACATACAGGGAACAGCAACATACGGCACAACGATCTGCCGGCACCTGGAAAGCGGAAACTGGGATGGCATGCAGGATGAATTGATCCGTCAGAAAG
Source organism: Chitinophagales bacterium (assembly GCA_017303335.1). Taxonomy (GTDB): domain Bacteria; phylum Bacteroidota; class Bacteroidia; order Chitinophagales; family Chitinophagaceae; genus Ferruginibacter. The sequence continues at coordinate 757,708 of JAFLBK010000001.1, forward strand.
CGGTCGATATCCGGTATAACCACATGTTCATTGAAACCAAGGCCAAGCGCATATTTGGCATCTGGGCAGGCATCATTTCCAAAAAGAAAAAAAAGACAGCCTGGCTTGTTGCATTCAAATATTATCTTTTAATTGCACTGTTTATAGCTGCGCCGATAATACTAACTGTTGATGCCATTTTCTTCAAACCTTTCTTGTCGGACCGCATCAGGAAACAAAAACTGAAATATTCTGGAATAACTTAATTAACCCAAACTACCAATGTCTTTTAACGAGGTTTACATTACCAATACAGCATCTTATTTTCCCAACAGCCCGGTATCCAACGACGAGATGGAAGAGTACCTGGGATACATCAACGGCCAGCCTTCCAAATCCAAACGAATCGTTTTACGCAATAATGGTATCACCAACCGCTATTACGCACTTACCAAAGACCGTAAAATAACCCATACCAATGCCCAAATCACCGCAGAAGCTGTAAAAGCCCTGCTGGGAAACGACGCGGCGAAACTCAAAAACATCGACCTGCTCTCCTGCGGTACTTCTTCGCCCGACCAGGTAATGCCTTCGCACGGTGTGATGGTGCATGGCTTATTGCCGGAGATGAACCCCATCGAAGTGGTATCGCCCGCCGGGGTTTGCTGTGCCGGCATGCATGCATTAAAGTACGCGTACCTGGCCATCAAAACAGGCGATGCCTCCCTGGCCGTGGCCACCGGTTCAGAGCGCTTCTCGGCCCTGTTGGTGTCGGATGTGTTCGAAGATGAAGCCAAGAAACTAAAAGAACTTGAAGAAAATCCCTATATCGGTTTCGAAAAAGAATTCCTCCGCTGGATGCTCTCCGATGGCGCCGCCGCTTTTTTAATGACCAATAAGAAGAACGAAAACGGCCTGAATCTCCGGGTGGAATGGCTCGAAGGTTTTTCTTTCGCCAACGAAATGGAAGCCTGCATGTACAGCGCCAGCGAAAAACAAAAGGATGGTTCGCTCAAAGGATATATGGAATATACCCCCGATGAGATCATGAACCGCTCCATCCTCAGTATCAAACAGGATGTAAAACTGCTGAGTGAACACATCGTACCCCTGGGTGGAGTAGGCTTGAAGGCGGCTCTTGATAAACATGGGGTGAAATCCGATGAAGTGGATTATTTCCTGCCACACATGTCGAGCCATTTCTTCAAAGACAAAATATTCCAACGCCTGATCGAGAATGGAAACGGTATTCCCTACGATAAATGGTTCGTAAACCTCAGCACAGTGGGTAATGTGGGCGCCGCGTCGGTTTACCTGATGGTGGATGAATTATACCACAGTGGTAAACTGAAGCCCGGTGATAAAATATTATTGCTTGTTCCGGAAAGCGCACGCTTCTCGTATATGTACAGCCTGCTGACCGTTTGCTGATAACTCCTCTCCCGGGATTTAGCGGATTATAGTAATTTCATCTTCCCATATCAACCCGACAAATACGGTAATATGAAAAAAGAAGAAATACCCCAGGACAATGGTGCGCTCAACAAGCTCACCAAGGAAGTGGTTTATGTTACCGACGATTCCGGTAAATACAGCACCGACCTCAGCACCGGCTGGGAGGTAAAAACCAAGGCGCTGGATGTTGCCTGGCAGGAAATTGAACAACGCATCCGGGAAGCGAAGGAAAAAGTACTCCGCGACGAGGCCAGTCCGATCCTGTATTTCATGGAACTGCGGCTGATGGATATCGGCATCGTGGCCGCTTATACCGGTTTCTGGAAATGGACGATCAAAAAACACCTGAAAGCTGGCGTGTTCCGGAAACTGCCCGACGGGAAACTGAAAAAATATGCCGACGCTTTCAACGTAACGGTCGATCAACTTAAAACCATGAATGTTCATGAATAACGATTTCCAACACCTGCAGGCGGCGCATTGTGAGAACGGGGTTACCACCAACCTGCTGCGTGCTGCCGGAGCCAAACAGCTTACCGAACCGCTTTCGTTCGGAATCGGCTCGGGGTTATTCTATGTTCAGCTTCCCTTTCTTAAAATAAACAACGGTCCGGCCATTGCTTTCCGCACCATGCCCGGGCTGATCTTCAAACGCACCTGTACCGCACTCAATATCCCCGTGTCCCGAAAGAAATTCTCTTCCCAGGAAGCCGGCAAACGCTACCTCGATGAATGCCTTGATGCGGGTAAAGCGGTAGGCGCTCAGGTGGGTGTTTATTATCTCACCTATTTTCCCAAAGAATACCGGTTTCACTTCAACGCCCACAACATGATCGTGTTCGGGCGTGAAGAAGACAAATACCTGATCAGCGACCCCGTAATGGAAACCGTAACATCGCTCACCGATTACGAATTGCAGCGGGTACGTTTTGCCAAAGGCGCTTTCGCACCCCGCGGGCAGATCTATTTCCCAAAGGAGAACAGGATCGTAACCGATGAGCAGGTGAAAAAAGCGATCGTGAAAGGAATCAAGCGCAACGTCAACCACATGATCCGCATACCGGGCAATATCGCCGGCTACAAAGGCATTGCCTATACCGGCAGGCAGATCAAAAAATGGCCGGCCAAACTGGGGCGCCACAAAGCCGGCTTATACCTGGCTCAACTCGTGCGCATGCAGGAAGAGATTGGTACCGGCGGCGGCGGTTTCCGGTATATCTATGCCGCTTTCCTGCAGGAAGCGCATGCCTACCACCCCATTGATGAACTGATCGGTATTTCTAAAATCTTTACCGAAGCCGGCGACAAATGGCGCAACGCCGCTGTTCAGGCATCGGGTATTTATAAAGGCCGCATCGGCAGCCAGGCCGACTTTGATGTGATGGGCGATTACCTGCTCGAAATATCCGAGATCGAAAAGAAGGCTTTCCAGGCATTGTCTAAAATCAAATGGAACGCATGACAACGGCTGCCGTGCGAATCGAAAACCTGAGTTTCACCTACCCCCGGCAAACCCGGGCCTGCTTCACACATTTATCCCTGGAGATCACCGAAGGAGAGCGTTTTGGCCTGTTTGGCCCCAACGGCGCCGGCAAAACCACGCTCATGAACTGCATGACGGGCCTGCTTAACTACCAGCAGGGAAGCATCCGGCTGCTCGGCAATGAAATAGCGCATCACAAAAAATCGGTGAACCGCCTGTTCGGGTTTGTACCCCAGGATTTTTCTTTTTACCAGGAACTGAGCCCGGCCGAAAACCTGGCTTTCTTCGGGGCCTGGGCCGGTTTGAATAAAAGCACCATCAAGCGGAAAACGGATGAACTGCTGGATATACTCGGACTGGCAGATGTACGCGACCGCAAAGTGCAGGAGTTCTCGGGCGGTATGAAACGGCGGGTGAACCTGGCCATCGGCGTGATCCACGAACCGAGAATATTATTCCTGGATGAACCCACCGTGGGTGTAGACGTGCACTCCCGGCACGCCATCATCACCTACCTGAAACAACTCAACGAAAACGGCACTACACTTATATATACTTCGCATCAGTTGAGCGAAGCCGAAGACCTCTGCAACAAAGTAGCCCTTATCGACGACGGAAAGATCATCGCCCACAATACCCTGGAGCAGCTGATGATCGACCATGAGGAAGACGGGCTCGAAGGATTATTCATCAATTTAACCGGGCGCTCGTTCAGGGATTCATAATGTTCAAACTCTGGTCGACCATATTAAAAGACATCCGCATCCTCACCCGCGATAAGCTGGGCCTCATCTTCATGTTTGTGATGCCCATCGTGCTCGCCGTTGTGATCACCGCGGTGCAGAACAGTACGTTTGAGATGCTGAACACCAATACCGTTCCCATGCTGCTTTGCAACCGCGATACGGGCGAGGCGGGCAAACAACTGGAAACGGCCATTCACAAGGCGGGTATGTTCCGCATTCAAAACGTAAACGCCAACGAACCGGATTCGCTCATCGCCGGCCGCATGCACGCCAAGGATGCGGTGATCGCCATCATCATCCCGTCCGACTTCACCGAAAAGGTCAAACTGAAATCAAATGAGATCGCCCGCAAAGCCTTGAAGAATTTCGGTATGCAGTCCGACAGTTCAAAAAGCGATAGCAGCAACACGAGCATTCAGCCCATCAGCATGCTTTACCACCCGGTATTGCAGGAAACATTCCGCAAATCGATACAGGGGGCCTTGAAAAGCGCCCTGCAGGTGGTACAGAATAAAGAGGTATTAAAAAGCCTGTACTTCAACCTGAACGAGAAGGCCATGCCCGATTCACTGGAAAAAGAGCTCATCGGCGAGCAGGTTGCCATTAATGAAATGCCGGTATCCCGCAGCGGCAGCCGGAACATACCCAACGCGTCGCAGCACAATGTACCCGCCTGGACGGTTTTTGCCATGTTCTTTATTGTCATCTCACTTGGCGGAAGCGTGGTGCGGGAAAAACTCAACGGGAGTTTTGTGCGGTTGAAAACCCTGCCCACCAACTACCTCGTATCCGTTCTTTCCAAACAACTCACCTATCTTTTTGTAACTGTAACCCAGGCAGCTGTCGTATTCTCACTGGGCATCTGGCTGTTCCCTTCGATGGGTTTACCCCGGCTGAACCTGCCCGACCTGCCGGGCGTTACCGTGGTAACCCTGATCTGCGGATGGTGTGCCGTAAGTTATGCCATCATGATCGGCGTATTCGCGAAAACACAGGAACAGTCCAATGGCATCGGCGCCGTTTCCATCGTATTGATGGCGGCCGTGGGTGGTTTGCTGGTACCGAGTTTCGCCATGCCCGAGTCTTTCCAGTTCGTGATGAAACTCTCTCCGCTGCATTGGTGTCTCGAAGCGTATTATGGCTTATTTTTGGAGGGCGGCAAATTAAAAGATGTTGTCCTGAATATTCTGCCCCTGCTGGGAATCACCCTGGTCATACAGGCGATTACCCTCATCGGGCTGAAGCGCAAAAATCTTATTTGAATCAACTAACATGGAAACAGCGGAACTAAAGCAGCAATTAAAAAAACAGATCGTTCAGTTTTTGAACCTCACATCGGTAAACCCCGATGATATAAAAGACGATGAGCCCTTGTTCGGCGAAGGACTCGGATTGGATTCCATCGACTCCATCGAACTGATCGTTCTGCTGAGCCGTGAATATGGCATTGAGATCAAAGACCCGAAGGAAGGACGTAAGATCCTGGTCGATATCAATACCATCGCCGCGTATATCGAACAGCACCGCACCAAATAAATTTCGTTTCATTGAGCAGGATCTTTGTCACCGGCATGGGCGTGATCAGCGCTATCGGGCACTCCGTGGCGCAAAACCGGCAGCACCTCGTAAGCGGTACCTGTGGCATTCAGCGTGCGCTCGATCTCTTCCCCACGAAATATGCAGGCCTGCTTCCTTTCGGCCAGGTACGTACGAGTACCGAAACCCTGGTGAAGCAGTTGCAGGTAACCGACCCGGGCGTTACCCGAACTTCCCTGCTGGCCCTGCATGCGTTCAACGAAATGCTGGAAGACGCACAACTGTCGCCCGAAGACCTTGCTTCACCCGAAACAGCCCTGGCGGGCGCCAGCACCGTAGGCGGCATGTGCCTGACCGACGAATTGTTCGCCGATGCCAATCACCACACCAACGGATCGCCTTATACCTCATCGTACGACTGCGCTTCGGTGAACATGTTTTTGCAGAAGCGATACGGGCTGAAGGGCATCATCAATACCATCAATACAGCCTGCTCTTCCTCGGCCAACTCCATCATGTATGGCGCCATGCTGATGCGGAACGGTTTTGCCCGCAGGGCCATTGTTGGCGGAACCGACAGCCTGGCCAAATACACCATCAATGGATTCAACGCCCTGCATATTCTCTCCCGCGAAAAATGCACACCCTTCGATGAGAACCGGAATGGCCTGAACCTGGGCGAAGGCGCCGCTTTTTTATTGCTGGAAAAAGAAGAGGATATAAACGGGAAAAAAGTATATGCCGAACTTACCGGTTACTGCAATGCCAACGATGCCTACCATCCTTCTTCCTTATCGGATGAGGGAGATGGCCCGTACCTGTCGATGCAAGGCGCTTTGCAGGTGGCCGGACTAACACCCGGACAGATTGATTTTATCAACGCCCATGGAACCGGAACCGAGAACAATGATGAAGTAGAAGGCCGGGCCATGCTACGCTTATTTAATACAGCGCCGGCCTTTGCCTCTACCAAATCCTTCACCGGGCATACCCTGGGAGCCGCCGGAGCCATTGAGGCTGTTTACAGCATACTGAGCCTGGTACACCAGGAAGCGTATGCCAACCTGCGTTTTACCAAACCGGTACCCTCTACCGGGCTGACACCCGTATTGGCACACAGCCCGATGCCCGTGCGGCACGTGATGTCGAACTCGTTTGGTTTTGGAGGCAATTGTTCATCTCTAATTTTTTCCAAACCCTGATGCTGTACATCCACCGTACATATTGCATCTCGCCGCAGCAAACCTTCGGGCAGGTTGACCTGGAAACGATCCAGGAGCCCGCTAACAAGCGGCTGCTGGCCATGGAACCCAATTACGAAGGGATACCACCCGGTGTACTCCGCCGGATGGGACGGGCCGTACGCATGGGTGTAGGCGCTTCGTTGCCATTGATCAAAGAAGGACTGCCGATCGATGGCATCATCATCGGCACGGGTAAAGGTGGTATGGAAGACTGCATCAAGTTCCTGAACCAGATCGTTCAGTACGAAGAAGGATTACTGGCGCCGGGCAATTTCGTTCAAAGCACGTCCAACGCCGTGGCCGCACAGGTAGGCATGATGACAAAGAACAAATCGTACAACAGTACACACGTGCACCGGGGTCATGCTTTTGAGAATGCCCTGATCGATGCCGTGATGCAGCTCAACCAGTTCCCGGGAAAGAATTTCCTGCTGGGCGGACTCGACGAGATATCCGACTTCGACTACAATATAGAGGAACTGGATGGGGCGTATAAGAAAGACCCGGTCTCCAATAAAGTTTTATTCGACGTGGACAGCGCGGGCAGCATTGCCGGTGAAGGCGCCGCGGTTTTCCTTGTCAATGATCAGCCGGCAGATGCGCTGGCTTCCATCCGGGCCCTGCACATCCTGCATAGTGAAGACGAAAAGCTGGTGGCGGATACCTTCCGGCAATTTGTGGAGAAAAACAGGAACGCTGCGGATACGATCGACTTCTTTCTTTCCGGTGAAAGCGGTGACAACCGTACGCGGAAATTTTACACTGCCTGCGAATCGGCTCTGCCCGCATCCACACCCGTTGCCCGCTTCAAACACCTGAGTGGCGAATACTGTACAGCATCCGCATTTGGATTATGGCTTGCCTGCCGGCTTGTACAAGGGATGGCGCTTCCAGCTCACCTGCTGAAATCCCCCGCTTCGGTTTCAACGCCCCAAACCATCCTGCTGTACAACAATTACAAAGGAGTACAGCATAGTTTTATGCTGTTGCGGAAATAGTGGCGCCCATTAAAAAACAATCTGTAATTTTCCTTTTACTAACGTCAATTGAATAAACTTCATTAACCCGCATTATACCAGACCCGGTTTTCAGCATGAAGAAAAAATGGAGTTCCCTGTTTTATGCCCTCACCATCGTTGGTGCGGCCGGCGCTATTTACTGGATACTGAAACAAGGTAAGGCCCTGCAGGATCCGGCGCTTACCAGCAGGCAGGTACAGCAAGACGGGCAATCTGCCGCACACAGCTATTTCCAGGAATTCACCGGATCTTTTTCAACACATATCTCAGAGCCCATTGCCGTGCTGCTGCTGCAGATCATCGTCATCATTCTTTTTGCCCGGCTCTTTGGATTTCTTTTTAAAAAAATCGGTCAACCGGCCGTTATCGGAGAGATCGTGGCCGGGATCGTTCTGGGGCCATCGATACTGGGCGCTTATTTTCCGGCGGCTACCGGATTTTTATTTCCGGCAGCATCCCTGGGCACCCTGAGTTTTCTGAGCCAGATCGGCCTGATCCTGTTTATGTTCATCATCGGCATGGAGCTCGATCTCAAATCAATCGGCAAACAGGCCTATGATGCCGTGATCATCAGTCATGCCAGTATCATCATTCCTTATACCCTCGGCATGGCACTGGCCTATTTTATATATAAGGACTACGCTCCAGCCAATACCAGCTTCCTTTCCTTTTCCCTGTTCATGGGCATTGCCATGAGCATTACCGCGTTCCCCGTGCTGGCGCGGATTCTCAAAGAACGTGGATTAACCCGGTCGCGGCTTGGCGCCATGGTACTTACCTGTGCGGCGGCCGACGACCTTACCGCCTGGTGCATACTGGCGGCGGTGATCGCCCTGGTGAAATCGGGTTCTTCCATCAGTGCCATCTACACCATCCTGCTGGCCGTCGTTTACGTATTGCTGATGCTGAAGGTAATCCGCCCGGCGCTGAAAAAACTCGAACATATCTACCACAATAAAGAAGCGAAACGAACCGCCGTAATGGCTTTTCTTTTTGTGATGCTCATTATTTCTGCCTATACCACTTCCATCATTGGTATACACTCGCTCTTCGGCGCTTTTATGGCCGGTGTGGTGATGCCCCCGAGTTTCGACTTTCGCAAGATCGTTACCGATAAGATCGAAGACATCAGCATCGTGCTGCTGCTCCCGCTTTTCTTTGTGATCACGGGACTGCGAACGCAGATCGGCCTGCTGAATGATGGACACCTCTGGGTTACATTCGGATGGATATTGCTGGTGGCATTAGCCGGCAAATTCGGCGGCAGCGCCCTGGCGGCAAAGATCGTCGGGCAAAGCTGGAAAGACAGTCTTTCGATCGGTATACTGATGAACACCCGCGGCCTCATGCAACTGATCGTTCTCAATATCGGGTACGACCTGGGTGTGCTTACCCCGGAGATGTTCGCGATGATGGTGCTGATGGCCCTGGTAACCACGTTCATGACCGGCCCGGCGCTGGACCTGATCAATAAACTGATACCCGAAGAGAAGCATGCGGGATAATCCTACGGGAAAACAAATACGCCTTTGAATTTAAAATGCATCAATTCGCTTTTGAAAAGTGATGCTGTTACTTTCAGCTGATCACTCTCTGCACTGTATTTGATGGAAGCATGGATGACATTGTTCCGCGTTGGGTCGATTACTGCCAGGAACTTCATTTCCGCGGCCGAGAGGAGTTTGGTTTCTTTTTTTAATTCCTGTTCCAAAAGTTCTTTTATCATCTGCATCATACATACGCCGGGTACCACGGGCTGGTTGGGGAAGTGACCTTCAAAAATGCGATGCCCTTTATTGATCTCAAGGACAGCCTCCATATTTCCGTCGGAACTGCTTTGCCGTGTTATGCTGAAAAAATCATTCAGTAAGATCATCGCTCGATACGTTTTAGTCCGATGTTGAATTCAAATGCCTGGTGCGCTATGCCGATGCTGTCGGGGATACCGTTCCGCATATCCTTCACGACCGCCTTCACGATCACTTTCTTGTTTGATGCCCGTTCCATCCGGATCAATTCCTTAAGGTCCGGGTCGGTCACATAATAATTAAATCCTTTTTCCTGGGGGAAGATAAAGTACAATTCGCCCCCATTACTCCGCACGGATGCTTTCGTATAATCGAGCCGGTTCATCAGCACCAGTTCGAAATCGTGGCGCAGGGTTTTGATCACCGCCTTGCGGTTCATTTTTTTTATGATGGAGTGTACTTTAAAACCACCGTCGGGCCTGAACTCAAAATCAAAAAAACCTAGTCCCATCTCGCTGCTGAATACGATGCGGACGCTGCTGTCGGGCATGCGCTTGATCATCAACAGGCCACTGAGATGGTTGCCGGTCACATCCACCGTGGTATTGTACAAGGCAGTTCCGAATGCCGGCTGGAACTGCCGTACCCGGTTCACATCGGCTTGCGCTGCCTGCATCTGCTTATGTACGGGTGTACAGTGAGCGAGCAGGAAACTACTTAATATCAAAAAGGTTGTCCGGAATGGAAGCATTCAGTTCTTTGTTGGTGAAACGCATGACGGTATTATCGCCCGAAAGTTCCCGCATTTCGATACTGGTAACGGAAAAATCTTTTTTGTCGACGATCACATTGATCGATTTGAATAATTCCTTCAGCCCTTTGGATACCGGTACCAGCTCCACCAGGGCGGAGGTTTTGTTTTCGAAAACCCGTGTCTTGAAATCGCTGTTGCCGAGCATGGTTCCCTGCATGCAGTCGATCATGATGCGGTTGATCTGCTGAAAGAGTTTGTTCGAATTGGCCGACACCTTATTCTCCTTCTGTCCGTCTTTCACATACACTTTATCCTTGTTCAGCACCATGAGATACTGGAAGGGATGATTGTATTCCATCCGTACCCGGCTTTCTTTTTTGAACCAGAACCTGCCTTTGGATGTGATCTTCTCCGATAGCATGCTCAGGTTCTTATCCTGTACAAAATCGCTTTTGATGGCGTTGATCTTTTGGGTGGAGGCGGCAAAATCCGTTTTGAATTTCGCCAGGTCGGCCACCGGATTATACCCGGGATACTGGGCATAAAGGCTGGCACCGCTGAAGAGAAAAAAAAGTATATAAGTCAGTTTACGCATAAGGCCGCAAATGTAACAATTTATCAAGGGGTACGATTTCGTAACCACGATTTTTAACTTCCGCTATGAACGCGGGCAGGGCTTCCAGCGTAGAGGAACAGGTATCGTGAAACAGGAACACAGCCCCGGGCTCAATGGCCCCGTTGATCTTCGCTAACAATTTCCGGCTGTCTTTTGTTACGGTATCCATCGATCGTACGCTCCAGCCGATGGGCGTATAGCCTCCCCGGAGAATCGCCTTTTTTACATTGGGGTTGGTAACGCCGTAGGGCGGACGAAAAAGCCGGGGCCTCAATCCCGTTGCCCGTTCCATCGCTTCGTCCATCCGCCGCAGGTCGGCGATCATTTTATCCGCTGAATACAGATCGAACCAGAAATGGTGCGAAAAACTGTGATTGCCGATGATATGACCCTCTTCTTTCACCCGCTGCAGAATGATTTCATTACCCGCAATGCGGTTGCCAATGCAAAAAAAAGCGGCTTTTACATCCGCCTTCCTGAGTACATCCAGGATTTCGGGCGTATGTGCCGCGGCCGGACCGTCATCAAACGTGATGGCGATCTGCTTTTTATCTGTTGCCGCCTTACAGGTGATCCGGATAAAAAACCCGGAGCCGATATAATAACAACCCCAGAAGACAATGAGGGAATAAATGAAGAGCAGTATAACGTATATATAGTAGGGAAGGCCATACGCAATATGTATGGCGATCAGGGCAACCAACAACAGCGTAAAAAAAATATTGGTATTGCGGTAATTCAGCATGCTGCCAGCAAAGATAACGAATGGTGGCTGCCCTTATAACTGTTGTACAGCAACACCCGCTTCACCGGTTTGGCGGCGGAGGCTTGCAGCAGTTCGGGAATATTACCGGTTTTGAGTATGCGGGCGGCGAGCCAGAATCCAAAAGCGGAGGCGGTTGGGTATTCGCCGCAAAGATGTTTAAAGTTGAGTTGTTGTGTTTGTCCGAACAGGCTTTGCGTTAACTGTGCATAGGGTTCGTCGTGGGCTGCATCGCCATTACGACCGGTGATCACGAGGTCGATATCCTGCATCGAAACGGCATGCCGTTGCAGAAAACCGCTGATCTGTTTTTCCGTAGCGGCCAGGCCCGCCGGTTTGTAAAAGGTATGCAATCCTTCCAGTTTCGCGTAATCATTTCCCGAAGGTTCCGCTGTAAGCGCAAAAAAAGAAGCGCCTTCGCCGGCAATAGTTCCTTTCGTGTTTGCTTTATAAAGTTCCAGGTTCGAAACATCGCCCGGCTTGTAAATACCAAAGCGATTGAGGATCGTAAAACTGGGATTAACGATCTCATCGATGGCGCCCACAAGTACATGGGCTGCTTCTTTTTCCCGCAGCAGCATTACGGCATCCAGTAAGGCGTTCTCAAAAGAAAACGCACGATGAACATACGCGTTGTTGTAGTTATTGCACTGCAGCATCAGGCCGATCTGGGCGCCGATGGTATTGTGGGTGGATTGAATAAAGGCCGTCGGTGTTAATAATTCCTCGTTGAACTCCACCATGCGGCCGAGAAAGAGGTTGGTGTCTTCCAGGCAACCATAGGCAGTACCGGTAGTGATGGCATCCGGCATCTTGATGTCTGCCTCCTTCAGGCATTCCATCGCCGCCGCCACGCCCATACGGATGATGCGGCTCATGCGGCGGATCAGTTTGGGGTCGATGAATTCTTTATAATCCGGTTCGATGCAGGCCAGGCGGTTGCCGGTGTACGCAACGGGCGCTTCGGCCAGCGCGGAGTGACCAAAGGTTTTTTGCGGTGATATGTTTCCGGTAGCCCGTATGTACATCTTATATTTTTGAGAAGATCAAGGATGAGCAATTACCGCCGAAGCCAAAGGAATTGGAGAGAACGTGTTTCAGGCTTACTCCTTTTTCCAATTCAGTAGTTACCCGGAACGGCAGATCCTTCATGGGGGTTTGCAAACGAAGGTTGGGGAAGATGACGCCATGCTGCAATGCCAGTACCGAGAACACCGCTTCGATGCCGCCGCTGGCGCCCAGCGTATGCCCGGTGAAGGTTTTGGTGGAACTCATCTTCGGGTATGTTGGTTCGAACAGGCGCTTGATCGCCGTGCCTTCCGCGATGTCGTTGTTTTGCGTACCGGTACCGTGCAGGTTGATGTAATCGATATCGGAAGGCTGCAGGCCGCTTTTCTTCAGCGCACCGCTCATGGCCAGGTACGAACCGGTTCCATCGGGTGATGAAGCGGTTTGATGATAGGCGTCGTTGGCGTTGCAATATCCGCTTAAAACAATTTCCGGCTTATGCTTCATTGTTGCAGCGACTTTTTCCGATACCAGTACTACGTAACCGGCGCCCTCGCCGAGGTTGAGTCCGCGGCGGTTTTCATCGAAGGGCTGGCAAAACTGTTCGTCGAGGATCATCAGTGTATTGAAACCATTCAGGGTGAACCGGGTCAGCGAATCGGTTCCGCCGGCGATCACCACATCCAGTATGTTGTTCCGGATGAGCCGTGCGCCCAGGAAGATGGAGTTGGCGGAAGAAGAGCAGGCTGTGCTGATGGTGCTGACATGCTCGTTGATGCCCAGCGCATCGGCTACCAATTCGGTTACACTTCCGCACTCATGGTCTACCACATCATGCAGCTGTCCTTTGTTATTATCGGCGATGAATTCCCTGAAAAAATTTTCGGTTTTATCCATTCCCCCTACCGAGTTGGCGGAAATAAAACCACAACGCCAGGCTGCGAGGTCTTCGATCCCGGAATGGCGGATCGCTTCCTGGGCGGCAGCGAGGCTTAATAAGGCGGTTCTGCTTTTGATTGCCGGCAACCCGGTACGGGATGCCAGCTCTTCGTTGCTGAGTTTTACTTCGGCAACGGGCAGCCTGTTTTTGTGAACCGAATCCAGCCGGGTCATGGGGCCGATGCCCGCACGACCGTTCTCCAGCGCATCGAGGCATTCGGTAACATTGTTGCCAATTGCCGAAATGACACCGGTGCCGGCGATGAAAACAGGTTCATTCATTGTATCTATGAATTCTGGGCTTGGTGTGCTTTGATGTATTCGGCCATGGTGCGTACGGTGCGGAATACGTTGGGGCCTTCATCCGAATTACTGAGTTTGATCTGGTATTGCTGCTGAAGCAATACGATCAGTTCGAGGGCGTCGATCGAGTCGAGGCCAAGACCTTCTACAAAGAGGGGCTGATCGTCTCCAATATCTTCGGGTTTAACGTCCTGCAGGTTCAACTGGGCAATGATCTGGGATTTCAGATCCGACATTAACTTATCCATTTTGTAAAGCGTATAAATTATTAAGGTTTTTCGCTGTAAAAGTAACTGAATTTTCCCGCTTCTCTTTTTCCACCAGGAAGAGGGCCGCTTTGTACCTGTCGCCGAGTACATCCACCCAGCCGCAGATACAAGCCTGCAATATATCATTATTAACGAGACGGGTCACATAATGTTCAATAAAACCGGCGTCAAAAGACTCCGAAACGAAAAAGGCGTTTTCGCCCTTGAAGCCATGCCGGATGGATATCTCGCCGATGACGATATTGGGCAGGGTATACACGAACAGGGCCGGACTGGGTATATCCTTCACCGTTTCGTAATACCGGGTATCGGTGTCGAGGCTTGCATGGGCATTGGAAAGCACCAGGCCCACCTCTTCAGGGCGGTAGCGGTTTTTGTCGAACCCCCCGCTCAGCAGGATCTCGGCAGCCAGCCAACCCAGCTTACCGAGGTTGTCCATTTTAAAGAACTTGAGATACTGGTATCCGAAATGGCGGTAAGCCGAAATAAGCAGGTCGGGAAGCGGGGATTCTTCTCCTGAGAAAACAGGCAGTCCGTTACGGTAAATAACCCGGTCGCTGATCACACAGCTGGAGCTGATATAATACGCGGAACTCAAAGCGATCCGGCGATTGTTTTTTCGAGGTTGATCAGTTTAGCCAGTTTGTTCAGCGCCGTGCTATGGTTCTTCACATAGGGGTTGGTGCTGTCCCACACATAACCAGCCAGCACGGAACAGATCATTTTCTTGATCTCCTCGTCGGGTTTTTCCGCAAAGAAAATCGTATCCAGGGTTCCGTCGTACCAGGCCATTACATACGACCGGAAAGTATTTACCCCCTGCATCATGGGTTGGGTGTATTCCTTATCCCAATCCACGGCTTCACCCCGGAGTTTGCGGATCACCAGGTGCGCCGCCAGCTGACTTGATACGGTGGCCAACGTTACGCCCGAAGAAAATACCGGGTCGAGGAATTCAGTCACGTTACCGGTGAGTACGAAGCCATTGCCATGAAAACTGCTGGTGGTGGTAGACCACGACTGAAGCACTTTGGGCTCGAAAACAAATTCCACATCCCGCATTCTTTCTTTCAGGTAGGGTTCCGAATCGAGCAGCGCCCGCAGCTGATCTTCGTTGCTGCCGCTAACTTTTTCAAAGAATCCCGGTTCGCCAACAAAGCCCACCGAGGTGATGCCGCTGGAGAAGGGTATCACCCAGATCCAGATTCCCTTATCATGCACGATGATGGTGATGCGGTTGGGCTCATCATCCATGGAACGTTTCACGTCTTTTACATGGGTGAACAGGGTTTTACGCGGAGGCAGGTTGGAGGGCCTGTCCATGTTGAACAGCCTGGGTATTACCCGGCCGTACCCGCTTCCGTCTACAATAAACCGTGCTTTGATCTGCGATGGATTACCGGCCGCGTCCTCTACGGTGGTTACCGAATCGGTACCGTTGAATTCGATCGCCGTTACAGTGGTTTCGTATTCTACCGGTATACCCATGCTTACGCAGCAGTTCGCCAGTGTCTGGTCGAATTCGCCGCGGGGTACCTGCCAGGTCCATGTCCAGCCCTTAGTATATTGATCGGCAAAAAAGAAGTCGCTTACTTTCCCGTTGTTGACAAACTTGGCCCCGAATTTTTCCTGGAATTTCTTTTCTTTCACCGCATCGAGGAAGCCCGCTTCTTCCAGCGCTTCCATGCATCGTGGCAGAAGGCTTTCGCCGATCACAAAACGGGGGAAGGTCATCTTCTCAACGATCTTAACACTGTAACCCGCTTTTTTGATGATCGATGCGGCTACCGTACCCGACGGGCCGGCACCTATTACCAGCACGTCAACTTGTTCGGATTTCATGGTCTGTTGTTTATGGTTGGTTATTTCAGTTTGCATTGCAGCAATGTCTGGCTCAGCCCGATGCGGTCGGTTTGTTTTACAACGGTAAGTCCCGCCTCATCGATGCATTTCAGGAATACTTCAGCGCTGTACATCTGGCTGTTGCCATTGGCCAGTGCGGTGAAGTACAGGGATGTTTGTTGCAGGCAGAAGGCTGCCACTTCAAAACGCTGGCGGTCCCAGAATGGTTCCAGGATGAATATGGATCCATTCGCATCCAGTGCCGCACGGCATCGTTTCAGAATCGAAACAATCTCGGCATCCGAAAAACAATCCAGGAACTGGCTCATCCAGATGGCGTCGAATCCTTTGGGTATCTCCGCCTGTTCATCCAGCAGGTTCACCGCCTTAAAAGATACCTGGCCATCAAGACCGAGGGCGTTTATCTTTTTGGCAGCCATATCCAGCTGGCCGGGCAGGTCCATAATGGTTACATGTATGTCGGCACTGTACCGGGCCGAGGCGATCGCCCATTTACCGGTATTGCCACCGATATCGATCAGTTTCTTTACGCTGCCATCGCCGTATACCAGGGGCAGTACCAGGGGAAACGCGTCGTCGGAAAAATAGTGATCGAAGTTGAACCAGCTTTCCTGCACATGCGGCGGCAGTTTCGACAAGGCCTCGTAGATCGTTTTCCATTCGCCAAATTCCTTCAGTCCTTCCGGTTTGCCGGTTTCAATGCTCTTATCCAGGTAAAACAATCCTTTGTAGTTTACGTCGTGCACAAAATCCATATTCACTTTGGTGAGCGGGTCGTGCAGGATAAAGTGCCCGACCTTACCCAGGGTATATTTATTATCGTTCACCAGCACCATCCCGGTACTCAGGGCCGATTCGAGCAGAACACGTACGCCGTATTCGGAAACCTTTGTTTTTTGTGCGATCGCTTCCAGGGTGATGCCTTCTGACTGGCTATCATCGATCGCCGACAATATCCCTGTATTCCGCAGCACCCTCGCCGCCTGGAAGATCACCGGTCCAAAAGCGATCCATTGGGCGGTTTCCTTGGCATCAAAAGCCGATTGCCTGTCTTTCGAAAAAAAATTCATGTTCCTGTCTGTTTTATTAAAAGTAACTATTCTTTACTGAAAACCATGGCCGCGTTGCAACCGCCAAAACCCGACGCTGTTTTAAGGCTGTGCCGGATATCCTGCTGCAGCAACGACGAGCATACATTCACGGGTTGTGTAACACCCATGGTACTAAAACCCAGCGTGGGTATAATGGTATTTTCTTTCATCGACCGCAGGGTGATCACCGATTCGATCAGGCCGGCCGCTCCCAGCGTATGCCCGTAATATCCTTTCAGGCTATTCACCGGAACGGTTTGTAAACCGGCCAGGTTGATCGCTTTTGCTTCCATCTCATCGTTATACAGCGTTGCCGTTCCGTGGGCGGAGATGAAGTCAATTTCGCCGGCCGACAAACCCGCTTCCCGCAAGCTTCTGCCAATGCCCAGGTTCAGTTCTTCGCCGGTGCGGGATGGGCCCGATATATGATTGGCATCGTTGCTGGTTGCGCCACCACCCAGGCGGATTCCTGATGCATATTGTTTATCCGATGTAAGAATAATGGTAGCGGCCCCTTCTCCCAGGTTGATTCCGTCGCGTGCCGCATCGAAGGGTTTGCATACCGAACTGCTCACAGCCTGGAAGGATTGAAAGCCCGACAACACGAAGCGGGTGATCACATCAGCTCCGGCCACCACCGCGTGATCGTATTGGCCCGATTGGATCAGGCGCATGCCTGTGAGCAAGGCAAGTATACCCGAAATGCAGGCATTGGAAACGATCACCGGTTTATTGACGAAACCAAAATGTTCCGCGACCAGGCGGGCGGATGTATGAAGTGAAACGCGATCGGCCAGGGATGAAGAAAACGGTTCCGTTTCCAGCAGGCTGATATTGCCCTTGGTGGTGGAAAGTATCAGTGCCGTCCTGGGATCAGCCGGGCTCACCCTGCTTTCCCGCAGCGCATCGCCGATGGAGGCGATCAGCAGGTTTTCGAAACGGGTATACTGTTCGCCGGCCTGCGGAATGTCGTCGAACAGGGATGCCTGGAAGGGTTCGGGAGAGATCGTTCCGCCGGGCCGTTGTTTTATTCCGGAAACAGAACGGACCAGTTGCCGGAAATTTTCGTCCGCGGTAAATCCCAGCGGAGAAACAATATTGTCGGCATGAATATAAACTGCAGTCATAGTTGTTAGCACAGGTCGTGTTTCTGTTTCCATTCTTCAAAAAAAGGCGGGTTGGCCAGCTGAAGCACGGAATCCTCTTTGCTTAAAAAAACCTGTACAGAAGAACCTGTTGCCACCAGGTCGCCGGTAGCGGCATTGAAAAGCCGGTAGGCGAATTTCAGCTTGGCGGCTTCGCAAGGTATGTATTTTGTTTCTACGACCACCCGGTCGCCGTAACGAAGCGATTTTTTGAAATCACATTGTACGTTCACCACCGGGATCACGAATCCCTGCTGGTATACATCGAGGTATTTTAATCCATGTGTTTCACCGAAGGCTTCGCGGCCGTCTTCAAAGTAACGGATGTAGTGGCCATGCCACACGATACCGAGCGGGTCTGCCTCATTAAAGCGAACCAGTATCTCTCTTTTACAGCTTAATTCTTTATCCATGTTTGTATAGGGATCAGCTGCCGTACTTGCTTCTCCAGGCTTTGTATTTTTTCTTTTCGATCTCGACCAGGCTTTTCTTGATGATGGAAACCCAGAAGTTTCGGAAACCAAAACCGGCGGCTTCCTGTTCCATGCGTTCGGCCAGCAGCACTTTTTTCGATTTCATATCCACCAGCACCACCCATACCGAGCCATAGCTTTTCTTTTCCTCCTTCTTCATACCTTCCATGACAAACACCAGCCCGATACCATCCTTGCTCTTAATATCGAGGGCTTTGATCTCGGCGGCAATATCCGCTTCCGACAGGCGGCTGAAATCGGCGTCGTTGGATGAGGCGATGTTTTTCGAATCCACTTTTTCGTTGCGTGCCGAAACGGCGGCGATATCCGTATTCACCGTTCCGCCCCGGTTAAAGGCCCCGGCAACATCGTAGTTCTTCGGCATTTCATTGATCACCACTTCGTTCATCGCCGCGTACAAACGGTTTTTGATATCGGTGGTATTTCCGCCCGGGTCGTTGATGAGGCGGTTCAGGTAATAGTCGATACCCAGGTAGGTGATCGATTGGCCTTTATCGTTGAAGAAATCTTTCAGCGATTGTGCGTATCCTGTTGCGCCGCTTACGATCACCAGCAAAACGGCCAGGATCCATTTGGAGTTTAATACCCGTTTCATGATCCGGAATTTTTAAGTTGATTAATGAATATTTTCATCCTGCAGGAAGCGATCGGTTCGTTGTTGCAGCTGATCTCGCCGGAAACCAGTGTTACGTCGAATACCTGGTTTTCGATTTGGATCCGGGTGACCAGCTCGTCGCCGGTGCGGGGAAGTTTGAATACCTGTAAATTATTTACGGCGCCGATATAGCCCACCTGCACCGGCTGGTTGCCCGTCTGGGCCACATAGCCAGCGCGGGCCGCCGCGGTTTGCGCAATGTTTTCCACCAGGCCGGGTTCCCGGAAAACGCCTTTCTCGGTAAAGAGGCAATCGTCGCTGACGCGGAACCCGGTGGTAAAGCCCGATTCACTGAAACCGATCACCTTATCAACCAGCACAAAGGGCGGGCGTTGGGGAATCAGGTCTTGTATATTCTCAACCGGCATCATGTTGTGTTGGTTCGGAACCGCACAGGCGATAAAGAACAGGTTTATCGTTCGGCTATGCTGGTTATCTTTTAGGTGGTTCAAAGTTAACTCCAGAAATCGTAATAGTTGAACCATTGTTCGGGGTATGCCCGGAGTTTGTTTTCCATTTCGTTCACGTATTCATCCAGCATGGAGCGCATAACGGCCTGTTTATCGGCATCGCTGTATTCTTTTACCGGGCTGGCGAAGAAATGATAATGCAATTTGCTTTCTTTTACCGCAAATACAAATGAAACAGGCACTTTAAATTTTGCCGCCAGCAGGAAGGGCCCCATCGGGAACCGGGCCGGCTGCCCCAGGAAATCAGCCGAAAGTGTTTTATTGCCTTCCACGAAGCGATCGGCGTGCATACATACCAGTTCATTGCGGACAAAGGCTTCGCTGATGGCATAAATATGTGAGAGATCGTCTTTGATCAGGATGATATTCATGGTACGCTTACCCGTTACGCTTTCGAGGTATTGCTTGATCTGTTCATGCTCCCCGTCGTACATCACAATGTTGATGGGTGTTTCGAGGCGGGTGAAGAGGTGCCCGGCCACATCCCAGTTGCCGATATGGGCGCTCAGCAGGATACCTCCTTTTTTCAGTTGTGCGATGGCCCGCAGGTTTTCTTCCCCGTCGAAATCAAAACTGAATTTGTTCGGGATCCCGGCCATCATCACCACTTTGTCGATCAATCCCTGCCCCAGCAGGTAATAATTCCGGTAGAGACAGCGCAGCGATTTGCCGGTGCCGAAACCCAGTTTATGACGGTAGAGCCGGTAAATATGTCCTGAAGCCTTCCAGGAGAACAGGAAGTAGTAGAATACCACGAAGCGCAGCAGGAAATAGGCAGGAGAAAGTCCGGCGTTTTTCAGTATCCACACAAAGATGCGGTACCCCAGCGGAGTTCCTTTTGATTTGCCTTGCCAGGAAGACATCAGGCCAGTTCTTTAGAATTGACGCGGGAGATGACGTAGTCGCAGAAATCCTGGAATGTGATGATGTTGGTGAAATCCTCCGGTTTTACCTTGAACCCGAAGTTGTTTTCGATCACCACCACCAGGTCGATATAATCCAGGCTGTCGAGGCCCAGGGTTTCTTTTAAATTGGCTTCCGGAATTAATTTGGCTGCATCCACTTCAAATTCCTCGGTGAGGAATTCGTGAATCTTCTCAAGAATTTCGGTATTCGTCATAGCAGTTGATTAAATCAGTTTTCTTACAATGAGTGATGAGTTTGTTCCGCCAAACCCAAACGAGTTGGACAAAAATACGACTATATCCTTTTCCACTGCACTTTTTGCGATATTCAGCTTCGCCGAATCTTCATCCGGGTTTTCGAAATTGATGTTCGGCGCCACAAATGAATGCTGCATCATCAGCAGTGAATAAACGATCTCGCTGGCGCCCGCCATCCAGCATTCGTGCCCGGTCATCGATTTTGTTGAACTTACCAGGGGCTTGTACTGGCCAAAAACTTCATCAATCGCCCGTGCTTCGCTGGCGTCGCCTGCCGGGGTAGAGGTTGCATGCGCATTGATATAATCCACTTCCCGGGCGCTGATACCGGCATCTTTCATGGCCATGTTCAGCGAGCGCACCGGGCCTTCCACCGTGGGGTTCGAGATATGCGCCCCGTTGGAAGAGAATCCGTACCCGATCACCTCGCCCAGGATCTTCGCTCCTCTTTTCTGCGCCGATTCGAGGCTTTCCAGGATCACCGTTGCCGCTCCACCGCTCGGGATCAGTCCGTCGCGGTCGCGATCGAAGGGCCGGGAAGCCCGGGTTGGATCCGATTCACGTATTGAAAACGCCGAAAGGGCGTCGAATGTTCCCATGGACAGGTGATTTATTTCCTGGGCACCCCCACAAACAACACAATCCTGCAGGCCGGTGCGTATGAAATGATAGCCCAACCCGATGGAATGCGATCCACTGGCACAGGCGGCGCTGATGGTAAAGTTGACGCCCCGCAGTTTGAAGATGGTGGCCAGGTTCATGGTCACCGTGGAGTTCATGGTTTGAAAAACAGCGCCCGAACCCACCAGCGTGGTGTCTTTCTTCTCCCGGATCATGTCGTTGGATTCGATCACGGATTTGGCGGAACTGTCGTTGCCGTAAAGAATGCCAATATCGTTCGCCTGGATAAAATCGGGGTCGATGCCGGCGCCGGCCAATGCTTCCAGCGTGGCCAGGTACGCGTATTCGCCCTGTTCGGGTAACATCACCCTTGCCCGGCGGTCGAGCTTACCCTTCAGATCGGGTTTATCTACATAACCGGTAAGGCCCGAGCGATAGCCATAGTCTTTGCGCACGGGGTCGAGGATGATCCCGGATCTGCCCTGGTACAAAGAATCCCGCACTTCATCGAGGTTCTTCCCGATGCAGGAGTAGATGCCCATGCCTGTTATGACAACTCTTCTATCCATATATAAGTAAGAAGTGGAAAGTCAAAACCAAAAACCTGGATTCACTTTTTGCTTTTGACCTTTGCCTTTTGACTTTAAGAATATAATCCTCCGTTCACCGAGATCACTTCCCCCGTTATATACGATGCGCCTTCCGATGCCAGGAACCCTACGGTACTGGCCACCTCTTCCGGCGTACCGAAACGCTTTACCGGTATCATCGCCTTCAGCTCATTCTCATTCAGGTCGCTGGTCATATCGGTTTTGATGAAGCCCGGAGCAACCGCGTTCACCGTAATTCCCTTTCGTGCTATTTCCTGGGCCAGGGCCTTGGTGGCCCCGATCACACCCGCTTTGGCAGCGGAGTAATTGGTTTGTCCCGCCATGCCTTTCAGGCCGGATAAAGAAACGATGTTGATGATGCGGCCCTTTTTTTTCATCAGCATGCTGTTCACCACCAGTCGGGTAACATAAAAGAAACCGCCGAGGCTTGTATCGATCACGCGGTTCCACTGTTCATCTTTCATCCACATCATCAGGCCGTCGTCGCGGATGCCGGCATTGTTCACCAGCACTTCGATCGTTTTATCCGGATTGGCTTCCATCCAACCGCCGAGTGTTGCGATGATCTGTTCTTTATCGGCCACGTCAAACCGGATGATCTCGCCCTCCACGCCTTTTTCTTTCACCAGGGCCAGCGTTTGCAAGGCTTCCGCTTCGTTCGAGCGGTAATTGATGAGCACATGATAGCCCATCGAGGCCAGCCGGATGCAAACGGCCTTGCCTATACCTCTGGAACCTCCTGTTACTAATGCGAATTTCATCTGGTCTGTTTTGGCGGATTATTATATGGATGTACCGGTTTTTCTGTTAGCGTATTCAGGATGTGATCGGCTCCTTCACCTTGCCCAGTTTAAAAGAGATAACAGGGGCGGAGTTTTCAAAATAGGTTTTGATTTTTTCCAGGTCTTTGTATTTGGGCTTGTCTTCGATGAATACAGGGAACAGCTTGCGGATCTCGGTGTATACATGATGCGTTTCCGACGACAGGCGATCGGTACACTTCATATGATCAATAGCCTGCAGTACGGTCATCATCTGGATGGCCAGCACTTCGAAGGAGTTGTTGATCACCCGGCGGGTCATCAGGGCCGCGTTGCAACCCATGCTCACGATGTCCTGGTTGTCGTTGTTGTTGGGAATGCTGTGTACGTACATCGGGAACGACATGGTTTGATTTTCCGCAACCGTAGATGTTGCCGTAAACTGCATACCCTGCATGCCGAAGTTGAAACCAAGTACGCCCAGGTTAACAAAGGGCGGGAATTTCTGGTTCAGCTTTTCGTTGAGCAGGTAATTGAGCTGCCGCTCCGAAAGCATCGACAGTTTGGTGATGGCGATCTTGAGCTTATCCATCTCGAGCGAAACATAATCGCCGTGGAAATTACCTCCGTGAAAAATGTTCTGGTTCTCGTGGTCGATGACCGGGTTGTCGTTCACCGAGTTCAGTTCATCCGTCACCACTTTCTCTGCCTGGCTGATGGTGTCGTATATCGGGCCCAGTACCTGGGTCACGCAGCGGAGCGAATAGTATTCCTGCACCTTATCCTTAAACACTTCCTGGTCGAGTTTGGCCGGGTTGTACAGGTGCTCCGAACGGTTTCGGATCATCTTACTGTCCTTGAGTATCTCCCGCAATTGGGCGGCGATCTTGTTCTGACCCTTATGATGTTTTACGATATTCAGTTCGTAGGAGTAGTGGTCGTCGTAGGCCTCCACCACCTCGTTGATCATGGCCGAAAGCAGTACCGACCATTCGAGCAGTTTCTGCGCCTGGACGATATTGGCCATACCGATACCGGTCATGGCCGAAGTTCCGTTCAGTATGGCCAATCCTTCGCGGATATGGATGCTGAGCGGTTTGATATTCAGCTGCTTGAATACCTCAGCCGTAGGCCTGATCTCCCCTTTATACAGCACTTCACCTTCGCCGATCAGTACCAGCCCGAGATGGGCCAGTTGTACCAGGTCGCCGCTGGCGCCCACGCCGCCATGCTCGAAAATGCAGGGGGTAACGTCATTGTTGATGAGTTCTTTGATCAGGTGCACCGTTTCGGGGTGTATGCCCGAATAGCCCTGCATGAGGCTGTTGAGCCGGGCCAGCATCACGCCCTTCACCATAATGGGCGACATCAGGCTGTTGCTGCCCGAACTGTGGCTGCGGATGAGGTTATACTGGAGCTGGAGCATGTTTTCCTCGCTCACTTTATATTGGGCCATGGGGCCGAAACCGGTGTTGATCCCGTAGATCAGTTTATTGGATGAGAATTTTTGCAGAAAGCGGAAATTGGCCTCCACCTTTTCCACGGCCTTGGGGTCAAGCGCAACCTCCTTTCCCTCGTAAAGAACGGCCGAAAAATCAGCCAGGGAAAGCCGTCTGTCACCTACATGTACCATGTTCCGAATTTAGTCTTAATAAGGGTTTTTATCAAAGCGGTAAAAATAGAATAAAGATTCCAAATTCCGGTCTTTTGCCCTATGGATGCGTGAAGTTATAGAAAGTGCTTTCAACAATTTTGCGGCTTCAGGGTATTTTTGCTGACTGTTTTTTATCTATTTTTATTCCCTCATAACCTTAAAACCTGATTTATTATGAAACGTATCAGCAGTATTGCCCTGGGCCTGATCATGGTCCTTTTTTGCTCCCCGGACAGCCAGGCGCAGCGGATTAAAACCACCAGCGGGGATGAAAACATCCTGAAAGGTGAAACCACCATCAATATTGAGTTTGTGTACGATGGCCTGAGTGTGGGTAAGTACGACAAAGAAGCCGATTACATCAAGGCAAAGACCGATGAATACAATAAAAAAGAACCCGGACGCGGCGATTCCTGGGCAAAAAGCTGGGTAAGCGACCGTGAGTCCCGTTTCGAACCCCGCTTCATTAACGAGTTCCAGGATGCCACCGGCATGACCGTTAAAAAAGACGCCAAGTACACCCTTGTATTCAAAACCACTTCCATCGAACCCGGTTACAACATTGTGATCAGCCGCAAGAATGCCGAGATCGACGCCGTAGCCTGGATCATTGAAACCGGCAAGCCCGATAAGAAACTGGCCGAGTTTACCATCAACAACGCCCCTGGACGGATCTATGGCGGCTACGATTACGACACCGGCACCCGTATCCAGGAAGCTTATGCCGTATCCGGCAAACGCCTGGGTAAATACCTGAAATAAGTTTAACAGCGAATACGTTCTGGAAAGACTTCCCGCTCCCGGGAAGTCTTTATTTTTGCTGCCAACTAAAGCAACCCCATATGAAAATGCTGCAAACGCTCTTCCTTTCCGCCACGATCCTGCTGGCGATGACCCCGGCCAAGGCACAACAGGTAGATCTTGCCAAAGGCGACCTGTCGATCCTCAAAGGAGAAACAACCATCAACATCGAATTCACTTACGAAAAGTTAACGGTAGGCGACGACGGTAAAGAAGAAGCGTACATCAAGCGCAAGACCCAGGAGATGAATGAAAAGGAAAAAGGAAGCGGGGATATCTGGGCCCGCAAATGGCAGGAAGACAAAAAGAACATGTACGAACCCAAATTCATCCTCGGCTTCACCAACCTGAGCAAGATGACGGTGAGCAAGGATGCCAGGTATACTCTTATCTTCAACACAAAGGCCATAGAACCCGGCTACCAGGTAGGTATCTCTAAGCGGAACGCGGGCATCGACGGATCCGTAACAATCGTGGAAACCGCTAACCGCGATAAAAAACTGATCGTACTCAACGTAGAAAGGCCGGGCGAGAACAAATGGCGTGGCGCCGCCTTTGATGCCGCTTCACGTATTGCCGACGCGTATTATTTATCCGGACAAAAAATAGGTAAGTTTATTGCCAAGGGCGGAGAATAACTTAGCTGAACGTAATGGCGAAGAGGCCGACGACACAATCGGCTAATCAGGAGATTGCTTCGCTGTGCTCGCAATGACGATTCCTAATTCCTCCGGTCGATAAACCGAACCGCCTTTCTCCCGGTTTCGGGGAACTGCATCTTGTGCATCTCTTCTTTGGAAACATAATGGATATGCGGGCTCACCCGCAGCCTTGCCTGCAGGTTGGAGCGGATCTTCCGGTCGCATTCTTCCGAATCATTCACAGGTAAGAGGTGGAGTTTCACCTCGTCCATACCGATATCATTGGAGTATACTTCGGCTACATAGTCTTTCACTTCATCCATCTCGTTCAGCAGGTCGAACAGGGAGGGCGGGTATAAGGTAGTGCCCTTGAATTTGATCATCTGCTTTTTCCTGCCCACCACCGGCGATAAACGCAGGGTATTTCTCCCGCAGGAACAGGGCTTTTCGTCGTATACACAGATATCGCCTGTTTTATACCGCAACAGCGGCATGCCTTCCACACCCAGCGTGGTAATGGTTACTTCGCCGGGTTCGCCGGGTTTTACCGGGCGGTTCATCTCATCCAGCAATTCCACGATCAGCAACTCCGGCTGCAAATGACCGCCGCAACCTTCCACACATTCGGTGAATGCCGTTTGCATTTCGGTAGACGCATAGGTGGAAAACAACTGGATATGCCAGGCATCGGTGATGCGTTTACCAAGCGTATTGAGTGAGAAATCGGTATCGCGGATGTTTTCGCCGATGCAGATCGCTTTCTTCACGGAGCAGGCGTTGATATCGATCTTGTGCTCCTGGGCATACTGAACAAGTTTCAGGATAAACGAAGGCACCGCCACGATGGCCGTCGGTTTCAACCGCTGGATGGTTTCCCATTGCAGGGAAGGAACACCCGGACCTACGCGTATGATGCCGGCTCCTAATTTGCGCAGGCCGGCATAGTAAGCCATCCCCGCCATGAACTGGCGATCGAGTGTAAGCATCAGTTGGATGATATCATCGGGTCTTGTTTCGGCACTGAGAAAAGAGCAGTACTCATTGTAGGTGAGCCGTTGCAGGTCGTTCTCGGTAAGGGCGATGGTAACCGGGCTGCCCAGGGTACCGGATGTAGAACTGTATTCAACGATCTCGCTGCGGGGAACACAAAGAAATTCATCGTTGCGCTGCTGCAGGTCTTCCTTAACCGTAACCGGAATACCCACCAGGTCGTCGACACTCTTGATGCCTTTCACATTGAACTTCGCCTGCGAAAACAATTCGCGGTAGAACGGCGAATGTTCATTCAGGTAGGCAAGGGTTTCCTGCAGTTTTTTATCCTGCATGGCCCGGATCTCAGCTGCGCTGTTGAAAGCAATATCGGGTGAGTATGTCATAACGCTTCGATTAGTACCATGGCACAAGCCATCGTTTTAAGATGTGACAAAGAGACGAAAATTTTTCCGGCATTCAGCTTTGCGACCGTTTCGGCCGTAAGGCCCAGGAAACGCATTTCGGGCTTTCCCTCCTCATCGTTGTAGATCTCGATCTCGTTGAAGGCGGTCCCGCTTCGCCAGCCGGTACCGATCGCTTTCAGGAACGCCTCCTTGGCGGCAAAACGGGCAGCATAATGTTCGTACTTGAACGCCATCCGCTCGCAATAGGCGATCTCATGAGCGGAAAAAACCAGCTCCCTGAAACCGGCTTTCTTTTCCAGCTTCTCCGCTACCCGTTCTACTTCGATCAGATCGGTGCCTATTCCAAGAATCATATTGTGTTGTTTTTGATCCAGGGCTAAAGCCCCGGGAGAATTATTTTCTATTACCCCGGGCTTAAAAGCCGGAGCAACGAATACCAGCCAATCAGCCCAACCCGGGTTGGCTGCCTGTGATCCCGGACTAAAGTCCGGCCAATTCATTTTATTTTTCTATTATCTTCTTTATCTGTGCCCGGATATGATCTTCTTCCTGTTTGGTTGCGATCACCCGGGTAAGCGCCATTTCATAATTTTTCAACGCCGCTGCATACTGTTTTCGCTTGTAGAGATAATCGCCCGCCAGTACATAACTATTGTAAAACTCCGGGTTACTGGCCACCAGGCTGTCGGTATTGACCGTACCGCCATCCATGATACGCTGTTTCATGTTGCGGAACAACACAAAGTTCCGGTAATCGTTCGTAAGCAGGAAGGAATCGGCCGGAACGATCAGGCTGCTGTCGATGACTTCCCGATCTGTGTTCATCCCCTTCAGTGCAAAAACCTTGTTCAGGTCGTACGCTACGTATTCGCCCAGTTGCCAGGGTGAGGTAGATACCCACACCAATAATTTTTTTGGTTCAAACACCACAGAATGGTGGGCGATGAGCTGGTTAACGGCTTTTTCATTGCCCATACCGATATTGGCATTGTTCAATCCTTTCTGGTCACGCAGGATGCGGATGGTTTTTTGCACGCTGTTCTTTCCATTGGCATTCAGCAGCTCCATCATGCGTTGATAGCGGTACGAGGAAGCGCTTTGTTCTTCCTGCTCGATATTCATCTTTGTTTTACCCAGTCCCTTGCTCTGGAAGTGGTTTGTACAAACGATGAAGTCTTTCTTCGGATCGTATACATCCAGGTCTTCGGGTGTCTTTTCGATGATCACCGCTTTGTTATCCGCCGCCGAAGCCACGAGGAAGGATTCGGAAACAAACATCTTCCGGGACCTGGCAATGGCGATCGCTTCATTGATATTCTTCGCGTATTGGAGGATCTCTTTTGTTACCAGCGATACCGGTGTGGCCGAACCGGTAGGCAGGCTCGATTTGGCCGCATTGATGGTAACCGACAGGCCCTGGTCGTTCATGCCCGACACGGCGCCGGTGAAACCGCCCCAGGTAACGGTCATGAATTTATGCCCGGTGGAAGGGTTGAAGAAAGCCACGATCTTGTCTTCGGCAAATTTATCTCCTACATAAAAATCGAAGTTACGGCCGATGATCATCGTACTGTCTTCCGACATAGCGCCCCAGGTTCCGAAAGAGGTACAACCCACCATGGCCAGGTTCTGCACAGCATGACCGATATCGTGTGCAGCATGATAATTTAAGATCCGGGCGTAATTGCTGCCGAGGTATTGGTAAGCGGGCGACGCCGACTCCGATACGCCGTATATCTCATCCTTGTATTCCTCCGTAACATTCTTATCGAGGTTGCGGTTGAAGAAGCCGATCAGGTATTTGAGAAAGCCTCGTTTGAACCGGGAGGGGATCATCTTTTCGATCTGCCCCGCAAAATGATCTTCCTGCCGTACCACCAGCTCGGCAGTGAGCTTGCCATTGAC
The DNA here is from genome assembly GCA_017303335.1 of Chitinophagales bacterium. Taxonomy (GTDB): domain Bacteria; phylum Bacteroidota; class Bacteroidia; order Chitinophagales; family Chitinophagaceae; genus Ferruginibacter. The sequence goes on from JAFLBK010000001.1 coordinate 786,842, forward strand.
CACGCCCCGTTCGAAAGGTTCACCTTCCACGTACAACTCGTACAAACCGCTTTTGCTGTGGCGGAACCAATTGTTCTTAAGCGTATAGAATCCATTACCGTGATCGGTGCGCTGCCACTGCAGGGCGCTCATGTCGGCCACCTTGGGCGGGTCGATCTTCGATACCTGAACAATATATACAGCGCCGATGATCAGCAATAGCAACAGGGCACCGAGCACATAGAGTAACCGCCTCCAGAATTTCTTTCGTTTAAGCATTTCGTATCTTATCAATGATGTCTTCGTTGCCGAGTAAGGCGATGCAGGTTACAAGACCGCTCATGGTGGTACCCAGCACGCCGTGTAAATTTAGGTTTTGCCCGGTTAAGTAGAGATTAGGAATCTTGGTGCGGGGCGAGATGAAGGTCTTCAGCGGGTTGCGGTAATCCTTGGCGATGCCATACATCGAGCCGTCGTCGTTGCCGATGTAATCGCGGTACGATAAGGGCGTGGCGGTATAATAGGATTTGATCGCGTCGCGGAGGCCGGGAAATTTCTCCTGCACCAGGTCGATCAGTTTTTCGGCCTTCCGTTTCTTGAACGCTTCATAATCTTCGCCCCGGTCGGTTTCGTTACTCACCGTATTCACGGTATGGGCCCATTGCTCCACTTCATCAAAGCGCATATAGGCCAGGATGGTCATCGACTCGGCGTATTTATCCATCCGTGATGAGGTGGCAAAGAACAGCGAGTAGGCCAGGGGCCAGTTCGCTTCGGTATGCGCCGCCGGATCCCAAACATGTCCATCCTTGTGGTAATAGTAATTATTCTTCAGGTAAGCAAAGCTGTTCTCTTTGAATACAATGTTCACGATAAAGGAAGAAACCGTGTTTTCGAGGTCTTTAACCCGGCTGCGGTAAGCAGGTTTGATCAGTTCGGTTTCTGTCATCTCCAGCGTACGCACGGGGTGCATGTTGCTGATAAAGTTCTTACCATAAACATGCGAACCATCCGCCAATTGTACGGAACGTACTTTGCCGTCTTCCACGACGATCTTTTTTACTTCTGTATTGCGGCGGATATCGCCTCCGTGCCTGCGGATATTCTGCACCATATACTTGGTGATGTTCGATCCGCCATCGATACACTTCCAGGAACTTTCAATGTAGCTGTTGAGTATCATGGCATGCACATAGAGCGGGGTTTTGTTTCCCTGCATCACGTACAGCATGTTGTTCCCCACCAGTACGGCCTGCAGTTTCCTGTCATCGGTGATCGACTCAACAAAGGCTTTCAGGTCGATGGAAAGCACCGGGGTCTTTTCATTCACATCCCCGCCGGTACGCAGGTTGTAAAGCGGGAACTTATTGCATACATCCTTTATTTTATCGCAATAGGTACGCAATGCTTTTTCTTCATTGGGAAAATCCTTCAGCAGGTGCTGGATGAAATTTTCGTATCCCTGGGCATATACGTATTCCTTCGGGTCGTTCTCAAAGATGATCTTGTCAAATACGTCCTCATCCATCTTCTGCAGTTTGAGCCGGTCCATCAGGCCCAGGTATTTGAATACCTGGTAGAGGTTCTGCCCTTCACCCAATCCACCCAGGTAATGTACGCCCGAGTCGAAGATCACCCGGTCACGCACATAGGTTTGCAGACTGCCACCCGCCTGCTTATTCTTTTCCAGTATGCATACGCTATAGCCTTCGCGGCCCAGTATGTCGGCACACACGAGCCCTCCCATGCCGCTGCCGATGATCACGATGTCGAATTCGCTTTTCACGCTGTTGTTTTTTATCAAACCTATAAGGCCTGTAAGACCTTATAGGTTTCTCAATATAAATATTGTATTCGATGTCAGCCTGGAATCGGGTATTTCCTCGCAGGTCATTCCCCGCTCTGCGGCCATGCCGCGGATCATGGTTCCCGATAAAAAACTTAAGCCGGTATCTTTTGTCTTATTAAAGTTGAGCAGTTTGGTTGAGAAGAATTCCGTCAGTTTTGTTTTCCGGTGCTGTTCTTCCTTGTCTTTATCGCCGTCGCGGATGATGATCATGCCACCGGTGTTGATATGATCCATGCATTTGCTGATCACCTGGCGCTGTTCACCGGGTTGCAGGTAATGCAGCATGTCGGCCAGGATGATGGCATCGTACTGTTCAAAAGCGAAGCCCAGTACGTCGCTGTGTACAAAGCGTATCGCATCCGTTTTACTGAAGCAATGGTTGGCCGTGTCGATCTTCTCTTCATCGTAATCGATACCGGTAATCTCCCGCTGCGGCGATACAAAGGAGAGCATATAGGGCAAAAAGCCGTAACCACAACCGATGTCGAGTATCTTGCCCCGGCGTGGCACCAGGTTATTGAACAGCTCGTAGTTTTTTTCCAGCTTTGTTTTGATGCGCATGTACCATTCCAGCACGGGCCCTTTGTAGATGTAATTATAAATAAGCTTCTCCCGGAAATAGGCCGGCTGTTCGATCTCTTCCTTAAGCTGTGCAAACTCTTCGCGGAAATAGCGCCCGATATGCTTTGCCCGTTCCGCGTACCCATTGCCAAATCGGGTATCATCGGGTTTGATACGGGGCAGGAATTTCAGGGTAAGCTGGCCGTCTTTCAGCAACTGGTCCTGCTTGGTTAGGGTATAGTCGGTGCCATGTATCATGATCGGCAGGATATCGAGATTGAGTTTTTCGGCCAGGAAAAAAGCGCCTTTGTGAAAGCGTTTGATGGTACCGTCTTCCGACCTTGTTCCTTCGGGGAAGATGATCACCGAATAACCGTTCCGGATCCGGTCTTCAACGATGGTATAATCCTTTTCGATCTGTTCGGTGGGAAAATAGTCGGCCATACGGATCACTTTACCAAACAGGGGCGAGTTCCAGATGCGGGTATTGGTGAACATGATCAGTTTGGGATGCAGCATGATCAGCGGCACGATATCGAGCGAAGACTGGTGGTTGGCGATGATGATGGCCGGCTTGTCGAATTTCTCATCCAATGGATTAATGATCTTCTTTTTCACATTGATCATGATGTAGGTAAGCCGGCGGCAGATACGGGCGATAATGGTATGATAGATCAGTTTACCTCTTTCCTTGATATTGAACAGCGCAAAGATGTAGGCGATGTGCGTGAAGGTAACACTCCAGCCGATGAAATATGAAAAGGCGAAAGACGATTTTACAAAGGCCCAGGCCGTCCAGGGAAACCGGTTGCGCCTTACCCGGTTCCGGATCAACACCGAAAAGAAAAACGGGATCAGCACCTGCGACATGATCACCACGCAGAGGATGCCAATGATTGATATCAGGGCTATGGATCGGAGTGCCGGGTGTTTGGCAAAGATCAATACGCCCAGTCCGGCAATGGTGGTGATGGCGGAAAGAATGATGGAAGACTTAAAGGACGAGAGGTTCTTCTTACCCGTCTTGTATTCCTGCAGCAGTCCGTCCATGATAAACAGGCTGTAGTCGTCGCCCAGGCCAAAGATCAGCGCCGACACAATGATGTTGATGATATTGAAAGGGATGCCGAACATGCCCATGATCCCCAGGATCCAGATCCAGCTGAAGAGCATGGGTATGAAGGAGACCAGGGTAAGTTCAATGCGTCCGTACATCAGCAGCAACACCACAAATACCAATAAGGATGTCATCAGGGCGATGCTGGAAAAATCGGCATTCACGATCTCCACAAAACGATTGGTGAGGTATTGTTTATCGAGCACCGTTACGTGCTCCTCCGGGTCGAAAGCCTTATACACTTCCTGCCGCTTTTCAGGAACGGCTTTTACAAGGGTTACCACGGTTGCTTTGCCGGGTTTTTCGGTAATGTAATCGTCAAGGAAATTTTTGCGGACATCGGTCATTGATTCCTTATCAACCGGCGTATATTCTTTGTTCAGCAATTGGTTAAAGTTGCCGAATGCCGAAGCGCTGAATTTGAGTGTGGCGCCTTCGGCCAGCAGCGTTTGCATCAGCGCCTGTTTCTTTTCGGGTGTCCAATACCGCTTCCAGCGTTCGATTCGTTTCGTTTGTAAAGAGTCGGAGATGATGAGTGAGGAAACGCCTGAATACTTTTTTACGATGTTCTTATCCTGCAGCGCACCGATTCTCTCCACGATTTTTTCGTTGTTGGCCAGGGCTTCATCGAGGGTCTTACCATCGGTAACCACATACACCGACTGGGCGGCGTACTGGTTGATGTCATTCAGTTTCTTTTCCGAAGCCTTCAATTCCCTGCTCATGAAATTCATGTGCTGCAGGTCGGATTCGAAACCCGCTTTTCCGGCCCAGAAAGCGAATACGATCGTTAGTATGAAGATGATTAACACCAGGTACTTGTTGTATTCCGGGCGGAAGGAAGCGATCCGATCGATCCAGGAGAATTCCTGTCCGGCATGAACCGCTTCTTCCTTGGCCGAGGCAATGAAGTGTGGCAAAAAGATCAGCGAACAGAGCGAAGCCCCGATGAGGCTGAAAGCGGCAAAGAGTCCCAGGTCTTTCAGCATCTCGGATTCAACAAACTGCAGGCAGAAGAAGCCTCCGATGGTGGTGAAACTTCCCACGGTCATGGGTATGGCCAGGTCGCGGATCAACTGTTGAACATTCCGGGTATGCCGGTAATGGTTGAAAACATGCAGGGAATAGTTTACGGCAATACCCAACACCACCGAACCGGTTCCCAGTGCAATGACCGAGATGCTCCCTTTGATAAAATAAATAAGCGCCAATGAAAAAGCGGCCCCGAAAAGAACCGGGACAAGTATGAAGAACGGCGCTCTTTTCTTACGGAAATAAAATCCCAGGAACAACACAATGAACAACACCGTGATTCCCTGGGTAAGCAGGCTGTCTTTTCGAAGTTGCAGCGCATTGCCGACAGAAACCGCTGTTGCTCCAAAATAGGTGGCGCTAACGCTGGCCGACCTGTTCGCATTGATCAGGCTGTCGAGCCCTTCCAGAAGGATCGCGTTCTTTCCGGTATTGTTGGGCGGGTAGAGAGGGGTAATGAAAAAAAGCAGGTTCTTTTTATCTTTCGTCATTACATACCCATCATACAATTCGAAGTTGTCGTCGTATTGCAGTTGCTGGATCTTTTTCAGTCCGAGGAAACTGATACCTACCGGATCCTTGCTGATCATATTTTTCAGGGCAAACCCGGCAGGCGAGGTAAGTGTACGCAGGTCTTGCTCGAGTGTTTGTTTTACCGCTGCAGGTTGTATCAGCGAGTCGATGGCTTTATAGTCTTTCTCTTCGAGGTATACAGGCAGGTGATCACTGATTGTGCCAAACAGGCCAAGGGCAATTTCATCATCTACCTTATCATTGATCTTGCTGATAAACGGAGAGAGCCGCTCCCGGATACCCGATACCAGGCTATCTGCATAAGAAACCAGGCTGTCTGCATCCGTTGAATTGCTGTCTTTAAGCGAAACGGTGATTGCCAGTTTATCCATGAATTTCGAATTCTGGAAAACCTCATTGAGTTTTTCGATCTTCTTATCCTTAGGAAGAATCTTGGAAATATCTTCTTCGAAGTGTACGCGACTGGCAAACCAGCCAAACAACAGGAGCAAGAGGAAAAAGCTCCCATACAGGGCTGGCTTTCTTCGGTGGTAGAATTGGTATATGCTCAGTAGTAACTTCTCCATGCTTTAGTCGGTACCTGCAACAGCCGATCTTTTTTTACGGGTGATCTGCGCAAAAAAATAAGTAAGCAACCCGAAAGCGACCGCGGCAACGATGGCCAGTGTGATACTGCCGTAAATATATTGAAGCAGGTTTTGTTTGATGGAATCGAGGGTAATGTTTTTACTGAAGGTGAACACAACGGCCTTATCACCCAGCCAGAGAGCGCCCATCCGGTAACTCAGGAAGATAATCAGCGGTATCATCGGCGGAATGCTGATATTGGCCGCAATAATTACCAGGGGTTTATTCAGTTTGAACAACACAGCCAGGAAAATAGCGGCCACCAGTTGGAACCCCCAGATGGGAATGATCCCCATGAAAATGCCAAAGCCTACCGACAGCGCTTTGAGCCTGGGTGATTCCTGGGAATTGAACAGGTGATCATTCAGCAGTTGGGCCAGTTTCTTAGGGTTGAACAAAGTGCGAATAAAATCCCTGGGTTTTATAAACAGGAAGGTGATCAACACTAATACTGTATTCAATACGCTGATACGAAAAAAATCTTTAAAGGGCCTGAAATGAGATATCCGCTCCTCCCTGGGTGCATAATATACCGTAACCGGCACCGATTCTACCGAAATACCCTTCCAAGCGGCTCTTACCAAAACCTCAATTTCAAACTCGTACTTACGGGTAAAAAAGCGCATTTTTCGAAGCGGAACAAGCGGGTACAGGCGATACCCCGATTGTGTATCCGGGCTTTTAATGCCCGTCTCTACCCGGAACCAGAAATTGGAGAATTTATTTCCAAAACTACTGCCCCCTGGTACAGACTCCTGGTTCATATTCCGGGCACCTATGATAATAGAATTGGGATTTGTTTGCAGTTTCGCCAGGAATAGGGGCAGGTCTTTGGCAAAATGCTGCCCATCAGAATCGATGGTAATACCATATTGGTAGCCTTTTTCGGCCGCATATCTGAACGCCGTACGCAGGGCCCAGCCCTTACCCCGGTTGTTTTTATAGCTGATTAACTGGACCTCCGGGAAGGAAGCGGCAATTTGCGCTGTTTGGTCGGTAGAACCGTCATTAATCACTATTATGTGCTGAGTATATGCGGCAACATCTTCGATCACCTTACCCAGCGTAGCAGCATTGTTATAGGTGGGGATAATGACGCAGGCCCTCAATTGATCAAATTGCTCCTTCGGGGAAACAGAACCGGTCATTATTTGGGTTGTTTGGCATTAGGAATTACCTAAAAAGGATGGCGGTAAAATTAAAACAATAAAGGGAATAACAATTTGTATTGCGCTTGGTTCGGGCAGCAAGATGCTTTATTATGTTGCCAGGATCCTTTCATAAGCGGTTCTTTTCCCGGGTTTTATCCCGAAGTATCCTCCAACCTAGATTTACACAAAAAAGGAGAATGGCACGGTTTTGGTTTTTCTGGGCCGGCTTTCAAAAAAACACATTTTTTAACCAGGCACGCTTTTACATCTAACCATCTAAATCTAATATTATGACTGAAACAAATTTTCCAACGCCCACTGCACAATCTGCACCGGCTAAGAATTCAAAGAACATCGTGATCGGGGTGCTCGCTACAGCGCTGGTTGCCGTTTCCGGATACCTCGTTTACGCAAAGAATCAAAGCTCTCAAACCATACAACAGCAAGAGGGGCAAATCGCAAAAGTAAGTACCGAAAAAAGCGAACTGCAAAACAGTTTTGACGCTTCGTTGGCCCGTCTCGACTCGATGTCTACCGTAAACACGGGTCTCGAAAGCAAACTTGCTGAAAGGAACGAAGAGATCACCAAAGTAAAGGCTGAAATTCGCAGTATTCTGAACAAAAAGAACGCTACTGCGGCTGAATTGGGAAGGGCCAAAACCCTGATCGCATCGTTGAACGAAAAAATTACTTCCCTGGAGCAAGACGTAGCACGTTTGACCATGGAGAATCAATCCCTCAATAACGATAAGGTTGTTCTCACCCAGGAAAAAGAAAAACTCACTCAAGATCTGGCGACGACGACTACCGTAAAGCAAGAATTGGAGAAAAAAGTAGATGTTGCATCTACATTAAATGCTTCCAACATTGTGATTACCCCCATCAATGTTAAGAGCAATGGAAAAGAGAAAGTATCTACCACCGCCAAACGTGTTGACAAATTCGTTGTAAGTTTCGACGTAATGAATCGCATCGCACAAACTGGCAAAACAGACATCTATGTGCTGGTGATCGGCCCGGATGGCCAAGCCATTAATACCGGCAGCGAAACGTTCAATATCCGTGAAGAGGGAGATAAGCCTTTTACCGCCAAGGTTCCGGTTGACCTGGAAACAGCTAAAGTAAAAAATGTTGAATTCGCCTTTGTTCCGGGCTCCAGTTTCAAACAAGGAAATTACACCGTGATGATCTACCAAAATGGCTTCCTCATTGGCCAGGGAACGCGTGAACTGAAAAAAGGTGGTTTGTTCAGCTAAGCAGTTTTAACTCCAATATATCGATCGCAGTATCCTGCAAAACCAGGGAGAGCCGTCCGGATCTTAATAATCCGGGCGGCTTTTTTGTTTTCTAACATGAATCAATCAGGGCGTTAATTGTTAAATCCGCTGGGCGAAAGGATGCCCTGCTATATCTTTGCGCCCGATCATTAACTGCATTATTCAAACCTTATTTAAACTAGTATGAAAAAGTTCTTTTTAGCTACTCTGTTGCTGATGCTGGCCTCCAGTTCATTTAGTCAATCCTTTATGCATGGCGCCGGTCTGACCGTCGTTGGAAGCACTACCGGCCAAGGCAGCAACAGCGACATTGGTTTCGGTGAAGGGTTCTATTATTTTCCCCGTTTCAACTTTGTAGAAACAGAAGCCCTTTCTGTTTCAGTTGGCGTACCGTTGGTATTGGGCATATCAGCTACCACCGGATCCAGCTCGTATTATGACCAGTATGGGAATTATTATTACAACGACAATAGCTCTGTTGGCTTTATGATTAATGCGCCACTGATTGTTAACCTGAATATGGGTCGCGGGTCTACTAAAGACAATACTAAGAAATTCGGTTATTTTGTGGGTGCCGGTTTTGGGTACCATCATGGCGACTTCCTGGTGGATGCGACAGACGTTTATGGCTACAGCTATGTAAAATCCACCAGCAGCAATGTATATGGCCCTGCCGCTAATGCCGGTGTGCGCTTTGGTGTTGGTCGCAAACACCGCAATATTGAGGTACGTCTTTCCTACATGAAAGGCATCAACGAAAACAAGCCACACATTTTTGGCCTTGCCGGTGGTTTTAATTTCTAACGCTCTTCAAAATGAATTAGACTGATCCCCGGGATATTCCGGGGATTTTTTATACCTGTATGCCTGTTACTGATAGGGATCATTAAACAAGCGCTGAAATAAATCTTCGTTTTTTTTACATTTGCGCCATATGAAAAGGAATATCAAAAAGGTAGCGATCATTGGCGGCGGCCCATCGGGTTGCGCCCTTGGTATTTTACTTAAGCGCAAGGGCTATGATGTAGCCGTATTTTATTTGGAAAAGAGACCCGAGATCATCGTGGGTGAATCATTACTACCTGCCATCATCCCCTTGTTGCGTCAATTGGGCGTAGAGGATGAGGTAAAATCTTATAGTACGTATAAACCAGGCGCTTCCGTATGGGTAAATAAGGAAGAAGAAGCCACATCCCCATTTAGTTTTGGCGGTGGTGGACTACCTCCCTATGCCTATAATGTTCCGAGAGTGAAGTTTGACAAGACCATTTTTGAGAAAGCAGTTGCAGAAGGCGTAACCTTCTTTCCACATATTGCCAAGATTGAACAGGTAAACGGCACCGATGAACTGAAGTTAAGTGATGAAACCATTGCTTTTACGAATGATTATTTCAAAGGGCAGCCCGACCTGATTGTGGATGCCACAGGTCGCTCACGCATGATCGCCCGAATGATGAACCTTCCAACCCGGGAAGGAAAACGTAAGGATGTAGCGCTCTTCGCCCATCTGACCAATGCCGATAAGATTAGCCCTTACAATATTCATCTGCACCGCCTGCAGGAAGGCTGGACCTGGCGGATACCCCTGCCCGACCGGACCTCGGTTGGCGTGGTAATCAATCCAAAACATCTCGAAAAGTATGGCTCAACCAAGGAGGAGCAGTATGATAATATTCTGAGGTCGGATGATACGTTAATCAAGTTCACCCAAAACGCTAAACGTGAAACAGGTGTGGTACAATACAATAATTACCAGCTCATCACCGAGCGTATGTACGGAAAGAACTGGCTGCTCATTGGCGATGCAGCCGGTTTCCTGGATCCAATTTTCTCATCTGGCTTGTTCCTGGCAATAAAAAGTGCTTTCACCGCTACAGAGGCTATTGAGGAGGCTACAGAGGCTGCATTCCAAAAGTATCAGAAACAGGAGATGCACGAATTGAGGGTTTGGCAAAAACTGGTGAACACCTGGTACAGTGGTGGGTTATTTACATTGATGACCGTTGGTAAAGAAAGAATGGATACATCTTTTGGCCGTTTCATTGCTCCGCATATGCAACGGCACCTTACCCGCATTTTTACAGGCGAAGCGGTATATAAAACTTATAGCCGTGGATTTCTCCGATTCATCCTTGGCCCAATGATCCGATGGATGAAGGTCGGCAGATTACACAACCGAAATATCAGCGACCTGGCAATTAAGTGAGTAAATGGCTCCAATAACCGGAATCAGATAATAGGGCTCGAATTCAAGTCCACACTTTATACTTATTTGGAATAAAAAATTAACCTATTAAACAGGCCGACTTACTGTTGGGCCTGAAATCCAAAAACCTGAGCGGCAAAAGGGACTCGAACCCTCGGCCCTTAGCTTGGGAAGCTAATGCTCTACCAACTGAGCTACTGCCGCAACTGGTATTAAGTTACGGATAAACCCAACAAGTACACAGACTTTTACACTGTCTACACCCCATTCTCTAGGCTTTACCTATCTCTAATGCTAATTTCTATCCCTATAAAGGGTAAAAAATGGCCATTCATACCCGCTTATTTCCGCTCTTCACAAGGTTATAAATAAATTTTAGCAAGGGGTAACTTTTACAAGTCGTTGATCGTAAATGAATTGAAAACACAAAGTGGTAGTTAAAATGGCCAGCTACTAAAAAATATTAGGTACTATGTGTTGCACAGTACCTTTTTTCACCCTATCTTTGTGTTATCAAAGTAAGCGAAGCGATAAGCAAGCTGAAAAACAAAAACTCAACAATCGAAACAATTAAAAAAAGTAAGCCATGAAAAAGAATTCAAATCTCGCCATCAATCTCCTGAACCAGGAAGAATTGCAACAACTCACAACCGTAGTAAAAGAAACAATTTCTAAACCCCGGGTATTCAGCGCTGCCGAACTGTGGGACATACAACGCCGCAGCCGCACCATGGTAAGCCGCCGCAGCTATGCCTACTAAATCTTCAGCCATGAAATTTTACTTTTTACTCCTGGCAATGGTTGCACTTACATTAGCGGCCATCACTGCAGCCTGAAACCACAAAGAACTTATTAAAGTATAGAACATTTTAAAGTATAGTCATGAAAAAGCAAGCAACAACCCCATTCGCTTCCCTGAATAACAAACAGCTCGAAGCCCTCAGCACACAGGTAAAAGAAACCATCGCCTATGAAAAGGCAAGGATATTCAGTGCCGTCGACCTCTGGAATATCCAGCGTCGCGGTCGTACCATGGTGAGTCGCCGTAACTTCGCCTTCTGATCAGTAAACATAACCGAAGCCGTTTCGAATCTTGTGTAAGTGATACCAATCCCGGAGTTCCGGGATTTCTTTTACTGGGCGGGGAGTTAAAGGGCGCTTGAAAATAGGCTCTACTCTCAGCCTGTCGTAATCTCAAACTTTGGGCTCCAATTATTTCATTCAAAACCCAAAAAACCCTATTTTTGCCCTCCCAAAACGGAAACGTTCTGGATATTCCTCCTTAGCTCAGTTGGTTAGAGCATCTGACTGTTAATCAGAGGGTCGCTGGTTCAAGTCCAGCAGGGGGAGCAGAGCCCTGACTGAAATGTCGGGGTTTTTTATTTGTGCGAAGTTGGTTAGAGTCCGCCGGTTGGCAGATTCTGCAGGGGAGCAAGAGTCACCAACCGGTGACCTTTTTTATTGGCCTCAAACAATCTTAGGTCTTTTTTACAATGCTTAATAAGACAGGGGCGCACGGAATTATATTTTCGAACCTGTTCTTTGTAAGATTTGATGTGATGATTTTCTCTTGTTTTCTTATTCATACTGTAAGGCAATTCTAAACGGTCTCCTTTTACAAACAGTCCTGTTACCTCACTATATCCTTTCCGGTAATGCATTTTGTCATAAGCTGGATAAAAGCCTCCTTGCTTCACAATTTTGATTATTTCCGGAATGCGTTTTTTGAAACAATGATCAGACGAAAAGGTAAGATCGTCCAGAAACGTGGTGAATATTATATTATTCATTTTTGCCAGTTCATTCAACCTGTTTCCGGTAGGCATAAATACGAGATTTGCAATAACAGGCGAACTGGGAGCTCCTTGCGGAAGAGATGCCTGGTAAGTTGTCAGTTGTGTCAGTATTCTTGAAACAGAAAATGAAAAGCCGTTCTCACATAACATCATATTTACCTGGCGATGATTAATATTCGGGAAGAACTTCTTAAGATCAAGTGTGAAGAAGTATTGATGATTCAGGTGCTGCCGGGCGTTCTGGATATTGCTTCTCTCCTTAATTGAACCAAACATATATACCGGAAGGGTTATCCCGCTCAGAAGCCTGGCGATACGTTGCTGCCTTGACTTTAAAAGATAAGACGGAATCAACAGATCCCTGTATTTAATATTGCCGGAATCATCTCTTTGAAACTCTCCGTATTTAATCTTGGGCCTGCTCCGCTGATAATAGTTTTCCGTGATCCTTGATGTGATGCTATCAAGCTCTCCCGGTGTCAATCCTAAAAATGAATATAGATTATGTACACTTTTGATCATAAAAAACCAGGGTTTAGAACACCGTTTTCAGAATTTCAATAATGCTGCTCCACAAGAAATAGAGATTGAGTTTTCGTCTGCGGTTCTTATCATCCCTTGGACGATACTTTACCCGAACAGATACCTCCTCAACGATCACATGTTCATTAACATAGAATTCGCAATGGAACTTTGACTGTGTGTTTCGAATGCTTTTTTGATGTTTGATCTTTTTCATAACAAAAGATTAGAGACTATGACAATATTGTCCCGCACCCCTTATTGTCATCAACTCAACCTGTTTCATTGCGATAGAAATTAAACCCTGGTTATTCAATATTCCGAGCCCCCGCAGGGCGAGGTTCACGTCGAATGTGCTACCGGATGCACTTTATTTACTGAGTTGAAAGCTTCGAAACTCAAAGAACTTCTATAAAAATAACCACCCCATCAATCCAGCAGCAAATTCAATTTCCACTTATTGGTCACAAAATTCCGGCAACCGACGAGCGCATTTTTCCTTTCGCGATTGTCCTTAAATAATATGTCGAAAAAGCAAGCAATTTTCGACACATCCCTTATCCAAATACTGATATCATTTCTCTTTAAATTTAAAATGTCGAATATTTTAATTATTTTCGACATAATATTGTTTTCATGTCGAAACGACCCCTGCATTAGACATTGAATATCAATATGTTATTTATATTCTATGGTTTATGATAAGAACATAGCATTCAATGATTTACCGGATCTTCCCCCGGTTAATATTAATTCAGCTCAAGTATTGCGACATACTATTATAGCCGCACGAAACCTGGCCGAACTAAAAGGCCTATGTGAAACATTGCCTGATCCTGCTTTATTATTAAATACGATAGTGTTACAAGAGAGTCGCGACAGCTCAGCCATTGAAAACATTGTAACCACCCAGGATGAACTTTACAGGGCCAATGCCGATGTAAAAATAGATAGTACAGCAGCAAAGGAGGTTTTACGTTACCGGGAGGCAATGTACACAGGACTCCGGCACATGAAAGAGAAAACTAACATTATCAGCACCAACACACTGGTAAGTGTGGTTCAGATTATTAAGGATAATAAATCCGGTATCCGTACTCAGCCCGGCACTAATCTTAAAAGCAGTATAACCGGCGAGGTGATCTATACGCCTCCCTGCTGCGAAAATGAGATTAGGCAAAAACTGGCTGCACTGGAACTGTTCATCAATGAAACAAAGGAAGACCACCCCGATCCGCTGGTTAAGCTGGCGCTGATCCATTACCAGTTTGAAGCGATACATCCGTTTGTTGATGGCAATGGCAGAGTCGGTCGCATCCTCAATAACCTTTTCCTGGTACAACAGGATCTGTTACCGCACCCGGTACTTTACCTGAGCCACTATATAGCTGAGCATAAGCAGGATTATTATCAGTTGCTTCGAAGGGTGACAGAACAACAGGAATGGACCGACTGGATTCTGTTTATTCTCACCGCTATCGGACGTACCGCACAATTGACCACCCAAAAAATAAGAGCTTTGCTCGAACTGCGGATCAATACAGAGACCAGAATGAAAAAAGTATTACAGACCTCTTATAGTCCTGATTTATTGCAATTACTGTTTACACAGCCCTATATCAAGATTGAAACCTTGGTGAAAAAAGAGTTGGCGCACAGGCAAACGGCATCAGTATGGTTGAAAAAAATGGTGGCCGAAGGCATACTGGAACCGCAGAAAAAGGGAAGACTTATCTACTATGTACATAAATCATTGATGGATATTCTAAGCAGCGGAAATTGATCCTTATAATTTATGATACACTCCTTATTTCACACGCTATCGCTCTGCAAGGAAGAGAAAGCTCTTTTCACCATGCACTTACCTTAGCTCCGTAGTCATATACTGAACAGTACCCGTCCACACAAAAAATATGACCTGAGCCTTATTTCTACCCGGGACAGCAGGGTGAACAGTCTGGATGAGTTGCACATGGCGATGCCCGGCTTTCATGCCTGGCCGGATACTTCCAGCATGGAACCCGGGATATTACTTACCAACTGTGAGAACCCCGGCAGAATTGCCGGGTTTTTCTTTGTTCGAGCCTGCTTATGGTCATCAGGCAGAGCGAAATAAAGGCAGCCTTCCAAAAGCGCCAAAGCATTCTGGCCTTTTAGGCAATTACGTTTCGGATGCTTACAGCAAAAATTAATTAAAAGAGACAGAAACTGTCTCTTTTAATTTCTCCAACCGCCCCTTCATCAATAATATATAATCGTTCTTTCTTCGATGTTAAAATCCGTACCGTCACTGGCATACTGGGTTTTCTTTATCCAGTTTCCCTGGTTATCATACTCGTATTTCCAGGTTGTTTTATCACGGGGGTTGTTATCCCTTTTGTATTTTATCTCTTCAGTCACATTGCCCTTTTCGTCGTAAGACCGTACAAAACGGAATGTTACCTGCATATTGCCGTCAAGCCAGGTTTCTTCTGTGCGGTTTCCCTTGCTGTCGTAGGTATAACGCTTATAGGAAGTGGCGTAGCCGGGCGTTTCAATGCTGTTGGCGGCCACGTTGCCTTTTGCATCATAGGTCCATAATGTTTTACTGCCCATTGTTCCGTCTTCCTTGAAGTATACCAGCTCGGTATTATTTCCAGCTGCATCGTACACATATTTATAACTGCTGCGCCGGTTCCCTTCCTTTGTGTACTCCACCAATTCGATCATTTTTCCCTTATTGTCATATAACAACGCCTTTTTGATGGTGGGTTTCTCTTCTTTATCATAGTATGCCTGTTCGCCCTTTTTCTCCGTTATGTTATAGCTGTAACGGATCCTGTAATTCAAACTCCCGTTGGCCAGCAACTGGCTGAATTCACTGTACCGGCCTGTTGGTTCAAACTTATAAATGCTGGTGTATTGCTTTTCCCAGGGTGTGAACACAATACCGTCCTTTTTGTACCGGTAATTCTGCTGTATGGTCAATTCCTTTACTTTTCCCCTTAAACCCATGGATTTCCAATCGGTAGTGGTTTGTGAAGAAGCGGGGCCTGCGAGCGCCATTACTAAAAAACAAAATAACAATGATCTCATAGATGAAGTGTTTTATTCATTTAAAAATATAGCACTGCTTCATGGAGTATATACCCATCACCGGGTATTTTGGCGGGCAGCCGTTTTATTTTAGGTTTTGTATTTCCCCGATCCGGTATATACTGTAGCTTTACCATCGAATATTGAATCATGCTTATCCATATAAAAAATATGGTTTGCGACCGCTGTATCGCCGCCGTGATGAAACAGCTCGATGATCTTGACCTGCCGTATAAATCAGTGCAGCTCGGGCAGGCAGAGCTTACCGGCGATCCTTCACCGGCAACACTTGAAGAACTGAGAACAAAACTGAACAACCAGGGATTCGAACTTCTCGACGACAAACGATCCCGCATCGTGGAAAAGATCAAAACCACGATTGTAAACATGATCCACGGAAACAAGGATGAAGAGTTCAACTTAAAATTATCTTCCTTCCTGGAAGAAAAATTACAACTCGATTATCACTACCTGTCCTCCCTTTTCTCTTCGGTAGAAGGGATTACCATTGAAAAGTACGCCATCGCCCAGCGCATCGAACGGGTTAAGGAATTACTGATGTACGATGAAAAAACCCTTAGCGAAATCTCCTACGACCTCGGGTACAGCAGTGTACAGCATCTCTCCCAGCAATTCAAAAAGGTAACCGGCCTCACCCCCTCGCACTTCAAAGAACTGAAAGAAAACAAACGGAAGCCTCTCGACAAGCTCTAGGCCGAAATTATATACCGTTTTATCCTGATTGTATAACAACCAGGTTCCTGCTCCATCAGAATTTTGTCAAAAGAATTTTTATGGAAAAGGAAATGACTCACTCAGATCAATCAACGCAGCAAAAAGACTGGATAAAAGAAACATTCCCGGTACTGGAAATGACCTGTGCCGCCTGTGCGGTTAGCGTGGAATCCATGCTGAAGTCTGCCGAAGGGGTACGGGATGCACAAGTGAATTTTGCCAACCAGGATGTGTGGATCGAATACAATCCCTCCGTAGCAACCGCGGAAAGTCTGCAAAATACCGTACGCTCCATCGGGTACGACCTCGTGATCGAAAAAGAAAACCGGCAGGAAATCAAGGAAGAAGCGCAACTAAAACATCTTGCAGGTATCCGCAAACGGTTTACCTGGTCGGCCTTGCTTTCTGTTCCGGTAGTGATCATCGGGATGTTCTTTATGGACATGCCGTATGGCAACTGGATCATGATGGCCTTGTCGGCTCCGGTTGTTTTTTATTTCGGCCGCAGCTTCTTCATCAATGCCTGGAAACAGGCCCGCTACCGGAAAGCCAACATGGACACCCTCGTGGCCCTAAGCACCGGCGTGGCATGGCTCTTCAGTTTATTCAATACCGCCTTCCCCGATTTCTGGCACCAGCGTGGCATTCACCCGCATGTGTATTATGAAGCGGCCGCGGTTGTAATCGCGTTCATCTCACTTGGAAAACTGTTGGAGGAAAAAGCCAAGTCAAACACCTCTTCTGCCCTAAAAAAACTGATGGGCCTGCAGCCTAAGACAGTAACGCTTGTCACCGATGAAAATCAAACCAGGGAAATACCAATCAGCCAGGTAAAGATCAACGACCTGCTGCTGGTAAAGCCCGGTGATAAGATCCCCGTCGATGGATCCGTAACAGCCGGGAACTCCTTCGTTGATGAAAGCATGATCAGCGGAGAGCCGGTTCCTGTAGCAAAAAGCGAAGGCGACAGAGTATTTGCCGGCACCATCAACCAGAAAGGGAGTTTCCGTTTCAGGGCCGAAAAAGTAGGCGGTGAAACCCTGCTTGCCCAGATCATCAAAATGGTGCAGGAAGCACAGGGTAGCAAGGCACCCGTGCAGAAGCTGGTTGATAAGATCGCCGGCATCTTTGTTCCCGTGGTAATCGGTATCAGCATCCTCACTTTTATTACCTGGATGATCGTTGGCGGAGAACATGCATTTACACAGGCATTGCTCACGGCAGTGACGGTGCTGGTGATCGCCTGCCCCTGTGCATTGGGCCTGGCCACCCCAACCGCTATCATGGTGGGTGTGGGCAAAGGCGCAGAGAACAACATATTGATCAAAGACGCGGAAAGCCTGGAGCTGGCGCATAAAGTGAATTCGATTGTTCTCGACAAAACAGGAACCATTACCGAGGGCAAACCCGAAGTAACAGACCTGCAGTTCGTACCAGAAACCGACGAGGCACTTGGCAGGTCGGTGTTACTGGCCATTGAAGAACAATCGGAGCACCCGTTAGCGGAAGCCGTTGTACGTAAACTCAAGGAAGAAAACACCACAGCGCTTCCCATTCCCCGGATCGAAAGCATAACGGGAACAGGGGTGATGGCAGCGTACAATGGCCGCAACTGGCTCGTTGGAAATAAAAAACTCATGAACGATTACGGCGTACCTATCCCCGCAGATGTAGAAGCTACCATGCTCTCCCTGCAACAACAGGCTAAAACGGTTGTTCTTTTTGCAAGCGGCAAAATGATTATTGCCATCATTGCCATTGCCGATACCATCAAGCCTTCCTCAAAAGAAGCCATAAAAAAAATGCAGGACCAGGGCATCGATGTATATATGCTCACCGGCGATAATCAACAAACCGCCGGCGCTATTGCCCGGGAAGTTGGATTAAAACATTACAAGGCGGAAGTGTTACCGGCGGATAAAGCCGCATTCATACAGGAGTTGCAGAAAAGCGGAAAGGTTGTAGCCATGGTGGGCGATGGTATCAACGATAGTCATGCATTGGCCCAGGCCGATGTGAGCATCGCCATGGGCAAGGGCAGCGATATTGCCATGGATGTGGCCAAGATGACCCTCATTACATCCGACCTCAACAGCATTCCGGCCGCCCTGCGTTTGTCGACACTTACCGTGAAAGCTATCCGGCAGAATTTGTTCTGGGCCTTTATCTATAACCTGATCGGTATCCCGATTGCCGCAGGCCTACTATACCCGGTAAATGGGTTCCTGCTCGACCCCATGATCGCGGGTGCGGCCATGGCACTGAGTAGCGTGAGCGTGGTAGGTAACAGCCTCCGGCTAAAACTGCAAAAGATCTGATTCACCAATCAAAACATTAAAGTCATGGAAATCATCAACTACAAAACAAACATCAACAGCGAAAAGGCATTGACCAGGCTCGCCCCTTACTTAGACAGGGCCGTAGGGGCCTCCAACTGGCAACTGAACCTCCACGACGAAGACCGGACCCTCTCCGTCTTTTCTCCCGGCCTTGTCAACGAACAGGTTGTTGTAAATGCCGTACATCATGCCGGCTTCATGGCCATGAACCTCGACGATTACTATTCAATCTGCTAACGCACCGGTCATGAATAATAAATTTACCTGGCGAACCGCCGCTATACAAAGGGAAACGGCTCAGGCCCTTACCATCCGCTTTGATACAGGGAAAACCGATTTTCAGTACAGGCCGGGGCAGTTTGTGAATATAACGATTCCCATCAACGGCCAGCCGGTAACAAGATCCTATTCGCTGAGCAGCGTTCCTTCGGACGACGCTCCATCCATCACCGTAAAGAAACAGGAAGATGGATTAATGAGCGGGTACATCTGCAGCAAGGCAGACAGGATCGCGGATTGGGAGGTAGATGGGCCGCATGGCTTTTTCTACCCGGGTGTTCAGGCGGATAAAGCCAACAGCATTGTTCTTATTGCCGGCGGAAGCGGTATCACACCGTTGTATGCACAGCTAAAGCACTTCCTGCACCATACCAATAAGCGGCTTGTTTTGATCAATGTAAACCGCGATGCAGCGGATGCAATTTTTTATAGCGAGATCCGCAGGCTGGAAACTATTCATTCCGGCCGGTTTACCACTGTTGATTTTTTCACACAAGGCAAGCCGGAAGATACAGCAGCCGAAAATCAATTCCGCGGACGGCCGGGTAAGCTGGTGTTGCGAAAACTGCTTGCCGGATTGTTGGGCTACGAAGCCAGGCAGGCCTGTTATTTCATCTGCGGCCCCGCCGGCCTGATCGAACTGGCAGAACAGGCAGCCAGGGCATTGGAGGTGCCGGATGAAAATATCCACAAGGAATTCTTTGGAACAAATACAGCCGATAAACCCGAAGTTGAATTACCCGGTACAGCCCTGGAAGTTATCCTTCATCACCCAAACGGGCATACAAAACTGAACGTTCAGCCGGGAGTGAGTATTCTGCACGCTGCCCTGGAGGCCGGGCTGGCGGTACGTAACTCCTGCAAAAAAGGATACTGCGGAGCCTGTATTGGCCGGTTGCTGCAGGGAGCGGTGCACATGAAACAGAATCATGCATTGTACCCGACACAGACGGAACAAGGATATGTACTTCTTTGCCAGAGTCATCCGCTGAGCAATGAAACAGCGATCCGGGTCGACTCACTTCGGTGAAAATTATATAACAGCAGGTCATCATTATGTAACGGAACAGGGGTATCAGCGATCTAATTTTACATTCTAAAAATAAGCGCATGAAAACACACAGATTACTCATCAGCGGCATGAACGGCGAACATTGTGTTCGGGTGATCACAAAAGTCATCAGCGACCAGCCGGGGACCCGTATCGACCACATTGAAGTGGGCAGGGCCGAGATCGGAATCGATGAAACCAAAAACAGCCTGAACAACATCGTGGCCGCCATCGAAAAACTGGGTTATAAAGTAGCCCGATAAAAAACAAACTATGGAAACATTACGATTCAAAACAACAATCAAATGCAGCGGTTGCCTCGGCAAGGTGACTCCTTTCATCAACAAGGCCGCTGGCGAAGACAACTGGGAGGTTGATATCGAAAACCCCGACAAGATCCTCACTGTTGTTCCTGAAACCGGCATTACCGGAAACGACATTATCAAAGCCGTGGAAGAGGCCGGCTATAAAGCGGAAAAGATCGATTGACGGGAAAAAGTTACAGATCGGAGTATGGTCAGGAGAACCGGGTGAAAGCCCGGTTTTTCCGTTCCGGGAAATTATATAAAAGACAGCCCCGATTGTATAACAACTGTACAGCATCGGTTCCTGAACTTTGTATTCTAAAACACAGAATCATGAAATTAAACCTGGTACCGGTACTTGTTTCCATCGCCCTCGCGGCGGGTAGCACAGCTGCCAGCGCACAAAAAAGCAATGAGTCGTTGTCGGCTCTTCTCCCCATGTACTACAACATAAAGAATGCGCTTGTATCCGGCGACGCCGGAACCGCTTCCAAACAGGCAGCCGCGTTGTATGCAGCGCTTGGGGGAGTTGATATAAAAAAGATGACAACAGCGGAACAATCGGGTTTCCTCGCAGCAAAAACAAAACTCACAGCCGGAAGCAAGCTCATCGCCGACACGAAGGATATCGCCCGGCAACGGGAGGCTTTCATTTCTCTTTCGGCCGATATGATCAGCCTGGCCCGGGAAGTAAAATTGGGTTCACAGCCCATCTATCTCGATTATTGCCCCATGAAAAAGGCCTGGTGGATGAGCGCAGAACAGGCGATTAAAAATCCGTATTACGGCAGCAGCATGCTCACCTGCGGCTCGGTGAAAGAAACGCTGAAATAAGCAACCGCTCCTTCAAATCAAACAAACAGACGCAACACATGCAACGTTTCATAACTATAGCCATGTTCATTCTCCTCGTACCGGCCGGGCTTTATGCCCAGCACGGTGCGATGGGAAACATGAATGACTCCATGGGCAGAAAGCCCTTCCTGACCCAACACGGGAATCACCGCATCTATCATCTTTATGTAACGGATACCGTGGTGAACTACACCGGCAGGAAGGCCAATGCCGTTGCCATCAACGGAAGCATTCCCGGGCCCAAACTGGAGTTTACAGAAGGGGATACCGCGGAGATACATGTTCATAATCTCATGCACATGGAAACCTCTATCCACTGGCATGGGCTTATACTCGACAATTACCAGGACGGTGTTCCTTACCTCACCACGGCCGCTATTGCCGGGCACAGCACCCTGGTTTACAAATTTCCCATTGTACAGAACGGAACCTACTGGTACCATTCGCACAGCATGCTGCAGGAGCAGAGCGGCATGTACGGCGCTTTCATCATTCACAAGAAGAATGAAACACCGCACAATGAATATACCCTGTTATTGAGCGACTGGACAAACGAAAAGCCTGAGCAGGTGGAACGCTCCCTGCATTATGTCACCGACTGGTATGCCATAAAGAAAAAAGCCACGCAGAATTATTTCCAGGCTATTAAAGAAAAGCATTTTGCAACAAAGCTCACCAACGAATGGAAGCGCATGCTGGCTATGGACGTAAGTGACGTGTACTATGATCTCTTTACCACCAACGGAAAGCAAACCGACCGGGCCCCGCAGTTCCATGCAGGCGATAAAGTACGGCTTCGTATCATCAACGGAAGTTCATCCACCTATTTCTGGCTGCACTATGCCGGTGGGAAAATAACGGTGATCGCCAACGATGGAAAAGATGTGGAGCCGGTGGAGGTGGATCGCCTGATCGTGGGTGTTTCCGAAACCTACGACGTGGAGGTTACCATCCCCGCTTCCGGAAGCTGGCAATTCATGGCCACTTCCGAAGACCGTACCAAACACACTTCTCTCTGGCTGGGCAGCGGCGAAGAACATGCTGCAGCGCCCCTGCCAAGACTGAAATACTTTGAAGGCATGAAGATGATGAACGGCATGATGAACATGGATGGGACCATGAACGACATGGGCATGAACATGAGCCTGCAGCAGATGGACATGAACACGGTAATGTACCCGGAAATCGTTGATAGCAACAAGAACATCACCACACTCAATTACGCCATGCTGCGCTCACCGGAACCCACCACGTTGCCGGCCGGCCCGGTCCGGGAATTCCGTTTCGAACTCACGGGCAATATGAACCGCTATGTATGGACCATCAACAACAAAACCGTTTCCGAAACCGATAAGATATTGATAAAGCAAGGTGAGAATATCCGTATCATCATCTATAACAACTCGATGATGCGGCACCCGATGCACCTGCACGGACATTTCTTCCGCGTGCTCAACGGCCAGGGCGACCGGTCGCCACTGAAGACTGTTCTCGACATCATGCCCATGGAAACCGATACCATTGAGTTCCATGCCTCCGAAACACATGGCGACTGGTATTTTCACTGCCATATCCTCTACCACATGATGGCAGGCATGGGCCGTATATTCAGTTACGAAAACTCCAAACCTAATCCCGCCCTGGGCGATCCCAAAAAAGCATTACGTATTGTGTACCGCGACGACCGTAGGTTTTATTATACTGCACAGGTTGGACTGGAAAGCAATGGCAGCGACGGGGAGATGACACTGGCCAATACCCGCTGGGTCATCAGCACCGAATGGAGACTGGGTCTTACCGCAAACAAAGGATTCGAAAGTGAAACACATATCGGGCGGCTTATCGGGCGCAATCAATGGCTGATGCCATACATCGGGTTCGACTGGCGCTACCGGAAGCACGATGAAGCGGAGAAGAATCTATTCGGACAAAGGAGTACCAAGGACCAACGGGCTGTTGTATGTGCCGGTGTTCAATACACCCTGCCGATGCTCATCAGGACCGATGCCCGGATCGACACGGAAGGAAAAATAAGGGTGCAATTCGGAAGGGAAGACATCCCACTTACATCCCATTTGCGAATGAACGCCTACTGGAACACCGATAAGGAATACATGCTCGGCATGCGCTATATCGTGACCAAATATTTTTCACTCAGTACACACTACGACAGCGATATGGGTTGGGGAGGAGGAGTAACTATAACGTATTAATACAGTTCTACACGGTATTTTGGCTGGTTTGATTGGAAAGACAGGGGGCTTTTGCCTCCTGTTGCTTTTGTACCCAGCGCTAAAAGACAAGAATACAGCCGCTTGCCTTTTCATTCCCGGTAGCATGCTAAGGCAGGCGCAAAATCCGCATGCGAAAAAGAAAGAACCGCAGCCCGCTTAAACATGTCCGTTTTTGACGCCAGCCTGTCCGTTCACGGGCTGAAAGGCATGATAGCTTTGCATCATAAAATAACAATCAAAAAAAAACAAAATGAAAAAAATGGTATTCGCAATCCAGGTGTTCTGTCTGATGGCCGCATTCCCGGTGTACATGATCCTGGAGCTGAATTATAAGCCGGTCGCTCCGCATCAGACCAACATAACTCCGGTTACACGGATGGGTTCCAGTGCAGAAAACGAAGCTGCTGTTTTTGCTCCCGGTCACCTGATCATCTTTCCATCGTAACGCCAAAACATAGTAATCATGAAAAAAACACAACTACTGTTTCTCTGTTCCGTTCTAACCGGCGCCCTGTTGCTGAATGCATGCAGATCGATCCGGAACTTTACAGAAACGCCAAAACCCTGGACGGGGGAAGCTACACGTAAAACAAATTTGCCGGTACACGATCCGGCAAAGAAAACGGTGTTCATCATAGCCGACAGCAAGCTGACTGTACTGTTCGACATGCTGGCTCCCTTTTATTTATTCAATGCCACTGAAAAGGCGAATGTCTATATCATAGCCAAAGAGAAGGTGCCCATTTTAATACGAAAAGATCTTTTTGCTATGCCTCAACTCAGCTTCCGTGAGGCCGATTCCCTGAAACTGCAGGCCGACGCCATCGTGATTCCCGCATTATCCATTCGCGACGAACACCAGGACCCTGAAGTGATCGACTGGATAAAGAGTCATTTTCTACCCGGTACCAAAATGCTTGCGATCTGCGACGGATCCGCCACCGCAGCCGCTACGGGATTATATGACGGCAAACCCATCACCACCCATGCGTCGGATTTTGCCAGTGTAAAAGCGCATTTTGATAAGCCGGTATGGGTGCAGAATGTAACCGTCACAAAAAGCGGCAACCTGTTCAGCACCGCGGGTGTTTCGAATGCCGTGGAGGGAAGCCTTATCGTGATTGACGAACTGTTTAGCAGCGACGTGATGAACAAAGTCTTGCAGGATGTCCGTTATCCTTCGCCTGTAGTGAAAACCGCTCATCGCAGTGTTGCACTTTCTGGCAGCGACAAATTCACGGCACTAAAAAAAGTTCTTCTCCGGAAGAACCGCGACATCGGCGCCCTGCTCGACAACGGGATCAACGAATTTGACATGGCCACGATCCTGGAATTATACGGACGCACGTTCCCCGCTTCATTCAAAACCTATATACTGAATGGTTCTGCCGTCACCACTAAATATGGCCTGACACTTATTTCCACCGGTGACAGCAGGATGAACAGGCTGGATGAGCTGCACGTGGTAATGCCAGGCTTTCATGCCCGGCCGGATGCGTCGTATTTTAAACACACAAAAATCATCACCTATTCCGACAGCCGGGATAAATACCTGGTGAATACCTGCCTCGAGAGGATCGGTAAACAGTATGGCCGTCGTTTCGAAAACTTTGTAAAGATCTCTTTAGACTATAACAACTAAACCATTAACCATGTTTTCAGCTATTCTGATCGGATTCATCGGGGGCCTGCTCAATATTCTCTTATTCACGCTCCTGAAAAAACTGGAAAAAGGCACCCTGTATGGCCTGGTACTTACCGGGATCGGCTTCCTCTATGTTGGTTTCGTGTGGACCGATCTGCAGGCACTCATCATCAATTCTGCCCAGGCCATTGTATTTGTCTTCATCGCCTACTATGGAATAAAGAAGAGCACGTATATTCTTGCGGCCGGATATTTCCTGCACGGAACCTGGGACATTACCTACCAGCTGTTTCAAAACCCGGGATTGATACCGCCGCATTATGAATGGTTTTGTATGACCATCGACTTTGTCATCGGGATTTACATCCTGCTCTTTATTAAACAATTCTCCCCAAAACAGGCAAGGACTGAAACCAGGGAAAACTTTATTCAACCAAATAAACCATTGCCATGATAGAGATATTCAAAACGAACGTGCAAAATAAAACGCAGGCAAGACGAATCGTGGAAATACTGCAAAAAGGATTTTCCGGCGCCTGTATAAATTTCGACCTGGCCGACCGCGATAAAATACTCAGGGTTGACGGCATCACCGAAGCCGGCACAAAAGCCATCATGAACAACCTGAACAGGTTGGGCTTCCGCTGCGAGGTGCTGAATTAACTGTTGCCGGTGCATTATTATCTGCTCCGTAACGCCGTCCGTCTTTACCTTTATTTAGTTATTAAACAATCCACCATGCAAAAGATCGCTTTTATTATTCCGCCCACCGTTGAGTTGCTCGACCTTTCCGGTCCGGCACAGGTATTCACGGAAGCAAAGGTTTACGGAATGGAAGTAGAAATGGAATTCTATCAATACAGCGAGAACCCCATCAGCACCGCCGGCCTTGGGTTCGGGGAAATAGCCCATTTTAAAACGGCAGTATTGAAACGGGGTGATTTTGTTATCATGTCCGGAATGGACAACGAATACGTAAACAGCTTTTCATTTAAAGCAGAAAAGGAATTCTTCCGTTGGCTGAAGGAATGTTCGGAAAGAGGCATAACGGTTTGTTCGATCTGTTCCGGCGCTTTTGCCCTGGGTCATGCCGGGTTACTGAAAGATACGGAGTGCACCACGCACTGGAGACGGGTGGATGCGTTGCAGAAGCAGTTTCCGCAGGCAAGGGTGCTGGCTGATATTCTTTATATCAAAAGCAACAATGTTTACACAAGCGCCGGTATCAGCGCCGGAATCGATCTTTGCTTAGCGATCCTGGAAGACCTGAAAGGAGCCTTGTTCACGCACAAGGTTGCACGGGGGCTTGTTGTATACCACCGCCGGAGCGGCAGGCATAAACAGCAAAGTGTTTATCTCGATTACCGGAATCACATCAACCCGCAGGTACACGAAGTGCAGGACTACCTGATCGATAACCTTTCCAAAGAGAATGATATTGAAACGCTGGCTTCGCTGGTGGGAATGAGCCCCCGTAACCTGAGCCGTGTATTTAAAGAGAAGACGGGCTCCACGGTGCTTGAATACCTCACGCTTTTACGTATCGAGTACGCCAGCACCATGCTGAATAACCCGGAGTACACCATGGAGTACATAGCAACTCAATGTGGGTTTAAAACACCCCGGCAGCTGCAGCGGATATTGAAAAAAGCATAACCCGGCCCGTATGGTTACAGGCAGGCAATCGGCCTGCTAGTATTCAACCTTCACCACCACATTGCCTTTTTTATGAAATCCCTCCACATAGGCATGCGCATCCCGTATCTGCTCCAGCGTATACGTGCGGTCGATCACTGATTTCAGCTTTCCCGCATCGATGATCTCTTTCAGCAGCTGCAATGCGCCCTTACTCTTTTTCGGATTTCCTTTTACCGAAACAAAGGCCCCGCCTGTTGTAAGGATTTTTTTACAATCATTCCGGGACGCTTTTCCTACCGCGTCGAAAACAATATCATAGCGTTTCCCGGTTTGGGAAAAATCTTCTTTCGTATAATCCACCACCGTATCGGCTCCCAGCGACCGAACCATGACTGCATTACCCGTGCTGCATACACCCGTGACAGTAGCGCCGAAATATTTTGCGAGTTGAACCGCAAAAGTGCCCACACTGCCCGAAGCGCCATAGATCAGCACTTCCTGGCCGGCCTTGATGCCCGCCTGCTGTAAGAACCACAAGGCAGTCAGCCCCCCGATCGGAACGGCGGCCGCTTCTTCAAAACGCATGTTGGAAGGTTTATGTGCCACGAGGTCGTTCTCCGGGAGGCACTTGTATTCGGCATAGCCCCCGAACTTCAGGCCGCAGGAAGCAAAAACGGCATCGCCCTTTTTAAAAGCCCTGACATCTTTACCCGTTTCTTCCACGGTTCCCGCAACTTCAAAACCCAGTACCTTAATTCGTCGTGGCCGGAACAGCCCGTTGAATATCCTTGCTAAAAATGGATCGGCTTTACGTAAACGCCAGTCGCCCGCTGTTACCGTCGTGGCATGCACTTTTACGAGAAGTTCGTTGTCTTTGGGCGCCGGTTTCGGAATGTCTTTAAGTTCCAGCACATCCGGCGATCCATATCGTTCATAAACTACTGTTTTCATTTTCCAACTTCTTTATTCGGTTTTTATTGCTTTGCATATTTCAAACTGTGCATCCAAAACCGCCTGGTTGAAACCATGGGCCGTTCCAGGTAACAAATAATATTTCTTGGTGGGCGCATTAATATGATCGAAATACCTTTTTGTCGCTTCCGGTGGCGTGAGCAGATCTTCCTTTCCCTGGATGAGATACACTGGAATCCTGAATGTGGCATTATCCCGTGGTATATTTATGATCGATCGCATGGATCTTACTTCCAGTTTCTTATCGCCAACATAGTTCACAAATGAAAAATCATCTCCGTCGCTGCGATTCTGGTTGTCTTTTTCATTGTTATAAGCCGGCGATACAACAAACCATGATTCCGGTGCAGGAGCTGAATGACGTTGTTCATACTTTTTTACAATCCTGAATAACTTTCCTGCATTTCGGGCCTCCGAATAAGGAGGAAGACCGATTGTTCTTAGTAATTGTACAGATTCGGTATCCTTATTGGCTTCCGCCAGCTGGTATACTTTAACGTAAAGTTCCAGGTCGTCGGCCGGATCGGTAACCTGTGAGTGACCGATATAAGCAGAAAACAGGTCGGGCCTTTGTGTTGCCATCTTAACCCCGAGCACCGAGCCCCAGGAAGTACCAAAGAGGATCAGTTTTTTCTTATCCAGCCTCTTTAATAGGTATTCAGCCACAGCAATCCCATCAGATACCATTTGTTCTACGGTCAACAGGTTGCCCTTCAGGTATGCGGGTGTTAATTCATCCGGCGCTGTACGTCCGAATGTCTTCCCGGCACCCCGCTGATCCCATTGCACTATAATAAAATCCTTTTCCCAACTTTTATAAAGATTGGCTGAGTAGGGGCTGAGTGTGCTGCCGGGTCCTCCGTGAAGAAAGAAAATAACAGGCTTCGTGCTTTCTCCGTGAATGGTAACCCATTGTTCGATACCATTGATCCGTACAAACTGTTCTTCGTTAATCATTGTTCCGGGAAAAACTATACCTCCCGCTTTGGAAGTTACCGGGCCCGGCAAGATCAACAGAAAATAAAGGAGGGCTATCTTCACCCTACCCGGCAAAACGATCATTGTTTTCTTCATATGGAGATTATTAAATCTATCCGGTAAAATCAACCCAACCACCGATGCATTCAGAAGCACGCTTTCATGGCTTCTTTAACCATCGTCTCGAGTTCTTTTATTTCTTTTGCAGTGGGTGGCAATCCCAGCAAAAGATGTATCTGCCCGGCAAAACATTTATCCCATACTTTCACGCCGGCCTTACGGAGTTTTGCAGCGTACTGTATCCCATCGTCCCGCAAGGGATCGAACTCGGCGGTAAGTACAACAGCCGGAGGCAAACCAGCAAGATCACTCGTAAGCAGTGGCGATAACTCGGGATTGTTCTTTACCCCGGGCGCATAATTTTCTACCGTGAAATAACAGGAAGCCTTTGTCAAAAAATAACCGGTCGCGTTTTCCTGGTAAGAAGGCGAAGTTTCCATGCGCTGCGGGCTCATATCGCCCGGAAGCCCGTTAAGCACCTGCAGTTTGATCTTTTTTACGATTCCTTCTTTCTTTGCCTTTTGCGTTATCACCGCCGCCAGGTTGGCTCCCGCACTGCTGCCCATCAATACGATGCGACTGATATCGCCGCCGAATTCACCTCCATGTGCCGCAATCCACTTGAACGCCGCATAACTATCATTGACAGCGGCCGGGAATTTATGTTCAGGCGCAACCCGGTAATCAACCGCAAACACGATGGCGCCATAGGTCTTCGCGTCCTGCCAATAGGTAAACTCCAGTGCAGGGATCAGCGGGGCGATAAATCCTCCGCCGTGGTAATTAATAATGATGGGGAGATTGCCCGCTTTTGCCGGATTGAAGATCAGAACGGGTATACTGTCGGCCGTAATTTTGATCCGCTTCACATCGTCTTTCGGATAAGGCATCACCGGCAGGTTGGTAAACTTGAACTTTTCGACCGGTGTAGCCCGGAGTTCCTCGATAGTTTGATCCTTGAACCCGGATATTTTCATGAACAAGGCTGCCCGGGGATCCAGTTGCCGGGTGCCGCAGGATTGGGCGATTGCCGGTTGCGCCCCTACCGAAAGGCATAAAATCACCTGTACAAGTAGTGCTGTTTTATTCATGGTGGCCTTATTTATGCTTGTTGGTTCTTGTGTTCATCCCATTCGCGTTTCAGCATGGCATATTGATATTCGCTTCCCCATTTACCCTTGAAAAAAATATTCTCAATGAAATGCCCCTCCAGGCGGAAGCCGGTACTCTTCAGAAGATTTACCGATGCTTCATTTTCCGCATCCACGATCTCGGTTACCCGATGAACCTTCTTTTCATCAAAAAGGAAAGACAAGATAGCAAGCAGGACTTCTTTTGCATAACCCTTTTTTTGTTCCAGGTGCGAAATGGTGATACCGATCTCGGCCAGCCGGGTATCGTATGCATCAAGTTTGATGGCGCAATCGCCGATCAGTCTCCCCGAAGCTTTGTCAGCAATGGCATACTGTACCCATTCGCCCGCTTTGCCGAAGCGCTTGCCTGCATTGCCGTTGATAAAGGCTTCCGCTTCTCCCAGGGTCATCACGTCGAAGCCCTGGTATTTTGTAACATCCGGGTTAGATCGATAGGTATGAAAATCTTCCAGGTCGCTCAATACAAGGTGCCGGATGACAAGCCTGCTGGTTTCTATATACAGTAGTTCCATTGCATGAAAGTAGTTTGTTTTCCAAAATCAAATAGTACCTCTAACACTTTATTCAGGCAAACTGTAAGTTACCTGCAACATAGCTCTTATACAAAGAATCAATTCTGGACTGAAATTCGGGTGATTGCTCGTTCACAATGATTGCTGGTTTGTATTTTACAATCTGGTCAGCGATGTCTTCAACCGCTACCTGGTATTTTTTATCCAGCACATCTATCTGGTCCATTTTATCTGTTTTGATCACATCCCGGTTGTGAAAGGCAAAATGGAATGTGCAGATGGTTAATACGCCTGTTTTTTTGATTGACCCTGTACTGAACCGGACAGGATCAGAAAAGCTGCTATTAATTTTTGTTTCATATTAATGCGTTTTACTTGTTAAGTAGTCGGCACAGGGTTATGGTATTTTAAATAATGGATCAGAACCGGTAATCCGCCTTAAATGATGCGTATGTAAGATCTTTTCCTTTACCTGTTTCTTTTACATAGTTGCCGGCAACAAAATACGATGCGTCAACAGCAAATGAAACATATTTATTCAGCAAAAAGCTGGTTTCAAGAACCCATAATGTTCCAACCTGCTTTTTCCCTGATTGTAACAGGAATTCCGGGCCGGGCCGCATTTGTATAGCACCGGGAGAATAGATACCATCCTGGTTGCTCTGCCGCCACATGAAATTGACACCGGTGTAAATATTGATGCTCCGGTTTGGGTTGAATTTCAGATAAGGGTTTGCCGTTATCATGTTTGTTGCACCGATGGGAGCCGCCAGACCGTATTGTGGTTTGGAAAATAACAGATTGTATGTGTTCAATTGCCCGTCATCTTTATTCCTGTCGCCGGTTATGTAATTGCCCGCAATACCAACGAGCATATTTTTACGGGGCAAGAGTTTATGATGCAGATCAAGAGCAATCCCGTAGGCGTTGATATGTAAATTATTGAATTTTCCAAACTGAAAGGAAGCCTCCAGCTCATAATTTAATACCGGTTTATCCGAAAATATCCTTATTCCGGCAATTTGCCTGTTTTCTTTTCCGGCAATAAAATTGTATTTCCTCCTTTTAGAATAATAATTCATGGCGTAGTAATCGGCATTTAACCACTTTGGAATAAAGGTTTCACTTATATACACCCCTGTAATCCAGTCTTTGAAGGTTTGATCGTCAAACACCCCTTTTTGGGATATCACCGGTGAAATGGCCAGTAATTCGATTTTTCTTTTTCCCGACATATATTTCAGCAGAACACCGTCGAAAGTCAGTCTCGTATTCGGTCCCTCCCGGAATGTAATCAGCCTGTGACTACCATAACTTAACTCCTGTCTTCCTGTTCTCAGCAATAAGTTATTTTTATGTTTATAGTCAATAAAAGCCTGGTGTAAACTGAGATCATTTTGATCAATTTCCGGTGTCAATGGATTTGGATTGATAAAGCGGTGTGTGCTGCCTAACTGCATGAATACCCTGAAAGTTTCACTCACCCTGATATGGGCATGAATCATCTGCCTTTGCCAAAGCTGCCAGGTAGTTGATTTGCTGAAAGCGGGTGGTACATCGCCAAAGTTGATGTTGTGATAATACTGAAATTGTTCCCGCAGTTCACCGCCAATGGAGATGGTTGACCTAC
Organism: Chitinophagales bacterium; assembly: GCA_017303335.1. Lineage (GTDB taxonomy): Bacteria > Bacteroidota > Bacteroidia > Chitinophagales > Chitinophagaceae > Ferruginibacter. Next base: position 818,955 of record JAFLBK010000001.1, read on the forward strand.
GATAAAGCTTCATGGATTTTAAATACTCTGTTCCTTTCCTTGAAACGCTGTCTTTTAGCAGGTATTCAAAATCATCATTGTAGCGCAACAGGTTCACCTGGCTTTGGGTATTGAATCCTGTAATAACCAGGGCTGCTATGACTATTAACTGTTTCATTGAATTTGAAAATTATGGGTCGCTACCGGCATTGCATAACGGCCCGGTTTTGCAGGGCCTTAATACGGTTTGATCACCTGCCCGGTATTGGCGCCAAAGATGCTTTTGCGGAAGCCATATTCCAGTTGTTTCATCGTCACCGGCATCTCGCCCGGGAAGAAAGGAAAATACTGCGGCGAATTCTCGATCACGGTCGGGCTCACCGAATTGATGCGGATGCCGTTTTGCAGTTCGATGGCTGCCGCACGGACAAAGCCATCCACGGCAGCATTGGCTGCGGATGCGTTGGCAAAATTCTTTTGGGGTTCATGCGTCAATGCCCCGGATATCAGTGTGAACGAACCTTTGGGGTTTATATAGTGCTGACCGATCAGCACGAGGTTGATCTGCCCCATCATTTTACCTTCTACGCCATTGCGAAAGGTTTTATCGGTCAGGTTAATCCATGGACCAACATAGGTTGGGCCGGCTGTGCAGATCAGGGCATCAAATGAGCCAACGGTTTTGTACATGTTTTCGATAGATTCCGTGGAAGTAATATCCACCTTCACATCCTGCCCCTTTCTGTCAGCCCGTACAATTTCATGCTCTTTTTCCAAAACACCTGACAGGTAAGTGCCCATGGTGCCTGAAGCGCCTACGATGATAATTTTCATGATTATTGATTTATTGTTGAATGAATAAAAAAGATCTTATGCTTATCTCCCGGATGTTTTTTTCCGGGACGGGCCCGATACCTGCAAGCTGATATTGAGCATCCGGCTATAACGTTCCACATCACGGGATACATTGACCAGGCCGTAGCCGTAGCGTACATCCAGCGTAAGGATAGAATGTTTCGTGTTGAAATTATAGCCGGCGCCTGCCTGTATACCTGCGTCCCAGCGTTTAAAGTCCCCCGCATTGTTACCAAATGACAATTTGGTCTTTGTGGCCGGACTGGCTGTTGTGCCATCGGTTTTCAAGCGGCCACCAATATGGTAAGATGCATAGGGTCCAGCATTGAAGTACAGTTTTTTGATATGCACACGGGCCAATACCGGCATTTCAAAACTGTACAGCTTCAGGGTTGATTTGCGCACCGTTACGGAGTTGCCGGATTTCAATGTACCGCCTTTCATGGCGAAATACAGTTCGGGCACTACCGAAAAACGTTTGCTGATACCCGCCTGATAGGAAACTCCGGCCTGCAGACCACTGAAATTTCTTTTGTAGGATTGCAGGCTGCTGTTTGATTTACCGTAATTGAAATTAGTCGTCAGGGAATTAATAGATATCCCAAACTTGCTTGCTTGTGAATACGAGTTGAAAGCGAGTATAACAGACAGCGTTATTACTCCTAATACCTTTACCAAATTGATTTTTTGTTGCATGATTAGTTGTTTTAAAATTGTTGACCATATTTTCGTTAGGGCAATGGTTTATCATCCCACCCTGCAGGTAGTTTTTTTAAGCGAACGTTTGTCGGTTGATTTCTGTAAGGCTATTCTGACTTAAATGCCTGCCTTTAACTTGATAGAACAAAGTTACCAACATCGCCCGCCCAGGCAGCAGGACGATTTGCTATTAAAATGGTATTTATGTCAAGTTGTTTGATAACCCGTTATGGTTATTTGTCCACTGTATCGCCTTACAGTTTTCTTTCATCGCCTTTCATTCAATTTCAATTGTTCCAGCTTTTTTCTTGTGGAGGGCAGTTCTTCCAGCGACAATGCTTTCAAATACATTTCTGCTGCCTTTTTCTTATCCTTTATTTCCAGGTAGAAATCTCCCATAGAGTCATACGCATTTGCGCTTGAAGGAAAGTTTTCAAGGTTCAGCGAAAAAAACGGTACGCTTTGCTGTAGTTTTTTCCGGAAAGAAAATTATATCCAAGAAAATTGACCGTTGCCTGGGAAGGCAGAACCTTATAATGAAGTAACCGGGATACAGTAAGATAATGCGTTTTGATGTAATCAACCGTTATGGAAGTATCGTTCATGTCTTTGTCCAACTCGTACCCTTTGAAGAGATATCGCAATGCGTCATACGTCGCAATTAGTGGAATGGATGAATGATTGTCTTCCGGATAAAACTTCCATCGCCACAGAAGGCTGCTGCTTTTACGCTCTAAAAGTAATTGGCGGAATTGAAGGTTATTTCTTACGTGAATATTTCCCCGGGTAGTATCCTGCATCACAAGGAATGTATCTATGCTTTTACTCATGGTATTGGCGGATGCATAATAAAGGCTTTTATTGCCGAGGTCTTTATTTGGCAGTAGCTGAGCGGCTTTTTTCATCAGTGCCTGATTGTCCCACCATACACTTGGGTCGATGGCGACATAGCTGGTGAATAAAGATGTGTGATTAAGAAGTGAATTAAGTACCGTTAAGCCCCCCAATGAATGCCCGACGAACATGCGGTAAGGAGCTGTTTTGTAGACAGCGTCGACATAAGGAATGAGTTCATGTTCAATAAAGGAAATGAACTTTTCACCCCCGCCCGAAAATCCTAATGCGGCCGTATCCTCCTCTCCGTCCGACCAGCGTATAGAGTGGGTTGGCGTAAGATCCCTTACCCTGTTGGTATTGGCAATGCCCACCACAATCATTTCCGGCATTTTGCCGGTACTGCTTAAATACTGTACCATACCTGTTACCGGATGGAAAAAAGATGGTCCGTCGAGGAGATACATAACAGGATAGTGAGTTTGGCTACCCGCGGCAAAGGATGCCGGTATATAAACCCAGACCTCCCGATCCTCTTTTAAAATAGCTGAATGAACGATCTTTTTAGTTCCAGCAACTATCGACCTGTCATTTTGGGATAAATTCTGAGATAAACCAAATAATGGAAGCGCAAGCAGTATACAACAGATGTTCTTCATATTGACTATACATTTTTTATGGCATCGAAGATTTGTTAACGTATGAAATTCACTACAGACTTTAAGAAGAAAGATGAACTTCGAAACGCTTTTATATATAATTGCTCCTGATTTTGTGTAATAGGATTTCTTTAATGAACTACCCTGCCATACAATGACTATTGGTTTTAAATCCTTTTATAATAAGATAGACGCCCAGTGAAAATTCAAATACCGCTACCGGCAACGCTGATAAGCCAGCCAACGGCGAAATGCGGTCTACAAACCCGAAGAGAATCGCAATATATCCCGCAACTAAGGGAAATGCCCCAGCAATCCCTATAACAGAAAGCGCAGGGGGTACCAGCCGTGACTTGTACAATAGTATTCCCAACAGTAAATCATTTATCGCCGGAATAAATCCCTGGCCCAACAGGAATATCCTGTCGTACAGTATAACAAAGGCACGACTCGTTGCCGTTGTATCGGTTTCTGGGCCCTTCTGGTGCAAACCAAGCGCCGTCAATAAAAACGCAACCCCTGCAAACATGGTGCTGGCCTCCAGTACCCGGGAAGCCACAAGCCCTAAAGCCAGCGTGTTGTTCTGTTTTCTGAGCAGGGGATATAAAATAACCGCCGTAGCAATTCCGGCAAGCGCCACTATGATTTCAAGCATTCCGCCAATGATGATATTATTGGCGTTGCCCGGATGCGATATGAAATCCGGTTCGTGTATGGGGGCATACAGGCTGAGCGTTGGAATAGAAACAAAAGTGAGCAGGTAGAATATCCCTGCAGGTAATGATATTTTTCTGCCGGCATTGATAGCCGTATTCTGTAAAGTGGCCGGCAGTGCTTCTGTATTGATGTTTCTGGTCATGCTATTCGATTAAACATTATGAAAATATCCTGGCAGCAAGCGGAGATCCGCCCCTGTATGTAAGAACCGGTTCGGATCAAAAACTTTCTTCGATCAACTCCCTGTTCAGCGCTATACCGGTGGTGGTACCCGATGAAACCGCGTTCGCTACGGTACGCATACGGCTGGTATTATCGCCACAGGCAAATACGCCGGGCACCGTGGTCCGTTGCGCCGGGTCGGTTTTAATATACCCTTCCGGTGTGATCTCGCAGCCCAGTGCAGCCGGAATACCGGAATGCTGTACAAAGGGCAGGCGTGCATAGAGGGCTTTCAGCGGCGCTTTTTCTCCATTCCCGAAAACCATATTTTGTATGTAGCCTTTTTCCTGTTCGATCTTTTCAATCACCGATTCATTGATCGCAATACCATGCTTTACAAATCTTGCCGCTTGTTCCCGGGAGATTGTTGAAGTTCCGTTTGTATATACCGTGAGATTGTTCGTCCAGTTGGAAATAAGCGTTGCCAGTTCAACCGCGGGTTCTCCATTGGCAAGGATCCCGGTTGGCTGTTGCCTTACTTCGTAACCATGGCAATAAGGGCAATGCAGCACGCTGATGCCCCAGCTTTCGGCAAAACCCGGGATAGCGGGCATTTCATCTTTGATACCTGTGGCAAATACAAGTTTCCGGGCCTTGAATTCCTTACCGGTCGACAGTTCGATCACAAAACCTCCGGCTGCTTTTCTTCCCGCGATGGCCCGGTCGTTCAGGAACTCCACCGTATCATACGCTTCTACCTGTTTCCTTGCCTGCCGGGCAATCTCCCCGGGGGGCGTTCCGTCCTGGGTAAGGAAATTATGTGAGTGGGGTGTTTGGCGGTTGCAGGGCATTCCGCTGTCGATGATCAGCACCCTGCGCAGGGCCCGCCCCAGGGCCATACCCGCTGCAAGTCCGGCATAACTGCCGCCGATAATGATCACGTCGTATCTGTTGTCTTGTTTCATCTTACCTGATTTGGTTTGCATCCATTCCGGAATCATCAGTCCGCCGATTGCCATGCTGGCCTGGCTTATGAATTCAGCCCTGGACAGCATTCCGGTTTCCTGTTTTTTGTTTTTCGTTTCCTGCCAGCCTTCGAAACAACAGATCCAGTGCGGGTACGCCTACGAACATCATCCAGGGTACCAGGGAAATGGTGAGTATGAAGGTGCGAAGGTATAAGGGCAGGGCAGCCAATGGTTCGCCAAAGAGAAAAAGAAACAACGTTATCGACGGGTAGATGACCATCCAGATTTTAAGGCTGGCCAGCAGTTTCTGTTTTGTTTTCATGATGCTGTTTTTAACGGTGATTATTTCGTTCACAAAATTAGAAACAACAAATACCCCGGGGCAGGACGCGTATGAAGTTGGACAGGACTTATTTGAAATTCTCTCGAAATGCGCCTCCGGCGATTGGCTTATCCTGAGCGAAGTCGAAGACCAACCTGCCTTACTTGGCATTCTTCCGGAACGTCTCCGGCGACTGGCTTATCCTGAGCGAAGTCGAGGGATTGATGGTCTGAGCGAAGTCGAAGACCAGCCTGCCTTACTTGGTATTCTTCCGGAACGTCTCCGGCGACTGGCTTATCCTGAGCGAAGTCGAAGGATTGATGGTTTGAGCGAAGTCGAAGACCAACCTGCCTTACTTGGCATTCTTCCGGAACGTCTCCGGCGACTGGCTTATCCTGAGCGAAGTCGAGGGATTGATGGTCTGAGCGAAGTTGAAGACCAGCCTGCCTTACTTGGCATTCTTCCGGAACGCCTCCGGCGAATAGCCCGTTTGCTTTTTAAAAAAGCGCACAAAATAAGAGGGGTCTTCATAGCCCAATTGATCGGCGATCTCTTTCACCTGGCTGGAGCTGGCCAGCAAATATCGCTTTGCTTCGAGTACGATCTGTTCATTGATGAGTTCCGAAACCGTTTTGCCTACCGAGGTTTTGGTGATGGAGTTCAGCTGGTATATGGAAAGATTGAGCAGGGCCGCGTATTCCGAAACGCTTTTTATGCTTCCGATATGGCTTTCCAGGAGGCGCATCAGGTCTTCGAAGCGATCCTGGGTATAATTGCTTTCGCCACTGATGCTGCCGTTCGGATTATGACTCTGCCTGAGGTATTCGATAAAAAACAGATCCAGGTTGGCTTTGATCGCTTCGGTATAGCCTTCCTGTTTGCTGTTGTATTCCTGTAACATATTGGCCAGCGCCGTGTGCAATCGCCGGAAGCGGGATTTTTCCACCTCGCAATGGCTTTTCCCTGTTGCCGCTTTCCAGCGACGGTTACTGATCCGGTCGGAAGGCTGGTAGAATGCTGAATCAAATTCAAGTAAGAAACCCGTACTATCTGCCTTCAGTTCCAGCCGGTGCACCTGGCCGGGCCGCAGGATGAACAGGGAATGATCCCGCACTTCGTACCGGACAAAATCGATCTCATGAATTCCTTTCCCCTTTTCCAGCGCCAGGATGAAGAAGAAATTATGCCGGTGCAGTTCGTGCAGCATGTCGTGCCCGTTCAGCACCTGTTCCAGGCTTCGGATGCTGAATCTCCCGGTATTGGTTTGCTGACTATGAGCCGGGGCGATCTCCTTAACGGGAATGGGTTTCATGTGACCAATTTACAGTATTTAGTGATTATGTTCCGGTTATAGCGGCATGAACAGGCCCAGGCATAATTTAATTCCTGTTTCGGCATCTAAAGCCTACCTTCACCGGGGTTTCAGTACGCCCGACTTCATCATAACACTACTACATGGCCAAATCAAAGGACAGTTTCTTCAAACGCGAAAAAGAGAAAAAACGCTTGCAGGACCGCAAAGAAAAAGAGGAGCGGAAAATACAACGCAAGGCCGAGGCCCAGAAAGGGTTGGGCATAGACAGCATGATGGCCTATGTGGATGAATACGGCAATCTTTCCTCCACACCACCCGACCCCCGCAATAAAATCGAGATCAAGGCCGAAGACATACAGATCAGCATTCCGCCGCTGAGCCAGCGTACCGAAGAAGAACGGATGCACAAAGGCATCGTATCGGGCTTCAACGAAGAAAAAGGCTATGGCTTTATCCGCGACCTGCACAGCAACGAAAGTTATTTTGTACACGTGAACTCCCTGCGGGAACCCATCAAACCGGGCAATAAAGTAAGTTTTCTCTCCGAACGCGGACCCAAGGGCATGGTGGCGGTTGATGTGCAGAAACTGGTTTAGTGGTTCACTTGTTTATTTGTTTACTGGTTTATATGTTTACTGGTGGTGAATGCCTTGAGCATTGAATATTGAACATTTCACCGTCATCCTTCGACTCCGCTCAGGACGAGCAGGGGCCAGCGAAGCGATCTCCTTACCCTAGCGTCATTGCGACTCCGCCAAGGCGGGGGAAGCAATCCCCCCATTAGTATGTCATGCTTTCTTTTTTGTCATTCTGATCCCGCCCTGGCGGGGAGCCTGCCTGCCGATAGGCATGGAAGAATCTCTATGAGGTTCATTGGTTTAGTAGTTTATCTGTTTATTGATTAATTAGTTTATTAGTGAATGACTTGAATATTTCGTTTTGAACATTGATTATTGCACATACAACATTCAGCATTCAACATAAAGCTTAAAGCATTCATTCTTCCCCCAACCCGCTCCACAGCTGTTTTCCCGTCATTTACCAGGAAAGGCTTCACGAACGAACCCGCTTACCGGCTGGTTAGCAGTTGATTACCCGTTACATTGAAATAAATGCAGGCAATCCCGTTCTTTCGGCTATCTTTGAGCCGTGATAATAGTTCTATAAGCTCGCTCCGTCAGTGTAACGTTTTACTTTCTTCTCCGAAAATTTTACTCTTCCCTTGTTTGCTTCTATCTACCGTCATCACGTGTATTATTTTATCATTTAAAAAAGTATTATGAAGATTTATGTTTCTAATTTAAGCTACAACACCGGAGACGCTGAGCTTAATGACCTGTTCGCCGCTCATGGCGAAGTAACCTCTGCCAAAGTGATCACCGACCGCGAAACGGGCCGTTCCCGTGGATTTGGTTTTGTGGAAATGAACTCCGACGCCGATGGCAACGCCGCCATTGCCGCCCTCAACGATAAAGAAGTGGAAGGACGCACTATGAACGTATCCATCGCCCGCGAGAGAACCGATAACGGATTCAACCGCAACCAGGGAAACCGCGGCGGTTATGGTAACAGGCGCTGGTAAAATACCAGGGCCAAACAGCCCTCAGCAACAGCCATTGCTTCTGAAATTGTTGTGAACCAGCGATGGTTCCCGCATACCTACCCGCCCAATTGAGTTACCCGCGCTTATTCTTTGATGAGTCCGGGGGGCCGGTATAAAAGTAAAAGAGGGTCATACGCCTGGCGTGTGGCCCTTTTTTATTTCCGGGCTTGCCGTGGTGGGAGCAACCCCCTCATAACAAGTTGTTTATACCCACTCCTGGTAAGCGCAGCCGTAATGATAATTGGAGCAGCCGTAAAAAGCCCATTCTTTTCCGTTTTTAACTCCCTTACGCAATACCAGATCGGCTGTTTTGCACTTGGGGCATTTTCGAATCGTTGCATGGGTAACACCCAATTCCAATTCGGTAATGAATTTAGACTTCAGATAACTATCGGTTACAAAGTAAACACATTCCTTTGCCCGGGTCATGGCAACATAGAAAAGCCTTCTTTCTTCTCCATTCTCATACTTGTCGGCCTCACTTAATAACAGGTTCAATACTTCATCATCCGAAACGCCGGAAGGAAACCCGTATTTGCCGGAATTACAGTTCAAAATGATAACAAAATCAGCTTCCAGGCCTTTGGCTTTATGAACGGTCATAAATTGAGCCGATAGCGTCAACGTTTCCCCCTGGTTGTTTTCGCATGCATAATTGATTATTTCCTTTTCCTTATCGATATGAAAAATACCATCCTCGTTTTTTACGCGGTCAAAATCAAAGGAATAACGGCCGAGTACCTGTACTGTTTTTCCCTTGGATTTGCCGGATAAGAGGAGTTCATCAAATATTTCTTTAATCGCATAGCTGTCATCCTGGTTATCAGTATTAGTATAAACAATCTTATACTGTGTCGATTTACCAGCGCTAAATCCCCGAAGTTGCTTTTTACTCTGGTTAGGGTTTTTTAAAATAAATGCACTTGATATCGAGAGGAGTGGATTATGAAAGCGGTATGTTGTTTCAATTTTGGCGTTCACGGTATAACCGAAATATTTATCAAACTCCTTAAAGAGAGCCAGATCGCTGCCACTGAACCGGTAAATGGATTGCCAATCATCTCCCACACAAAACAGCTTGCAACCGGGGTTGCTTTCCTTTATTGCCTTTACCAGCTGATACCTGCCAATGGATATGTCCTGGAACTCATCAATGATCACATAGTTGAATTTCCTGTTGTAGCGCCCAGTGGCAATATAGGATACCGCCTTGTTGATCATATCACTGAAATCGATCTCCTTTCTGGAGGCTAATAATTGCTGGTACTTTTGATATATTGGTGAAAGAATATCCAGGAATAATTTATTACGCTGCTTAAGAAAACTGTTTTTTGTTTCGGAGTTTCTCGCTTCCACATCCTCGATCGAATAGTTGTTCGACTTCATGAGTGAAATAAAGGATTGAAATAGCATAATCAGGTTTTCCACTTCCTCTTTGGCAGACTGGTTAATAATCTGCCATATTTCTTCCGGGGGTTTTGGGTGTAGTTTTATTCCCACTTCAGTAAGTCGCTTTGACAACTTGTCAAAAAGCTTGTCATCAGCCATTTCGTGGCTATATGTTTCGATCAATACAGTATTATATTTTGTGTGCAAGCTTCGTTTCCATTCGATTCCCTGCTTGTACTTTGTTGTTGCCTCTTGAAGGGTTTCTCCTTTAGCTTCATCAGCAAAAAACGGGGGTACCGTACCGTTTTTATTGATGGCAAAATGCTCAATATATATCCTGCGATTTCCATCAAACAGCGTAAAGTCAGGCTTGTATTGCCTGTATGCCGAAGTATTGGTGTCGTGTTCGTAGGGATATTCATATTCGTACTTAAGTCCGTTGAATAGTAAAAAATTGGCAATGCGGCATTCTTCAATACTTTTTACCACTTCTCTTTTATAGGTAGTGCGGTTATGTTGTCTAAACGGCTTCAGCCTGTACGTACTAAAGTCCAAATCCTTTAAATACTGAATATACGCACCCTGTGTTTTAAATTCATCCTGTGTTTTAATGGGTTTCAGAAAGTTTGTGAAAAATGTTGTGGCTTTTCGAATGTATTCAGGCTCACGTAAAAGTTCTTGAAAGAATCCCGAAATCCGGGCTTTGAATTGCTTTTCATCGAAAATACTGGGCTGGCTATCTTCAACTTGCGTAATTACGTCTTTGCCGAACTTATGAAATGTTTTTACCTCGATCCCCGGTATTCGTATCCGGTCTGCCAGGTCTGATGCCGATTTATTGGTAAAGGAAATCAGCAAGATCTGATCGGCGGGTATCGCATACCGGTCTGTTATATATGCCACTTTACCAACAATCGTTGTTGTTTTCCCCGATCCGGCTCCAGCGATCACTATGCTGTTGTCTTCATCCGATATAATGGCAATCCGTTGATCCGTATCAAGTTTTCGGCCTTCTATATTATCAAAGAAATCTTTGTATCTCTTAAGTTCTGAGGAGATAAACTCCTTGTTGTATTTTTCCCTTAGGTTTTGTCCAGATTCGTAGAAGTTCAGGAACTGGTTAATTGCCTCAGTTTCGCTTTCTGGTAAACCACAGGATTCAAAATGTTTTTCATTAAAAACATCCCTTAACCCAGCATAGCTTTTTTTCCAATCGGCTAAGATTGATTGTGTAAAATATCCTTTGTCGAATGAATGGGTGTTTGCATGAAAGCTGGCATTTGCAGCGTGTATATTTTCTAAATGTGGGAGATAATAATCCAGCCAATTTTTCTGGTCTTCTAAACGCTTACGTTGCTTTTGCTGTTCTGTTTTATACCAGAAAAAGGAAATACTTGCAATAAGCCCAAGTAGTAAAAAGCCAAACACGCCCATAACCTAATCTATAGATTAAAACTAAGCACTTTTTTTCTTAAGCAAACAAGTTGATCGATTATTACTACCCGACTCCTTTTCAATCACTATTAGACTTGTACTCAGGGCGTTGAACCTCATGTAAACTACCCCCGGTATTCCCAACGACTGGTTGGCTGCAGCTTTATCATGGCACAATTCAGCCTCCGGTTTTTAATGCCACAAAATTTGTGTCAACGTTTTCAATTTTGAAAAGTTTGACACAAAAAAACCGGGTGGTGCGCTGTGTCAGTTTTTGTGTCGGAAAAATCAGAAAAGGGTTTACCTGGCACAAAAAATACGGGCGTGATTTTCAGTCGGTTAGCCGCTGCAGGGTATAAGGCTGCCTGCAGCCAGTAGTTGGAGACATTGCGGGAAGGAGACTTTTTAGGAAATGCTCATTATTCAATTTTCAACGGCCAATGTTCAAGGCAATCACCAATAAACAAATAAACTACTAAACCGGTAAACTGATAAACCAATAAACATCACAGGAGATTCTTCCATGCCTATCGGCAGGCAGGCTCCCCGCCAGGGCGGGATCAGAATGACAAAAAAGAAAGCGTGACATACTAATTGGGGGATTGCTTCCCCCGCCTTGGCGGGGTCGCAATGACGCTAGGGTAAGGAGATTGCGTCGCTCGCCCCTGCTCGCTCGTCCTGAGCGGAGTCGAAGAATGGCGGGTGGAATGTTCAATACTCAATTTTCAACGGCCAAAGTTCAAGGGAATCACCAATAAACAAATAAACTACTAAACCGGTAAACCAATAAACACCGCGAGAGATGCTTCTCCCGCCAGGGCGGGATCAGCATGACAAACTAATGGGGAGATTGCTTCGTCGTTCACTGCCTGCGGCAGTTCACTCCTCGCAATGACGTTTTGCGAAGGCCCGCACAAAAAAAAGGCAGCCATAGAGAATGGCCGCCGAAGTAAATATACACATGAGAATTCGTTACTGGTACTCGAAGGTTTGCTGCGAGTTGCCGTCGTTGCTGGTTAGGGCATAGCCGGCTGCATCGTAGGTATAGGCAATATTGACCGTTTCGTCGTTGGCGGTACCGGGAAAATCGAGGAACACCCTGGTTACTTCATTGCGTGCGGTAAACTGCAGTGAGTAACCCGCGGGATCCAACACCCAGTTGATGGCCCGGGGATATACCGGCTTTTTTGTTCCGTAGGTTATTTCGGTAATCACAGGAAACATACCGTCGCCCGCCACCCGCGTCAGATTGCCATTGGTATAGCTGAGGATATAGTTTATTTCCACGCCACCCAGCATCGTCATTTTGATCTTGCTGACCTGGTTGTTGCTGACTGTATAATCCAGCACATTGTCTTCATTGAGTGTTCCGGGAAGGCCACCGCTGATGTCCCAGCTTTTCTGGGTGCCGTTCACGGGGATATTGTTCACATAGGCGTAGGTGTACACATTGCGTACATCGGCATCCTGCTGTTCCAGCTTTACCAGGTTACCGGCCGCGTCATAGGTGAGTTGTACAAACTCCTTGTTGTCGGTACTCTTGTACGAGAGCAACCTGCCGGCCGCATCGTAGGTAATGTTGTAAACGGTGGTGGCTCCCGCCTCTGTTTTCGTAACCTTCTTCAGTTTCTTCTCTGTAACAGGGGTTGGGTTAACGGGCGAGGGATCGCTTTTTTTGCAGGCCGCGAACATAAAAAGGGCCGACATCGCCGAAGCGAAAAAAAGTTTTTGTTTCATGGCTGATTTGTTTTTGGGTATACTTTCGGATGCAATGTTACAGGAGGGCGTTAAACCGCTGAACGCCCCGGGTGATGAACTGATCTTTCCGACGGATGAATTGTAACTAAACAAGCCCGCGGCGTTGGGATGGGAAATGTTCAACAAGCAATACTCAACGATCTAGGAGGCTACCAGTAAACAAATAAACCACTAAACCAGTAAACAGATAACCCCACCCAACATCTTAAACTTTCTATAACAATCTTCCCCGAAACCAGCCCGCCTTTTGCCTTTCCCGGCCATGTCTATTGATAACAATAAAAACACGAACCATGAAAAAGATCTTTACCTATTCATTACTGGTGGTACTGGCAGCCGTTGTATTTACCAGTTGCCGGAAAGAAAAAGTGTACTATGATGACCATTCATACTGGTTTTCGCAGGAGCGGGGCGATGTGGTATACAGCAGTAACGCCTGCGGGTTCTATGTGGTGGAAACCAATTATGGTTACACCATTATTCAAAACCTCGATGGATTGCGAACCTACGATGGCGATATCGTGTATGGCGACTTCGGCGCTTACGGTACCCGTACTTTCTATAATTATTCCGCCGATGTGCTCACCCGGGGAAACGTGGTGGAATACGATCTTTCGTACAGCCAGGCCCAGGCCGCGATTGATTACTATTGCCCCTACGGTAAAACAAACGGGCTGAAGATCCGGGAAAGCGCAACGGCACACCATAAAGCCGCCAGAACCGTAGCTCCGTTGAAACAATAACAGGATCTTTCACTGTTTCATAGCCCCGCCTGCAGCGGGGCTATGCCGTTTGGGATGGCGTTGAAAGTTTAGTACATAATTGCAGGCAGGACGCCAATAAACCCTATACGCCTGAATAAGAAAACGACCAGCAGGAAGCGTCCCGGGCCGCTGGTGGATTCGGCCGTAACCCGGAGCTGAAAGCTCAGCAATTGTGGTTATATTCAATAGAAAGTTCTGCCATGATTCAACAAGCCGCCATCGCTGCATTCCTTTTTTTGTCTTTCCCCGCTTTTTCCCAATCACCGGAAACGGCCGCCCAAAAACTGGATTCCATTTTTTCGGTGTACACCAACCAAACGCCCGGCGCCGCCGTAGCCATCGTAAAAGACGGAAGGGTTGTATTTAAAAAGGGCTATGGCATGGCCGACCTGGAGCAGGATAAACCCATCACCCCGCAAACCGTTTTCAACATCGCTTCCGTTTCCAAACAGTTTACCGCTTTTGCCATTTACCTGCTCGAGAGCGAGGGCAGGCTCTCGTTCGAAGACGATATCAGAAAATACATTTCTGAATTGCCCGCTTACAGCAAGCCCATCCGTATCCGGCACCTGCTTTCGCATACAAGCGGCCTGCGGGATCAATGGGCCCTGTTGGGACTGGCCGGCTGGCGGCAGGATGATGTGTTTACCACCGAACAGATCCTGAAACTGCTGGCCCGCCAAAAAGAACTCAATCACGTTCCGGGTACCACCTTCAGTTACTGCAACAGCGGCTATACCCTGCTCGCCGAAATCGTTCGCCGCGTCAGCGGTAGAAGTTTTGCCGATTATACCCGCGAAAAGATCTTTACCCCGCTGGGCATGACGAACACCCGGTTTTACGATAACCACGAAAGCCTGGTTAAGAACAGGGCCCAATCCTACGAACGCGTGGGCAACACCTACTACCTCAAACCGATCAATGTTTCCACAGCCGGCCCTTCCAACCTGATGACCACCGTGGAAGATCTTACCAAATGGGTACTCAACTTTGAGAACCCTGTAGTAGGAAACGCAAAGATGATACAGGCTTTTAACGAGCCTTCCTGTTTCGACGACGGCAAAAAAGTAGTGATGCGAATATTTGGTCCGGGCGACAGCTTGTTCCAGGCCAAGGGGCAAAACCTGGGCAGCCATAAAGGCGTACCGATGATCACCCACGGCGGTCATACGGCCGGCTTCCGCACATTCATGGGTCGTTTCCCCGGGCAGCGGCTTGCCATCATTGCCCTCAGTAATGATGAACACAATGAACGGCTGAACGCCCGCTGGCAGCTGGCCGACTATTATATCAAAGACCACTTACAGGAAGAGCCAGCAGCAAGCCCCGCTGCCACTGTTCCGAAACCGGCACCGGCGCCGCCAGTATATACAACAGGTCTCCGGCAATTTGAGGGAGACTACCACAACGATGAATTGCTGACCAGCTACTCCATTGAAGTACGGAATGATCTGCTTGTCATGACACATATGCGGCTGCCTGATCTTGTATTGAAAAGAACCGGCGAAAACAGATTCTCGGGTTCTGGTCCGCAAACGTTTCCCTTCGAGCTGGAATTCCTGAAAAGCGAAACAGGGACGATCACGGGTTTCCTGATCTCCAACTTCGGGGTGAAGAATATGCTGTTCGCAAAAAAAGGCCGTTGATGCTATCCTTCCTTTTTCTCAGTAATGCTTCGCACCGGGCCCTATAGCTGGCCGGGAAGTGGAATACTGATCATCTTCACAGCCCAATCCCCCAAGGGTCATTGTTCCGGCTTACCGGCCTGTATACCTTTACCAAAAAGCGGAAATGAGCAGGTATGTAGTAGTATATGGTCTGCTCCTGTGGATGGGTTTAAGTAGTTGCAAAACCTTGTTCAATATGCAGCTACCGCCGGCGGTAAACGATAGTTTCCGGTCCGGTAAGATCTATCCCCGGCCGCTTCACCAAACGGGTACCTCGGTACTGGGTTACCGGGTTATCAGCGATTCCACCCTTGCCTGTACCCGGGGCGATACGGTTGTAAGTGCGGGCATCATCTTACCCCGTTCGCGGCTGACCGGGGTGAAAACAACCCAAAGCCGTGTTTTCGGCAGCGATAGCCTGGTATACCGGCTGCGCTACAGCACCCAGGATATTTACCTGTTGGCCGAAACACATTCCATCCTCGGTGATATCATCCTGCCACCCGACAAATACAAGCGCAGTTACAGCAATGAGGAACCGCCACAGGTAACCTATTACTACCGTTATTTCAGCGGCTCCTTTATATATGATGTTCAAAAAGATTCGGCCCGCTTTTACTTTGAGGAGATAAAGGCTAAAAAAGATCCCGACGCGGCTTTCATTCACGGCCGCATTTACTACAGCAACGATTCACTGGTTGTACAGACTTATTATATTCCTTCCACGAAAAAAGAAGAGCAGGCTAACATCGTTTACCTGCTGGAGGGTTTTGGTTTTTACAAGCAAGGCCGCCTGCTGGGCTTCCTGCAACATGCGCCCCTGGTTGAACCCGGCCGCGAAAAGCTGCATCTCCGCAGTGATGCCAGCGCCGAGGAACAATTGCTGATCGCCGTGTATGCAACCTTGTGGTACGACCAGTATTACAAATAACCAATACGCTCTTCCAGCCAGCAATAAACCAGGCAAAAAAAGGCGCCGGCTTTCCAGGGCCGGCACCTTCGAACAACCAATCGGTCTTTCATGGCGAACAAAAGTCCTTATTGTATGACGGCTCTTCCACTTAATTCCTTGTTCCCTGCCAACCGGAGCAGGTAAGATCCGGGTAAAAGCGGCTTTAGTTGTACCGGGATATTATCCTGGATGGATTGCTGCTGCACCAGCCTGCCGTTCATATCGTAAACATGCAACTGATCCGCTTTACCGATCCCTGTTACCAGCACACTCACCGGTCCGGTAGACGGCACCGGCCAGATTTGCATGCTTGCCTGGTTGCTTTCGCCGTTTACCCAGCGTATGACCGAGTGCAGCGTTCTGCCATCGATATCTTCCTGCTTCAGCCGGTAATAGGCCTTCCCCGCAAAGTCATTGTTATCCGGGTAGCGGTACTTTAGGGGTTGGTTGCTGTTTCCACCGGCTGCAGCGGTTGACACAAACCCGATCGTACGGAAATCGCTTTCATTTTCTTTCTTCCGCTCAATATGAAATCCCCGGTTGCTGATCTCCTGCACGGTTTTCCAGTTCAGCTGTACCTGGTTCTTACCGGTACGTTTGGCGTAGAATTCGAGTCCGCTCACCGGCAAGGCGCTTCCGCTGCTATAGGGTTGAAGAATACCCTGCGTAAGCATATTGTTGGCATTGACATACGTAAGGCTGGCAAACTCCCCTACCGTGAATTCGAGCAGGGTGCTACCCGCGATGAATGTGGTTCCTGCATTATCGATTCCATTGCCGCTGCTCAGTGTTACATTGTTGATGAAGGGTATGCTGCTTGTGGTACCCGCGTCGGGCTGCAGGAAATCCTGCGTGTACAGGAAACCACTACCGCTTATACTACTTACCAGCAAACCACCGAGCGCATCTTCCAGCACAATAGCTCCCGCCGCTTTGTGGTTGCCGCCGCTGTTGATTGTTTGCGGAACCAGCTGCTGTGCTTTTGCAGTCAGCGTTATGCACAATCCTGCAACGACCATGATCTTTTTACACATGATGTATGATTATCGGGTTTAGAATTACTGGTAAACCATTACATAGCCGCTAACCCAGTCGTTGTTATTGATGGGTATTTGGGTATTGTTTCGTACGGCAAATCCAACCTTGTAGGTGCCAGGGACATTTATCAACGTTGAGCTGGTAATGGAAATGCTGGTCTTTGTGGTGCTTACCGGCCCAGACGGAAAGTTACCGGGATTAAAGATCGTGATGGTACCAGGCGTGGGTGTGGAAATTAACTGGTAGGCCGGCATCAGGGATACATCATTTGCCAGCTGGCCGGTTGTTGAATGACCCAGGATGGCCGTTCCCCCGGCTACCAGGATGGTGGGTTTGGTGATGGTTATGGTAGCATACCCGTTACTGATGAATGCCCACTGCGCTGAGGGAGCGATAGCGCTGATCAGGCCGGCAATATTGGTGACTGTTGGTACAGAAACCGAAGCCGGTTTCCAGGCATTCTCGGCAACGTTCCAGCGCATCACATCGCCGTCGTTGGGTACAATTGAGTTATCTACATAGCGCCCGCCAAGATTTACAGCGTCGATGGATTTTTTGGCTGCAAATGCATACGGTACGGTGGCGAGGGTTTGATTGCCCATCTCGGTGAACACGCCGCTGTTGTTTACATCCAGTTCTACTTTCAATGTAATAGCCGGGGTATTGTTCAGCCAGTAGATGCTGGTGAAATCGCCACTGGTAGCCGTAGCCCCGCTGCTGCCGATCTGCACATTGAATAAACCCAGCGCATTGGTGGTAACGGTCCTGGTTTCGCTGTACAGGGTGGTAGCGCCGCGGATGATACTGAGCCGGGTTTTGATGGTTTGGTTGGCCAGCGCCTGTCCGCTGTTATTGCGGGCTACCGCCTGGTAATTGATGGTTTCGGGCATCTGTGCGGAAACAACCCCTGCCAGAGATAACGCAAAAAGTGTAGAGAGTATCTTTTTCATGTTGTTGATTTTTGTGCTGTAAAATTTCATCGCGGCCGGCAGGCTTCGAAATTTATCCGCAACGAAAGGAAGATTTACCGATTGAAGTGTAAGAAACAAGCATTAAAGTGTAACCGGCTCCCGGAAGGGTTATGGCGTCTGAGCCGGTGCAGGTCATGCAGGCAAACGGGCTGGCTGACGCGGTAGAAATATCTCATTACACTTCAACCGCATTTTGCCACACTTCAAGCCTGATTTTGCAGGCGGGTGGCTCAATTTTTTGCCGCTCCTGCTTTTGTAATTAATTTGTACGCATGAGCGGTCTGCGCTATCATATTATTACCATCCTTGTTTTACTGCTTCCTTTTGCAGGCATATGCCAATCGCGGGCCCTGAATTTTCACCACGTGACGGTGAAAGACGGACTCAATGACGGCATCATCAACGCCATCACCGAAGACAAATATGGTTTCATGTGGTTCGCCTCGTACGGAGCGCTCAACCGTTTCAACGGCACCGGCATCAAAAAATACAAACATGTATTGGGCGATAGCGGCTCGGCGCCCGGGGGCATTGTGTACACACTGTATTGCAACAGCAAGGGTCGCCTCTTCATTGGCAGCGGTGAAGGGCTCAGCGAATATGATTACAACAGCAACCGGTTCAGCAACATCCCTGTCTTCTCCGGCAATCGTATAACATCCATACTGGAGCTGGAATCCGGAAAACTACTGCTCATCGCCGACAGCAAACCCTGGCTTTTTGATCCTGAGTCGGGAAAGAAACAAGTACTCGCTCCGGCAAACAACGCGGATCTTTTCCGCAGCTTCGGTGTTTATAGTTTATTCCGGAAAGAAAATACTGTATACATGGGATCCGGGGGTGGTTATATTATCTATAACAGTAAAAACGGAACCGCCGGATTCAAACCGGTACAGTTACTGGCTGGCGCCCGGGCCGACGCGGTGATCACCGACGCGATGAATAACGTTTGGGTGAGCAATCTCTTCCTGTTCAAACTGATCCGTATCGACGACCCCAGCGGAAAGGAAACGGCGATCGACCAA
This sequence comes from Chitinophagales bacterium, assembly GCA_017303335.1. Lineage (GTDB taxonomy): Bacteria > Bacteroidota > Bacteroidia > Chitinophagales > Chitinophagaceae > Ferruginibacter. The sequence continues at coordinate 838,066 of JAFLBK010000001.1, forward strand.
TTGCCCGCCATTGCCGGCAAAGGGGTACAGCAGCAGTTTCTTGAACTGGTGGCCGATGCCGACAATGTGTGGATCGCTACATCCACCCAAGGTCTGCTCCAATACAATATCCGCAACAACAGCGTACAATACCACCAGAAGGATATTCGTAAACCAGCGAGCATTGCCGACAATATTCTCAGAACCCTTCACCGCACGAAAGATGGAACGATCTGGATCAGCATGCTGGGCGGGATCGATTATTTTCACCCGGGTAAAAATGTATTCGATGTACTGTTTCCCTTTCCTTCGTATGACGCCAACCAGTTTGCCCGGGGTTTTGCCGAAGACCGCCTGGGCCATTACTGGTTCAGTACGGGTAACGGCGTAACCCGTTTCGATCCGCGAACCAATCAATACCGGATCTGGCAGAATGAAAGCGGGAAAACACCTGCCATCTATTACAATTCTTCCCGGGCCGTCCTGGCTGATGGTAACAATGTTTGGATCGCTACGGGCAAGGGGATCAACCGCTACGACCTATCGGCCGACAAGATGCAGTTCATGACGATCCGCGATTCGCTGCCGGAGATCTTCTACCTCAACATCAATAAAGACTCGAAAGGATTCACCTGGTTCTGCAGCAATATGGCGGATGGGCTTTATTACCTGGCCCCGGCCGATGGAAAGATTCACAGCATACGAAATCACCCCGTTCTGAAGCGGTACACCGGTTATGGTGTACGCCGGGTTTTCGAAGACCATAAACACCGGCTCTGGCTGGGTTTTTCCGGTAAAGGATACGCGGTATACGACCCGGCAAACAATACCACGAAGTATTGGTTCAACCGGTCGGGAAACGACAGCAGTTTCAACAGCAACCTCGTGATCGACATTACCGAAGACAAACAGGGGGTTGTCTGGCTTACCACGTTCAACGGGGTGAATGGCATCGACCTGGATCGCAACCAGGTATACCGGCTTTCTGTTTCCGACGGACTTCCATCGAATGTAACCAATGGTATACGCTGTGACCGGTATGGTCGGTTATGGATCGGCACGAGCGCTGGCCTGGCCCTGGTCGACAGCAGCCGTACAAATATCTATCACTTCGATGAATCGCACGGTTTTCCCAGCCTCGAGTTCCCCGAACACCAGGCACACGAAACTTCGGGTGGTTCTTTCGTCTTTCCCTCCAACAAGGGGTATATCGTATTTGATCCATCAGCGCTGCCTCCAACCGTAAACCGCTTTCCTTTTTTTATAGACAATATTGCTGTGGAAGGAAGACCGGGTACTGATTTTATAAACTTCAGGGAACAACGCAGTTTGCAACTGAAGGCCGATGAGAATTTCTTCAGCATTACCCTTGAAGGGCTGAATTACAGCAACCCGGGCCAAACCTGGTATGCCTATAAAATGGATGGCCTCGAAAAGGAATGGCATTATACCAAAGACCCCCGTGCCGTATACACCAGTGTTCCCGGGGGCACCTACACATTCCGGTACAAAGCGGCTTCGGGCAATGGCAACTGGAATATGGAGGAAAAAACCTTCGTGATCAAGGTGGCAGCCGTGTTTTACAAAACCGCCTGGTTCTGGAGCCTCGTAGCCCTTGCGGCTCTTACATTGCTATATCTCCTGTACCGATACCGGTTGCAGCAGCAGGAAAAACTATTCCTGCTCGAGGGCAAGGCGCAACGGCTGGAAAAGGAAAAAACGCAGGTAATGTACGATAGCCTGAAGCAGCAACTGAACCCGCATTTTCTGTTCAATTCGCTCACGTCGTTATCGGGATTGATTGAAACCGATCAACGGCTGGCGGGGAATTTCCTGAAGCAGATGTCGAAAATCTACCGTTACATTCTCCAGAGCCGCGACAGCGAGACCGTGAAACTGAAAGAAGAGATCGACTTTGTTCAGACCTATATCAGCCTGCAGCAAACGCGGTTTAAAAAAGGGCTGGAAGTGCACATGGATGTTTCGGAAGAAGCCCTCGGCAGAAGGATTCCGCCCGTTACCCTGCAGAACATGATCGAAAACGCGATCAAGCACAATATCATCGACGCGGAATCGCCGCTGGTCATCCGCATCAGCGATGAGAATGATTACCTGGTGATCCGGAACAATCTCCAGAAAAAACACATGGTGGAAACATCCAACAGGCAAGGCCTGGCAAGCCTGCAGTCGCTCTATAGTTTCCTGAGTAAGAAGCCGATCATCATTGAAGAGGACGTATCCGAATTCCGCATCCGGATACCCCTGATTTAAATACGCAGATTTATGAAAGCAGTTATTATTGAAGACGAAGAGATCATAGCCCGTGTGCTGGTGAATACGATCAAAAAAGTGGACAGCAGTATTGAGGTGGTGGAGATCATTCCCAGTCTGAAAGTAGCCCGGAAATGGTTTGGCGTCAATGCCGAGCCGGATATATTATTTATGGACATTCAGCTAAGCGATGGGGTAAGCTTCGACCTGCTGGAACATTTTTCGCTCCGCTGCCCGATCATCTTCACTACGGCTTATGATGAATATGCCCTCCGGGCCTTTAAGGTGAATGGGGTAGATTACCTGCTGAAGCCGGTGGAAGAAGATGACCTGCGGCGTGCGATCGGCAAGTGCAAAGACATCATCAGTAACCGGGCTGCTCCTACGGCTGATATCCAGAGCCTGCTGCAAAGCATCGCTTCGCCGGGCTCGGTGAGCAGCCGGTATAAGCAACGTTTCATTGTTCACATGCGCAACCAGTGGATGCCGGTACCGGTAAAAGACATTGCTTGTTTTTCGAAGGAAGTACTCAACTACATCTATCTCTTCAATGGCGAGCGGTACACGGTGGATATCAATACGCTCGATGAGGTGGAGGAACTGCTCGATCCCGGTCAGTTTTACCGGGCCAACAGGCAATACATCATCAATATCGACGCCGTGCAGTCGGTGAAGCCGGTGGAGAATTCCAAGCTCATCATCCGCCTGAAAGAACCCAACCATAAGTTCGAAATCGACATGAGCCGGGAAAAAGCGCCCGTTTTCAAGAAGTGGATGGACAGGTAACCGGATAAAAAGCGAATGGCATAATTATGTAACTTGACCCCATGCTGAACAGAAAGATCATACTACTGCCTCTGTTGATCATCCTGGGCTTTATAGCCGGCTTTGTTTTCCTGCTGCGGGGCTGCCTGCAAAAACACAACAATTACGGAGTAACCGGCGTACCTGTTGTAAGCGCCGATGGACGGCTGCTGGTAGTGGTGGTCGCCGAAAACGAAGCCACCACGTATTCGCAGAATGGGGGCTATCGCAGAACCACGTACAGCACCAGCTACTGGCTCAAACAATACGATACCGAAACGGGGAAATTGCTGAAGAAGAAAAAACTGGTCAAGGCCTCCGAACTTAACAACCGTTCGGTAGCATGCTATGGCGCCTACGAAGGATATATCTGGCTGCATACGGATCAACTCAGGGCTTACGAGGTAGGCAGCCTGGATGAAAAGTACAACGAAGAAAAGATCGCGGCAGCGGGTAATATCAACCCGGATATTTTCCCGTATGAAGAACGCTTGATCCGGCCGGCCGTTGAAAACGGGTATATCGATTTTTTCTCCAACAGCGGCGAAGAATACCGGTTAACATTATCCCGGCTGGAAATCATTCCCAGGGCGGATTTACCGGAAGAAAAAAACACTAAATCAGCAAGTACAAGCCGCGTTTTTCACCAGGATGATTATGGGGTTCGGAGTGATAGTCTGCATGGCAAGATGTTCATTTTTGCCAAAGACAGCATAGAAGCCAGGAATTCAAGCCCCGATAGCTATAGCTTGCACGAAGTATCGTACCGGATGAAACTATTCACGGCAACCTATACAAGCCGGATGTTCGGCTCGCACAGGATATTTTCCTATGATGTTGTACAACGTACCGGCGAAGCCACGTATCTCAATCCCTGCTTTGCCAAAGACAGTTACCAGGACAAGGTCATACAGCTTACAAATCCGGATGGCTTCCTGGTGATCCAGCAGGATGTACTGGGAAATAATTCCAGGGCGGTATTCACCCGTATCGACACCGCCAACCGGAAAGTTTGGGAAACCAAAAGCCCGGTAAGCACAAAAATTGCCGACTGCATTTTTACAGGCAACTACTGCATCATTACCACCAATAAAGACTACGCTTTCAGCCCGTTCATCGGTAAAGATGCGCTCTGCATCATTAATACCGGAAACGGGAAACTGGTTCTTCCCTCCTTAAAAGACTAAGAACCGGAACGGTTTATTTCAATTTCTGCACACCTCATTGGGCGGATAAGCGCTTCGCCGGGTAATATTTTTAAGCCGGGCGGCGGGATATCATCTTTGCCCTGTAAAAAATAAAACCATGAAAAAAATATTCGCGTTGATGTTTGCAGGAGCCGTTATCCTTGTATCCTGTAAAAAAGAAGATTCCATTATTGCCAGTCAGTCACAACCCGTACAGTCAGAAAAAAAGATGAAGCAGGCCAGCCAGCTGAATTCGGATGGAAGTACAGAACTCGACTACTTTGTATACGATTCAGAAGGCAAACTGAAAGAATGGCGTACGCAAAGCTTCCTGTTCCTGTTCGATTACCATACAGCGGGAAAGCTGTTCGTTTCAAAAACCAATACCCAAAGCGGTACGATCGAAATGAAATATGATTGCGAACTGAACAGCAAGGGGATGGTTACGAAAGTAGAGATCAAATATCCTGATGGAGTGCTCTACGGAACCTATGCCTATTTTTACAATGCCGATGACTATGTAACCGGCTATGCATACGTACCGGTATCGGGCAGCGGTTTCTCGGTTCAGTATACGCTGATCAATGGAAACATCACCGGCCACAAGCAAACCAATGCAGCCAGCGGAAAAACATATACCGCCACGTACAGCTACCTGGATGGTACACGCAATACACACAACTACACACACGCCGGTTATTTCCCGGGCAGCATGTTCGGGAAAACAAGCAGGAACCTTATTGCGGTTTATCATGTAAAGAATGAAGATGGCAGCACCAGTTTCAGGGCCGACCATACCTACGAATTAGATGGAAGCGGATTTCTGAAAAAAGAACGGATCGATTACCCCGTGAACGGCTACTGGAATGAAATCAATTACAATTTTGAATAACCCTGCCCTGCAGGCAACAGGAATGCTATAAAATGGAAAGCAAGTACACGGAATTAACGGCGCAGCAAATACAGTTGATCAGGCGATCCTGGCGGTCGCTGCGTGGAATCAATCCCGTACTGCTCGCCGATATCTTTTACGCCAAGCTATTTTCGGATACTCCCCGATTACGCAAACTGTTTCCCAAAGACATGCAGCCGCAGTATGGCAAGCTGGTCGACATGCTGAACAAAATGATCTTACAACTGGATAACCCGTCGATGCTGGAGCAGGAAATTGAAGATATGTCGCGGCGGCACATGGGGTATGGCGTACGGCCCGCTCATTATACCCTGGTCGGCAACGCCTTGCTGTGGACCCTGGAAAAAGGATTGGGGCAAGACTGGAATGCTGAAACTGCGGAAGCCTGGAAGCGTTGTTACCAGCTCATTACCGAACCCATGCTTTATTGCAGGTAGGTTCATTGCAGATTCCCCAGGTGATGCAAGCCCGGAAATGTGTAGGTTTGTTTACCGAATCTGCCCGTATATGCCAGCCATTGTTACCCTCACGTTCAGTCCCTGCATCGATAAAACAGCTTCTGTTCCGCACCTGGAAGCAGAAAAAAAATTACACTGCTCAGCGCCCACACTGGAGCCGGGCGGCGGTGGTATCAATGTAGCAAGGGTGATCAAGCGGCTGGGCCTTCCGGTTATTGCCGTTTATCCATCGGGAGGGTATTCCGGGAAATTCCTCGATCACCTGATGCGCAAAGAAGAAGTAGAATCGGTGACCATTGAAACAGAAAATGAAACGAGGGAGAACATCATCATCGTTGATGAATCTGCCAACAATCAATACCGGTTTGGTATGCCCGCCAATGCACTCAGTGAGCATGAATGGAAAGCCTGCCTGGATGCGGTAACCCATATACCAGCGATGGATTACCTGGTTGTGAGTGGAAGTATGCCGCCCGGTGTTCCATTGAGTGTATTCAAAGAATTGCCGGCCATAGCCCGGTCGAAGAATGCACGGTTGGTTGTTGATACATCCGGGCCTGCATTGAAAGAAGCCATTCATCAGGGTGTTTACATGCTGAAGCCAAACCTCGGTGAGCTCAGTTCGCTTGCCGGTACCAAGAGGCTTGGTATCGACAAGGTAGAAGAAACGGCCAGACATGTATTGAACGAGTACGGTTGTGAAATACTGGTGGTGTCGATGGGGAAAGATGGAGCGATGCTTGTGAGCAAAGACGAAGCCTTTATTGCCCGCTCTCCGGATGTTCCGAGGAAGAGTACCGTAGGGGCCGGCGACAGTATGGTAGCAGGTATTGTTTATAGTCTTGCCAGAGAAAAAAGTCTAAAGAATGCCTTGCTCTATGGCATAGCCTGCGGTACAGCCGCGACCATGAACCCGGGAACAGAGTTATGTCACAAAGATGATGCAGACAGGTTGTACAGGATGATCGCTGGCTGAATACAGAAAGGGGAAATCGAGCGATAAGATTAGTATTTTAACATATTCACAAAAGTCTTGGTGCGAATTTTGTTAACAAGTGGGCTCTTACACTAAATACTGCCTTAGCCATGCACAAAAGAGACAAAAAACTCCGCTTCCTTCAGAAGAAGATCGGTGAAATAAGCCTGGCCATGTTCCGGGCCGAAACTGATTCCCTGCTTCAATTTCCGAACAACATCATTAGCCCGCTTCGTACCGATGAGGAGGGCAATGTATGGTTTTTCACCGCTTACAAAGGCGAGTTCAGCAAGGTTGCAGAAACATCGTTTCCTGCCTGTCTTGAATTTTATAGAAAGGGGGTCGACGGTCGTCTTTTCACCAATGGGCTGGCGTCGGTCATCCGTGACGACAATAGCCAAGAGCCCGGAAAAATTCTTATCCGCTTCCGGATCGTGCATGCCCGTTACAGTAAAAACCGTAACCGGTTCTACAACTCACTCAAAACACGAATCAGTAATTTCTTCAGGGGATTATTTGCAACGCCGCAGTTCCAGGAATTTGACCTGCAGGAAGCCATGGTGCAAAGCAGGTAAGACGATTGGCAGGTTTATGGTCAGACGAACGTTAGGCCATAAGCGAAAAAAGTGGTTTTTCATCAGGTATTGTATCCACTCGGTTAGCCAACAAGTTTTGCAGGCACTACAATACACAAGGCTGAAATAATATAAGGATGGTTGCAGTTTTGCAAGGAAGCATGTCCGGATTTTGCCGGGGCGGTAATTGGTAAAGAATATTGACGATTGATTGATATCACTTGTACTGCACAACAACTGATATGAACTGGCGCAAATATAGAGTGGCATTTCTCAACACAATCAACCATTTATGCACAATGTTGATAACCGGTGCATTCATGTCGACAGGGTTCTACAGGTCTGGTATATTAACGTACACACCATCTGCCTTTTCTTCAATAGCGAATGTTTTAAGGAAAAAGCCTTCGCCGCTTACATTGCGCCCATTGCGGGGATCAAACTTATACCGATGCAACGGGCATACAATGTTTCCGAGAGAATCGATGTAGCCATCAGCGAGGATTCCCCCCGCATGCGGACATTTATGTGCACAGGCAATAAGTTGTCCGTTGCATATACCAACAGTGATTGCTTTCCCGGCCGCCGTACGAATCGCCAGGCCATTGGGCGAAAAGTGTATTTCTGCAACACTCTCCGCTATTTTATACCAGGAAGAATCGTTTAGTGATTTAATGACGTACCTGTTTATGGTGATGGGTGATAATCTGCTAATAGAAAAACTCGGCTTTATACGGATACCTGACCCGGTACATTTCCCGAACCTCATTCAGAATCGACTGGCGCAGGCCGTCGATATTGTTTCGTTCCGTAGCGGATACAAATACACAATGTCCGTGCGTTTCATTCTGCCAGCGTTGCTTCAAATCGTTCAATATCTCCTGTTTTACCTCGGGTTGCAGCCATTGGTCAAAAGCCTGCTCTTCGTATTTATCCATTTTGTTGAATACCGTAATGGTTGGTTTCTCAGCGGCCCCAAGTTCAGCAAGTGTTTTGTTAACCACATTTAATTGGTCTTCGTAATGCGCATGGGAAATATCCACCACATGCAATAAAACATCCGCTTCACGCACTTCATCGAGGGTGCTTTTGAAACTCTCCACCAGGTGATGCGGAAGTTTACGGATAAACCCAACGGTGTCGCTTAATAAAAAGGGCGTTTGTTCAAACACCACCTTACGGGTGGTGGTATCCAGCGTGGCAAAGAGTTTATTTTCTGCGAACACGTCACTCTTGCTGAGTACATTCATCAGGGTGGATTTGCCCACGTTGGTGTATCCAACCAATGCCACCCGAATGAACTCACCCCGGTCCTTACGTTGCGTGTATGCCTGTTTATCGATCTCGGCCAGCCGCTTGCGCAACAAACTGATCTTATCCTTAACGATACGCCGATCGGTTTCGATCTCCGTTTCGCCAGGACCCCGGGTTCCAACACCACCCCCCTGGCGCTCCAGGTGTTTCCACATACCTTTAAGGCGGGGCAGTATGTATTGGTACTGGGCGAGCTCTACCTGTGTTTTAGCCTGGGCTGTTTTAGCTCTGCTGGCAAAGATGTCGAGGATCAGATCACTCCGGTCGATCACTTTTACTTTCAGTTCCTTCTCAATATTCTGGATCTGCGCCCCGGTAAGCTCATCGTCAAAAATCACCAGGCTGATGTTTCCTTTAAAAAGAATGAATTGCCGGATTTCTTCCAGTTTACCTTTTCCCACGAATATCTTACTGTCGGGATGGGGCAGTTTCTGCGTAAATCGCTTTACCGCTTTGGCTCCGGCTGTTTCAGCCAGGAATGTCAGCTCGTCGAGGTATTCGTTTACCATATCCTCGGTTTGTTCTTTGTAGATGACACCCACGAGGATCGCGTTTTCTTCTTCCCTGATTATTTTTTTATTCTCGATCAATTAAACCTGTTTTTATATTTACCAGCCTTGTGATGGCTGCGTTATTCCCAAAATTAAAGCGTTCCGGGGTTTTGCCGGAACGCTTTCTTCTATTTCAGTGATTTTATTTATTGGATGCGGTGTTTTCGGACAACCACTTTTTCAATTCCGGGCAACCTTTAAAATCTTCGTCTATCACCAGGTGATACGTAGCTACTTTCTTTTTAAACCATTGCTCCAGTACATCATTTTTCTTCTCTTCCAGGGCCCGCTGCGAAATACGGTCGTAATCATCCTTCAGGTTTTCCCGGTGGGGTTCAGATTTTGATTTCAGGTATACAATGCGAACACCTTTTCTGCCGCGTTCGTCGGTAAATTCGGTCGGTTGCGAATACTGGCCCACCTTCAGTTTCTGCAGCATCAATACCATGTCTTTGTCCAGTTGATCGATCGTGAGGAAGCCGCTTCCATCCCGGCCAAATACCTGGCCGGCGGTGAACTTATGCTCTTCATCATTGCTATACTTGTTTACGGCTTCGCCAAAGTCGATGGTACCGGCTATCAGTTTGGCACGAACAGAATCCAGTTTTTCCATTTCAGTCCTTACCTCAACAGATGTTACCTGCGGGATGAGCAGGAGATGGCGTACCGCCGCATCATCTCCATTACGGCTTACGAGCTGCATGATGTGATAACCGAAGCGTGTTTTAAACGGACTGGAAACCTGCCCTTCTTTCAGCGAGAAGGCCTTGCCAAGCCAGATTGGATCCAGCTCTTTGGAATACCGGTTTACTTCATAATAACCACCCGTTTCCTTACTGCCTGGATCCTGGGTATAGATGCTGGCCAGGGATTGAAATGTTTTCTTCCCGGATTCGATCTGCTCTTTGAATTCCCGTAACTGCTGGACACAATATTCTTCCGCATCCCTGTGCGCTTTGGGATAAACCACGATCTGGCTTATCTGCAATTCGCTTTCATAATAGAACAAACTGTCTTTCGGAATCTTATTGAAATAGGCGGCTACTTCATTGGGAGTGATCCGGACATTTTCAACTACTTTATTCCGCATGGCCTTTGCCAGTTCCTGATCACGGATGGGCTCCTTGAAATCCTCTTTCAGTTGGTAGATGGTCTTGCCGGCGATTTTCTCCAGTTCGTCTTTGGAACCGAATTGCTGGATAAAACTGCGGATACGGTTATCGATGATGGTTTCCACATCCTCGTCCGTTATCGGCAAGGAGTCTTTTTCGGCCTGTAATACCAGCGCCTTGATTCCCATTGCCTGGTCGAGCAACTGACAACGTGCATTTTCGGGCACTTCCACACCCTGGCGGATCATGTCGATGATGCTGTTATCAATATCACTTTGCATAACAATCTTATCGCCTACCACAGCGAGTATCTTGTCTGCCACCACGCCTTTGGGTTTTGTTTGCTGGGCTTGTGCGAGGAAAGAAAACCCGGTTGCCAGCACAACGAGTAAAATGTATTTCTTCATGAATGATTATTTAAGCAGTGCCTGTCGTCAAAAATAGACTACTGCCGGAGATCCCTGCCGGAGCAGGGATTCATTTAACAAAAGATTGAGGCCGGCCAGTTACAACGTACGCTTAACTTCCACTTCTTCAAACGCCTCCACGATGTCGCCCACCTTAATGTCGTTATAATTCTTCACGGTCAATCCGCATTCCATGCTGGAGGTAACTTCTTTTGCATCATCTTTAAAGCGCTTCAGACTACCCAGTTCCCCGGTAAAGATCACGATGCCGTCGCGTACCAATCGTATGCGGTTGTTACGGGCCATTTTACCGTCGAGTACAAAACAACCTGCAACGGTCGCTTTGTCGAACTTATACACTTCCCTGATCTCCACGTTACCCAGAATCTTCTCTTCCACAGTGGGTTCCAGCATACCTTCCATCGCACTCTTGATTTCTTCAATCGCGTTGTAAATGATGGAGTACAATTTGATCTGGATGGCTTCATTTTCGGCCATCCGGGCTGCCTGGAGAGTAGGTCGTACATTGAAGCCGATGATGATCGCGTCGGATGCGTTAGCGAGTGTAACATCACTCTCTGTGATCGCACCCACCGCTTTATGGATTACCCGTACCACAATTTCCTCGGTACTCAGTTTTTGTAATGAGTCGCTCAGGGCCTCCACCGAACCATCCACATCACCCTTGATGATCACATTAAGCTCTTTGAAGCTTCCCAATGCAAGGCGGCGGCCGATCTCGTCGAGCGTGATGTGCTTCTTCGCACGCATACCCTGCTCACGCAGAATCTGACCACGTTTGTACGCCATCGCCCGGGCGTCGCTTTCGTTTTCATATACCTTGAATGTTTCACCTGCCTGCGGGGCGCCGTTCAGGCCCAATATCAACACCGGCGTTGAAGGCGGCGCCGTGTTCACACGCTGGTTGCGTTCATTGTACATGGCTTTCACTTTACCAAAGTATTGACCGGAAACGATCATATCGCCCACGCTCAACGTACCATTCTGTACCAGGATGGTTGCCACGTAGCCCCGGCCTTTATCAAGCGTAGCTTCTATGATGGTACCGCTTGCTTCCCGGTCGGGGTTGGCTTTCAGTTCAAGAATATCGGCCTCGAGCAGAATTTTTTCGAGCAGGAGGTCGATGTTCATGCCTTTTTTCGCACTGATATCCTGGCTCTGGTATTTACCGCCCCAGCTTTCCACAAGTATATTCATCGCGGCGAGTTGCTCTTTGATCTTTTCCGGGTTCGCACCGTCCTTATCCACCTTATTGATGGCAAAGATCATCGGCACACCCGCGGCCTGCGCATGAGAGATGGCTTCCTTGGTTTGCGGCATCACCGCGTCGTCGGCCGCTACCACGATCACCGCAATATCCGTAACCTTGGCACCCCGTGCACGCATGGCTGTAAAGGCCTCGTGACCCGGTGTATCCAGGAATGTAATATTACGTCCGTTGGCGAGCGTTACTTCATACGCCCCGATATGCTGCGTGATACCTCCGGCTTCTCCGGCGATCACATTTGTATTGCGGATATAGTCGAGTAATGATGTTTTGCCATGGTCTACGTGACCCATGATCGTTACGATCGGCGCCCTTGATTTAAGGTCTTCTTCCTGGTCTTCTTCTTCATCTCCTTCCATTTCGTTGGCATCTTCCACGCCGATGAATTCCACTTCATAATTAAATTCGCTGGCCACCAGTTCGATCACGTCTGCTTCGAGGCGTTGATTGATCGAAACCATGATCCCGAGGCTCATGCATTTGCTGATCACATCGGCAAAACTCACGTCCATCAGGTTAGCGAGTTCGCTTACCGATATGAATTCAGTTACCTGCAGTTTGTTTCCTTGTTCCCGGTCGGCACTGGCATGATCGGCATGTTCTTCCCGTTTGGCTTTGCGGTATTTAGCCTTCAGGCTCTTTCCGCGGCCTCCGGCGCCCGCCAGTTTTGCCTGGGTTTCGCGGAGCTTATCCTGGATTTCCTTTTCGTCGATGATCTTCTCTTCCCTTCTTCCGCCTCCGCTGGGTTTGTTGCGGTTAAACCGGTTATCGCCACGCCCCTGTGCGGCACCATGCCGGTTGTCGGTTTCACCGGGTTTCCTAGCCGGCGCGGAACCGGGTTGATCAGCTTTACGCTCGACCGGAATGCGTTTCCGCTTACGCTTCTCATCACCATCTTTCTTCGGACGTGTATCGTTATCCACCGGCAATTCGATCTTGCCCATGATCTTGGGACCCGAAAGTTTTGCCGCCTGGATATTCTCAATTACAGGTGCCGGCGGTTCCACCGGTTTTACTACTTCTTCAACCGGGGGTTGTTCTTCTTTCTTCGCTTTTGCCGCTGGTTTCTTTTCCTCTTCTTGTTTTTCCTCGGTTGCTTTGGCCGTTTTTTTCGTTGTTTTCTTCGGTCGTGTGGAAGAATCTATCGAGTCCAGGTCGATCTTATCCAGCACCTTGGGTGTTTCGATTTCCGGCGCTTTGATCTTGGTTACTTCCGGCTCTTCTTCCTTTGCAGCTTTTTTCTCAGGTTCTGCCGGTTTTACTTCTTCCACCGGTTTTTGTTCGGCCGGTTTGGTTTCTTTAGGCGTTTCTTTTTTCTTGAAAGAAAGGTCTTCTTCGTCTTTTTTCTTTTTGGGTTCGCCAACGGTTGCGCCCTTGGGCAGATCGATCTGCTGGGCTTTTTGCTTGGCTACTTTATCCTGCTGGAATTCGGTCTGCAGAACACGGTACATCGGCTCTGTCAGTTTTGAAGTGGGCTTAAGGTCCTCTTCATTGAATCCTTTGGACACAAGGAAGTCTACCAGGGTGTCTTTCCCGATATTAAACTCCTTGGCCGCGGCCATCAACCTTGGTGTTGTTACTTCTGCCATTCGATATTTGTTTGCCGTTACCGGCCTTTTTATTGCTGAACGTTATCGTTCAATACTATTCCTTATCAAATTCTTCCTTGAGGATACGCCGAACCTCTGTAATGGTTTCTTTCTCCAGGTCGGTTCTGCGCTCCAGTTCTTCAGCGGTAAGATCAAGCACGGAACGGCCGGTGTCGCAACCAACCCGCTTGAGCTCATCGATGATCCAGGGTTCGATCTCGTCGGTAAATTCATCGAGGTCGATATCAAATTCTTCTTCTTCGCCTTCATTATCGCGGAACACATCGATCTCGTAACCTGTAAGCTCACAAGCCAGCTTGATGTTTACACCACGGCGCCCGATGGCCAGGGAAACCTGGTCGGGGCGGAGGAATACATTGGCGTGCATTTTCTCGTTGTCCAATTCCATACTGGTGATCTTGGCCGGTGTCAGGGAGCGCTGGATCAACAGCTGTGTATTGCTGGTCCAGTTGATCACATCGATGTTCTCATTCTTCAATTCGCGAACGATACCGTGAATGCGGCTACCTTTCATACCCACGCAGGCGCCCACCGGATCGATACGATCGTCGTAGCTTTCCACGGCTACTTTGGCTCTTTCGCCCGGATCCCGTACGATCTTTTTCACCACGATAAGCCCATCGAATATTTCGGGAACTTCTATCTCCAGCAACTTCTCCAGGAATACCGGGCTTGTGCGGGAGATAATGATTACAGCCTGGTTATTCTTCAGCTCCACTTTCTTTACCACACCACGAACCGTTTCCCCTTTTTTAAAGTAGTCGGAAGGGATCTGCTCCGATTTGGGAAGAAGCATTTCATTTCCTTCCTCGTCGAGCAGCAGCACTTCTTTCTTCCAAACCTGGTATACTTCACCGCTGACGATCTCGCCCACACGGTCTTCGTATTTTTTGATCAGGATATTCTTTTTCAGGTCGTTGATCCGGGCAGCCAGTGTTTGTTTGCCGGCCAGGATGGCCCGGCGGCCGAATTCTTTCTGGATATCCACCTCCTCATACAATTCCTCACCCACCTGGTAATCGGGTTCTATTTTGATGGCGTCCTTGTATTCAATCTCGGTAAGCGTATTGTAGAGATCGTCATCTTCCACAATGGTACGACGGCGGAAAATCTCCAGGTCGCCCTTCTGGTCGTTAACGATCACGTCGAAACACTCGTCGCTGCCGTATTTTTTACGGATAAGTGTTTTGAACACATCTTCCATCACCTTCATCAACGTAGGCCGGTCGATGTTTTCCGCGTCTTTGAATTCCTGGAAGGAATCAATCAGGTTGATACTTGCCATAATCCTCACCGGCCTTGTTTATCCCCTGCCGGTGCCGGGGTTTTGTTTAGATTTAAAATGTAACCAGTACCCTGGTTTGTTTGATATCAGTAAAACCGATTGTTTCGGTTTTCGTTTCTGCTTTTTTTCCTTTTCCGGTTGTGAATTCAAGGGTGATCGCATCGTCGGAAACCCCTGCCAGTTTACCCTCTTTTCGCAGGTCATCGTTTGTTATCACTTCCACGTTCCGGCCAATATTCTTGCGGTATTGCCGAAGCAGCTTGAGCGGTTCGTCGATACCCGGGCTGGATACTTCCAGCGAAAAATCGCCATTCGGGTACCAGCCTTTTTCCTCGATCTGTTTATAAAGCGCCCGGTTGATCCGTATGCACTTTTCAATGCCCAGGCCGTTATCGGCATCCAGGTATATTTTGAAATTGTTGGTGGGTTTGATCCGTGCCGATACCAGGAATACATCCTCCCCGAGGAACGGTTCCAGCAGTTTTTCAATTGCCTGTAAATGTGCTTCCTGGCTCATGATAAAAGAAGAAGGGAACGCCTCCGTTCCCTTCCATTGTTTCTTTGTCCGTTGCAAATATACGTTACCGGCGGATATTTGCCAAAACCCGGGGCTAAATTAGCCGGGCCCGGTTATTTTTATTTTAACAGGTTATCTCCCCCCGTGAGATTAACTTTGGGACATGAGTATTTTCAGAGTCCTTTTTGAGCTCCTCGTTCTATACCTGCTCTATAAGTTCATTTTCGATTTTATCATACCCGTGTACCAAACCACCAAGCAGGTGAAGCGTAAAATGGGGGAAATGCAGGAACAAATGAACGAAACCGTCCGGAAACAGCAGGCAAGCAACCCAGCACCGGGGCAACAGCCGGGCCCAAGAGCCTCTAAAGAAGCGGATTATATCGAGTTTGAAGAGATCAAATAATCGTTTACCAACCCAGGTTCTCGATCCGTTCCCCGGGCAGCAGCAAGTGTGTTTTTATGCCCAGTCGGGCCGCGGCATCGGTATTTTTCGGCAGGTCATCAATGAAAATCGTTTCCCCGGCGAGGATCCCGGCGCTGGCCAGGGCGTATTCAAATAGCTGGGCATCCGGCTTTCGCATACCTACCTGGTGCGAGTACCAGGCCCGGGTAAAACAATCATCAAAAAAGCGGTTTCCAAATTTTTCCCGGAACTGCTGCTGGAAGGCATCGTAGTGTATACGGTTCGTATTGCTTAACAGGTAGATATTGTATTGCTCTTTCAATGAAGCAAGGCGTTCAATGCTTTCCGTCCTGAATTCAAGTATGAGGGCATTCCATGCATCCCGTATTTCCTGATCCAGCAGCTGCAATCCCGCCTTCCGGCGTATGGCTTCATAAAATGCCGCTTCTTCAATATGACCTTTCTCCAGTTCATCAAACAGGGAGTCAGCTTTTTGAAGTGTGTACTGGTTTTGAAAACCGGTCACACCCAGTTTAGCAAAAGCCTCATTGGTTCTGCCTGTATCGATATCAAGCAAAACACCGCCGAGGTCGAAGATGATATTTTTGATCGTTGCCATGCACGAAAAAAGCGGAATCCTTTATTCCGCTTGTGGGCCCACCTGGGCTCGAACCAGGGACCCTCTGATTATGAGTCTAGGAAAATCTGGTTTTATATGTATTGATATGGGCTGAAAGTCAATAAAGACGGGCTTTTTTCAAAACAAATAAACCACATGACAACACAAAAAACCATGTTTCTTGTGCAAATCCTGTGCAAATTTTTCTTTAATAATTTAAGAGCTTCACTGGCGCAAAGATAGGCATTTCAAGATAGAACTTTCAAAATAGAACTTCATCTGCGTAACCCTTACCAGACAAGCACTTCAAGCAATTGTTAATGGAGATTATTTGTCTTTAATACCTGCTCTTATTTCGCAAAAAGAGATGAAGCCGAGTATCATTAAATAAGCGTTCCTGTGCAAATTTTTGTAAATTGGATTCTGCAATGAATACAAACATCGTCATATCACTTGATACCCGGCGGTCAAAGAAGGACGGCTCATATCCGCTTGTCATGCGGCTTGGTCACAATGAGAGAACGACCTCGATCCCCCTTAATATCAGCCTGCTTGAAAAGGACTGGAACGAAAACGAGAGGGTCGTAAAAAACACATACAAGGGTACAAATTCCGTTACCTGGGTGAATAACCGCATTCAGAAGAGTAAAGCGGATGCGATGGATATTATCCTTAAACTTAATGAGGCCGGAAAACTTGACGGCTTATCTGTGGTTGAACTCCGTGATAAAATAGTAAAGAAAAACAATGAAGCTTCATTTTTTGAGTATGCAAAAGAGATAATAAAAGACCTTAAATCAGCTAACCGGATCGGAACTGCCCGGTCATATCAGGATGTTTTTAATGTCCTCAGCAACTTCAATGACAAAAAGGACTTATCCTTCAAAGATGTAAATTATAAGTTCCTTATTAAACTGGAAGGGACGCATTTGGGGAAGGGGAACTCCTATAATGGTCTTGCTGTTTATATGCGAACCATCCGGGCAATCTTCAACAAGGCTGTAAAGGCTGGCGTTGTTGAGAAAGAGTTTTACCCGTTTGCAGACTATAAAATTAAGACCGTTCCCACTGAAAAGCGGGCTTTGGAAATTGATTTGCTGAAAGCAATCATTACTAAAAACCTTCCCCAAAATCATAAATGCTTTAATGCCCGGAATTACTTTGTCGCCAGCTATATGATGTACGGCATGAATTTTACCGACATGGCTTTTTTGAAGAAATCAGATATTGTTGACGGACGCATTCAATACCGCCGCCGCAAGACAAGCAAGCTGTACGATATTAAGATCACGGACAATCTTAAAACTATTCTGGACTTCTATATTGCCAAAAACCCGGACAGTGAGTTTGTATTTCCTATTTTAAAAAGGGAAGGGCTGGCTAATCAATTCAGAGACATTGAATGGGATCGGAAGCGGTACAATAAGAAGCTAAGGGTATTGGCAGGGCTTTGTGGTATCGAACAGAACCTGACCAGCTATGTAAGCCGACATTCTTTTGCAACCCAGGCAATGCTTCAACAAGTGCCTTTGAATGCGATTAGTTCAATGCTTGGGCATTCAAGTTTGAAGACAACGGAAATCTACCTTAAAAGCCTTCCGAACAATATCCTTGATGATTATAACGATAAGATTTTGCTTGCATCCAAAGACACTAAGAAAACAAAATCAAAAGCACCTGCTAAAAAGTGAGATAGCTTTTTTCTTTTGCCAGCAAAAATCCCTGCGTTAGTGATTGCAGTGGAAATCCTTTAATGGGCTATACAGGCAAAGATTGAAACGAAAAGCACGACCCATTCAGTCTAATTTGTGATGGGTAACGCCCTATAAATCATAACTATTCGCCTAAAACACCCTAAGTTTATAATTATCACTATATAGGTACTGTGAGTACCTTAAAACGGACATATTTAAACTATTTATTTGCATTAGTTTAAAAAAGATGCTATCTTGGTACTATGAGTTCCGAAAACACATCAAAAATAAACCAATTACTCAGTTCACAACCTCCGGGCGTAGTGATGCAATCTTTTTGGTTAGCGGAGCAGGGGTATAGCCTCGACCTTCAGAAACGCTACAAGAAGAGCAAATGGCTACAATCCATAGGTACAGGGGCGTTAATACGTGCCGGGGATCAGGTTGGATATGAAGGCGCAATCTATGCCTTACAACGAGAGAGTGGCTCTACGGTGCATCCAGGGGGCAAGACGGCAATGGCTTTTCTGGGCATGTCCCACTATTTAGAGCTTTCGCCGCAAAGCGTCACAGTTTTTGGCGGTAAAACTGAAAACCTTCCTCAATGGTTCAAAAAACATGATTGGGGAACAAAAGTTAATTATTACAAGACATCATTCTTACCGTCCGACATGGGTTTGACAGAAAAAGAACTCAAAAATTTTTCGATCAAAATATCGAATGCACCGAGGGCACTCATGGAGTGTTTATACCTTGTACCGGATGAACAAGACCTGATGGAATGTTTTCATCTCATGGAAAGCATGAACAATATCAGGCCGACTCTTGTTCAGGGATTGCTTGAAAAATGCGAGTCAATAAAAGTGAAACGTTTGTTTCTCTATCTTGCTGAAAAAGTAAAACATGATTGGTTCACCCGCCTTGATCTTGAAAAAATAGATTTAGGAAAGGGTAAAAGAAGCATCATAAAAAATGGTGCTTATAATTCAAAGTATCAAATAACCGTATCAAAAGAACTCGAACAAGATGATCAAAGAAGAATATAAAAAACAGGTGCAGCTTTTATTGGCTGTGATGCCGGAGGTAGTAAAAGAAGATTGCTTTGCGCTTCACGGTGGGACGGCTATTAACCTGTTCATCCGCAACATGCCCAGGCTTTCAGTTGATATTGACCTCACCTATTTACCATTAGAAGATTTTGAAACATCGCGTGTGAATATCAATGCTGCCCTGCAAAGAATAATGGGCAACGTTAAAAAAGTATTACCTGATGTAAAGATTACTTACGAGGAAAAAAATTCCAAGCTTTATATCAATGCTAAAGGCGTTCTCGTAAAAGTGGAAGTAAACCTAACAGGAAGGGGTAGCCTTCATGCTCCTGTAATGATGGACTTGTGCCAAAAGGCGCAGGAAGAATTTGACGCTTTTGTAAGTATGAGGCTTCTGCCGCAGGGTCAAATATTCGGAAGTAAGATATGTGCTGCATTAGACAGGCAGCATCCAAGAGATTTGTTTGATGTAGATTACCTTCTAAAAAATGAGGGAATAACAAAAGAAGTAAAAGAAGGGTTTCTGTTTTATTTGTTAGGACATGGCAGACCAATTAATGAAGTACTTGCACCAAATTGGAAAGATCAGACACAGGCAATGGAAACGCAGTTTGCAGGAATGTCCGTTGACAATTTTACTTATGAAGATTACGAGCAAACAAGAGTTGCACTGCTAAAAGCACTTCATGAAACTTTGACTGATGAGGATAGGAATTTCCTGTTAAGTCTCAAAAACCTTGCACCTGACTGGACAGTATATGATTTTGAACGTTTTCCCGGTATCGCCTGGAAACTGGAGAACTTGCAAAAGTTAAAAGACAACAATCCAGAAAAACACGCAAAGCTGTTTGAAGCGTTGAAACAAAAACTGTATCCACCACCTGCAGAATCCCAAACTTGATAAGTGATATGAACTTATACCTTAGCGTTTAATTTAATCACCATTGATAATGACTAATTGCGAGGAAGAATTAAGGCTTGCTAAAGAGCGAATAAAGATGCTTGAAGAAAACGAGATAGATTTCTCGTTACGGCTGTGGTTAGCGTTAGAAGACATTCTCGAAAAAGACAAAGGCTTCTACCATCCCGACAATTTAGAACTCAGCGTGTTTGACAATGACTTTGAAGTTAACAGGACAATTGCAATAAGCCCAAAGGATTTAATTTGTGTTATCACAGACAAAAACCAAGACGTAAAAGGAAATAACAGGAGAAAAAAACAGCTTTTCGTTAAAGATGTTTCTGTAGGTAGCGATAACAAGGTCAGAACATACACCCTAAATAACAATGCTTTGAACTTTAAAAAGCTTTGCAATCAGCTTGACCCACTATCCCATTTTTTAATTGTTGTCTCAAAAAATTCTATAGTTAATGTGAAATTCTATGACCAAATCCAAAACTATGAATTAAAAGTGAACCTGACTGATGAACTTCCAGAGGCAGTAAAAACAATTGCCGTTTCAGATTCCAAAATCCACCGTGAAAATTTCACTAAAATTAAAGAGGCGTACAATTACAGGGTTTTGTTACAAAAAAAGGTAATTGGTTACAAGTATTCGATAGGCATTGACGGGTAATTTATTTTTAGGGTTCAACAAACATTTTACAAATGGGAAAAAACTCTAATCAACGGGCTAACGTAAAAAACCCGAACAATGTTGCTTTCAAAGCGGCGACAGACAATCGCTCTGTTCAGATGAATACTCCGGCAATCACCGCAAAGTCGGGATCACAAAAATTATCAACGGAGAGCAAGAAAAAGTAACCCAAAAGATGGCTGTAATTTCTACAGCCATCTTTTATTTATGTATTATAAATCTTTTCTTTTAATGTCTTTATCATAGCCCACTTGCCAAAAATACATATCCAACACCTTCATAACCGGATAATGCCTTTGTATCTTTTGTTGAATAAGTGTTTGGCATTTGTTTATTTCGGTTTTGTTGTCGTTTATAAAAGTAAAGAGTTCCTTTAATGAGTCGGCATTAAACTTCGAGTGCTTCAAACCAGCCTCATTCAGGCCATTTATAAAGTATCGGTCATAGGCCGGGACACAGGCAAAAGTACCTAAAAGTATCTTACTTATTAAAGTATCCGTAGGCGTAATTGGCTTCTGCAATGCAGAGCCGCGAGTAAATAAAATATTGCTGTAATGAGTAGCTAACTTTTTTTGAATTTGCAAAATATGTGGAATTTTTTCAGGCGACATTTCTTGCTTAGAGCTGCATTTTAAAGGCAGATTTTCTTTTGAAAAAAGAATTTCAACAGCCCCTTGATGTATCAAATGGTTCTTTTGTAATAAGCCGCTTGACCCTCTATACATACCCCAGCTTGCCAAATAAAAAGCCAATTCCAGGCAATGTTTATCGGTAGGGGTATCTCCTAAAAAAGCCTGATGACAATTATCCCATGACCTGTATCTATGAAACGGATCGGAAGTAATTCCCAATAAGTATTTTTCAATGATGGGTATCATTCAAAAAGTTGTTTAAATCAATTTCTAATTATCTGCCCAAGTTTCGCTTTATCAATGCCGCCGCCATTTTGTGAAATGTCACCAATGTCGTTTAGAGTTTTTATAATTTTATTATCAATAAGAACTTTTGAAATAAGGTTTTCAAAGTTCTTTTTTACTCGTGCGTAGCGAAAAAAAGTTTTGATGTTTGCTGATTTTTTCTCTGCAATCGCTTTGATTTTTTTCTCAAAGAATGTCGGAACTGTCAAACTAACTAATTTTCGATACTGTGTTGTCGTCAGGCTACGATAGTTTATTGCAGTGTCGTATGGGTTAAGTGGAAAGGGTGAAATGTCTACAACCAATAAACCAATTTCATTACAAACTTTAATAAAATCTTTTTTATCGGGTATGTGCCTGTTTAGTATGTCGCCCAAATCGCTACGATAGAAAAACTGAGAGTTGTTAATTTCTGGATTGTAGATATATTTTTTAGCTTTCCCCCAAAGCGGTGCTTCTGCAATCATTAAATAATTTACGACCTTAATTTGGTTAAGGTTATTAAGCCAAATTTTGTAAATGTCACTAAATGCCTTTTCTAGATAGATGCTGTCTTTGGCAAACTTGTCCGAAAGCCCATTTTGGTCATAGAAAGTTTTTAGGAATATTTTATTTTCAACGTAGTTCATTTATGAAGGTTCTGTTGAATTCTCTTATCGTATTACAATGTCAATAATTTTTTGAATATAGGATTGACGTTGTTCTTTTTGAAACAAGACATGATTCTTATTAAAATCGTCCATACTTTCTTGACCTTTCCAATGTGTCAGTTCGGTGAAAGGGGTATTGGAAATAATGAAGGAGTTTAATTCGATATTAGGATCGTTTAATTTAGGTTGAATAGTTGTTTTGATAGACTTGTGTAATTGAATTTTAGGGTCTGTTAAACCTTGAATTTGTCTTAGTCCTTTAGGATCAACAAATGATACATACTGCTTATCGCCAATTACTAACCACAGAATAAAATCGGGAAAGAAATTATTTGCTTCAAAAAAACCAATTCCTTTTTTACTCATGTTGCGAAGTAGGTAAAATTGTTTGTCTTTGAAAAAATCTGCGTTGTTGTGGA
Source organism: Chitinophagales bacterium (assembly GCA_017303335.1). Classification (GTDB taxonomy): domain Bacteria; phylum Bacteroidota; class Bacteroidia; order Chitinophagales; family Chitinophagaceae; genus Ferruginibacter. The sequence goes on from JAFLBK010000001.1 coordinate 860,665, forward strand.
AGTACAATTTAAGATCCTCAACCAGGTTCCGTTCCCCTATGTTTAAAGGTACTGGCTGAATCTTGATAACTTCTTCATATCGTCCTTTATCAATGTAGATTAATGGTTGATAAAGATGGAGCCCTGCATATAGAGCTTCAAAGTCTGTATCTATTTTGAAGTTTTCCTGAAATTCCTTCTTGCGAACAACTTCTTTAAGCTCTTTTATTTTTCCAATTAATCTGTCTTCGGTTTTCTTCACCAAAAAATTATACTCAGATTCAAAATTCGGGTTGTGAATATCTAGGATAGCAACTTCTATCTTATCACTATAAAACTTGCTCTTTTGATAATTATAAAGCCTCTCAATAAATGATTTAAGCAAGGTAAGAGACAACTCATGCCATAGCTTTACTTTGCTGTAATCGCGTGGTTCAAGTTCGGTGGATGGAATTTGAAGCGTGTACCAATCCGGGCTTAATAAAATATCTTCTAATGCCTCAATTGATAAGTTTACGTTATACCAACTTCTTTCATTTTTGAACTTCTGAATTTCAAAATAAATTCTGTTCCAGTCTAAAAATGCTGTGTGAATGCGATCAAGTTTACCTTCTTCAATCGTTACAACGGTTGAGACATTTGTAAGTTTTGAACTTTTCAATACTTGCACTTTGGGATACCAATCTATTAAGACCGGTGGCACTTTTTCAGAAATAACAGCATCAACTAAAACATCACGTTTAAAGTTTGATCCGTCTTTAACCCGGATATATTTCAACTTCTTTTCTGATAAGTCAGTGATTGTTGGCAAAATATCAACGGTGATTTTTTCAAAGTCTGAGTCAGTAGGCAAGCCTTCTTCTTCCAGGTAGTCTTTAAACTGCTGCATGTAGTCAGCACGTAACCCAAAAATATTCAGGGTTTCAAGTATTGGTAAAACGCCTGGAATAAATGCAGGTCGCAAACTTGCATCTAAAGCTGTGCTGCGTTTGAGTGAGAACTTATACCCTTTTAAGCGAACGCCTCTTCCAAACAATTGAATGATTTCGGAGCCTTCGCCACGCCCAATATTCAATAAGCCCATTGTGCTAACTCGCCAACTACTCCAACCCTCGGAGAATTTCTTTGAGCCAATCAGTACATTTACTTTACTGCTCTTGCTATTGATGTCGTGGAAGAGGGATGTCGAAAAGTCTTTTTCATCTACCAACATCTTATGAGCTTCACAAATCTTCAATAGACCTTTATCGTCTCCAACATTGATAACGCCAAAATAATCAGCGTTACCAATTCGTAAACCGATTTCACCATCTTGTCCTTTTAGGTTATCAATATGTAGTGACGCACCAGCGACTTCTGAGTTAAAGACTTCTTTTAATACGTCATGGAAAACAGCCTGTGCATTTTTTCCTGACTTGCGAATTTCTTTGAAGGCATTTCTAAAAATGGAGTGCCCGGTTTCGTTATTCAAACCATCTTTGGCATCCAGAAGTAATTTAATTCTCTCTATTGATTGGCGGTCGTCTTTTACAAAGGCTTCCAAAAACTTCAACACTTCGACAACATCAGAAGCAGTCTCTTTGCTGATGCTTTTGGTAACTTTTCCGCCAACAAAAATCGCCAGGGGTTTATCTATTAAGAATGGCTCAATCTCTTTCCCGTTTTCTTTAAATACCAACAATTGCTCATAGAACGAAAGGATACATGCTGTAAGGTAAAGCGAGACATATCCTTCCTGCCAATTTTGGTTAAGATTTAATATCTGGTAATCTTTACCGTATCCATCGTTGTAAAAATAACGGTAGGAGTAATCAAACAATGTGGCTTTGCCGTATTCATCAATCAATACTTTTTGTTTAGCACCTGACAAAGCGTGAACAGCCTGACCAAAGGTTGCAGAATATTCAAAGGAAAAACCTTCTTCGCATAAGCGATTTCTTTTGTCCTTCCATTCAGTACCACCTGCGCCCCTGTGTCCTTCATCAACCAGAACTAAATTGTTTCCTTCAAAGGCTTCCACAGCCACCGTTTTATTTCCGCTTGTTTCTTCAAGTTTATGAATGTCTATAATTTCAATTTTTTGTCCTACAAACAAGGCACCTCCGGTCTTATCAAACAATTCAGCTTCCATCCCTGACTGTGCAAATTCTTTCAAATGCTGTTTTGATAAACCTTCATTGGGAGTAAGTACAATAATCCTGTTTAAGCCTTTCTCAATATTGTGCAATTTCAGATAATACCGATACTGCAAAATATTAATGTGCATAAGTAAGGTTTTGCCTGAGCCTGTTGCATTCCAATAGGCAAGTTTATTTAGATCGTTTGCAGATGAATCTAACCGAAATTCAGAAATAGATTTAAAATCGTTTCCGTTTTTTCCATGATTGAATTCAAGAAATTTGTTTAATTCAGTTTGTAAAACAACAGGATCAGAAAAATATTTATCTAAATAAATCTCTGTAAACAGCAGGGCGATGTATTGGAAGTATTTCCATTTAATAGGTTCGTTTCTTTTCTCGGAAATAGCTTGTGTGTGAGAAAAAATGTTTTGATCGTACTGCAACAACAATTCTTTGGGCAAATTTGCATTACTGTAAAATCTTGCAACTAATGCATGGTGGAAATGAGAAATATTGTTTTCATCATTTCCTTCAAGTGAGGAATCCTTTAAGTCCAAAGACAGAGTTTCCAAATCTGTTACGCCAAACAGATTTAAAATATATTTATTAAGTACGAGTGATGAACTGAGTTTTGCCATTTGCGTACTTATTTAAATAGTTTCAAACATTTTTTTCTTAAACTCTTCCTCAATCAATACTACCTTCCATCGTTCATCACCTGTTTTCAGGTTTTCTACATTGTTATCGCCATTCACATAGATGCGGTCATACTCGCTGTCTAAAGGATTGTATTTACTCTTTTCAAGGAATTGGTTGAGAGCAGTGCTGTTGTGTTGTGTGCAATCACGCCAAACGACTAAAATACTTTCACCAGCAAGGTTTTTGCCTGTAACAACCACATATCCTTCTTTGGGTACGGCATAACTTTCTACTACCAGTCCAATCAGGTAGTTAAAAGTTTCTACTAAATCCACTTTTGTAGGCTGTAGTTCATTACTCTTGGTAATATTTAGGAAGCAGTTAAATGGATTTACAAACCATTCTATATTGAGCAGACTACCCTGCGTTTCTACATCCAACATATAATCGAGCATATAGCCTTCTTTAAATGCTGGATTAATAGCTAAGGTCTGTTGCTGTATTTCAGATTGCTTCAGGGATAGGTTGTTGAGTGTATCTTCATAACTTTCTAAACGTATATATTTAAAGCAATGGCTAATACCTTCACGACTGATTGGTTTGCCTTCACTCCAATCTTTGCTGTATATCACTTTTTGAACTCTTGGTTTGGTTATACTGTCAAAGTATTCTCCCATTTCAACTAAGATAAACTTTCGATTTCCCTGGTCGATGCGATTTAAATTAATAACAGCATGTCCTGTAGTTCCTGAACCGGAAAAATAGTCTAATACTAAGCCTTGTTTTTGTTTTAATCCGCTGATAAGCAAGGTGTCTTCAACTGCATAAATCGATTTAGGGTAGGAAAAATTATTAACAGGGAATAAATCTTTCAATGGTTTAGTCCCATGTTCAGTCGCTGAATATTTTGAGTCAGCCCAAAATGTAAGTGGCGTAACACCATCTTCATTTGGTCTGTACTTATAGTATATTTGAATGCCTTCGCTTTGTTTTTTTGCATAGAATTGAGAATAATCTTTTTTTACATTTTCCCAACTCCAACGCCAATTCTTTTCAATTCCATCGTCATTAATTGGATAGATTACTTTTTCAGCATTAAGCGGTTTGTCAATGATACCCCAAAGTTCTGTATCGTCATTCCATTCCATTTCTGGAACTCTAAGGCTTAAACTTTCTTCATGAACATAAATTGGATACCACTGCCTTTTGCCATCAGCCCTGTTTGAATTTGAGCCTTCCCTACGAAAATTCCTTTGTTCGTATAGCCCGTCTTTATCGGTCAGATTAAAACGCTTCTTTTGTTCATCCGACCTCTCAATTTTTATAATCTTAGAGGCTTGGGAATTTTTGACCATTATGGCATACTCATGCGATAATGCTAATCCGTCAGTTGTAGGTCTTCCGGATGGATTAATCCTAATTGCTACAACGCCAGCGATGTTTTCTCTTGTATAGATAGATTCTAATAAAAAGTGTAATTCTTTAACTTCAACATCATCAATAGTTACTGTTTTAATTCCATCTTCTTTTAGAAAATCTCTGCCAAGCAGCAATCGGTCGTACATTAGGCAAAGCCAAGAAGAGTGCTTATAATTATTTTTATAAACTATTTCAGATGCACTTGTATTGTAAGGTGGGTCGATATAAATCGTGTTGGCTTGTTGAGAGTATCTATCTTTTATCAATCGTAGTGCTTGATAGTTATCAGAATTAATCAATAGCGAATCACACTTTTGGTCAAACATTTCAATACTTGAAATTAATTTCCATTTAAAAATTTCGGTAAAGAAAGCCGTATCTACTAACAAGAATTGATTTTGATTTAAAAACTCTGTTGTTAATGGATTTGTAAATCCAATAATTTCGTTTGAAAACAATCCACTAGCTTTTTGCTTTTTTATATTATCAATTGCAAACAGCTTTACCCACTCTTGTATCTGTGCCTGGTTGTTAAGTATTTCTGGGTATAGTTCTTTGGGAATACGATCAAGAGTAATGCAGTAATTGCATTCTACTACCATTTTCTTTTTCAGCCATAACTTCTTCTGAAAGTTTTCTAATTGCGCCAAGAAGGTGATAATTTTCTCACCAATTTTTTTAATGGCTTTTATCTTGCTCAGTTGTTTTAAAAACTCTTGTTCATCACGAGTGTTCAGGTCGTCAATAAACAGCACTTCATTTTTAATATAAAAATCGAGTTCACGTCCAAGAAAACCAGCCAAGTCTTTGTGTATAAAATAATCAAAAGTGTTACGGGCCGTGTAGTCTAACAAATGCTTCTGTAGCAGGGTGCGTTGTTTATCCTTTTCAGTAGGGCGCAAACTTAGCAGTTCAGTAAAGCCTTCTGGTATTTGTTTTTTAACTACATCAAAGGCAGTTTCAAGCAAATCACTTTGCTTTACTTTTTTATCTGTAGGCTCGTATGTGAAATATATTTTGAATTCATCAGCAACGGTTTCACAAACCTTATCCGAATAAATTGCAAATCGTCTTTCTTTATCACCCTGCGACTTATTATTATTTTGTTCAGTGCTGGCTTCTATCAATTCAAAAGTCACTGTTTTTGCATTGCTTAGTTTAAAACGGTAAACTTTAAAATACTCACTGGTTTTAATATAATATTGGTCAGCATTCGCCCAATGCAGTTTTACTTCTTCACCTTCGTAGGGAATGGCATATACGTCCTTTTTGTATCTGCGTATTGATATAAAATCACCATCATCGAAATAGCGTTTAAAGAAATTCGCCAGTAATGAGAAAACTTCATTTTCAATGCCAACCATATCCGCAGCTTCACCCAAGCGCTTTTTCAGGTCTTGAACTTTAGGCAAGGTGTTTGGATCGGCGCCTAAAGCTTGTGCCGATTTAATGGCTTCGTCTAATTCCTTTTGCAAAGATTGTTTATCAACGGAAAGGCTTTCCGATAAAACCTTTTGCACTTGCGGCACTAAATCCACTTCCAAAAACTGTTCAATATCTTTTCGTTTTTGGTTCATGATGCGGTAGATACCAAAATCAAGCTCTGCCTTATCGAGCATGAACACTTCTTTGAGTGTATTAATGAGTTTGTCGTAGTTTGTCATGCTTATACTATTTTCCAGTTGATGGTAAATAAATGGGTCTTGCTTATTTCTTGCTTCATTCGTTTCTGAATATCAGCAATCATCTTGTCTCTCATTTCCGCGATTTCATCTTCCACAATAAATATTTCCTGCCGCTGCTTTTTCTGTTTTCTTGATTCATCCTGTAATTGCTCTTGCATTTTTAGTAGTAAAACAGGGTCTGTTGTTTTTTGAGATTCACGGTTTAGCTCTTTTATTTTAGCTTTGGTTTCTTTAATGGCTAATTCAGCAGCATTCATTCTATCCTCAGCCCATTTAGTTAGCTTCTCCGTCTCAAACTTCATGTAGTTACTGTCTTTTTCCGATAAGGATTTCAGTAAAGATTCTAAATAAGTCTCCCCCGTTTTACTCACTAATCCTTTATCAACTACATTTTCATTTTCATTTATATTAATACTTGGCAAAGTAAGCAATCTCTTAGCCTGGTCTTCGGTTAATTTGGTACCATTATTAGCAATGCCAAAGGCCATTAAGTAATCCGAGGATTCAAATGAATCCACACTTACTGCCATTACACTTATCCAACCGCTTTGGCCTTTCAATTCGTCCAAAATAGCCACATTGCCTTGATAGTTTGTTAAGTCGAATGTTAGTGTCGATGGGGGTAGTTCCTTTGATTTTAATTTTTCTAAAACAGCTTGCGCCAAAGGATGTCCCATTCTGTAAACGTGGGCTTCGGTGTTTGGCTTTCCAAGTTTAAAGGGTTCCGTGGGAAAGCTTTCTTCCGGGTAAGGCTGTTTGGTGAGTTGAAAGCTTAAGTCCTTATTATTGAATTTTGCAGACCCATTCAATTCAAACTTAGTGACAGCCCACAACCATTGTTCGTATTTGTTGATGTATTCCTTGCTCTCGGAAAGTCTGATTTTTAATTTATCCAATACTTCATCATCGAAATTCGCCAATAGAGTTTCTCGTGTTGAAAGCATCTTATTACTGATCTGCTCGTCTAATTCCTTTTGCAGCAAGTCAAACTGATCAATAATTTCCTTTTCAGTTCTGTATTTTTGATAAATCTCAGCAATGCGTTTTTCAAAGTCTACCCCTGATTCAATGCTACCTAATACATCATCGCTTGCACCAAAAACACCGCTAAATAATTTGAATTTTTCATCGAGCAATTGAAAAACACGAATGTCAGCGGCATTTTTTACGTTCAAAAAATTTACGACAACGACATCAAACTTTTGTCCGTAGCGATGGCAACGACCAATGCGCTGTTCTATACGTTGAGGATTCCAGGGTAAGTCGAAATTAATAAGCAAAGAGCAAAATTGTAAATTGATGCCTTCCGCAGCAGCTTCTGTTGCGATCATAATAGTTGCATCGTTTCTAAAATGCTCAACCAGTGCTGCTCTTTTGTCAGCGGTTGGAGAACCAGTTACTTTATCGGTGCCTTTATTCTGGCTTAACCATGTTTTATAAACTTTGTTAGATGTTTCGTCAGTGTTTGAGCCGTTAAACAATACTATTTTATTCGGATAATATTCATTCAATAAATTGAATAAATAATTTTGTGTTCTTGTAGACTCAGTAAAAATAATAGCCTTTTGGTTTGCTTGCTTATCCATTTTAGCAAAGCCTTCTTTCAAGGCTGTCAATAATTTATCACCTTTAGTATTGTGCTTAATGGATTCGGCTAAATCTCTGTATTTTTCTAGCTCAGCTATTTCTTGGCGAATGGATTCAAAATCCGCTTCAGTTAGCTTATCATCTTCTGTTACTTGTTCTTCATCCCATTCCTCGGCTTGCTCATCAAGCAATTCATAGTCTTCAGAAATATCTTCTGATACATCCACTCTTTCATTATCTTGAATTACCTGATTTAATTTTTTGATTAAGCTATTTAATGTTCCAGCAATAGCGAATGATGAAGAGGCTAGAAGCTTTCTCAAAATCAAAGTCATTAAATGTCTTTGACCTGCTGGCAAAGCATATAATAATTCTCTTTGCAGATAGTCACTTACATCTTCATAAAGTTTTTGTTCGTTTTCTGATGGCTCAAACTTTATTGTAATGGGAATTCTATTGGTATAACGAATATATTCCTGAACTTGTCTGCGAAGGTTGCGAATGCAAATAGATTTTAGCCTATCTCTTAAATCCTGGTAATTTTCTCCATCGACAGTTCTGAGGAACTGGCTTCTAAAACTTTTTATGTCGCCAAAAGTATGTTCATCAATAATGCTTACTAAGCCGTATAACTCAAGTAAGGAGTTTTGAAGAGGTGTAGCTGTAAGTAAAGCTTTTCTTGAATGCGATAACGCTTCTTTTATTGCATTACCAATTTTGTTTGTAGGTTTATAAACATTGCGTAAGCGATGTGCTTCATCAATTACAGCCAAATCCCAAGAAACTAATTGCATTAAATCAGCTTTGGCTCTTGCAAACTGATAAGAGCAGATAACTATTTTGTCCTGCTCAAACGGGTTTTTGTTACCCGACTTCTTGAAGTCATTAAAATTTTTATTTTCTAAAATAGTTGAATCGAGAAAAAACTTTTCTTGTAATTCCTGACTCCATTGTTTGCGCAAATTCGCCGGGCAAATAATTAAGAGTTTTTTTCTGCGTTCAGCCCATAATTGAGATAGTAAAATACCGGCCTCGATGGTTTTTCCCAGCCCAACTTCGTCTGCTAGGATCGCACCTTTAGAAAGGGGAGATTTGAATGCAAAGAGTGCAGCTTCTACCTGATGAGGGTTTAAATCAACCTGTGCGTCCATCAATGCGACGTTAAACTTCTCGCTACTCCCCGAAGGAAATCGCCTTGTAAGTTCATAAGCAATATATTTTGCCTGGTATGGTGTCAAATCTGTCACTTTTTTATCACTTTATTTAACGCCATTTCTAAGGCTTGCACTGAATGTTTTTCATTCTCTACTAACTGTAATATTTTATCTGCTAACCAAATAGGCACGAGTTCATTTTCGGGAACACCATAAAGCTTTGATAGTTTTGTCAGGTGAATTCGGCTTACTGGTTTTTCGTTATGCTCCATTTTGCTGATATATGCAGTGTCCACTTGTAAATCAGCCGCAACTTGTCTTTGGACAAGTCCCTTTGCTTCTCTTAATTTTTTCAGTTTTTCACCGAGCATTTTTTACCAGTTTTGGTCTTGTCCTGCAAAGGACAAATATACATGTTTGAAGTTATAGAGATTTATTATTGCACTGTACAATTATTTTCTATGTATTTTCCAGTTTATTTTAATTGGCATATTGACATAAGCGATGCGGGTACGAATTGATATTATTCACGGATGTAAGCGAATTTTGTCGTTTTATAATGTTCATTTATATTTGAATGAATGGAAATAATCTGTCTTGAAGAAGCCGCTTTTTACAAGCTCGTTGAGCAGGTGGTTGAACGCCTTAAAGGTTCTCAGGGAGGCAAAAAAGATAAATGGATTTCAGATGAAGAAGCGATGGAGCTTTTAAACATCAAATCGAAAACAACCCTTCAAAAACTTCGGGATGAAGGAAAAATACGGTTTTCTCAACCACAGAAAAAAATAATTCTTTACGACCGTGACTCTATTGACGAATACCTAGAAAAAAATGCACGTAATACATTTTAGTTATGCCAGAAGATCAATCATCTGAATTAAATTATAAAAAAGGTTTTAACGAAGGTTATCTCATTACGAAGCACTTGCCTGAACTTTCCGACCAACTGTCACAGATAAAAAACGAAACTCCCCGAATTGATGGGTTCAAGGATGGTAGGAATGAATTTTTCCAGGAAAAAGCAAAAGAGCGAATGGGTCACTTCCTGAAAAAAGACCAGGTGAAAGAAGGGGACAAATCTATCCAGCCTTCAAAACCAAAGGAAAATAAGGATGATTTAGAAAAGGAATAATCAGGGAATTATTCTCTATCATCTTTACCGCCAGATTTCTCCTTACTTAATTGTTGGTTCTGTTCTTTTGATAAAAATTTCGAGTGATTTAACGACTCTGCAAATCTTGTTGAAACTGTTTGGGTAGGCTGTTCTTTTTGAGTCACTGACTCAGGGTTTTTTTCCCGTGCATAGTTAGCCTTTAATTTATTCAGGTATTCCTGTGAGTCTGAAATATCCTTTCTTTCTTTTCCCATCGCGTCAAGTTGCTTCTGATCGACTTCTTTATAAAGTTCTTTAATTACGTCTTTTCTAACCTTCTGTTGCTCTTCAAGGGGCATAGTATGCGTAATCTTATCGGTCGTTTTGATGGCATCTGCTTTGATACGTTCAATGCTGGTTTCTATTTTTTCTTTATCAATAGCATTTTGGCGATGATCAATATTCGGCATTCCGGGTGGGTTATAGTTAAGCCGGATCGTTCCTCTGCCTTCTAATTTCTTGATGTCATTTTCAAGCTTAGTAATGTTTTCTGTTGCGTCTTTAACTATTTTATTCACCTGAATCTCTTCTGGTGAAAGTCTTTTATTATCATCCACAATCCAATTTTTTTATTGAATAATCAGGGTATTTATGCTAATATATGAAAATAATAAAACTATAAAAGGGAAGGACGGTTCAATGGCGATTTTTGAAGATACAGAATTTGGTTTGATTGAAACCGATGAACCTATACCTCCGAGAATAGATATAAAAAAGTTTGGCGATGAGAACCGTCAGGAATTCATTGATAAATATTTTAATGGGGATGTTGAAAAGTATCGTACCGATACCGAGCAATACAATCGCAATATCATTAGTTGGCAGGAACTGGTCGATTACGACAGCCTTTATCCAGAGCATAAGGAGAGAGCAAAGAAACTCATCCGCATTTGTTTAGGTTATATGCCACCTGAAGTTGGAACTTTCTTTTATAATGAATCCAAAATTCGTAAAGCTATTGAACGTTACAATATTGAAAAATACAGTGAGCAAAAGCATTTTGATGAAGTTTATGCCATCGCAACAATCATGCGCAACGAAGACATGAAAATAGATAACTTTTGCAGATTAGAATATGATGAAAGGGATATGAGAGCCTATACAAGCACCGGCCTAATCCCCTACAGCCAGATTGCAAGAGATCGGCTTGCCCATTTTTTAGGCTATTATCCCGATTTAAAGTTTTCTTTAGAAGCAGAACTTTTCCTGCGCTATTACCTTGCAGATGACAATCTTATTCCAAAGGAAAAAATCACAGCCTACGATTTACGAGCGATGACAATCGTAAAGTATAGAGAAGTTCTTTTAAAAGAAGGACAAGTGGCGGCTGATAAATCTCCACTTATCGGCTTTCAAAGAATTGTGGAATTAAGGTCATAAAAAACCGCGTTTCCACTGTCCTATTTTTCGGGAATTTTTTGTACACTTGTTGCATAAGCAATATATGCAACTAACTGAATTTAATCTTGATACCTGTCTGATCGAGTTTCCTGGCAACCAGGGTAATGAATCTTGGACAATCCGTGATGCTGTCGAAGGTGTTCAAATCTTTGGTGGTATTGGGTCAGGCAAAACGTCTGGCTCTGGGCGAATGCTTGCTCTTAAATATCTTGCTGCTGGATTTGGTGGTTTAGTGTTAACGGTTAAAGCGGATGAAAGAGAAGTATGGGAAGATTACTGCCGTAAGACAGGCCGTGAAAAGGATCTAATTATAGTTGAGCCTGGAGGGAAAAATACTTTCAACTTCCTAGAATATGAATCTAATTCAATCAGTGAAAAAAAATCAAGTGCCGTAAATATTGTTCAGGTACTTAAAACGGTCATTCGTGCAAGTGAAGAAAAGTCCGGCGGTAAAAGTGATGATCCTTTTTGGGAAACTGCATTGGACATGCTTATTTCAAACATTATTGATCTATGCCTTCTTGCCTATGGTACGGTTTCCGTGCGGATGCTCTATGATATAGCGCAGTCTGTTCCAAGAAAAGACCGTATTGAAACTGGTGAGCAAAAAACTAAAAATCCATTTGATAAGGCGTTTGTCGCTGCTGTTGAAAATGTAACAAAACAAATCGCGGCTTATGAGTCGGGATTGACCCAAGCTGAAAGAGAACGATTGTATAACAACGACTCCTATGATGATGAACTATGCAACATCATTCCTGATGCGCGAACATTAAAATTCGTTGACCAATTCTTCACTGAAAGTTTTTTAAACCTTAGTGAAAAGACCCGTTCTATAATTGATTTTTCATTTTCAGGGTTTTTATTCAGCCTTTTAAGAGAGCCGATCTTCTCTTTGTTTTGCCGCTATCATTCTACCTTTACCCCGGAAGATTGCCTGAAAGGAAAAATAATCCTAATTGACCTGCCGGTTAAGTTTCATCATAAAGTCGGGCGGGATAGCCAAATACTTTTTAAATATGTCTGGCAACGGGCTATGGAGAAAAGACAGGTAAAAGATAATGGTCGCCCTGTGTTTCTTTGGGCTGACGAAGCCCAACACTTCCTTCACGAGTATGACCCGGAATACCAGGCGACAGCCAGAAGCAGCCGTATTGCAACTGTATATATTTCTCAAAACCTGCCAAACTACCTTGCCAATATGGGAGGCGCAAAATCTGAGTTTAGGGTTAAAAGTTTCTTAGGGACACTCGGAACAAAGATATTTCATGCCAATGCGGATATTGAAACAAATAAGTATGCGTCAGAACTTATTGGTGATGGTTTATTTGAAGATAAATCGGAAACTGCCACCGCCGCCGGTCAATTCTCCGCATCACAAACAAAATCTATTAAAATACAGCGGATCGTCCGGCCTGAAGAATTCGTCAGGCTTAGGACAGGGGGATCACAAAACAATTTTCGTGTAGACGGGTATTTGCATGTACAGGGTAGTACACTTAAAAATGGCTTTAACCATTTAAAAATACAATTCAATCAAAATTTCACCAATTAATTAAACCCTAACTGTATGCAAAAGAATCTTTATTTCCGTTCGGTGCTACGGCGCGAAAATTTAATTAAAAAATTTATTCTAGGCCTTTTCGGGTCGATTGCTTCTTACCCCCGGATGCTGCTTGAAGTTTTTATCAGAAAAGACTTTGGGGAGCGTTATTTTAACCTTGCTTCGGCAATATATTTTGCCCTTTTCACGGCAGCTTTACCCTTAGTCGCTAAAGGTTTTATGAGGTATTTTAGTGATGATGAACCTTCTTCCTTCTGGTGGCACTATGCCACATGGTATATTTTCCTTGTGTTGTTTTTAGTTAAAAGCTTCCAGCACTACCAAACAATGAAACGCAGCCCTTCGGTTTACGACTTTGCCAGGTATAGTTTGAGCAGCGGTCAATTTCACCCCCAGTTCTTCAAAATCCAGTTACCCGGTATCAAACCCGACAGGCGTAATATTGAAATTTTGTTGGAGCCTGGACTCTTTTTTGTCTTAGGAATTGTCCTCTGGCTGATCGGTCAAAAGGTGGGAGTCCTACTGACCATTTGCAGCATATTTTACAGTTTTAGCTACCAACTGGCCTATCATAATGGCGACAATTTTGTCATGGATAAGATTGATGAAATTATCTGTAACGAGGAACTCAAAAAGAGCTTTGTGGATGATGCCAGTCAAGATGAAACAAGGGGTTTCCAGTTCATTGGGCGTAGGCCTGAAAGTAAGGAAATGCGGGAAAAATTGATGCCTTTAATTCTCGAAGATGACGAAGCTTTAGACGCAAAATAGCCTCCTAAGCTGTGCTTAGGGAAGATGTCTGATGCTTTTTATTTAATGGTCATTAATGGATAGGTTAGCTCAGCCCAAGCTGTGTAAACGGCATTATTTGTTATATACCAAAACAGAATACCCCGGCTGCATTTCAAAAACAGTGTAAAATAATTTTACATGATCCGCATGATTCAAAGCCGTTCAGCCGGGCACGCAAAAGCGTACTTTTCGGATGCCCTGTCGAAGTCCGATTACTATGTCAGTGATCAGGAACTTGCAGGCTATTGGCAGGGTCGTCTTGCAGATCGTTTGGGGTTAGAAGGGATAACAACAAAGGAATCTTTTTTTGCTCTTTGCGAGAACAAACACCCGGAAACTGGCGAGCATTTAACACCCCGGACAAAGGAGGAAAGAACAACCGGGTACGACATAAATTTTCACTGCCCAAAATCAGTTTCAGTCTTGCATGTGATGTCGGGCGATAACCACATTTTGGATGCCTTTCAACAAAGCGTGACCGAAACGATGAGGGATGTGGAAGCGGATAGTAAAACACGGGTGAGGAAGGATGGGGTTTATGATGATCGACCTACCGGCGAATTGGTATGGGCTAATTTCGTTCACCAAACCGCCCGACCTGTTGAGGGATTTTCCCCTGATCCTCACCTGCATAGTCACTGCTTTGTTTTCAATGCGACATGGGATGAAAAAGAGCAACGGGTAAAGGCAGGGCAGTTTAGGGATATTAAACGCGACATGCCTTATTACCAGGCAATCTTCCACAAAAGGTTATCGGATAAATTAATTGATCTTGGCTACCAGATAGAAAAGACCGACAAATCTTTTGAGGTGAAAGGCGTACCTAAACAGGTTGTTGACCTGTTTTCCAAACGTACGGATGAAATAGGGCGTATTGCCAAAGAAAAAGGAATTACCGATGCAAAGGAGTTGGGCAATCTTGGGGCACGTAGCCGGTCAAAGAAGCAAAAGGGTACGAGCATGTCCGAATTAAAACAGCAATGGACTGAACAAATTCATAACCTCCCGGTAAAGGACAAGGGGGAGTCTGAAACAACCGTCCGTTTTGCTCCCCAAAAAGAAGCCCAGGAATTGACCAATAAGCAATGTGTTGATCATGCTTTATTGCATTGTTTTGAACGTGCCTCCGTCATGGCTGACCGCCGGGTTCTTGAAGCTGCTTATCGTCACGGTATCGGCAATAGTTCTGTTTCAGTTAAAGAAATTACCAATCAGTTTAATAAAGATGAACGCATTGTTCACGTACAGGAAAATTCAAGGACTCTTTGCACAACAAAAGAAGTATTGAGCGAAGAAAAGCATATGGTTGAGTTGGCGCGGCATGGTCAAGGCAAACTCATTCCGCTTTATACTGAAGCCCCCGAACTTAAATTGAAGGGTCAACAGGCGGCGGCGGTCGCTCATGTTCTGACGACAAGTAACCGTGTTTCTATTATCCGGGGTGCGGCGGGTACAGGAAAGACAACACTGATGAAAGAGGCGATTGAAAAAATAGAGGAAGCCGGAAAGCAGGTAATGGTAGTCGCACCAACGGCACAGGCTTCAAGGGGAGTACTAAAAGATGAAGGCTTTAAAAATGCTGATACGGTAGCCAGGCTCCTGACTGATCAAAAGATGCAGCAAAATTTAAAAGGACAGGTGTTATGGGTTGATGAAGCTGGTTTATTGGGAACAAAGGATATGGCGGCATTGCTTGATATTACAACCCGGAACAATGCTCAATTAATCCTCGGCGGCGATACGCGGCAACACGCAAGCGTTGTTCGTGGCGATGCCCTTCGTGTGCTCAATACAGTAGCCGGAATCAAAACGGCAGAAGTCAGTAAAATCTATCGTCAAAAAAACGAAGAATATCGTTCTGCGGTAGAAGACCTTTCAAAAGGAAATGTTTCTTCTGCCTTTGAAAAGCTGGATGCCATGAACTCCATCCATACTGTTGACCCTATGAATTTGAATAAGCCTTTAGTAGATGATTACATTGAAACAATAAAAAAAGGTAAATCGGCAATTATTATTTCTCCTACTCATGCACAGGGGGAAGCCGTAACAAAAGAAATTCGTGCCCGGCTGCAGGGCGAAGGAATTATCGGTAAGAAAGAAATAAAGGCCACACAATTCAGCAACCTGAATTTAACGGAAGCAGAAAAATCTGACATCAGAAATTTCCAGCCAGGGCAAATTGTTCAGTTCAATCAAAATGTTCCAGGTTATACACGGGGTAGCGTTTGGAATGTAGAAGCTACAGATGAAAAAAGCGTACAGCTTAAAAATTCAAAAGGCGAAACGAAGCCCATTCCTGTTAAGAAAAGCAGTAGTTATGATGTTTATGCTCAGAAAGAAATAAATTTATCTAAGGGCGACCATATCCGCATAAACAGGAATGGATTTGATGCAGACAAAAAAAGGCTTAATAACGGTCAGATATTAGAAGTTGTATCTGTTTCTAAAAAAGGGAGCATTGTCTTGCGCAATGATCTAAGCAGTTCAACTTATAAAATTGATAAAGAGTTTGGGCATATTGCACATGCTCATTGTGTGACTTCTTATGCCTCGCAGGGAAAAACTGTTGATGAAGTTTTTATATCTCAACCGGCGGCAACTTTTCCGGCAACGGATGCTAAACAATTTTACGTTTCTGTATCACGAGGGCGAGAACGGGCGAGGATATATACAGATGATAAAGAAGCCTTACTTCAATACGCCAAAGAAATGGGAGAAAGGCAATCAGCTTTAGAGCTTGTCGGAAATCACAAAACGCATAAAGATTTTATTTTGCAGATGCAGCGTGAAAATAAAAACGCTGAAATAAATAAAGAAAACAAAACAATTAACAAAACAAAGCAACGCGAGGAATATGAGCCTGACATTTAAGTTCGACAAATCAAACGAAAACAACCCGGATAAAGGGGATAATAAACCTATGCCCGGTGCTGAAAAGGATATTGAACGATATGATACGGTCGGGCAGGTTCGTAATATTTGTTTTGTTGAGTTAAGCGGTAAACAAACATTTTTGAGTTATGCGTATCTAACGTCAGCAGAATTTTCGCCAGAAGATAATAAGATAGTTTTATTCTTTACATCTCATACAGTAACCTTAAAAGGAAACGGCCTGGCAGACCTTTATGAAGATTTGAAGACCTACAACTTAAAGCAGATTAAGTGTGTAGATAAAAGATATGTAGAAACATTGCCGGAAACCAAAGCTTCTGTAACTGAGATTAACATTAAACAAGTCTAAGGTTAAATTAACTCAAACTCAGCCACTCGCTTTTGACCAGGTACTTCTTTATTTTGAAGTTCATTCATATATTCTACGGCTTTTTGCGCCTGTGATGCAGCGTGAATAATAAAGCGGTTATCATTCTTTAGCACTTTCAGCCATGATTGAATATAAGCGGCGTGATCTTCTTTTGTAACGGGTTCAAATCCTAAAACTGCGCCCAAGAAGCAAGCTCCCAATTCTGCGACAAGTTCTTCTTTAGCATATCCTTCATCGCCCCATTTCTTGCGATTGAAATCACGATTCAAACGTGATGTGTGTTTTGTCCAGTGAGTAACTTCATGGGCGAGTGTACCATAGTAGCTGGCTGCATTGTTGAAGCATTCAAACGGAGGCATTTCAATTCGGTCTGCGTGTTCATAATATGCAGCTTTACCGCCGGTAAATATTTCAGCTTTTGTTTCTTTGAAAAATTGTTCAGTTTCTTCAATACGTTTTTCAGGGTTAACAATTGTAGGCTCTGGTAGTTTATTAAAGTGTTCCGGCAAGCCTTCAAGCTGGCTGGCGTTAAAAACAGTGTACAGTTTGAGAAAGGGAATACGATTAATTGTGGAAGTGCCATCTTCCTTTGTTTCGTCTTTGATTATTTTATCGGCATAAACAACAGTAGTTCCTTTTTCACCTTTACGAACATGCGCTTTCAAATCTATGGCTTGTTTAAAGGTCATCCAATAAGGCGATGAATATCCTTTGTCGGCGGCTGTTGCCCAAAGCATAATCGTGTTAATTCCGGTATAAGGAATTTTGTTCCAACGTAAAGGAAGCATAACGTTTCCGGTAAGATTCTCTGAATTCCAGGGTTTACGCCAGGTGAGTTCACCTTTTTCAAGATCGGTGATAATTTTTTGCGTGATGCTTGAATAAATATCATTTGATTTTAGCATTGTTTATACTCCATGCAGAAAAAAAGAGGGAGTGCCGAAGCACTCCCCATTAATTTAGACTTTTGGTTTGGGCGGGAAAGCTGAGTAACGTTGTTTATCAATCAGGATACTTAAGCCTTTGCCCTTAACGTGTTTGAATGCAGCACCGATCCGTTTGGAATTACCTTCATTATCTTTTTCAAAAATGTAGAAGTCTGGAATGATACGTTCTCGTTTTTCAGCCGTAGGTTTTTCAGTTGTTGTGGTCATGATATTATCTCCTTTGTTTAATGTTACCCTTTCGGGCGATGCTTCTTTTAAGGCCAGAAGCCGGGCGCGGGGTCATACTTGAAAATTGGGGGCGACCTTCAGGGGGAACCGATTTTCCTGTTGACCCAAAGAAGCGAACGCGGATGGCAAGAAGCAAAGATTGCACGAGAGAGGTCATTGTAAACTCCTTAGATAATTTCAGATAAAACACAAATGTCTCAAGGCTTAGGCGACCTTGTAATCATTCCTTCATCCGCAAAAGATGTGTAACCTTCCTTAGTAATGATCAGGTGATCAAGGACGTTAAGGTCTAATAGCCTTCCTGCTTCGGTAAATTTTTGTGTAATGCTTTTATCGGCCTCGCTGGGAGTCGTATTTCCAGAGGGGTGATTGTGGGCAAGGATAATGCAGGATGCTCTGGACTTTAATGCTGTTGCAAAGGCTAATTTAAGATCAACAAGACAACCGGAAATTCCCCCGGTGGCTAAGGTTGAAATTCCAATGCAACTATTTTTTCTATCAAGCAGCATAATTTTGAACTGTTCCTGCAATTCAATTTTATCCATGTCCCAGGATTTGTATAAAATGTCGTAGGCATCATTGGATATTCTTACAACCGGGCGTTCGGAGGCTTTTGTTTTACTGCGATAGATAAGTTCAACTTCTGTGACTTTGAAATTGTCGTTTGAATGATTTGCTTCTCTTGTGTTTACTTGAAACATGCTTGCGCCTTTCTAAATTAATTGCTTGGGGTTTTGGGTTTGTTAGTCAACCAGTCATTAATGTCTTTATGTTTTGTATAAATTTTATTCATCGGCATAAACTTTAGATCGCCGTGATGCTTTGCAAATTCAGACAGAGCTTTAGTTGCTGTTTTACCTGCAAGGTCATTATCAAGCCATGTATAAATGGTTTTGTAACTGTAGTTTCCGATGTATATAAACGACTCTTTTAAACAGGAGATAGAATTTAAAATAATGACATCGCCTTCAAACTGACTTTTTTTCTCGTGCATCAACGCTGAGAGAAAATCCATCAATCCTTCAAAGACATGAATTTCTTCAGGTAAGAATTTGGAACCGCGAATAAATGAGATTCCCTTTGGTGCTATGCAGCCTTTAAAAAACTTATTTCTTAACTCAAAGCCTCCGTTTTCGTTACGAAGGCAAAGAGCCTGAAAAGTTTTGCCGGTATTTTTATTATAGACAGCAGCTTCTTTGAGATATTTTTTGGCAAGCTGGAAATGAATGCCTCTTGTGTTCAGATAAGAAATAAAAAGGGGATTTTGTAAGGCAGATGTTTTTTTCAAATCTAAAGCCGGATCTTCTTGTTCTGATACTTCATCGTTTGGAAACGATTGGCTTGTAGAAGAGGGGTGCATATTTTTTAACCAGCGCAAAGCATCAATGACTGTGTGGCTTTCCCGATGGCTTTCCAAATAGAGACATACAAAATCTATGACACTGCCGCCTTTTGCTTCGCCGTGGTCGTACCAGATATTTTTTGCAACGTTCACATGAAAACTTGCCGTGTTTTCTTTTCGGAACGGGGAGAGATACCAATATTCGTTATTCTTTTTCTTCTCAGCCTTTAGGCCGATTATGTCAAGTATGGAAATTAGACTGATATTATTTGCCTGTTCCGAATTCATAGGTCTTCCTTTCCATACAATGAAATTTGTTGGATGAACTGATTGGTAATTTTTAAAAAGTTTTTTTACTTGGCTTTAAGGTCGTAGTCGGTCTTCAAGAAAACGATCAAGATCAGAACGGCGATAGCGAACAGCACGGCCTACCTTGATGGGCTTAAGATCATATCTCTTGGTGCAATCCCAAATGGCAAGTGTACCAGGAGCAACAGATAAATATTTCGCGGCACTTTTTCGATCAAGCAATGGTTCAAAATCATTTGTGCTCATTTTATGATTACCTCCCCTTCGATGTGCTATGGCTCCCGTGACCATAGCTTCATAATCCAGTATATGCCGAATTATGCATTCGTGAGTGACAAGTTAGGGTTGTAAATAACAAACAACGTCCATTAATGAAGGTGAAATACAAATCTTTTCTATAAAGGCGCTTTTAAGCTCTCGTCATCATTCTGCATACAAATTCCTGTTGATTCTTTTTCTGAGAAAAATTGCTGCCTCTGAATATCTTTTGCCTCGTTCACTTCAAGCATCCTGCGCCCTCACATCCTTTCCCCTCGATTTTTTTGAGAGGGGTCACAAAGGCTGTGGCGGTCACAGTCTGACTAAGTGGAGGCTTACATGATCACATTCGACAATGAATCAGACTTTGAAAAAATGGATGAACAGGAATTGCGTTTAATCTACTGCCAGCTTTTTAATGAAGTGGCGATACGCAAGCAGGTTGCGGATGATTATGCTCGTATGCAGGTAATACTCAAAAGAGTAGAGGCCATACTTTTCAAGCCTCGATTCTAAAAGGCTTAAAAGGGAGATATTCAAACGAATGTCTCCCTTTTTCTTTTTGGAAGTCATTATTCGGCATTGATTCTGATTGATTGGTCTTAATTAAGCCTGTAACCCAGGTGTAACCCAGAGCCGGAAATTTGACGACCCTCTGATCAGGCGAATTGCTAAGTCAATGAAATTACTTGGAAAAATGGTGATCCCGCTGGGATTTGAACCCAGGACCCTCTGATTAAAAGTCTGCTTTAGGGACGTTTATGGATATTAACGGTCATAGATAGACGTTATTATACTATTGATTCAAAAGAATAATTGTGACTTTTTTAATTTATGGTATATGATAGAAATATATCTAAAATGTAACCCCGGTGTAACCCCGAGTATCAATTTTACTCGACCCACTGATAGAAAATGAGAGGGTCTATTAATGTCACAAAAAATCAATTTCACTAAAGCCCTACTTTTGGAAGCAAGACCACCTTCAAATAAAGAAAGGCTGGTTTTGTGGGATGCAAAAACCCCTGGGCTTCAATGTAGGATTTCTCACACTGGCAATATCACTTTTAGCATCTATAAGAGAATGAAGGGGTATGCGGCTGAAAGGGTGACATTGGGTAAGTTTCCTCAAATGTCGATAGAACAGGCACGAATAAATGCGGCAAAGGTAAATGCTGCAATTGCTGTAGGTGATAACCCTGCCGAAGTAAAAAGGGCACATAAGGCAGAAATGACTTTTACTGAGCTATACAATGAATATCAAGAAAAGCATTCAAAACACAAAAAGAGGTCATGGAAGAATGATAAAAGTCAGTTCGATTTGTATCTTGAAAAATCAATTGGTCATAAAAAACTATCACAAATAAAAAGGGCTGATATTGCCAGCCTTCATTTGTCTATTTCGCGACAGGTTAAGGCGGCGAAGAATAAGGGCGATGTTCCACAATATAAAACCACGACAGCTAATCGTGTCTTGGCTTTAATATCTTCTGTTTTTAATTGGGGTGTAAAGAATGGTAAATGCCCAGATAATCCCATAAAAGGAATTGAAAAAAATAAAGAAAGAAGCCGGGATAGGTTTTTGCAGCCAGAGGAATTATCCGCTTTTTTTAAAGCTGTTCAAAATGATCCCAATGAAACTATCCGCGATTACGTTTTGCTTTCTCTATATACCGGAGCAAGAAGATCAAATGTTGTTTCAATGCGATGGGATGATATTTCACTTCAACATAAAGTCTGGCGGATACCACAAACCAAAAATGATGAGCCGGTAGTCGTTCCACTGATTGAAGAAGCCATTGAGATATTAAACAATCGCAAGGGCAATGGAAGTCCCTATGTTTTACCGGGAACAAGTGAATGTGGGCACTTAATTGATCCCAAAAAGGGATGGAAAAGAATCTTAGAAAAAGCAGGAATTGAAAACCTTCGTTTACATGACCTTCGGAGAACGCTTGGTAGTTGGCAAGCTATCATGGGTAGCAGTACGCTTGTGATCGGAAAATCTTTAGGACACAAATCACAGAAAGCAACAGAGGTCTATGCAAGGCTTAACCTTGACCCTGTTCGCAAATCCATTGAAACAGCAGCAGCAGCCATGCTAAAAGCAGCAGGACAGAACAATTAAATGAAGCTTTCACAAATTCGAGGAATTATATATGGCATACTTCCCAAAAATCCTTGTTAGCTTCAAAATACTCATGATAGCTTTGATCAAATCTTTCTTTATCAATTGCAATAGAAAAGAAATGTGTAGCCCTTGTCAAAGCGACATAAGCCATTGGCAATTGTTTTTTACAGGCATCTTCTTTTCTTAATTTTTCCCTTCCTTTTTCATCGGAAGAGATAAACTTTACTACTTTCCCACCAATATCAAAAATTCTAAGAAAGCATTCTATATATAATGTTGCGGTATGTGTCTCACCTTTTACACCGTGAATAGTATCGAAATGTATTTCAATTTCACGGCCATTTTTTTGATATTTATAAACCTTATTCTCTACTTTTCCATTTTCTTCGTTATCAGTTTTATCGGTAAGAAAAAATGTAGCATCTTCATTTTTTGCACCCCCAAGAGCGACTAAAAGTGTATCAATAAATTCAACAACTTTTACTTCAATATCATCTTGTTTTAAGATTCCAATTATCCAATTAGAAATAATCAAATTGATCTCTTGTACCAATTGCTCTTTGTCGGTCTTAACTAAAAAATCAATTAAAGAGTAAGGCGTAAAATAAAAATTTGTGTTTGGGTTCTTCACCTTACAAAGTTTGAGAGCCTTGCAGAAAATTTCCAAGAAAAGCTTTCGGGACTCCCTGGTATTTTTATCTAATTTTAATAGCTTGTTGATCTGATGTAGATAGGCGTTCAGGTTGGATAATTCAGTCTTAATTTTTTGCCTATTAAAATCATTCCAATAAGAATTAATATTCAATTTTGATTCACTAATTCTAGACCCTATGCACTTGATAATACCTTTGTCCATTAAATTGTTATCAAATATTAATTCTGCGAACTTATCTTTCACTTGGTTTATCGAAGCTGCTGTATAAACAATTACAACGGGCTTAATTGGTTCAGGATTTATCCAGCCTTCCATCTCCTGCGGAGAAACGCAGATGCCTTTAACTAAATCTGCAAGATTGTTTGCAATTCTATTGGATTGTTTTAATTGAAGCTCCGGGTTAATTACTGGCTTCCATTCGGCTGCGCCATCGCTATTTACTCTACTGTAAATTGCCTGATTTACGTCTCCAATTTTTTGAATAACTGATTTTGAATTGCCAAATAAGTCAGTGATAATTTCTGATTGATGCAACTCCATATCTTGCATTTCATCTATAAAAATTATAGGAAACCGTAATTCAAATATTTTTTTTAGCCCCTGGTTGTTCCTTAGAGCTTTAAACGCAATAGCATAGGCTTCGTCATATTTTAAATATCCTTCTGCCAATAGAAATGTCTTAGCTGAAACAATTCTGTCATAGTGAACTTTCCACTTGTCAGCGGAAATTCCTGGCACTGTTAACGGGGTGGGATTATTAACACTGGCTGCAACAATGAATTCTTGTTTATTAAAAGACAAATAACCCGGCTCGATATTTTTTACATCTAAATAATTAAGAGTTCCAGTTTTTTGTAATATCGGAAGCTTGCGTATCTCAATGCTGTAAACTTGATCATCGATAATTTTTGGAGCTTTTTTAAATTCATTTTTATATGCCGGAATAGCCAAATACTTGTCAACGAAAGATTGGATTGTTCCGAAGTGATTAGGATAGCGCGAATAAAAGTTGGCGTAATGGCCGAGTTTTTCTTTGATTTCTCTAACAGCAATATTTGTATGGGTAATAATACAAACCCCCTGTTGGAAGCCTTGAGGAAGCTTGTTTATTAAAATAATAAGTTTAGCAGCGAGTGTGGTTGTCTTTCCGCTGCCAGGGCAAGCCTGAATATCTACAGTGTCCCAAAAACGAATTACTTTCTTTTGACCTTCGTTAAATTGAATCCCAAGAAATTTTTCAACCGCTTGAATATCTTCATCTGTAACTATAATTTTTCTAAAATCAAACATTGGCTGCATGTTTAATCGCGTCAATCAAGTATTTCAAATTGGGATCATTAATTAATAATGCTTTATCAATCTTTGATCTTTTTAATAGCTTGGAAAATATTTGTGCTGTTATAGCCTTTGAAGCCAACTCACGTTCCAATGGAGAGTAAATTTGAACTGCAATTTCGTTTATGCTTTTGGCTTGCTGTTGCCAACCCGTGAAATCATCCTGGCATTGTTTTGCAATTTTTTTATAGTCAAAAGCAGTAAAGCTTTTTTCTTCATTTTTAGTGAAGAGGGCGATTTGAATTGCTAAATGAAGTATTTTATTTAAAACACTCTTGGCTATTTCAAATTCTAACGTCCAGGTATTACCAATAAAAACTTCAACGTCTCCACCTTTGTAATTGTTAACCCTGTTTTTGATTATTATTTTTATTTCTTCCTCGGTAAACTCATCTTCTGTTTTCCGACTATCTGAAACGAGTGAAACATCCTCTTCGATTCCCGTTGCCCTACGTTTAACTTTGTAGGTAAATTCTTTTGCTTCTTTAGGTGGTATATCTCTATCAGTTATACATGCTACCTTAATTCCAATTTTCGCATCATCTTTTCTCTGAAAGATTTTCGCGTATCGTAAAAGTGCAGTGTTCCCCACATTCACAATAGAAATTCCGTATTTATGAAGAGGGTATCCAATATATTCAGCGAAAGTTGGTAAGAATAAATTTTCCGCATCTCCCTCTACAAGAATAACTCCATGAGCAAAGAATAAATTCGATTTGGTATCATCCAAAAATCTGCTCAGAAATTCATAATCACCTTTTGCAAGTTTTGTGTTTGTTGGTTTAAGCGAATAAGCCTTTCCATTCTTACAGATAATTATATTTTCTAAATCAACTTTTGAAGCCAGGGAATTACTGTGTGTAGAAATTATGTTTTGGAATCCTAATTTGTGGGAGTGCTTATTAAGAAAGTCAATTAAGTTTATTTGTGATTGTGGGTGGATATGAGCTTCAATTTCTTCAATCAACGATAATTTCAATCCAATATAGCCATTGTCCTTTTTAAGGAGAAGCATTTCGGCAGCGATGAAAAGCAAATTATTCGAACCCAAACCCAGATTTGTTTCCGTTGTGACGGAGAAGCCTTGTAGTTCTAACTTCTCAAGTATTTTCCCCAAGTCGCTTTTTGCAATTCCAAACTTTGATGTAATCGGATTATTTATTAATGAAAGTTCTTTTAAGTAAGTCGTGTTAATGGTATCGGAAACAACCTTTCCGTCTTTATCACTAAAATATTCTGTGATTTCTGAGTTGGCTTTATTCATGGTTTCAACAAGAGGGTGAATTACGTCCTCTTTTGATTGAAATATCTCGTATGCAGCTAAAATTTGCGAAAGTCTTGATCCTTTGCGTGGGGCAAGCTCAAACTCTGCATCACGAAGGGGTTTTAAATAGGTCACACGAAGCTTGCTTTTTGCCTCGCCAGCCATAACGCCGCTTTCCTCGTCTTCACCGGCTTTTATATCGTAAAAGATTTCCGATATCAGATTTGTCTTTTCTTTCCGCTTGGCAGTAAGCGTTAATTTCAAATAGTAAGTTTCTCCATCTAAACTTGCCCATTCCAGAAAAGTAGCTACTTCTTCAGGACTCAATCCTTTAAAAACACATACTATTTTTAATTCATCTACCCTTGTAGTCCCATCGGTATAAAAGTCGTCTTTACTTAATCTGTACCAGTCATTGCTTTGAGTGCCTGTAACCAATTTTATAGCGTCAATTATTGAGGACTTGCCACAGTCATTTTCACCTACAAGCAAGTTAAGCCCCTCGTTAAATTCGATGCTGAATTCTTGGAGCTTCCTAAAATTTGTAATCTGTACTGTGTGTAAATACATGGCAGTTTATTTTGGGTTTCGGTACATTAAAAAGACTATAATACTTATAAAGCATCCCAAATATATATCAAAGTAGTTCTGTGCAAATCCTGTGCAAATGAAAAAGGGTTTCAAACTGAATCGTCTGAAACCCTTGTCTGTACTGTGGGCCCACCTGGGCTCGAACCAGGGACCCCCTGATTATGAGTCAGATGCTCTAACCGGCTGAGCTATAGGCCCCTCTTCAGGAGTTAAATACCCTTGAAGAATGAGGCTGCAAATATAATCAAAACCCGGTCAATTTAACGCTTCATTAAACTATTTGCCTTTATTTTGCAGCCTCAATACTAATTATGAAGAAAATAGGACTAATTGCGCTTGCCTCCCTGCTTACCCTTTCCATCTCGGCCCAGAACAAAAAGAAAATGGGTGGTTTTACTTCCCAAACCGGCGACCATTTCATGGTACAGCTCACCAGCGACCACTGGATCGGAACGCCCGACAGCATTAAATCGCACATGAAAGGGCTGGCACGCGGCCTGAATATTTACCTGATGCTCGACCAACGTTTTAAAGGCAATCCCAAATTGAGTATTGCCTTCGGACTCGGTGTAGGATCAAGCAATATGTATTTCAAAAACATGGGTATTGATGTAAAGGCCAAGACAAGCAAACTCCCCTTCAATAATCTCGACTCCCTCAATCGTTTCAAGAAATACAAACTGACCACCGCATTCCTTGAAGTGCCGATCGAATTCCGTTTTACCTCCGATCCCGAGAATGACAGCAAGGCGATCAAAGCGGCGGTTGGCTTTAAGGTAGGTACCTTACTGAACGTACACACAAAGGGTAAAACCCTGCAGGATAAGGACGGAAGAACACTGAACAATTATGTTGCAAAAGAATCTGCGAAAGGATTTTTCAACTCAACGCGAATTGCCGCAACCGCCCGGGTTGGTTATGGTAATTTTTCAGTAGCAGCCAGTTACCAGCTGAACAACATCTTCAAGGATGGGGTAGCGGCCGATGTGAAGTTATTCCAGATAGGGCTGTGCATCAGCGGACTCTGATTTTTTACACCGGAAAGAAACCGATCCCCCGCCGCAACGGGGGATTTTTATTTCCGGCTCGTGTCAATGCCTTAACTTTGCGGCTCCTCCGGTTGCTACCGGAATCTCATCATGAGCGACGAAATCAAACACGAATGCGGCCTTGCCTTCATTCGTCTGCGCAAGCCTTTCAGTTATTACCAGCAAAAATTCGGAACCGCCCTGTATGGCCTCAACAAACTCTACCTGTTGATGGAGAAGCAGCATAACCGTGGCCAGGACGGTGCCGGCATCGCGGCGGTCAAACTGAATACAGAACCCGGCTACCCGTTCATGCACCGGATCCGCAGCGCCGCCCACCAGCCGATCGCGGATCTTTTTTCCCAGATTGGAAAAGAGATCAACGAGGTGGAGAAATACCAGCCCGAAATCAAAAACCACCCGGGCCTGATGAAAGGTCACCTGAATTTTCTTGGTGAATTGCTGCTCGGACACCTTCGGTATGGTACGCAGGGAAAAAACAACATTGAATTCTGTCATCCCTTTATTAAGAAGCACACCATCCCAACCCGGAACCTGGCGTTGGCCGGAAACTTTAATCTTGTCAACACGGAAGAATTATTCGGTCTTGTAAATATCAACCCCGGGGAGTTTCAGCGGCAGAGCGACCTGGCGGCGATGATGGAAGTGCTGTATCATTTTATCGTGAAAGCCGACGAAGCCTTCCCGCAACAAATGGACATCGTGAAAGTGCTCC
The DNA here is from genome assembly GCA_017303335.1 of Chitinophagales bacterium. Classification (GTDB taxonomy): domain Bacteria; phylum Bacteroidota; class Bacteroidia; order Chitinophagales; family Chitinophagaceae; genus Ferruginibacter. Next base: position 888,244 of record JAFLBK010000001.1, read on the forward strand.
GCAAAGCCGTTCCCCTGTTCGATGGCGGTTTTAATTTCAGCGGTATCCTGGGGAACGGGGATGCGTTTGTTATGCGTGATGCGCATGGCATCCGCCCTTCGTATTATTATATCAATGACGATGTTATCGCAGCGGCCAGCGAACGGGCAGCCTTACGTACCGCATTCAACCTCGGAGAAGATGAAGTAAAAGAACTCATGCCCGGCTGCGCCCTGGTGGTAAAAGCATCGGGCGAGCAAAGCATTGAACAGATTGTTGAACCGAAAGAACGAAAGGCCTGCAGCTTCGAGCGTATTTATTTCAGCCGCGGCAGCGATGAGAAGATATACCGGGAACGCATTGCCCTTGGTTACAACCTCAGCAGTACGGTATTAAAGGCAATTGACTACGACCTGAAAAACACCATTTTCTCTTTCATACCGAATACCGCGGAAACAGCTTTCTATGGCCTGATCAAAGGGGCGGAGGATTATCTCAACAAGATCAAGATCGAGCGCATCCTCAGCTGGGGAAAAAATTTCGATGAGGAAAAACTCTCGGAAATGGTAAACCGGAAGATCCGGATCGAAAAGATCGCCATCAAGGATGTAAAGCTGCGCACCTTCATTACCGAAGACAGCAGCCGGAACGAAATGGTGCAGCACGTATACGACATTACCTATGGAACGGTGCGTAAGAACGCCGATACCCTGGTGGTGATCGATGACAGCATTGTACGGGGCACCACGCTTAAGGAAAGCATCGTTCGCATGTTGTCGCGATTACAACCCCGGAAGATCATCATTGTTTCTTCGGCTCCGCAGATCCGTTATCCCGATTGCTATGGCATCGATATGAGTAAACTGGGCGATTTCATCGCCTTCCGTGCTGCCATTGAATTGCTGCACGACCAGGGAAAACAAGAACTACTTTCCACACTGCTTAACCGGTGTAAAGACCTGCAGCGTAACAACCAGTTGCACACAGAGAATGTGGTACAACAGGTCTACAAGCATTTTTCTGCGGAACAGTTATCCCAGAAGATCGCACAATTGATCACGCCGGCCGAACTTACCATTCCCGTATCCGTCATCTATCAAACAATCGAATCCCTGCACGAAGCCTGTCCGACCAACCTGGGCGACTGGTACTTTACAGGCAACTATCCAACGCCGGGCGGCAACAGGGTATGTAATAAAGCCTTCATGAATTATATGGAAGGAAAGAATGTGCGTGGTTATTGATCCTTATCCGAATATTTCATTCAGCAAGCCCGCCAGGTGAACGCCTCCTTTGAGCAACTGCTGGTTAACAATACCGATGTATTTATAGTTATACGGATACCCGAGTTTGTCCTCAGGCTTTACATCCGCATATATTTTCTCGGCAAGCTGGTAGGAGTTCCATATCCATTGGCTTACCGGTTCCGACTGCCACAGTTCCCGTTGTTCTTTCGTTGTATGATTGATCGCGGCAACATATTCCGTATAGCTGAGGTCCTGTAATTCGATCAGCCTGTCGTCCCAAACCTGGTGCAGGTTGTAGGGGTTGTTGAACCAGCTTAGCCTGATGCCGTTTCCGCCACGGTCTTCGGGCCGCCCGGTGTGCAGGGGTTGATGAACATCCCCAACAATATGAATCAGTAAGCGGAGGTACATCAGCTTTTTATCCTGCTCCAGGTCCCTGTTCTTCAACTGCGCTGTCAACCAGTTGATCTTCACGTATGCATCCACAGCGGTATCGGTGGCCAGGTAGTCTTTGAGTTGCGATTCATTCAGTCCCGACCGGAAGTTTATGTAGTGCCAGGGGCTTAAATAATTGTATACCGAATCCGCTTTAATAAAATCGGGCCATGTGCTGGTAATGGCCATGGATTCCGTACCCAGTATCCTGAATACCTCACGTTTTGCTTTTTTCGAGAGGTAACTCTCAGCAATCTGCCCCACAATGCGATGACCCAGGGAGCCCCAGGCAAATCCGGAGAAGGGCAGATAAAAAAATACAGCCAGCAACAAGAGGGTCCTTACATAGTGTTTCATGTCTCTTTCTTTTTAATGGTTGTTTATTTTATACCTGGCTTTACTCAAGCACTTCGAATAAAAGAACCTGGGCTTTTTCCAGGGGATTGAAATTATTATCGGCGATGAAAAGCAGGGTCTTGTGTCCATTGGGCAGGTTAGGGCCGAATGTGACTCCTTCGATGTTATCTGTATAAATACCAAGATCATCCATATTCAGCAACAGCGATTTTGTTGCGGGAACAAAAGAGCCTGGGTTTAAAAGGCCCTGGTTGCTTATGTCGGTGGCGCCTGCCAGATCTGCCACAAAGAGTTTGATGGTACAGGGAAGCCGGCCGGTGGAAAAAGATCGCTCGATGACAAGCAGTTTATTTTTTCCCAGGCTGAGAATATCGGGGATGCCGTTTATCTTAAATGCGTTTTCCGGCACAGAGGGATACGCAACCGGCGAAAGCTTATATGCATATTGCGCCATACATTGCCGGGTCTTCACATCGAATTTATAAATACGGGTATAGGCGTTGTTTTCCTGAGTATCGGCAGAAGGTCCATCTTCAAACAAGGGTTCTTCAACACTTACATAAAGTGTTTGGTAGTTATCGGCATAACAGATCCCTTCCAGTGTTCCGTTTCGTCTCGGACCCTTGGCTTCTGTCCGCATTTTGAGATTAGCCGGTAAACCAAGGCTATCTATGAATTTACCAAGCGTATCTATAAAGTAAACCGCCGGGTCTTCCAGTATATTTCCGGTCGCCCCCAGTATGCGCTCACCTTCGCTGGTCCAGGCGAGCGTGTTCGTTATTGGATTGTACCGCATTGCTTCCGGATCCGGGGTGCGCAACGGATCCTGTTTACTGTTGGGATAGAGATTACCGTCCGGTTGACGCATGTAGGCAACACCTGTAAATGCCACGCTGTCGATTGCCTGACTGCTAACGTGGATTTTTGCCACGTAATAGCGGGCTGGGTTTTTATCGCTTCGATCGTCACAGATAAGATAATATTGGTCACGGCGGGCATCATAGTCGATTCCGGATAATCCGCCAACAGTGGTATTTCGGAACTGGAAGTTGTATGGAATCTCGTATTGCCCAATCAGCCTCAACCCTTTTATTAGTGATTCTACTTGTGAGATTTTCCTCGATGCGGTACACGCAAACAAGGAAAGAAGCAACAGCGTATAAAGAAAACGGTGTGTATGACGGCTGTACATGAAGGCTGATTACCGGTAAAGTTCTTAAAGATAATTCACGTGGTTGTGGTTTGGTGAAAGATTTTTTATTTTTATAGAAACCGGGAGTTTGAAAAAAGTCATTATTATTCGGCATGCAAAGAGCGATCAACGATTCTGGGGAAGCGATTTTGAGCGACCGCTCAACGACCGTGGGAAAGAAGATGCTCCCAAAATGGCAAAAAGACTACTTGAAAAGGAAAAACAAATAGATGCCTGGATTGCCAGTCCGGCACTTCGGGCAAAGAGTACAGCAGCGTATTTCGTTCAAGTATACGGCTGCGACCCGTCTGACATTCTTTTTATTTCTTCCCTTTATCATGCACCGGCAGAGGTGTTTTACGACGTAATCAGGGGGCTTCCCGATAACCTTGTTACGGTGGCTATCTTTTCGCACAACCCGGGCATTACCTACTTTGTGAACAGCCTGGTGCCGGGTGTTTCCCTCGACAATATGCCTACTTGCGGTGTCTTTGCAATTGAAGCAGAAGCAGCCCGGTGGAAAGATTTCGAAAAATCCAGGCGGCGTTACCTGTTCTTTGATTATCCCAAAAGCTCGGGTACCTGATCGATTTACCCGCCGATACAACCATTCGGTCAAAAAATACGTTAATAGTAGCCGGGGCTTTTGTTCACGAATGCAAAAAGACATTCTTCATTCAATAAATTTTTTATGAAAACTGCTTTTTTGAACCTTTTGCTGCTGCTTGCCATGAGCTCGCAGGCGCAATCGAACGACTATATCATCAAACAGTCGGGTGATACAATCCGTGGAAAGGTAACATTGAAAAACAGTGTATTCAGGGTTGGTACCAATCCCTGGGTGGAAATAGACGCCCGGGATGTAATAAAGGTGAAAAGCGAGTATTATAAAGGAACTGTTGTGGTGCCCTGCCGGTTGATCTTGTATACCGATAATATTGATGATTACCAGATCGACTATTATAAACGCGACGCTATCGACACGGTAATGATCCTGCAGGAGGTATATACAACCCCAAAGATGAATCTATATTACGGAATCAGCGATTTCAAGGTTCCCTATTATTTTTATAAAACGCCCGGCGATTCGCTTCCTGTCCAGCTTGTCATCCGATACTACCTGGAAGGTGGATTGGCCAACTATATTAACGACAGGCACAAATACATGGGCCAAAAATCAAAGCTGGGTATCGTGGAAGACAAGGGTTATGTCAACCAGCTTTATGCCATCATGGGCAACTGCAAAAAGATACAGAGCAATGTTTGGGAGTTACTCAGCTACCGGGAATATAGTTTCAAGGAGGTGATCCGGAAGTACAACAAGTGTAAATAATATCTTTCAGCTGCTCTTAACTGATTGCCTGTTTGCGAGGTATACACCTGTAAAGATCATAAGGGCTGCAATCAGTTTGTAAAGTGTGAGTTCTTCACTTAAAAAAAGCATGGCGATCAGTGCCGCAAATACTGGTTGCGTATAAATATAGAATCCGGCTACAGACGATCCCAATACCTTAATGCCATAAATATTGAACAAATAGGCCAGGAAGGTTCCTGTAAGTGTAACCAGGGAAATACTAAGCATGTCAACTGGTTGAAAGTGTTCCCAGCGTATCGCCGTAAATTCAGCCCAACCGAAAGGCAGCACCAATATAAGTCCGATCGTAAATATCCACCGGATCAAAACCACCGGATTGTACTTAAGCATCAGGGGTTTTACCAGGATGAAATAGATCGTGTAGGATATCGCGTTGATGATGATCAGGATATCCCCGAACAACACGTTGTTGCCATTACCTGAATTGTCTTTGGCCAGTATCAGAACCAGCGCCCCGGCAATTCCCAACAGGAGACCGGCAATTTTCCAGGGGCCGGCCTTTTCTTTAAGTAACCAGGCAGCTATGAAAACGATCAGAATCGGCGTTGTAAGCATTAACAACGAAGCGTGTATGGAATAGGTGAGGGAGAGTCCTTTTAAAAAAAGCAACTGGTTAACGGCAATCCCTGTTACTGCACAAAGTATCAATCGCAGCCTGTCTTCCCGCGCTATGGAAATATTGGCTGGTTTAAGAAAAAACAAACACCAGAAAAGGATGGTGCTCACACCAACACGAACTACATTAATGCCGAAAGGGCCTGCTAACTGGGCATTGGTAAGGTGTTTTACAGCCGACAGATTAATGGCAAAGAACAGGTTCGTAAACAGCAGCGCCAGGTGTGCAGTAGTTCTCTTATTCAATGTATGCGATTAAAAAGCAAAAATAAGCAATAAAAAAAGCCATGCTGTTTTGCAGCACGGCTGATACTTACTAACCCCATAATATCGTACTAAATCGCTTGCATTTCTTTGACCTTTTCCCGGATACGGGTTTCGATCTCGTTAGACAGTTCCGGGTTGTCGGTAAGCAACTGCTTAACAGCGTCTCTTCCTTGCCCGAGTTTGTCGTTATTATAGCTGAACCAGCTTCCGCTTTTCTGCACAATACCCAACTCTACTCCCATGTCGATTATCTCGCCTACTTTAGAAATTCCTTCTCCATAGATAATATCAAACTCTGCCTGGCGGAAAGGAGGCGCTACTTTGTTTTTCACCACTTTTACTTTAACATGGTTTCCGATAGACTCATCGCCATCCTTGATCTGGGTCATCCGGCGGATATCGAGGCGAACGGAAGCATAGAACTTCAAGGCATTACCTCCTGTTGTCGTTTCCGGATTCCCGAACATAACCCCGATCTTTTCACGGAGCTGGTTGATAAATATGCAGCAACTATTGGTTTTTGAGATGGTTGCAGTCAGTTTACGCAGGGCCTGGCTCATTAAGCGGGCCTGGAGGCCCATTTTACTGTCGCCCATTTCGCCTTCCAGTTCACCCTTGGGAACCAGCGCTGCTACAGAGTCGATAACCACTACGTCCAGTGCACCGGAAAGAATGAGACGATCCGCGATCTCAAGCGCCTGCTCACCATAATCAGGTTGTGATATCAGCAGGTTATCGATATTAACACCCAGCCGCTGCGCATAACTGCTGTCGAAAGCATGTTCCGCGTCGATGAATGCGCACATACCCCCTTTTTTTTGTGCTTCTGCAATTACATGTATAGCCAGCGTTGTTTTACCGGAACTTTCCGGCCCGTATATTTCCACGACCCGTCCCTTGGGCAGGCCGCCAATACCCAGTGCCACATCCAGCCCGATCGAACCCGTAGAGATATATTCCTGTTCGGTCACACCCCTATCACTCATCATCATTACCGATCCTTTGCCGAAATCTTTTTCGATCTTGTCCATCGTCAGTTTCAGCGCCTTGAATTTTTCTGATTTTTCCAAAATGTCTGTCTTGTTGCTCATTGTAAATTGTTTTACGTGATGTATCTGGTTTTGCGTTGTAAATGTAGTTGCCGGGTCAAAGATAGGGGTTTATTTTTATCAACACTAATTTATTTAGTATTTTTTTGTGCATTTATTTAGCGGGGCCGGGGCTAAATAAAAAACCCATCCCGAGGAATCGGGACGGGTTGTGTTCAAGCATGAGAAAAATCTGCAGAAGGCTTCCCCTCTGCTCTCAAGAAGGTTCGGCTATAAAAACGGACCCAAAGAATTTTGCTCTAAAACTGATTGCTTTAAATCCTAGACAAATAGAAGATAGTTTTTCGAACTGAACAATACCACAAAGTGGTAATTTATTCTGTAAAAAATAGCCAAACAGGCCATTATATACTTTATTTTAATCATAAAAGAGCTGTTTGCCGGCAAGAATCGGTACCGGTCTGTTCGATTCAAGGGAGTGGGCCAGCATGAAATGGCGCCATCAGAGTAGAAAAACCCCGGCAATAAAACTGCCGGGTTAAGTACGATGTATGAATGGTTGGCTATATGGCTACACGCTGCTCCTCGATCATTTTGCGAAGGTTGAGCAAGGCATAGCGCATACGGCCGAGGGCTGTGTTGACGCTGCAATTGAGCACAGCGGATATTTCCCTGAACTTCAGATCGGCGAAATGCCGGAGAATGATGATCTCCCGCTGCTCTTCCGGAAGCTGGCCCACCAGTTTCATGATACGATCATTGGTCTGGCGCCGCACGATGTTCTCTTCCGCATTGGGATCATTGAACCGGAGCACTTCAAAGATGTCTTTGCCATCCAGGGTTTTGATGGGCGGTTTCCCTTTGATCTTACGGAAATGATCCACACACAGGTTGTGTGCGATGCGTATGGCCCATACAACGAATTTGTTTTCTTCCTTGTACTTGCCGGCCTTGAGTGTTTCGATGATCTTGATGAAAAGTTCCTGGAAGATATCTTCTGCGAGGTATTTGTCCTTAACCAGCAGGTAAATGGACGTGTAGATGCGCACCTTATGCCTGTTGACGAGTACGTCCAGCGCCTCTGTCTCGCCGTTTACAAATAACTGAACCAATTGCTGGTCCGAAAGGGTAGAAAATGCTCTCATAGTCTGGATTTGGTTTTAGTTTGGATATGTGGTTTCTTGCTCTGGTATGTGTCGGAACGATCGTTTCAGGCTTATTGCAGTACAACCTCTTTCTCGGCCATGAGTTTGCGGAGGTTGTTCAACCCGAAACGCATTGTATCAAGCGCCGAGTTCAAACTGCATTGAAGTGTTTCTGCGATCTCGCGGAAACTAAGTCCGGCATAATGGTTCAGCACCAACACTTCACGTTGCTGATCGGGAAGCATGTCGATCATGCTTTTGATCTTTCCATGGCTTTCATGATAACCCGATGGATGAATGCTGATCGCTGCCGGAGATTCTTCAACGGGTTCCTTTCCGGGAACAGGTTCCAATACAATTGCCTGCCGGCTTTTGCGGGTGTACTCCATGCAAAGTCCGTTCGCAATTTTCGTGGCCCACTGCAGGAAATTTCCATCCTCAGCGGTTTTACCGGCCATCAGGTTGTTGATGATACGAATGAATACTTCCCGAAAGATCTCCTCAGCGGCATGTTTATCCTGCACGATGGAATAAATCGAGCGGTAGATTCTGTCCTTGTAAAGTTCAACGAGAGTGGCGAGTGCGTTGGGATCGCCGTTGAGATAGAACTGAATGAGTTTCTCATCAGTCATGCTGTTCTGGTTGTTCATAGTAGTAGAGGTAAGTTTGGTTATTGGATATTTATGAACAGGCGATAAAGATTGCCTGAAAAAAAATAAGACTTTGTAGTATTTGTTATGATTCAGCTGTCGAAAAATTTCTATTATATAAATACTAAATCCGTATTCGATTATTGGCAAGCTGTTTTTTTGTAAAATGTAAATTTTAGCCGGAGGTTATTTTATTCACACCCGCCCGACCATTCCCTTGGTTTGTTGGTGTATTTCTGCCACTCAGCTTTCCCATTCCGGCAAATCTTTGCACGGCCGCCCAACATGTCATCAAACGATCTGTATGAAAAAGATTCTTTTCCTTTCCCTTGTCGTATCACTTACCGCAGTTGCTCAAACACCACCCCGTAAAGCCCTGATCGGTCTGCTGGCAAAACCCGCTGCCAATGGTATTGTGGCCGACAGCATTCTGCCGAACAGCAGCTTCGCTGCTCTCGCGATCCAAAAAGGAGATATTATTACAGGAATCAATGGAAACAGCATTAACTCCATGGAATCGTATGGCAAATCCGTTTCGGGCATTCGCGCCGGTGAAAGGATAACAGTTGTGTTTACCCGTAACGGAAAACTGTCGCAAGCCTCCGCCATCGCTGTGATGCGTCCCTTCGAACAATCCGTTATTGCAGACGTACAATACGATTGGGTCAAATTCCGGAACGGGTATCTCCGTGCAATCACCCGCAAGCCGAAGGGTAAAGAAAAGTGCCCGGCGATCCTGTTGATTCCCGGTTACGGTTGCGGCAGTATTGAAAATTATATGAGCAGTTACAACGGCAAGCTGCTCACCGAATGGCTTAAAGCAGGATATGCGGTGATCACCATTGAAAAATCGGGCCTGGGTGATAGTTACAATTGTGTTCCCTGCACCGAGGTTGATCTTGCCACCGACATCGAAAGTTTTGATGCAGGCTATACCTATATGGAGCAATTGCCTTTTACAGACAAGAACAAGCTATACATATGGGGACATTCCATGGGCGGCGTTATCGCCCCCGAAGTAGCCAAGCGGCATAACCCGAAAGGAGTGATGGTTTTCGGCACCACGTTTCGTCCCTGGAGTGAGTTTTTATTGGAAATGCACCGGGTGCAAAAGCCCTTACTCGACAACCTGAATTATCTCCAGACAGAAGATTTCATGCGAAAGATCCAAAAGATCTATTACGAATTTTTTGTGCTGCGCAGGACCCGTGAAGCATTGCTGAAAAATCCGGAGTACCGCGACCTGGTGATCAGCGAACTTGGTTATAAAGAGGGCAGCAACGACATGTGGGGAAGACATTGGGCTTTCTGGCCGCAGATCGACTCACTGAACCTCGCTCAAAGCTGGCAATCGCTGAACTGTCCTGTATTAGTACTTCATGGCGAAACGGATTATGAATCCTGCAGCATCGCCGAACCACAATTGATTACCCGTACCGTCAATGAAAAACACCCCGGCAACGCCAGCATGGTCATTGTTCCGGAACTGGATCATTTCATGATGAACAGCAAAACATGGGAAGAGGCGAGGGATAATTTTAAAAAGCAACTCTACGCGAAGGGTAATTTCAACTACCGCATTGCCGAAGAAACCATCCGGTGGCTGAACAGCCATTGATGCGCTTACTTCTTGTGGCTTACCCGTTTCAGCAGCAGCAGGTGTGGTTGTATCCCATCCAGGGCGTCTTTTTGTAAGAACTGTTTCAGGTGCTTGCAAAAATGGCTGTAGTCGTAATAGCCGTATTTGTCATAGCGGAAGCCTTCGGGATTGGTGGCCAGCTGCTGTACGGCCTTGCGTATGCGTAATACCTGCAGGGCTTTCTTGCTGCTGAGGCTTGTTGTACTTTCGAAATAACGATGTAAGGACCGTGCGGATATCTTGTACTGCTCCGCGAACTCCTCCACGGTTTTGGTAAAATCATTCTCCCGGTCGCAGTACTCCAGTATCTCCGATACAATCCGTATCGGCTCCCAGGAACCCGGGTACGCTTTGATGATTGACCCGAAATACTCATTCAGTATATCGATCCTTTCCTGGAACGAAGCAGCCCTTTTTACCTGGTCGATCACCTGTTGCTCCATCAGGTAACTCAATGGGTAAATATACTCCCGGTATTCTGCGAAATTGACCCGCTTCTTGAATATGATGGGCGATATCTTGAATTTGATCCCGAACAAGCGGTTGCCCACCTGGTGATAACACTCTATACTCTGGTTCCGCGGCAGGAAACCATCTGTTTTCATATTGAACTTCTGATCGCCGATCTGCATGACGAACGGGGTTCCCAGGTTGATAAGGTAGGTATACCCGATATTCGGGAAGAGCGCATCCGAAAAACCTTCCGGGTTCTTTTCCAGCAATTCGTCGAAGCGGGTTTCCCAAAAAAAGTCGATGAAATTCTCTAATCCGGACTGTGGTTTTACCCGGTGATAGTTTTTCTCGAAATGGTCGATATTAAAAAACTCGATGTGTTGCAAGGCTGGCTATACTTTAGGCGGTAAAGATAGGATGGCCATCAAGGGGAAAAAGAAATTTTACATCAGTGGTTCATTATGGCCAATTCGTACCTTCGCCGGATGATGAATTATTTAGATGGATTGAATGAGCCACAACGAGAAGCGGTTACCCATGTGAACGGACCTATCATGATCATCGCCGGAGCCGGCAGCGGTAAAACCAAAGTGCTTACCACCCGTATTACCCATCTGATGGCTGCTCATAAAGTAGACGCATTCAATATACTGGCACTCACGTTCACCAATAAGGCGGCGGCTGAAATGAAGGAGCGGGTAGAGCGCATCCTCGGTAATACAGAAGCCCGCAACCTGTATATCGGCACCTTTCACAGCGTGTTCGCCCGTATCCTGCGGGCCGAGGCTTCTAAAATCGGGTACCCATCTAATTTTACCATCTATGATACCGACGACGCGAAATCGGTGGTGAAAACCGTGATTAACGAACTGGCGCTTGATGATAAACAATACAAACCCAACGTAGTATACAATCGCATCTCGGCCGCCAAAAACTCGTTAATGGGGCCCGCCGAATACATGAACGACTGGGCCATCCAGCAGGAAGACAACAGGGCCAACCGCCCGGCCACCGGGCAGATCTACGACGCCTACGCCAAACGCTGTTTTAAGAACGGTGCCATGGACTTCGACGACCTGCTTTTTAAAATGTATCTCCTGCTTAAGAATAACCCGGAAGCGCTGAGCAAGTACCAGCGGAAATTCAAATACCTCCTGATCGATGAGTACCAGGATACCAACCCGGCCCAATACGAGATCATCAAACTGCTCGGCGCCATGCACGAAAATGTTTGCGTGGTGGGTGATGATGCGCAAAGCATCTATAGTTTCCGCGGCGCTACCATCGAAAACATATTGCAGTTCCAGAAAGACTACGACGATGTGAAAGTGGTGAAGCTGGAACAAAATTACCGCAGCACCAAAAACATCCTGCACGTAGCCAACGAAGTGATCGGCAACAACAAAGGCCAGATCGAAAAACGATTGTTTACTGATAATGTGGAAGGCGAGCGCATACGCCTCGTTCGAACCATGACTGATAACGACGAAGGCAAAATGGTGGCCGACTCCATCCAGGAACAGAAGCTGCGCAACCATTATTTCAATAAAGATTTTGCCATTCTTTACCGCACAAACGCACAGAGCCGCAGTTTCGAGGAAGCGCTCCGCCGGATGGGAATCGCCTACCGCATCTACGGAGGTATCAGCTTCTATCAACGCAAAGAGGTAAAGGATTTCATCGCCTACCTGCGCCTCGTGGTAAACCCGAAGGACGAAGAGGCGCTGAAGCGGGTGATCAACTATCCTGTGCGTGGTATCGGTAAAACAACGGTCGACAAGGCTGTACTGCTGGCCAATGAAAACAACCTGACCCTGTGGGATATCATCAGCAACGCGGCCATCTATGGATTCCGCAGCGGAACACTGGAGAGCCTCGACAATTTTGTCACCATGATCAAAATGTTCCAGAGCGAACTCAGCAAAAAGAACGCATACGACCTGGCGGTGATCGTGGGCAAAAGCACCAACATCGTTAAAGAACTGTTCAACGACAAAACAACCGAGGGCCTGGCCCGCTACGAGAACGTACAGGAATTGCTGAACTCCATCAAGGAATTCACCGAAACGCCGATGAACGAAGAGGATGGCGAGGTGGGAGATAAGGGCCTCGGCGCCTACCTCCAGCAGATCGTATTGCTCACCGACGCCGATGAAGACAAGGAAGACGCCAACGTGGTAAAACTGATGACCATTCACGCGGCCAAGGGCCTGGAGTTTCCGGTGGTGTTTGTGGGTGGATTGGAAGAAACGCTTTTCCCCAATGCGCTGGCCATAAACACCCGCGAAGAGCTGGAGGAAGAACGGCGCTTGTTTTATGTTGCCATCACCCGCGCCAAGGATAAACTCTGGCTCAGTTACGCCAATGCCCGCTACCGTTTCGGGCAGTTGCAACAAAATGATCCCAGCCGTTTCCTGGAAGAGGTGCCGGAAAGCTATCTCGATAAAAGTTATGCCGGCGGCAGCCGGGAAAGCAGGCCTTCCAACAACTGGTTTGGGGCCGACCGCAACTTCGGGAGCAATACCCAATGGGCTTCGAGTGGTAAGCCCGTGGTGGAAAACAAAAAACCCAGCTATGTGGCACCGGTTCGCCCGCAGGTAAAAGAACATACGCCGTCCGAAAATTTCGTGGCCAGCGATACCAGCAACCTGCAGCCCGGGCAAAAAGTGGAACACCAGAAGTTCGGGTTCGGGGAGGTGGTAAAAATGGAGGGGGCGGCCCATAACCCCATCGCAACCATCCGGTTCGAGGCGAATGGTGAAAAGAAGATCATGCTCAATTACGCCAAGTTGCGGATCATTGAATAACAAGGAATAAACAGCGTAACCGGGTTCTTCCTGCTTTCGTAAACCGCTAAAACGGCCAGTTAGTATCTTTGCGATATAAATTTTACTACGATGATCAAAACAGGCAATCCCGTGATCAGCATTTATACCGAAATGACTCCCAACCCGGAGACCATGAAGTTTGTGGCCAACAAACTCCTCTACCCCGGCAAGAGCATTGATTTTGCCGATGAGGCAAGCGCCAAACCTTCGCCACTGGCCCAGGAACTGTTTACCTTCCCGTTCATCAAAGCGGTTTTCATCGCCAGCAACTTTGTTACGCTCACCAAAACCAGCGATACCGAAGACTGGCAGGATGTGATTCCCACCATCAAACAATTCCTGAAAGAATACCTCGAAGAAGGAAAGGCCGTGGTGAACGACGAAGAAGTAGCCGCCCTGAAAGCAGAAAGCAGCAACGCGGTAAGCGCCGATGACGACGATGTGGTAAAACGCATCAAGGAGTTACTGGAAAACTACGTGAAGCCCGCCGTTGAAATGGACGGTGGCGCCATCCAGTTCAAAAGCTACGAAGATGGTAAAGTGAACCTGATGATGCAGGGAAGCTGCAGCGGCTGCCCCTCCAGCATGATCACCCTCAAGGCCGGTATTGAAGGTATGATGAAACGGATGATCCCCGAAGTGAAAGAAGTGGTTGCCGAAGCGGAATAATTGCTGTCGTACACTCCATAAAATATTTTCTCTCCCCGCCGATGGCGGGGTTTTTTATGCTGAATTGATTTAATTTTCAGGAAACAAAAGCCATGAAGTTCGTAGCCTCCATTATTTTGCTGCTGATCTTCATCCCTGCGTATTCCCAGCTCAGCGACGCTGAAATTCACGATCTCAAATCCGGCAGGGTAAAAACAGATCGTAGTTATATCTACACGCTTCCGTTCCCGAAAGGCAGTAAGCACCTGCTTATCCAGGCCTACAACAGCGGCTTCAGTCACCAGGGAGAGATCAGCCTTGATTTTAAAATGAAACAGGGAAGCGGGGTATGCGCTGCCCGCGGCGGTATTGTTACCTCGGTAAAAGAAGACAGCGACGAGGGCGGACTGAGCAATGCGTACCTGTCGAAAGGCAATCACATCATCATCACGCACGACGATGGCAGCCAGGCCATGTACTGGCACCTGCAAAAAGATGGCGCCGTGGTGTCCGTAGGCGATCGGGTAGAACAGGGGCAGCTCATCGGCTACAGCGGCAATACCGGCTACAGTGCATTTCCGCACCTGCATTTCCAGGTATATGATAAAGACGGCAAGAATATCGCCACGAGGTTTTACGCCCGCAAAAGTGTGATCTACCTGCGACCCGGTAAATGGTATAAGCGTACGCAATGAAAGAAAAAAAGGAATCGATTGAATTTTATCCCAGGAACAGGCAGGCCTGGAGGAACTGGTTGCAGAAAAACCATGCGACGAAGCAAAGCGTTTGGCTGATCATGTACAAAAAGAGTTCGGGCAAACCTACTATCAGTTACAATGAAGTAGTAGAAGAAGCCTTGTGTTTCGGGTGGATCGACAGTCAGCCGAAAAAAAGAGATGCCGAAAGCAGCTTCCTTTATATTTCAATACGAAAAGCCAAAAGCGGCTGGAGCGCACTGAACAAGAAAAGGATCGAAAAGCTCATACAGGAGAACAGGATGACTACTGCCGGCCTTCAAAAAATCGAAGCCGCCCAAAAAGACGGATCCTGGAGCGTTCTCGACAACGCCGAGGCATTCACCATGCCTGCAGCGCTCAGGAAGGCTTTTTCGAAAAACAAAAAAGCGCTGAGCCATTTTGAGCGGTTCCCGCCGGGCGTGAAAAAACAACTCTTCTATTGGGTAGAATCTGCCAAAACAAAACCAACACAGGAAAAACGGATCACCGAGATCGTAACGCTTGCCGAGAAGAATATCCGGGCCAATCAATGGAAACCAAAAGCCTGATCAAAATACTCTTCGCAAAAATCCACCCAGGTTACGGGTAGTAGAAAAATTTGATTTCCCCGCTTCAGTAAAATCGGCGGCAAAACCGAATTGCCATTGATCGGTGCCAATCCCGATACGCACCCGTTGGGTAAGCGCCAGGTTCCATCCTTCTTCGGCCTGTGAAAATAATTCTGCCTGGATAAATCCCTTCCAGGCATCATGCAGCCGGGGCGACCAGCGTGCCAGCACAAACCAATCGCCCGAAAAACGGTGATTGGTATTGTTGCCGGCCACCAGCCAGCTGAAAACACTGGCATTGCCTCTTGCTTTGAAATATTGCATACCCGCTTTCGCCACAAAACCAGCCTGCAGGAACTGCGTGGCGGCTACCAGCCCGATACCACTCCGGAAATTATAGCTTACCGCGTTGGTGATATCGAAGGCGGTTTTGTTGTGATAATCCACCGAAGCCCTCGACCGGTGAAAGAACAACCAGGGATTATCCTTACCGGCAGCAAATTTCTTAAACCACAACACATCCACACCCGTTCGTTGATGGCCCACCATCAACTCCACCGGCAATGTCTGTGCTGTACAGGCAACCGTGCCGGCGATCCACCACGCCGCGATCATCAATAGGTTTTTCATTTGATCTCCGAAAGGATCTTTACAAAATCAGCCGGCACCACCACAAACGGCAGGTGTGCAGTTTTCATTTCAAATGTCTTTCGGACCGTTCCGTTTTCCCTGATCATTTGCTGCTGCAATGCATAGGGAACAGCGTTATCATTGCTGGTGGAAATATAATACTTCGGTATGCGTGCAAAAGCTTGTCCCAGTTTCACCTTATCGTTGAATGCCCTGGCGGGTTCGGGCCGGTGGTATTTTACAAGTACTTCTTTCATGAAGGGCGGGCAATCGGCACATACCAAGTCGGGGATCGCTTCTTTTTTTATACTAACCAGCGAGTAATCTTTATTGAATTCGAAGATATCGATGGGTTTATTGTTCAGGAACCGGTTCGTGATAGCGGAAAGGCTTTCGCCGTTTCGCGGCAGGTAGGCAGATACGTAGATGAGTTTGTCGATCTTTGCCGGCTGAAGTTCTGCCACCTGCGAGATGATCATGCCCGCCATAGAATGTCCGACCAGGATCACCTTGCCCGGTTGTTTATTGATGACCGATGATACTGTTCTCACATAATCCTGAAGTCCCTGCTTTGTTCCGTCGGCAAGGTCGATCCCGTGAGCCGGCAGGTTTACTACTTCTACGTTGGCACGAACGGCCAGTTCATTGCGAACAAAACCCCAGGCACTTTCATCGGCCCAGGCGCCGTGTACAAGAATATAGGTAGGATACCGTTTCCGGTCTTCTTCCAGCGCCTGCAGAACCAGGCGGGCTGCTGCTTCACCACTGTTCTGCTGCTGGCCGGTGACCAGGTTTCCATCGCGTACGGCAAAAGCTGCAAAGGGCTCCCCGGTCAGGAACCGGCTGTTGGGCATCTTTCGTGCTTCATCTTCGATGCGGAAAGGTTGTATCTGCTTACCCACATAATTATCCGCATACTGCTCTTCACTCGATGCAAAGCCTGTCCATTTTTTTCCTTCAACGAGGAACTTCCCACTGGGCAGTTTTGTTTTCAACAGGATGCAGGTTCCGTGGCAGATCGCTGCCGTTGGTTTCCCGGTGAGGTAAAAGGATGTGAAGAAATCATGCAGGGGTTTGTTATCGATGAAGGTGTACATGGGCCCCTGTCCCCCGCAAACAAAAATGGCTTTGTAGTCATCGGGGTTCACATCCGAAAGCTTGCGTGTATTCTTCACCAGCTGCATCTTCGACTCGTCTTTCTTGAAGCCGAGTGACACATAATCAAATGCCGCATACCTGCTGGCGTCTTCGGGATCACTGAATCCGTCAAACTTGATCTCGCCGCCCTCGGGGCTGGCGATATCAACGGTATAACCGGCTTCGCTGAATACCCAGTAGGGATGCGCCAGTTCGGCATACCAGACACCGATGGGCCAGCCCGTTTGTTTGCTTACCGAAGGATTGGAAGCGATAAGAAGTACTTTGCCGTTGCGGCCGGCATTGTGCTGTGCCTGCGATCCGTAAAAGAATGCAGCCAACAGGAAAACAAGCAACACTGTCTTTTTCATATTCATGATTTTTTGTGCTGCAAATATCCTGGCCGCGGGCCCGCCTGCCATGTATAACACCAAAGAGGTGGTAACGAACTTTTTGGTGCGTAAACTGTAATTTTAGGATATGCCCGATGTATTCATTCACAATCAGCGTTTCTATAACCCGGTCGATTATGTATTGCAACTGATCGGCGGCACCTGGAAGGTACCTGTGCTCTGGCGGCTGCGAAAAAGATCACTCCGGTACACCGAACTGGAAAAAGACATTCCGCACATCAGCCAGAAAATGCTTACCAAGGCATTGAAAGAGCTGGAAGCCGATGGCCTGGTAAGTAAAACCACTTTTGCCGAAGTTCCGCCCCGGGTTATCTATGCGCTTACCGAGAAGGGCGTGTACCTGATCCCGCTGGTTGAAACGATCCGCAACTACGGCATCGAGCTACTCAAAGAAAGTGGTGTAGATTACGATAAACTGATCCGGGAAGAACAAAAAACCGGCAAATAGCCATGATCCGCTACCCTGTACATACAAGTTTTTGCCTGATCTTTTTATTGACCTTGGTGGCCTGTTCCGTCAGCAACAACCCGCAACGGGAGCAATTAAAGGGTTTACAAAAAGGGCGCATCAAAGACGACAGCAGCTACATCTACCGCCTGCCCTACGAAGAAGGAAAATCGCACCTGCTGGTACAGGGTTATTTCAGCAGGTACACGCATCGGAACCGGGCGGCCCTTGATATCAAGATGAAGCGTGGCACAAAGATCTGTGCAGTCAGGGATGGCGTTGTGATCCGGGTAAAGGAAGATGGAAAAAGAGGCGGCGGCAATGTCAAATACCGTTCAGAAGGAAACCTGGTGATCATTCAGCACAGCGACAGCTCCCGTTCCGGTTATTGGCACCTGCAGTACAACAGCGTACTGGTGAATGTGGGCGATACGGTAAAGGCCGGCCAGGTGATCGCACGCAGTGGTAAGACAGGTTATACGTATTTCCCGCACCTGCATTTCATCGTCTGGAAATCCGACGGAAGGGGTCAATGGAGGCAAATCGGTACCCGCTTTCAAACCAACAAGGGAATACGCTATCTTCGGCCATTCCGTTTTTACCGCAACCACACCGAATGAGTCTTTCCGAATTATTGCAGCAGTTTGTAACCGACATGGCCCATACCACCTGGTATGAATATCTGGCTGTATTCGCGGGTATCGCCAGTGTATGGTACTCGCGGGCCGAGAATATCCTGGTTTACCCGGTTGGGCTGATCAACACCATCATCTATATTTTCATCAGCATAAAGGGTCACCTGCTCGGTGAAGCAACCGTCAATCTGTATTACACCATCATGAGCATCATCGGGTGGATGATGTGGCTTAAAAAAGACAATAAACAGGAGAGCGCACTGCACATCACCCGTTCCTCAAAAAAAGAGTGGCTTTACCAGGTTCTTTTCTTTCTTTTCTTTTATACCGGCATCTTCCTGGCGCTTACCTATCTTAAAAAGAGTTTTGCCGAAGGGGCCATCCCCTGGGCCGACGCCTTCGCCTCGGCCACAGCCTTCACCGGCATGTGGCTGATGACCAAAAAGAAAGTGGAAAGCTGGTACTGGTGGATCGCTACCAATATCGCATCCATACCGCTGTACTTCGTCAAGCATTATGTATTTACCAGTGTGTATTATGTAATTTTGTTCGTACTGGCGGTGATGGGACTGATCGAATGGATGAAAAAAGCTAAAACAACCAACACATGAGTTACTGCAGGGCCATCAACAATATGAAGGGCGATGAATTGACCGTTCACAAGATATATCACGATACGCAGTATGGTTTCCCGATCGAGGAAGATAACGAACTGTTCTGCCGGCTGATCCTGGAGATCAACCAGGCCGGGTTAAGCTGGACGACCATCCTGAAAAAACAGGATGGGTTCCGGAAAGCCTACCACAACTTCAACATCAAGAAAGTAGCGGCTTACAAAGACAAGGATATACAGCGCCTGCTCAACGACGCCGGCATCATCCGCAACCGGCTCAAAGTGCATGCGGCCGTGGAAAACGCCAAAACCATCCTGGGTTTACAGAAGGAATTCGGTTCTTTCAAAAACTGGCTGGCACATCATCACCCGAAAACAAAAGAGGAATGGACTAAACTTTTCCGGAAAATCTTCCGGTTCACCGGCGGCGAGATCGTGAATGAATTCCTGATGAGCGCCGGTTACCTGCCCGGCGCACACGATGAAAACTGCCCGGTACATAAAAAAGTTTTAAAGGCCAAACCCAAATGGAATGAGAAATAGAAAGTTCTGGCTTATCGCGAAAGCCGTGCTGATCATTTTGTTCACCCTGGTCATCTTCCTGATGCCGGTTGAAAATACATTCCGCAAATGGTTGCGCTTTACCATGCTGGTTGTATTTGTGATCAGTTTTATCATCGACCTGAATAATTATCAAAAAACCAAGTCCTGAAAAAGATTGTTGTCATAGGACCCGAATCAACGGGTAAAAGCATGCTGTCTGAAAAAATGGCGGCACACTATGGTACGATCTGGGTGAAAGAGTATGCCCGGGAATACCTGCTCACGCATGGAAAAAATTATTCCTTCGAAAACCTGCTCGATATCGCCCGGGGGCAGATTCGTGAAGAAGAAGCCGGCATTCGTACCCTTCAAAGCCAGCAAGCCGTAGGCCCCAACCAAAAACCATTGTTCATCGACACCGACATGTACGTGATGAAGGTTTGGTGCGAATTCGTTTTCGACAAATGCCATCATTGGATCCTTAACCGTATTGCCGAAAGGCATTACGATCTTTACCTGCTCTGCAACATTGATGTTCCCTGGGTGGAAGATGAGTTACGTGAATACCCGGATCTTGAATCAAGAAGAAAATTATATCACTATTACAAAGACCTGCTGGTGAACCAGCACGTTCCCTGGGTGGAAATAAGCGGGGACTATGAAGAGCGGGTGCAAAAGGCCATCGCGGCCGTGGATGCGCTTACCGGATGATCTCCTGTACATCCGGGTCACCGGCGAGGTTGTTCATCTGCCGCAGGATATTATCATACCGGTTTGCCACATATTTGCTCAGGGGTTTCACCGTATACAATTTTGGGTTGGGCAGGCAGGCAGCGATCTGCGCCGCTTCGGCCATCGTAAGGTTCTTTGCGTCTTTATTAAAGTACTTCTTTGCGGCAGCCTGTATACCGAAAACGCCACGGCCCATTTCTGCGATGTTCAGGTAGCGCTCCAGTATGGTCCGTTTACTCCAGCCCGTTTCGATCGTAAAGGTGTAGAACATTTCCAGTCCTTTCCGCAGCCGGCTCCGGCCCTGCCAGAGAAATATATTCTTGGCCGTTTGCTGGCTGATGGTACTGGCCCCGCGAACCTTGTTGGGATGCCGCTTATTGTACTTGATCGCTTTCTTGATCGCTTTCAGATCGAATCCATCATGATCCGGGAACAACTGGTCTTCACTGGCGATCACCGCCAACTTGATATTGGATCCCATCTGGTCGAAGCTGATGTAGTCCCTGGACAATCCATTTCCCTGGACCAGGCTCCCGGCCTGCGTTAACGTGATCGGTGGATTAAATACAAAACCAAGCAGAAAGTAAAAGAAGGATAGAATATAGGCGGTGAAAAGAACATTCCAGCAAATCATCATGATCTTGTGCAGCGGTTCCATTTTCCGGAACCAGAAGAAATAAAGCAGCAGCAGCACGCATACCACGCCCAGCAGTATGAGCAGGTTTTGCTTGCTGTCTTTAACCTCGATGTCTTCAGAAATGGTAAAGGCGAAATACAGGAACCAGCCAACGTGAATGATAACGACAACAAGAAAAATCCGTTTGATCCAGCTCCATGTATTTTTCATTACCGGTTTGTTGGGTTTGCTGCAATATACAACAGGGAATGATTGGCAGGCTGGTCATCCATTGGTTTTTTGATTGCTCATATTCATATATACCAGCTGGTATTTTTTGCCGATGAGGAACCCGTCGCCGCCCTTTTTACCCTTGGCCATAAAATAACCCAGTGTGCCGAGGCCGGCGCCGGCAAGCAAGAGGGGTAAACTGAACTTCTGTTTGTCGGCGAGGTATACGATCCCGCTCCCGATAACAATAAGGGAGCCCCCGCCCATCAGGCTTGCGCCGCTTCCACGCCAGTTGAAATTGGTTTTTTGTTTCCGGCCGATCGCCCGGATCTGGTTGTAATGGAATTTATACCGGTAGCTGCCCAGCGTATCAATGATGTAGGTGCCAAAAGTGGTAAGCATATACCGGGTAATGAATTCCTGGAGATACAGGGTATCTTCCTTAATCCCGTTAATGAGTGCGCTGATGTAGGCGCCGCTTTGCGTGGTGATGGAAATATTATTGCCGCTGTAGAACGTCTGGATGGTTTTGTTTTTCTTTTTGAGTACCAGGAAATCGGCCGATTGAGCAGTGCAGGAAACGCTTGCAAGAAGCAGTATTGGTAACAGAAATTTCATCGGGCAAAATAAACCTGCGTATAAAAGAAGTCCTAATGCGAACTGTTAATCTTTTATCAATGTATAAACGATACCGGCCAGGATGGCCACGCCAAAAGCCAGGTAGAGTATACCTGAAATGCGGTTAATGAGCAGGATGACACGATCGCTTAATCGCTGCCCGATGTAACCGGCGCTCATCACCTTTCCGATATCGGCCAGCATGGTGGCGCTCATGCAGGTGGCAAAAATGATGATCCGGTCGTGCAGTCCATAAACAGAAGCCAGTGTTGCGGCCGTAAACACCCAAAAAGATATTACGCCGGGGTTAAGTGTGTTGATGATAAATCCGGAGCTTAGAATGGCAAAATAATTCGTTTTCTTTTTTCCGGCAGGGGTGATCTCGTCGCCGGCGATCTCGGTGGGTTCCTGGAGGCGGCGTGGTTCGATCTTTTTCAGAAATGTAAAATAGATACCCATACCGATAAGAAAGCAGCAACCGGCTATCCCGATCGGTATCTTAAAATCGAGCAGTATTTTAATGGCTTCGCTGAAACCGTTGCTCAGTACAATCCAGATGATATCGCTTATCCAGACGCCGATGATAAAGCTGAAACCCCCGCGCCGTCCATGATTAATGCTTTGCTTGATCGTTGTGAATATCACGGGGCCCACCGAAAATATCAGCAACAAGCCAATCGCCAGCCCTTTGAGTATCACGGAAAACATGGGTTAAATGTAAGAAGGATTCTTATTATAAATCATTTAACAGTTGAAACAAAATCACATTCCCCGTTTCCCGTTTTGCTGAAAACCGTTTCATGAATACACGTTTACCTGTTTACACTGCATAACAGTGAATCGTACCTCAACGCTGCTTTCATTGTTTAATCCTTAAATACGAACGTGTGAAAGCTCCACAGAAAAAACAGGTCGTTGTATTGATCCTATTATTTATCGCGTCCGGAACCCAGGCCCAGTTTTATAAAGACATGAGCGTGGGCATCAACGGCGGCATCTATGTTTACCAGGGCGATCTTACCCCCGATCCCATGGGTTCATTCAAAACCATCAAGCCGGGTTTATCGCTGTTTGCCAAAAAGCCGATTAATTATTTCCTGGCCGCCAGGTTGCACATGAGTTTTGCCAGTTTACAGGGCGATGACAGCCGCTACAGCAAGCCCGACTACCGGCAACAGCGTAATTTTTATTTCTTTTCCCCATTGATGGAATTTTCGGGTCAGCTGGTTTGGAATATACGGGGCCGGAATTACGATGATTACGGCATACAGCCTTATGTGTTCACCGGGGCCGGCGTTTCCTTTATCCGGGTAAATAAGAATTACAGCCGGATGAACACAGCCTATTTCGGTGAAACCTCGGATGTATATACGGGGCTTGTTGCCGACAATGAACACGGAACACCGCGGGCATTGTTGTCGGTTCCGGTTGGGGTTGGCGCCGAATACCCGCTCTCCGAACGCTTCTCCCTGAATATTGAAACCTCGTACCGTTTCATTTTTACCGATTATCTCGATGGCTTCAGCCAGGCGGCAAATCCAAAACTCAAAGACCACTATCACAGTACCGCCATAGGCCTTATCTATAAATTCGGCGTAAAGAAAAAGGGCCTTGGCTGCCCTTCTGTAAATTAAATTCTATGAAACAGGTAAAAGAAAAATTAATGCAAGCCCTCTCGCTGCAGGAATTGCTGCCAGTCTTCCAGCATTTTCCCTTTAAGCACCCTTGGAAATTTATGCTGACCCCCTACTTTGCCTTTGGCATCCATAAAGTCGAGAAAGGTTTTCTCCGGCAACACCTTCACCAGCACATCCTTTAGGGCGTGGCGGCGCTCAACTTCATAATCGTCGTTGAGCTCTTTTAATTTGGTATCGATGCGGTGGCGCAGGTCTTCGGCATCGGCTTTATCATCGGTGGCTACATACCACTGGTGAGCGAAGAAGTTGCCATATGGAATGCCCGCTACCGTAAATTCCGGAATGGAAATGTCCAGGTCGTCGCACACCATCTCAATGGCCTTGTTCATATTGTCTACACTCAGGTGTTCGCCTACCAGACTTAAGAAATGCTTGGTTCTTCCGGTGATCACGAATTCGCTGCGTTCCCGGTCGACCAGTTTTACCGTATCGCCGATGGCGTAGCGCCAGGCGCCCGCGTTGGTGCTGATCAGGATCGCGTAGTCTTTGTTCTCTTCGATCTCGTGAATCATATACGCTTCGGGGTCGTCAATCATATTTCCCTCGCTGTCGAAGTTTTTCTGATCAAACGGAACAAACTCAAAGAATACATTATTGTTCAGGGCCAGGTGCATTCCGGCAGCGTCCTGGCGGTTCTGGTAGGCCAGGAATCCTTCGCTGGCCAGGTAGGTTTCGATATACGTAATGGGCCGGCCCAGTAATTTCTCGAATCCCTTTTTGTAGGGCTCCAGCGCTACGCCGCCATGAACATAAAAGGCCAGGTTGGGCCATATTTCATGAATATTGTTCAGGTTGTACTTCTCAATGATCTTCTCCATGCATAACTGCAGCCAGGCGGGAACGCCAACGATAAAGCCAATGTCCCAGTTGGGAGCGTTGTTCACCACTTCCTCCAGTTTGGTAGCCCAGTCTTTCACCTTGGCGATCTTTTTTCCGGGCTTATATAAGCCCAGCCCCTGGAACCAGAACGGGATGTTCTTTTGCTGGATGCCGCTAAGATCGCCGGCAAAATAGGTTGGGCCTTTCTGCAGCTGCGTACTGCCGCCCAGGATCAGCCAGCCTTTTCCTACGGCGCTTTTGGGAACGTGTTCGTACTTGGTAAGACTGAGCAATTGCTTGAAGCTGGTGATGGTATTGCTCCGGATCAGGTCTTTGGTAATGGGAATATACTTACTCGTCGCATCGCTGGTACCACTGCTGAGGGCGAAAAATTTGATCACGCCGGGCCAGCATACATCGGGTATCCCTTCCTTGGTTTTATACCACCAGCTATCGTATATTTTATTGTAGTCGAACGTGGGAACCAGCTGCTGGAATTTTTTGCCGGGATGATTGCTCAGGAGTATCTCATCAAACCGGTAACGCTGCCCGAACTCCGTGAACCTTGCTTTACGCAGCAATTTCTTCAACACCTTGATCTGCTGTCGCCGCGGGTCGCTGATGGGAATATTAAGCGCCCTGGCGATCGTTTTGGGTAGCTTGATGTCAATTAAAGCCATCGGCAGTTTTGAAGGTTAAAGTGAGCAAATATAGTCAAAAACCCAAGAGCCCTTCATTATTTGAAGGACAGGATTGGGAGCGTATTCCGGCCCCTGATATCTGGCCAGAAAAACTGATATAATTCATAAAAAGAGAGCCGGCATCCGGCATAGCTGTATCTAAAAATTACCTACGTTTGTTGCCTAAAAAACGTAGTTATATGAAGAAGCTCTTTCTAGCGGCTGTGTTATCGCTCAGCCTGTTCAAAGCCAGCGCCGATGAAGGCATGTGGTTGCCGATGTTGCTTGGCCAGCAGGTGTACAACGATATGGTGAAACGCGGCCTCAAACTCACCAAAGAACAACTCTATTCCATCAACAAATCGTCCCTGAAAGACGCCATCATCATTTTTGGCGGCGGGTGTACCGGCGAGATCGTGAGCGACCAGGGCCTGATCTTCACCAATCACCACTGCGGGTACAGCGCTATCGCGGCGGCCAGTTCCATTCAGAACAATTACCTGCGGGATGGATTCTATGCAGCCAATAAAGACCTCGAGATCCAAAGCCAGCTTACCGTTCAGTTCCTCGACCGGATCGTGGACGTGACCAAAGAAGTAGAAGACGGTGTGAAAGGCCTGGCCTGGGCCGACCGGGTGAAAAAACTGCCTGAAGTATTCAAATCGATCACCGATAAGGTTGCCGATAAGGAGAATGGCCTGTCTGGAAGGATCTACAGCATGTTCAAAGGCAACCAGTACATCATGTATGTATACAAAACCTACCGCGATATCCGCCTCGTGGGCGCTCCGCCCGAAAGCGTGGGTAAGTTCGGCGGCGATACCGATAACTGGGAATGGCCACGCCATACCGGCGACTTCTCCGTTTTCCGTGTATATGCCAGCAAAGACGGCAAACCGGCCGATTACAGCAAAGACAATGTGCCCCTTAAACCTAAACACTTCCTTCCGGTAAGCATCAAGGGTTTCAAAGACGGCGATTATGCCATGATCTATGGCTATCCCGGAAGCACCAACCGCTACGAAACCAGTTATGGCATCAAACTGAAAAATGAAATTGAGAATCCTTCGCTGGTGAACCTGCGTGACATGCGCCTGAAATACATGTACGAACAAATGATCAAAGACCCGGCGGTTAAACTCAAGCTGGCCGACAACTATGCCGGCGTTGCCAACTACTGGAAATTCTTCGATGGCGAAACCAAGCAATTGAAAAAATTCAACACCTACGAGCAGAAACAGGATTACGAAAATAAATTCACCTCCTGGGCCAAAGGAAAATCCGAGTACGAAACCCTGATGGCGGAATATGCGCAGAATTATGCCGCCTGGACGCCTTACAGCAAACTTCGTCAATACATGAACGAAGGCGTGGTGGGCTCTCCGCTGATCGCCCATGCAGCCGGGCTTATTTCCTTAGAAGACAAACTGCTGAAGAACAATACGCCTGCGGCTGATCTTAAGAAAGCCACCGACGCGGCCACAGCCAACCGTAAAGGATTCCTCGAACATGAAGACCTGCCGAGCGACGAGAAGATCCTGGCTGCGGTTTGTATGATGTTCTACAACGACATTGATAAGAGCCAGCACCCGATCGGCTTCTACGAAGCATTGAAAGCCAACTACGGTGACCTGAAAGACGAAGCCACTTACAAAAAATGGGCGCATGATGTATTCAGCAAGACCATGATCCTCGACGAAACGAAATGGAATGCCTTTGTGGCCAACCCGGATGCTGCAGCCCTGCAGGCCGATCCCGCCTTCGCGTTTGCCTCCGCGTTTGTGAAGAATTATAATACCAAGTATGCGCCCCTGTATACCCAGTTTGTAAACCGTAACAATGAACTGGGCCGCAGTTATATGAAGGGTATTATGGAGATGAACCCGGCGGCTGTAAATAAAATGTACCCGGATGCCAATTTCAGCATGCGGGTAAGCTATGGCAACGTGAAGAGCTATCGTCCGCGTGACGCCGTGTTCTATGATTATGTATGTACCGCCAAGGGCATCCTTGAAAAATATGTTCCGGGCGATTATGAATTCGATCTTCCGGCCAAACAGATCGAACTGCTGAAGAAAAGAGACTTTGGCCAGTACATCGATAAAACCAAGAACGACCTGGTGGTTACCTTCATCACCACCAACGATATCACCGGCGGTAATTCCGGTTCGCCGGTGATCGACGCCAATGGCAACCTGCTCGGACTGGCCTTCGATGGCAACTACGAAGCGCTGAGCCATAAGATCGCGTTCGACAAAGACCTGAACCGAACCATCTGCGTAGACGTTCGCTATGTGCTCTGGTGCATCGATAAACTCGGCGGCGCCAAAAACATCATCAACGAACTGAAACTGGTGAAATAATATTTTCTTTCTGTTTAGTGAACCGCCCCGGGTACCCGGGGCGGTTTTTTTATGCTGGTAAATGTGACTTTTGTCACAAAACATAGCAGGGATTACGGGTAGTTTTGTAATGTAAATCAACCCTCATGGCACAGCACCAGATAGAAACCCAATGGATGGGCAAGATGCAGTTCAACTCCTTAGTGAATGGCCACACCATCATCATGGACGCCCCCGAACGGGTAGGCGGCGAAGATCATGGCCCGATACCCAAACCCTTTGTACTGACAGCCCTTTCCGGCTGCACCGGTATGGACATTGTTGCCATCCTGCGCAAGGCGGGTACCGAAGTGAACGACCTCAATATCCGCGTTACCGGTGAACTGAGCAAACAGGCGCCCATCGAATATGTATCGGTACACCTCGGCTACGATTTCAGCGGAGATGAAGCATACAAAGAGGCGGCCCTGGATGCCGTTACCACCTCGCAGGAAAAATACTGCGGCGTTAGCCACATGCTCAAAAAAGCGATACCGGTTACCTGGGAAGTAAATTACAACGGGGTACAACTGTTCAATAACATGCCGGCCGAAGCAATGGCCGGGTAAAATAAACCAATATGATCGACGCACTGAAAAAACTACTGGGCATGGGCCCGCAAACCGATTATACCGACCTGCTCCAACGCGGCGCCGTGATCGTGGACGTACGCAGCCGCGGTGAATACGCCGGCGGCCATATCAAAGGATCTCTCAATATCCCGCTCGACCAGTTACAGGGCAACCTTTCGAAACTGAAAGACAAGAACAAACCGGTTATCACCTGTTGCGCATCGGGTATGCGGAGCGCCTCGGCCAGAGCCATTCTCAAATCGAATGGCTACAGCGAAGTATATAATGGCGGTGGATGGGCCTCCTTGCAAAACAAGATCCACTGATCATCGGTCATCCGTTCTACAGCAACCCCTTTTCATAGGCAAGGTGCAGGGCCTGGGCCCGGCTGTTAACGTGCAGTTTATCGTATATATTAATAACATGCTTTTTCGCCGTGTTGGCGCTGATACTGAGCCGCACGCCGATCTCTTTGTACGACAGGCCATCTACCAGCAGCTGCAGTATTTCCCGTTCCCGCTCGGTGAGATCGAAAAAGAGTTTTTGGTTTGCTCCCGCTGCTTTGGGTACAAGGGTTAGTTCGTTGTTCTGCACCATCTGGAGTATCTTATGAGCGATACCGGGCGAAAGCGGCCCCACGCCGCTCTCGTGCATCTGCCACAACATATCGGTTATGTTCTCGGCGCTTTCATCCTTCAGCAGGTACCCGAAGGCGCCGGCCTTGATCGCTTTGAATATCTTCTCCTCATCATCGAATATCG
This sequence comes from Chitinophagales bacterium, assembly GCA_017303335.1. GTDB lineage: Bacteria > Bacteroidota > Bacteroidia > Chitinophagales > Chitinophagaceae > Ferruginibacter. The sequence goes on from JAFLBK010000001.1 coordinate 916,934, forward strand.
TCAGCACCACAAATTTTACCGAAGGAAAGAAAGAGGATCCCGCCGCGATCGCGTCTACACCATCCATGTTCGGCATTTCCAGGTCCATGAGGGCCACATCCGGCAATTGCTTTTCATCCAGGTTTTTCATCTTCTCAAGGAAATCCCTGCCGTCTTCCGCCATAACCGTGATCGTGAAATGACCATGGCGAAGCAATTTGTCTTTCAGGATATTCCTGTTGCTTGACTTATCATCGATGATCGCGACTTTTATAAGCATCGTATTTCACTTTCTTGTTTCAGTATTTATTTCCGGGCGGTCATACCAGGAGCCAAACCCGTGTTCCGCCCCCGGCTACCGGCTCGATACGGATCGTAAAGCCCGAATCGGCGGCCCGCTGTTTCATATTCTGTATCCCGTTTCCTTCACCGCTGTGGTTCATGGCGGCATGGTCGAAACCGTTTCCATCGTTCACAATTTCAAGCACCCAGTGATCGGCTGTTTGCAAACTGCTTATTTTAATCCAGCTGGCGTTTCCATGCTTGATGGCATTGGTAACAGCTTCCTGCACAATGCGCACCAGATTCAGCGCATGGGTATAGTGAAGTTCTTTACCGGGAGGCGCCTCGCCTTCGGTTAAAAACCGGATGGCTTGATAGTGGTTCGAGAGGGTTTTGATAAAATTCTTCACCCGGATCAGGCAGTCTTCGGCCGTGTAATTACTTTTCTTCAGGGCCCAGATCGTTTCCCGTAAGGAGGTGATGATCTCCTTGGAAGCAAAACGGAGGTCGCTCATCAACCCGTACCGTTCTGTGGGGTCATTTTCTTTTTCCAGCAGTTCGGTATTGTACAGCACCGCGTTGGCGTAGGCTCCGATGCTATCATGCAGGTCGCGGGAGATACGCTCCCGTTCTAACTGAACCTTCTTCTCGCTTTCCAGTTCGGCCAGTTTCTTTTCATACCGGCGCTGGTTATACCGGTTCACGATGTAAGCAATCAGCAGCAATGAAAGCAGCCCGACGCCGGTCAGGAACCACCATGTTTTCCAGAAAGGCGGGTGAATGATGATGTGGATCTCCTTCATTGGTTTTGCATCCTTGTCGAACTGGCGGGATGCATATACCTTAAATACATACGTACCGGGTTGCAAATGGTATCGAACAGTTTGCAGGTCGGCGTTTTGTATCCACTGTTTATCGATACCCTCCATCATATACTGATACACGTATTGCCTGGGGTTGTTGTCGGCAATGGCGATGAAGTCGAACGACAATGAATTCCGGTTATACGGAAGTTCCAGGCTGCGGATATTCCAAATGGCGGTATCGGCAAAGGCATCTTCGTTATTTACTTTGATACCGGTGATCAGTATATCGGCATTTTCTTCGAATCCGCGAATGCTCGACGGGTAAAAACTGCTGATGCCTCTCACGCCCGCGAAAAAGATCTCGCCATCAGGCGCTTTAAAAACAGCATTGGTGTTGAATTCATTTTCCTGCAAGCCGTCTTCCTTCCGCAACTGAAGTATCTTTTTATCCTTATTGATCTTCAGAAGTCCTTTGTTGGTGCTGCACCACAGGTAGCCCTCGTCATCAACCGTCATGGCATACACACAATTATCCGGCATCCCGTTTTGTTTACTCAAATGATACAGTACCCGGAATGCGCTGTCGGTTTTGAATACCCCCTGGTTCGTACCGATATACAGGTTGCCCTCCCGGTCGCTGGTATAACAACGCACCCCACCGGTACTGTCGAACCGGATCCTTTCTTTTTCCCGGAAGGTGCTGGCATCTAAAATAACCAGGTTATTGCCCTTGTGTACGATGATGTGCTCCCGGTAACGGATACCACTCAATATATCGGGTTCGAACAATATGTGCTCATAGGGGATCCCGTCGCGGGTATTCATTTTAAAGAATTTCCCCTGGGATTGAACAACGAGCTCGTTCGCATCCCGGTATACCCTGTTTCCGAAGTAGTCGATACCACTTACCGGTTGCCCGGCGCCACTTCGTAAGGGAAGCGGCCGCAGGGATGCCAGGTCCTGGCTGAGCCGCCATACACGCTTTTCGCTGGCTACAAACAACAGGTAATCGCCCGATGGGTGCTGCTCGATGGCCCCTACGATAAAAGATTTTTTTGTTTCGCCCGGCAGGTATTGAATATGCCGCACAAAACGCTGAAGCGTATCGAAGATCATAAGTCCGTTTCCTGCCGTTCCAGCAAAAACACGGTTATTTTTTTTATCAGCGAATACCGAGATGGCATGCCATTCCTCGGCACGTTCGGTACTATAATACCGGATCGGATAGCTGTTCCGTATCAATTTTCGGATACCGCCGTTTACTGTTTGAATGGCGAGGTTACCGAATTTGTCTTCCCGGATCTTCACAATACCCGCGTTGTTGGAGAGAGGTTGATTCTGAAAGTTCACGAGCCTTGATTTTAATACCTGCAGGGAGCTATCTGTTTCATAAAGGAGGTTATTGAGCGAGAGCAGCATTTTTCCACGCCAGGGATAAACCACATAGCGGGAAGCATAACCGGCTTCCTTACCGGGAATGGATAGTGTCCTGTTTGACCGGGTTGCAAAGTTCCAGATCTTCAGTCCTTCCACATAGGTATAATCCGAATACAATACTTCGTTTTCCGACAGCATCTTTAAAGAAAAAGGAGAACGGTTGGACAGCGCTTCCGATCTTGCCACGATTTTTTGTTCGTGCAGATCCCACAGATACAGCGTTGTGCCAAACCAGAAGACCGTTTTATGGTTGAGCACCTCTTCGCTGAAACCCGGTCTGTTTTGGATGGTGTTATCAAATCCCGGGAATCCGGTTTTACTGGTGGAAACGTTTTTCAGCAACCGGGTGTCGATACCGTTCATATTCCCTTCCTGGTCGTAACTATACAGTACACCCTCGTCTTCGCCCACAAATATCGGCGCATGGGTATAGGATGGCGGCTGTTCGTACAGCAGGGTAAACCGGTTATTGCGGATATCATACCGGGTAATGCCCTTCGGATGGCTGATGAAAAGATCCCCGTTGCGGCTGCGGAAAAAGGTAACATTCTTATCCTCGGGTAATCCTGCTTGCGGACTGATCGTGGTAAATGTATTGCCGTCGAATTTTTGTATGCCGTTCGGGAAAGATATCCAGAGAAAATTATTGCTGTCGTATTCAATATCGGCGATCGTGCTTTGTAACAGTCCTTCGTTTACATTATAGCTGAAGGTATTGTACCGGCTGATCCCTTGCGCCGCAGCCGTGAAGTTCAGTAACAGGGCAACAGGTATTAAACAATTTCGTATTGATCCCGGTAATGGCAAGTCAGTCCTTTTTCTCAAATTACGGTAAGCAGGATGAATATTTTAATAATCCAAAGGGATTATTTGCCTGTGTTACAGTGCCGGTATGTTTCTTCCTGTTACGGTTCATTTTGATATCTCATTATTACCTTCGCTGTATATGCCACACCTCAACATCGAATTCAAAGCAAAAAGCAACCGGATCGAAGAGCTGGAAAGTTTACTCCTGCAGCACAACCCGCAGTTCATCGGCGAGGATCACCAGGTAGATACCTATTTCCATGTGCCCGCAGGAAGGCTGAAACTACGGGAGGGAAATATTGAAAACGCCCTGATCCACTACGAGCGGGAAAATACCGCATCAGCCAAAGCGAGCCATGTGCTGCTCTACCAGCATACGCCCGATAAATCCCTGAAGGATATTCTTACCAAAACACTGGGTATAAAAGCGGTTGTTGATAAACGCCGGAAGATCTATTTTATCGGCAATGTAAAGTTTCACTTTGATACGGTGGAGGGCCTCGGTACGTTCGTGGAAGTGGAAGCCATCGACAAAGACGGAAGTATCGGCGCTGAAAAGCTGCAGGCGCAATGCCATCAATACGCCGCTTTATTCGGGATCACCGAAAAAGATTATTGCCCGGTTTCCTACAGCGATATGATCCTTGAAAAAACGAAATAAGTTTTACCACAGAGAACACGAAGATTTGCACGAAGTACACAAGGTATCCTTTGTGCACTTCGTGATCTTCACTTTGTGTCTTTGTGGTGAAAACCTTCCTACCTTTGTTTTATGGCAGAAGACTTAACCATCATCCAGGGCAGTAAGGAAGAAATCTACCCGTCATTAATTCCACAGATCAAAGGATTACTCGAAGGAGAGCCTGATCTCATTGCCAACCTCGCCAATGTGGCGGCGGCGCTTAAAGAGCAATTCGGCTGGTTGTGGGTTGGTTTTTATCTCGTCAGGGGAGAAGAACTGGTGCTTGGTCCTTTTCAGGGGCCTGTCGCCTGCACCCGTATCAAAAAGGGAAGAGGCGTATGCGGAACCAGCTGGCAGAAAGCGCAAACGCTCATTGTTCCGGATGTAGAGAAATTTCCCGGCCATATCGCCTGCAGCAGTTTATCAAGGTCCGAGATCGTGGTGCCCGTCATCCGGAATGGTGAAGTTGCAGCGGTACTGGATGTTGACAGTGAACTCCTGGATCAATTCAACGAAACCGACAAAAAATATCTTGAAGAGATCGTCGGCCTGGTCAACTTCTCTTAAAGGGTGCGTTCTTATTTCGCTTTGGCGGTGTTTCGTCTCTTCGCTGTTTTCTTTTTTGCTTTTTGTGCTTTGGCCGGTTTTGCATTTTTGCTTTTACCCCTTGTCTTTTTCATTTCTTTCTTCATCGGTTTCGCAACGGCTTCCGGCGTATTATCCTTCCAGCCCCAGAGATAGCGGCAGGCGTACGTGCGGTAGGGACTCCATTTTTTCGACACGGCCAGCATCTGTTCCTTCATGGCTCTTTTGTCGGCCGGGTCAATCTTATAAAGTTTACAGATGGCCTGCTGAATACCAAGATCATCCAACGCAAACACGTCTTCACGGCCCAGCGCAAACATCAAAACCATTTCAACCGTCCAGCGGCCCACGCCTTTTATCCGCGTCAGCAATCCGATCACATCATCGTCGCTCATCGTATGCAGCGCCTCATCCGTGATCTTTTCTTCAATGAAAAACCTGCACACATTGAGTACATAGTTTGCCTTGGCGTTGCTCAGCCCGATACCCCGCAGGGTTTCAAACGGCGTGGCGGCGATCTGGCTTGGCGCTGGTTCCTGGCCGCCGTACAAATTGACAAAGCGCTGGTGGAACACTTCGGCTACGCGGGTGCTCAGTTGCTGGCTCATGATGGAGTAGCAGAGGTACAGGCAGATGTTGTCACGCTTGTTCAGCACATGCGGTTGCTGGAGGTCGATGATCTTTTTGAGTTTTTTATCCCGGGCGAGATGATCAATATGCTGCATGGGCTAATTTACCGAATCCCTGGAATTTCGAGTGGGTTGCCTCAGGCATCGGCCCATTGCTTGAAATCATTCACCCGTTCCCGGCTGATGATCATTTCTTCAGCGGCCGATACACCCCGCAGCTGCAGTTTCAATCGGTTATTGGGATAGGGTTTCACCTGGTCGATGACGCCGGCATGTATGATGATCTTTCGGTTCAGCCGGAAAAAGTCGCGGGGGTTGAGTTCGCTTTCCAGTTTTTCCATCGTGGTGTTGATCACGAAGCGGTTCCCTTCCCGGTCGATCAGGTATACGATCTTGTTATCGGCCGAAAAATAAGCCACTTCATCGGCCGGTATGAAGAAGAGCCGCTGACCCACTTTAGCGAGGAACCGTTGCCGGTAACTGTTGCCGTTGTTTTCCTTTACCTGTTCGGCAAGCAACTGGTAATCGCGGGGAATGAATACATCGGCGAGTTGTTTATACTTATTGAGGGCTGCCGCCAGCGCCGACGCGGTGACGGGTTTCAGGATATAATCGATGCTGAACACGCGGAACGCATCGATGGCGAAATTTTCGTAGGCGGTAATGAAGATCACCGGCTTTTGCGTTTTGGCCTGCTTGAATATTTCAAAACATTCGCCGTCGGAGAGGTGGATATCCAGCAGGATCAGGTCGGGGTGCGAGCGGGTGTTCAGCCAGTGTATGGTGTCTTCCACACTTTCCAGGCAGCCGATGATCTCGATGGAAGGATCGTAGGCCCTGATCAGCAGTTGCAGGCGTTCCTGCGCCAGTTGTTCATCTTCGACGATCAGTATTTTCATAGATCGTTTCAGTTTAGGTTCAGCAGGGGCAGCGTAACGGTGAAGGAAGCTTCGTTTTTCTGCACAACCACTTCCCGGCCGCTTACCAGCCAATATCGTTTGATAATATTGTTCAGTCCTATGCGGGTGGAGTCGTCAACCGATTGACGCAGTTGCAGGTTATTCGACACCACGATGCGCATGTCCTCGCTGGCCTGTACACGGATGTGAAGCGGGTGGTTTTTGCTCACCACGTTGTGCTTGATCGCGTTTTCGATCAGCATCTGCAGGGAGGCGGGGATGATGTAGAATCGTTCCTGGTCGGGCGGCACATCCACCGAAATCTGTAATCCTTCCGCGAATCGTTTCTCGAGCAGGAATATATAGGGCCGGATATAATCAAGTTCTGTCTTCACGTCCACCAGTTCTTTATCGTGGTTGTTGAGAATGTAGCGGTATACTTTACTGAATTCCTCGATGAAGCGGTTTGCCTCATCGGTGTTTTTCATCACCAGGGCCGAAAGCACATTCAGGTTATTGAACAGGAAATGCGGGTTGATCTGGTTCTTAACAAGCTGCAATTCCGTTTGAGCAGAGATCCGCTTGAGCTCTTCGGCTTCCATCCACTTGCTTTTGTACTTGGTAAAATAATATTTGATCGCGTTGAGCAGGTGAAACAGCAGGCTGGCCAGCCAGGCATAGATAAGATTGAGTTTGAGCGGCACGATGGTTTCCGAAACCGTATGATCGTGCAGTACCATGCTCACCAGGAAAACGATGCCGGTGGTAATGAGTGTTGTAAGGGTGGTGCTGGCCAGGAAGAAAAAGCCCAGGGTGCGGATCTTATTCTTCCGCCGCTGGATCAGGCGTTCGAAGAGCGGTTCCAGCAGGCGGCCGCTTTCCCAGGCGCCCAGGGTAACCAGGAATATGGTTCCCGCGGCATAGTACCACTCAATGCCGATATGGAAGTACCTGTATACTTCGCACAATACCGTATTCAGGTAAGTATAGGCCGAAAGGGCCAGGATGAACCAAAATCTGTGCGGATGCGAAAACATAGCGGATGTATACTAAACATCAACGGTGAAGCAGCAGAATTGTTCACCGTTGATGCGTTGTTAGTAACGGTTTTTTAGGGCAGCAGAACCCGGTCGATCACATGCACCACACCGTTGCGGCACATGATATTGGTGGCTACGATATTGGAACGGTTTCCGCCATTGCCGTTACCGGTAAGGGATGGGCCGCCACCGGCTGTCAGGCTAACGGTGGTATTACCGCCCGCCAGCATTGGCAGGCTTCCGTTTGCCAGGTCGGATGAAAAGGCCCTTCCGCCTACTACATGGTAGCGGAGCACCGCTAACAGGGTTCCCACAGGAATATTATTGATATCGTTGGTTCCCAGCGCAGCGAGCAGTTGGGTAAACGCCGCGTTGGTAGGAGCAAAGACTGTGATGGTGGCGCTGCTCAATGTGCTGATAAGGTTGGGATCGCCGCCGGGGGCGTTATTGGCCCGAACAATGGCCTTCACCAGGGAATCGAGGCCCGAGCCGGGTGTTTGAGCGGTCGCTACGATATTACCCGATGGTTTGTTCAGCGCTTTTTCCAGCATGTGAATAACGCCGTTGTCGGCACCAATGTCTGCTTTGACAACCGGGATACCATTCACAAATACACCGCTCGCTTTGCGGGTTACAAAAACCGAGTCGCCTCCCGCGGTGATCACTTTCGCGTTGGGGCCGGCCGGTACATTACCAGATAGTACCTTATCGCCCAGGGTATGGTAGAGCAAGAGGGCCTTTAATTGGTCGGGCGTAAGGGCGGAGACGGTACCTGCATTGATGCCGGCAGCGGCAAATGCCGCGTTGTCGGGCGCAAATACGGTGAACGGACCGGCTCCTTTCAATGTTCCGTCGAGGCCTGCTTTTACCACCGCGTCTTTAAGAACACTGAACGTAGGTGTATTCACCACCACATCCGTGATGGTATTGGCCGCCGGTGTTGCCACCACATCATCGTCTTTTTCGCAGGAAGAAAAACCGATAACGGCCACCGAGCAAGCCGCCAGTAATAAGCTGTTGAATGTTGTTTTCATGTTGAATGGTTTTGATTGTATCCATTTCAACAAAAAACAACCGGCATGGATCCGCTCCCGGGAGTGAATTGTAAAACCGGTGGAGTGAACCGTCTTTTTTATTCCAGGTTCCAGCTCATGGCGCCGCCCTTTTCATCTTTCAGCTGGATGCCGATGGCGGCGAGCTGATCGCGGATCCGGTCGCTGGTGGCGAAATCTTTTTTTGCCCGGGCTTCCTTGCGCATGCCGATCAGCATATCCATCACCTCGCCGAGTTTTTCGTTACCGGCCGAGCCGCTTTGCAACCCGAAGATGTCTTCCAGGTACGCTTTGAACTTCTGCCTGAGCCGTTCAAGGGTTTGGGAAGAAAGCGCATCCGCCCTGATCAACCCGTCCTTGATGGAATTGATGACCGGCACCAGCTCGAACATATTGCCCAGCACTTTGGCGGTATTGAAATCGTCGTTCATGAACTCGTCGAACTCATTCAGCAGTTTGTTCACGTTTGCATCCAGTTCAGCGTCGGCCGCGGCTGTATCGTTTGCCGGCAGTTTTGCCAGGTTTTCATACGCGTCCCAAAGCCGCTTGAGTCCTTTTTCGGAAGCCTGCAATGCTTCGTTGCTGAAATCGAGCGTACTGCGGTAATGTGTTTGCAGCATGAAGAACCGGACCACGTTCGGCGCATAGGCTTTCTCCAGCAGCGGGTGGTTACCGGTAAACAATTCCCCGGGCAGGAAACCATTTCCCAGCGATTTACTCATGCGGGTGCCGTTTACGGTAAGCATGTTGGTATGCATCCAGATATTGGCCGGACTGGTATGGTAGCAGGCCTGGCTCTGGGCGATTTCATTGGTATGATGGGTGGCGGCGAGGTCCATACCGCCGCCATGAATATCGAATTGTTTACCCAGGTATTTCTCACTCATGGCCGAGCACTCGATATGCCAGCCAGGGAAACCCATGCCCCAGGGACTTGGCCATTGCATCAGGTGTTCGGGCTTGGCTTTGATCCAAAGAGCAAAGTCGAGCCGGCCTTTCTTTTCATCCTGTCCGCCCAGGTCGCGGGTTCCTTCAAGCAGTTCTTCCATTTTCCGGTTGGTAAGAATGCCGTATGGTTTCTCTTTGTTGTATTTCTCCACGTCGAAATACACCGTTCCGTTCACCACATACCCATAGCCATTGTCGATGATCTGCTGCGCCATGCGTATCTGCTCGGAGATATGCCCGGTGGCTGTTGGTTCAATGGATGGCGGCAGGCAGTTGAACTGCCGCATCACATCCCGGAACCCGAGCGTGTACTTCTGCACGATTTCCATCGGCTCCAGTTGCTGCAGCCTTGCGATCTTGCTGAATTTGTCGTCGCCTTCATCCCGGTCGCCCTCGAGGTGGCCTGCATCGGTGATGTTGCGTACATAGCGCACCTTGTACCCCAGGTATTTGAAATAGCGGTAAATGATGTCGAAAGAAATGAACGTCCGGCAATTGCCCAGGTGCACATCGCTGTAAACCGTAGGGCCGCACACGTACATGCCCACGTGACCGGGTGTAATGGGTTTGAATTCTTCTTTTTCCCGTGTAAGGGTGTTATATATTTTCAGGGACATGGTATGGTTTATCGTTTATGGTTGGCGGGTCGTTGTTCAGCGATCACCACCGTAAATAAGAAAGCGGTTCTGTAAAGATATTAAGCTATGCCGCAAGGGCAACAGAAAAAGCGATATGGGGAGAGTGCGCTCATGTGGCGCTAAGGTATTATTTTTTCTTCAATTGCAGGTCGCTGATAAGGGGGAAATGATCACTCAGCCTTTTTCCTACCCGCTCGTACTGGAGAATAGTAAAATGCCGGTCGGCGAAAATATTGTCGATCCGCAGTACCGGTGAAATGCTGCTGAAGGTGCGGCCGAGCCCGGCCCCCTTTTCTACAAACGCGTTTTGCATATTACCGCCAATGGTATGGTAGGCGTAGCTGTTGGGCAGGTCGTTGAAATCGCCGGTTAAGATCACGGGGTACGGACTTTGATCGAGTTCGGCCCGGATGCGGTCGGCCTGTTCCTGCCGTTTCAGGAACCCGCGTTTGAATTTTCCAAGAATGCTTCTTGATTCCTTAATGGTTTTTTCTTCCTCGATGGTAGGATCATCGATGTATTTGAGATTGGTGCGGCTGAACCGAAGCGATTGAAGATGGATGTTGAATACCCGGATCGTATCGGTTCCTTTCAGTATATCGATATACTGGAAGATGGAATTGTAGCTGTGCGGATACGGGGATACGGTTTTCTTGTTGATGATCGGGTATTTGGAAAAGATGATGATGCCGAAGTGGGCGTGACCCCAGAAATCCTCTTTCTCATTGTACGAGTAAAGGTAGTCGGCAAACCCGAGTCGTTTTACATAGTCGCGGATGTGTCCGTGTTTTGTTTCGTCTCCGTCTTCGGCCACCATTTCCTGGAAGCAGGCAATATCGGGTTGGTAGTAATTGATAAGATTCAGCATATCGTTCTTCACTGCCGGGTCTTTCTTATCGTTTAGTACATTGAACTGCGCCACATTCCAGGTCATGACCCGTATGCTGCTGTCGGCCTTGGTTGTTGCAAAGGAATGCGAAAACCGGAATGGAAGAATATGGCTGGTGGGTTTCAGCGCCAGCAGGATCGCGGCGGCGGAAATAAGGGCCCGGCGGGGCTTTACAAAAAACCAGAAAACAGCGAAACCGATGAGTATCAGCAACAGGTAAAAGGCTGAAAGATTCAGCATGCCAATGAACCAGAACCGCCTGGGGTTGAACAGGTAGCTGTAACTACCCAACAGGAAAAGGATCGCGGTGATGATGTTCGCGAGGATGACGATGCGCTTTGTCTGCCGGCGAAAAAAACCGTTGGCCATTGCATAAAGATAATGCGAAGCGCTAAAAATTCCTGTGAAGAAAATATCACTCTTCGCTGGCCCGGCGCAGAATTTCTTTTTCGTCTTTGGTCAGACTATCATAGCCACGCTGGTTGATCTTGTCGAGGATCTCATCTACCCGTTGTTGGGTAATGTTGGAGGTTTTGTTATAGGGCTTACGGTTTCCCGTGTTGTAGAACACCTTTTCCCGCATGTTGTTTTTTTTCTCACGACCTGCCGGGTTAAACAGATTGCTGATCGTTTCATACATACGGATCATCCAGGCACCTGCGTCTGTTTTTCTGCGCAGCAACAGCATGAATAATACGCCGGCCAAAGCCCCACCGATGTGCGAAAAGGGATAGGCTGCCGGAAAACCCGCCAGGGAACCCAGGTCAATAGCGGCAAATACGATCATTACCGCCCAAAGTGGTATGCCGCCCCCGATATGGCTGAAGAACCGGTATCCGGGCGACAGGATCGTGGCCGCCGCTGCAACAGCCATCACCGCCGGGGTGGCTCCCATGAGCCAGCTTGTGTCCTCCACACCGGCATTGCGGCCCGACAGGTTGCTGACGAGTACGAAGAAAGCGGCGCCGAAAAGTCCGCCGTAGATATAAACCGGGATAAGATTTCTATTTCCGGTAAAGGCCTGCAGCACATTGCCGAAAGCCCAAAGCCAAAGCATGTTACTGATGATCCGGAGCAGGCCGATATCGCTGAACATATAGGTAACCGGGGTCCAGGGCCGTTGGGCCAGGGCGTTGAGGTCGCCGGGCAACTGGAACCAGTTAAGCACCCGGGAATAAAACAATGTTTTGGAATGCGTATCGGCGGCAACGCCGGTTTGAATAAGCAGCAATACAAGAAAAAAAACCGTGTTCAACACAAAGAGCCATACCAGCGCATTACCGGGCTGGCCCAACGTAAAGCGCTGCTTTTCGGTCTTGTATTCCTGGTAACGATCCGATTCTCCCATAACGATCGGTTATTGTATTTAAACAGAACAACCAAACAAGTGGTTGTTCTAATAAAAGGTTTTTTTGTTGGTTTTGTTCCAGATCAGTACCAGCAGGAAGCCCATGGCCAAACCACCCAGGTGGGCGAAGTGAGCGATATTGCTTCCGGTTGAATATACACCGCCGAACAGGTCGATCGCCGCCATGACCGCCACCGCGTATTTTGCCTTTACGGGTATCGGTAAGGGAAAGATGATGAGTTCGGTATTGGGGAACAGGTATGCGAAAGCGCCGAGTATGCCCATGATGGCGCCGGAGGCCCCCACCGTATACGCCTGGCGCAACATAAACTGGTATTCGGCCTGCGAATCGGGGCTCAGCAACAAACTGTCGATCTCCCGAAACTGGATCGCGTAATTGGCCATCTGGGCAAAAGCGGCCGCCAGTCCGCAGGCCAGGTATAAGACCAGGAAGCGTTTGGGACCCAGGGTCTGCTCCATCAACGATCCAAACATCCACAACCCGAACATATTAAAAAACAGGTGCGTCCAGCCGCCATGCATGAACATATGCGTGACGATCTGTACCGGTTTGAAAACATCGGATTTATAATGATGCAGGGCAAACTGATCGGTGATCGAATTCGGCGACAACGAACCCCCGATAAGTGTCTGGGCAAAAAAAACAATCACATTGATGATGATGAGATTGAGTACGATGGGCGTAGTACGCTGAAAACTGTTTCCGTATCGGTTGTATGACATGATGCAAATTTAGTGGTTAATCTTCGTTGCGTTCCAGCAATACCACGCACTCGATATGGTGGGTATGCGGAAACATATCCACCGGCTGGATTTTTTCAACCCGGTATTTTTCCGACAACAAGCCCAGGTCGCGGGCCTGGGTAGCGGTATTGCAACTCACATAAACAATGCGGGGCGCTGCGATATCCAGTAGCTTCTGCACCAGTTTTTCGTGCATGCCGGCCCTTGGCGGGTCGGTGATGATCACATCCGGGCGGCCATGGGTGGCAAAGAATTCATCGTTACAGATCTTGATGACATCGCCGGCAAAAAATTCCGCATGAACAATATTATTAAGCGCCGCATTCTCTTTGGCATCGGCGATCGCTTCATCGATCACCTCCACCCCGATCACTTTTTTTGCCTGTTTGCTTAAAAAAATGCCGATGCTCCCGGTGCCGCAATAAAGATCATACACGATCTCTGTACCCGTGAGCCCGGCAAATTCGCGGGTGATGCTGTACAATTTCTCGGCCTGCCGGGTATTGGTCTGGAAGAACGATTTGGGAGAGATCTTAAAACGGAAGTCTTCCAGTGCTTCAATGGCATATCCTTTTCCCGCATACACTTCCGGTGTAAGATCGTAGATGCTGTCATTCCACTTGGGGTTGATGGTATATAAGAGCGTTGTTACTTCGGGCACCTGTTGCAGCAGGTGATCGAGGAGTTTTTTCCGGTCTTCTTCCGCCTCGTGATTGAGGCAGATGTTTACCATCAGCTCGCCCGTTGTGCAATTGCGAATGATGATATTGCGCAACCAGCCTGTATGCTGGCGGATATCGTAGAACGTGTAACCCTGTTCCCGGGCAAAGGAACGGATGGTATTGCGGATGCGGTTGTTCACCTCATCCATAAGCCAGCATTCATCGATATTGATCACTTTATCGAAAATACCGGGTGCGTGAAAACCCAATGCGTTTTCCTCGGCGCTCACCCCTTCTTCCAGTTCACCGGGCAGTAAATACCGTTTATTGCTGAACGTGAATTCCAGTTTGTTCCGGTAATGGCGGGTCATTTCCGATCCGGCGATCGGTGTGATCGCCGGTAGCTCCGCTTTCCCTATGCGCCGCAGGTTCTGTTCGGCTTCCTGCTGTTTATACGCCAGTTGTTTTTCGTAAGGAAGCATCTGCCATTTGCAGCCGCCACAAATACCGAAGTGCTTGCAGAAGGGCGTTGTTCTTTCTTCGGAAAAATGGTGGATGCGCAGGGCCCGGCCTTCGGCCCAGTCTTTTTTGTTTTTGGTCACCAGCACATCGGCCACATCGCCCGGAACGGCCCCCGAAATAAAGATCACTTTTCCATCCACACGGGCCATGGCCCGACCTTCGGCCGCGTACCCGGTAACCGGGAGGTTTTCCAAAACCTGTTTTTTGTTTTTTCTGCTCACGGCCGCAAAAATACCGCTTAAATGCTCCCGATTTGTTATGTTAACGATTTGTAATTCCGGCGAGGTGCCTGTTGGCAATGCCCAATAACCGCTGATTTTAAATACATTTGCTATCCTTCTATCATCATGAAAAAGATATTTTTACTCTTACTTTCCGCGGTGATTTTTGTGCATGTATCCGGGCAGGGTTACCAGATCACCCTCAAGACGCCCAATTTCACCAGCGGCATTACGTACCTGACCTATTATATGGGTACCAATTTCAATATTGCCGACTCTGCCGCCATCAGCAATAAGGGCGTTGCCGTTTTTAAAGGCACAACCAAACTGGCGCCGGGCATCTATGCCATCTTCTTCCCGGGAAACAGGGTCCGCACCGAGTTTCTGATCGATAAGGAGCAGCAGATATCGGTTTCGGCAGATACCACCGACCTGGTGAACAAAACGGTTATTACCGGTTCCCGGGAAAATATTCTGTACGACCAGTACCAGAAATTCGCCGCCAGCAAGGGACGGCTTATCCAACAGGAAAAGATCGCGTATTCGCTTTCACGTACCCGGGAAGATTCCGCATTGCATGAGAAGAACTACAACCTCTACAACAAGCAACTGAACGATTACCGGGAGGGTATCATTAAAAATCAACCCAATTCGATGATGGCCGCCCTGCTGAAAGCCATGAAAGAGCCCCCCACCCCGACCAAAATACCGGTGACCCGGCAAGACTCGCTGAACAATTACTACGAGTATAAAAGCCATTACTGGGATGGCATTACCTTCATGGACGACCGCATCATACGTACGCCCTTCTTCCTTCGAAAACTGGAGCATTATTACCGCGAAGTAATTTCACCGGCGGCAGACAGCATCATCAAAGACGTGGATTATAAACTGCTGCTGGCCCGCTCGGCCCCGGAAATGTATAAGTTTCTCCTCAACTGGCTTACCGATGAATACATCAACCCCAAATACATGGGACAGGACGCCGTTTTTGTTCACCTTTTTGAAAAATACCACAGCAAGGGACTTACCAAATGGCTGAACGAAACCCAGATGGAAGCGATCACCCGGAGAGCCTATATGCTGATGTCGAACCTGATCGGCGACAAAGCGGCCGACCTCGAAATGCTTGACCCCAACAACAAACCTGTTTCGCTGTACAATGTGAGCGCCGATTACACCGTTGTGTGTTTCTGGGATCCCAACTGCGGACATTGTAAAGAAGTGGTTCCAAAACTTGATTCGATGTACAAGGCGAAGTGGAAACAACGCAACGTAAAAATTTTCGGGGTACTCACTCCCGACGGTAAAGAAGCCAACGTTATGACAGCCTGGAGCGCATTTATCAGCAGCCATAACCTCAACGACTGGTTTCACGCCTACCAGACCAAAGAGGCGGAGGAAAAAGCAATTGCCGAACACCGTCCGGGTTTCCGTCAACTGTACGATATCACCATGACACCCACTCTTTTCCTGCTCGATAAAGAAAAACGCATCATCGCCAAAAAACTTACCTGGGAACAAATGAACGACCTGCTGGAGGTTAAATGGAAAAACCCTTCCGGCAACTAAAATACACTGCTGATGAAAAAGATCTTTTTATTGTTTTTGTTGATCACAGGGGCGGGCGCCGCCTATACGCAGCCCTTATTCACCTATGGCAACAAGTCGGTTGATAAGGAAGAATTCCTGCGGGCCTACAACAAGAATAAAACACCGGTAGACGATAAGGAAAGATCGCTCCGCGAATACCTCGAACTTTACATCAAATTCAAACTGAAGGTGAACGCGGCCCTGGACCTGAAGCTGGACACACTCCCCCAGCTGCAATACGACGCCCAGAGTTTCCGGACGCAGATCGAAGACAGCTATCTCAGCAACGAAGCGACCGTAAACAATCTTGTTACGGAAGCCTTTACCCGCAGCCAGAAAGATCTTCGGGTACTGCACTTCTTTGCCGGCGTAGCCCCGACTGCGACGCCCGACGACAGCCTGAAAGCCTTCAGGGCCATCAGCGCCGCTCAATCGCAACTGGCAACCGGCAGAACGGATTATGAAAAACTGATCGCCGAAACAGGGCCAGACCTCATCCGTCAATCTGATATCGGTTTCATCACCGTTTTCACCTTGCCCTATGAATACGAGAACATCGTCTATGGTTTGAAAAAAGACCAGGTAAGCAAACCGTACCGCTCCAAAAACGGCTGGCATGTGTTCAAGGTCATCGACGAACGCAAGGCCATCGGCAAGTGGAAGCTGGCGCAGATCCTTACCGCCGTGCCGCCGGAGCAACAGGGCGCCGACAAGACCCTCCTCGCAAAAAGAGCTGATTCCATATACCAGTTACTGCAAAAGGGAGCCGACTTCAGTTTGCTGGCCCGCCAGGTAAGCGACGATAAGCTTACTTACGGAAACCGGGGCGAACTTCCCGAGTTTGGCTCGGGACGTTACCAGCCTTCGTTTGAGAACGAAGTGCTTAAACTTACCCGCGACGGCGAGATCAGCAAGCCATTCCTGACCGAATTCGGATACCATATCATTAAACGGATCATGCATACGCCCGTTACGACCGACAAAGATGACGCGGCCTATACCTTCGAACTCAAACAGAAGATCCTTCAAGACGCCCGGGTAAATGTCGCCAAAGATCTTTTCCTGAAAGAGATACAAAAGCAAATAAGTTTCAAAAAGACCGGTAATGTATCCGACCAGGATCTGTTCCGCTATGCCGACAGTGCGCTTTGGAACGCCGATGCCGGCACCGGAAACTATCCCATCAGCAGCAAGCCGATCTACAGTTTCGGAAAAACAAAGATCACCGGTTCGCAGTGGCTCGACTTCGTAAAAAATTACAAGGGCAACCCGCAACTGTACCAGCAGGAAAATAACGCGGCCTTACTGGAAAAGTTTGTAGGTTCCATCACCATGGACTATTACAAGAGTCACCTGGAGGATTACAATACCGAGTTTAAATACCAGATGCAGGAATTTAAAGACGGTAATGTGCTGTTCGAAATCATGGAAAGAAATGTTTGGGGCAGCGCCGCCGCAGATACCGCCGCATTGCATAAGCACTACAACAACAATAAGAATAAATACCTGTGGGCGGCCAGTGCAGATCTCATATTGTTTAACTGTATCAACAAGACCGTTGCAGAAAACGCTAAAGAAGCGCTGAAGAATGGAAAAGACTGGAAACAGATAATGGATGAATCCGGTAATGGCATACAGGCCGATTCGGGCCGTTTTGAGATCAGCCAGGTTCCGATCAGCATCGATCCCAAATCCGCCGCAGGCTTTGTCACAACAATCACTGTAAATACACAGGATGGCTCCGCTGGCTTTGCGAAGATCATCCGCCAGTATCCCGAAGGGGCTCAACGCACCTTTGAAGAAGCGAAAGGATTGGTGATAAACGACTATCAGAATATCCTGGAAGAGACCTGGGTCAATGAATTAAAAAAGAAATACCCGGTTAAGATCAATGAAACGGTATTCAAATCTTTGCTGAAATAATGACATAATTCTTACAGTTTGAAAACCTGCCCGCTAAATCTGCTGGCAGATTTTTTGCGTAAATGGGGCGACAAAAACCCGCTTGCCGGGTTAATCACTTACCTAAACGCAACGAACATGAAGAAACTACTGATTGCGCTATGCGTCCTTTGTTTCGCCATCCCTGCAAAAGCGCAGATTTACCTGCAAGGCGGACTGAACCTGGCCAATATCACCCGCACAAACGACGGCCAGACAGAAAAGAACAACATCCTCACCAGTTTCAATGCCGGCATCATGGGCCGCTGGGGTTTATCCAAAGAACTGGATATTGAAACCGGTTTGCTTTTCAGCGGGCATGGTTCCAGGGCCGAGACCTATTTCAACGGGGGAAGCAATTATGTAAAAACACGCTTCAATCCCTATTACATACAAGCCCCGTTGAATGCGGTGATAAAAATTCCGCTTGTGAAGAACGCCAATCTTTTTTTCCACGCGGGTCCGTATATCGCCGTCGGTGTGGGTGGGCGATCCCGGTGGGAAAGCCGTATCGGGCCGATCGTATCAACATCGAGCAGCTCCATCAAATTCAGCAACGACGATCCGTTTACTTCCGAGCAGGATGATGCCGCTTATGATAAACTCAAGCGCTTCGACTATGGTTTGAACGCCGGCGCCGGGATTGATTTTGAATTTGTGATTCTCAAACTGAATTATGGCCTCGGCCTGGCCCGTATCAATTCCACCGAAGGAAACAACGCCGGTTCGGATAAAAATAAATACCGGACGATCAGCCTTTCCGTTGGAATACCATTGAGCAGATAATTATCCCTGTATGAAAACGAAAAAGCCTTCTTTACAAAGAAGGCTTTTGTTATTATACGAGTTGCTTAACGACCTCGCCAACAATATTGGGCCGGCCGAGTGTGTAGTAGTGTAAAAGGGGAACCCCGAACTTCTTCAGTTCCCGCGATTGATGCAGCAACCATTCGGTTCCCACCTGCTCAACCGCTTCGGGGCTTTTACAGGCTAGTATTTCCTTGCTCAGCTCAACAGGGATGTCGATATGAAACACTTTGGGCAGCATCGTGAGCTGGTTTATTGTATAGATCGGCTTTAGTCCGGGAATGATCGGCACATTGATGCCATGCTCCCGGCATTGCTTTACAAACGCGAAATACTTTTCATTGTCGAAGAACATCTGGGTAACGATATAGTCGGCCCCCATGTCCACCTTCATTTTCAGGTAGTGCAGGTCGCTTTCCATATTGGGTGCCTCGAAATGCTTTTCCGGGTACCCGGCTACGCCAATGCAGAATTTTGTCTGGCTGCTGTTCTTCAGGTCCTGCTCCAGGTAAACGCCCTTATTCAGGTCCACCACCTGCTTCAGCAATTCGCTGGCGTATTTATGACCGCCCGGTTCGGGCAGAAACGCGTTTTCATTTTTGGCGGCGTCGCCACGTAAAACAAGAACATTATCGATACCGAGGTAATGGAGGTTGATCAGTGCGTCTTCCGTTTCGTTGATATCAAAGCCGCCG
Source organism: Chitinophagales bacterium (assembly GCA_017303335.1). GTDB lineage: Bacteria > Bacteroidota > Bacteroidia > Chitinophagales > Chitinophagaceae > Ferruginibacter. Next base: position 936,161 of record JAFLBK010000001.1, read on the forward strand.
CAGATAAGGTGCGGAACCGTATCTACATTATACCTGTTCATGATGGCGGCACAGATACTCTCCGTTCCGGGTCTTTTACGGACAACCACTTTCTGAAAACTGCCATCCGCGTTTTTCTTGAATACGTGTTCACTCCGGTGATAGGTTACATTGATAAACGCCGGTTTGTATTCCATCAGGGGATCGAGGTGCTGGTACAGCGATTGAATGCCCTTTCCCTTCAGGGGAGGCAATATCTCGAAAGAGATCAGGGTATCCTGGGCCCTGGCAATGTGATCAATTACTTTCATTTGTTCCGATAAAATGCAAACTTACTTAAGCTTGCAGTAAAACGAACATCTTGTTTCAATAAACGATCTTGTCGAGAAAAAGGGTGCTGTATTTATACCAGAAAGGCGGTGGAATGAGCGACCGGTTCCGGTATTGCGACTTGCGTACGATCCACGCGTATTCGTTATACCATACCAGATCTATGAGTACGCTTGATTTGAATCCTTCATAATAATTGACCGGTATATCGCCAATACCGGTTGGGAGGGTGTCTTTTACTCCTTTTACGATAAAGTTCTCGGGACCGCCTTCGTTATACGTGGTATAGCTGTCGCCCAGCGAGGCTGGATCCTTGCAGAAAAGGTTGGATGCGCTGTTGGCGTATTGATATAAACCATCGGCCTTGCTTTTCAGGTAATAAACCGTTGTATCCGCATCCACATCAATAATCCGGAGCCATGTTTCACCGCCCAGCGTGTCGAGGCTCTTGGCTTTATAGGTAAGTATGAACGACTGGTACAGGCTTCCGTCCTGGTGGTATATATAATACCGATAGGTCCAGGTTGTGCCTACTTTGGGTTTTTGATTGGGCGCCGGGGTGCCTCCGCCCCCGGAAAGGATCGTTCCATCAACCTCTTTCTGGCAGGATATGATTACGGTGGTAACAAGCGCTGAAAAAAGAAGCCGGGCCGCGAAGCTGTACATCAGGTCTGTTTTTTATCGGTTATGCTCTTAAAAGTAATCAAAAACAAGCAATCCTAAACAGGGGCCAACGAAAATACAGCCGGCAAAAGCCTGTTAATCCTCGTTTACCTGTCTGCCGTTTGGCGCTTTCCTGTATTTTTGCTTCAAATTTCCCACGTTGAATCTAACCATACAAACCAAGGGGCTGGTGAAAGTTTATGGCAGCCGTACTGTCGTAAACAATGTTTCCTTTGATGTAAAGCAAGGCGAGATTGTTGGTTTGCTTGGCCCGAATGGCGCGGGTAAAACCACGTCCTTCTACCAGGTCGTTGGCCTGGTGAAACCCGATGAGGGAGAGGTTTTCCTGAACGATATCAATATCACCAAACTCCCGATGTACAAGCGGGCGCAGATGGGAATCGGCTACCTGCCCCAGGAGGCCAGTGTATTCCGCAAGCTAAGCGTGGAGGATAATATTAAGGCGGTGCTGGAAATGACCAAGCTCAGCAAGGCCGAACAAAAATACAAGCTCGAAGAACTGTTGAATGAATTCAACCTGCAGCGGGTACGCAAGAACAACGGCGATACCCTGAGTGGCGGCGAGCGACGGAGAACAGAGATCGCCCGGGCCCTCGCGGTGGATCCGAAATTCATCCTGCTGGATGAGCCCTTTGCCGGCGTTGACCCCATTGCCGTGGAAGACATACAAAGCATCGTTGCCAAACTTAAATTCCGGAATATCGGCATTTTGATCACCGATCACAATGTAAATGAAACGCTTTCGATCTGCGACAGGGCCTACCTGCTCATCGACGGGAAAATATTCACGCACGGCACCGCCGAAGAACTGGCCGGGGATGAACAGGTACGGCGTTTATACCTCGGGCGAAACTTCGAACTCAAACGAAAGGATTACCTGCACGAAGAAGCAGCCGGTAATCGTACGGGTGAGCAAACCGATTGAGTCGCTTCGTTGTTAATTGGCCGGGCGAACCACGAATGCTTCTCCAATCTTCTTCTTTCCGTTTCATTTGTGTATTTTGCTGAAAATGAAATTGCTCTCCCCCGCCATATCCAAATTAGCCCGCATGCGTCTGTGGCGCATCGAGAATTGGAGCAATCACCCGGAGGCTGTTCAGCGGGAGGTATTGCAGGAATTGGTTACAGCGGCGCAGTATACCGAGTTTGGCAAAAAGTATCGTTTTTCCAAACTTTTCACGCTTCGCGAATTCAAGAAGCATGTTCCCATCCATGAGTACGACGACATCAAGCCCTATATCCTTCGGATGATGGAAGGCGGTGAGAACATCCTGTGGAATACGCCTGTTGCCTGGTTCGCCAAATCCTCGGGCACCACATCCGATAAAAGCAAATTCATTCCCATCAGCCAGGAAAGTTTGCAGGATAATCACTACAAGGCCAGCAAGGATGTGCTGAGCAATTACTATAAGAATTTTCCATCCAGCGATCTGCTTACCGGCAAAGGGCTGGTTGTGGGTGGCTCGCACCAGATCAGCAAGATCAATGAAGACATTCAGTATGGCGACCTGAGTGCCGTGCTGATGCAGAACTCGCCTTTCTGGGGACAATGGTTGCGTACACCCGAACTGAGCGTGGCCCTGCTCGACGAATGGGAAATGAAGATCGAAAAACTGGCGCAGATAACGGCCAATGAAAATGTAACCTCCATCGCCGGTGTTCCTACCTGGACACTCTTACTCCTGAAACGCATACTCGAAATCAAAGGAAAAAACCTGATCAAGGAAGTATGGCCCAATCTTGAGCTTTACATTCATGGAGGGGTGTCTTTTATTCCATACCGGGAACAATTCGATAAGATCATCGGCGGCCCGATCAACTACCTGGAGATCTACAATGCCAGCGAAGGATTTATTGCCGGGCAGGTGAAACCCGAAGACGACGGAATGCTGCTCTTTACGGAACATGGTATCTTCTATGAATTCATGCCGGTGGAAGAATATGGGAAAAAAGACCCGGCAACGGTGGGCCTGAAAGATGTGGTCGTGGGTAAGAACTATGCCCTGGTGATCAGCACCACCGGCGGTCTCTGGCGCTACCTGATCGGAGATACCATTCAGTTTACCAGCCTGAATCCTTATAAAATAAAAATAACGGGGCGGCTGAAACATTATATCAACGCTTTCGGCGAAGAAGTGATCGTAGACAACAGCGATAAGGCGATTGCATTGGCCGCCGAAAAAACAAACGCCGTGGTTACCGACTATACGGCCGCTCCTGTATACTTCAGCGAACACAACAACGGCGCCCATGAATGGCTGATCGAATTTGAAAAAGAACCGGACGACCTGGCTGCGTTTGTATCAGCGCTCGACAGCAGCCTGAAAAACATCAACAGCGATTACGAAGCCAAGCGGCATAAGAACATCGCCCTTCGCTTACCGGTTGTGCATGCCGTTGCAAAAGGCACATTCCGGGAATGGCTGCGCAGCAAAGGCAAACTCGGCGGGCAGCACAAAGTGCCACGGCTCAGCAACGAACGAACAGTGCTGGAAGAAATACTTCGCATAAAAATATAAGGGCTATTTGATTTTTTGATTTTACTTTGACAACCGAAACAACGGATCTATGAAATTATTAGAAGGAAAAACAGCCATCGTAACCGGGGCCGCCCGCGGTATCGGCGAAGGCATTGTACTGAAATTCGCCGAGCATGGCTGTAATATCGCCTTTACCTATATCAGCGACAGCAGTGCCGGGCGGGCCAGCGACATCACCGCCAAACTGCAGGGTATGGGTGTAAAAGCGAAGGCCTGGCAAAGCAATGCCGGCGATTTTGTTTCCTGCGAAAATTTCGTGAATGATGTGCTGAAAGAATTCGGCAACATCGATATCTGTGTAAACAATGCCGGTATCTCTAAAGACAACCTGCTGATGCGGATGTCGCCCGAACAATGGGATGACGTGATGCAGATCAACCTGAAAAGCGTGTTCAACATGACCAAGCAGGTGATCCGCCCGATGATGAAAGCCCGGAGCGGCAGCATCATCAACATGAGCAGCGTGATCGGGGAAATGGGCAATGCAGGACAAAGCAGCTATGCCGCCAGCAAGGCGGGTATCATTGGTTTTACAAAAAGCATCGCCAAGGAACTCGGTAGCCGCAATATCCGCTGCAATGCCGTGACGCCCGGCTTTGTGGAAACAGATATGACCCATTACCTGAAAGAAGGCGAAGGCGCCGAAAAATACAAAGCGGGTATTCCGCTGGGAAGATTCGCCAGCACCGAAGACATAGCGAACGTATGTTTATTCCTGGCCTGTGATATGGGAAGCTATATCACCGGGCAGGTGATCAGCGCCTGCGGCGGTTTGAATATGTAAGCTGTAAGACACGCCATCGGTTTCAGCGTACAAGCAGCAGAACTACCTGTACAAAAAAATTATGCTGCATTGAAACGCACCCTGAAATATTACCGTATCATGTGGTGGCGGCACGACCTGGCCGCCGGACTTTCTGTTTTTTTAGTGGCACTGCCGCTTTGCCTTGGCATCGCATTGGCCTCCGGCGCTCCTTTGTATGCGGGTTTGCTGGCAGGTATTATCGGTGGTGTCGTAACCGGTTTTGTCAGCGGGGCCTCCCTGGCTGTTTCCGGGCCCGCCGCGGGCCTTTCGACCGTGGTGGCGGCAACCATCGCTTCCTCGGGCGATTACCGGGTGTTTCTTTTATCTGTTATCATCGCCGGCCTGTTCCAATTGATCATCGGGCTGCTGCGGCTGGGTGTGATCGCCAATTACTTTCCATCCGCCGTCATCAAAGGCATGCTCGCCGCCATCGGTATCATCCTGCTTATGAACCAGGTGCCGCTGGCCCTGGGGTACGATCAACCCGATTTCTGGGAAAGCGGTTTCCTGGCGCTCTTCTCCAGCAAACATTTCTTCGGCAACCTTTCCCGGTTCAGCCATCATGTTACGGCCGGGGCAATTTTAATTGCGCTTGCTTCGCTGGCCCTGATGATCGTTATGCAGCGGCCCTTCGCTAAAAAACGGGCTGTTGTTCCCGCTCCGCTCCTGGTTGTTTTACTGGGCATCGGCTTGCAGCAATTGTTTGTTTTTACCAACAGTACCCTGCAATTAAAAGCGTCGCAACTGGTAAACATACCGCTCAATATCTTCAGCAATATCCATTTCCCCCGTTTCTCCGAATTGGCCTCAAACCCGGATGTCTGGCAAACGGGTCTCGTGATCGGGGTACTGGCTTCGCTGGAAACGTTGCTGTGCATCGAAGGCATTGATAAGCTCGACAGGCACAATCGCATTACCCCGGTGAACCGGGAGATGGTGGCCCAGGGACTTGGTAATATCTGCTGTGGTTTGCTGGGGGCGATACCGATCACGGCCGTGGTGGTACGGGGTGCGGCGAATATCGACGCCGGGGGCCGTACAAAATTAGCTGCCATCACGCACGGCATCTTCCTCCTGCTGGCAGTGCTGCTCATCCCATCCCTGATCAACCTGGTACCCTACGCCTCCCTCGCGGCCATACTCCTGGTAACGGGATACAATCTCGCCAAACCCAAATTATTCATCAACATGTGGTCGCTGGGCTGGAAACAATTTCTTCCCTTCCTGATCACCATTGTCGTGATCCTGCTCACCGACCTGCTGAAAGGCGTGAGTATTGGTTTGCTCCTGTCTGCCTACTTCATTATCCAGAATAATTTCAGGTCGGAGTATAAGATCTCCAAAACGCATCACCAGGGCATCGATTCTTACCTGATCAGGCTCAACACCAATGTTACTTTTTTGAACAAGGTGAATCTCAAAAAAACGCTCGACGAGGTGCCCGAATACAGCAACCTTACCATCGACGGCAGCGATTGCCAGTTCGTGGATTATGATATTTTAGAGATCATCAGCGAATACAGGAATAAAGCCCACGACCGTCACATCGACCTTAGGTTGGTGAACATTGAGGCCGTCAATGTTTCGGCGATACATTGACCGCTCAGGAGCTCCGGTATGCCACCGGGTGATAGAGTTTCTTGTGCGGCCCCATAAAAATGCGCAGCAATATGCGGAAGGCGGCCAGTTCAATGAACAAAAAGCAGAGTGCCAGCAGAACAATCAGTACGGGCTGATGCGTATCTACATGCGTAAAGAAAACATCGATTCCTACAAACGCGGTGGTGATGGGAAATCCAAGCATACCGATAACCGCTAACAGGAATAACAGCCCTTTGTTCTCGGCTTCGTATACATAGCCATGAAACCGGTTCAGCAAAATATCCTGGTCGATGCCATGGATCCGTTGTAAACAGTAATATCCAAGAAGGAACGCGGATACAATACCGCCCGCATAATAAAGAAATTCAAGGGAAGCGATCTGCCCGGCTGTCAGCCAGATCGCGAGGATAATGCATGCATGTGCCGCCAGCAGGAGGACCCAGGCTTTAAGCGCAGAGCCCCGGCTGGAAAAAGAAGATAACACAAACATAAGCGCCACCGACATCAGTATTTCAGGAAAGGGTACGTTCATTCCGGCCAATAGCCCCGCGTTGAACCGGTTCGCCAGTACGATCGCGAACGCCATCGCGACCAGGAGCGTTGTAATTATATATGATTGCAGGAATTGCAGCTTAACGCCGATCCATTTGAACGGACTCCAGACAAAGCGGAACATAAAAGCATCAAGATTCCATTCCTTAACGCCCAGCACATAAAAAGAAGCGGCCACGGCGGATAATTTTCGTTCCCGCGGAGCTTCATAATGAAAGTACTGGTGGTGCACGAGGTAGTTAAGCACGGAAGGCGAAACAAGCAACTGGTAGGTACGCAGGAATGCATTGCCGGCAAAATGGATCAGCACCAGCCAATGAAACCCAACGGCGGTTTCGATGAACATCAGGCCGATCTGGGCCGCGGAAGAATAGGCTATCTGGGTTTTTACCGTGGGTTGTACCCGGGCAATCAATGTTGATAGAACGGCGGTTACCGCGCCGGTAACAATGATGAGAATCTTTGCCCAGAGCATGTCTTCCCAGAACGGGTGTGTGCGCAGCAGTAAAAAAATGCCGATGTGCACACTCAGCGATCCATAAAAAATAGCGGATGAGGAGGTTGGCCCTTCCATGGCCCTGGGTAACCAGCTGGTAAACGGAAATTGAGCCGATTTTACCGTTGCGGCCAGCACGATCATACAAACCACCAGTACGCCCATCGCGGCATAAGCGCCGCCCTGGGCCGCGATCTGTTTGGCTTCCCCGAGGTCGGTAAACGATATATTCCGGTGTGTAAGATGGTGCATCATCCACATGGCCAGCATCAGCATTACGTCACTGATGCGGTAGTTCGAAACGGTTTTCAATGCATTTTTAACGGGCAGGTAGCGGTTCCAGTAAAAGGCGATCAGCAAAAAAGAACAAAGTCCCTTGATCTCCCACCCGATGAACAGGGTTTCAAAATTCCCGGAAAGAATGATGAAGTTGTACCCGGCGGCAAATAACAGGATGGTACTGAAAAAACGTTTGTACCCCTGGTCGCGGTGCATGTAATATTTGCTGAACGTGGCCACCAGGAAAAAAAGCAGGGCTCCTACAATACTGAAGACCGCGGTTATCTCGTCGTAAAAGAGTTCGAGGGCAAAAACAAAATTATCGCTCCGGTACAGGGTTGCCAGTTTGAAGCTGACGGGGGTAAGCCCGTTGGCGATCCACCATACAAGATAGCTTACCGACAGGATGATGTATGCCACCTTGGTATACCGGACGACCAGGCCGATCGGTCTTTCGTTCCTGTTCTTCCAGAACAACGTAACAAAGAAAGAAAGCAGCGGTAACCCAATGAACAAAACAAGCAGTTGATCCATTCTTATATATTTTCCACAGGCCTAAGCCTGGTTGTTAATCGAGCAGGTATACAGGCAGGTTCTCCTCGGTAGCGTGTACAATATGATTTGTTTCCATTTCTTTGGCGCCTTCAATAAAGGTTTCCATATTGTGAATAACCCTGATCTCTTCCACCCTGGTCAGCGGCTCATACGTACTGAACGCACCATCCCGGAAATAATAAAACTGTTTTTCCGGGGGATGAAACGCCACGATATGCACCCACTCGTTCTTATACCATTCGAATACCTCCGGTGAAGACTGAATGGCCTGTAGAACAATTTCCGGGCTTTGCTCCACGATCACCAGCAGGCGTACCGGGTCGTGCACTTCGATCATCTGCCAGGGAAGTCCGGGCCGCAGGTCGCCGTCGCTGCTGTTTGCCACGCCAAAAAGCCCCATGACATTGTGCGGCAGCTTGGTACCTGCGCCGAGTTTGATATTATCAACCCGCGAAAAATAGTATTCGAGGTTGATTCCGCCACAGACCAGCCCGATCGGCCGCATGACCGCGGCAAGGATAGACCCATCCGGATCGGTGTTATGATCATAACTATTCAGGAAGGCCCGGCGGTCGAGGAACAGTCCCTTGCTCATGTTTCGCCGGCCGATGATCGCCAGGGTATTGGTACCATGACCCAACTCCGGCCTGGGTTCAAACAGGGAAACAGATCGGTTATGAATAGCCTGTCGCACCTGTTCCAGTTTTTGCCGCGTATTGATGGAAGCGAAACGCCGGCTTCGTTCCTTGGCGTTCAGGTTAAGAGCTGTTTCAAAATGTTGTTTGTTGAGAAGATGCGCCCGGCTGTTTTCGGCATGCAGTATTTCTTCATCATAGTAACCCATTACATCGGCGGCCGTATCATGCATACAGCCGATGAACTGGGTGCCTGCCGGGATATTGATGTTCCTGGCAGCCAGGGCTGCCCGCACTTTCGGATGATTCAGGATAAAGGCCTGCACGCGGGCGTTGGTGGCACCGGGCCTTCCGCTGCAGGCGCCGCAATCGTGTGCGCCGTGGTGTGGATTGTTGGCGCTGCTGCTTCCATGCGCCACCATATAAACAATCGGGGCAAAACCACGGATCAGGCCGATGCCGCGTAAAAAGTTCTCGGCACGGGTGGTCATTTCTTCGATGGTATAACCGATCTGCAAGCCGTTTTCTGTATCGTCGGTACGCTTGTTTTCGATGGTTAAAACGGAATGCCGGTCCATATGCGCATAGGCATTGGAGATCGCGGGGCTCATCTTCGGTCTGAATAACATCTGCGCTTTCTTGGCCAGGGCCCAGAAACCATACGTGATGCTCATGAAGAAGCCGGTGAAGAAGCCATGTGTGAGTTTGCTGTACAGGGGCTCGTGCTTTTTTTCTTCCGTGGCTTCATATTCCTTGATCAGGTAGCGGGGAGTAACGGGGGCCGGACAGAGTTTATCGTAAAACTTACTGCCTTGCTGCTGAAAATAAAACTCTACGCCGAAAAAGCCGGGTGCGCCAAACGTTTCACAACACTTATCCACCGCCTCAATATGCCGGCGTATGGAATCTTCCCGTTCATCGATACAAAAAATAGCCTGGAATGTTTTATCAGCGGCAACGGGCCTGTCGCCGGCAAGCAAGATTCCCCGCAGCACACCGTCGTAATAACTCCATTCAAAAGCGTCCTGCCAAAGCTCTATCACTTCCGCGAATTCCGTTTTTGGGATATCCGCCAGCAGGTTTTCGGGAGGCGAGGAAACATGATCGGCCAGGGGCTGCCAGTTTTCGCCAAGACGCCGGTGCAGGGCGTCCAGCTCCAGCAGCAACTCAAATTCAATGAACTCCTTCAGGCAGATCTGCTTGCGGTCGAGCAATGTGTGCGGATTGTCTTCCACCGCTGAAACAAAACCACTCCAGCCATGGTGGGCGAATTGCTGGTCGAACAGGTATTGTTCAAAATACGCTTCATCGCCTACAATTTGTTTCAGCAGCGATGTCAGTGAGTAGTTCCCTTCCAGGAATTGTTGGCGGATCTTCTTTGTTTTGAAAAAACTAACCCAGCTTTTGCGTTCGATCTCCCGGATTGCCTGTGTAAAACTCCTGTCGCTCAGCGGCATTCGTTGCACAGCGATGCCCTGGTCGAGGAAGGCGCAGACGATACGGAACAATCTTGGCTGAACGGCATTGTCCAGGTCGAATGCATACGCTTCTTTCCAGTATTTACGCAATTGCCCGACGCGGGGATGGTTGATCACATCGTACGGAGTATCCAGTACTTTTTGCTTCCAACCTGCCAGGGCGTCTTTTCCTTTTTTCTGAACGATTGTTTTATTCAGTATGTCTTCCCGGATCCGCCCTGATTTATATAAGTCCCTGTACTCTGTAAGTTGCAGGTGCACCTGGTAGCCGAATATGCGGGATGCCTTAAAAATGGCATCGTAGAACTTCATGTGCTGAAAAGCATGCAGGGAGTTGTGATGGATGAAATCCTTGAGCGCCTGCTGCGAAGGCAGGAAGTGTTTCAGCTCCTGGATGACATGCGCTTCGTCGAATGAATGATCGGCCATGGTGTTGATTTAGAAAAACCGTTTTTAATGCCTCAGTTCAGCCACGCTGAATTGCGGGTTTTGTTCGTCGCGGATGTATTCCACGTCGTCATAGAATTCCACCATGCCGGTTTCTACATCGTACATAGCGCCCACCACCCCGATTTCGCCATTCTCCACCATTTGTTCGATGATAAAGCTTCTTTCAATGATGTTTTTCACTGAGCGGCGTACATTGATGGATGATACGTTTTCGACAAACGTCGCGTTCTTCGAATTCCTTGAGCCGGGTTCGGTCGTGTCTCTTTCGGAATAAACGGCGGGCTGCAGTTTGGATAACAGTTCGGTGAGGTTGCCCATTTCTACATGATCGCAGGCTCCTTTCACCGCTCCGCATTTGGTATGGCCAAGTACGACCACCAATTTGGAACCGGCCACTTTGCAGGCGAACTCCATGCTGCCGAGGATATCGGTATTCACGATATTGCCGGCGATGCGAACGGAGAAGATGTCGCCAAGCCCCTGGTCGAAGATCAGTTCGGCCGAGGTACGGCTGTCGATACAGCTTAAAACGATGGCGAATGGCCACTGCCCTTCACTGGTTTCGTTCACCTGCTCCAGCAGGTTGCGGTTTGCTTTCAGGTTATTAACAAACCGGTTGTTTCCGTTCTTCAATAATTCGAGCGCCTTGCGGGGCGTTATGGTGCTTTGTATTTCTTTGTTCAATGTTTTCATTGTTAATGTGGTTTATTAATGTACTGACTGTACGTGTGAATAATTCTCCATTTTGTATGCTTCCTTGAATCCTACAAGTTGCAGCTGTATATCCTTCAGGGGCGCTTTAATATCCCGGAACTCTTTGATCAGCTCCAGTACGTCAAAGTCGATATACGAGGTTCCGGAAGCGTCGATCACAACCGTTGAATTCTCCGGCATGTGATCCAGGGTTTGCCGGATCGCCGCCTTGTTTAAGAAAGAGACTTCTTCGGCCAGCCGCATGCGGATCGTATCGCCCTCGTGGTGTTTCTCTTTATGGAAGAAGTATGAATTCTTCAGGTTGCCATATAAGATGGCGCCGATCGCTGCCACGATTCCCGACAATACCCCAACCAGCAATCCTTTCCCGCTCAATACCGGAATGGCCTTGAACAGGTCTACGGCAATGATCACCACCACGGTCACGATAAAGGGAACGAACTGGTATTTGCCCGCGCTCCAGAAGTTTTTGAAAACGGATGGTTTTGCCAGTTTATAACCGGTGATCAGCAGGATGGCGGCCAGGGATGAAAGCGGTATCATATTCAGCAATACCGGGATGAGGATGATCGATACCAGCAGCAGGGTTCCGTGAATGATCGTCGACAGCTTGGATTGTGCACCCGAGTTCACATTGGCGCTGCTTCGCACAATTACACTGGTTACGGGCAACCCGCCGACAAGGCCGGCTACGGTATTGCCCACACCTTGCGCAAACAGTTCGCGGTTGGTGTTGGTTACGCGGCGCTGCGGATCGAGGTTGTCGATCGCCTCAATGCTCAGCAGGGTTTCCAGCGACGCGATCAGGGCAATGATCACGCCGTATACGATCACACTGCTGTTCAGGAATCCATTGAAATCCGGCAGGGTGAAAAAGCTGAAGAACTCTCCGGCGCTTTTTGCCACCCTGATCTGAACCAGGTGTTCGTTTTGAACGGCCAGTACGCTTCCGGTGCGGATCCAGATTTCGTTGATGATTACCGAAACGATTACGGCCACCAAGGCGCCCGGAACAAATTTGATCCGTTTTTTGATAAAGGGTTTTTCCCAAAGCACCATGATGATGATCGACAGGAGGCAGATGAGAAACACACCCACTTCGATGTGCTGCAACGGCTGCAACAGTTCGTGCATATCTTCCTGTCCGTAGGGAAACAGTTCTGTAATATTTCCTTTTTCATCCTTATCGTATCCGAACGCGTGGGGTATTTGTTTGGCGATGATCAGGATACCGATGCTCGTAAGCATGCCCTTGATCACGCTGCTGGGAATATAGTTGGCGATGCCACCGAGTTTGGCGAGCCCGAGCAGAATTTGCAGGATGCCCGCAATCAGCACGGCGCAAAGGAACAGGCTATAATCCCCGATCGAAACCAGGGCGCCCATCACCAATGCGGCCAGGCCGGCAGCGGGGCCGCTTACACTCAGCGGCGAATTACTCAATGCGCCAATTACAATGCCGCCAACAATGCCGGAAATAATGCCGCTGAAAAAAGGAGCGCCGCTGGCAAGCGCAATGCCAAGGCAAAGGGGCAGCGCTACCAGGAATACAACAAGCCCTGATGGCAAATCGCTTTTAAGATTTGCGAACAGATTCTTTTTAGGATTCATAGATTAAACTGGGTTTTACACGGGTGCATATGGCGCTATGGTTACACCGCACACATGTACTTGTATGACAAAATGGTTGAGCCGGGGCTCATCAATACTGGGAAAAATCAGGCGGCGTTGGGGGGTGGTACGAGTAATTCGCCGTGGAATGCGGTATAGGTTCCCGCGTTTTTTGTTTTGTGGTATTGCCTGGCTATGGAAAAGAAATAATCCGATCCGTGCGGATCGTGAAGAAATTCTTCGGAGAATGAATTAATGTTCTTGGGAACCTTTTCCTCGGTACTGTTGCCGAAGGGATTGGCGCTCTCTTCTTCGCTGCCACCAGTAAGCGGTGATTGTGCCGATGGCGATTTTGCAGACTTGGCGATCTCTTGCTGGCTGGCAAGCACAAAGGGAGTACTCACCGTAAGCCACATAAGCAGCAGTATCATTACTACAGCCGAGCCAAGTTGTATATTATTATATATTTTTCTGCGTTTCGCCATTTGGATGCGCAAAATACTATTTCTCCGCTTCTATACCAAGCATCCCTGTCGTTGGTATTGCTTTGGAGCCGGAATTTTACGCTCCGGTAACAATGAGAGGCGGGAATGGTTGAGTACCAGCGCAAATAAACGACGATTGGTTCGTGAATGCCGTTTTCCGGCCGTATTTTTAATGGTAAATATAACTGCCGCTTTATGACTCCTTACGAGAAATTGCTTTCAGATAATAAGGCCTGGGCAAACAATCAGCTTCAGACAAATCCCGATTTTTTTAATCGCCTATCCTCAATCCAGACACCGGATTTTCTCTGGATCGGCTGCAGCGACAGCCGGGTACCCGCCGATAAGATCACCGGCACCCAGCCGGGAGAGATATTCGTACACCGCAACATAGCCAACATGGTGGTGCATACCGATGTAAACCTGCTGAGTGTGCTCGACTTCGCCGTCAATCATTTAAACGTGAAACACGTGATCGTTTGCGGGCATTATGGTTGCGGTGGCGTTAAGGCGGCGATGAGCAGCCGGGATTTTAAACCGGTGCTGAACATGTGGCTGCGCAATATCAAAGATGTATACCATATTTACCGGGATGCCCTGGATAAGATTGAAAATGAAGAAGAGCGAACCGACAGGCTTGTTGAACTTAATGTCATCGAACAGGTAACGCACCTGGCGCAGACATCCATTATCCAGCGGGCCTGGCAGAAAAACAACGGCCCTTATTTGCATGGCTGGGTGTATGGTCTTAAAGACGGATTGATTAAACCGCTGCTGGACATGCCACCCGGTTCGTATATCGATCCGCTGTATACCTACGAAGATTTATAAGTAACCGGGAGATTTATCCTTTCGCTTTCGCCTTGAATTTATTGATCGCGTTGCGGGTGAACTCGCTTAATACAAGCCGCCCGCTGATGCCGGCCCGCTCGGGCAGTAACTGATCCCAGTGTTCGGTTCCTTTCCAGAATACCTTTTTCATTTCGGCCATGGCCGCCGGGTTAGAGTGAGCCAGTGTGCTTGCCAGCCGGTAAACCGCTTCATCCATATTCTCGATGCTTTCGTGTACTTCGGCAAACAAACCCTTCTTGCGGGCCCATTCGGTATTGCGCCAATTGGTAGCGTCGATGGCCAGGGCGCTGAATGCCGAGGTGCCGATCTTACGTTCAACGGCCGGACCAACGACAAAGGGTCCGATACCTACCGCCAGTTCACTGAGTTTGATATCTGCCTTATCCGTCGCGATCGCGTAATCAACCGCCGATGCCAGCCCTACACCGCCACCTACGCATTTTCCCTGGATACGGCCAATGATGATTTTAGGACAACGGCGCATCGCGTTGATCACATGCGCAAAACCACTGAAGAATGTAAGCCCCTCCGCTTCCGTTTGTATGGAGATCAACTCATCGAAACTGGCGCCGGAACAAAATGACTTTTCACCCCCGCTTTTTAAAATGATCACGCGGGTTTCCTCGTGCGTGCCGGCAAAGTGTATTTCCTTGGCCAGCTCCTCCAATAATTTGCCCGGCAATGAATTGCTTTGCGGATGATAAAATTCAATCGTATTGATTCCATGCTCGATGTGAGATCGTACGTATGCTTCCATGATGCTCGTTTTTCAAAAATCAAAGTTATAGAAGAAGGCTCAGCTTTTATTTACGATATAAAATTATCTTTAGCGGATGAAGCGTCCCGGGATTATCCTTCGGTTCATCCAATCCAAACTCTACCTTGGCAGGGAAGAGCAGGAGGCCGAAACGCTCGCCGAAATCAAAGAAGGCGCCCACTTTAGCGGCCATAATCTTTGGATCCTTGGTTTTGCGATGGTTATCGCTTGTGTAGGCCTGAACACCGATAGCATCAGCGCCGTGATCGGCGCCATGCTTATTTCTCCTTTGATGGGACCGATTGTTGGTTTTGCCTTTGCGCTAGCCATCAACGATGCGGAACTGAAGGGAAAAAGCATCCGGAACTGGGTCTGGATGACGGGCATCAGCCTGGTGGCTTCGGTGCTTTTTTTCCTTGTAAGCCCGTTTGATAATAACACGGCGGCGTTGTCCTCTTTCGCGAAAGCTTCCATTTTCGACATACTGCTGGCCTTTTTTGGCGGACTGGCGGGTTTTGTAGGAATAATAAAGAAAGAAGGGGTTAAGGTTATTTCGGGTGTTGCGGTTGCAACCGCCTGTATGCCGCCGCTTTGTACGGCCGGCTTTGGAATTGCCCACCTGGACTACCCGCTGTTCTTCGGTGGCTTATATTTTTACCTGGTAAACTGCCTGTTTATCGGCCTGGCTACTTTTCTGCTGGCCCGCTTTACGGGGTTTCATAAAAATAAGGATGTGCCCGGATTTCGAAAAACCGTCAACTGGCTTTGGAGTTTTTTCATCATTGCCATGATCGTTCCGGCCACTTATATCGCATACAAAAAATGGAATGAGCAACATGCCAGAGATCGGGCGTTCGTTGGTACGGATAAACAACGAATAGATGATCTTGAGAAAAAGATAATGCGCCTCGATTCGCTGGTTCAGCAAATGAAAAAGTAATTGTGTTTATTGCGACTGTTTCTCCACCATGGTAAGAATGGTGGCAACACCGGTGATCTCGTTTGTTTCGTCGATCATTTCCACGAGCCATTTCACAATGCCCTTGTCGATGTCGTCGCCGCGTTTGAAATCCTCCGGCTTTTCCACAACCCGCTTATCGTTCGGCAGTTTTTCCTTACAGGTAAAGCGGATATGAATTTCGGCGCCCGGATAAACCGGTTTGGTAAAGCGCAATTCATCGATCCCATAGTTCAGCAACACCGGGTTCTTTTCATAACTGTCGACAAACAAGCCTGCGGCAATGCTCATGATAAAATAACCATGTGCCACCTGTTGCTCGAACATGGTTCCGGTAAAATCCGTGCTTTTAATGTGAGCGTAGAAATGATCGCCGCTCAGGTCGGCGAACCGGTCGATGTCTTCGGAACTGATCACTCTTTTTTCCGTAACGATCTGGTCGCCGATCTGCAATTCCTCAAAATATTTCCGGAACGGGTGTTTGCCGGGATCTTTTCCGGCTGCGTATTGCTGGTAAACGTTGGTGATCGCGGTAATGGTGGTTGGCGAGCCCTGTAAGGCCGTGCGTTGCAAATAATGCTTCACGCCACGCAGGCCGCCCATTTCTTCTCCGCCACCAGCCCGGCCCGGTCCGCCGTGTACCAGCAAGGGAAGCGGGGATCCATGTCCCGTGCTTTCCTTGGCACATTCGTTATTCAGCACCAGGATCCGCCCGTGGTGTGTGGCGGCGCCGATCACGTACTGCCTGGCTGTTTTATGATCGGCCGTAACAATGGTTGAGCACAAACTGCCCTTTCCAAGTTTACTCAGGGTGATGGCTTCGTCCATCGATTTGTAGGGCATGATGGTACTTACCGGGCCAAACGCTTCCACTTCATGCACCTCTTTTGCCTGGAAGGGATTTTCATTCATCAGCAATATGGGCGACATGAATGCGCCGGTATTACTATCCGCGTCGACCACATCCACACCATCCAATGAGCCATAAATGATCTGCGAGGATGCCAGTAATTTTTGTACCTGTTCCTTTACTTCGTTGCGCTGCGATTGACCGGCCAGTGAACCCATTCTCACTTTTTCATTCAACGGGTTACCGATCACGGTTTGCGAAAGTGATGCGGCGATGGCTTTCCAAACGTCTTCCATCTTGTTTTGCGGAACGAAGATGCGGCGTATGCCTGTGCAGCGCTGGCCCGCCTTCAGGGTCATTTCTTTCCTGACTTCTTTGATGAAAATATCCCACTCAGGCTTATCGGGTGTAACATCGTTGCCGAGTACGATGCAGTTCAGCGAGTCTGCTTCCATATTGAAAGGAACATTTTCTTTCAGGATCTGCTGATTGGATTTCAGCATAAGCCCGGTAGAGGCGGAACCGGTGAAGGTCACCACATCCTGCGAGGTAACATGATCGAGCAGGTCGCCGGCGCTTCCGCAGATCAGTTGCAGGGATCCCTCGGGCAAAATGCCCGACGCGATGATCTTCTTTACGACGGCTTCGGTCAGGTAACTGGTGATCGTTGCGGGCTTTACAATCGCCGGCATGCCGGCCAGTAAATTGACGGCGATCTTTTCCAGCATACCCCAGACCGGGAAGTTGAACGCGTTGATGTGAACCGCTACGCCGTCCTTGGGCACAAGGATATGTGTGCCCATGAAGGTATTGTTCTTACTGAGGTTGTGACTGTCGCCATCGACACAAAAAACTTCGTTGGGAAATTTTCGGCGCAGCGATGCGTTGGCGAACAGGTTTCCGATGCCTCCCTCGATATCCACCCAGCTATCGGCCTTTGTTGCGCCGGTTTTATAACTGACCGCATACAATTCGG
This sequence comes from Chitinophagales bacterium, assembly GCA_017303335.1. Classification (GTDB taxonomy): domain Bacteria; phylum Bacteroidota; class Bacteroidia; order Chitinophagales; family Chitinophagaceae; genus Ferruginibacter. The sequence goes on from JAFLBK010000001.1 coordinate 953,749, forward strand.
GCAGGTGCTTGCGCAGGTGGATTGCCAGGGCCTTCAGCATGTTGCCCCGTTCGTGAAAGGTCATTTTGCGCAGGGCCGGGTTTCCCACTTCGCGGCCGTGTTGCAGTATCTTTTTAAAATCCAGTCCCTTTGTGCTGGCTGAAGCAACGGCTTCGCCGGTAACGGCATTGAATAATAACTGGCCTTCGCCATCACCGGCAATCCAGTTTCCTGTTATGTAGTTCTCCAGTTTCATGTTCGTTTGTTTGTTCGTTGGCGTCAGATCAGTCCGAATTGCCGGCTGTGGTGGGTTACATGTTTATAATGAAGCAGAATCCATTCGTCGAAACTCAATGCGCCGAAAACGGGGTGGGTTGTTTTCTTCGCCGGGCTATCCCTGAAATACAAGATAAAGTTATTGATGGCTTCTTCCAGTTTAGCGATCGCGTCGTTCATGGTTGCATAACGAAGGGGTTGTGCCTCTTCACCGATAATGCTCGTTGGGGCCTTTGTGTTTTCACGAAACTGTTTATCGCTCAGCAGGAACTCCTTGAATTTGGGAAGATGTTCTTCAGGCGTTACGAGGGGGAAGATGATCTTTTCTGCCGACACGTTGAAAAATGCGGCCACATGCTCCACCATCTGCTGCCCGTTCATCTTACCCCAGTTTCCGGCGGTATCGGCAGAGAGCGTTTTCACCAGCGGAACGAATTGGTTTTTGATGAAGTCGAATTTTGGGGCATCCATAGCGATCGTTTATACGCAAAGTAAAACAAAAAAAGCACCCGTTTCCGGATGCTCTTTGTCAATACACTTAAATACAATCAGGCCCGTTTGTCGATCTCGGTACAGAGCCTGCTGAATATTTCGTCGATGGTACCTTCGCCTTTTACCATGACCACTTTATCGAATTTTTTATAGTAGTCGGCCACTACCGCCGTTTTATTATGGTACTCCGTAATCCGTGCCCGGATGACCACCTCATTGGTATCGTCACTGCGTCCGCTTGTTTCTCCCCGTTTCAGCAATCGCTTAATAAGTTCATCTTCGCTCACTTCCAGGGCGAGCATGGCGGCTATCGGCGCTTCTTTCAATTCCAGTAACTTATCCAGCGCCTCTGCCTGGGCTGCGGTACGGGGAAATCCGTCGAAAAGAAAACCCCTGGCATCGGGATTCGCGTCCAATGCCGAACTGATCATTCCGATCACCACTTCATCGGGCACCAACTGACCTTTATCCATAATACTTTTTGCCTCCTTGCCCAGGGGCGTTTGGCGACTTATCTCGCTGCGAAGCAGGTCGCCGGTACTCAGGTGCTTTAATCCGTACTTGGCGATCAACTTCTCACTTTGGGTACCTTTACCACTACCGGGAGGACCAAATAAAATCAGGTTGAACATATGGCTGTTATCGGTGTTGAAGATAGCAAATATAACGATCGTCCTTTAATAATTCTTTAACAATCTGCATCTATTGTTCAAAATCATAAAACGCCTCTTTTTCGTACATAGAAAACCATTAAAGCCGAAATTTGTTACGTACATGAAGCCCGTTTTTTATACCGTATTCATCCTGGCATCGGTCATTCTTTATGGCTGTAAAAACGCATCCCAGGAAAGTCAAAAAACAAAACCCGTTGTTATGGACAGCAATAAGAACATCAACCCGGTTTATTCCAATACCGACACGTCGACAGTAGACATGAGTAATGAAGAGTGGAAGAAATCGCTCCCGGCAGACGTGTATCATATCGCCCGGGAGAAAGGAACAGAAAGAGCGTTTACCGGTAAGTTCTGGGACTTTAAGGACGCAGGTACTTATTATTGCGCCGCATGCGGCAACCCGCTTTTCAACAGCAACGGGAAGTTCGAAAGCAATTGCGGCTGGCCCAGTTTCTTTGAGCCGATCAGCAAGGGAAGCATCATCTATGCGCCCGACAACAGCTACGGCATGAAACGCACCGAAGTAATGTGCGGGCGCTGCAAGGCCCACTTGGGTCATGTGTTCGATGACGGACCTCCGCCAACAGGATTGCGCTATTGCATCAATTCGGTAATCCTTGATTTTAAAAAAGCCAGGGACGCCGAAAAGGTCTTTACCGAAAAGCAGGACAAGAAAAAATAGCCTGCCCGCCGTCCTTACATTTGATTTGACATCCCCGCCGTTTTTTCGCATCTTCATTGCTTAATAAAAAGAACAATGAAAAAAACGGCTGCGTGCATGCTGGGTTTCCTCCTCAGCATCTTTTCCTATGAGATCGCTGCGCAAAAGATCTCGCTTTCCCAGTTCAAAAATCTAAAGCCCCGTAACATTGGTCCGGCAGGTATGAGTGGTCGCATCACTTCCCTGGATGTGGTGGTGGACAATCCGAACATCATCTACCTCGGATCGGCTTCGGGCGGTGTTTGGAAAACAGAGAACAGCGGTAATTCCTGGACCTCGGTATTCGACGATCAGCCGACACAAAACATCGGTTCGGTGGCCATCCAGCAATCGAATCCAAATATTGTATGGGTAGGAACGGGCGAAGGCAATCCACGGAATTCGCTCAACCTGGGCGAGGGTATCTTCAAAAGCATGGACGCCGGAAAAACCTGGAAGCTGATGGGTCTCGAAAAAACGAGGAACATTCACCGCATCCTCATCGATCCCGCAAATCCGAACACCGTATATGCCGCGGCCATCGGAAATCCCTTTGCACCGCATCCCGAGCGGGGTGTTTTTAAATCGACCGATGGAGGAGAAACATGGAATAAAATTCTTTATACGAACGACTCCTCCGGTTGCGCCGAACTGGTCATGGACCCATCCAATCCGAATAAACTAATCGCCAACATGTGGCAACACCGCCGCACGCCCTGGGATTTCAAAAGCGGTGGAACCGGCAGCGGTTTATACATTACTGTCGACGGCGGCAAAAACTGGAAGAAGCTGGGAAAGGATGATGGTTTACCCGACGGAAACTATGGACGGATCGGGTTGGCCTTTGCCTACAGCGATTCTCGCCGCGTATACGCCATGGTGGAAGCGGGCAAGAACGGGTTGTACAGAAGCGATGACGGTGGCATGAAGTGGGAGCTGGTGAACAGCGATGCCCGCTGGGTTACCAACCGGCCTTTTTATTTCCAGGACATCCGGGTAGATACGAAGAATGAAAACCGGTTGTATAATATCCACGATATGGTGGAAGTGAGTGAAGACGGAGGAAAAACATTCGGCACCTTGCTGCCCTATTCCGGTATTCATCCCGACCATCATGCCTGGTGGATCAGCCCGAAAGACCCGAACTTCATGATCGAAGGAAATGATGGCGGTATCGGCATTACGCACGACCGGGGTAAGAACTGGACCTTTGATGATAAGATCCCCGCCGGGCAGTTCTATCATGTCAATGTAGACAATGAACTCCCTTACAACATTATGGGGGGTATGCAGGATAATGGAACCTGGCATGGGCCCGCCTATACCTGGATCAACGGTGGGCTCCGGAATTTTTACTGGAACAACGTAGGTGGTGGTGACGGCTTTGATGTGATGCCCGACGCCGAAGATGCCAGTTGGATTTACAGCCAGAGCCAGGGCGGATCGATCGGAAGAAGAAACTGGAAAACAGGTGAAGGCTGGTTTATCAAACCGCAATCCGCCGATCCATCACTGAAACTCCGCTTCAACTGGAACTCTGCGCTGGCGCAGGATCCTTTTGATAAAAAAACGATTTATTTCGGAAGCCAGTTCGTTCACAAAAGCATGGATAAGGGCATCAGCTGGGATTTTATCTCGCCCGATCTTACCACCAACGATTCGGTTAAGATCGCCGCGTTTCAGAATACCGGCGGACTTACGGCTGATATCACCGGCGCCGAAACCCATTGCACCATTCTCACCATCGAGCCCTCGCCCAAAGAACAGGGAACGCTTTGGGTGGGAACCGACGATGGAAATGTTCAGCTGACAAGGGATGGAGGCAAAACCTGGACTGGTTTCCGGGGCAAGATTGCGGGCATGCCGGCGGGTTGCTGGATCCCACAGATCAAGGCGTCGGCGCATAATGCCGGGGAAGCCTTTGTCGTAGCGAATGATTACCGTCGGGGCGATATGAAGCCCTACATCTTCCGCACCACGGATTATGGAAAAACATGGACAAGGATGATCGACGAGAATAAAGTACGCGGTTATGCGCTTTGCGTTCTGCAGGACCCCGTTGAACCCAACCTGATCTTTGTTGGCACCGAAAACGGTTTGTGGATCAGCTTTGATAATGGCGTGTCTTTCGAACAATTTAAAAACGGGTATCCCTCCGTTTCAACCTATGATATGGCTATACAGGAACGGGAAGCCGACCTGGCAATCGCTACTTTCGGAAGGGCCCTGTGGGTGTTGGATGATATCCGGCCTCTCCGCAAAGCGGCCGCTAACAAAGGTTTGTCGTTTTCAAAACCCATAACGGTTTTTGCGGCACCGGATGCTTACCAGGCCCAATACAGGCAGGCGAATGGTTATGACTGGAGTTCTTATGGCCTGTACGAAGCCGATAACAGGAGGCGTGGAGCCGCAGTTTCTTTCTTTATCAATAAACCCAAACAGGATACCTCCGCGAAGAAGCAGCCGGCACCCGCCGCAGCACAAGCGGCTCCGGCAAGTGCCGGTCAGCAAACCAGTGGAGGGCGGGGCGCTGGCAGAGGTTTTGGCGGAGGCGGCGGAGGCAGAAGATCTGACTCGGCCATGGTACGGATCTACAACAGCAACAACGAACAGATACGAACGCTTCGCTGGGCAATAGATTCCGGCTTCAATCGCCTATACTGGGGTATGGAAGAGAAGGGATTCCGGCAACCGGGATCACCCAAACCTCAACCAGGAGCCTCAGAGCCCGGCGGATTCCAGGTATTGCCCGGAACCTACAAACTGGTGATGAGTTATTCCGGCAGTATGGATTCAACATTCATTACCGTAAAAGACGATCCGAGATTGGGCAACCGCAATGATATTAAGATCGCCCAGCGGAATATGTTTGCCCGTTTCCGGAAATCATCCGACAAGCTTGTTACCGCCATGGATCAGCTTACCGAAAGCGAAGAGGTGCTGAATAAGGTATTGGCGCAAACAAAGGGTGTGGAAGGGAAAGATGTTGATTCGTTGCGAAAAGCAAGTAACAAAATGCTCGACGAAATCAAGGCTTTCCGTGAAACCATCAACGGCAAAACAAGCGACAAACAAGGGTTGTCGAGAAACCCGTTTGAAGTAACGGTGATGTCGATACTGCAAACGGCGCAACAATCCATCGGCAGTAAGATGGTTGCTCCCGGACCGCAGGTAGAGGCGCTGGTGGCCACGGCCGAAAAAGCGATACGCGACATTGTTGACAAGATCAACGGATTTTACGCCGGTAAGTGGAAAGCATACCGGGAGCAGGTGGAAGCCACCAAGGTGAATCTTTTCAAGGACTATAAACCCATCGAATAACAGGCAGAACAGCTCTGTGAAAGCGGCCTATACAGGCCGCTTTTTATTTGTGCACAATACCTTTACGGCTGTATTTATTTCTTTGAGATACCCTCTTTAAAATTTACTTTTGCCGCTGTAATATGCGCTGTTTATGAGTTCAGAAAAACTAAGTATGCTGGCAGAGACCCTTATCGGGTCGGAGATTGTGAAACTCGGAAACGAGATCAAAGAACGAAAACGCCAGGGAGAATTCATCTACAACTATACCATTGGGGATTTCGACTCTTCCATCTTCCCGATACCGAAAGAGCTGGAAGAAGAAATTGTTCATGCATACCAAAACGGATTCACTACCTACCCGCCCGCAGAAGGCAATCTCGATCTGCGGGAATCGGTTTCTTCCTTTATCAAAACCTGGCAGGGCCTGGATTATAATACACAGGAGATCCTCATCGCCAGTGGCGGCAGGCCGCTCATCTATTCGCTGTACCGCACAACGGTTGATACGGGCGACAAGGTGATTTATGCGGTTCCCAGCTGGAACAATAACCATTATGTACATCTCTGCAATGCGCAGCATGTGATGATTACCACAACGCCGGAAAATAATTTCATGCCCCGGGCTGCTGATATTGCCCCACATCTTAAAGACGCCGCGTTACTGGCCATCTGTACACCGCAGAATCCGACAGGAACCACACTCAGTAAAGAGGAGCTGGAAAAAATCTGCGACCTGGTGCTGGAAGAAAACAAGCGCCGTGGCCCCGGAGAAAAAAAACTATACCTGTTCTTCGACCAGATGTATTGGACACTCACGTATGGTAATATTCAGCATTATCACCCGGTAAGCTTACGGCCTGCCATGAAAGAATATACGATCTGCGTGGATGCCATCAGTAAGGTTTTTGCGGCCACCGGTGTTCGGGTAGGCTGGGCCAGTGGCCCCGCTAAGGTCATCGCGAAAATGAAGTCGATTCTTTCGCACATGGGAGCCTGGGCGCCGATGGCAGAACAAAAAGCCGTTGCCAGGTATTTGCAGCAGCACGAAGCCATCAAAAAATACCTGGTTCATTTTAAAGCGGAAATTGAAGAGCGTTTACGCCGGATCCATGCCGGGCTTATTCAAATGAAAAAGGATGGCTACCGGGTTGATGCCATTGCTCCACAAGCTGCTATTTATCTTACCATACAAATCGACCTGGTGGGAAAAACCACCCCGGATGGCCAGTTATTGCAGAAGCAGGCCGACGTGACCAATTACCTGCTCAATGAAGCAAGGCTTGCCATCGTTCCTTTCTATGCGTTTGGCGCCGAACCCTCGAGCAGCTGGTACCGGTTAAGCGTGGGAACCTGCAAGAAAGAAGAAATCGACCAAATGCTTGGTTCGCTCAGGAATGCGCTGGAAAAATTAAGCTGATCAGTTTTTACAGTTGAGGAAAACGAAAGACTTCAATTCTCTCTGACGGATAAGCCTGCGGAGCTGGGGGGCTTTGTTAATGATCTTATATTTATTCAGGTCGATGACCTCGTGTGCAACAATCAAATTCTCAATCCCCTCAATCGAATATAACAATTGATGAAGCTGCTCAACTTCATGCTCAATTGCTTTTTGAGTCATTATCTCATGATTGAACAAAACAAGTAAGTCCCTGTTTGGATTGTTCATAGACCTTGGGGGATTTTGGATGCTTTATTTGTATCCGACCATTCCTGATTTATTCGGACAACCACACTGATTTTTCCTGGAAGAAGAGCAGCCGGCTGTTGTCGCTAAAACCGCAATAATCAGAACAAATAAGGCTTTTTTAGTTATTTGTTGCATATTTACAAGTTTACAAGTTAAACATTTTTCAGAAAACTTTATTGTTTTCGTTTAATGAAACCCAAAAATATTAACAGGCTTGTCGTACTGGTGGCTCCCCTGGATTGGGGATTGGGTCATGCAACCCGTTGTATCCCTATAATCAAAGCCCTTCTTGAGTTGAACTGTGAGGTGGTAGCGGCCGCAAGCGGGGCTCAAAAAGCCTTGTTAGAGAAGGAGTTCCCGGCGATCCGGTTCCTGGAACTGGAAGGATACAAGATCATGTACGGGAATGATGGCTTGTCGACCAGGCTGCGGCTCATTGGCCAGATTCCGAAGATATTCAGAATGATCCGGAGGGAGTTCCGCTGGCTTAAAATTACAATTGAAAAGGAAGGGATCGACCTTGTAATCAGCGATAATCGGATGGGCCTCAACACGAAGAATATACCCTGCATATATATTACACACCAATTGCAAATACAAACCGGCAACCGGTTCTTCGATAAACTTGCTCAAAAACTGCACTACCGGTTTATTAACCGCTTCCAAGAATGCTGGATTCCGGATTATGAATCCGGGAAGAACCTGGCAGGCGCCCTTTCGCACCCGGTTCTTTTGCCAAAAGCAACGCTGAAGTACCTGGGCCCTTTATCGAGGTTCCGGAAGAACGAACAAGCAATGAAATACGATGTTGCGATCATTTTATCGGGGCCCGAACCGCAACGAAGTATACTGGAAAAGATCATTTGTGAGCAGGCCCGCTTGGTTCCCGGGAAAAAGCTGATCCTCATCCGCGGACTTCCGCTGGAAACAAAACCGCTGAACGGCTTACCGGATAACCTGGAGCATAAAAATCATCTTGGGGGAAAAGAATTAAATGACATCATCGGGCAGTCGGATCTTGTTATCGGGCGCTGTGGGTATTCAACCGTAATGGACCTCGCTGTTCTCGGAAAAAAAGCCGTGCTGATTCCCACACCCGGACAAACGGAACAAGAATACCTCGCTAAACACCTCGCCGCCGGCAACCTGTTCTGCTGCATGCAACAAGAAGGATTTTCGCTGAAGGCTGCCATTGAATCAGGAAGATTGTTTCCCTTCGGGGACCTGTCTTTTACCAGCGAAGAATTCAGATCTGTTATCGGGGAGCATGTAATGCGGTTGTCGGGTGATCAGCAATCAAAATACCGGTAACCTGCTTTTATTTTTTTGAGATCGAGCAGAACGGTATACTCCGACGCATACCACTCATCGCTTTTCAAAAGACTTTCTTCGGGAAGCTCGTTACGGCTTGACGGCAACGCTGTGCTTGTAACAACGCCGGTCCGTAGTTTCGGAAGATTGTTATCTGCACAGGCATAACCAACCCATGTTTTTTTTCCAAGCAGTACATCCAGCGTGTTTTTGAAAAAAGATCCCGCCTTTTTTTGTAGAAACAGGTGAATCGGGAAGCTCATCAGAAATAAAATGGCCAGCAAAATATCCAGTAACCGTTTATTTCGTTGCTGGATGGATTGTCCAATGCGGAATTTTTTCGAGGCCGCTACATAATCGCCGCTGAGGTTCCTGCTGTCGCTGCCAACGATGCTGCGGCTTCCGGAAGCGTGAAATTTGTTTCTTGTTATCGCGGGCAAGTGACTGATGAGTTGAATAATGTCTTTTAATTTCATTCCGTCAGCGCAAAAAATCACTTCCCGGACGCCGTACCGCCCTATCAATTCCGGCAGCTGCTCTACATTGCCGAGCTTTGTTCCGTTTCGTTCCTCCACCGTATTACCAACCCGGCCCAATACACGCTCCCGCATTCCGGCCGTATGCATCAGGTTATTAATCACGGCGAAATCGGTTTCACCGGCTACCACAATGGTCTGCCGCTTTTCGTCATCTTCATCATCTGTTTCCAGCAGCCGAACGCGGATGAACAGCTGGCGCAACAGATGCATGGACACAAAGGCCAGCAGGATTCCTAAAACAAGTATGCCTCTCGAAAACCGGATCGACTCGGGAAGAAGTCCATAGCCACTCAGGATACACAAAGCCGCAATCGTCGTTGACCGGATCAGCTGCGCCTGCTTATAGCCTTTGTCGTACAGGCCCGAGAAATAAGAGGCCAGCATAAATACAGCGGTAAATATGGGGAATGCGATCAAGAGTGTGTTGGGAGAATAATTCACATCCTGCCGTATATAGGTGCTCCAGAAATACTTTACAACCCAGAAGCCGGAGAGTATGATGGCCGCATCCAGGATCGGCAAGCCTGCTTTTTTTAGTCCGTTGCCAATGGCCGCCAGGGTGGCCCGGATAAGAATACCCGTTTGAATAAGAAAGATAAACAGCCGGGCCTTATTACCGCTGTAATGTTTTTTTACAAACTGGCTCATGGCCAGGTAAAACATCCGCACATAATTCATGCTGCCCCGGCGTGTGCTTTCTCCCTTAAAATGAATAATGGCGGTTTCCGCGAAATAATAATTTTTGTAGCCTGCTTTTTGGATCCGGTAGCTCAGGTCCACATCTTCACCATACATAAAAAAGGTTTCATCAAAATACCCTACCTCATCCAGTATTTTTTTGGGTATCAGCATGAATGCCCCCGCGAGCACATCCACCTCGTGGTTTTCCTGTTCGGAGAGATGACCCAGGTGATAACGGGCAAATGTTTTAGAGCGGGGAAAGAGTTTCGACAACCCCGATAGTTTATACAAGGATGTCAGCGGCGATGGAAAAGACCGTTTGCTTTCTTTCAGGAATTTTCCGGAACCATCCACCATCTTTACGCCCAGGGCCGCGTTGGTGCCGGATGTTTCCAAAAAGTGAAGGCATTTTTCAAAGCAATCTTCGGGCACCAGCGTATCCGGATTGAGGAAGAGGATGTATTCTCCTCGGGCCAGGGAAATAGCCTGGTTATTGGCGCGGGCAAAGCCCAAGTTGGCTGTATTCCAGCAGAACTTTACTGAGGGGAAGGCCGGTTCGAGGAAGGCCCGGCTTTCGTCGGTGGAGTTATTATCGACCACGATGATCTCGGCTTCCATATTTTCACAGGCCCTGCTTACCGAATGAATACATTGTTCGAGGAAATACCGCACATTGAAATTCACTATGATCACCGATAATCGCATCTTCAAATATAGTAAAGAAGCCTTTGTATCTTTGCTTCATGCTGAAAACAACCCTCCTCAAAGCCGTAGAGGCCGGCGCCGTTGAGCTACGGCGTTATTTCAACAACGAAGACCTTGCAATCAGTAACAAAGAAGGAATCAACAACTGGGTTACCGAAGCGGATCATGCTTCGGAAAAAGCTATCATCGAAGCAATACAATCCGATTTTCCCGATCATTTCATTCTAAGCGAAGAATCCGGCGAAACCGCCACCGCCAGTGAAATAAAATGGATCATCGATCCGATCGACGGCACCATTAACTATGCGAGCGGTATCCCCATCTGCGCTGTCAGCATCGGCGTGGAGAAAAAAGGCGAAATGATCCTCGGTGCCGTTTACAATCCCTTCATCAATGAATTGTTTTTGGCAGAAAGGGGAATGGGGGCTTTCCTGAACGACAAACGGATTCACGTCAGCCGGAAAAAAGAAGTGATCAACAGCTGCCTGGTAACCGGGTTTCCGTATACCTACCTCGATATGGAGAATGGCCCGTTGCAGGTATTCGAGCGTTTTGTACGCAAGGGGGTTCCTGTGCGAAGGTTGGGAAGCGCCGCGATCGATCTTTGCTGGGTGGCTGCCGGCCGTTTTGATGGATTTTTTGAACACAGTCTGAGCCCCTGGGACACAGCCGCCGGATACCTGATCGTGGAAGAGGCCGGCGGAAAGGTCACCGACATGGAAGGCAACCCGTATTCTCCCTACCAGCGGAAGCTTGTTGCCACCAACGGATTGATTCACGAAGAACTGATAGATGTTATTCATAACAGGAAACAACTTGCATAATGGAACAACGAACAGAAATAGCGTCGCTGGGTGAATTCGGCCTGATCGACCACCTGACCCGGAATAACGAAACAAAGAATGTTTCCACGGTCCTGGGTGTCGGTGATGATGGCGCTGTAGTGGATCATTTCGGCCGGCAAACGGTTATAAGCACCGACCTGTTGCTCGAAGGCGTGCACTTCGATCTTATGTATACGCCGCTGAAACACCTCGGCTATAAATCCGTTGTGGTAAACCTGAGTGATATCTACGCCATGAACGCCACACCCACACAGGTGGTGCTCAGCATCGGCGTTAGCAACCGGTTCAGCGTGGAAGCGCTGGAAGAGTTCTATGAAGGTGTTTATGCTGCCTGTGAAAAATACGGCGTCGATCTTGTTGGCGGCGATACCACTTCTTCCCGGATCGGATTTATCATCAGTGTAACCGCCATCGGCGAGGTGGCGCCCGACGCTTATGTTAAACGGGATGGGGCCAGGGTAAACGACCTCATCTGTGTAAGCGGCGACCTCGGTGCCGCCTTTCTCGGGCTTACCATTCTCGAACGGGAGAAAAAGATCTTCCAGGAAACAGGCGCACAGCCCGACCTGGAGAACCGGGCCTATATTGTTGGCCGCTTGCTGAAGCCCGAAGCGAGGAAAGACGTGATCGAGTACTTTGCCGAACACGGGATTGTACCAACCAGCATGATGGACGTGAGTGATGGGTTGAGCAGCGATATCCTGCACATCTGCAAACAAAGCAATGTGGGCTGTGTGCTCTATGAAGACAAACTACCCATCAATGAAGAAAGCAAGGACTTCGCGTACAAGCTTGAACTGGACCCAACGGCCTGCGCCCTGAGCGGTGGGGAGGATTATGAATTGCTGTTCACGGTTAACCAGCAGGATTATGAAAAGATAAACGCCAACAACGGCTTCAGCATTATTGGGTATATTACAGAAGCTTCGGCGGGCAAGACCATCATCACCCGCGGCGGCAATAAACACGAGCTGGTGGCACAGGGCTGGAATCACCTGAAATGATCATCCCGCCCGGTATAATCTGATTCAACCCGAAATGAATTTTGTAAAATTTCTTCTTTTTGTTTTCCCGGCCTGTCTGCTGTTTTCCTGCGCCCCCTCCGGAAGGGCCTATGATCCATCCCGCAAATATTCCCGGCAGCAATTACAGGAAGATTACAGCATCCTTCGTGAGATACTCGAGTCAAAACATCCTTCACTTTACTGGTACACCAGTAAAGACAGCATGGATCACTATTTTGATTCCTTTTTCCGGGAGATCGGGGACAGCATGACCGAACAGCAGTTCGGCTGGAAGGTGCTGGCGCCGCTTACCGATAAGATACACTGCGGACATACCAGCTTCGGTATGAGCAGGGCGTACAATAACTGGGCTGCCAACAAACGATTCCCTTCATTCCCGCTTTTCATGAAATGCTGGAGCGATACCATGGTGGTGACCAATAATCTTAACCGGAGAGACTCCATCCTGAAAAGAGGAACCATTATCCGTTCCATCAATGGCATGAACAGCGCCGGGATCAGGAATACATTGTTCGGGTCCATGACCGAAGATGGAAATGCCAATAATGTGAACTATATCCGGATGAGCAGCAACTTTCCGTATTATCACCGGAATATCATCGGCCTGAGCAAAAAGTATGCGATCACGTACTGGGACAGCGCGGGAAAAGAACAAACAACAACCATCCCGCTTTTTGAGCCGGTACGCGACAGCGCCTCCCGGCCCAGGCCGGTGCAGGCAACGAAAAAAGATAAACGGGAAACAAACAAAAAGCAATTGCTCGACCTACGGTCGCTGGCCATTGATACCGCGAACAACACGGCCATCATCACCCTGAATACCTTCTCTACGGGTCGTTTGCGAAAATTCTACCGGCAAACATTCCGCTATATCCGGAAAGCCGGCATCACGAATGTTGTTTTGGATATCCGCAGCAATGGCGGAGGGCGCATCAACCTTTCCACGCTGCTCACAAAATACGTAAGCCGTAAAAACTTCAAGGTGGCCGATACGGCGTTTGCTGTATGCCGGTCGCTGGGCCCTTATACACGCTATATAAAGAATGGATTCATCAATAACCTGGGGTTGTTCTTTCTTACCCGGAAGAACAGTGATAAATTATTTCATTTCGGTCACTGGGAACGGAAGACCTATAAACCCAAGAGGCAAAATCATTATTCCGGAAACCTGTACGTGCTGATCAATGGGTCTACGTTCTCCGCTTCCACCATATTCTGTAACGCGGTTAAAGGACAGCCAGGTATTACGCTCGTAGGTGAAGAGGCCGGGGGGGGCTGGCATGGAAACAACGGTATCCTGATCCCCGATATCATCCTGCCCAATACCCATTTGCGTGTGCGGCTGCCGTTGTTCCGGCTGGTGCAATACAACCACGTGGCGAAAGACGGGCGTGGTGTTGTACCGGATATGTATATCGGAACCGATTACAATGCCCTCCTTAAAAACATAGACAAGAAAATGATGGTGGTGATGCAATGGATCAGGGATGATAACAGGGCACGTACCGCATCAGTGGATCGTAAATGAATCCGCGTCTTTCCAGAAGGGAAATTTCTCCCGCACTTCTTCCAGTTTTTCTTTTTGCAGCGTAATGGTGGATACATCTTCCTGGTCGGCCATATGGTAGAGTACCTGCCCGAGCGGATCAATGACCAGGCTGTTGCCGCTATGGTAGATATTGTTTCCGTCGGAACCAACCCGGTTCACACCAATAACATAGCATTGGTTCTCGATGGCGCGGGCGCATAGCAGTGTTTTCCAGGCATGGCTTCTTCGCTCGGGCCAGTTAGCCACATAAACAAGAAGATCATATTCGGGGCTGGTGGCAGAAGCTGGTTGCCCGCTCCTGCTTTGATCGGGGTCGAGAACACGGTTTCGGGCCCAAACCGGAAAGCGGAGATCATAGCAGACCTGCAGGTTTATCTTCCAGCCGTTTACCGAGGCGATCAACCGTTTGTTCCCGGCCTGGTAGTGTTTGTCTTCTCCGGCATAGCCAAACAGGTGGCGTTTATCGTAGTACCCGTATTGCCCGTTCGGCAACATCCAAACCAGCCTGTTATAATAACCGGCATTTTCCGTGGCGATAAAACTTCCGGTAAGAACAATTCCGTTTTCACGGCTTACCCGTTTCATCCATGCCATCGTTTCTCCTTCCATATCTTCGGCGAGTTCCGACGGCTTCATGCTGAAGCCGGTACTGAACATCTCGGGCAGAACGACCAGTTCGGTTCTTTCCTCAATCGCGGCGATTTTTTCCTCCAGCATACGGAGGTTTGCCGATTTTTCTTCCCAATGCAGGTTGGTCTGGATGGTGGTAACGGTCAGGGTCGACATAATCGATGTTTATGCATAAAATTACGTACAGAACAGATATAAGCCGGCGCAAAACCTGCTTCATCGTGCTTTTTGCGCCATTAACGCACAATACCGTACCTTTGTGGTCCACTCCTTTTATAAGATACGCCTGTTGCAGGCCAATGTGGTAACAAATTATTTCCCGCTGATTCAGAAAGTGCAACGTCTTTGCCAGCTCCACGTATAAAACCTACTTAATGGCTTTTACAAAATTACATTTAATAGATCCTATCCTGAAGTCGCTGGAAGCCGAAGGATATCAATCTCCCACGCCCATCCAGGCGCAATCCATCCCCTACGTACTTGAAGGAAGAGATCTCCTGGGCTGTGCGCAAACCGGCACCGGCAAAACGGCCGCCTTTGCCATCCCCATCCTGCAGCTGCTGTATAAACAAAAGCAGGAAGAGCGGGGTCCCCGGAAAATTAAAACGCTCATCTTAACACCTACCCGCGAACTGGCGATCCAGATCGATGAAAGCTTTGCCGCGTACGGAAAGCATACCGGTCTTTCTCATGCCGTTATTTTCGGGGGTGTTTCTCAACTGCCGCAAGTCAATATATTGAGAAAAGGTATTGATATACTGGTGGCAACTCCGGGTCGTTTGCTCGACCTGATCAGCCAGGGATATATTGACCTGAAAGACCTTAAAATATTTGTACTCGATGAAGCCGATCGCATGCTTGATATGGGTTTCATCCACGATGTAAAAAGGGTGATCACCAAATTGCCGGCTAAAAGGCAAACGCTTTTTTTCTCAGCAACCATGCCGCCCGAGATACAGAAACTGGCGGATGTACTGCTGACCCGGCCCGCCAAGGTAGAGGTTACGCCTGTTTCGTCCACCGCCGAAGCGATTGATCAGTCCCTTTATTTAGTCGAGAAAAAAGACAAACCATCCCTGCTGCTTCATCTTTTGAACAACAGCCCCATCAGCTCCGTACTTGTATTTACACGTACCAAGCACGGTGCCGATAAAGTGGTGAAGTTCCTGCACCGAAGTCACATCGCTTCCGCGGCGATCCATGGCAATAAGTCGCAGAATGCACGACAAAACGCGTTGAGTAACTTCAAAAGCGGTAAGATCCGGGTGCTGGTGGCAACCGATATCGCCGCCCGTGGTATCGACATCGACGACCTCTCACACGTGATCAATTTCGAACTGCCCGATGTGCCCGAAACCTATGTGCACCGTATCGGGCGGACCGGCAGGGCCGGCAATTCCGGTATCGCTTTTTCCTTTTGCGGCGCCGATGAGAGAGATGCGTTGAAAGACATTCAAAAGCTGATCGGTAAGAACATTCCTGTTGTGAATGAACATCCCTTTCCTTCCGATGCACCCGCGGCGCCCGTTCCGGCAATGGTTCGGCAAAAAACTCCTCAACAAAAGCCGGGAGCTGGTAATCGCGGAAAAAGCAATCATTTTAAGTTCCGCCGGAAAAAAGACAAAATACCCAGTAGCCACATTGCGGCTCATAAATAATCCGGTTACCTTGTCTGAAAAAAAATGAAACAACCATTATCTGCTTTTTTGATTGTTGCCCTTACGGCGGCCATATCCTGCAACAGCGGTGAGGCGAACAAGGCCACAACCTCTGATGCTCCCGCCTTCAGTATCGACAGTGCAAGAGCCGCGATCACCGCCAGCAACAAAACATTTGGTGAATGCTGGGCTACCGGCGATTCAACAAAGTTTGCCGGTTGCTACAGTTCCGACGCCTGTATCAATCCACCCAATATGCCCAGGATGTGCGGAAGCAAGGCCATCATGGCTTTTTTTAACGGTGGTTACCAGATGGGTGTGCGGAACATCCGGATCACTACCGAGGAATTGTTCGGCGGGCCCGAGGCTGTTTCCGAGATCGGCACCTATGAGATGTTCGCCGATAAGAATGTTTCCATCGACAAGGGAAAATTCATTGTAGTGTGGAAACAGGAGAATGGGAAGTGGAAAATGCATCGCGATGTTTGGAACAGCGATAATCCCCCTCCGCCACCTCCACCACCTGCGAAATAAACTACTAAATACAGAAACCGGGAAATCCCGGTTTTTTATTTACTGCCCGGTTTCAAAAATGTTGTTACTTTGAAATTGCCGGTAACGACCGGCATCCGAACGATTATGGCTCCGCAAAAATACATCTCCTATCTGCTGAATCCGCTGGAACTGTTGCGAACCAAAAAGGTGTTGCAGGTAAATCAGCCGGTAATTGCCGAACGGAAGGAACCGGAAGAAACAACCATTTTTGTATACGACTATGATGCCGGTAAAATGGTGGTCAAACAAATGGCGAATGTGCCGGATTGTTTTTCCTATATCGATACCCCGGCTGTGTCCTGGATCAATGTAGACGGGCTGCGTAAACAGGATGTGGAAAGCATCTGTTCGCATTTTGGTATTCACAACCTTATCCAGGAGGATATTCTGAGCCTTGGCCAGCGGGCCAAAACCGATGAGATCAATGGAATTCTTTTCTGCCTGCTCAATATGCTTTATTTCGATGAGAAGAATTCGGCCGTTGAGCTGGAGCAGATTAGTATCGTACTCGGGAAAAACTTCGTGATCAGTTTCCAGGAAGACCCGAACCGGGATGTTTTCAATCCGCTGCGGGAAAAACTGAAAATACACAACTCCAAGATCCGGCAAAACGGCGCCGATTTTCTTTTCTACGCACTCATCGATATGATCGTAGATAATTATTTTGTGGTGATGGAAAAGCTCGGGGAAAAGATCGAGGAACTCGAAGAAGCAATCATCCGAAGCCCGAATACACGAAGCCTGGCCAAGATCAACCTGCTGCGTAAGGAAATGATCGTTTTGAAGCGCAGTGTAGCGCCGTTACGCGAGATGGTGAACGGGATCCTGCGCAGCGAAAGCGAGCTGATTGAAGAGCGAACACAGAAATATTTCAAAGACGTGTACGACCACGTTCTGCAGGCTAATGATCTTGCCGAAAACTACCGGGATATGATGATGAACCTGAACGACCTTTACCTGAGCAATGTGAACCTGAAGATGAATGAGGTAATGAAGGTGATGGCGGTGGTAACCTGCCTGCTGGCGCCGGCAACGGTTATTGGGGGTATATTCGGGATGAACTTCGAGGCGATACCTCTCATTCACAACAAGTGGGGCTTTTTCATTTCGGTTGCCATCATGCTGTTCATTCCCCTGGTAATGATCCGTGTATTCAGAAAGCGTGGCTGGTTCTGATCTTATTTCTTTTTGTAAATGGGAACGGTGCTGCAGGGTTCCCCGTACATGATACTCTTTGCCACCGGGCGAAGTTTTTGTGTGGCCGCCACATAGGCCGCTTCGGGAATGGGTTGCTCGCCACATCCTTTTATCACCACCCGCTGATCCCTGTATGATTCCGGATTAATGCCTTCAATGTTTTTCAATAAAATCGACTGGCGCAATTGGTTTTCGTCGCCGAAAACAATTTCGTTGGCAACGGGTTGCAGGTAGCTTACCGCCAGCATGTAGGCCCACATAGGTATCACCGCGTCGGCCGAACAGGTGACCGCAACGTATTTGCCGGTATAGGGGGCCAGGTCGAGTCCTTTCATGGCTTCGCGAAAATCTTTCTCTTTGAGAATAAGACCCATGAACAGGTGGTCCTTCATATCGAATACGGCCACTTCTTCCCGGGGAAGTAATTCTTCCAGGTCGAGGGTGAGTAAACCGCTTTCGGAAACCTTATTGATAATAGCGCCGTCCATACTGTAAAGATAACAAAACAGCCGCCAGTATCATTGGCGGCTGTTTTCGAGTTAAGATATTTCAATGCGGCGATATCAATTGAATTCGCTGCGGTTGTCTTTGATGGTTGCCCGCTTGCGAAGGTCTTCAAACCAGTTGGCGAGCAGGTTGCGCAAGGCCGTTGTTTGCTGTGAACGGAATGCTGCGGATTCGGCTTCCGTATCGGCCGGTTTGCTGGCGATGCCGTTTACCCTGAAAACATATACCATATTTCTGCCGGCGAGTGGCGCCGCTACCTTATTCATGTTTTCTTTGTTAAAGACCGAACCAACAAGTTTGGGTTCGAATCCGATATTTTGTATGCTCGAGTTACTGAATACCAGCGATGAGTCGAGGCCCGCGGTTTGGATTTCTTTACCATAGGCGGCGGCGGCTTTTTCAAGTGTTGGGTTGGCGCCCAGGTTTTTGATGATCTGTTCTGCCTTTTTCTGGTTGCGAACCACATTCTCCACCATGGGCCTGGCCGTTTCGGCATCCTGTGTTCCCTCTTTGTAAATTTTGTCTACAACGGCCACCACGAATTTGTCCACCATATTATATACATCGCTCACCTCTCCTTTCTTGGCTTCAAATGCCCAGCGTACGAGCGGGCGGGCGTCGGGCAGATCGCCGCCGACACGGCTATCGTTTTCTTTGATCAGGTTGTTAGAGCTGATCTTCTGCAGGCCATTCTTCTTTATGTATTCTTCGAAGGCCTTTGATTCTTTTTGTGCGGCCAGCTTATTGGCATCCAGTTGCGCCTTGTTGATCGTTGCTTCGCTGGGCTGGATATCTTTCGCCATGAATGCGATCTTATAAACCGGCGAAGATCCTTTCTGATTCAATACTTCAATAATGTGATAACCAAACTGCGTTTTTACCACTCCCCTTGAACCAACCGGCTTGGTGAATATGAATTCGTTGAATTCCGGAACCATGGAACCATATGTAATATTTTTATACTCTCCCCCGTTCGCAACACTTCCCTCATCAGTAGAGTATTTGGTCACCATCTGTTTAAAATCGGCGCCGGTGTTTATGGCTGCCATTACACTATCGGCTCTCATTTTGGCAACGCTGTCTTCGAGGGTTGGTTGGCCTGTCTGCGGATTTACGGTTCCGATCAGGATATGTCTTGCTGTAACACTATCGAAAACCGATTTCGTTCCCAGCATTTTTGCCAGCACGTATCCGTTTTGGTCGACATAGGGTCCATAAACGGCGCCGATCGGCTGCCGGATGATCGAGTCGATCACGGCGCTGTTGAATTTCGATTTGGGCTGGTAGGTGGAATCGAAGGGTATGGTGGAAGTATTGCGTGAAAGAAATGCCATGTCATTGGTTTCGCCCGCGAATGCCGATTTGAGCGATTCAACCGCTGTTCGCACACGTGAGCTGTCGGCGCCATCGGGTTTTTGAGAGAAACTTACAAAAGAGATCATACGTCCTGCTTCCTGTTTGAACTGGTCTTTATGCGCCTGTACGTATTTATTAATCTCCTCGTCGGTTACTTTAATGGCGCTGTCGCTGATGACCCCGTATGGAATGGCTACGTATGAAATGTTGGCAAAGTTCTTTTTATCTGCCGTTTCTTTATCCCGCATCCAGCCAGGGTAATATGCGCTTGCATTCACCATGGCAACATATTTATTGAATATGCTTCCCACTTTTTGCGGTTCGATTACCTGTTCGTCAAAATAACCCAGTTGCTCATCGTTAGCCTTTTTCAGGTTTGCGATGACCTGGTTTACCTTGGCGATATCCAGTTTACCGGTTGCCGGATCAACCAGGCTCTTTTCACGCATAAGCGGGTTGGAGGGGTCGTCGGATTTCAGAATGGTCTCCAGTTCCTTTGGTGTAAACTCGAAACCCAGTTTGGCTGATTCTGAAAAGAATATTTTCTGGGAGGTTAACAGGTTCCATACCTGCTCACGGATTGCGGCCTGCTGGCTGCTGTTCGGTTTGCGGCCGTATTGCTGCTCCTGCTGAAGCTCCAATACCTCCGCTTTTTTCTTAAACTCATCATAACTGATTGATGAACCGTTTATTTTACCGATATTTTGAGAGCGAGCGCCGAAAATATTGTTGCCCTGCTGTTTGGCATCCATCAAAATAAATCCAATAAGGCTGAGCGCTATCACACCAATAACGATAGCCGCTCCCTTTTCACGAATTCCCTGAATAATTTGCATGTCTTATTAAAATTAAAATGGAGGGCAAAAATAGGGTAAAAAATCATATAAATCGGTATAAATGGACTGAAAAGCCTTTATTTACTGCATTTTATATTGATTCTAAATTTATTTTATATAATATTCTTCTTGTGTAATATGTGTTGGTGTTTCTCCGGAGTATTTTGAATTCATACTACACGCATTATATAAATTCCTAAATAGGCAGTAGCTTGATCGATATCAACATGGGGTGTTAATATCAGCTATATTATGTTGATAAACCCGGTTCGCCGAAATTGAAAAGCCGGGATAAAATGCTGGAAACTCTGGTTGCGGTTACAACCGCTGTACATGACTGTGGTTAAACAGCCATTTATTCTATTCTTTTCAACTGGCAAAAGTAGTGTTGATGCTGAAATAATTTCCACAGGCTTTTTTATCAACCGGTGTTAGTAGTATTATTAGAAATGCAGGTAGGTCAAGCACTACCGGTATTTAAACTATCTCATGATCCTACAAGAGATGTTAATTTCCTGTGGATGATGGTGTATAAACGAAAGAATTTAATTTTGTACATATAGGGTTTCTGAAGATTCCCACATATTAACAGCCTTAATAGTAATAGGGCTTTAAATAAATAATAAGTATTAATAGATATTATGTCAGATATTAACAGCGCTATTGCAAGGGTTGAGGAAGTTGGATTTCTGGACGTGAGTATTGATCCGTCGCTTGATTTGTTTGCAGAGATCGAGAAGCTTAAAAAGGAAAAGAATGCCATAATCCTGGCGCACTATTACCAGGAGCCCGATATTCAGGATGTGGCCGATTATATCGGCGATAGTTTGGGGCTGGCGCAACAGGCGGAGAAAACAACAGCGGACATAATCCTTTTCGCGGGAGTTCATTTTATGGCAGAAACGGCGAAGATTTTGAATCCAGGCAAGAAGGTACTATTGCCGGATCTTAAAGCCGGTTGTTCACTCAGTGATTCTGCGCCTCCTCCCTTGTTTAAAGCTTTCAAGGAAAAATACCCAAACCACAAAGTTATTACCTATATCAACTGCTCTGCTGGAATGAAGGCATTGAGCGATATCATCTGTACATCCTCGAACGCGGAAAAGATTGTAGAAAGTTTACCAGCCGATCAACCCATTATCTTTGCACCGGATAAAAACCTGGGAGCGTATATCAATAAAAAGACTGGGAGGAATATGGTTTTGTGGAATGGTGCCTGTATGGTTCATGAAATATTCAGTCTTGAGAAAATTGAAAAGCTTAAGATACGTCACCCAAATGCCAAGTTTATTGCGCATCCAGAATGTGAGGACGCTGTGCTGGCGAAGGCTGATTATATAGGAAGTACTACGGGTCTCTTGAATTTCACAAAAAAAGACAGTGCCCGAGAATTTATCGTAGCTACAGAAACAGGTATTTTGCACCAAATGCAGAAAATGAGCCCTGACAAGACATTTATACCGGCACCCCCGAATAATAATTGTGCTTGTAACGATTGTCCGCACATGAAATTAAACACCCTTGAAAAAGTATACCTGGCATTACGCTATGAAATACCGGAAATAACAATGGATGAAGAATTACGTATAGCCGCTAAAAAGCCAATTGACCTGATGTTAAAAATTAGTAAGCAATATGGATTATAGAAAGAATAGATTATGTAACCTGCCTTTTGCGTTTTTTCTTTTTATTGGTTTAATAACTATCTGTGTAACGGGATGTGGGGACAGGGTAGATAATGTAAAGAGCACGTACTATTTAGAGTTTATAAACTGCACCGATAGTCTTGGAAATTATGTAATCGGGAACAGTACAGGAAAAGTAGCGTTCTATAAGGATAATAAACTGGAGATAGTTTCAAAAAATTATATAACGGGCGAGGAGCCAGGCATGCATTATTTGGAACTGTGGGAGGGGAAAGATCAGAAAATACCCACAGGAACAACGAAAATACGTGTTGAGAAGATTGGACTATATGCACCCGACAGTGTTCGGTACTCCATGCAGAAATATAGATACGACGGACAGAATTGGAATAAGATTTCAGACATGGGCACTTTGAAGGCAGTTACCACCTATAATAAGGCACGGTTACTTTATGTAACCGAATTGGGTAAACAACTGGTTAAGACAATTGCAGAGTATTCTTTTCAGTAGACCGATGCTACTGAGTTTGTGGGCTAATAAGGATAAGTTCTTCAGAAAATTAATTTATCTTGACTACCAATACAGATTGGTAATTGAGAACGCTAATAAGGCATATTCCTTTTTTAAAAACTGTCTTTATTCATAGCATTACTGCTTTTGGTGGTCCGCAAGGACATACCGGGATGGTATTAAAAACCTTTGTAGATCGCAGACGGGATTTGACCAAGGAGGAATTAATGGAGTATATTTCCTTTTGCCAATTGCTTCCGGGCGCCTCTTCCACACAAACCCTAACTCTTATCGGTTATAAAAGAGGTGGTGTTAAATTAGCTGTTGTAACACTGTTGATTTGGTTATTTCCTGCCTGTTTCCTAATGGGGGTATTTTCCTTTATTGTCGGGAACCTCGAAAGTTTGGGTATTCAGGCTAAAATACTAAGGTTTATTCAGCCAATGGCGATCGGTTTTTTAGCATATGCAGCATATAAAGCATACCGGATCAGTATAAATAGCCCGATTACACGGGTTATTTTAGTTGTTTCATCTGTCATAACATTTTTACTCTTTAAAGCTCCATGGGTTATACCGGCTTTAATAGTTTGTGGAGGGGTTGTCACTAATTTCAGCAGTAAGCGTATACCGGCAAAGGAAATTGTGAAGCCACGGCATATACGGTGGACTAATATATGGTTATTCGCCATTCTATTTATTGTAGCGGGGGTACTAAGTGAAACGGCTCGTAAGCGAAACTGGGAATACAGGAGAGAGTTCAATTTATTTGAGAACTTTTACCGATTTGGGAGTATTGTGTTTGGTGGCGGAGATGTGTTAATTCCTCTGATGGTCGATCAGTACGTGGCAAGGCCAACCTCTCCTACTGTTATTAAAAGAAACCCGGATATTATCCGGTTGGAACAGTCAGAACTTCTTACGGGAGCCGGAATTGTTAGGGCAATACCCGGCCCTGTTTTTTCAATCGCTTCATTTGTTGGTGGTTTAGCAACAAAAGGAGAAGGGATTAATAGGCAGGTGGTGGGTTGTGTAATTGGATCTGTAGCCATTTTTTTGCCCAGCGCCTTATTGGTTTTATTCTTCTTTCCCGTGTGGCAAACATTAAGAAAGTATGTGGTGGTATATCGCTCACTCGAGGGAATCAATGCGGCGGTTGTGGGTATTATGATTGCAGCAACTTTATATCTGCTAAAAAACGCAAGCCTGTTTCAATTCACAATAGATACACTATTGGGCGTCCTGGTTTTTGTAGGTACTTTTTTGACACTTTTATACTCAAAAATTCCAGCCCCGGTGATTGTTCTATTTTGTTTAGTGCTTGGCTGGTTGGTATAATGTCACTTGTAGTAACCGGCAATCTCAATTTCATTCTTCACGACGTCGGGTACCCAGTACCGAATAGATTTCTTGTCAAGAATTCGTTTTCGTATTTGTGTTGATGAGATTTCTAGCAGCGGAGCTTCAAGGATTTGCAGTTGGGCTCCAAATGTTTCGGTCACTTCAAAGCCGGATCTTTTGTAAATGTATATCTTATGGTTTTCAATAAGGGTTTGGTAATTCTTCCACTTGGTAAGATTCTGAAACCCATCACTGCCCATAATAATTGAAAATTCATACGTTGGATATCTTTCTATAAGATAAATAAGCGTATCACAGGTATAGGAGGGTTTGGGTAATGAGAACTCAACATTACTTGCTTTTATACGAGTTTCTCCTTCGAGGGCCAGGCTTATAAGATGAAGCCGGTGATATTCATTCAGTAGGGTCTTCTCCTGCTTAAAGGGATTTTGGGGAGATACAACAAACCAAACCTGGTCTAATGTGGTTTCAGTCGCAGCATAGTTTGCTATTAGCAAATGTCCGTTATGAACTGGGTTAAAAGAACCGAAGTATAAGCCAACCCGCATTAAATTAAGTTTATATATAATATATCTATTGTTCAACCCATATTTTCTCTGCCTCGTCTAAGCGGAGACTTAAATGATATCCGGCAACAGAGATTGAGATTGGATCACCCAAAGGAGCAATCTGTTCCACGTGAATCGCTTCACCAGGAATACAACCCATTTCCATTAGCTTTAGATAAATATCATCATTTTCAAATTCTGAAACGATGACAACTTCCCCAACAGAAATATCTGATAATCTTTTTTTCATCAAGTATTAATAGAAATAGTGACAACAAAGGTATCACATCGATATTGTTATATAATTTCGACTTCAGGAATATGAACAAGAAAAGAGTTTACTTCTATTATCCAGAGAAGAAATATCGTATTGAAGATAGGTGTGGCTTGAAACAAGCAATATCAGAGCTATTTTGGAAGGAAAGGCGGGAAGTCGGTAGAATAAATTACATCTTCTGCTCTGATGAGTATCTCCTCTTGATTAACAGGCAGCATTTGAACCACGACTATTATACAGACATTATAACGTTTGATTTGTCAAGTGATCCAGCTAACGTTGTTTCAGATATATATGTGAGTGTTGATAGGGTTTCTGAAAATGCCAAGACCCTAGGGATACCTAGATCCAGAGAACTAGTTCGCGTTATTTTCCACGGAGCACTTCATTTATGTGGATATAAGGACAAATCTCGGAACGACATATCTGTTATGAGAAGAAAGGAGAACTACTACTTAAAACAATATTTCAAAGATTCCCATTAAGCCCGGTTCCACGTGGAACCGTATATTAGCAAGGGCCTATTTGCTAAATTTGCATAATGTTTCCAGATTACGATATAATTGTGGTGGGGGCCGGTCATGCTGGTTGCGAAGCCGCAGCGTCTGCCGCTAACCTCGGGAGTAAGGTTCTGCTTGTAACAATGAATTTGCAAACCCTAGCACAGATGAGTTGCAATCCGGCGATGGGCGGAATTGCCAAAGGACAAATAGTCAGAGAGATAGACGCTTTGGGTGGATACAGTGGAATAGTTACCGATAAGAGCATGATTCAATTCAGAATGCTGAATAAATCCAAGGGGCCAGCCATGTGGAGTCCAAGAGCCCAAAGCGATAGATCCCTTTTTGCCTCTACTTGGCGAGAAATGCTTGAAAAAACACCAAACATTGACTTTTACCAGGATACGGTAAAGGGAATTGTGGTAAAATCAGGACGAGCGATAGGTGTAAAAACAGGGCTTGGGCATTTGATAAATGCAAAGGCTGTTATTCTCACCAACGGTACCTTCCTTAACGGTGTGATTCATATTGGAGAAAAGAATTTTGGAGGAGGAAGAATAGCTGAAAAAAGCGCAGACGGCATTACTGAACAACTAATATCCCTTGGCTTTGAATCAGATAGACTAAAGACAGGAACTCCTCCCAGAATTGATGGTCGCAGTTTGGATTATTCAAAAATGGAGGAGCAACCCGGGGATAATGAAGTAACAGGGTTTAGTTATTTGGATATTGACCTTCTAGATCCTAAAAAGCAGCGGAGTTGTTGGATTACCTATACGAATGACACAGTGCATGAACTCTTAAAAACGGGATTTGATAAAAGCCCTATGTACCAAGGAAGAATCCAGGGAACCGGGCCACGATATTGTCCAAGCATTGAAGATAAAATCAGCCGCTTCGCCGAGCGTGATCGCCACCAGCTATTTGTTGAACCAGAAGGCTTTAATACTGTAGAAATATATGTCAATGGATTCTCAACATCATTGCCAGAAAATATTCAAAATCAAGCACTTAGACAAGTTCCTGGCTTCGAAAACTGCAAAATGTTCCGGCCCGGGTATGCCATTGAGTATGATTATTTCCCTCCCACACAGTTGAGATTTAATTTAGAAACAAAACTCGTTGATAACCTGTTCTTTGCGGGACAAATAAACGGAACAACGGGTTATGAAGAAGCAGCATGTCAAGGTTTGATGGCAGGAATTAATGCACACCAAAAAGTAATGGATTTAGATCCATTTATTTTAAAACGCAGTGAGGCCTACATAGGGGTTTTGATTGACGACCTCATCAATAAAGGAACGGACGAGCCCTATCGTATGTTCACCAGCAGGGCCGAATTCAGAACGCTGCTACGTCAGGATAATGCGGATATTCGCCTTACAGAAAAGAGCTATCGTATCGGTTTGGCTTCGCAGCAACGAATGGACAGGGTGAGGGTAAAAAAGGAAAATGTTGAAAAAATTAAAGAAACGCTTTCTTCACTAAGCCTTGAACCCGAAGAGGTCAACCAATTTCTGGAAAAAAACGGATCCACGCCCACATCGCTGAAACAAAAAGCTTCGCAAGTATTACTGCGCCCGATGATCGGATTGCAAGAAATGCGAAAGTCGGTTCACCGGATTGAGGAAGCCTTGCTCTCATTTGATAAGGAAACCATCGAGCAGGCGGAAATACAGATAAAATATGATACCTACATAGAAAAAGAAAAAGAACTGGTGGAAAGAATGGGTCAACTCGAAAATCTCGTCATTCCGGAGAATTTTAATTACGAGAAATTGGTATCGCTAAGTGCTGAAGCCAAACAAAAATTTACTAAAATAAAACCCAGAACCCTTGGACAGGCATCGCGGATTTCCGGAGTTAACCCAAGCGATGTACAAATTCTCATGGTATTCATGGGCAGATAAAGACTATGAAACTTAACTTTCAAAACAGCACCCCTAAAGAACTGGTTTTCGAAAATGTTGCCGAATACCTGCATCTGCAAAATCTAAAAGTAAACAAGGAAGATAGTTCAAGGCCCTGGGGGGGCTTCTTCGTGATAGAAGAAAGCGATGCAGAAAGGTTTATTGAACTTTACTTTCCTCACCTTACCAAAGAAGCCCTGAGCATTTCAGGAAAACTAAGTCCAAAAATACTTGTCGTGGCACCGGAAAAAAGACTTAGCTGGCAATATCATTTTCGCCGTGCTGAGATATGGAAACTTATCGGAGGCGTTGCCGCTGTAATTACCAGTGATACCGACGCGGAGAAAGAAACCCAAAAGCTCAATATCGGAGATATTGTTCAGTTGCAGCAAGGAGAAAGGCATCGTCTCGTTGGGCTGGATAACTGGGGGATTATTGCTGAAATATGGCGGCACACAGATCCGGATAACCCGAGCGATGAAGATGATATTGTTCGCCTCCAGGATGACTTTGGCAGGTGATTCGGTATTTACATGAAAAGACGGGCGGCACAGGTTACCACCACCCGTCTTATAACCAATCAGGAATTTGCTTTTCCTCCCAGCATCAATAATTCATTGACCTCTACTTCGGAGATATACTTCTTGATACCCGTTTTGTCGGTATAGCTTCGGCTGATAAGCTTACCCTCTACGGCTACCTCGCTTCCCTTCTCCAGGTATTTCTCAACCACATCAGCAACCTTACCCCATGCAATAAGGTTATGCCAGGTTGTTTCCTTAACCTTTTCTCCTTTTGCATTCCGGTACACTTCGTTGGTTGCAATGCTGAAACGGGCAAGCTTGGTTCCATTACTTGTGTTTTTGATCTCCGGGGCGTTTCCGAGATTGCCAATAAGCTGGACTTTGTTTCTTAGTGTCTGCATAAAATAAAAGTTTTACCTCCGTGCGTAAGAGGGGGTGATATAATTCCAGCAACAATACAGCAAACGGGAAGCATGCTATAGAGATTAAAGACTCAATGGAACTGTAATTTTCCCACTGAATTTCGGGAAATAGCCCTTTTTTATCTCCCGGTAACAGGCACGCTGGCGGATAAAAAAGTAAATTTGCTGGTTACATTATAAATGTTGCAACAAGGCATCCATAGAACCCTGATGATAGCGGTATTCGTTTGTGCCTGTATCATTGCACAAAGAGCAGGTGCTCAGTGTACAACCCCCATTTCCTCATTTCCGTATACAGAGGGCTTTGAAACAACAAACGGATCATGGGTTGCCGGTGGTACGGGTTCCGATTGGGCCTGGGGAACACCCGCCAAAATAACAATCAACGCGGCTGCAACCGGGAGCAAATGCTGGATCACGGGTGGACTAACGCCGGGAGCTTATACCAACGGCGAAGCTTCCTGGTTGCAAAGCCCCTGTTTTGACTTCACAACACTGAAGTATCCCTATATATCCTTTGCCGCTTTCTGGGAAACCGAAAGAAGGTTTGATGGGGCGACATTTCAGTACTCTACCGACCTTGGCGCTACCTGGACAAATGTTGGCAGCCAGAACGACCCGGCTAATTGCCTTAACGGAAGCTGGTTCAACTTTTCTCCGATAACGGGACTTAACCCTCTGACAACAGTACGGGAGGGGTGGTCGGGAACGATCCAACCCACCGCGGGAAGCTGCCAAGGTACCGGCGGCAGCGGAAGGTGGGTGAATGCACAGCATACAATGCCCTACTTGGCCGCACAGCCCAATGTGATCTTTCGCTTTGCCTTTGGTGCGGGTACTACCTGTAATAATTATGATGGTTTTGCTATCGACGACATACAAATAGGCGAGGCGCCCGTGAACAAAGCGGCTTTCACATATGCCTGTACAAACAGCAACACGGTAACATTTACCAATACCTCTATTCTGTGCCCGAACCTGGAATGGAATTTTGGAGATATCGCTTCGGGCCCCAACAACACATCCACCCTGCAAAGTCCTACCCATACATTTTCCGCCCCGGGCACCTATACCATCAAGCTGGTAACCAGGGGTCCCGATAACGCCCCCGATTCAACAGAACAAACCATTCATATACTCGGATTAACAACCTCGCAGATCAGCAGTAATAAATGCTTTGGTGATAAGAGCGCTTCCGCAACAGTTGATGTTATCCCCGCAGCAGCCGGGCCATTCATCTATTCCTGGAACACCAACCCGGTTCAAACTACCGCAACTGCAACCGGCCTTGGAGCCAGTATTTATTCTGTAACGGTCAGCGCCGTAAACAGTTGCCAGGCAAACAAAATCGTGATCATTGGAGAACCGGCAAAACTTTCCCACTCAGTAAGTATTATTCAACCGGGTTGCTCTGCCCCGACAGGGTCCGTCACTATTTCCGAAACAGGGGGAACAGCACCATACACTTACTCCTGGTCACCATCGGGAGGTACCGGAGCAACAGCCACCGGGCTGGCTCCGGGGAATTATACGGTTACGGTGACTGACAATAATTTGTGTACAGATAAGATTGATATCACGATCGCCAACACATCGCCGATAACAACCAGCGTTGGCAACGTAAAAAATGTAAGTTGTTTTGGATTAAGCGATGGATCGGCAACCGTTCAGGTGGGCGGGGGTACTCCACCCTATACCTATAGCTGGAATTCGATCCCCGCGCAGGCGACAGCCACCGCGACAAACCTGCCTGCCGGAAACTATACAGTCAGTATATTTGATAACGGCGGCTGTACCGGTTCGGCGGTTGTATCGATCACTCAACCGGCGGCGGGAACCTGCGGAGATATCTATTTTCCCAATTCAATTACTCCAAATGGTGATGCACGCAATGATGGATTTGGGCCCCTGGGCAATATCTCGGCGATCAGTAATTACCAGCTGAAGATATTCAACCGGTATGGCGAGCTGGTTTTCTCCAGCAAAGACCCATCCGAGCGGTGGAATGGCTATTACAAAGGGAAACTTAACAGCCCCGGAAGCTATGTCTGGCACGTCACGTTTGTTTTTAAGGGAATTACAAAAAGAGCAGAGCAGGGAACGGTAATACTGATCAAATAGCAACGATAAATCCTGGGTTTTAATCAATACCTGTATCATCAATTATGAAAAAAATAGCAACCACCCTGTTCTTGTGTACATTGCTTAGCAGCTGCAATAAAGAATCTGCCGAAGGAGATTATATTACAATCACCGGCTTTGTACGGGACTTTCAAGATGACTCACCCATTCAGGGAGCCAAAATATATTCAAAAAAATTAACGCTGCCCGGGGGCCCGCCCGGGGGCCCATCGCTTATTGTTGACAGCGCTTTGTCTGATGCGTATGGAAAGGCGTCGTTCAGGTATAGAAAAAGCGTTGGAGAGTACAGATTTCTGATCCCGGAAAAAAGCGGCTATTTAAATGCAATAAGCTCCTTTGGAATAAATGGCTACAACGAAAAAGACAGAACAGATAGCCTGTTTCTTTCAAAACCCTCCTATTTAAATTTGACCGTACATAACAGTGCCACCTACCTGCCATCGGATATTGTTGAAATTAAGATAAAAGGAGATTATGGTATCTCGGCCCCGGATATATATAGAACGCTCTTCAGAGACAGCGTAAACAGACCCGATAAGTTTTTTTATCTGCAAGCCGTTTACTCCCGCCCGGCAGGGTACACACAATTTGGAACGACACACATTTACTTTATTATAGAAATATCCCGTAACAATAACCCTATTGCTACCAGGCAGGACTCCGCCGAACTCATTAAGTTCGGTACAAAGAACTTCACGCTGAACTATTAAGGACCAGCAGGCTTAAATAATCAGACCGTAGCCATTACCTTACGCTGATTCGGGAGGAAACGTTCATTCTTGATAACGGGTTGCTCCTGCGGAAAATCATCCGATTGCAATTCAATCCTCCGGGTTATATCACTGAGGGCGGATAAACGTTCCAGCGTATAAGGAATGGTATCAAGCCCAGAGGCGAACTTCAGGATATAACTATAGATGGCAAACAGGCTTCCGGCCAGTACGGAATTAGTATGCAGACTGCCTGATACCAGAAGCGACGTGATCACCACCACCAATACCATGATCTCCATGAACCCGAAATTCAACGCTTCCTTATCGGAAATACGGATCTGCCACTTGCGCAGGTTATTGTAATGGGTCCGGATGGTTGAATGATCGCCGGTGGCAATGATATCAACCTGTTTTTCGAGCTCATCATTCTTGTTTTTATTCAGTCGCCTCATTTTCCTGCCATACAACATGCTGATAACAACCACCGGTACGAGGATCGAAAGACAGATGCCCACAATGGTTATGTCGTAAAAGAACAGGATGATCAGCGAACCGAAGATATTATATGCGGCCTCGATGGCGTACACAAGATCATGTTCCAGGAAATCGACAAATTCGCGGGCCAGGGTAGAATGAGCGCTTAATTTTGATACCTGGATCTTATTGTACCGGCGGCTCAGGAATTTTGTTACCAGGGATGTGTAGATTGAGGTATAGGTACGGGTATCGTACATATGCCTGAACGTTCCGATCAGTAAATAAGAAAGATGTACAACCGCCAATACAACAACCCCCCGGTAACTTCCCTTGACGATATCATTGATGGCCTCACCAAAGAAATAAAAACGAAGTAATCCCCCGAGCATCTCAAGCGAGAACAATAAGTACGTAAAGATCAGCTGGTACTTATGCTTCATCATCAGTGTGCGTAAAATCTGGAATCTGGACATAGCGCTGTTCTTTTGATTCTGAAATCATCTGTTACTAAAGCCTTGTAAAAGGACGATGAATTGTAATGGCGGTCAGTAAGACGGGATGTGATCGGCGGCGTTTAATCCTTCAGGGCTTCCCGTTGGGTCACCGAGTTGCCCGGTGTGCCGGTAACCCGGCCCCGGCAAGAGGCTGCGCCGCAACGGCAATCAAAGGGCTCCATGTGCTCATCCAGGAAGTCGGCGTAGTTGAGGGTTAGTTCTTCGCCCTTGAAGATGTTGCGGAGGGCGACTACGTTCAAGCCTTCATATCGGGTGTTGGGATCGCAACTGTGATTTTGTGGGGCCCAGTTTGCCGGATTATCATCCCACAGCAAAAA
The DNA here is from genome assembly GCA_017303335.1 of Chitinophagales bacterium. Classification (GTDB taxonomy): domain Bacteria; phylum Bacteroidota; class Bacteroidia; order Chitinophagales; family Chitinophagaceae; genus Ferruginibacter. The sequence goes on from JAFLBK010000001.1 coordinate 986,117, forward strand.
TACTTCATTGCTCAGAGGATACGCGTACTTGCGGAAAGTTTCTTTTTCCTTAACAGCCCAGTTTTTTTCTACATATCTGCGGGTTACAATACGCTGCGCCATTTCTTCTCCCCTGAAAATCACATCACCTGCATGTATGTCTTGATTTGCATATATACCATAGCCGGCAATCGCATTGCCCTTCATAGTATATTTTTTTCGTTTGCGTTGATAGCGGGAGATGCCCTCCGCAATGATTTTATCAAGAAACCCGGCCTGTCCGATGCCGTCGCATTTCAGGATATAATCGGCCGAACCTTCGTACCCATCCTTATAAAAAACAGAACAGGTGAAATTGATTTCCAGAAAATAGAGTTCATTCTTTTCATTTACACGGAAATCAAGCCGGGCATAGCCCACGCCGCCAAAACCCTGGAAAATTTGAAGGGCCGCGTCTTTCAATTGCAACTCGAGCGCAGGATCATTGCAGGGAATGTTGGCTTCCGGGTGCAGTTCCGATGTTTTCAGCGCATAGGTTTTGAACCGGAACCCGGCAGGAAAGATATACTCGATCGGTTTGAAAACCGTGCAGGTCTTTGGATCGCCGGCGTTGGCCACCAGCATGACCGTAAACTCCCGTCCGCCGATATATTCTTCCACCAGCAAGGGTCCGTACTCGTCCATAATGCTGGAGCATTTCCGCACCAGGTCTTCTTTGTTGTACACAAGCGAACGGTCATCAACGCCCAGGCTATCCCCGGCTTTATCCGGCTTCACGAATAGGGGATACGTGAGATGCGCACATTCTCTTTCTATTTCTTCCAGCGAACCGATCAGCGCAAAGGCGGGCGTTTTGATACCCGAAGCATACGCTACATATTTCATGAGATCTTTCGGCGGATCGTACAGTAAGGAGGTGGGCCCGGTGAACGGGAGATCGAGCAACTCCATGAAATAAATGACATCCACTGAAGGAACACTCCACTCCAGGTATCCTTCGCAGAGGTTCACAAAAATGTCGAAGTTCTTTTTTTTAAGTTCTTTAAGCTGTTTGTAGATGGTTAGTTTATTAAGCAACACATGCTCGAACTCGGCGCCGGGCATCAAATGGCCGAGGTCGCGGGCCGGGTCGTAGTTTTGATAATCTACATCAGAGGTGGAGTAATCGGGTTGGAGAACGCAAATTTTCATATTCATGGTTTCGCCGCACTAAGAAATTCCCATCGAACCCTTGCGCTTCAGCGCCCTGGCGGCCACTTTCTTTCGTTGATATGCTTCATTTATGATGGCCACCACCAGCTGCGTGAATGTTTTTCCGCTTACCCGCAGAATGGCGCCGATGGAGGTATAGTCTTCGTCTTCACTCAAACCGCACTGGGCATTTACCTCCAGTACGTAGAGTTTACCGGTAGATTTATCCCTGCGGATATCCACCCGGGTATAACCCTTTCCCTTCGTGGCTACGAAAGCTTCCCAGCTTACTTTCTTGATCTCGTCGATCAGGGCCGCATCGGGCAACGCGTATTCGTAAAAATTTTCCTCGTTGGGCATCGGCTTTTCTTCTTCATAGATCTCCCATAGCCGGTCGAAGCTGAGGAATTTTTCCGAATCGGGGAGCGAAGCGTGGAAAATGCGCTCAACCGGTTCGTAGATCTTGGCCTTGCCGGGTTTATCGTAAGAACCTACGATCAAAACCGTATACTCGGGCCCGTTGATGAATGATTCGGCCACGATACCATCGCTGGTAAGTTGCCAGCCGCGGTACCCGTCGAACATATGCTGAACCTGTTCATTCAATTCCCGGGCGCTGCTTACCACATTGCGAACACCCACACCCATACTACCCCCGGAAACAGATGGTTTCACAATGGCGGGAGAACCAAGTCTGGCAATAATGCCGCTGGTATCCTGGTCTCTTTGCGTGATGGCTTCCCAGGCCGGCGTTGGTACCCCCGCTTTATCGAAGGCTTCCTTCATCGGGATCTTGGACGTGGTGATATGGTAAAAGAATTCGTCGGATCCGGTATAAAAAAGCCCCTTCTCTTCAAGCAGCTTTACCACAGATATGCCGGGCGTTCCGTTCACTTCATCGCCATCGCAAAGGTTGAATACCAGGTGAAGCTTATTATCCTGTTCGTTACGCTTACAGATATGATCGATCGTGGAAGCGTAGTTGTTGATGGTAACGGGCTGCCACTTCCACTCCACATCCAGTTCATTAAAAGCCTTGGTATACTCGGCGATGCTTTGGGAGAAATCGTAGTAATAGTCAATGTTGGGGTCGTTGGTTTCCAGGTATGGGGCAAGCACCCACACATAAAGCTGGTTCAGCGGAACAGCGGAAAGAAATGAATTGGACGGGGCCATGCCTGAACGAATGGGTTACAACGACAGTTTTTGCCGGAGTTGTGATTTGATGAAATCCGTCAACCGGTATCTGGAAAGCGTTTCAACCGTAAGGTGTGAAGCGCCGTTGATCAACTGTAAACAATCCTTGCTGCCGCAATTGCAAACAAACGGCTGGGCCATATCCCACTCGGTGCTCGGATAAAAGAAACTGAACTCCTCACCAGCCTGGATGGGCCGCAGACAAACCAGCCCCATACGGGTGGTATCAAAAAACGCGTTTGGATTGCAACTGTGGTTGATGTATTGCAGGAACTCGGGCTTTAACGTGATGTGGGTATCAATTCCAACCTGAACCGTAAGGTAGGTGGGATACGATTGGGTAACACCCGCACCGAATGCACAGATCACATCGCCCGGAATAAAAGCGCGGGTGGCGTGCAGCGACTTCTGACTGGAAGCGTTGTTCAGTAAGACCTCGGCAAAATCGTGTTGGCTGATCACTTCAGCGGCGGGGTTAGTTACGGTAGTTGTAATCATGCGGCTTTAGAAGGGCTTAACCCGAAAATGTTTAAATGGATGAATGTTTGTCGGATGCATGTATCAATAACCAGCATAAATGTATAAAAGCATTGTATAAATAAAAAGTTTATTAACCATTATTGATAGCCGGTGGATTATTCCGGTTATTATGTGAATAACCGGTATTCAGTAGCTTTACCTTCTTTGAATGCTTAATTGACCCCATGCAACCCAATCCCGACATTCTCGTACAGCTGGTTCGGATGAAAATGCCCTTTGGTAAATACAAAGACCGGTTATTGTGCGACCTACCGGTATCCTACCTCGAGTGGTTCAAGCGGGAAGGCTTTCCCCAAAACAAACTGGGCCAGCTGCTCGAAACCATGTACGAGATAAGGCTGAACGGGCTGGAAGACCTGCTTACGCCGTTGAAAAAGGCCTATCCGAAGAACTAATCACCCGGCTTTATTTACTGCTAGCCAGATATTAACTCGCACCTGCCTTTTACCAAAGATCCGTCGATCAATGGCCAACCCCTCCTGAGATTTGTGCAGCGAATGCAGAAAACCGATAGGCCGGTCCTGCTACGCCTTTAAGCGATGCAAATCATTCATAACAGCCATAAAAAACAAACAAAATGGAAAGAACACAGATCAACCTGGTAGCAAAAGGGATTAAAAAACTGGCATTTTTGCTCATCGTGGCAGCGTCATTCGCGGCTTGCAAAAAAGAGAAAGAAGTAAGCAAAACCATTGTTGGTAACTGGGAGGGTAAATGGGGAAACGCCAACCAGGCTCCTACAAACTTCCTCAAATTCGAATTCGGGAGCAATGGCGAAATGAACCGGATTAACGAACAGGGAGAAGTAATTGCTTCGGGAACCTATTCGGCTAACGGCGTTCAATTTGAGTGTACGTATACCCACACCGCGGCACATGGCGGTCAAACACACAAGATCGGAGGACTCTATACCGACTTTGAAGGCAAGATCATCGGTACCTGGGGCTATAGTCCGAGTAACGCAAACGGAGGAACAATAGAATTGAATAAACAATAGGTCCGTCGGGGATTGACCGTATAGTCATCTTAAAACTGAAATACAATGAAACAAATCTGCTTTTTACTCTTACTAAGCTGCGGCCTTTCGGCTTATTCTCAAAAAACAGACACGAACCGGATCGTGGGCATTGCCTGGCAACCGGAAAAAGAACACATGAGTGGTATCGGAACCCATCTTTCAATGCCGGCGGGCGCTTCGTTGATGATTCTTGCCAATCATACCTGGCAAAGTACCGAGGCGATTGATGGAGTAGCGAACGGAAGCTGGGTTATCGATAAACAGGGTTTACTCAGGCTGATGACTACTGAAAAAAGGTTCCTGCTGGTTTTGTTAACAGCAGATGGCAGATTGAAAATGACGCAGAAAACCCCACTGGCTGTAAAAACGATCTACTGGAAGACGAAGTAAAAAGAAACCGATCCTTCAAACCGCCCACCGGGCGGTTTTTTCTTGCCTAACCGCAAGAAGGAAACCCGGATGAAGGAAAACAAGCAGCGCCCGGTTTCCTTTTATCAAACCAGTTTAACCGAAGATTAGAAAAGAGGCATTAACAGCCGGCCCGCGAAATACTTTAGCATCAAAAAAGATGAAATACAAAATTATCCTGCTTCTGGCCTTCCTGCATCTCAAAAACCCGGGATACGGGCAAAATGTAGGAATTGGTGTGGAGAACCCGGTGCAGAAACTCCATGTAAATGGTGCGGTAAAGATCGGATCAACGAATACAAACGATTCCGGAACCATCCGGTGGAACAGTGTGAAAAATGATTTTGAAGGTTATGTCGGCGACCGCTGGCTTTCATTCACCGGGGGCAGGTCGCAGTGGGGTAATACCGAACAATATGCCACCGAATCCTATGGCGTTGTGGCGGATTTTGCAAGAGACACCCTGTTTGGAGAACTCATCTCCCATGCCAACGAAAAACTCGCTATTTCGATTCCCAAAGCCGAAAACGGAATCTATAAAAACTCCGGGACCGTACGCATACACACGTTGAACAGCAGCGGCCAACCCGGCTATCGCCATAATTTATATCCCCCGGTCTACAGCGACAATTCGTTTTTCGGAAAAGGCGTCGATCTGAACAAAAGCATTTTGTATAACGAGCTGGTTGTTGGCGAACCGGGCGCAACGGCCGACGGAAACCTGCAGCAAGGCAAAGCATACGTATATAAGCTGAATGCGAACACCGGCGAACCCGGAACACCACAGGCGTTGCTGCAAACAGGTGTGGCGGGCGATCCGTTTGATAAGTTCGGTTCTACTGTTGCCATCAACGGTGATTTTATTGCCGTAGCGGCGACAGAAAAGTCGGTGAATGGAAATAGCAAACAGGGGCGGGTGTATATGTATAAACGTATCTATATACTCAACCAGCCAACCGACGCATTTACATTTGATGCCACAATTACCCCGGCCGACGGAACCGCACAAATGATGTTCGGATCGGCCATCAGCCTGCAACCGGGCTGTATGGCTATAGCAGCGCCGAATGCAACGGTAAACGGCGCGGCCAACGCCGGAAAAGTATATATCTATCGCCGCATTAACAACACATGGCAACTTGAAGCAACGCTCCCCAATCCAACCGGCAATGCGGGACAGTTCTTCGGAAAATCAATCAGCATAAACCAGGCGGGCGATACTCTGGCGATAGGTGCCCCGGATTATCTATTCTCGCCCGGGAAGGCTTATCTATATGTAAAGAATAATAATAGCTGGACATACAGTACACAGTTTTCCCAGGGAACTATCCAGCGGGCCGACGCCTTTGGTTGCGCCGTTGATTTCCTGAACGGCAAACTGCTTGTTGGGGTAAAAGAAGCCAATGTCGGGATCAACTACCAGCAAGGGAAAGCCATCTTATATACCCGCTCAGGCGGCGGCTGGCACCGGGAAGCCTTGTTTACAGCCCAGAACGGCGAAGCGAACCTTCTGTTCGGATCCAGCGTTCAGCTGACCCCCAATATGGCCATCATTTCGGCGCCCGGCTATACCAATACCCAGTTCCGGGCGGAGAAGGGAAAAGTATTCTGGTTCCTCAATCAATAAACTGTTTCATCTCAAATCATCCACCATGCGATTACAACTTCTGTTTACACTATTATTCGCCGCCTCTTTTGTGCATGCACAAAACGTGGGCATCGGCACCGATACACCCACCGAAAAACTGGAAGTAAATGGTGGTGTTAAAATCGGACCCACCAACATCACCTCAAAAGGCACCATTCGCTGGAATGAAGCGAAAAAAGATTTTGAAGGGTATAACGGCACAGCCTGAGTGAGCCTGACCGGAGGCAAAGGCACCTGGGGCAACCAGTTGACCTATGCAACCCCCAATGGCGGCAGTGAAATTGTGTTGCAACTCAGTCAAAATTCCGTAGACCTGGGAGACTATTTGGGTGAATCACTTGCGTTGCACAACAATATCCTGGTAGCCGGAGCAAGGGGCGATTACAGTATTGACGGGCAATACACATATTCGGGAAATGCTTATCTGCTTGCAAAGACAAGCGATGGCTGGGTTTACAAAAGATTAATACCAAACCCCACACCTTCTAGTACTGAGTCGTTTGGAGTTTCTGCGGATGTTTATAATGGCAATATTATTATCGGGGCCAATTATGCCCAGGTAAATGGCAGTTCCAAAGGAGAAGTAAACATATACAACTACGACAGCAATACGGATAACCTCTCATCTCCGTATACCTTGGTGGCTAACGACGGGTCAATAAATGACAGTTATGGAACCGCTGTTGCCTCAACGACAATTATGTTGTAGTAGGTGCCGTCGGTAAAGATGTTGCCGGATTTGCCAATTGTGGGGCAGTTTATGTGTACAAGAAGAACGGTACTAACTGGTCCTTAATTGGGTTTCTTTCACCCGCAGAAAGAAATGCAAACGATGGATTTGGTACAAAGGTTAGTATAAGCGGTAATTGGATTGCGGTAACCGCTAATAAAGCCGCTGCAGGGGGAGTGGCTGGGGCGGGTAAAGTGTACTTGTACCAGCTAAACTCAAGCGGCACAGCGGTTACTTATCACTGCACGTTAAGCGCCTCAGTACCCATGGCAGCAGGAAATTTTGGGCGGGGTTTGTGTATGAAAGGCGATACGCAGGTGGTTGGCGAAACTCAGTATACGGGCACGAATTCTTCCCAAAGCAATGGAAAAGTGTATGTGTATATGCGCAGCGGTAACAACTGGAATCTGCAGGCGACCCTTACGGCAACGGACGGACAAAAAGGGGATGCCTTTGGGGTTTTCTGTTAACTTCAGCGGCAATAAGTTAGTTGCTGGAGCGCCTTATGCGGAAATGTGTGGTGCGGTCAACCATGGCAAGGCTTACGTATTTGAGCTGGAAAATGGTATTTGGCATCATCAGGCCATTTTATCCAATGGGCAGTATGACATAAATGACCTTTTTGGGTTTTCAGCAGCAATTGAAAGCAACAACATAATAATAGGCGCAGAACCGGATACTTATCTAAATCATAATAGTCATGGACGACTGTATTACTTCAACCGGTAGAGGACACGCAAACCTGAATTCATAACTCATGAAACCAATTCAAATAAAATCCATATTTAAAACCAAACTACAACCCCCGGAAGTATGTGCATACATACTGGATATAAACCAATGGCCGAAGTTCAGGGTTTGTGGTGTGTTGCCAGGCATAAAGCGGGCAGAATTTGAACGAAAGCCAAAAGAGATAGTTGGGTCAAGAATAAAAGTTATCAGCGACAACAAAACCACCTATATTGAAGAAATAACAGAATGGAATGCATCCAGCCGGGTATCGCTGATGTTTATGGAGTTCAGCCCGCCGATTAAATATCTGACCACTCATTTTATAGAGACCATAGAATTCAGGATCGCTTCCCGGCAAGCTGCCGCAACAAGAACGATGATTATGTATCCCCGAAACAAGATCGGCAGGTTGCTGCTGATACCGGTTTCCCGGCTCATGTAGAAGGCCTTGGAAAAGTACATTGCCTTATTATATCCTGAAAGCAGGGTCTGCAAAAAAGGCCGAGCCGTAAATTTTTTTTATCTTAAATGGGTATTTGTTGCCAGGAAAGATCGATCGTGTATTCGCCCGGAAGCGGAACCGGCCGGATACCAACCAGTTGTGCCTTTTATCAATTGACAATAAGCCGTTTCAGTTATGCAACGATTATTGTTCTAAAAGTGATGCCTCTTTATTGACATGCGTATTGTGTTCCTGATACTATTCGCTCTGCTGCAACAGCCTGCCCCGGCGCAGCTGCCCCAATACCATGCCCGGGTATTTGATGCCCAGAACGGACTAAGCGCCAACACCATTACGGATATTTTTAAAGACAAGGAAGATTTTCTCTGGATTGTTTACAATTACAGTTACCTCGTTGAGCGCTTCGATGGACGCACGGTGGAAAAGTTCAGGTTTACCGAACCGGTGGTTCACTACCTCAACGACGCGGATAACAATACCTGGGTGATCGGGCCTTCATCGGTTCATAAATTGCAACCAGGCGCTTCCCGGTTTCAATCCATCAACCTTGGCAAGATCCGGCCGGTGCGTATATTCCAGCCGCCCGGAAAGCCCGTGGTGCTGCTGGCACAAGCGGGTTTTTACGAATGGAGTACATCCCAAAGCCGGTTTCTGCCGGTGAAGAAACCGTTTTTCACCCCATCCTTGCGGAGCGGCGCCACCTTCTTTGATACCTGCGCATCCACTATTTTCTACCCGGGTACGCAAGTATACGCGTATGATTACAAGGCAAACAGCATCGACAGTTTGCCTTTTGTGAACCTCTACAGCATTTACGCGTTCACCACCAAACTCGCCATATTGGTGAAATACGATGGCAGCGCCTATTGGGCCGACTTCGCCAACAAACAGTTGCGTCCGCTGGAAGCGGCCAGGTATTTCCCGGGAGAAAAGATCGTTCACTTCCGCATCAGCGGTGTGGTTCCCTTATCGGCAGAGCGGTTCCTTGTATTGAGCACAACGGGCCTTCTCAAATACGATCTGAAAAACGATCGGTTCTCCCGTCTTGGCGTGTATGCAGAAGGAACACCCTTCGAATATGAGCAGATGCTCAGCCGGTTAACCATCGATAAACAAGGCGTTGCCTGGGCGCATGCCGAAACGGTTATTGCCGCCTTATCGCCCATCAGCAAAACGCTCGGCCTGATCCGTAATAAGGAACTCGATCCGGGGAAAAAATGGAACAACGCGGTTGCGGCCTTTGCGGAAGATAAAAAGAACGGGCTCTGGATGGCCACGGGTTTCGGTTTCACCCGGCTCAACTACCTGACCGGTAAAATGGAGGTTTTTCACCCGGTAGATAATGCCACCGACAGACTTAGCCATGAAAGCATACGCGGCATCCTGTTCGATGGAAAGCATGTAATACTGGCGCCAACCGATAAGGGCATCTGGCTCTATGATCCGGAAACTAAAAAATACCGGCGGCCGGTATACGAATCAGCGGCTGTTAAGAAATGGTCGGAACACGATTTTTACGATATGATTTACACGCTTAAAAACGGGGATCATGTTTTTCCGGGAAGAGACGCATTTTACCGGTTGAATGGCCAGAACTACCGCATGAACATCGTTCCGCTACCCGACAGCAACGTGAACTGCAACGTGGTTTTCCAGGACAGCCGGAATACGATATGGCTCGGCGCCACCACCTCTCTTTATTGCCTGAACGAAAAACTGGAAGTGCGGTTCAAAACAACACTGCAGGATAAGAGCGCATTTTGTATGTGGGAACTTGGTCCTGGGAAAATACTCATGGGCACATCAAAGGGGCTGGTAACGTTACTGCAGGAAAAGGAGAGTGCACGGATTGAACCCCGGGAAACGGTTATTGGAGATATCCCGATCCTGGGCATCTACAAAGACAAGAACAATCATTTCTGGTTCAGCACAACCGATGGTTTGTATATGTCCGACACCGAGTTGAATGTATTCCGGAAATTCGATTATGCCGACAACATACAAAGCCCGCTTTTTTCCGGCAACAGTTTCTTCACCACAAAAACAGGGTTAACCTTCCTGGGCGGCAGGCACGGGGTGAACTATTTCTACGCGGAAAACTTCACGCTGGCCGACGATCCGTTGCAGGTAAAAGTGCAGTCCGTGTATACGCCCGATGGAGATACCCTGGTAACCGGGCGCTTCAGCAACAGTTCTTATACCTATAACAAGGGCAGGCTCGCGTTCAACGTGGTGACCCCTTATTTTTTAAATGCCGAGAAGATACAGTTCCGGTATAAGCTGGGTGGTATTTACGATAACTGGATAAACAACGGCAACAATCATATCATCGGTTTTTCGGCCCTGCCTGCCGGAGACTATACCCTGCGGGTAGCCGCTTCCACCAATGGCAAAATTTGGTACGAGGCTGCTATGCCGATACTATTCACAGTAAGGCCACCCTTCTGGAAAACAGGGTGGTTCATCCTCGGTTGTGTCATAGCGGCGCTGGTGGTTTTGTTTGCCGTACAGAAAAGACGGGAACGGATCCTGCGGGAAAAGGAGCGGGAGAACGTTCAGAAACAAAAACTGATCGCCGAAAACCTGCAATTCAAACTGGAATCAAACCAGGCACAACTGACCATACTCGAGAACGAACGTAAGGCGGCAACAGCCAAACTGCAAAGCATGCGCCTGCAGATGAATCCGCATTTTCTCTTCAATGCGCTCAACGGCATACAACAGATGATCATGACCGGTAACGAAGAGAACGCCACACGCTACCTTTCCAAATTTTCGAAATTGTTGCGCATGGTGCTCACCCACAGCGACTGGGAAGTTGTTTCGCTCAAGGAAGAGATCGAAATGCTGAAACTGTATATTGAACTGGAGGCCCTGCGCTTCGAAGACAGTTTCATTTATTCCATCTCCTGGGCGGAAGGCATCGATCCGGAAGACAACAAGGTTCCCACGCTCCTGATTCAACCCTTTGTTGAAAATGCCATCTGGCACGGCTTGCTGCATAAAGAAGGCATGCGTGAACTGAACATTCATTTCCGGACCGACAACAACGATTTCCTGCAATGTATTATCGAAGACAATGGTATTGGCCGGGAGGCGGCCAAACAATACGCGAAGCGGGCGTCACAAAACCAGCACACGGGTAAAGGAGTAAGCGCAGCCGTGGAACGACTTAAGATATTCAACGAACAAAACCAGGATCACAGCCAGCTCGAGATACAGGACCTGCTTATTGAACAAGACCTGGCTGCCGGAACGCGGGTGGTCATCACCCTGCCCAACCTGGGCTAAAACAACCAACCATGATCAAATCGCTTATCATCGATGATGAACAAAAGGCCAGCGACGTACTCCGCCTGATGATCGAACGCTTTGTTCCCTCCATCACCGAAGTGCAAACCTGTAATGATGCACGGAATGCCGCGGCGATGATTCACCATATTCAGCCCGACATTGTTTTTCTCGACATCCGCATGCCCTTCCTGGATGGATTTGAAGTACTGGAACAGATCAAAAGCAAGCCCTTCAAAGTGATTTTTACCACGGCCTACAATGAATACAGTATCCAGGCCATCCGCTTCAGCGCTTTCGACTATCTTCTTAAACCCGTGGATGCCGAGGAACTGATCGGCGCCATTACCCGCTATATGGGCACACGGGAAGAACTCGGCTTCCAGCCGGAACGCCTGAAAAACATCCTGCAGAATATCGATGCGGGAAACAGCAAACAATTCAAGCTGGCCCTGCCCAGCCGCGAAGGCGTTTATTTTATTTCGCCTTCTGAAATTATACGACTCGAAGCATCCGGCGCCTATACCCGCTTCTTTTGCATGAACAACAAACAATACATCACTTCCAAAGTACTGGGCGATTACGAGGAGCTGCTGGAACCCCACGGCTTCATCCGCACACACAAATCGCACCTGGTGAACCGGAATTTTATCTCCTTTATCAACCACGAGGGCCACGCGGTGCTTATCGACAACAGCACGGTCGAAATTTCCCGCCGCAAGAAAGAAGAAGTGATGAAGAAATTGCGTTGATGCATCCCGCTGCAATACCGACTGCGTTTATCAACCGGCGGCAGCCGTTTAATAAGTAAATAGACCAACCCGCTCTGACGCAACAGATCTTTGCATAAAATAATTGTATGCGCAAGTTCTCGCTTTTCATCGCAGGTCTTTGCCTATTACAGGTTGCCAGCAGTCAGCCCACCCTGGTAAACACCGGGGAGATCTTGTACATCGGCGCGGAAGCAACGGTGCAGATCAACGGCGACTTTAAAAACGAAGCTGGCGGTAATTTTATCAACAACGGAACAGTTACCATAACCGGTAAGATCACCAACGACCAAGTGATGAACAGCTACACGGGTAAACTGGTACTGAAAGGCTCATCGGCGCAACACCTCGATGGTCTTTCGGATATGCTCACCAAACACTTCGAGATCAATAATGCCGCCGGCCTCACACTCAACAGCCGGTTGAAGGTCGACGGGATCTGCGAATTCACAAACGGCATCATCACCACCGGTTCAACAGCCACACCGCTTTGGTTCACTCCCGGTGCAACAGCAAAAGCGGCAAAAGACAACAGCCATGTACATGGCTTTGTGGTCAAAGAAGGAACAGGGTCTTTCGAATTCCCGGTGGGTGATGAAACCAGGTACCAGCGAGTGGGCGTAAATCTTTCCGGCAACAGTTCCGGCCTGCGTGTGCGCTATTATGGTTCAGATGCCGGAGCTGGAAATTTTACGGCAACGGGCACCGAACCGGTTGCCCTGGTAAGCTATAACAAGAATGAATATTGGGAAGTATATCCGCTCACAAACGCAATCGGTACAATCAGCATTTTCTGGGATGGATATAAAGATGCCTTCGGAAATATAGTCGGGCAACGAAAAGTAGCGCACCAGGCCGGCGGTAATTGGCTGAACGAAGGAACCAACGGTACCGGAACTACCGGCGCCGGCAGTGTTACAAGCAATAACCTGGTCAACTGGGGACTGTTTACACTGGGAAGTATTTCAATGGCCCTGCCGGTTACCTGGCTGTATTTCGAAGGCAGGCTCAACCAACAACAGAGAGCGGTATTGCAATGGAAGGTACAGGAGAGCAATGTACTGAATTACGAAGTGCAGAAGAGCGCCGATGGAATTTCGTTCACCGGCATCGGCACACAGAAAAGCCTGGGCGAGGGCGAACACGCCTACCAACTTACCGAGCCCAATGCCTTAAGCGGTACAGCCTATTACCGGGTATTGCAAGCCGACCGGAATGGAGCGGGGCGTTACAGCCGGGTGATCGCACTCAGCACCGGTGGTTCGCCGGAATGGACCGTATTTCCCAACCCCTTCCGGCAGGGATTTACAATTACCGTAAGCAAGCCCGAAACAGCTTCGCTGTTTAATATGCAGGGGCAGTTGATCAGGAGAATGCAGGTTTCGGCAGGCGCTAACTATATCGAAGGAAACGGGCTGACCCCAGGAACCTACCTGCTGCAGGTAGGAACTACCGTTCCGGCCAGAAAAATAATCAAAGAGTAGAACATCAAGATTGGATATTGGAACAAGACGCCCGGGAAACCGGGCGTTTTTGCACAGAAGGTAGATGAAACGCCCCAATGTATTTTTCATACGCTTGAACAGCAAAAAACAGCGGCTTACCCAATAATAGTTTTTGCCTCCGGACTCATAAAGCAATTTTGCACCAGGCATGCCGGTAAAGCGTGGCAACCAACAAAATCAGTTTATATGAGAAAGCTACTTTCAATCCTCATTAGCATACAGGCGGTTTTGCCGGTAAGCGGGCAACTTGCCAGCAAGGATACGTCGGCCCAAAAGAATACGATTGCCTTGCTGGGTACCTACCATTTTAATAATCCCAACCAGGACCAGTTCAATGTAAACAGCGATGATGTGCTTTCGGCAAAACGGCAAAAAGAGATTGCGCAGGTAACCGCAACACTGGCAAGATACAAACCCACCCACATAGCCCTGGAGTTTAACGCGAATGATACCGCCATGGATGCACGATACCAGCGCTACCTGAAGGGCCAGCATACCTTAAACAATTCCGAGTTGGAACAAATAGGATTCCGGCTGGCAAAAATGCTGGGCCATCCGCACGTATATCCTGTAGACGCACCCGGTATACAGCTGGACTTTAACCCCGGCGAACTGGCGGGCGAATACGGGTACCTGCTGGAGCAACTGGGCAAGACCGGCGACAGCATCATGACGCAAATCAATGGCTGGCTGAAAAAATATACCATCGGGCAGATCCTGGCAAAGCTGAATGCGCCGGCGATGGACAAATTGAATGTGGAACTTTACTATAAATACCTTTTACCCATTGGTAAGTCGGATAACCAGCCGGGGCCGGAGGCGGTGACCCGGTGGTACAAACGCAACCTCCTCGTTTTGCACCACATCATGAAACTGGCGGAGGGAAAAAAGAACCAGCGCATCCTTGTCATTTTCGGCCAGGGGCATACCGCCATGCTCAAGCAATTCCTTTCATACACCTCCGATTTTGGGGTCGTGAATATTCAACAATTTCTGCCCGCCAACTAAAATGGGTAAGTAATCAAACAACAGGATCGGATATTGGAACAGGGCGCCCGGGAAACCGGGCGTTTTTGTACATAAAAAAACCCCAACATCGCTGTTGAGGTCTTCGTGGTGTGGGGCGGGATCCCTGCCTGACTGAGTCAAGCAGACAGGGAACCGCGACGGAAATTTTCAAAATGATGTAAATAAAAAACCCCAACATCGCTGTTGAGGTCTTTGTGGTGTGGGGCGGGATCGAACCGCCGACACAAGGATTTTCAGTCCTTTGCTCTACCCTTATTCCATCTGTGTTTCGTGGGTTTTAGACGGTACCAGCGTCAGCAGGTGCGTCAGAAACCCTCATCTTCCCAATGTACACAGACCCACAGATCGTTTCGACAAACAGTCTGGAAACGAGAGCCTACGTCAAGGTATATATTGACGGGGAACGACACCGGTACTATAATGGCAAAGCGATTGGAATTAACTGCAATCCAAACCACGCCAAGACAATCAAAGAGCGCAACCGTGCGCTGACTACTCTTTGTTATACCCTGAAGAAATTGCTCGATTCGGGCTGGAAACCTTCAGATATCCGGAGCATAGAGCCGGTACCTAAAGAACCAGAAGGAACAGCCGGGGACATATTTACAAGACTCTTGCTGGAGCTGGAGGAGCAAGACCTCAGTAAGCTGTACAAGAGGGATATTTCTTCAGTCGGTACCAACTTTATCAGGTACCTAAAGGAGAACAGCCTCTATAATATGCCAAACAGCAGACTGAATTCCACTCATATTGAGAGATTCTTGAAGCAGTATAACCATTCCGCAACCTACTACATGAATAAGCGCAGAACCCTGGGCGGCATATTCTCTCGACTGGTAACGCAGAAGATCATTGACACCAACCCGGTGCATGAGACATCTCAACTGAAAGAGAAAGCCACCCTGCATCAGGCATATACCAAGTCGCAACTGATGACCGTGTTCGATTACCTCAGATTGCATAGCCCTAATCTATACTTATGCTCTATGCTGATGTATGGTTGCCTCCTTCGACCACATCAGGAAGTCAGACAATTATTCCGCAGCGATTTTAATGAAGACTGTTCTGTAATTGCTCTTAGTGGCGAGAACAACAAGAGCGGAAGAATAAGAACGGTACATGTTCCATTGTATGTGCATGAGGTTTTGTTACAGCAAGGGATTCCTCAATACGAGCCAAGCCGGAACATATTCACCGGTACCGGTTGTATCTATAATGAATCTTACTTTAACACAACATGGTCAAGGATTAAGGAGAAGCTTGTAAACGATGGGGTGATCGGAGATAACCATACCCTGTACTCGTTTCGGCATACAGCCGCTGTAAACCTATATATGAAGACCAAAGACCTGTTTAAAGTGCAACAGGCATTAGGGCATAGTTCGATGACTGTAACTTTGACCTACATGAGGAGCCTTGGTATAATGAATGCAACAACAGCTGATGATGTGCCAGACTTATAACAACAGCCGGGGAGAGCAATCTTCCCGGCTCTGCCAGAGACCAACATAGAATATGCCCAACATTGGCTATCATATTGTCATTATGAATACAATGATCATTTGCAGGAAGAAAGGTCTCGGTCTCCCTCTCTCGCTATCAAAAACACACGCCAGGTACCGGCAAAGACATGTTCGTTCCTCACATCACTTTGCCTTTGCTTCTTCGTCGCATACCTGTCATGGTTTTTGGCTTCAGTCAGTCGCCTTCATCCGGTCGCTTTTGTCTACAGTATAGCAATACCACAACACAGCCCTGTACTTCGTTGCAATACTGTATCCAGCGACCTCCTCCATATATCCGCCACCTGCCGGTCGCAAGCGGCACTGGCACATAGCGGCGTTATTGCAATGCTGGTGCAGCCCATCGCTCATGTAAACATGCTTCGCATCGCAAGCCACGTTGTGGTCGTGCTTTCGCCTCCTTCGTCGGCTACCTGCACTCCCCCCGATTGCTCCATGGCGGTGTGGTGGCGAACGGTCGGCACTACTTCTGTCGCTCGTTCCTCGCTTCTTCATCCTTGCCGCCCTGCCAGAAATATTTGAAACACATTGACTGCCGCAGCCGCAACAATCAGCCCAAAGATCAACGATTATAAAAGCGGCTTTGGCTTGTGCAATAAGCTATACGATTACCGATAACACAATACCTCGATACCACATGATTCGGACGGTAATCATATAGCTTATTTGCACCCTGACATTGTGGAAAATGAAAGCAAGAGCTAACATAACAGCACCAATAAATTGTATTTTGCGTAAACACAAGAGTATGTATGAACAATACGATTATTGGTACGCACCTGTATATTCCAGAGAACATAAATGAGCAAGAGCTACTTAAACAATACCCTATAGGGAATTATTCATTTAAAGATGGGTTCAACTTGCTTGACATGTTCTTTATCATTAGCAGGCTTATTGAGGTTCCTTATTTTAACCGGAGCCTTAGGAACAACGAAGGGTATGTTACTTTGAAGGCTCAGTACATGCAGTTTTTTGTGTCGTCTTACCACGACTATATAACTTATCTGGAAAGCGCAGGGGTAATTACCATAGACAGACATTTTATACAAGGTCAAAAGTCGAGAGGGTATTCATTTCTTGAGCCGTATTTGTCTGCGAGTACCTTAAGAGAGATTCCTGTTCCATTAACCGCAAGGCTATACAAAAGAATATCAAAGAAGGAGAATGAATTTGCCATAAGTGAGCAAGCCAGTAAGTTGTACCCATATCTCACCAAATGGTTTAATGCAGAACTCACAATTAAATTCGAGGAAGCCAATCAAATTATCGACCTAATTCATTTGTTGAGAAAGGCAGAGAAAAGGGCAATTATTCGCAATACAATTACCATTCTTAACTCTATTAACGAGATGTCGAAAAGCGACTTTGCTGACCTTCGAAAAGCGGTTCGCCCAATTTATGAATATAAATTTGGCCTGCTCACAATACGCAAACAAAGGTGGGTCGCTAAGATTGACAGTACGGTATTTCGATTGCATACCAATCTCACAAACCTGAAGAGCGAATTGCGTTATTGTCTGCGATATCAAGGGAGAGATCTGGTGTCGATTGATATAAAGAACTGCCAGCCGTATCTTAGCATACTACTATTCCACCCTGGGTTTTATGAGAGTGAAAGCAGATGGCAGGAGTTTTACCGAAAGAGGAAGGCTGTGAATACCACACTTAAACCCATCACACCCATCACACTATCACACAACTCTATCACCCAATCCAATCTCTCATTCTCATTCTCACATTCCTCCAAATACAACCACCTCATTACGATATTGCTTTCGGAAGAAACGGCAGATCACGAAAGCAATTCTGCGATTTCCGACACTTTGACTGATGATCTAAATGAGTATATACGACATGCTGCTGAAGGAACTTTATACGAGTATATTGGAAATGAATTGAAAATCCGGGGCTTAACTATTCCAGAGGAAAGAGGGAAAATCAAGGAGATCGTATTTCAAACCCTCTTTACAGATAATAGATATATCGGTCAAGAAGAGGCTGAGCCTAAGCGGATATTTGCCGAACTATTCCCTACAGTCGCAAGGATATTCAACCTAATCAAAACCTCAAAGAGCGAGATACTACCAATCACTCTACAGCAGATAGAAAGCGAATTGTTCTTAAAGCGAATAACAAAGCGAGTTTCCATGGAAAGGCCCGAGTTGCCAATATTTACGATCCATGATTCCATTATAACCAAAAGAGGCGAAGAAGCCTATATCGAAAGTGTCATCAAAAACGAATGCGAGAAAGCGATAGGAATTTCTCCTTCGGTGCAGATCGAAAATTATACAGACCAGGGAATAGAAGACGTAAAAGTGGCGTTACAGCGGCAAATTGAGAAAGCAGAGACAACCTCTATATGATACTATGCAGCTTTTACCGTGTTCGGGACTGAATAAAGGGTCACGAAATAGGATAAAACTGAGAGGGAAATTCACATATCGTGGCATTGTAAGCACGTAAATTCACATTATTGCCACGGTTAGGCTACCTGATAACACAAACCGTGCATCTATCGTTGGCCTCAAAGTCCTTCTTGAAAACAGCGTCATTTGAGATCTTCCGCTCAGGGTCATACACGATGAATAACTTGTACTTGTCCTTTGGATATTTGGTGATATCTGCAGCAATTCCATCTGTTATTGAGCTTTTGGCAGTTCCTTCCCGCAGATACTTTGCTTCAATAAGCAGATCAATTCCTGGGAATGAATGATCTGGGATCACCCTTGTTATTGAAAAGCGAATAGAAGGGTATTCTCTCTCATAATCGTCCCTGTCTGCAATAAGCAGGGCGTTAATTAAATCGTTCAGCTCATTTTCGTTCTTTGGTTTATGTCGATTGTATGCTTCAGGAATAGCGACCATCATCTTGCTGACAACCTGCTCAATTAGCGGCTCAACCGCTGGCTTCAAATACTCTCTATCGTCTATGTATGAGTGTATTGTATTTTTCTTCTTGGGTTTTAAAGGGTCTTGTAATGATTGAATTCTCTTAATAGCAGAGATAATTTGTGCTGTGTGGCTTCGTGTAAGCTTATACACTGCGCCAACCTTGTCAGCATTTCGATTGCCTGCTAGATATGGTATAAGATCAGTCAGCACGTCCATCATTTCTGTGGTGAAAGAGAATTCGGTTAATCCATTTAGCTTGGCTACAAGCCGCATATAATCTATTAGATGTATTCTTGCCTCATCGCTTTTTATGCTGTCCTTAGATATATCGACATCGTAAATGGCATCTTCATCTTCTAGCCCAGATGCGAATGCGGCAAACCTTCGGTCGATACACTGCGAACAGCCCCCACAATGTGTGGCCTGTGAATTATTCTCAAATGTTAAGAACGTCTTGGTACACGAAATTGTTGAATTGATATAGTGAGCCTTCCCGAAGCGTTTAATCTTATTGAAGATATCTGTCTTAGTATTATACAGGAACGGGTGCCTGATGTAATGCCTCTTACCCCCTACCATTGTATAAAAGTCCTCGAGTAAATGTAGAGCCTTTGGATGAGTTGTCCTGCTGGACCTGGCGTTGATCTGGTCTTGTCTTTTATAGAAGTTAATAGAAGTAATGCCATTCTCGAAAACGAGAATCTCCTCCTCTGATGCGAGAGAGGATAGTGAATGTGCGATTGCTGTGTACAAGAATATTCTGCTTCTCTGAGTTTCTTCAACAGCCCTTTCTCCATGAAGATTACAGTAAAAGGGGAAGTACTGGATACGGCCGGGATAGTCTTTATTCAACATTCCAAAGACGCCTCCTTGAATTTGTGTTATTGCTGAATTATTAGACCTGTGACTGATGAGGATTAGGTTCTTATCTGTTGTTTCCAAGACTTCGAGAGCCCCAGCAAGCGAATCTAATCCCCCAGAAAACAACGCCACTACTGAATTCTCTCTTTTATGCAGAGAGATTCCTTCAACATCATATAAATTCGCTTGACCAGTGTCCTTGCCTCCCTTAATGAATGTAAAGGAATAGCTCAGGTCTCCTGAAACAAATGTCAAAGCATCAGATAGCTTTTGATTAACATTCTTCTTCTTCCAAAAGTCATAGTCTCTAACCTTAATAAAGAATCGCATCTCTCTTGACCAACTGTGATACTCTACAGCATCGGGACTGCCTCTTTTAACCATCCGATCTGCAGCATACACATACCCTGCTATTTCCATCAAGTCTTTTACTCTATTTGGAAAATGACAGTTTACATTCGCAATGAAGTGCGGCAATTCAAGGTTAACATTTTGTTCCCGTGACGATTGATCATAAGTCAACTTTAAGACGTGAGCTTCGTTATATGACCTGTACTTGGCAGGCAGCTTAACGCCCCCACATAGAACGATATGGCTGTTTATGTTAATCAAAACCCTCCTCTCTTAATAACTCGCTATTCAGTTTCTGGAAGGCAAACGAAAGGAAGCCTTGTATTTTGGTGTCAGAAGGAGCAGTGTCCTTAACATTACTATTATACCACCCAGCCGAAAACGATTGAACAATCTTCGATGTTTCAAATGCATGTTTTGATATCTGGCTAATGTGGTCTTCCAAGTGCTTATTAAATTGATTCCTTTCGTACATGTTACTGAGCCTTGCCGAAGCCTCTCTTTCGAGAAAGTATTTTAAGTAACGCTCGGTAAACTTTGAAAAGAAAAGCCTGGATAGTTCACAAAACCCAGCACCATTTGCCGCTTTTTTCCATGTTTCTATGGAACTTGAATCGGTGTCGAATATCAATGACTGCTGAACTTGATTCGCCTTTGTCCATTGGGCTACAGTGTCAATCATTGATTGTATGGCAAAGGTGGAATACTCCTTAGAGGTTGTATTCTTAAGCACATATGCTTGTATCGATTGGGTTAAGTCAAAGATGTTAAAGCCTTTGGGCAACTTGATGCCATGTTTAGAAAGATAGTCTTGCTGGTTTTGTAATTTGGAGGAGTAAGACAACAATATGATATACTTAAACGCAGCAAAGACGCCGCTATCTTCTTCGATGTATTTGAATCTGCTACGGACATTCTTTGTGGTTTGTACAGCGACCTCTGTGACAGTATTGTTGTTGCTAACAGAGAAGCTACCAATATCTTTGATAATGGCTCTCCATTTCTGAGTCTTAGGCAAGTATCCAACTCGTTCGTGCCCCATTAGAGATAGTTTAGGCGTTTGATTTAAAGATAGAAACTAAATTGAGACTTTCAAATAGGGCAATATCGCATACTCTTGGTAGGATGCTTTCTGTATCACGCCCGGTCGCAACCACCTCAGAAAAGAGTCCCCGGCTAAGTTTCGGGATCGAAATGACCCGCCACCGAATTCAAGAAATTGAAACATGAGGTCATAGTTTATTGGGTACGTACCGGTACCAAATAAGAGAGGTCACTTGTTGGGCTTGGAGGGAAAGTTAAATTGGAAGAGGTCGGCAGGCTTGACACCAAGAGCCTGGGAAAGAGCTTGCACGGTTGAGACTGTTGTATTTATAAGCCCCCTTTCGATTTTGGCAATCTGGGAGTATTCTATGTCCGCATCAAAAGCAAGTTCCATCATAGTCATGCCTTGCTTCTTACGCACCTTTCGAAGATGTTCCCCGAAAGCCTTTAAATATGCCGTATTCCGTGTGTTGTTCACATTGGCAATGTGGCACAAAAGCCATATTTTGCGTATGGCATATATACCATATTCACAACTTAACTCACCATTTAAACAACTGTTATGAAACGACTATTATGCCTCTTTGCTGTAATGCTTTTAAGCTGTGCGGCATACACTCAGACTACCAATAAACCAACACCACAACTTGATGTTGATAAGCTGTACAAGAAATACAAGGACAGAGATTCGATCAAGCTATACTTCGCCGGAGAGGAGTTGTATGCCAAGATTAAAGTCGAGTATAATGCTAAAGGCAGGCCATCAGCAGTTATAATGTACGGCCCTTGTTTTGGTTCCTCCGCTATAGATGGTCTCATTAAAAGCCTGCAATCACAGAAAGAAAAGGCAGGATATCATTATGTAACATCTGGAAGCTGCAGCGTTCCCGGAGAGCTGATTTTTGCTTCTGTTAGCGTTTACCAAAAGGGGACACAATATGCCAGATATGGGAAAAGCCTTTACGATATGAACAACCCGTTAAATGGAGAGTGGTTCTACTTTGAGGTTGGGGACACAAAGCGAAAAGGCAATGATAAGACCGAGAAGTTTGAGTTTTGAGCTAATCGTTAAGAGATTCTCTGCGTCAGCAAATGCGTCACAGGAATGCCCGGATTACCATAGTTACTTAGATGGGATGAGCTTGGTACCGGCGTATTCGTTGTCATATACAATAAACCAAATTAACTCACCAAGACCCACGAACACAAGGGGTTACGGGCAACAAAAAAGACCACATCGCTGTGATCTTTTTTGGTGGTGTGGGGCGGGATCGAACCGCCGACACAAGGATTTTCAGTCCTTTGCTCTACCAACTGAGCTACCGCACCATCAGAATATCGAAAACCCGAATTCGGGGCAGCAAAAATAAGGGATTCTGGTAAATATTCCGCCCGAAATGGCAATTAATTACCGTATTCACACAAAAATTTGATCCGCATGAGTTTCAGCTGTTCCCAGTTGAAATTGCTGTCGGCCAGCTCTTCCAGGGCCACCTGCAGCGAAGATGTTTCGCAGTTCTTGAAATAATCAATGATCTCATCCTGCTCGTATTCGTCCACCATCTCGTCGATGGCATAATCGAGGTTCAGTTTGGTGCCGCTGGCCACGATGGTTTCCATTTCTTCCAGCAGCTCGTCGATCCGCAGGTCGCGGGTCTTGGCCACGGTTTCCAGGGGTATCTTCTTATCTACATTCTGGATGATGAAGATCTTGTTGTTGTTCCGGTTCACCACACTCTTCATCACAAAATCGTCGGGCTTTACAATATCGTTCTCCTCCACGTACCGGGCGATCAGGTCGATAAAGGGTTTTCCGTACTTGAAGGCCTTACCCTTGCTTACGCCGCTGATCTTTTCCAGTTCGGCCATGCTGGTCGGGTACATGGTGGCCATGTCGATGAGGCTGTTCTCGAGGAAGATGACAAAGGGCGGCAGCTTTTTTTCTTTCGCCACTTTTTTCCGAAGTTCTTTCAGCATCTCAACAAGTGTTTCGTCGGCTGCGCCGGAATCGGAACCGGCGGCTTCTGTTTCCTCATCGTCGGCATTGGCTTCCTCGAATAGATTGTTCAAAACAATTTTGAAGGAAGACGGCTTTTTGAGGAAGGCCTCTCCTTTTTTCGTGATCTTGAGCAGGCCGTACTCCACGATGTCTTTTTCGATCAGTCCGGCCAGCAACATCTGGCGCACGAGGCTGTTCCAGTAATGCGGTTCTTTATCGTTGCCGCTGGCAAATACAGCCAGTTCTTCGTGCCGGTACATTTTAACCTGCGGCGTTGCCTTGCCGGCGAGGATGAGCAGGAGGTATTCTACCGGGAACTGTTCGCCCAGGGCCTTGATGGCTTTCAGGATCGTAACGGCGCCTTCTTTGGCTTCCACTTTTTCTTTCGGGTTGAGGCAATTGTCGCAATGACCACAACTCTTGCTGTCGTCATAATCCTCTCCGAAATAATGCAGCAGCACTTTGCGGCGGCAAACGCTGCTCTCGGCATAAGCTACTGTTTCGTTGATCAGCTGGGCGCCCACTTCCCGTTCGCTCAGTGGCTTATCCCGCATCAGGTGTTCGAGCTTGGCAACGTCTTTATGCGAATAATAAAGCAGGCATTTTCCTTCCAGTCCGTCGCGTCCACCACGCCCTGTTTCCTGGTAATAATTTTCGATCGACTTGGGAATATTATAGTGTATCACGAAACGGATATCGGGTTTATCGATACCCATACCGAATGCGATCGTGGCCACAATCACTTCCACTTCTTCGTTGAGAAACTGGTCTTGCCGCTCGGCACGCAGTTTACTGTCGAGCCCTGCGTGGTAGGATACGGCACGGATACCATTCGCCTCCAGCATCTTTGCCAGTTCTTCGGTGGTTTTGCGGTTGAGGGTATAGATGATGCCGCTTTTGTTCTTATGCTGCTGGATGAAACGCACGATGCTTTTGTTCGTTTGTTCCAGGCTGATCTTGGGATGAATTTCGTAATGAAGGTTCGGCCGGTTGAACGAAGAGATGAATATCTTCGGTTTGCGCAGGCCCAGGTTCTTGATGATATCGCTTTGTACCTTGGGAGTAGCGGTGGCGGTGAGGGCGATCACGGGGATCTTTTCATCGATCAGGTCCATCATCTCACGAAGCCTCCGGTATTCGGGCCTGAAGTCGTGCCCCCATTCCGAAATACAGTGCGCTTCATCCACGGCGAAGAAAGAGATTTTGAGCCCCCGGAAGAATTCGATGTTTTCTTCCTTGGTCATGGTTTCGGGCGCTACGTAGAGCATCTTGGTTTTACCCGACGTGAGGTCGTCTTTTACAGTCTTCTGTTGTCCTTTGTTGAGGGTGCTGTTGAGGAAATGCGCCACATCGTCTTTGCTGCTGTAGCTGCGCACCAGGTCTACCTGGTTTTTCATCAGGGCGATAAGGGGCGAAACAACAATCGCCACGCCTTCGCTGATGATGGCGGGCAACTGGTAGCACAAACTCTTACCACCACCCGTGGGCATGATCACGAATGTATCGTTTCCGGCGAGCAGGCTTTTGATGATATCTTCCTGCGGACCCTTGAAACCGTCGAATCCAAAATGTTGCTGAAGCTGAACAGCCAGGTCGCTGTTGGATTTTTTAGGGGCAGCTTTTTTTGCAGTTTTGATCGCCGGTTCTTTTGTATTGGATTTAACCTTGGCCATAAATTTTGCTGAACACGTGTTAGAAATCACCCGTTTTTTCGGGGCTGCGAAGTTAACGGAAAACAGCCGCCAAATCAAGCCCAATAAGGAGAAAACAGGTGGTTTAACGAATCCTTTGAATCACTTAAGTTAACTAAAATAACTCAACCCGCAAAAAATACCGGGAACAAAAAACCGGTTGAAAACCCGGCGCTGACCGGTCAATTTCCTTCTTTGCATTGTGCCTGAATTAAAGTAGGTTTGCGCCATTGCTGATGAACAAAGAAAAGATCATATCGGTTGCTCTCCGCACGATCGAAACAGAAACAAATGCCGTAAGCGGCCTCCGGCAATTCATCAACGAAGACTTTGTAAAAGCCACCGAACAGGTTGCCGGATCAAAAGGGCGCCTGGTGGTGAGCGGCATCGGTAAAAGCGCCATCGTTGCGCAAAAGATCGTGGCCACGCTCAACAGCACCGGAACCCCGGCTCTTTTCATGCATGCCGCCGATGCCATCCATGGCGACCTGGGCATGATCCAGGCCGATGATATCGTGCTGCTCATCAGCAAAAGCGGCGACAGCCCGGAGATCAAGGTGCTTACCCCCCTCGTTACCAATTTCGGCAATACACTCATCGGCATGGTGGGTAATATGCAATCCTTCCTGGCCCGCCACAGCGATATTGTACTGAATACGACGGTGGAACAGGAGGCTTGTCCGAATAACCTGGCGCCCACCAGCAGCACCACCGCACAGATGGTGATGGGCGACGCGTTGGCCGTTTGCCTGATGGAGATGAAGGAATTCAACAGCAAGGATTTCGCGAAATACCATCCCGGCGGTACGCTGGGCAAGCGGTTGTACCTGCGAGTGGAAGAACTGGCTTCGCAAAATGCCAAACCAAGGGTGTTGCCCACGGCCACGCTCAAAGAAGTGATCGTGGAGATGACGGAAAAGAGACTCGGCGCCACCGCTGTGGTGGAAGAATCGGGAACCATCGCCGGCATCATCACCGATGGCGACCTGCGCCGCATGCTGGAGAAGACCGACAGCATCCGGGACCTGAAGGCGAAAGACATCATGAGCAGTCATCCCAAAACAATCGAAGCCGAGATACTGGCGGTACTGGCACTGGAGGAAATGCGCAGGAACGATATCAGCCAGTTGCTGGTGGAGCAGGAAGGAAAATACGCGGGCATCATTCATTTGCACGACCTGGTAAAAGAAGGCATCATATAAACAGACGAAATGAACAAGAACCATTACGTAGCCATCATGGCCGGCGGTATAGGAAGCCGCTTCTGGCCCATGAGCCGGACAGATTTTCCGAAACAATTCATCGACATACTCAACACGGGCCGTACATTGATCCAATCCACCTACGACCGCTTCGCCAGATTCATACCGGCCGAAAATATTTACGTGGTTACCTCCGACCAATACAAGAACATTGTGGCCCGGCAGCTTCCCGAACTGCCCGACGGCAATATTCTCTGTGAGCCATCCCGGAAGAACACGGCGCCCTGCGTGGCATATATATCGTATAAGTTACAGCAGCTGAACCCGGATGCCAACCTGATCTGCGCTCCGTCCGATCACCTCATCCTCGATGAAGAAGCATTCAGGGAAGTGTGTACGGGCGCCCTGAAGTTCACCTCGCACATCAAGGCCCTGGTAACGCTGGGTATCAAACCCACCTATCCCAATACCGGCTATGGCTATATACAATACGAGCAGCATAAGGTGGATGAGAATGTATATAAAGTAAAAACATTCACGGAAAAGCCCGACCTCGAACTGGCAAAAACATTCCTGGCCAGCGGCGATTTCCTATGGAATGCCGGCATATTCGTATGGCAGGTGAAGAACATCATCAAGGCGTTCGAAAAATACCTGCCCGAAATGGCAGAGGTTTTTGAAGCGGAAAAGAACCGGTTTAACACGAAGGAAGAACCGGAGGCCATCGAACGCATCTATCCCCAATGCACCAACATCTCCATCGATTACGGCGTCATGGAAAAAGCGGATAATGTATACATCATTCCCTCTTCCTTTGGCTGGAGCGACCTGGGTACCTGGGCCAGCACCTACGACAACCTCGAAAAAGATTACCTCGGCAATGCCGTTGCCGGCGATAACGTGATGGTCATCGATGCAACCAACAACATGGTGCACGCCGATAACAAAAAACTGCTGGTACTCCAGGGCCTCGATGAGTTTGTGGTCGTGGATACCGAAGACGTGCTGCTCATCTGCAAAAAAGACAAGGAACAGGAGATCAAGGAATATGTTGCCGAGATCAAGCGCAACAAGGGCGATAAATACCTGTAAGAAAAGCTATTTCATACGTTACCGTCGACAGGGTCATACCGACAAACCCCGCCGTCGTGAATTTGTTGAACCACCGCCACACGGACACATGTAACCCAATCCATGTTGAGTAATCCTTCCATACATAGCAAACTGCCCAACGTGGGCACCACCATCTTTACGATCATGAGTTCGCTGGCCAATGAATACAAGGCCATCAACCTCGGCCAGGGTTTCCCCGACTACCCGATGAATGCCGAACTGGTGGAGCTGGTGAACAAAGCCATGAAAGACGGCTACAACCAGTATACGCATATGTGCGGATTGCCGGCGCTGCGGGAGCGCATCGCGGAAAAGATCGAAGGCCTGTATACAACGAAGGTAGATCCCGAAACCGAGATCACGATCACACCCGGCGGAACCTACGCGATCTACACAGCACTTACCACCGTACTTCAACCCGGCGACGAAGTAATCGTTTTTGAGCCGGCCTACGACAGCTATATTCCCAATATCGAGATCAATGGCGGCGTTCCGGTATTAATCCCGCTGGTTCATCCGGAATACCGATCCGATAGCTATCGGATCGATTGGGACCTGGTGCGCCAGAAAATATCACCGAAGACAAAACTGATCATGCTCAACACGCCGCATAACCCCACCGGGGCGGTACTGGGCGCCGAAGACATCAAACAGCTGCAACACATCGTGGCGGGAACCGACATCTTCGTCTTAAGCGATGAGGTATACGAACACCTGATCTTCGACAACAGGAAACACGAAAGCGTGCTG
The DNA here is from genome assembly GCA_017303335.1 of Chitinophagales bacterium. Classification (GTDB taxonomy): domain Bacteria; phylum Bacteroidota; class Bacteroidia; order Chitinophagales; family Chitinophagaceae; genus Ferruginibacter. The sequence goes on from JAFLBK010000001.1 coordinate 1,014,050, forward strand.
CGTTATGCCGACCTGTACCAGCGCAGCTTCGTTTGTTTCTCCTTTGGCAAAGTATACGATTGCACCGGCTGGAAAATGGGTTATTGCGTGGCCCCGCCGGCGCTGATGAAAGAATTCAGGAAGGTACACCAGTTCAACGCCTTCAGCTGCAGTACACCGGTTCAATATGCGCTCGCCGAATTCCTCCCCCGTAAAGAAAACTATTTACAGCTGGGGGTCTTCCTGCAGAAAAAGCGGGATCATTTCCTCGGCCTGATGAAACAAACCCGCTTTGAGCCCCTGCCATCATACGGAAGTTATTTTCAATTGTACAGCTACGCGGCCATCAGCGATGAAAATGAAAAAGACTTTGCCATACGGGTAACCAAAGAGTGCGGGGTGGCCGGCATACCCGTTTCCGCTTTTTATAAGAACGGGAACGACAATAAGGTACTGCGTTTTTGTTTTTCCAAGAAAGAAGCTACACTGGAAGAAGCGGCCATGCGGTTGAAAAAACTCTAGCCGGCGATTTTGAGAACGTTTAAGGTTGCATATTATTCTTCAACGTTGAACCCCGAACCTTAAACGTTAAACCCCGAACACTACACACCAAACTGCCTGAAGTGATGATCGAGGTGTTTGTACATCGCCTGGCCCCATTGATCCTGGGTGAAGGAGCCGAACATCGGGTGCGGGTACTTTCCTACGTTTCCCTTTCCCCGTTGATAAAATGTGTTGATCAGCATGGCGAGCTCCGTTCGTTCTTTTTCAAAATCCTTTTGATCGGTGATCCGGAACTCGGGAGCCGTAGGAAGATTCTTTTTCCAGGGATCGTCGTTGTATAATTTCTGTTTGATCATCCACCCAACCAATAATCCCAGCATACTCCGCTTCATGGGATGTTCGCTGAGCGGCACCCGGAAAGCAACTTTGCAATGGGCCAGCATCTGCGCCACATCCATCTTACCCCACTGGCGTGGGGAGGAAGGCGTAAGTGTATTCAGCCGCCGGTTGATTTCGTCGAAATTTTCTTTGTCGAATAAACTCTTCATGGTAATACAACTTGTCAGAACGGTGATTTACAAATTGATGATTTCGCTGGACGGATCTGAAAATCCCGCAATCAATCCGCATAATCTTTGTGCGGATCAATCACATCTTAATATCCATCACCTTTTTCTGCTTGCGGCTTTCTTCGGCCATGAAACCCATGATATGGCTTTCGATGGATTGATCGATGGTGGATGTGAGCAGAGCAGGGTTCCGCTGCGCTACTGCCTGCACCCAGTTCTCCACCAGCCGCCAGTCGCCGCCGCCATGGCCATCGGTTGTCTCTTTCCATTCTTCTTTCTTCCCGCTTTTGAAATTGGTGATGGTGAAAGCGGTCATGTCGCCCACGATATCGCCGTGGCTGCCCATTACCCGGGTGCGCCGCCCTTCGTACGATGTGAATGCTTCCATGCTGAAGCTGGCGGTAACCTGGTCGTCGAAAAGAATGTTTGTGATGTAGTGATCGGGCTGGTCGTTATCCATGCGGTATACACAACGGCCGTAATTGGTGGTTTTAAGTTGCTGCAGCACATACTCGGCCTGTTTGTCCTTATCCTCGGGCAGGTCGAACACATAGTTGCGCTGCCGTTTGCGGTAATAGATCTCAAGGGCCGAATACGGGCATTCGCCCTCTACCCGGCAGCCATCGGTACAGCGTTCGGTACTTCCGTCGGGCGCATTCTTTTTGGTGAACCATTTCAGGTCGCCGAAGGCGGAAATGCTCTTGCAGGGCTTCCCGATCATCCAGCGCATGATGTCGAGATCGTGGCAGGATTTGGCCAGTATGATGGGAGTGGTTTGTTTGCTGTTGTGCCAGTTGCCGCGTACATAGGAGTGGCTCATGTGAATGTGCTCGATGGGTTCCATGTGCTGCATGCTCACCACCTCGCCGATGGCGCCGCTCTGCATCAGTTCCCGGAGCTTTACAAAATAAGGCGCATAACGAAGTACATGACAAACGGCTACAATACGCCCGGTCTTTTTGGCGAGGGCCAATATGTTGCGGCATTCTTTTTCACTGGGCGAGATGGGTTTTTCGAGCAGTACATCGTACCCCATCTCCAGGGCCTTCATGCAGGGGCCGTAATGCAGGTTGTCGGGCGTGGAGATGATCACCGCGTCGGCGAACTTTGGTTTCTTAAATACGTCTTCCCAGGTAACAAAGCGGTTCTCTTCCCTGATGGCGTGTTTTTTTGTGTACCGTTCGTTGCGGATGGCAATGGGCTCGGCCACGCCCACAATGTCTAACTTATCCGGGTAGGATAAGGCAAAGTTTCCATACACGTTGCCGCGGTTGCCGGCCCCGCACACAATGGCGGTAACGGGTTTGTCAAGCGCCGGGTAGCTATTCTCCGGCAGCAGGATGGGGTTTCCGTTTTCGTCGTTTGCAAAAGAAGAAACAGGCAAGGCGGCTGCGCCGGCGGTAACGCCGAGCATCTGCAGCATTCTGCGGCGGGATATTTTTTTAGACATAGCGTGCAATTTGTATGGAGGTAATGCTTATAAAGGTACAAACTTTAAAAGCCCGGTACAGCCTCCAGCTTAATTTTCGTAATGTCTTTATCCAGCGCTACCCGGAAAAACAAAACAGGTTTAATGGCCGACAGGCAGTCATGTTCGTGCACGCACGAACCACGATCTTCACAAACTACATTACCCGGTAGCGACTGCCCTTGACGGTATTGAATTCAATGATACCACCCGGCAGTTTTTTGTACGGGATCTTTTTGCCGTTGCAGGAAACGGTAACACCCGCGGCCGCGGTGATCCGGCAGGTATTACCGGCCTTCGACAGAATTTCGAGCCGGGTGATCTTCTTATTCTTCCAGCCAAAATGCAGTTCAAAAGCGCCCCGTGCACAGAGTCCGGCTATTTCTCCTTCGCTCCATTCATCGGGCAGGGCGGGGAGCATATATATATACCCGTCGTGCGACTGCATGAGCATTTCGGTGACGGCGGCGGTAACGCCGAAGTTGCCATCCACCTGCAGGGCCCTTCCGCAGAGCGCAAACATCGAGGTGCAGCTTTGATCCTTCAGGTAACCTTTGTAAATTTTATTGGCCCGGTTGCCATCGCCCAGCCTCGCCCAGAGGGCCATCTTCCAGGCCCGTGAAAAACCGGTAGAGCCATCACCTCGTTCTTCCAGTACTTTTTTATAGGCTTCAACCAGGGCCGGGGTTCTTTTTTCGTACAGCACCTTGCCCGGGTACAGTCCGTACATGTGCGAGAAATGCCGGTGATGCTCTTCGAGCGATTTCCAGTCGTCGGCCCATTCCTGCAACGAACCATCGCTGCCGATCTGCGGAGGCACCAGTTTCGCTCTCGCCTGCTTCACCTGCTGAACAAAGGGATCTTCATTGGCCAGCACGGAAGAGGCTTCGATGTAATAACCAAACAGGTCGTACAATATCTGCATATCGATCGATGAACCGGCGCAGATGGTGGTGCCTTCGCGGAAGCCCGCCGTTACTTCATCGAAATAGGGTTTGTTGCCGCCACCGTTCGGGAAGTTTTCGGGCGATGTGGATGGATTGGTGACAAGCCATTTTCCATTCGGATGCGGAACTAAAAAGTCCATGAAGAAACGAACCGAGCCTTCGATGAGCGGGTAGGCTTCTTTCAGAAAGGCCTTGTCCATCGTATACTGGTAATGTTCCCATACATGCGTGCACAGCCAGGCGCCGCCTACGGTAAAGGTTCCCCAGGTAGGTCCATCCATCGGTGCGGCCACCCGCCAGAGATCGGTGTTCTGGTGAAACACCCAGCCCCGGGCGCCATAATGTTCTTTGGCTACCTGCGAGCCCTGGTCGGTAAGCTCGCCGATCATTTTGTACAGGGGTTCGAAGCATTCGGAGAGGTTGCCCGATTCCACCGGCCAGTAATTCATTTCGGTGTTGATGTTGGTGGTGTATTTCGAATCCCACATGGGGTTCATGTTGTCGTTCCAGATGCCCTGCAGGTTGGCGGGCTGTGTTCCGGGCCTCGATGAGCCGATCATCAGGTAGCGGCCGAACTGGTAGCTGAGGGCCGATAACGAAGGATCGGGTTCTGTTTGAATCTTCTTCACCCGTTCCGTGACAGGTAAATAAGAATTAGCGGTCACCGGTAATTTTATATCTACCCGGCTGAAATAATTTTTGTGATCGGCCACGGCGGCATCCCGGATCGAAGCGAAGGATTTGTTTTCGATCTTCTTCAGATAATCATTCACCCGCTGGTGCGGATCGGCGCTTACATCTTTATAGTTGACGAAATTGGTGGCAGCGGCTATGTAGAGGGTAACCGCGTCGGCATTCTCCACGACCAGGTCAACATCATTTGTAGTTACCGTACCGCCTTCGGCAACGGCTTTGAGCCTCGCTTCGTAGCGGAGCTTTCCTTCCACACCCATATAGTCGGCCGACTTACCGGTAAGGATCAAGCCATCGGTTCCATACGGATCCATCCGGAAATAATCGGTGGCGTAGTTCGAATGGGTTTGATTGCGTTCGCCCCGCAGGTTGGCGATGAAGGAAATACCATGGGGTTGACTTGAGCGGATGCGAACCACGATAACCTGGTCGGGCGCCGAAGCAAACACTTCTCTTGTGTAGCTGATGCCATTGGCAGTATAGCTAACACCGGCGACGCCGGTTTCAAGATCGAGCCAGCGTTTGTAATCGGTAATACTGTCCTGGTTTTTGAAGAAGAGGTGCAGGTTGCCCAGGCATTGGTATTTCTGTTGTTCTACCGGGTAACCCATGAGGTAACGGCCGAAGAGGTTATGCGCTTTCAGGTATTGCTGGTCGAATACCAGCTTCTGTATCTCGGGAAGTACTTTATAGCCACCCTTCACCACGGTGGAATAGGGGCCACCGCTCCAACAGGTTTCTTCGTTCAGTTGAATGCGCTCTTCCCCGTTCTTGCCGAATACCATGGCGCCGAGGCGCCCGTTGCCCACGGGCAGGGCCGCTTCCCATTTGGCGGCGGGCTGGTTGTACCAGAGCAGGGTGGCCGGGTTGAAAGACCGGTTGCTGATGGCAGCAGGGATGTCGTTGGTTTGTGCGGAAAGATTGTTGCTGAACAAAACAAGCAGCAGTATGGTTGGGCGTATTCTCATCGTAGTAATGTACAAAAAAAATATGAGGGTTGTTGGTCAGGCGACCAACAACGGCACTCAGCCTTGGTTCATGTCTTCTCTGCCTTGATTCGTGACGCCACGAACCAAGGCGGGGGGCCCATATGCAGTCTTTCCTGTAACTTCCATAAACCAACAAACAAATAAACAAGTAAACCAATAAACTACTAAACAACCATGAACCAGCAGCACAAAGTAGCCGTGATCACCGGCGCCGGAACGGGCATCGGCAAAGCCACCCTCGAATTACTGCGCAGCGAAGGCGCCATTGTGTACAACCTCGATTATAAAAGTCCGGAGGCCGACGATCCGTATTTCATTGCCTGCGATGTGCGTAAGAAAGAAGATATTCAGGATGCAATCCGCATCATACACGAAAAAGAAAAGCGCATCGATTATTTGTTTGCCAATGCGGGTGTGCATTTGTTTGCCAGCATTGAAGAAACCAGTTACGAACAACTGGAGTCCATTGTGGCCACCAACATACTCGGTGTGTTTTATCTGCTGAAGTCGGTACTGCCCATCATGCGGGAACAGCAAAAGGGAAGTATTGTGCTCATGGGGTCTGACCAGTGTTTCATCGGCAAGGGCAGCAGCGCCGTGTACGGGATGACCAAGGGAGCCGTGGGCCAGCTCACCAAGAGTACCGCCATCGATTATGCGCCGTATAATATACGGGTGAACTGCATCTGCCCCGGTACCATCGAAACGCCCCTGCTCAGCCGTGCCGTGCAGCAGTTCATGGCGAAGTCGGGCCTCGGTGAAGCCGAAGTACAAACCTTGTTGGATAAGGCCCAGCCCCTGGGCCGTATCGGCCAGCCGATCGAGATCGCCCGGACGGTGCGTTTCCTACTCTCCGACGAAAGTTCCTTTACCACCGGCGCCCTCGTGGCGGTGGATGGGGGGTATGTGTGCCAGTAGCGGGTTGATACCGAACGTCATTGCGAGTGAGCGTAAGCGAGCGAAGCAATCTCCCATTTAAAGAACCCAATTTTTACCACAAAGCACACAAAGCATTTCTCGTTTTCAGCAAGGCCTCCGCAGGGACGTTTCGGGGAATGAGAAAACTACTCATCATAGTGTTTAAAACCGATCCTGTTTTTGCGGGGAGGAGGCGCTGATTGTTTCTCGATCAATTCCTTTAGTACAAGAAATATATTTTCAACATCTTTCTTGTTTTCATGTACGTCTTTTCGTAATACTGCCAGTTGGAGCAGAATTTCTTTATGGGTGATCGCATACTTTCTGAGTTTTGTAAACACCCTGATGATGCTGATATTGACGCTGATTGCCGTTTGGCTATTGAGAACGCCTGAAAGCATGGCCACGCCCTGTTCGGTAAAAGCATAGGGGTTATATCTTGGCCCACCCCAACTTGAGGTCACAAATTGTGACCTCAAGTTTTCTTTTCAGCAAGGTCTCCGCAGGGACCTTGCGTTTTATGAATGCGCAGCGTCGCCGGCTTGCCGCCAAACCCCCGGGGGGAGACGTTGCGGGGAATGAAGGAACGTCATCCTTCGGCTCCGCTCAGGACGAGTGAGTGTAAGCGAGCGAAGCAATCTCCCAATTAAGGAACCCGATTTTTTACCACAAAGAACGCTAAGGATTTCACTAAGTGCACAGAGCCACCCCAAGCCATCGCTGGCCCGCATGGTCTCCAACCTGCGGAGAAAGGAAATATATTTTGGTTGGGTCTTCCGGTTCCTGCGCCCTGGGTGGCTGGTTTAAGACCAGTCAACCGCTCCAATAGCATCATCGAAGTAAAACTTTACGTGTATGTTTATTTTTCGATCTCCGATATAAGGTTTGAAGAGATCCTTCAGCGCAGCAATAATCTCTTTCCGGTATTTCTTAAGTTCCTCACTGGCCGGCTCTGCCGGCAGGAATTTTTTTGCTCCAACAATTACTTCAGTTTCTGTAACCCGGTACAGCTGTACTTTATGAAAACCGTTGAGCTTCTTAAAGCCATGCAGCAACTGGTCCAGTTCCCTGGCTTCTTTCTCCGAAACAGGAAGTTTTGGGTTATTCATGAAACGATGGCAGATAATACAAGATAGATCTTTTCAGCAACGTCCTCAGCTTTCCGCCAACCCCGGGGAGAAGGGTTGCGGGGAATAAGAAAGGGCCGCATTAAAGACGTGGTTTTTCAGGCCACCAATAATACTGCCCTTTCTGTTCTGCAAGCCTTGGTTTGTGTCGTCGAACCCCGGCCCACGGTTCAAAAGTACTTGTTTTTTCTTTGCAGCAAGACTCACGGTTTGCCACCAAACCCATGCTGGCGTTGTAAGGAAAGGATATTTGAGCTTCTTTGCCTAATTTGCGATAAACTGATTGCATGTTCGAACAAACCTTCAAAAATATAGACGACATCCTCTGGAAAGAAGCCGGTTGCCAGAGTGAACTGGACTACGTTGAGCAAACTTCCTGGATCATCTTTCTGAAATACCTCGACGACCTGGAAAAAGACCGCCGTACAAAGGCGGAACTGGCCGGCAAAACCTACGAAGACATCATCGATAAAAAATACAAGTGGGAAACCTGGGCTGCTCCCAAAACCAAAGAAGGAAAAATCGATCACCTGAAAGCCCTCTCCGGCGACGACCTTACCGATTTTGTGGATGGAAAGCTCTTTCCGTATTTAAAGAAGTTTAAAGCAGATGCCGAGTCGGCCAATACGCTGGAATATAAAATCGGGGAGATCTTCAGCGAACTGAAAAACAAGGTAACCAGCGGGTATAACCTGCGGGAGATCATCAACCTGGTAGACCAGTTGTGTTTCCGCACCCATGCCGAAAAGCACGAGATGAGCTCTTTGTACGAAGACAAGATCAAAAACATGGGTAATGCCGGCCGCAACGGAGGCGAATATTATACACCCCGGCCGCTCATTAAAACCATTATCAAAATTCTGGCGCCGCAGATTGGAGAAACAATTTATGATGGGGCTGTGGGCAGCGCCGGCTTTTTGTGCGAAGCATTTGAATACTTAAAAGAGCACAACCCCCACCGCAGTACGGCGCAGGATAAAACACTGCAGACAAAAACCTTTTACGGCAAAGAGAAAAAAGCCCTCGCCTACATCATTGGCACCATGAACATGATACTACACGGCGTGGAAGCACCCAATATCATTCATACCAATACGCTGAGCGAAAACCTGGGCGATATACAGGAGAAAGACCGCTTTGATATTGTGCTGGCCAACCCGCCCTTTGGCGGAAAGGAGCGGGCCGAAGTGCAGCAGAACTTTCCCATCAAGAGCAGCGAAACCGCCTACTTGTTTTTAGAACATTTCATTAAAATACTGCGTGCCGGCGGCCGGGCCGGTATTGTTATCAAGAATACCTTTTTGAGCAATACCGACAATGCCAGCATCAGCCTGCGCAAACATTTACTGGAAAGCTGCAACCTGCACACGATACTCGACCTGCCCGGGGGTACCTTTACCGGCGCCGGGGTAAAAACCGTGGTGCTGTTTTTTGAAAAAGGCAGCCCCACCAAAAAAATATGGTACTACCAGCTGAACCTGGAACGCAACCTGGGTAAGACAAACCCGTTAAATGAAAACGATTTAGCTGAATTTGTAAAACTGCAACCTGATAAAAAGAACAGTGATAATAGCTGGACAATAAAACGGGCGGATGTGAATACCGACACCTATGATTTAAGTGTAAAGAACCCGAACAAAAAAGAAGAAGCAGTTTTGCGCCAGCCGCAGGAAATACTGGAAGAAATGAAAGCGCTCGACGAAGAAACAGCCAATATACTTAACGCAATACAGGAAATGGTATGAGGGTGAGTTGGGAAATAAAAAAACTGGGATCTGTTTGTGAGAATTTAGATTCTCAAAGAAAACCCATCACTCAAAGAAACAGGATCCTGGGAGAAATCCCCTATTATGGAGCTACAGGCATTGTAGACTATGTGAAGGATTATCTATTTGATGAGAAATTGGTTTTACTGGGAGAAGATGGCGCTAAATGGAGTTCCGGTGATGAATGTGCTTTTATGATTGAAGGAAAAACTTGGGTAAATAACCATGCGCACGTTTTACGACCTAATAGAAAACTGATTTTAGATGAATGGTTAATTTATAATTTAAATTTTCAGGATTTATCGCCTTATATAACGGGCATGACTGTACCCAAATTGAATCAGGGTAAGATGAATGAAATAAGGATTCCGATCCCCCCACTCCCCGAACAAAAACGCATCGTAGCCATATTGGATGAAGCCTTTGCTGCTATTGATAAAGCCAAAGCCAATATCCTAAAGAACCTGCAAAATGCGAAAGAGCTTTTTGAAAGTTATTTGCAGGGGGTGTTTGAGAACAAGGGAGAAGATTGGGAAGAGAAAAGATTGAAAGAAATAGCAAGTGTTTTTGGGGGGTATTCCTTTAAGAGTAAAGATTTTAAATCGTCCGGCATGTATCAAGTTTTGCGAATGGGAAACATTAGGCCGGGTATAATAAGAAATGAGGAGAGTCCGGTTTTTATTGAGAAGGTTGATGAATCAGTATTAAAAAGAGCATTGCTTAAAAAAGACGATGTCGTAATAACACAGACAGGGACAAAGAAAAAAAGAGATTATGGTTTCACTGTTATAATTGATAAGGATAACTATCTCGTTAATCAACGAATTGCCGCAATTAGATTTCCCGGGAATTACCTTTCTAAATTCTTTTTATACTACTCCTGGACAAATTATTTCAAAGATCAATATTTTGCAAACGAAACAGGTACTGTTGGTCAGGGAAATGTTGGAATTGGTGCAGTAACGGATGCTCTTGTTCCATTCTGTTCAATTGAAGAACAAAGAAGAGTCGTTTCAGATATTGACACAATACTATTTCATACAAATAAACTCGAAACCATCCATCAGAAAAAGCTGGATGATCTGGAAGAATTAAAGAAAAGCATTTTGCAGAAAGCGTTTAGTGGGGAGTTAACGACTTAAGTTGTCTGAACTGTGATTTTTATGATTTAATGATTGCTATGATATAATCACTCATAAATCATAATTCAGTTAAATCACAAAAATCAAATGAATCATGGTTCAGACAATGATAAATGAGCAGTATAAATATTCTGAACTGACCTCAAGGATTATTGGCTGTGCAATAACGGTGCATAAGGCGCTGGGCAATGGCTTCCAGGAAGTGATTTACCAGCGGGCTTTGGAAATAGAAATGCGGCTGGCGGGGATTGGTTTTTCACGGGAACATGAAATGCCCATTTATTACCGGCAGGAACAGATAGGCACGAGGCGGGTTGATTTTTTGGTGGAGGGGGTTGTTTCTGTGGAGCTGAAAGCCATTACCAAACTGGAAGATGTTCATTTTGCACAGGCAATTAATTATCTTGAAGCATATAATCTTGAAATAGGCCTGCTGATCAATTTTGGTGAAACAAGTTTGAATTTTAAACGGCTTACCAATAAGAAATATAAGGCAGCACTATGATTCTTGTGATTGGCAGGATAGCCAGGATAGAAATCATTTTGAATTCACCGTTTATTCAAATCACAAAAATCATATAAATCATAGTTCAGACAACATGAACGAAGCAGAAACCAGGGCGGAGTTGATTGACCCCCAGCTAAAAAAAGATGGCTGGGACAGCAAAATAAATCCCGATGTAAAAGTGCACCGGGAGTATATCATTGCGCCCGGTAAAATAAAAGCTACCGGTGGCCGTAATAAACCCGTAATTGCCGACTATGTGCTGGCCTATAAGAACCGCAAACTAGCAATTGTGGAAGCCAAGAGCGATGAGCTGGGAGTAGGCGAAGGCGTGGCGCAGGCAAAGGATTACGCAGTAAAAATGCAGCTCGATAATTCCTATGCGGCCAATGGCATCGAGATCTACCACATCGATATGGATAGCGGCAAGGAAGGTTTGGTGGATCGTTTTCATACCCCTGAAGAATTGTGGAATAAAAACATGCCGGTGCAAAACGACCCGATAGCTATCGGGTGGCAGGAAACCCTCAATGCCGTACCCGAAGAAACAAAGGGCGGCAGCATGGGTGGCCGCTTTTACCAGGATATTGCGGTGGAGCGGGCGCTGGATGCCATTGCACAGAAGAAGCCGCGTGTTCTGTTAACGCTGGCAACCGGAACCGGTAAAACTTTTATTGCCTTCCAGATTGCCTGGAAATTATTTCAAAGCCGCTGGAACCTGCAGTTCGATGGCAAACGACGGCCACGTATTTTATTCCTGGCCGACCGGAATATTCTGGCCGACCAGGCTTTTAATGCTTTCTCTTCTTTTCCGGAAGATGCCCTGGTGCGTATCAAGCCTAATGAAATAAAGAAGAAAGGCCGGGTACCAACCAACGGCAGCATTTTCTTCACCATCTTTCAAACCTTCATGAGCGGTACAGATAAGGAAGGAAACCCGGTTCCCTATTTCGGCGAATACCCCAAAGATTATTTCGACCTGATCTTCATTGATGAGTGTCACCGCGGCGGCGCTAATGACGAAAGCAACTGGCGGGGTATTCTGGAATACTTTTCCCCGGCGGTACAGATCGGCCTTACGGCTACACCCAAACGAAAGGAAAACGTGGATACCTATAAATACTTTGGCGAACCGGTGTTTATCTATTCACTGAAAGATGGTATCAACGATGGCTTCTTAACGCCGTTCAAGGTAAAACAGATCAGCACCACGCTGGATGAATATACCTATCAACCAGACGACAATGTGGTGGAGGGGGAAATAGAAGAAGGCCGCACCTATACCGAGACGGATTTTAACCGGATCATAGAAATAAAAGCAAGAGAAGAAAAGCGGGTTAAAATACTGATGGACCTGATCGATCAGAAAGAGAAAACAATTGTGTTCTGCGCTACGCAGGCGCATGCTGCAGCTATCCGGGACCTTATCAATCAATACAAAAAAAGCAAGGAGCCGCTTTATTGTGTGCGTGTTACTGCCGAAGATGGCGAGTTGGGTGAACAATACCTGCGGGATTTCCAGGATAATGAAAAAACAATCCCTACCATACTCACAACCTCTCAAAAACTTTCCACCGGTGTTGACGCAAGAAATATCCGGAATATCGTATTGCTTCGCCCGGTAAACAATATTGTTGAGTTCAAACAGATCGTTGGCCGGGGCACCCGCCTGTTCGACAACAAGAATTTCTTTACTATTTATGATTTTGTAAAAGCCAGCGCACGCTTTGAAGACCCGGAATGGGACGGCGAACCCATTGAGCCAATTCTACCAGACCCTAAGCCGGGTACCTATGAACCGGATGAGGATACCCCGCCTCCTACAATGGAGGAAGATGGCGGAGAGCGGGAGCCGAAAGTAAAAATCAGGATAAAACTGGCAAATGGAAAGGAGCACCAGATAGAACACGCCGTTAACACAACCTTTATTGGGGCAGACGGAAAACCAATGTCGGTTCAGGAATTCTTAAATAAACTATTCGGGAAGCTTCCTGAACTATTTAAGGATGAAGACGAGTTGCGGAGAATATGGAGCAGCCCGCTTACCCGGAAAACATTATTAGAAAAGCTTTCGGATGCGGGTTTTGGAAAAGACGAACTGACGACACTTCAGAAAATAATTGATGCCGAAAAAAGCGACCTGTTCGATGTGCTGGAATTTATTGCGTATTCCAAAAAACCGGTTACCCGGGAGATACGGGTTGCCAGGGCCCAGCAGGAGATTTTTGCGCTGCTCGACAATAACCAAAAGGATTTTCTTTCTTTTGTTTTGAGCAAGTACATTGAAACAGGCGTTGAAGAATTAGACCAGGAAATGTTACCACATTTACTTGAGCTGAAGTATCACGCAGTTTCGGACGCCGCCGATAAATTGGGTGGGGTTTCTGAAATCAGGAAACTGTTTATTGAATTCCAAAAACACTTATACGATAGTAAAGTAGCTTAAGCATTACAACTTCTCATACAACTCCCTCAGCTTCTCCCTCGTCATGATCTTTTCCCAATCTTTACCCAGGGCGTTTTCCCAGAGGGGTTTCATGCCCAGGGATACGTTGATCATTTTATCAAAGTCTTCATCGCTGAGGCCGGCGCAGATGTTTTTGGGGATGTCGATGCGGTTCTTCTCCACCATGTACTTGAATTCCTTTACGCCTTCGGGGTAGTATTCCTCCAGGTGGTCGAACACGATGCAGTTGCCGATGCCGTGCTTGGTTCCCAGTAAATAACTGAGGCCATAGCTCACGGCATGGGCCACGCCTACCTGGCTGTAGGCAATGCTCATTCCGCCGGCATAGGAGGCCATCATGAGTTTGTCGTCGCTGTCATCGTCCCAGCCGTTCTTGTTCACATACACTTCGCGGCAGAGCTGCAGGGCTTTTTCGCCATAACTCTTGCTGAACTCGTTGAGGTAGGTGCCGTTGAGGCTTTCGATGCAGTGTATATAGCAGTCCATACCCGTATAGAAGCGCTGGTTGGCGGGGGCATTGGCGCAGAGTTCGGGGTCGAGAACGATCTGGTCGAAGGGCGTGAAGTCGGAGTTCATGCCCAGCTTTTTGGTAGGGCCGGTGAGTACGGTGGTGCGGCTAACTTCGGCGCCGGTACCGCTGAGGGTGGGTATGCCCACTTTATAAACGCCGGGGAATTTCACGAGGTCCCAGCCCTGGTAGTCGGCGCTGGAGCCGGGGTTGTTCATCATGAGCGAAACAGCTTTGGCCAGGTCCATGGTGCTGCCACCGCCGATGCCGACCACGCCGGAAACAGTACCGAATTCGGCCTTGAGCTCGTTGGCCAGTTTATCTACATAGGTAGTTTTGGGTTCGTAGGTAACGTCGGCAAAGATGATCTTGTCGTTGTCACGCAGGGGCACCCGGCTGGCGAGGGGCTTGCCTTCGAAGAAATGATCTACCAAAAATACCATCGGACTGCCCGGCTTGCGGTGCGGAGCGATGATTTCGTCGAGTTGGTTGAAGGAGCCGCGGCCATAAATGACATAGCCGACCATTTTAAAATTTCTGAACGCCATAATTTATTTTTTTACCACAAAGACACAAAGGAAGGCACGAAGGACACAAAGTTAAAGGATCAGCCTTTTGATGCCATCTTTCAGCAAAGTAACATTAAAATTAATGAGAAGCCCAAGGCGGTTGCGGGAAAGTTTGAGATAGGTGAGAACCTGTGCTGTATGGACTTGAGCAAGTGTGTCGACGGCTTTTATTTCGATGATCAATTTGTTTTCTACCAGGATATCGATACGGTAACCGGCATCCAGTTTTACGGCCTCATAAACCAGGGGAAGGGATTTTTCCTTTTCAGCAAAAAAGCCAGCTTTTAGAATTTCGTAGTAGAGACATTCTTTATAGGAAGACTCCAGTAAACCGGGCCCGAGTGCAGCATGGACTCTGATGGCAAGACCAATGATCTTATTGGAAAGTTCATTTAATTCCGGCGGGATGACCTGGTAAGACATCATGCTGCTTTTACCACAAAGACAGTAAGACGAACCCGGCGTACCAAAGCTATTTTCTTCGTGTTCTTTGAGAAAAGCCTCTGTGTCTTTGTGGTAAACTTACCTCAACAACGCAGCGGCGCGGGCCAGGTCTTCCGGCGTATCGATCTCGATGCCCATATACTCCGTTACCACCATCTTTAATGGAATGCCGTTCTCGAGGTAACGCAGGCATTCGATCTTTTCGGCGGCTTCGAGGGGCGTCATCGGCCAGCTGCTGAAATTAAGCAGGGCTTGTTTGCGGAAAGCATATACGCCCACGTGTTCGTAGTAAACGGGCGTTACGTTTTTATCGCGGTGGTAGGGGATCGGGCTGCGGCTGAACATCAGGGCGTTCATGTTCTTATCAACCGCCACTTTCACGTAATTCGGGTCGGCGATGTATTGCGCTTCTTTAAGCACCTGCATCAGCGAAGCCACCTGTACGGTTTCGTCGTCGAAAACCTTCAGCAGTTTTTCCAGCGGCTCTTTCTGTACAAAGGGTTCATCGCCCTGAACATTCAGCACAATGTCGAGGTCCATATCGGCGATGGCTTCGGCGATGCGGTCGCTCCCGCTCTCGTGCTCTTTGATGCTCATCCGGGCCTTGCCGCCGTGGGATGTTATTTCGGAAAAGATGATCTCACTGTCGGTTACCACCACCACTTCATCGAAGAGGCCGGTGGCAACAGTATTGTCGTAGGTATGCCGGATGACGGTCTTGTTGCCGAGTACCTGCATGAGTTTGGCGGGAAAACGGGTGGCCGCGTAGCGGGCCGGTATCATGGCGATCTTCTTCATACTAAAGGCAAAAGTAAAAAGGCAAAACCACAATCTGGCCAAATAACCAACCTTTTGCTTTTCACTTTTGACTTAATACTTGTCAAACCCCCGAACTGTAAAAGATCACCGCCTGTGATTGCAGCAGGTAGATCTCCAGTTCGTAGATGGCTCCCTGTTCGGCGCTGATCGTTATTTTATTGATGGGGCCTGTGCGGCCATCGAATACTTCCCGCTGTACTTCGATGGTTTTGCTTCCGTTCTCTTTTTTCTGTGTGCTGTTTTTTACGGGGAAGGGATCTTTATCGGTAACGAGTTCGGGGTACTGCCCGATGAGGCGCAGCAATAAATAGCATTGCTCGATGCTGAGTTCGGGCAGCAGGTAGAGTTCGGAATTGGATTCGTAGCCTTCCCAGCGATGCCACTCCATACCGTTTTTGTACAGTTGTTTGGTGAGGGTCGATTCGCCCATCTCGCTCAACGCGGCATTGGAGTTCTTAACCACCAATGGCGAACCGTTGGCTGCACTCAGTTGTGCAAAATAGTCGGCCATGGTTTTGGTACCGGCTTTCGGCGGAGCGATGGGCAATACATAACTGCTCACCACGAAACCGGTTTTTCCCTTGTACGTCACTTTCCACCAATAGCCATTGAATCCTTCGGTGCTGATGGCGGGTGGGTTGTTGTCGCCGGCAACGCCAGCGATCTTCTCGCCGTAGGCGATCTTTTCCAATACGGCGGAGCTGGTGTTCGGTTGCTCACGCAGACTGAGGCCGGCCCTGGCGGCGGCGTAAAAGCTTTGCTGGGAGCGGGCGGCGAGGCTGCATGCCAGCCATAGGCCCAGGGCTAAAAAACGTTTCATGATCAGAATGATAAAGGAAGTTCGTCAAAAACGTGGTTGCAGTGGGTGCAGCGGTATTGTTTTTTGTAGGTAGCGGCTTGTCCGTACAGGATCCTGTTCTTCAGTTTGCCCCAGGCATCTGCGGGGGCGTTGGTTATTTCTTCCACGGTAAGCGCATGCACCTGGCAATGCGGGCAGGCGATCTCTTTAACGTAATTCTCTTCGGCCTGTTTCAGCAGCGCCTGCGCTTTTTCAAACTCCGATTCTTCCACCAGGATCTTGATACCGCCTACGGCGGGATTGAGCAGCGGATCCACGGTTACAATGTGTTCGTCTTTGATGTGGCAGTTGATGCCGTTCTCCTGCAGCAGGCCCAGGGTCATGTTGGCGAGCATGTAATTGTCGAAGGATGCTACTTGTTTGAAGTTCATGGAATGGTTTATCGAATTGGAATCAAAAGATACGGGAGATTCTTCGCTTGCGCTCAGAATGACAAGCAAAAAAAGGTTTGTTTAAGGTGGTTGGTCACCCCTTCAGGGGATGGGGGTGGATTCTTCGCTTACACTCAGAATGACAAGCAAAAAAAGGTTTGTTTAAGGTGGTTGGTCACCCCTTCAGGGGATGGGGGTGGATTCTTCGCTTACACTCAGAATGACAAGCAAAAGAGGGTTATTTAGCCGGTTAGTCACCCCTTCAGGGGATGGGGGTGGATTCTCCATTTATACTGGTTAGTCACCCCTTCAGGGGAAGGGGGAAAATCAGTTATTCAGCATCAGTGGCATCACCAGCATCAGCAGCTGTTCATCCTCGCCCTGTTCAGAAGGCTTGATGAGGCCGGCCTTGGTGGGGGTGCTCAGTTCCATCAGCACATCGGATGTATCGGCGCCGTTCAGCATCTCGATCAGGAATTTGGCGTTGAAAGCGATCTGCAGGTCTTCTCCATCATAAGAGCAGGCCATGCGTTCGTTACCCTCAAAGCTGAAGTCTACATCCTGGGCAGCGAGTTGCAATTCGCTTCCGCTGATGCTCAGCGCCACCTGGTTGGTGCTCTTGTTGCTGAACACGCTCACGCGGCGGAGTGCATTCTGGAAATCCTGTTTGTTCACGATCATCTTGTACGGGTTATCGGCGGGGATCACCACCTTATAATCCGGGAAGCGTGCGTCGATCAGTCGGCAGACGAGTTCGGTTCCGCCATGCACTACGAAGAGGTGGTTGCTGTTGTAGGATACTTTCAGTTCGTCGTCGTTATCGGGTAAGGAACCTTTGAGCAGGTTCAATGGTTTTTTGGGAACGATGAAGGAATCTTTCTTCGGGCAGCTCACATCGCTGCGGGTATACCGAACGAGGCGATGTGCATCGGTGGCTACGAAGGTGATGCCTTTTTTGTCGAGCTCGAAGAACACGCCGGTCATCGCCGGGCGCAGGTCGTCGTTGCTTACGGCAAAGATGGCTTTGTTGATGGCGGTAACCAGGGCCGAGGATGTCATCGTAAACGAATTGGAGTCGTCGGCAACGGGTTCTTTCGGGAAATTGTCAGGCGTTTCGCCCATCACTTTATACTTACCGTTGTCGCTGGTGATCTCTACGGCAAAATTCTTATCTACATTAAAAGTGAGTGGTTGTTCGGGAATGTTCTTCAGGGAGTCCATCAGGATCTTGGCCGGGATGCAGAATTTGCCGCTGTCTTTGGCTTCGATATCGAGGTGAACCTTCATCACGGTTTCCAGGTCGGTAGCCACCACGGTAAGTTTGTTCTTTTCCACCTCGAACAGGAAATCCTCGAGGATGGGTAATACGGTATTGGCATTGATAACCCCGCTGATCTGCTGCAATTGTTTCAATAAAGCCGAAGAGGAAACGATGAACTTCATATAATAGGTCTTTAGTCCGCAAATATATTGGTTCAGCCGGATAAAACGGGGGCAAATTTTGAACAGCAGCCTTCACCTCACCCCGTCCCGATAGCTATCGGGACTCTCCTCCAGGAGAGGGGGCACATTTCGTTCAGAAAAATGGGTTCTTTCACAAATTGAATTTCGGAACCAGGCAGGATGGCTGTAAACCAATAAGCCAATAAACAAGTAAACCAGCAAGACCCCGTAATCCACAAGCCTTCATAAGTTTTGCTTGCACACAATATTCCAGCAGGGTATATTGTTTACCATCAGCGATCGCTTGCCGTCACTGACGTCCAAAATTAATACGTATGAAAAAACTGCTACTGCTTCTCTTGCCGGCCTTTTTCTGCCTGTACCTGTCGGCCCAGCCCCAGCAAATACGCATTGTAAGCTTTACGGTGAAGAACCAGTTACCGGCCAGCGTCGACAACTGGAACAGTACACCCGGCTCCTTGCTGCTGGTAGCCCAGGCTCAACCGGGTGTTCGGGTACCGGGCCTTAAGCTGGTGGTGCAGATCAAATCGGGCGGCGCGGTTGTTTGCGGCAACGCATCCACCGGTGGTATGCCCGTAGATAATTTCCAGGCCCGTACGTTTTCGGTACAGGAACTCACCGGGGCGCTGCAGGGTTGCAGGGAACTGAAAGACGGCAGCTATACCATCTGCGTGCAGTTCTTCAACGGCGAACGCAAGGAGGTAAGCCAGGAAGTATGTAAGGAGTTTAGAGTGGAAATACCGAAGCAGGAAGATTTTGCTCCGCCAACCCTGATCGTTCCGGCCCACGAATCCAAACTTCTCAAAAAAGACATACAGAAACCCATCAGCTTCCGCTGGACACCTCTTGTTCCCAAACCAAAAGAACCGGTTACCTATCGTCTTAAGGTATGGCAACTGATGCAGGGCCAGAACGGGATGCAGGCCATGCAGGCCAACCAGCCGCTGCTGACCAGGGATGTTGAGAACATCACCCAGGCGGTTGTAGCCGGCAGCGCTATCTATACAGGCCCCTGCCGCCCGCCCTATCTCTGCGATTTCATCTGGGCCGTGCAGGCATTGAACAAAGATGGAAAACCCATCGGCCGTAACAACGGCAACAGCGAACCCTTTGTATTCAAGATCGCGGATGATAATATTAATACGAAGATCGACAGCGTGGATGTAAGCTGCTGCGCCAACGGCAAACAGAATATATATATAAAGATCAGCAACCTGCACCTCAGCAACCCGGCGCAGGTAACAGCCATCAAGTACCGGGTGAATGGTACCGGGCCCATCACCAGCCTCTCACCAACCACACCCGGGCTCGCATTTACCATTCCGCCCAACAGTTCGCAGGTATTCACCGGCTCGATCAATTGCATCGACAGCATGAAGACGATCAAATTCATCGTGGATGCCATCTGGCCCAGCGACCCCGATAACATCAACAACGAAACCGCCTGGGATACGCTCAAGTGCGCCTGCGATCCCTGCCGCACCATCGGGGTAACCATTACCAAAGACACGCTCACCAGCACCGCCAGCACCAGCGGACAGGTATTATTGTCGGGTGTACTGAGCGGGTTGAACCCCAATACCGTGAAGAAGATCACCATCGAACTGATCTACTTCAACATCACACAAACCGGCGACAGCAATTGTGCGAAGTGCGCCGAGAACAGGGAATGGGGCAATTTCATCAAGCCCGGCAGTTCGGTATTCACCGGGTTCGGAACCGGAGTACTGAACGGCGTGAACTTCGGCAGGGAATGGACCTGGCTGAGCACCGTGCAGAAAGAATGTGATACCCATGGCACCGGCGGAGAAGGGCATGGCGGCAATGGAACGGGTTTGCCCGGACTTAATAAAGACTGCGCCACCTGCGGAAACAATGCCCGAACCGAACCACCACCTCCACCCGACCAGGCAGGCAACGCGGCCAAGATCGCCGTCACCGGCCCGATCGTGATCAACCCGCAGCCCGTGCCCAAAGCGAACAGCTTCTCCCTGCCCATCGCGGTACCGCCGGGCAGCAGTTTGAATTGCTGCGGCGATAGAATAAAGATCTGTATTCGATATACCATCTGGGATTTTTGTTGTCATGCATGCGATGTGATCAAATGCTACGAGATCGAACGAAAAGCCAAATGATCCTTTAAAAGCCTAAACTGATTATCATGAAACAGATCAAAACATATTTGCGGTTCTTCTTACTGATCACAACGCTGGCGCTTGCTTCGCAGGCACGTTCACAGGTGAACGGGTTCACGCTTGCCGATCCTGTTTTCCCGACAGCGCACAACCTCGGAACCAGTTTCCCGGTAAATGTTTCGTTCAACTGGACGCCCACCACCACCAGCGCCACGGTGGTCATCAATTACAATTCCGCCCTTGTGAGTTACGATCCGTCCTGTACGGCCAGCCTGCCCGGTTGCATGACGGTCACTAACAGCGGCTCGGCCGTAACGGTTACCATCAGCAGCTTATCGGCCTGCACAAATACCGGGGCCATCAGTTTCAACATCTGCTTTAAATACAATTGTCCCGATTCCTGTACCGGTGTGATCAAACCCGCCCTCTTCAACGGCACCCTTACCGACAACCTCAGCACCACCAAAACAGCCAGCTGCACAGCCAACGGTATACTGAACAATAACGTGTCGATGAGCCATAATTTCTGGGCCTTCAACCAGCTTACGGCGGAGGTTACGTACCGGGTTTGCTTTTACAACCCCGATTGCTTCAAGATCAAGAATCCCAGTTTTACCGTAAGTCTTTCACCGGCATTGGGAACGATCACGTCGGTATACGGCGGATCGTATACCTATACCTTATCGGGATCAACGATCACTCCCAACACAACAGCGTTGAATCAATACGCGGCGGATTGTTTCTTCTATGTCGTCAAACTGCCCTGTAATACGGGACTTGGGCAAACGCTTACCAGTAATGTAACCATGAAAGGCACCAATTGCGGTGTGCCCAACAGCACCATCAAGGGTCCGCTGGCGGCATCGTATACCATACCGGCCGTGCCGGCCGCAACGCCCAGTATCTCGGTGTCGAGCACGGCTACGGCGGGATACTTTTATTACAACATCACCAACAATGGCAATGTGCCGCTGAATTTAACGGCTACCAATTTCTTACCGGCCGTGCATCTGAAGAACTCGCCCAACTCGGTATTGCAGAACACCTCGCAGGCGGGGTTGAACTGCACGATCAAATACTATAACTGTTCACTCACACCTACGGCTGCATTTCCGCTGGTGGGCAGCGGCGCAACGGATAACAACGCACCGGCTACCAACACCAATAAGTTCGATCACGTGATCAATAATTTATTGCCGGGGCAGAACGTGAGCCTGTATTTATATTATGATCTTACTTCTTCCTGCAGCGGTCCGGCCGGAACGCCTCCTTACCGCGACAGCCTGGCCATTACCTATAACTGTGCAGCGCCGCCATCGCCCTGCATACCCTGCGGACCCGGCGGCCAGCAGAACCCGGTGATCGTGTACAACCCGCAGCCGAATATGATCTGCATGACAAACATCAGCCTGCCGGGCTGCAAGAACCTCGGCGATACGCTTGATCTCTGTTATGAATTCAGGAATACCGGCGACGCGGCATTTGTGGGCGGACAATATAATATACAATTACCCAGCTGGCTGCAGGCTGTTTATTCGAGCGTGGTGTATACCGGATTCTCGCCCCTGCCCACGATCGTGCCGGCATCCAATATCAAATTCAACCTGCCGAATATTCCGGCGAGTACGAGCGCTACCTACAAGATCTGTTTCAAAGCCGTGGTGCAACCCGGCGCCGTAGGCGGACCGAACGGCTTCTGGTCCATCATGTCGGGTGGTAACCTCATCAATCCGCAATGGACCTGTTATACGTCTTTCAATATCTGCGCATTCGCGGCGATCGGGGTGGATAAGAAAGTAAAAGGAAATCTCAACAGCAGTTTTGCCAACAGCGCACAGGGCAACCCGAACACGGCGGTGGATTGGGAGATCACGGTACGCAATACCGGAACCATTGCGGTGGACAACCTCGTGGTGATCGATCGCATACCGGCGATCGGTAATCTTACCATACTCGGAAGTCCGGCTTCCGCACCCGTGAGCAACCAGTTCAACATGCAGATGCTTACGGCGCCCACCAATATCAATTATACAGCAACCTATACAACCACGCAGAACATCTGCACCGGCTGGCCGGCAACGGGTACGCCTTGTAATACGGGTGTGTGGACCGGTGTTGTTTCGAATGGCGGCGTGAAGTTCGCCTTCAACCCAACTTTTACCCTGGCACCGGGCGGCACGTACACATTTACTTTCCAGACCAAGATCCCGGCAGGCACAGCCAACGGGCTGGTTGATTGCAATACCGTTGGCTTCATCGCCAAATCGCAAACAGGCGGATACAATATCAACCCGGTGGAATCTGTTCCGGTATGCGTGGAAGTGGTGACACCCGAAGTGCCGCCGGGCGGTTGCTGCAAAGACCTGCTGAAGAAGATACAAACCACGCAAAGCGTGAGCAACGATATGCTCACGGTGAACGCGACACTTACAGCCGGGCCGAACAAACTCACGAAGGTTACCGTTTCGCTGGTGAACTTTGAAGTGAAGCATCCGAAAGATTGCGATGTATGTGTGAAAGATCCACGCTTGTTCGGTAATATCACGAACCCCACAAGCCCGATCGCTTTTGGTTTGGTACCGCCCAGCGTTCCGTTCTCGCACCTCGTAGCCTGGAAAGACAGCGCCGGATACAGTTTTGCCAACGGCGTTCCGCTGAACTTCAGCATACCCCTGCCACCCCGCAGCCCGATCGCCTGCTGCTGCGATACGATCGAATACTGCATCCGCTATACATTCACCGATACCGCCTGTGTTACCTGCGATACCACTATCTGCTACAAAACATACAATGGAAAAGATTGCAAGGAAACGGGTGGAGGCAACAACGGCGAACCATGCAACTGCGCCTGGGACCCGGTATTCAAATACGAGGGCGGACAAAAAGCCGTTGCCTGCGGCGGATCGATCACGCTGATGAAAGGAAACATACCGGTATCGCTAGCGCCGAATTTCCAGTGCACGCCGCCATCGCCCACCTGTACGCCTTCGGGCCTGCAGGTAACGATCACCAACAACGTAACGGGGGTAACATCGATACTAACGGGACCGAATTATAATTACACGTTCCTGCAGTCGGGGACCTATACGTATAACCTCTCAGGCAGTTGCGGCGGCAAACCCTGCAATTGCCAGCTGACGGTGATCATACCACAATAAACCTATGACAAAAAGAACCACGGTACTGTTATCGCTTATCTGTTTTGTCTGCAGCGCTCCGCATGCGCAAACAAAACCTCCAGGCTTTTCGGTGAGCGGAACGGCAGGCATCACCTATGAAGGATACGGGTTGAGCAGAAGCCCTTCGGGATGGACGGGTTATACGGCCCGCCGGCCCTGGAACCAGGTTCGCTTCAACTTTACGCCTTCCTTTAAGTTCGGGAAAGATTTCAGTCTGCCGTTCAATTTCAATTTTGCCGCAGTGCCAACCAACTTTGCCGGGCCTTATGCCGGGATCAAAAACCAGAACTTCGGACAGTTCATCACCAACCCGATGAACAGTTTCGGACTGAACCCGAAATACAAATGGGCCGAGCTGCAACTGGGCACACAATATTTAAAGTATTCCGATCTCTCCACCGGCGATATCGGCATCTTCGGGGCCGGTGTGGATCTTCGTCCTAAAACCTGGCGCTTTAAATTCTTCACCGGTATTTCGCAGGAGGGCGTGAATTATTTTGCCGGTCCGCCCACCGTTACCGGCGCCTACAAACGGAAGAACTGGATGGTACAGGTCGGCAACGAGTTGGAAGGAAAATATTTGTTTGCGGTGAACCTGGCCAAGGGAAAAGACGTACCCGCTTCCGCATCGCCACCGCCCACCACCATCAAACCACAGGAAGGCGTAGTGATCAGCGTGCTGGGTAATGTGTATGTAGACAAGATCTATTTCAAAGGCGAGGCCGCACAATCCACCTTTACCAAAGATGTGACAACGCCCACCACTACCCTGCTTCGGGGATTGAAACCCTTCATTGAACCACACACTTCTTCGCTCACCGATTTTGCCGGGCAATTGAGCGTGGGAAGAAAGTCAACCAATTTCGACATCGGCCTTATGCTGAAATACATCGGCGCGGGCTTTCAGACAACGGGCTATCCCTACCTGCAACCCGACCGCTTTGATTATACGCTCAACACCCGCTTCAATGCCTGGAAGAACAAAGCCGGCGGGTATAAGATGAATGTAGTGGCCAGCGCCGGCCGCCGGGTAAATAATTTAAAGAACACGGCGCTGAAAGCGAATCAATTCATCGCCAACCTCAACTGGTACACACAATTTGATGACCACTGGAGTTTGAATATTAACTACAATAATTTCGGTTTTCAGTCGGCCAGCGGCACCAACCCCTACGGCATTAAAAATGTAAGCAATGATCTTGGCGTGAACCCAACCTTTACCTGGACAGGTACGAAGATCATGCACCTCGTAAGCCTGAGTTATAATTACAGCAAGTACGACGAGCGGGATGTGATGACGGGACTGACCACATCCAACAACACCCATACGGCACTGCTTACCTATGTGCCCACTTATCTTACCAAAGACCTTTCACCCGATTTCAGCGTCCTGTATTTTTACAATGATGTACCGCTGGCAAAAGTGAAACTCTTTACGGTGAGCAGCGCCCTCAATACCAATGTGGCCAAAAAGAAGATCCGCCTGCGGGGACAATTGCAGTATACATTGGGTAAGCTGAATGCGTTCAGCAATAACAATAACCTCATTGCTTCCTGCAATATCGATTACAAGATCACGAAGAAACTGAGCTGGAATACTTTTTTAACCACCAACTATTATAAATACGGAAACGAGATCACGCCCGTTGGAGCCAATTACCTGGAAAGCATGTGTCGTACCGGCTTTCAGTACAGCTTTGATACAAAACGATAACCGATGAAAAAGATCATTCTTACCATACTCAGTATATGTTTTCTGTTTACAGCAACCGCACAGATCATTTCGAACCTGGTGCTGATGGCGAAACCGCCGGCGCAGTTATCCGAATGGGGAAGCCGGCGGGAGGTGCTGACCCTCATCCTGAACGGGCAGGGTGTGCCGGTAACACAATTTAAGATCAAAGCCGAGATCAAAACAACCGACGGAACGGTGGTTGGCTCGGTAGACTTGGCAAGAGCGGCGGTGCTTACCGGTAACCAGGCGGGAGGCCCCACGATCCTGTTCGCCAGCGATGTGCTGCCGCTGGAGTATATGAACTTCACCGGCAAATACAAATCGGCGCTGCAGAAAACAGGTAAACTGCCCGCCGATAATTATACGCTTTGCACAAGACCTGTTCGTCCGGCCGATTATGCCCCGCTCGGCGAAGAACAATGCAAACCCTTTTACCTGGCGTCGCTGCAGTTGCCCATACTCATGAAACCCTACAACGAAGAACTGCTCGATCCCAAGAAAGCGCAAACGGCCATTCTCTTCCGCTGGAGCCCCGTGGTCCCGGCGCAAACATCGCCGGTTACCTACCGCATACAGGTATTTGAGGTATTGAACAATCAAAGTCCCGTACAGGCATTGCGCAGCAACCAGCCCTTGCTCGATAAAGAACTACTGGCCGTTACGCAATACATCTGGCAGCCACAGCTGACTTTTGTTAATGAGAAAAGCAAATTCATCTGGACCATTCAGTCGCTCGACAAAGACCAGAAGCCCATCACCCAAACCGACGGCAATGGCGAAGCCAGGAGCGAGCCGATCGTTTTTTATATCGGAACTTCAACAAAGCACGATTAACCACAAAGACACAAAGCTGGGCGCAAAGCGCACAAAAACGCTCTGTGTTCTTTGTGAAAAAACTTCGTGCCCTCTGTGGTTACATTTACTTTTGCTTTAATGGAAAAACAATCCCTCACCCCCGACCAGGCCCTGCAGAAGATCAGGCAGTACTGCGCCTACCAGGAACGCTCACACAGCGAGGTAAAGGATAAATTGTATGGCTATGGCTTGAACCGGCGTGAAGTGGATGAGATCCTGTCAACCCTGATCGAAGAGAATTACCTGAATGAAGAGCGTTTTGCCATCCAGTATGCCGGTGGTAAGTTCCGGATGAAACAATGGGGCCGGGTAAAGATCCGCTACGCACTGCGGCAGAAACAGGTGAGCGAGTACTGCATCAAAAAAGCGCTGGCTTCGATTCCGGAAACGGATTACCAACGTACCCTGCAAAAATTATTTGAGGAAAAACTCCGATCGCTCCGTAGCGAGAAAAATATGTTTACCCGCAAGCGGAAGATACAGGATCACCTTTTGCAAAAAGGATACGAAGCGGCCTTGGTGAGTTCGCTTACCGCCCAGGCAGGCGCTTAACGCAGCGGGAACATTTTTACGCCCGATGCACGGATGCCAACAATGTTGTTTTTGTAAACGGATCCCAGGTTGTTGTAATCGGCGGATAGCACCAGTTTGCCACTGCTGTTCACCAGCCCCAGCTTATCGCCGATCTTCACTTTGGCAAAACCGTTTTCGAAACCACCTGCATTATCGTAGATAAAACCGGTAAGCTCTTTACCCTTACTGTCGAGTAAACCCCATTTACCGTTTTTCCTGGCCCAGGTGCGGCCTTCACTCAGCGTCATAATGTTTTCGTATTTGAATGAAATGATGGTCGCTCCCTGCTGATCAACCAGTCCAACCTTACCGCCTTTCTGCACCGGGAAGGTTCCGCCGGCCGGGGTGCCTGCTGCCTCATAGAGCGTATTGTCGATGGATTGCCCCCTGGTATTGATGAGTTTGTATTTACCGTTTTGTTTTACCGCGGCTGCTCCTTTTGTGAAGGATGATACTTCGTCGAACTGCGTGGCGATCACCAGGATTCCCGTGGTATCGATGAAACCCCATTTGCCGCCCGATTTAACCGCCGCAAGTCCTTCGCTGTATTCGCCCGCGGCATCCCAGGTTCTGGTGCCGATCTTCTTACCCGTTTTATCCACCCAGAAATAACCGCTGTTGTCTTTGATCCAGATGCGTCCGTTCGTGCAGGGGCCTCCTTCGGTTCCGTAGACCCGGAAAGCCTCTTCGCCATTTTTGTTGAGGTAGACCATCCTGTAGGCGACCGGGTCGCTGCAGGCAGCCAATCCTTCACTGAAGGGACCGATGAAACGCACCGCCAGGTCTTTGATCTTTTTGAAATTTTTATCGGCCAGGTAGGCGGGGCCGCTGCTGTTCTCCTGCAAGGCACAGATCCCTTCGCTGAAATTAACGGCCGCAAAATATTCCTTTGAATTCAGTTTTTTACCGGTTGCATCGTAAAAATCATATCGGCTGCCTTTGTTCTTCAAGAGAAAAATACCAGCTTCATTAAAATCACCAACTTCGGTACCCGGTAAATCCTTTTTTGCACCGGTTGCGGGATTGATGATCTCCACGATCTGGTCGTGGCTGATCTTGAGTGAATCTTCATTAGCGGCAAAGCCCGATGAAAAGGACCTGATATTTCCCTGCGCATAGGTCTTGACCAGCTTCCCGTTATTATCAAATACATTCACTTTGTTGTTGAATATATACAGGATACGTTCTTTGCCCAGTGAAACGGTGAGGGCCGAATCGGCAGGGACCAGCACTTTTTGTTTTTTATCGATAACGGCATAGCGGCCATTTTGCTTGTAGTACATTTTGTCTTTCGAGTAGCCGGAGATATAGTCATACTCGGGCTTCATGACGAATTCGCCCCTGTTGTTGACCAGGCCGTATTTATTGTCGGCCGTACGTACGATCAGGTTACCGTTGTAGTCGCTCTGTACATCTTTGTATGCTACTGGAAGAATAAGTTTGCCTGTACTGTCGATAGCGCCGCTCTGCGATTTGTTGGTTACAACGAACAAGCCACCGCTTTGCCGGTTGCCGATCGACTCATAAGGAACGCTGTTGATCTCCTTACCGGTTTTGTCGATCAGGAAGTATTCGCCGGGTATGGTAATGGTTGGCTTACCTGCGCTTCCGGCCGAGGTTCGCTTCTTCCGGGCCACAACGGCGTATCCTTTGTAAAACGGATTCGCATCTTCGTACTTTACCGGTATCACCATATTGTTCTGTTTATCGATATAGCCATACTTTCCTCCTTCTGCCGGCGAGGCGGCGGCAAGCCCATCGCTGAACCCGGCAAAATTGAAATAGGTTGGCGGGATGATAACCGTGCCGCTGCGGTCCATATAGCCGAGTTTCCCATCCTTGCGGAAATTCATCAGGCCTTCGAGCAGGGCGCCGAGGTAATCGTATTCAACCGGGATAACCACATTTCCCTTGCTGTCGATGGCGCCCCAGTTAAAACCATAAGCATCCTTTCTCTTTTTCACCACCGCCAGCCCGTCACTGAATCGCTCGATCTCGTAGTATTCGGGTTGGGTGATGAAGCGTTGTTCAGGAGCCTGGTAGAGGGCCGCTTTCTCCAGGGTGTCTTTCACGCTGTATATATCCGGTATTCCCGATTGGTAGATGCTTTTATAAATAAGGGGCAAGACGATCTTTTTATTTTTGTCGATCAGGCCATAGCGGGATTCGGTCTTGGCATAATAACCCGTTCCGATCGACTGCGATTTATATACAACAGTAAAACCATCTTCATTCCTGCTAAGGGCTGTATAGTCCTGCGCAGCAAGCGCCAGGCAGGAGAAACAACCGCATACGAGTACCGCGATCTTTTTCATAAAACTCTATTTGGCCTTAAATATAGTAGTGGAATCAACTGCCGGAAATACCTTGTGCTGGGTATATGCGGAAGGTTTATGTAAAAATCATCCAGCCCCGTTTCAACCCCCGGCCATTGTATGCAACATAGAACCGCTTAACATAAAGGCCTATTCGGCAACGCTTTGCGCCCTATCTTAGCGGGCTATGAGGTATTTCCTGAAGATTCCTGTTACCCTGGTACTCGTATTTTTTGCCCTGGCTGTTTCGGGCCAGGATGGTGCTGCCCAGCCTGCATTTGTCCTTACCATATTGGGCGATAAGGGTCAGCCGGTGGAAGCGGCTACGGTGGAAATGCTGCAAAACGGCAAACTGGTAAAAGCCGCGATCACCGACGCGAAAGGCCAGGCGGGTTTTGAGAAGATCGAAGCGGGCAGCTATACATTTTCCATCAGCAGCAAGGGATACCAGGCAACAGTTACGGAAGTCTACACGTTTCCCGCCACCGGCCGGGCGCTGACGATAAACCTGCAAATAGCCGGCGCCACACTTAAAGAAGTAAGCGTAAGCGCTAAGAAACCATTCATTCAGAACAAACAGGGTAAAGTGATCCTGAATGTTGAATCGGCTGTTACCAATGTTGGCTCCACGGTGCTGGAGGTGCTGGAAAAATCACCGGGTGTGATGGTGGATCGTAATGGGGGTATCGCCCTCCAGGGAAAAACAGGCGTACTGGTATTGATCGACGATAAGCCTACCTACCTGTCGGGCGCCGATCTCAACAACCTGCTCAGCAGCATGAGTTCTTCGCAGGTAGAACAGATCGAACTGATGACCAACCCGCCGGCCAAATACGACGCAAGCGGCAATGCCGGTATCATCAACATCAAAACAAAGAAGAACAAGGCCAGGGGTTTCAATGGCACCCTTACCATTGCCGGCGGACAGGGTGTATACCCCAAGAACAACAACAGCCTGGTGCTGAACTACCGCAACGGCAGGTTCAATACCTTTCTTACGTACAGCATGAACCTGAGTAAATACCTCACCAGTATTTATGCCTACCGCAAGTATTACGATAAAAACGGACCGCTCTTATCCATACTCGATCAGTACTCCTATTTCTCCGGAAGGGTTTTCAACAATACGATCAAGCTGGGAACGGATTATTATGTAACCCCCAAAACAACCATCGGGCTCGTGCTCGGCGGGTCGATCATTCACCGCAAGGGAAACAGCGATGCCATTGCCACCTGGATGGATGCCAGTCAGCATGTGGATTCGGCGATCGCTACCAACAGCAGCAGCGACAACCATTTCCGCAACGGGATGGTCAACCTCAACCTGCGGCACAGTATCTCTTCGAAGCAAGACCTGGGCGTGGATATCGACTGGCTCAATTATGCCATCAGCAGTGAACAGTATTTCAACAATCGGTTCCAGTCGCCCGGCGGATACAACGAAGCCTCGCAGGGGGACATACCTTCCTCCATCAAAATTCTCTCCGGCAAGATCGATTACAACCTGCGCTTTGGCAAGAACAACAGTTTCCAGGCGGGATGGAAATCATCGCACATCAGCACCGATAATACGGCGGCCTATGAAAATTTCGACGGGCTGAACTGGACGCCCGATTACAACAAGAGCAATCACTTCCTGTACAAGGAAAATATTCACGCCCTGTACAGCAGTATAGAAACCCGGCGGAAAAAAATATCCATGCAACTGGGTCTCCGGTACGAGTTCACGGGTTACGATGCCCACCAGCTTGGCAACGTGCAGCAAAAAGACTCAGCCTTCTCGCGTAATTACGACGGGTTTTTCCCAAGCGGATATATCAGCTACGAACTGGATTCATCCAATACGCTCACGCTTACCGCCGGCCGCCGCATCGACAGGCCCGCGTTTCAGAAACTGAACCCCTTCACCTTTATCATTAACAAGTACACCTATCAAACCGGCAATCCCTTCTTCTTACCCCAGTACAGCTGGAATTTCGAACTGAGTCACCAGTACAAGAACCTGCTGACCGCCAGCGTTTCGTACAGCCATATAAAAAATTATTTTTCCCAGCTCTTCCTCACCGATACGGCAAAGGGCATCCTGTATTATTCGGAGGGCAATGTGGGCAGGGCGCATACCATCGGGGTCTCGGTTATGCTCAATGTGTCGCCGTTCAAATGGTGGTCGCTCACCGCACAGGCGGTGTACAATCACAAAGACCTGAAAGGATACAATGGCAATGTGAACTTCCGCTCCAACATCAACCAGCTTAATATCAATATCAGCAACCAGTTCAGTTTCCTGAAAGTGTATACCGGCGAGATCTCGGGCTTTTATACCAGCCGGGCCCGCAACGACCTGCAGGAAGTACTGTATCCCACCGGCCAGGTATCCCTCGGTATTTCCCGGCCCGTGCTGAAAAAGAAAGGAACGCTTAAGTTCAGCGCCCGCGATATTTTTTTTACCAATGCCATGGAAGGACTTACCCAGTTCGACCGGGCCACCGAATACTTCATTCTCTGGCGCGACAGCCGGGTATTCAATCTCTCCTTCACCTATCGCTTTGGCAAGGCTTACAAGGCCGCCAAGCGAAGCAGCGGCAGCGCCGGCGATGAAATGCAACGGGTAGGAAACGGATAAAATGGATTTTCTTACGACCGTAATCAACAGAATACACTTCACAACCAACGCCCCTGTGGCG
Organism: Chitinophagales bacterium; assembly: GCA_017303335.1. Classification (GTDB taxonomy): domain Bacteria; phylum Bacteroidota; class Bacteroidia; order Chitinophagales; family Chitinophagaceae; genus Ferruginibacter. The sequence goes on from JAFLBK010000001.1 coordinate 1,045,634, forward strand.
GATCGTCAAGCATCCTTCACAATTCGTCAAACCGGTTTTTACAACGCCGGCAGGCATGTTTTCTTTGTGTAACAACGCTGGTCATCCAGCCATTACACAACTAAAAAACAAAGCCATGAAATCAATTTTCAGTAAAGCCATGATGCTGGTTGCTTTCGCAGCGGCGCTTCTTTCATTCTCTCCCCGCTTTGGCGGCGAAGGATTCGAAGTTTACCTGAATGGAAAAGTGCTGCTGCAGCAATTCGGCAAAGACATGCACACCGTGAAGAGCCTGCGCCTCGGTAAACTGAACCCGCAGGACAAACTCAGCATCCGCTATTATCATTGCGGACAAAACGGAACGAACCGCACCCTGACCATCCGGGATGAAAAGAACAATGTGCTGAAGGTTTGGCGGTATACCAATTCGGCCGCTTCGAATGAAATGCTTTGCCGTAATGAGGATATCATCAGTCTGCAAAAAACGGGGAATGCGCTTATACGGTTGTATTACTCCTGCCGCGAGGTGCCGGGAGAAAGGTTGCTGGCGAACATTGTTACCGCCGACAACCCCGTGGTGGCCGCACGTAAGTAAGGGAGTGCATGCAGACAGACCTATAAGGTCTATAAGACCTTATAGGTCTGATCCTGCAGGTGCCGGAGATCTTTCTCCGGGTGTTTTCCGGTAAAGCCGGAATAGAAAGCAAGAATCTTTTTGAAATCCGCTTCTTCATCAGTACCCGGATACAGCAGTTCACCCAATACCACCTGCTTGGTTTTAAAGTCAAATCCTACCGGCAGGATGGGAACGCCTGCCATACGGGCGATATGGTAAAAACCGCTGCGCAAACTATCTACTTTCGTTCTTGTTCCCTCGGGCGCCAGCGCCAGCAGGAATTCGTCGTGGCTGGAGAATAAGGCCGCGGCCTGCTCCACCACGCCGTGTTTACTGTGCCGGTCTACCGGCGTACCGCCCAGTTTCCGCAACAACCAGCCCAGCGGGCCTTTGAATAATTCTTTCTTACCTAAAAATTTTGCGTGGGTGATGTTGAGTTGATTGCGGGCCCCGAAGCCGATCATGATGTCGAACATGCTGGTATGCGGCGCAACGGCCAGCACCATCTTTTTCTGGTTGTACGGGAACGAGCCCGCGATCTTCCAGCCGGAAAGTTTCCAGTATATACGCAGCAGCAGGCGAACCATGGCGGGAAGATAGGGCATTCCGTTTAATCGCCCGGCGTTTCGGCAATTCAGTCTTTCTTTATACATTTATTTCCGTAAGAACGATTGCTTTCCGCCACGGCCGTGATGACGATCACATTCCCGGCTGAAAAAGATCAGTATGCCCCCGGCATAAACAAAGCAATTTGTGCAACTGAAATTTTTTCCTGAACCAGATATACAGTACCATGAAGTCAGACTACGAAATTGCCCAGTCAACCCCCGTCCGGCCCATTACATCCATTGCCACCGATATGGGTGTTCCGGCCGACATGCTGATCCCTTATGGATATCATAAGGCTAAGGTCAATATCCGTTCTTTTGATGAAGCAAAGATCGCCGCCTCCAAACTGATTCTTGTATCGGCGATCACACCCACCAAGGCGGGCATCGGCAAAACCACCACCTCGATCGGTTTGGCCGACGGCTTGAAAAAACTCGGAAAGAATGTTGTACTCGCTTTGCGTGAACCTTCCCTGGGACCCTGCTTTGGTATGAAGGGAGGCGCTGCCGGCGGCGGCTACTCGCAGGTGATACCCATGGAAGAGATCAACCTGCACTTCAACGGCGATTTTCACGCGATCACCGCGGCAAATAATACCCTGGCCGCCCTGCTGGATAATTACCGCTTTTACAACCGCGGCAAACCCGAAGGCGTAAAAACCGTATTATTTAAAAGATGCCTGGATGTGAACGACCGGGTGTTGCGGAAGATCGTTACCGGGCTGGATACACCCAACAATGGTATCCCGAGCGAAACCGGTTTTGTGATCACACCGGCCAGCGAGATCATGGCCGTGCTCTGTTTGTCGGAGAGCCTGGATGAACTGCGGCAGAAGATCGATGACATGCTGCTTGGCTTCACCTTCGCCGGAAATGGTTTCACCACCAAAGATCTCGGTGTTACGGGCGCCATCACCGCATTGCTGAAAGACGCTATACAACCCAACCTTGTTCAAACACTGGAAGGAACGCCGGCCATGATACATGGCGGACCCTTCGCCAATATCGCTCATGGCTGCAATTCGCTGATGGCTACCAAAACAGCCCTGCAGTTTGGCGACTATGTGGTAACCGAAGCCGGATTCGCCTCCGACCTCGGCGCCGAAAAATTCTTTAACATCAAATGCCGAAAGGCCGGGCTGCAGCCTGCCATGAGCGTACTGGTGGCAACCTCCCAGGCGCTGAAACTAAGCGGCGGCGCCACCGAGAAAACCATGATGCTGCCCGATAAGGAAACGCTGAAGAAAGGTCTTCGCAACCTGGAGAAACACATCAGCATACTTAAGTCTTTCGGGCAACGGGTACTGGTATCGCTCAACAAATATCATTTTGATACCGAAGAAGAACTGGCCTACCTGCGCAGCTGGTGCGCCGAGCGGGACGTTCATTTTGCCGTCAACCAGTCGTTCAGCCAGGGCGGGGCCGGCGCGGTGGAAATGGCGCAGGCTGTTGTGGACATCTGCGAAAAACCGTCCGCCCCGTTGCAGCATACCTACAACCCCGACGACGATATCGAAACCAAGATCCGCAAGATCGTAACAACCATCTACGGTGGTAAAGACGTGGTGCTGTATAAGAAAGCGCAGGAAGCATTGAAAAAAATCAAGGCGCTCGGCCTCGAACACCTGCCCGTATGCATGGCGAAAACACAATACAGTTTTACACACAACCCGGCCATCAGCGGACTGGATGGCGATTTCAAGATCGACGTCGACGACCTGGTGATCAGTAAAGGCGCCGGTTTTATCGTGGCCGTATGCGGTGAAATGGTGCGTATGCCCGGTTTGCCCAAACTGCCCCAGGCAAACAACATTGATGTGGTGGATGGTAAGATCGTGGGAGTAAGCTGATCTGCTGAACTGACGGGGGTCATTTTAACGGCACATACACAGGGTTATCTTGCACCTATAAATACCGCAAGGGTATACCATGCCCGGGGTACACGAACACCACCATGATCTCCTGCAAACATTGCTGGCCTTCCGGGCTGCTGTGAATGAATCTTCTATCGTATCCATTACAGACCTCGATGGGAGGATCGTGTATGTCAACGACCGCTTTACAAAAGTCTCCGGTTTCTCCGCCAGTGAACTCATCGGCAATAAACACCGCATCATCAACAGTGACTATCATCCCGACTCGTTCTTCCGCGACATGTGGAAAACAATCCGCAACGGCGATCGCTGGCGGGGAGAGATACGGAACAGGAGAAAAGATGGCTCTTATTATTGGGTAGATACCGTGATTACCCCCGTTCGTGATCAGGAGGGCAGGATTTATCAATACCTGTCTGTCCGCAACCTGATCACCCTGCAAAAGGAGAATGAAGAGAAACTCATTCAAATGCAGGAGGCATACCGGAAGCGGGAACAACAATTGAAAGACGCCCAGGAAGTGGCCAATACCGGAAGCTGGTACCTCGATATTCCCGCGAATAAGCTGGAGTGGTCGGAACAAACCTACCGTATTTTTGAACTGCCCATCGGCATACCCATGAATTTTGAATTGTTCATGGAAAAAGTATGGCCCGAAGACCGGGCTGGTCTTGAAGCGAAATGGAAAGCGGCCATGAAAACAGGCTCTTATGCTTATGAACACCGGATTCAGACCAACTCGGGACTTAAATGGGTGAACGAAAAGGCAAGGATCGAATTTGGCCCATCAGCCGAACCCATAGCTGCCGTGGGCACTGTTATAGATATAACGGATAATAAACGCACCGCACAAGCCCTGCTCGATTCCGAAACACTGTACCGGAATCTTTTTAATCACAGTCCCTTTGCCATTGGTATCATGGATAAGGAAACCATGGGTTTCCTGGAAGTGAACAATACAGCGACGCAGGTATACGGGTACACCAAAGAAGAATTCCGGAAACTGACGGCATTTGATATACGGGTACCGGAAGAGCAGGAAAAACTCCGTGACACGGTTCAAAAGGGATTGTATACAAAAGATCTTTCGGTACGGCCGCATAAGCGGAAAGATGGCAGCATCATCCTGGTGGAGCCAACGATAACCGAGATCAATTACAAAGGCAAAGCAGCATATCTTATTTCCATCGTCGATGTTACGGAAAGGGAACGCATGGAAAATGAGATCAGCCGGATACGGACAAACCGCCAAAAGGAGATTGGCCGGGCGGCCCTGAAAGCACAGGAAGAAAGCCGGGCGGAAACAGGCCGGGAGCTTCACGACAATATCAACCAGCTGCTCGTAGGATCCACCCTCTACCTTCGAAATGTAAAAGGGGCTTCCGGCAAAGACAACCAGCACATCGAAACCGCCAGGCAGATCATCACCAATGCCATCGAAGAGATCCGCAAGCTTTCATCGGCCTTCGTGCCTCCTTCGCTGAACGAACTTTCCCTTAAAGATTCCATCGGGTTGTTCATAAACCGGTTTAAACTGCAGAACACCCGGCTCGACCTGGATATACAGATCGACGAAAACAAACTCGAACAGGGTTTGAAAATAAATGTATACCGCATCATCCAGGAACAATTCAATAATATCACCCGGCATGCCGCGGCAGAAAATGTAAAGATCGCCCTCCTGCAAACCGACGACATGCTTACGCTCGAGATCCGCGACGATGGAAAAGGTTTCGATCCGCAACAGAAAAAACACGGAATCGGACTTACCAATATCCTGCACCGTGCCGATGTGTACAACGGAAAACTGGAAATAGACAGCAGCCCGGGCCAGGGCTGCCGGCTGCAGGTAAGCTTTCCGCTCACCGGTGCATAATTTCCTATCTTGGCGGCCATGAAACAGGCGCTGCTTTTTTTGGGTTTGCTCTTCAGCCTTCCGCTTTATGCCCAGGAGAAAAACAACTATCATATCATCGGTTACGCCACCGGCAAGGCGGAAACCATCCGCCAATACCCGCTCAACAAACTCACACACCTCATCTATAGTTTCTTAAAGATTAAAAACGACACCCTCACCTTTCACGACAGTACGCAGGAAAGCACCGTTCGGCAACTGGTGGCATTGAAACAAACATATCCCGGGCTGAAGATCATGGTATCGATCGGCGGCTGGAGCGGCTGTTCGTTTTGCAGCGATCTCTTTGCATCGCCGACCCACCGGGAGAATTTCGCCCGCACCACCGCCACGCTCTTCCGCGAGTATGACATTGATGGCATCGACCTCGACTGGGAATACCCGGCCATTGAAGGATACCCCGGACATAAGTACGACCCTGCAGATAAGAACAACTTCACCGAACTCATCAAAGCATTGCGGAATGAATTGGGCAACGACAAGATTCTGAGCTTCGCCGCCGGAGGTTTTCTGCAATACATGGAGCATTCGATCGATTGGGATGCGGTGATGCCGCTGGTGGATATGGTGAACCTGATGACCTACGACCTGGTGGGCGGTTACGCAACGGTAACAGGCCATCATACGTTGTTATACGACTACAGGCCCAACCAGGAATCGGCCGGTAAATGCGTGAACTGGCTGCTGGAAAGAAAGGTGCCGGCGAAAAAAATCATCGTAGGCGCCGCCATGTATGCCCGTGTATGGGAAAATGTGCCCGACACCAACCACGGCCTCTATCAACCCGGCCGGTTCAAACGCGGTGTTGCCTTCCGCGACTTTGAAAATTATTTCAGCGATACATCCGGTTTCCGGTATTACTGGGATAAGAAAGCGAAGGCGCCGTTTCAATACAATAAAACGCTGCAGCTTTTCGCCACCTTCGACGACCGGCGTTCCATCCGGGCCAAAACAGCATTCATCCGCAAACGGAAACTCGGCGGCATCATGTTCTGGGAACTGGTGCAGGACAAGCAGGCAGGCGGATTGATCCACGAGATGGAAAAGGGGCTTGCACGCTGACCGATTCTAATAACACTTTCCCCAAAATAGAGTTATTTTGATGTTCTGACTGAAACATGAATCTATGATCATCGCCATCTGTATCGTATTTATTCTCGGCTATGCCGCCATCGCGATGGAGCACCCGATCCGCATCAATAAGGCCGCTTCGGCCTTGGTAACGGCGGCGCTCTGCTGGTCGATCTATGCCTTGTTTTCCGGCGATGCGCATGCCGTTTCCGAACATCTCACCGGGCACCTCGGCGAAGTATCGGGAATATTGTTTTTCCTGATGGGCGCCATGACGATCGTGGAGATCATCGATGCGCATGATGGTTTTCACCTTATCACAAGCCGTATTAAAACAACCAATAAGAAGAAACTGGTATGGATCATCGCCACACTTACCTTCTTTCTTTCGGCGGTGCTCGATAACCTTACCACCACCATCGTGCTGGTTTCATTGCTGCGTAAGATCATAGCGGAAAAAGAAGAACGATTGCTTTTTTCGGGACTGGTGGTGATCGCCGCCAACGCAGGGGGCGCCTGGTCGCCCATCGGGGATGTAACAACCACCATGCTCTGGATCGGTGGACAGATCACGGCGGGTTCCATCATTGTACAAACCATCCTGCCCAGCCTGGTAAGCATGATCATCCCGGTATTGATCATCAGCCGCCGGATGAAAGGAACGCTGGTTCGTATGGATATACAGGAGGAAAGTCCTGTTAACTTCAACCAGAACGCGTTCGAACGGAACCTGGTATTTTTCGTTGGCGTAGGTTGCCTGCTCTTTGTTCCGGTATTCAAAACGATCACACACCTGCCGCCGTACATGGGGATTTTATTCGGACTGGGATTAATGTGGGTGATCACCGAGCTGATCCATAGCGGGCGGGATGAAGATGAAAAAGGTGTCTTTTCGGTAAATCATGCGCTGCGCAAGATCGATACGCCCAGCATTTTATTTTTCCTTGGGATACTGCTCAGCATTGGTGTGCTGCAGGCAACGGGCGTGCTGAATAACCTGGCTACACTGATGAGCGAGAAGATCGGAAACATCTCTGCCATTACCATGAGCATTGGTTTATTGTCGGCCATTGTCGACAACGTGCCCCTGGTGGCTGCCGCACAGGGAATGTATCCCCTGGAACAATATCCAACCGGCCATTACTTCTGGGAATTCCTCGCCTATTGTTCCGGAACAGGCGGTAGTGTGCTGATCATTGGTTCGGCGGCCGGCGTGGCGGCGATGGGTTTGGAAAAGATCGAATTCTTCTGGTATCTCAAAAAGATCAGCTGGCTGGCATTGATCGGCTACCTGGCAGGCGCCGCCGTTTTCATGCTGCAGCATTACCTGGTTGCATAAAAAAACCGAAGCGTAAGACTTCGGTTTCAACATTCATTTAAAACTCAGCGCTTTTCGGGTAACGCGGGAAAGGAATCACATCCCTGATATTGCCCATGCCCGTAACAAACTGCACCAGGCGCTCGAAACCAAGTCCGAAGCCGGCATGCGGACAAGAACCGAATCTCCGTGTATCGAGGTACCAGCTCATTTCTTCTACCGGGATGTGCATGTCTCTCATCTTTTGCTCGAGTTTCTCCAGTCGTTCTTCCCGTTGCGAACCACCCACGATCTCGCCGATGCCGGGCGCCAGGATGTCCATCGCCGAAACGGTTTGCCGTTCGGGTGCGCAGTTATCATCCAGGCGCATGTAAAACGCTTTGATCGCCGCCGGGTAATTGGTAAGTATAACCGGTTTTTTAAAATGCTTCTCTACCAGGTAACGTTCGTGTTCGCTCTGCAGGTCCATGCCCCAGCCCGTGATGGGGTATTGAAATTTCTTTTTCTTGTTGTGATTGCTTTCATTCAGGATCTCGATCGCTTCGGTATAGGTAAGGCGTTCGAAGCTGTTGTTCACCACAAACTCCAGTTTTTCCATCAAGCCCATTTCACTGCGCTTATCCTGCGGCAGTGCTTTTTCTTCTTCGGCTAACCGTTGTGCCAGGAACTCCAGGTCTTCTTTGTTGTTGTCCATCGCGTAGCGGATAATGTAGCGGATGAATTCTTCGGCGAGGTTGGCATTGTCTTCCAGGTCGTAGAAAGCCATTTCCGGTTCGATCATCCAGAACTCCGCCAGGTGGCGGGTGGTGTTGGAGTTCTCTGCCCGGAAGGTGGGCCCGAAGGTGTACACATCGCTGAAGGCCATGGCGGCAAGTTCTCCTTCCAGTTGTCCGCTTACGGTAAGGTTGGTGCTGCGGCCAAAAAAATCTTCCTTGAAATTGATGGAGCCATCGTCGTTGCGGGGCGCCGTTCCATCGATCGGTAAGGTGGTTACACGGAACATTTCGCCGGCGCCTTCGGCGTCGCTGGCGGTGATGATGGGCGTGTGCATGTACACAAATCCTTTTTCGTTGAAGAATTTGTGGATGCCGAATGCCAGCGCATGCCGCACGCGGAAAACGGCGCCGAATGTATTGGTGCGGAAACGCAGGTGTGCGATTTCACGTAAAAACTCAAGACTGTGTTTTTTGGGTTGCAGCGGGAATTTTTCCGCGTCGCTGTCGCCCAGTATTTCGATCGTCCGGGCTTTCAATTCCACTTTCTGGCCTTTGCCCAGCGAAGGGATCACGTCGCCCGTAGCCTTGATACAGGCGCCGGTGGTGATGCGTTTCAGCAGGTCGTCATTGAACATACCGAGTTCGGCCACCACCTGGATATTATTATTGGTGCTGCCATCGTTCAGCGCTATAAACTGGTTGTTGCGGAAGGTGCGCACCCATCCCATCACCGTTGCTTCGTAGTTGGCCTTGTCGCCGGCCAGCAGGTCTTTTACCCGGGTTCGTTTGTTGAACATATAAAAATAAATTGGGGGGCAAAGATACAATAGAAATGGGGACGAATGCAGTGAAAAACGGCCAGAACCGGCCTTTTCCGGGCCTGCAGCGGTTCAAAAAACTTGCACTTTCTGAAAAAAGCCCTATTTTTGAGCCGGAACCAGCCGATAAGTTTATCCAATCATTCTCTTTATCGCCAGGCCGGTTCTGCCAATATAAATTCTCAATCATTATTTCAGCCTAACCCGGGATTTTAGAAGAAAATCACTTTTCACTTGTTATGTATGACATTGCCCAACTGAACGACCTGCTCGTTCCTGAGTTGCTTGATATTGCCGAGCAATTGGACATCCCCAACGCTAAAAAACTAAACAAACAGGACCTCATCAATAAGATCCTGGAAAACCAGACAAGCATGAGCACAGAAAAAAAGAAGGAAGAAAAACCCAAGCGCAAACGCATTGTAAAACCAGCAGCCGGATCCGCACCGGCCGCGGAATCCGAACCCAAACCGCAAAAAGCCCCTGCCGAGAAAAAGCCCGCCCGTAAACCGATTGAGGAAGAGGAAATGGACCTGATGCCCATTACCGATGAGCAGAGTACGGTGCCCCCGGCCATTGCGCAGATGCTGCAGGAAGAAGATATCCAGGAGCCGCAGGAAATACTGGAAGACGAAGCGGTAACGCCCGCCAAACAATTCGGCCAGCGAAAAGACCAGGCATTCAACATCGAGTTTGATGGCGTGATACTGGGCGAGGGTGTGCTGGAGATGATGCCCGATGGTTATGGTTTCCTGCGCAGCAGCGACTACAATTATCTCTCATCCCCCGATGATATCTATGTTTCGCCGAGCCAGATAAAATTATTCGGCATCAAAACCGGCGATACGGTGTACGGAAGCGTTCGCCCGCCGAAAGAAGGCGAAAAATATTTCGCCCTGCTGAAAGTGGAAACCATCAACGGCAAATCGCCCGAAGAAGTACGCGACCGCGTTCCCTTCGATTACCTGACCCCGCTCTTCCCGTTCGAGAAGCTCGATCTCTGCACCAAATCGGATAACTACAGCACCCGTATCATGGACCTGTTCACGCCGATCGGTAAAGGCCAGCGTGGATTGATCGTGGCCCAGCCCAAGACCGGTAAAACAATGCTGCTCAAAGAAGTGGCCAACGCCATTGCGGCCAATCACCCGGAATGCTACCTGATGGTGGTACTGGTGGATGAACGCCCTGAGGAGGTAACCGATATGGAGCGCAGCGTTAAAGCGGAAGTGATCGCATCCACCTTCGATGAACCCGCCGAAAAACACGTGCGTGTAAGCACCATGGCCCTGCAAAAAGCGAAGCGCCTGGTGGAATGCGGGCACGATGTGGTGATCCTGCTCGACTCCATCACCCGCCTGGCCCGGGCCCACAATACCGTTGCCCCATCCAGCGGTAAAGTACTGAGTGGTGGTGTGGAAGCCAATGCCATGCAGAAACCCAAGCAGTTCTTCGGCGCCGCCCGTAAGATCGAAAACGGGGGTTCGCTCACCATACTGGCAACAGCGCTGGTGGATACCGGCAGTAAAATGGATGAGGTGATCTTCGAGGAATTCAAGGGAACCGGTAACATGGAATTGCAGCTCGATCGTAAACTCTCCAACAGGAGGATATATCCGGCGATCGATATCGTCGCATCGTCTACCCGCCGCGACGACCTGCTGCTCGACCGCGAGACATTCCAGCGCATGTGGGTATTGCGCAAGCACATTGCCGATATGAACAGCGAAGAGGCCATCAACCTGCTGCTCAAGAATATGAAAGGAACAAAAGACAATGCCGAGTTCCTGACATCCATGAATGGGTAATTACCAAATAAAGAATATACGTAAGAATGAGCTGCTGCATGGCGGCTCTTTTCTTTACCGCAATATCTCCGGTCAATACAATTTTTAATTCTTCATGCTTAATTTTTAATTTTCCGGGTCGTGGCAATCAAGAAACTGACCATAGAAGAATTCCTGGCTCTCGCAAAAGAGTTCCCGGTACTGGATGTACGCAGTCCGGGCGAATACAACCATGCCCACATCCCTGGCGCTTACAGTCTGCCGTTGTTTACGGATGAAGAACGAAAAGTGGTTGGCACCATGTACAAGCAGCAAAGTCGTGAAGCTGCCATTAAAATCGGGTTGGATTATTTTGGTGTGAAGATGAAAAAAATGGTGGAAGAAGCCGAATCAATAACCGCCAATCACAAACTACAAACCTCAAACCTCAAACACGAAACTTCAAACACGGTTCTCGTTCACTGCTGGCGGGGTGGCATGCGTAGCGCCGGGGTGGCCTGGCTGCTCGACCTCTATGGTTTCAAGGTGTATACGCTGGTGGGTGGATACAAGGCTTACCGCAAATGGGCGCTTGCTCAGTTTGAGAAAGAATATTCATTTCAGATCATCGGCGGATTTACCGGCAGCGGTAAAACCGAAGTGCTCCAGGCATTACCGGGTGCAGGTCATACCATCATCAACCTGGAAGCCCTGGCTTCACATAAGGGATCGGCCTTTGGCGCCATAGAGGGGAAACCGCAACCCAAACAGGAAATGTTTGAAAATCTGCTGGCGCATGCGCTTGCCGGTACAGGATACAGGATACAGGATCAGGAATCGGGCATCCCGCAACCCACATCCTGTATCTGGATTGAAGATGAAAGCCAGCGCATCGGCAACCTGCAAATACCAATGCCGCTCTGGTATACCATGCGCAGGGCCCCGGTTTTTTTTCTCGACATACCGTTTGAAGAACGGCTGGCCTATATTACCGAAGAATACGGTAAGCTCCCGGCAGAACGGCTCGAAGCGGCGATCCTGCGTATTGAAAAACGCCTGGGTGGACTTGAAGCCAAAAACGCCCTGAACCATCTCCGGGAGGGGCAATTGAACGAATCTTTCCGCATTTTGCTGCGGTATTACGATAAATGGTACAACAAAGGGTTGAATAACAGGGAAAATCTGGCCTCCCTGCTAAATAAAATACCCTGTACGGGCGTTGATACAAAAACCAATGTCCAAAATCTGTTGTCATGCAAAACCGTAAGCGCCTGATCCTGGCCCTTGTACTGCTCGTTTCATCCGTTTCCCTGGTCGCCCAAACGCATAAAAGCCTTGATGATGTGGATCTTACCGGTCTGTGGAAGGGGTTTATGTACAACGATACCACCCGGTTGAACTACCGCTACGAGATCGCCATCAGTGAAAACAAAGGAAAGCTGTACGGCTTCACCCATACCTATTTTATACTCAACGATAAGGAATACCACGGCGTTAAGCGTATCAAGATCAAGAAAGACGGCGATGAATTGATCGCTGAAGACGTGGAGCTCATCGCTAACAACTATCCCATCAAACCACCGAAGGGTGTGCATGTTCGCAATACACTTGTTTTTGAGATACAGGATAATGTAATGACGCTGAGCGGACGGTTCAGCACCAACCGCACGCGGGAATACGCCCCGGCTACAGGCTTCATCCGGGTAGAACGCAGGAACGACTTCCGCAACAGCGCCCTCATCCCGCATCTGCAGGAACTGGGAATGGAAAAAGAATTAACCTTCTATACCGAAGAAAAGAAAAGACAGGCAGAAGCGAAAACATCCGTACAGGTATCTGTTCCTGTTGCCGAAGAAGAAAAAATGGTGGAAACCGCGATGAAGAGCCAGGAGAAACCGGCGGAAACAAAACCAGCGGAAAAGGAAACCGTTGTTGCCAAAACAGAAACAAAACCGGCAGAGCCTGCTGTAAAAAAGCAAGAACCTGCAGTAAGCAAACCGGCACCGGTAAAAACAGAAACACAAACGGTGGCGAAAGCGGAAACAAAGCCGGCTGTACAGCAAAAGCCGCAGGAGCAGACGCGAACCGCGGAACCGGTTGCCAAAAAGCAAGAACCCGTTGTTACCAGCAAACCTGCCCAGCCGAAAGCAGAAACGCAGCCGGTTGTTAAAGCGGAAGTAAAAACACCGGTGGAAACAAAACCGGTCGTCGTTAATAAACCCACGAAAGTTGATCCCACAGCCGCGGCGGATATTGCCAGGCGAAAACTGGAAACCATTCAAACGCTGCATTTCAAATCCGATAGCCTCGAACTCGTGTTATATGATAATGGCGAGGTAGACGGCGATACGGTGAGCATTGTAATGAATGGCGAAGTGATCATGCCCCGTGTCGGACTTTCCACCAACGCGGTCAGGAAAACCATCTATACACAGGGGGTGGGTGATAGTATCAAGATTGTGATGTATGCCGAAACGCTCGGAAGCCTTCCGCCCAACTCGGGCCTGCTGATCGTGAACGATGGAAACGACCGCTACGAGATCCGCTTCAGCGGCGACATGGAACGTAACGCCGCGATCGTATTCCGCCGAAGGGAATACTAACTCAGCTTTTGCGTGTCTGGAACTGAAACGCGATAACAATGAATTCTGCCGGTCTGCTCACCGCAACGTTGACAAAGACCCGCAGTATTCCTTCCAGGATATCAACCGCCGTCATGCTGGTGCCCAACCCGATGTGTACCGTAAATGCTTCTTCGGGTTTTGCCCCTGCCAGTGCACCCTGGCGCCAGAGGCCGAGAAGAAAATTTTCGATCATTGCTTTCAGGGCAGCCCAGGTATGTGCATCATTGGGTTCAAACACAACCCACCCAGCACCCTTCTGAATACTCTGTTCGATGAACGTGATCGTGCGTCGTACCGACACGTATCGCCAATCCATGCAGTTACCATCAAGAGTACGGCCGCCCCATATCAATATTCCCTTGCCGGGAAACAAACGGAGGGCATTGATCGCTTTGCCATCAAACGGCATATTCATGGTTTCCTGCTCCTCATTTGTAACATGATTTGTGAGATCAGCCACCCCGGATAATGAAACGTTGGCAGGAGCCTTCCATACGCCTCTTGTTTGATCTGTCATCGCATAGACGCCGGCAACCGCACCTGAAGGAGGAAGCGCTCTGCCGTTTTCAGGTTTGAGCCAGGGATAATACGCGGCGCCCCATTTCAGGTTGTCGTTACCAATCCCGGCACGGAAAGTATCCTGGTCGGTTTTGCAATTCCCCGAAGGGTGAACTGTATCCAGTATTACAAAGCGGTCGTGCAAAACGGCCGCGGCTGCAAGCGCCTGTTTTTGCAGGGAATAAAAATCCGGTTCGGGCAGCAAGCCGGCGTCGGGCATCACGAGCAACTGAACAGGAAGGGGCTTGCTTGCTTCAAGTCCCGCCAAAAAAGCGGAAAGAGAAACAGGGTCGTGGATATTTCCAATGGGGATGATATAGCATTCGCCGCCGCCGTTCTTATAAAAAAGGTCAATGGATTCGTGAAAGAATTTTTCTCCGCCGTCATTTCCGAACCGGTTAGCGAATTCGGAAAAAGATAAAATCTTTACAGGCGAGATGTTGCTTATCGCATCCGGTCCGGCGTAACCAATAAATGCAGGTATTGATGTTGGTTGTCCATCAAAAGCGGGAGGGTTTCTGCCTGTTTCTTTTACATACACGCCGGGTGTTTTATAAGTTGCCATGCGAAATGCTTTGTATCAAGATAACTAACTTTGGCAAAACGACTATGCATGTCTGAAGAACTTATCCGGCTTACGCAGTACTCCCGTGGCGCCGGCTGCGGCTGTAAGATCGCTCCGCAGGTACTGGAAGAGATATTGAAAAGCGACAGCAACCCGGTTGCCATAAAAAATCTGCTGGTAGGCAACAGCAGTAACGACGATGCGGCGGTCTATGATCTCGGGAACGGAACCGCCTTGATCTCCACCACCGATTTTTTCATGCCCATTGTAGACGATGCGTTCGATTTTGGCCGCATCGCTTCGGCCAACGCCATCAGCGATGTGTATGCCATGGGTGGAAAGCCCGTACTGGCGATCGCGGTACTCGGCTGGCCGGTTGAAAAGCTGCCTGCATCGCTGGCGCAACAGGTATTGGAAGGCAGCAGGAAGATTTGTGCGGAAGCGGGAATTCCGCTGGCGGGCGGACACAGCATCGACTCGGCCGAACCTTTCTTTGGTTTATCGGTAAATGGACTGGTTCCCATTCCGAACCTGAAGAAGAACAATACAGCCCGCGAAGGGGATATACTCTTTATCACGAAACCGCTGGGCGTGGGAGTTCTTTCCACTGCGCAAAAAAGAAGTGTGTTGAAAGCAGAACATCTTCCGGTGATGATCGAACAGATGACCAGCCTGAATGCGATCGGCGAGAAACTGGGCAAACTGGAGGGCGTTACCGCGATGACCGATGTAACGGGATTTGGTTTGCTGGGCCACCTGATCGAAATGGCGGAGGGTAGTGGCCTTTCGGCGGAGATCAATTACCCCGCATTGCCGGTGGCTGACGGCGTGCGGGAATACCTGGCGCAACGCATCGTGCCCGACGCTACCTACCGGAACTGGAACAGTTACAGTAAGAAAGTGAGTTTTGAAAAAGGAGTGAATGTAATGGAAGCGTTCAACCTGCTGCCCGATCCGCAAACAAATGGCGGCTTGCTGATCGCGGTACGGGAAAGCGATGCGGAAGCGGTGAAAGACCTGTTCCGGCAGAACGGGCTCGCCGCTTTCATAGAGCCAATCGGGAAACTGGCGCCTGCGGCGGAGAAAACCATTTTGGTGAAAGTCTGAATACCGTCTGCAGGGTATTGGATATATGCCCGTTTATTACCAACTTGAACCGCAAACGATCAATATGAGAAAAACATTCTTTCTTTCCCTTGCGTTGCTGCTGTCTTTTGTTTCCTTTTCGCAGGTGAACCTGCAGAGCCTGCTGAAGCCGGGAGCGAAACTGGTGTATGCGGTGGAAGCCAATGAACAGAAATACGACTTCATCGTTACCATCAAGGCCATTACGCCGGCGCTTGTATTCGATTGGGAAATGACCGAGCCGGTTAATAACAGGGGAAGCATTACCCATACCGCCACCGCCATGCTGTCGGGCAATACTATGTTTAATTATTTTTCCGGCGGCGCCAAAACGCTCGACGATAATACCCTGAGTGTATGGATCAGCAGGAATGTTTTCATGAGCCTTACCAAGGGAAGCCGGAGCGCTATGCTGAAAATGAATACGAATGAATCGGCGCAGAAAATGAGCGTGGCCGGAGAAGACCCCGGAGAACTGTATATCCTGGTCAATGGCGAAAAAGAAACGGTGGAGGAATTTGTCGCCAGGGGCGAATCCGGCGACGAAGTTTATTTCAGTGTCGCCAATTCAGCTAAGTTCCCTATCATCCTTCGGATGAAGAATGGGTTCTACATCGGACTGAAAGAAATCAAAACAAAATAAGACGGCCTAACTTTTTTTACCGTTGATGGTGGTGACCGTTTTCATGGTCATCGGCATCTTGCCGGTTTGTTTGGACTCGACGGTAACGTTCATGTCCTGGGTAACCTTACCCGAGCGGGTGATGCCGGTTGCCAGATCCACCTCAATGCGCCCTTCGGAAGTGCCGGTGAGCTCCATGGTCATTTCCATCCCGTCATTGTTTATCTTTTTATTTCCGGCCGAACTGATCTTTCCTTTTACATCGATCACTGCCACATTCTCTTTTTCCAGTACTTCCACCAGTTTGTAGGTGTTGGATACCTTCATGCCGATGCCGTTGTTTTCCATTTCGAAATCGGCGGTCCAGCTTTCGCCAACGCTTACCGGCTTTTGCGGCAAACCAGCGAACAATTGCTGGAACACATCGGAGATCTGCTTATCGCTCATCAGTCCATCCATGCCCGCGCTGCCGCCCGGGCCCAGGTACTGCTGCATCGAGTCCTTGATCGACTGCAGTAATTCTTTGTACCCGCTTACGGATTTAACCTTGCCATTCGCTTCCAGTTTGACCTGCATGGGTTTGTTGAGCATCGAACCGAATACCTTTCCATAGATATCCCGCAGCATATCGCTCATGCCGCCCGGCATATCCATGGCCGACTTCGCGGGATAGCTGCTGTCGCTGTCGTACGACATATCGATCATATTCCCCGATTTCATGGCAATGGAGATATGATTGTATTTCAGTTCCAGGTCCGATTCCTTCTGGGGCGATACAGACTTTACATCCAGCAGGTGACCCATCAAAATGGTGATCCTGTTGTTCATGGATTTCATGTCCTGGTCCATCACCACTTTATACTCGAGGCTGTATTTTTCGCCCGGCTTTAAATTGGGTTGCAGGCTGATCTTTTTACCACCGCCGCTGCAGGCAAAAAGCGTAACAAGGGCGCTTGCCATTGCCAGGAACAGAAATTTTCTCATACAGGTTGATTTATAGGGAAAGATAAGGAGAAGCGCCGGTATTTTGGCAGCGCCGGGATAGCGTGGAAAGTCAGGCAATAAGCTTGTCGATCCGGCGGGCCAGTGTATGATCCTTTTCGGTTACGGTGTCGCCGGCGTCGTGCGTGTTCAGCCAGATCTCTACCCGGTTGTATACGTTGGTCCACCGGGGATGGTGGTCCATTTTCTCCGCTTCCAGCGCCACCCGGGTCATGAAAGCGAATGCCTCGGAGAAATTTTTAAACTCGAATTTCCTGTAGAGGGCGTTGTTTTCTTCTTTCCACATGATAGAATGTTTAAAGGTCTGAATCGTTGAAGGGTTTAAGGGTTCGTCATTGCGAACGGAGCGATGGTGCAGTGAAGCAATCTCCTGGCCTGTAACGTAAATTTAATAAACCCGCTTCGTGGTTTGGCATTGCTTCAGTCGTTACCTGCCTGCGGCAGAACGTCTTCGCAATGACGTTAAAAGATCAGGTGCTGTTTGTTCTTGATCTTTTCGTTGGTCATTTCGGTAACCAGTTGCACACCCTGGATGGTTCGTACCGACTGCATCAGGTTCTTCAGGTCTTCAGCGGGAACCGGATCTCCCTTGATCAGCCATAAAAAATCCAGGTGCTTGAATTCGGGCAACAGGTATTCGCCATCGTACTGGTTGTTGTAGAGATAATGGGTAAGTGTGATGGCGGGAACCTTGTACTCGAAAATGCTGAAGAAATAACTGCGTTTTTTTTTGGTGAGTTGTATCTCCAGGTCGTTATTCACCCGGAAATGAAAACCCAATGACTGGTTCAGCTGCCAGCAGAACTGGTAATCCTTTTGCGGCGCCACAATACCGAGGAGGGAAGCGTCTTCAAAGAACTCTTCCGCCAGTGCTTCGTTGTCGATCTTTAGTTTCTGAACCGCCATCGTACCAATTCCGATTAGAATACAATATCAAAGACCAGTTCTTCGGCGCCGCGTTTTACTTTTACCTTGGTCGCGTCGCCTTTGTTGAACTTACCCAGTACCTGCATATAGCCTTGTACATCGTTCACTTTGTGTTCGCCGATCTGCACAATCACATCGCCGGCCTTGATGCCCACCCGCTGCGCCAGTTTACCTTCGCTCACACCATCGGCCCGCACACCGGTTCCGCTATAGGTATAATCAGGCATGATGCCCAGGCTTACGCCGAAACTTCGCTTGCCCTGTGCCTGCGCCTCCCGGGTTTTGGTAAAGGTCAGTTTTCCCTTGCCGTTGGTTTTGTCGATGACATTGTAGATGTACCTGATCAGCATCAGTTCGCCGGTATAGTTGATCTTATCGGCATCGTCGCTGGGTTTGTGGTAATCGCTGTGTGCGCCGGTAAAGAAGAAAAGTACCGGGATGTCTTTACGGTAAAACGAGGTATGGTCGCTGGGTCCTGTACCGCTGCTGTCGAAATTCAGTTTGAAATACTTGTCGCTGGCTGTGAGTGTTTGTCCCCACCAGGGCGATGTGCCATAGCCGCCGATGGTAACGCCATGCGTGCTGTCGTTCAGGCGGCCCACCATATCCATGTTGATCATGTAATTGGCTTTGCTCATATCCACCGTCGGGTGCTCGGTAAAATACTTACTGCCGAACAAACCGAGTTCTTCACCCGAAAAAGCGATGATGAGGTAATTGTTGTTCCGGAGTTTAGATTTCTTCACCTGTTTGGCCAGTTCGATAAGGGCCGCGGTGCCGCTGGCATTGTCATCGGCGCCATTGTGGATCATGGGTGTGCTGCCGGTATAAAGCGAGTTGTGGTCTTCACCATAACCGAGGTGATCGAAATGGGCGCCCAGGATCACGGTGGTGGCAGCGCCATTATCGATATAACCCACCACGTTGTGGCCGGTTCTTTTTTTCTCGCTGATCGACACCTCGAGTTTGATGTCGTACGAAGCGGTTTCATCCTTCAGGTATTTTTCCCTGGCGTCCTTGCTGATGTAGATGACCGGGATTTTCGCTTTTTCCGCCTTTGACTTCGGGTCGAATTTCAGTTCATCTTTAATGGAGGATGTATTATAAATGAACAGTCCTGTTGCGCCCTTGGAAGCAGCATTTACTATCTTTTTGGCGATGGCGTCTTCCAGGTCGAAATGCGGATTGTTTTTATTCTCTTCCAGCAGTTCTTTCAGGTTCCAGAACCAGGTGGTTCCTCCTTCGGGTAACGCGATGGCGGCGGTGGCGCTTAGTTTTCCGTTGGCGCTGTAAGCCAGCGGGAAAAAATCGGTACCCGGATTCAGGGAAGCGTTCCCGATCGTAACGGCGGTGACGGGGTCGATCTGTTTTCCATCGTTCACTTCAAAAGCCTGGATATACGTACCGTTATCGCCTTTGGCGGCCAGACCGATCTGCTGGAACTGGTTGCTGATGTATTCGTAAGCCAGTTTTTCTCCGGCGCTGCCCGTACGGCGACCTTCTAATTTATCATCGGCCAGAAAACCGATATGCGCTTGCAGGCTCGAAAGAACCTGTTTATCCGCTTTTTTTAATTTTTGTGCCGTAGCCGTAAAGGAAATGACAAGTGTAAGCCAGAGAAGATGTTTCATGAAAACGGGTTTAAGAATGAGCAAAGATACTGGCCGGGAAGCCCGGTTGTGTAAACAGGCTGTAAAATTTAATAACAGCAAAAGACAGCCCGCGTGACGATGTGTTCCCTTCCGCCCTCGATTTTCCGCATCTCCCCGTCCATCTTTCCTATTTCGTAACCGCAAACGGGGCATTCCGGCTAAATTTGCAGCCAAACTTGGCAAAGCATATCAACATAGCACTGGTGGGCAATCCCAACAGCGGAAAAAGTTCGCTGTTCAACTACCTTACGGGACTTAAGCAACAGGTAGGCAATTTTCCCGGGGTTACGGTTGATAAGAAAACCGGCAGCAGCCAGGTAGCACCCGACCTCAATACCACCCTGATCGACCTTCCGGGAACCTACAGCCTGTACCCCAAACGCCACGACGAATGGGTGGCGTACAAAGTACTCCTCAACCAGGATACGGATATCAAACCCGACATGGTATTGCTGGTGGCCGATGCCAGTAACCTGAAGCGGAATCTGTTGTTCTGTTCACAGATCATCGACCTGGGCGTTCCGGTGGTGGTGGCGCTCACCATGATGGACCTTGCCAAAAAGAAGGGAACCCAGATCGATATTCCCGGGCTGGAACGGGAACTGGGTGTTCCGGTGGTGCCCATCAACCCGCGAAAGAACAAGGGCATCGATCAATTGAAAAAAGTGATCGCACAATCGGCCGAAAATTTATACCAGCCCCCGGCCCGCGATTTCATCGACAACAACGCGTTGGCCGAAAACGCCATCGCCTCCGTTAAGCAGCATTTCCCCGGTATCAGTAACTATAAAGCCATTCATTACCTCATCAACCACGAGCATTTTTTACTGCACGACACCATGCAGGATACCATTGAGCAGATCGAGATCGACAATGCCTTCAATCCCACCAAGACACAGGCCGATGAGATCATGCAGCGGTATACCCGTATCAAGCATATCATGCAGCAAACGGTGGTGGAGGCCGATCCCCTGCAGAAAGCGCTTTTCACCGAGCGGCTCGACGACCTGCTCCTGCATCGCCGCTGGGGTTATATCATATTGCTGGCGGTGTTGTTCCTTTTGTTTCAAAGCGTTTTCTGGATCGCACAGTACCCGATGGATGGCATCGAATGGACCTTCGGCCAGCTCAGCGGCTGGTTGGGAAACACGCTTCCGCAAACAGGATGGAGCGACCTGCTGATCAATGGCGTGGTGGCGGGACTGAGCGGGATCGTTGTATTTATTCCGCAGATCATGATCCTGTTTGGATTGATCACCATCCTGGAAGACACGGGCTATATGGCACGCATCAGTTTTCTTACCGACAAACTCATGCGCAAGGTGGGTTTGAATGGTAAAAGCGTGATGCCGATGATCAGCGGTTTTGCCTGTGCGGTACCGGCCATCATGAGCGCCCGCAATATCGAGAACCGGAAGGAGCGGCTGCTTACCATCATGATCACACCGCTGATGAGCTGCAGCGCAAGGCTTCCTGTGTATACGATCCTGATCGCCCTGGTGATCCCTTCGAAATTGTATTTTGGTTTCCTGAGCCTGCAGGGGCTGGTGATGATGGCGCTTTACCTGCTCGGTACCGTTATGGCCCTGCTGGTTTCCTGGGTGATGAAATGGTTCATCAAAAGCACCGAACGCAGTTTTTTTATTCTTGAATTACCAACGTACCGGGCGCCCCGCTGGCGCAATGCGCTTACCACCATGATCGAAAAGGCGAAGATATTCGTGTTCGATGCCGGCAAGGTGATCATGGTGATCAGTTTACTGCTTTGGGCGCTCAGCACCTACGGACCGAAGAAAAAAATGGATGCCGTAACCGCCAAATATGAACAATTGATCAGGGAAAATCCGGGCCAGGTAATTGAGCTGGAGAAACACCGGAAAACAGAATTACTGCAGAGTTCCTATGCAGGCACCTTGGGCAAAGCGATCGAACCGGCGATCAGTCCGCTGGGATACGACTGGAAGATCGGCATTGCGCTGATCACCTCCTTCGCAGCCCGCGAGGTATTTGTTGGAACAATGGCAACCTTGTATAGTGTGGGTGATGACGCCGATGAGAACAGCACCACCCTGCGGGAGAAGATGGCTTCGGCCACCCGGTCGGACGGAACAAAAGTGTATAACCTTGCCACGGGTTTGTCGTTACTCATCTTTTATGTGCTGGCCATGCAATGCATGAGTACGCTGGCGGTGGTAAAACGCGAAACCCGCAGCTGGAAATGGCCCGCAATCCAATTGCTTTATATGACAGCCCTTGCCTACCTGATGAGCTGGATGACATATACCGTGTTCAGCTAAGCGACAACGACGAAATCAACAGAATTCCTTTTCGCTAAAAACGTACATAGGTTTCGATCAGCTTACTGTCGACACCTTTTTCTCTTGCCTTCTTCGCCTGCCTGCGCAGGATAAATTCAAAGACGCTCATCCATCCCGGGAGGTTACTTTCGCTGATATCGAACAGCCAGGCCAGCGCCAACCTGTCTTTCGGGAAGCCGTTCGGTTTACATAGTCCGTCGCCGGCAAGTCCGTAGCCGATCTGTAACGATTGCTCGAAGCCCCTGCTGGCGGGCCGCAGCTCTACCCGGAATCTGCAAGTCTTACCGCTCCGGTTGCGGAATAAATGATTGACATGGGGATCCGCGGTTGCCGAATCGCCAGGTTTTAAACGGTGCATGATTTTACCAAGTTGCACCTGTACCTCTCCATCCAGGCAGTAGAATTTTTCACTGTAGGTTTTGTGATAATGAAGTCCGACACCGCCTCCATCCGCCAGTTCCACCTCAACAAGGGTATATTCCCCGTTTGTATCGGCATGTGTTTTTAGGAACGTAACGTAGTCCTTTTGAATGGGGTTGTAGATTTTCCGATCCATAGCGCAGTCATTTACGTAAATGGTTGGGCAACCGGATTTGATGGTAAATAAATACAAAGTAAGAAAACAAATATGTATATTTAATAAACCCCCTTGTTAAACGAAACGCTGGAACTATGAAACGGAAAGCTCTTTCACTCTGCGTTGCCGCTGTTCTCCTGCTTACACTAACCAAGGCCACCTGTAAAGCCGGCTCCGATGGTTGTATCGATAAGTCGAAAATATCCAACGCCCCCTGTACCATGGAGTACAATCCCGTTTGCGGATGCGATGGAAAGACCTATGGCAATCCCTGCGATGCCGACAGGGCCGGAGTGGTGAAGTACAGCAAGGGGGCCTGCAAGTAACAAGGAACAATTATGGTTCAAACGAAAGGAGAAAACCCGGATGATTTTGACGTTGATGATGGCTTACCAATCCACCACATAGGTGATCCGGTTTTTGACCTGCGGGTATATTTTCCGGTATAGTTCACGTAGTATCTCTTCTCTTCTTGGTTCAATGAATGTATTGTTGTTGACCAGCCGCCAGTCGTTGTCACTGAGCGCACGGCTGTCGCCGGTATAGGTGGCAAACTCTTCCTGCCAGCGGTAGTCTTCCCGGTACGAGGTGTTGCTGATCGTTTTCCGTTCAATCATATCCATGATGTTCAGTTCCATATCGGCCCTCGCGATCAGCGACCTGCGGGTGATCTGCAGGGTGGCGTATACGGTCTGGTAAACGGGTCTGCCGGCGGTATCGGTTCCGCTTTGAATGCGGCGGCTTATTCCCCGGCTGTCGCGGTATTCCTGTGGCCTTGGAATATTCATGTTGCGCAGGGTAAGATTGATCGTCCAGTCGGGTTGTATATTATCCCTTCTTGCTTCCCATTCTGTATAAAACCGGGCGGGGTAGCGGTTGTTGTTACGCAGTTCACGCACGAGGTTTTGCTGAAAATATTCGTTGCTGTAGTTGTAGCCGGAATTGCCCCAGCCGGTATTGAAGAAAAAGGAATTGTCCTGGATCGGGTTTACCTGGATGTTGACAATGGCATTCTGGTATGCCTCGTCCATTTTTGATTTGGCGTCTTTGTAACCGGCGACTAACTGGTCGGCTTTTTTAAACTGGCTGTAAGCCTTTCGGGCGTTATCCCGGCCGGCAGTACCCAGGTAGCCGGCAGCGGAATTATAATAATCTTCGGCCGCCCGTTGTTTGAGGTCGTAGATCGTTTGCTGATAATTGGTTGGGGTTACTTTTTCGTACGCCGCGTTTACGTCGATGATGGCGTTGTGCATTTCCTGTAATGCGTTGTACTCGTCGATCAGTTTATCCCACCGGCTCAGTTCCTGGCTTTCGCCGAGTGCGGCAATCTTGCGGATATGACGTTCCTGTGCCGCCTTATATAGCAGGGGTACTGCATTGGCTGCTGCCGTATCGTTGCTTTTCTTCTTCAACGCTTTCACCGCGTCGAAAAGCGCATTGTCGGTATCGGCACGATCCAGGTAACTTTTTTTGCTGCTGCTGCAGCTGATCAGAAAGATCAGCAGGCTGTAGAAAATATATTTCATAAAATGTTCTCCCGGGAAGCAGTACGTTTCGCCGGGAGTGGAGAGCAATAAGCCCTCCTAAAGTTATAAAAAGATTAACAGGATCGTATTCCCGAACTTTTACCGCTGACGACGCTTTTTCAGACCCGCAGTGAACCTCTGAATCCCCTGGCCGCGTAATATGATTCGGCGCCGTTGTGGTATGTGAATACGGTATTGTAACGCCTGTCGCAAAACAAAGCGCCGCCCAGCTTACGGATTCCGGCCGGTGTTTTCACCCAACTTGATGTTTTCAGGTCGAAGGTTCCCAGCTCCTGTAATGACCGGTATTCATCTTCCGTTAATAACTCGATTCCCATTTCAGCAGCGAGTGCTGCCGCACTGTGTTTGGGTTTGTGTTCCTTTCGTGCATCGAGTGCGGCTTTATCGTAGCAATAACTTCGGCGGCCTGCAGGGCTCTCCGCAGCGCAATCGTAAAAAATATATTCGCCTGTTTTTTTATCGAAGCCCACTACATCCGGTTCGCCGCCGGTTCTTTCCATTTCCTGGAGCGACCATAACTTATCCGGGCTGCCTTCAAGCCGTGCCTGCACCTTGGCCCATTCGATACCTTTATGGCGATCCTTGTTTTTTTCGAAACGGGTTTTCAGTGTTTCGATCAGATCCTTTTGCTGTGCGTTGGTGAGCTTTTTTTTGGTAGTACTCATGGAGAATGAATTTAATTATCGGATAGCTAAGATAGTTTTTCTGCCGGCTGGCCTGAAATGCCAGGATAAAAGAGTAAGCACCAGCAGCAACAGGGGGCCAAAAATATCTTTGGCTGGGTCGTTCATTGCCAGGTGCGAAAAAATGGCTCCGGCCATGCTGAAAAAAAATCCGGCATATGCCCATTCCTTTAGCCGGGGTAACCCAGGTATCGTTCCGACGACGACACCGAGTATCTTTAAAATACCCAGCAGGGTCATCAGGTATGCGGGATAGCCAAGATGGGTAAACAGGGCCGCTTCTTCTTTCGTTTTCAGCAGTTGAACAATCCCGGTAGACAGCATGCCCAATGAAAGCCAGCCGGTGGCGATCCAGTAAATGATCTTGTTTCTTTTTGTCATGCCTGATGATTTAGTTTGACTGCGATTTCCTGGAGCCTGTCGTGCGCCATGTTGATACCATAGGCGAACGGGAGTTTCAATAACCCGTCGCGTTGTTCCACCGAGCGGAATATACTGTGTATGCTGAGCTTGCTTCGCTCCTCGCCAAGAGGTTCAAATTCGAGGAATTCGAGTTGTACGCCGAAAGAGCCGTTTTCCATTTCGAAGGTGCGGGTGATGCGGCTGCCCGGTGCAAATTCATGAATCGTTCCGTTGAAGCCATGCTTGTTACCTTTCGGGTCGGTAGTAATAAACTGGTAGCTGCCATGACGCTTATTTTCCAGTTTAAGTACGCTGGTTCCCATCCATTGCTCGAGGATATCCGCTTCGGTATATGCCCTGAAAAGTAAATCTACCGGCAATTCGAATTCCCGGGTGATGATAATATCCTGTTTGCCCGCTTCGGCCTGCACCTTGGTTTTGTATTCCATGTGGTTATTTTTTGGGTGATTGTTTTTTCATGACCGCCTCCAGTTTGTTGAACCGCTCGTCCCACATCTGCCGGAACGGTTCGATGAAGTCGGCAACCGCTTTCATTTTCTCCGGGTTGAAATGATAATAGATCTCCCGGCCGGTTTGCTCCTGCTGAAGCAGTTCGCATTCGGTAAGGATCTGCAGGTGTTTGGAAATGGTGGGCCTGGCCGAGTCGAAGTTGGCGGCAATGGCGCCCGCTGTCATGGCTTGGGAGGCCAGTAACAGCAGGATGGTCCGCCTGGTGGGGTCGGCAATGGCCTGGAAAACATCCCTTCGTAGGTTCATTGTGTAGCTATTTGGCTACAAATATATATGAAGCTATTTAGCTACGCAAATTTTTTTGAAGATTTTTTTGCTGTGCAGTAAGCCGGTCATGGCCTGGGTTTACCGATCGTTGACGTGTTACTTTAATGAGTATCGTGTTCTTTACGATCTGCTGTACTGAAAGTCGGCCGGGAAACTTACCGGCCGAACCGGAATATTAAGTGTACCTTTCTGCGGATGCCCCGCGTATATTTTTATTATCAAGTTGGATATTCCAAAAGAACAGATCAGGAGAAGGGCTGTTTCGATCTCCGCCAACACAAAAATGTATAGTATGACAAACGAACAAATTCAGTCTTTTTTCCTGCAGGCAAAACTCAAAGAACGGAAAGTCCGGATCGACTTCAAGTCGCGGGCTTCCATCACGGGCCTGTTCATTGATAGCTTCGATTCGGCGGAGTTGAATGCCAAGAATTTCTGGCGCATCGTAAACGAATCGCGGATCGAGGAATTTCAATCACGGCAGGATTCGAGCCTGGCCCGTATATTCAACGGCAATGAGTTTACGCGGCTGAGCGTGCTGAAGGCGAAGGCTTAGTGGTCAGACGTTCGTTCGTGGCGGAACTCCATTGCCGAAAGCCCGTACAAGGCTTTTCCGGAAAAGAAACAGTACCAGGATCATGACCGCAACATGAATAAGTATTAGGTTGGGCGTTCCGAACAAGGGGGCCTCGGCCCCGATGCCCTTTTTCAATAAGTGATTGATGAACATTCGCTGGTAGAGCATACCATAGAGGAGCGGCAGCACCAGGAACCCGGCGATGATCAGCCAACGGCGTTGATTGGATAATTTTCCGGCAACCAGTAAAACCGGCGGCAGGCAAACCAGGATTACCACTACGGCCGCAATCAACCGGGGCAGCAACGGAGATGCGCTTTCGCCCAGCAGGTGCCGGATCACCACTTTTTCATCACCCCCGCCGATCAATGCCGTAAACATGCGTGCAAAAGGGAGGTTGGCAAATACCAACGAGAAACCCAATGAACGTTTCGCCACGCTGCCGCTTTGAGTAAAGAGCCAGGCGCCCAACCACATCAGCGAGCAGGAGAATAAGGGACCTGTAGCGGTAGCCCAAAAAGCCCATGCGGGGTTGGCGCAATCCACGCAGGTGCTCCACGAAGAGATATCCCTTGGCCCGTAGCAACCGCAGATCCAGTACCCGGTGGAGATATGCACTTGCTCATGCAGTTCACCCATAACCATGTTGAGTGCAATAAATGCGAGTACAAACCGCCAACCGATCCTTAGTTTCATTGTTGTTGTTTGGATAAAACTAATGCAGCGTGGCGAAGGTCTTATAACAAAACCGATGAACTGTGGCGATGGTTGAATGGGTTGGGGAAACCGGTAAACCAGATCAATGCTGTAATGCAGGAGTAAATACTCCATTGAACAACGCGATCCTCCATCCATCGGGATCTTCGTAAGTGTGACTTTTGCCTTCCCAATAAGGGTTTTCAGGCTTTACGGGAAAGCAATTCAATTGCTGCAGGCGGTTGTTGGCAGAGCGGTAAGCCTCCGGATCATCAAAGTAGAACACCAGCAGATTCTCCGCGGTTGGTTCGGGCAAAGGACCCTGGCTGCTGTGTTGGGTGAACTCCAGGTGATACGTTGCGTCGGGAAGCCCCAGCATCACACCATCATATCCTTCGTGGTCCTTGAATCCGCCAATGATTGACATTCCCAGTCCTTCGGTATAGAACCGGGTGATATGATCAAGCTGATGGGTGGGCCGGGCAACCCGGAATTGTACTGCGTTCATGGTCTTTGTTTTTTACTGGATCAAATACGTTCGGCCTCCTGTTTCAATGCCCGATTCATCCGAACAAAATTATCGCGGGTATCACTCCCGATCTTTTTCAGGATGGAGGAGCTTAATATTCCCGAAAAGATTTCCCCGTGGGTTAGTTTTACCTGGTTGGCACCTGTTTTTTCGAGCCGGAAATAATGTGTTCCGTCAAAAAGGCCTTTCATAAACAGGCTCCCCAGCCAGGAGAAAGATACCTGTTCGGTTACTTCCAGCACCCTGGGCTTAAAGACGAATTGCTTATCGCCGTTTTTCAATGTATTTGTTAATCTGTTTCCCTGGCGGAGTTGACCTTCTATGCGGGTGATAAACGGATTCCAGCGGGGATAGGATGAAAAATCGGTGAGAACCTTCCATACCCGTTCGGCGGAGGCATTGATGATGATCTCGGTGTTAATACGCTTGTTCATGTACTTCTGTTTATGATACAAAGCTACAGCCGCCTCTTGGTCTTCTCCATTAACAATTGTAAAGAAAACGATCAGCCTTTGCGAAGCCGTTTACGTATGCGGCTCAGCGAAACGGGCGTGATGCCCAGGAAGGAAGCGATCATGTGATGGGGTACCCGCAACAGCAGGTCGCCGTTCACAGCTTCGAACTTTTGCCATCGCTCTTCCGGACTATCGAGTATATACGAAGAAAGAATGCCCTGGGCATTGATGAAACGTTGTTCTGCCACTTTGCGAACCAGGGTCTCCATTTTCGGGAGCTCTTTGTACAGCCTTTGCAGATCGTCGTATGTTATTACAAGCAGTTCTGCGTCTTCCAGCGCTTCGAGCGACTGGTTGGATGGTTGCTGCTGTAAAAAACTTTCGTAACAACTGGCAAAGAGGTGTTCCCGGAAAATGAAAGCAGTAATGTCTTGTCCGTCTTTTGTATAAAAAAGCCTGAGCAAACCCTTATTGATGAAGAAAACTTCACGTTCGGTTTTGCCTTGCTGGAGCAGTACAAAGCGTTTGGGAACCTGGCGAAAAGTAAAGAAACTCTCTATAACCCGTTTCTCTTCATTGCTGAACAGAACAAGGCGGGAAGCATATTGATAGAAAGAATCAAACATGGAGGTCGTTACTTCATGATGCAAGGTAAAGAACGAATGCGTATCCATTCACACCCATCTCATTTCTCTGCAACTCACCCCTGCTTATTACTTATGCGAACGCCTGTGTAATATTTTATTTTGCTTTCAATGGTATGCTTGTAATAGCGGCGTAATAGTCGGCAGTCATCAGATCCACCTGGTAATAGTGCTTTCGCAGAATCGAATACAGGTTCAACAGAAACCGGGAAACCAATACGGTTGTAACAATTGCATAAATAGTACTGACAAGCAGCACCAGGTAATGAAAGGGTGTATCGATCTTAACCGGTGCTGAATGCAGGGTGTTAGTAGGCGGAGATTCATGAACAAAAGCAGTTTCCGGGAATGGAAATGGCCGGGCCGGAGAAGAAAAAGGCAGGAGGGTAATAATGACTTAGCGAACCCCGGTTTGATTAATTAAGTCACCACCACTTAACCATTCATCCCTTGATAATAGCCACTCATCAAATCCATGTATTTTCCGGAAATCGACTTTTTTGGCCAAAAGCCTTACTGGTAAAGGGTTTTTGTAAAAACAAGCTAATATCTACCGCCAGCTACTGTAAAAAAAATGGTAGTATGTGTTGCATAGTACTAAAAAGCACCCTATATTTGTGTTGTGAAAGGGATAAACCGGTTATCCGGCTCACAAAAGTTCTTAAAGTATAGCCAAACAGATCAACCCTGATTCAGCCAGACGGTCGCCGGCAACCAGCCATGAAAAAATGCCGGCTCCCCGCCAACCTGCCACCAGGTACGATCAAAAACCGAAATCCACCCCTTATCTCCGGATAGGGGGTGGGAGAAGGTAGTATAGCCATGAACACATTATTCAACGAGATCTTCGCTTAACGGAGTTAGCACGAAAGGAGAAAGGGCGCCGGAATCACAGCCATGAAAAAACAACCGGCGCCCATACCGGATCAACTTTTTGAAACAACTGCAGCGAAGTAAAAAAACAAAGCCATGAACATAGAGAACACAGCCAGCCAGATGCGGAAGGGGGTTCTGGAATTTTGCATCCTCTCGGTCATTAAACAGGGGGAGGCTTACCCGTCGGATATCATCGACAAAATGAAAAAGGCCAACCTGAATATCCTGGAGGGAACGCTTTATCCATTGCTGACCCGGCTCAAGAACGCGGAACTATTATCCTACCGTTGGGAAGAAAGCACCAGCGGTCCGCCACGTAAGTATTTCAGCTTAACGCCCAAGGGCGCTGAATTTTACAAGGAACTTGAAACAACCTGGTTCGAACTGGCCAATGCGGTGAAAACACTCACCCAGTCGGAAGACGCCGACCCGGAACCAACAGAAACAGACAACAACAACTTCAACACCCAGCAGTAATAAAAGTATAGCCATGAAAACTTTTATCACTGGCTCAACAACTAACGAAACAAAAAACTAAAGCCATGAAACAAGTAATCAATATAAACTTCCAGGGCCGCGTGGTTCCGATAGAAGTTACAGCATACGACCTGCTGAAGAACTATACCGATAGCCTCAACCGGCTTTTCGCCAACGAAGAAGGCAAGGAAGAAATCATCAACGACATTGAAAGCCGCATCGGCGAACTGTTCCAGGAGCGCATTACCAAGGGCGCTACCTGCATCACCGACGACGACGTGAAAGCCATCATCAAAAGCATGGGCAGCCCGGAAGATTTCGAGGCCATGGACGACACACAGCCCGCTTCGGCATCCTCCTCTTCACACAGTTCGGCCCAGCAGGAGAGTGGCAACACCACCGCTACCGGCCATAAACGCCTTTTCCGCAATGAAGACGACAAACTGCTGGGTGGCGTTTGCAGCGGCCTGGCAGCCTATTTCAATATCGACGTAGTGGTGGTACGGATCATCTTCCTCATATTGTTATTCGCCGGCCTCGGCTTCATTACCTATATTATTATGTGGATCGCCGTACCCAGCCGTTCTTCCGAACAGATCGGCGGACCCCGTCGTAAACTCTACCGCGATATCGATGATAAAATGATCGCCGGTGTGTGCAGCGGTATCGGTCATTATTTCGGGATCAACCCCTGGATACCCCGGGTGTTGTTCCTGCTTCCCTTCCTCTCGTTCTTTTCTCAGTGGAACCATTGGGGCGGATTCTGGGATGTGGGAGATGTGATCCGCTTTACCTTCAGCCCTACCTCGCTGATCATTTACGTCATCCTCTGGATCGTGATACCTGAAGCGATCTCCACGTCGGAAAAACTGGAGATGAAAGGGGAAAAGGTTGACCTCAACTCCATCAAAGCATCGGTAACCGAAGAGATGAAGAACGTGGGTAAGCGTGCCGAGAAATTCGGTAAAGAAGCGGCCACGGCGGTAAGTGAAAAAGCGAACGCCATGGCAAGCGATGTAAAGAATTTTTCAAAAAGAAGCCGCGGTGGTATCGGTAATGTGATCGCCCTGATCGCTAAGATCTTCGCCTACTTCATCATCGGTTGTGTAACCTTCGCCTTCATCATGGCGCTGATCGGGATGGGCATTTTCGCCATCGGTATCTTCCCGCTGAAGGATTATGTATTACGCGGTGGCTGGCAGAACTTCTACGCATGGGGTACCCTGTTGCTTTTCATCGCCGTGCCCATCATCGGTATGATCACCTGGCTGATCCGCAAGATCGCCCGGGCCAAAGGAAATACCCGCATCCTCGGCTGGACATTCGGCAGCCTCTGGACCATTGGCTGGGTTTGCCTGATCATGCTGATCACCTCCATTATGCGTGACTTCCGCAGCAGCAGCCGCCTGGAAGAAGAACAGATCAGCCTGGTGAATCCCAAGGCCGATAAGATGGTGGTTACCTCATCCCTGCCGTTTAATAAAAAATATTATGGCCGTAACTGGATCCGCTTCGAGCCGTTTGAGAACCTGATCGATGAAGACACAGCGTATGTGCGCAACGTGTTTGTGGAGATCACCAAATCGCCCACCGACAGTTTTAAAGTGACCATCAAGCGTTCATCCCGCGGCTTCAACCGCGCCGACGCAAACCGCCTGGCGGGTATGATCAGGTTCGATGTGGAGCAAAAGGATTCGATCCTGCTGCTCG
Organism: Chitinophagales bacterium; assembly: GCA_017303335.1. Lineage (GTDB taxonomy): Bacteria > Bacteroidota > Bacteroidia > Chitinophagales > Chitinophagaceae > Ferruginibacter. Next base: position 1,077,679 of record JAFLBK010000001.1, read on the forward strand.
AAAAGGGCATCGCCATCAACAAAACCGATAAATTCCGCAACCAGGTTGTCACCATCACGGTATATGTTCCGGAAGGCAAACAGATCCGGATCAACAAAGGCATCGGCTGGCCGGTGCACCTCGGTGGCCGCGATTGGGACGATGAGTGGAACAACAATTACTATTGGGATGAAGATGAAAATATCCGCTGGCAGCCCGACGTGGATTATGTGATGAAGGCAGATGGTCTGTACACGCTCGACGGACGCAAGGCCGACGGCTGGAATGACAAGGAGCGTTCTTCTAAAAGGAAACGCAGCACTGACAGGACACCCGACGAATACCGGTACAACGAGTTTGATAAGAAAGCCGATTCACTGCGCATAATCGAAGACCAGAAACGCCAGCGTAAGATCGACTCCATCGAAAACGTACAGAAGACGCTCGACAGCATCAAGAACAAGATCGAAAACGACAATGCACTGAACCTGGTTCCCGAGCCCGTGAATGTAATGAGAGGGGCCGGCGGCAGCGGAATGGTTGAAATGTAAAAAGCATAGCCATGAAAAAACAAAACCTGCTCTACCTGGCGCTTGCCTTAAGTGTGATGCTGGCGCTGAGTTCCTGTCACGATCATGGTGTGCATATCCGGGTAAACGATGATGCGGATGAATACCGTTTGCGTGCATCCTTCGATGAAGACCTTACCGATGATGTACAACGGGTAATCAATCGCCACCTGCACAAGCATAACGCCCGATCGACAGCGTACATCCACACCGACTGCGATTTTGAGTTGGGCGATGGAACTAATTTCTACCTGAAACTGAAACCCGGCCAGGTGCGCATCCGGTTTGATCGTGATGACAATACGGAAGAAAGTTATGAGGATATGCACGCCATGTGCGACGAGATCAAAGACGTGTTGGCCCGGCGCGATGAAGACAGATATTAACGGAATACAGGGCTGCCGGTTTTAACCGGCGCCCGCCCTGTACCCATAGCCAGTATAACATAGCCATGAAAAAGTATTTCTTATCAAGCCTGTTCAGCATGGCCGCAGCCATCGCGTTCGGACAGATCAACCGCTCCAGTGAACTGTATCGTACCCTTCGGCAGAAGGACAGCCTGCTTTTCAACGCCGGTTTTAACACCTGCAACATTTCAGAACTGGAAAGCCTGGTAAGCGACAACTTTGAATTCTACCACGACAAATCGGGCATAACACCCAGCAAAGCGGATTTTATTGCCAGTATACAGAATGGCCTTTGCAAACTGAACTATAAACCCCGGCGGGAGTTGGTGGAAGAGAGCCTGGAAGTTTTTCCCCTTACGGATAAAGACGGAAAGCTGTATGGCGCCATCCAGACAGGCAGGCATAATTTCTACGCGAAGGAAAAAGATAAGCCGGAATACCTGACCAGTACCGCTGTGTTTACGCATCTCTGGTTGCTTGAGAACGGACAATGGAAACTTAAACGGGTGTTGAGCTATAACCACCAGGAGCCTGCAAAACTGAATTGACAAAACCTGTATACCGCATTGAAGAGCGTTTCAATAGTTGAGTTGAAGTTGAAACCAACAAGGTCCCGCCTTTACAGGCGGGGCTTCTTTTTGACCTGGGCGAAGCCGAAGACAAAGCGGTGTATCTTTAAATTATGAAAGACAATTTTTCCCGGCAGTCTGATCTCTACGCGAAATACCGCCCGGATTACCCGGCGGAATTGTTTGACCACATTCTTCGCTTTGTAAAAGAAAAAGAACTCGCCTGGGATTGCGGAACCGGCAATGGCCAGTCGGCAGTACCGTTAAGCGAACGCTTCACAAAAGTATACGCCACCGATATCAGCCGGAAGCAACTTGACCATGCGGCGCAAAACCTCCGGATTGAATATGTGCTGGAACCGGCTGAGCAAACAAGCCTTTCGGATCACTCCGTCGACCTCATTACCGTGGCACAGGCGATCCATTGGTTTAAGTTCGACGCTTTTTACAAGGAGGTACGCAGGGTGGCTAAACCCGGCGCCGTGATCGCTGTGTGGGCCTATAGCCTGTTGCGGATATCCGGTTCGATCGATTTGATCCTCGACAACTATCATAATAATACACTTGGTCCATACTGGGACCCCGAACGCAAATATGTAGATGATGGCTATGCCAGCATACCCTTTCCGTTTGTTCCATTGGAAACGCCGTCGTTTTCCATTGAACGAAATTGGTCATTGAAGGATCTGGAGGGATACCTTAATACATGGAGTGCCCTGCAGAAATACAAGGCGGTGCATTCAGAGAACCCGGTTCCCGGTATCATTGCAGCGGTTTCCGAATACTGGGGAGCAGAAGAAAAACGAAAAGTTATCTTTCCGGTACACCTGCGCCTGGGATTCGTCGATTGATTTTTGAACGGTGCTGGATAAACAGGCAGTGTCCTGGGCTGACAAATCAGTAAAAAGGATGATGCTATTTTCAAATTGAGACACTACCGGTAAACGGCAACAGGCAAACCATACCGGTTTTTCAGTTACTTTTGCAACCGTAACATTCAACGCTAAACCTGTTTACATGAAGAATACTCCTTTCACACAGAAACACATCGAACTGGGCGCCAAGATGGCCGAGTTTGCCGGGTACAATATGCCCATCAGTTATTCGGGCATCAACGATGAACATGCGGCTGTTCGTAAGAATGCCGGGGTGTTTGATGTAAGTCATATGGGTGAATTTGTTTTGAAAGGAGAGCATGCGCTGGACCTTATTCAGCGAACCACCTCCAACGACGCATCGAAACTCACCGACGGAAAAGCGCAGTACAGTTGTTTTCCGAATAAAACAGGCGGTATTGTCGACGACCTGATCGTTTATTGCCTGGAAGAGAACAAGGCCTATATGCTGGTGGTGAATGCGAGCAACATTGAAAAAGACTGGAACTGGATACAGTCGTTCAACGACAAAGGCGTGGAGATGCATAATATCTCCGACAAAACCTGCCTGCTGGCGATACAAGGCCCCAACGCTACAAAAATCCTGCAGCCGCTAACCGATATGGACATCATGAACCTGAAATACTACACGTTCTGCAAAGGAACCTTTGCCGGGGTAGCGAATGTGCTTGTGAGCGCAACCGGCTATACCGGCGCCGGGGGTGTGGAGATCTATTTCGAAGATAAGGATGGCAATGCCGATACCATATGGAATGCGATTTTTGAAGCGGGTAAGGCCGCCGGCATCAAGCCGATTGGCCTTGGCGCCCGTGATACGCTTCGCCTGGAGATGGGCTATTGTTTGTATGGCAATGATATCGATGACACCACCTCGCCCCTGGAAGCCGGGTTGGGATGGATCACCAAATTCAGTAAGCCGTTCACCAACAGCGCATATTTTGAAGAGCAGAAGGCCGGGGGGCTTACTAAAAAACTGGTTGGCTTCGAAATGATCGACAAGGGTATTGCCCGGCACGATTATCCCATCACCGACGCGGCCGGTACTGTTATTGGCCGTGTTACATCCGGTACGCAATCGCCTTCGCTGGGCAAAGCGATTGGTATGGGATATGTTGCTACGGCGCACGCCGGAATCGGCAGCGAGATCTGCATCAGCGTTCGCAATTCCCTGCTGAAAGCCAAAGTGGTGAAGATGCCGTTTGTATAAGCCATTGCCCTGTCGCGATTCCGGATACCGGACCAGGGATTCAAACAACGAAATGCCGAAAATCCACCTGACAACATTCATCAACGCCCCCATCGAACGGGTATTCGACCTGAGTCGCAGCATTAGCCTGCACACCATATCTACGGCCGGAACCAACGAACGGGCCATCGCCGGAGTGATCACGGGGCTTATCAGCAAGGGAGAAACCGTTACCTGGGAAGCCCGGCATCTTTTCAAAACCCGGCGCTTCACCGCCCGGATCAGCGCCATGGATTGCCCCCATTCATTTACGGATGAGATGATAAAGGGAGATTTCCAACGTTTCCGGCACGAACATCATTTCAAGTCGGTCGACAATGGTACGATCATGATCGACCTGCTCGAATTCGAAAGTCCGTATGCTGTTATAGGAAAAATATTCAATACCCTGTACCTCCGTTCATACCTGGAAAAATTCCTGGCAAAACGAAACGCCGTCATTAAAGAATACGCCGAGTCCCAAAAGTGGAAGGCAATATTGAGTTAACTTTAAACCGATGCAAGAAAACAAACCCGAACTATATACCAGCCTGTCGCCCTCGTTATTGAATTTGTATGATGTAGAGAAAAGTATTGTTGTAATCATTGATGTACTGCGGGCAACATCCACCATTGCTACCGCCTTGTACAATGGCGCTAAAAGCATCATACCGGTGGATAGCGTGGCGGAATGCATCCGAATCGGCAAGCAGATCGACAGCATCACGGCAGGTGAGCGAGACGGAAAGATCGCCGAAGGCCTGGCGTATGGTAACTCGCCTTTTGAATATCCCCGCGAATTCATCGAAGGCAAGACCCTGGTGCTTACAACCACCAACGGTACCAAACTGCTGCACATGGCACTGGATAAGAACGCGAAGGGAATCATTACCGGCTCCTTCCCGAATCTTTCGGCTGTTTGTGATTACCTGCTGGAAAAAAAACAGAACGTGATACTCGGCTGCGCCGCCTGGAAAAACCGCGTAAACCTCGAAGATACCTTGTTTGCGGGGGCGGTGATACAGCGCATCGGGAAACATTTCTCCATCAACTGCGATTCTTCACAAATTGCGCTTGCCTTGTACAAGGAAGCAAAACCGGATCTGTATAAATTCATGAAGAATAAAGAAGCTTCACATTACAAACGGCTCACCGGGTTCGGACTGGAAAAAGACATACGTTACTGTCTTACCGAAGACGTGGCCAATACCCGTGTGGTATATGAGAATGGTAAATTGATTGCCGGTTGATCGGCTAAAACCCCGCAAAATACAGCATCTTTCACGGTTGGGGAAAATTATTTCCTTAACATTATTTTTCCGGAAATCTTCCTGTTTTCAGACAAGCACCTCGTCATTTTTTCGTTAGTTTTGCGACTTGGCTTTTTCGCAACAGCCAATGGATTTGATCACCAAAACCCATTGATAAATTGGCATTACCGCACCTGTTAAAATTCGTTTACAACAATGGCTCCGATGAAGTGATCCGGCGTGGAAAAAAGATCCAGAGCCTCGGATACGTGGAGATGGTGGAGCACGATCAGCTCATGAGCGGCGTGGTGTTCCGGGTAAAAGACGATAATTACAGCATATTCTACAAGGTTTATATCCAGAAATACACCGATCCCAAATCAATGACCGTCCGGTGTTCCTGTCCCTATAACCTCGGCGACATTTGCCGGCATGAAGCGGCTGCGCTCATCCGCTTGCAGGACATGATCGATAAGAACATGCTGGGTAATACCAATATCCGGTACAACCAACGGCATACGGTGGCCAAGATGAAGAACATCGATCTGAAAATGATCAAACTGCTTTCCTCCCCGGGCATATATGCGGAAGCGGAAGGTATCCTGCGCAGCACCCGGGCCAATATTCTCAAGGCATCCGACGAACGGGTTGAAGCAGAGCTGTCGGTTGAAGGAGAGACCTATCCCCTCGTTATTCAAAAGAACGACGAACGCAACTTCGACACATCCTGTAAGTGTAACGAAACAGAGCACCCGCTTTGCGTGCATAAAACCGTACTGTTCCTGCAACTGCTCGACGCATTTGGCGTGAACTATTTTGATAGCATCCGGAACTGGGATAAAGAGAAGAACAAACTGCTGGCTATATACGGGTACAGCCTGGCAGATGACCTTACCGGTAAATTTGAGTTTACCTATAAAGACGGAAAACCCTTTCTCAAAGTACTGGATACAACCATTAAGCGTGTTGCCAATACAACGGCAGCAACGACCGCAACACCCCGTCCTGCAGAACCATTCATCGTTCCCGAGGAACCCAGGGAGGAAGAAGTGGTACTGGCAGACAGGCCGGCTAAAAAACTCGGACTGGTATTTAATTTCAACAGCAATACCTATCCCTATTTCACGGTAGACGCTGTGCAGGGTGAAGCGGATGATGAAGAGAAAAAATTCGTCGGCAAGATCGAAAAACTGGATCTCGGCAAGTTCGTGGATACCGAAGTTTTTGGAGAAGAGGACAAGCAACTATTGCAGCAGGTTCGCAAGCTGCAAAACAGCGAAATCAACAAATACCTCGACCGAAACTCACCGTTCAGCGGTATCTGGGAAAACATCATCCATACCGATGGCGACGATCTGCCCGAAGAAACAAAGGCATTGATGGCCGAGTACCTGCAGCCTAAACTCAAAAAAATATTTGAAGAGCAGGCTTCCAACCGGTTTGTTTTTTATATACCCAAGGGTAAAAGCTTCACAACGGCGAACCTGGGAGATGCGGAATTAAGTGACGCCTTCATCACACCTTTCTTTAAAGTGTTTGCCAAGAACGGGCATTTTGAGATTGCCTGCCGGGTGAAACGGATCAACGACTCCCTGGCATTCTCCGATAATGAATGCGAAAGCAGCCTCCTCTTCCTCTACGAGGATATGCTGTATCTCTGGCAAAAACCCGAAGATGTGGTGCAGGCCGAGAAATTCCTGCAGACGGGAAATATTCAGTTGAGTAAAGACGACTGGGCGGAGAAGATGCAGAAAGTGATACTTCCGCTCACGAAGGAATACCATGTGGAGTTTGATAAAGCGCTGATCAGCGAAGTGAAGAGCGGGGAACCGGATGTGCAGCTGCAATTACTTGAGAAAGGCGACTACCTCGTGTTTCAACCCATTTTCTCCTATAAAGGATATACAACAAAGGCCTCCGATAAGGACAGCATCATTCTCCCGGAGGGAAATAAAATTCTTGTCATTGAGCGCAACCGCGAATCGGAACAGCGCTTCATCGAAAAGCTGGAAGCGCTGCACTCGCAGTTCACCCGCAACGACGACGGCAACAATCTTGTGCTGAAAGGAGTGGATGTATTGCGCAATAACTGGTTCTTCCTGTTCATCGACGCGATGAAGGAAATGAAGATACCGGTATACGGATTTGAAGCGCTGAAGAATTTCCGCTTCAATACAGCCCGCCCGAATACGCATATCCATGTAAGCAGTGGCATCGACTGGTTCGACGCCAAAGTGGAGATCGAATTTGGAAATCAACGGGTCGGTATCGACGACATCAAGAAAGCGCTGATGAACAAGCAGTCTTTCGTACAACTGGGCGACGGAACCCTTGGTATTCTGCCCGAGGAATGGCTTAAACGGTACTCACTTCTTTTTAAAGTGGGTGAAGGCAGGGCTAACCAGTTGCGACTTTCCAGGTACCACATGAGCGTGATCGACGAATTGTACGAGAACCGCGATGAAACCGAACTCAGTTTTGAACTGGATGAAAAATATGAACGGCTGAAGGAATTCAAGAATATACCCGAAACGCCGCCGCCAGCTCATCTCACAAAAACACTCCGGCCCTACCAGGTATCCGGCTACCAATGGCTTAACTACCTGAACGACGTAGGGTGGGGCGGGATCCTGGCAGATGATATGGGTTTGGGTAAAACGATCCAGGCCCTGAGTATGCTGGAGCATTATAAAGAAACGAATGGAGGATTAAAATCGATCGTTGTTTGTCCCACTACGCTGATATATAACTGGAAGAACGAAGTGGAAAAATTTACGCCATCGCTTAGCTGGCATATTCACCACGGAAGTACCCGAAGCCGTAATGCCGAAGAGCTGGAAAAGCATAATGTGATCATCACCACGTATGGCACACTGCGCAGCGATATACAGTTGCTGCTGAAGGTACAGTACGATTATGTGATCCTAGATGAAAGTCAGGCAATTAAAAACCCCTCCTCCAAGGTAACCAAAGCCGCTTGCCTGCTTACAGCCCGGAACCGCCTGTGCATGAGCGGAACGCCTTTACAGAACAACACGTTTGATATTTTTGCACAAATGAACTTCCTGAACCCGGGACTGCTGGGTAATATGGAATTCTTCCGTAACGAATTTGCTACACCCATCGATAAGTTCGGCGAGCAGGATCAGAAAGAACACCTTCGCAAACTCCTGTATCCCTTTATCCTGCGCCGTACCAAGGAGCAAGTGGCCAAAGATCTGCCCGAAAAAACAGAAACCATCCTGTTTTGTGAAATGGAGGAACAACAGCGAACCATTTACGATCTATACCGGAACACCTACCGCGAAAAGATCATGGGTAGTATTGATGACCAGGGAATCGCCAAATCGCAGCTTACCATCTTGCAGGGCTTGATGAAACTGCGGCAGATCTGCGATAGTCCGGCCATTCTCAATGAAGAGGAAAAACACCCGAACCATTCCATCAAACTGGAAGAACTGGCCCGGGAGATCGAGGAGAATATCGGCGATCATAAGGCGCTTATCTTCTCACAGTTCCTCGGAATGTTGTCGTTGATTAAAAAGAAACTGACAGAGGATAATATCAAGTTCGAATATTTTGATGGAAGCACCTCAGCTACCGATCGGGAGAAAGCGATCCAGAATTTCCAGAACAACGATGAGTGCAGGGTATTCCTGATCTCGCTGAAAGCGGGAGGTGTGGGCTTGAACCTTACCGCCGCTGATTATGTATATATCGTGGATCCCTGGTGGAACCCCGCCGTAGAACAACAGGCCATTGACCGCACGCACAGGATAGGCCAGACCAAGAATATCTTCGCCTACCGGATGATCTGTATCGATACGATCGAGGATAAAATACTGCAGTTGCAGGAACGGAAGAAAAAACTGGCCAGCGAACTGATAACTGATGATGCAAGTTTTGTAAAGGCCCTCACCAAACAGGATGTGGAATACCTCTTCAGTTAATAAAAAAATCCTGCCGGAGAGTTATTCCCGGGCAGGATCGGTGGGGTGTTACAGGCAGATCTCCGCTACAATTACGAAGCAATAAAATCTTTCAGGCGCTGAAAGTCCCTGTTCTGGCTCGACTGAAACAGGCTTCTGAAAGCTTCGCTCATGAACTTCAATACCGTCTGGAACGAAATAGCGTGATGGGGGTTATGGCTTTTCATACACTGGATTTTGAATACTTAAAAATACAACCGTTTTCAGGGCCGGGTCAAGCGCAATTTTGCTGAATTTTAAAGCGGGTAATTTCCGAACAAACCGGCTTATTTTACGGCCGGCCCGTTAAGATCTCTCCGGAACCGACGGTTCTTTTTATAGTACCGTATAGGATATACATCCGGGTTTTGCCTTATTTTATCTATGAAATTGCGAATCGCTTGTACAAGTATATGCGATGACTGGTTCGTGTGTTTGGTTTTATTCATAGGAAATAATCTTTATAAACTCAGTAACGATTTATATAGGCAATTATTGTATATATGACCCGGTTTTGGAAAAAAACCGGCAAAAAATCACGATCAACGGGTCATTCGACAGCCCAATACCATTAACCTTAATTAACCTTATACCAGTATTGGTTAACCGCCTTTGCTGAAACCCGACTATACTTTTGCTCCATCAAAAAAGTATAGCCATGAAATATCTCATTTTTATTGCCGGACTTGTCTTTTTCACAGCCACCATTGCGACGGCTCAGAAGTCCGGTTATTCACTAAAGGGTCAATTGACCGATAGCCTGCAAAAACAACAGGTGAACGACGCCACCGTTTCGCTGGTGAATGCCAAAGATTCATCGCTGGTCGGATTTACCCGAAGCGATTCGGCCGGCCGATTCAGTTTCAGTCACCTGAAACCGGGAAAGTACCGGTTGTCGGCTTCGCAGGTAAACTTTCACCCCAAATGGCAGCATGTTGAGGTGAACGGAGATATGGATCTTGGACGCATCATGCTGAAAGACAAATCCATCCTGGAAGAGGTTTCGGTGAAAGCGCAGCGGCCGCCGGTGGTTGTAAGCGGCGATACCCTTGAATTCAACGCGGAAGCGTTTAAAACAAAGCCCAACGCGGTGGTGGAAGATATGCTTAAGAAAATGCCTGGCGTAGAGGTGGACAGAGACGGCACGATCCGGGTCAATGGAAAACGCATCAGCCGGGTGCTGGTGAATGGCCGCGACTTCTTTAACGGCGACCCTAAGATGGCGACCCGTAATCTTTCGGCCGACGCCATCGATAAGGTACAAGTGTTTGACAAGTCGTCGGATCAATCGGAATTTACCGGTGTTGATGATGGCAATAAAACGCCTACATTAAACCTCAAACTGAAAAAAGATAAAAAGAACGCGGCGTTCGGAAAGGCAACCATGGCTGCAGGCACAAAAGACCGCTATGACGGGCAGTTCAACATCAATAAGTTCAACGGCGATCAGCAGCTTTCCGCCATTGGCATGGCCAATAATACCAATCGCCAGGGATTTTCCATCATGGATATGCTCAACTTCACCGGCCAGTCAAGGCGCATGATGAGTGGCGGGGGTGCCCGCATTGTAATCAATAATGATAACGACGACGAATTCGGGTTGCCCGTTGCGGGAATCAATAATAGCCAGGGGATAACCCGTACCATTGCCGGCGGAATTAATTACAGCGATGTCTGGAAGAAAAAAACAGAAGTGAACGCCAGTTATCTGTATAATAATCTCAACCTTGATAACACCCGCAATACCAGCCGGCGGAACATATTGCCAGGGAATGCATTCACCTACCTCCAGAATAGCAGCACCGAAAACCAGACGAGCAGCAACAGGTTCAATTTTAGTGTTGATCATAAGATTGACTCCTTCAACTCACTGAAACTTACCTCGGTGGTTGGATACCAGAAAGGGAACAATGAACGCAGAAGCGATTACCAGTCTTTTATACCCAATGATAAAACCTTGAACAACGGGTTTTCCAATACCCGCAACTCAACCGAGGGATATGTAACCAGCCAGGAATTATTATTCCGCCATAAATTCAAAAAGAAGGGACGAACACTCTCTGCCACAGCTTCCATGCAATACAACGACAGCCGGGGCCGGGGTAACCAGCAGGCGATCAATAATTTTTACGAGAACGGAATCATTAATCAACGCGACACGCTCGATCAGCAAACCCGCCTGCGTAGTGTTACGCAGAGTTATGGCGTGAATGCGAACTATACAGAGCCGTTAAGTAAAAGATCCCTGCTGGAATTCCGGGGATATTACAACAGCAGTTTTGGAGATCTTGACCGGAAGACATACGATTACAACATCAGCAGCGGCAAGCATGATAAAATGAACCGTATCCTGAGCAATGCTTTTGAAAACAGGTATAACTACACCGGCGGGGGCCTTAGTTTCCGAACACAGCAAAAGAAATACGGATATGGTGTTGGCGCGAACCTGCAGTATGCCCAACTTAACAGCCACCTGAAGGACAGTGCATTCAGGGTGAAACAGGGTTTTACCAACCTGTTGCCCGTGGCTAATTTCAATTATAATTTTAGCCGTACAAAAACGCTGCGGGTTGATTATAACACATCTACCGCACAACCTACCGCTAAACAATTACAGCCAGTGAAGGATATCAGTGACCCGCTGAATGTAATATCAGGGAATCCATCCTTAAAGCAGTCTTATAGCCACAATGCCAGCCTCCAGTATTTCAATGCAAGTCCGGCCCGGCAGAAGAACTTTTTCATATTCCTGAATTACAGCGCCGTGCAGAACGCGATCGTCTACAATGATTCGATCAATTCTTCGGGCGCCCGCAGCAGCAAACCGGTGAATGCGAATGGCGTTTACAATTTGATGGCGAATGTTGACAGGGGCTTCCGGATCAAGAAGCTGAACACACGGGTAGATGTGGGGCTGAATGCTAATTATAACCGCTCGGTGAATTTTATCAATGATGATCGTAATAAAACAAGCATCCTTTCGCTGATGCCCCGGATCAACTTCAGTTATAGCTACAAAGAGATATTCGACATCAGCGCCGGTGCGAGGGTAAGTTACAACAACGCCCGGTACTCGTTGCAACCGTCGCTCAACAACAACTACTGGCGCCAGGTGTATGAAATGGAGGCTACGGTCAACCTCCCGGCTGGGTTTTCGTTAAACAGCGATATCTCCTATACGGCGTATACAGGCAGAAGCAATGGCTTTAACTCAAGAATCGCTTTGTGGAATGCATCTGTCAGTAAGCAGGTATTCAAAAGTAAAAAGGGAGAGATCAAATTCAGCGCATTCGATCTGCTGAACCAGAACAGGGGCGTTGACCGGAATGGCAACACCACATTTGTAGAGGATATTCAGTATAAAACACTGCAGCGTTATTTTACACTGGGCTTTACTTACAGTTTGCAGAAGGCAGGTAATGGTGGTCCCAGGGCCGTCATCAGAACGATGTAACCCTGGTCATTGCATGCTCAGAAAGGTCAGCCCCGTAAGGCTGACCTTTTGTCCTTTATTAATATTGTATTAGAATTCTTTTATTATGAGCCTTTAGAGCTTCTTTAACACAGCGAAACTTTTTCATGGCATTCTGTTTGAAAACAGGGCCCGGATCAAAATCAGAGACTATGAAAAAGAAAATCTTTCGTGTGGCATTGCTTATTGCCATTGGGTTCACAACACATTCCGCAAAGGCACAGGTAAGTGTAGGCGTACATATTAATGTTGGCGATCAACCGGCCTGGGGCCCTGTGGGATATGATTATGCGGAATACTACTATCTGCCGGATATAGAAGCCTATTATTACATTCCACGTCGTCAATTTGTATACATGGCTGGCGGTCATTGGGTTTTCAGTGCAACGCTTCCACGCAGGTATGCCAGCTATGACCTGTATTCTGGTTATAAGGTGGTTCTGCGGGATCCCTACGCGTATCGTTATTTCAATGATCACCGGGTACGGTATGCACGCTACCGCAATTGCCACAATCAGCAGGTTGTTCTGGTGCGTCGCCACGACAATGGAAATCACTACGGCCATTATAAAAAACATAAAGGTCATGGCCGGGGAGGCCGGCATTAAAATGATTACGGAACACAAGAACAAGCACAAAAGGGCCGCCATTTGGTGGCCCTCTTATTTCTAAATACCAGAATGAGTAATTTCACACCCTGAAATGGACATCCTGCTCGATATATTAAAGGAAATGGTACAGGCGCATCCGAAGTCGGCCTTCGTAAGCAGCCTTTACCAGCAGTACTGTAACCGGGGCGGTCTGAGCAAAAAACAACTGGAAGGCTTGTATGCCAAGGCAGAGAAGGCACAAAGCATTTCACCGAACAAGTTGGCTACTCTTGAGGCAATTATCAAAAAGAAACCGACCCGGGAACGGGCGGCGGCAACGATCAAAGCTGAGTTGCCACCCAGGGACGAAGCACTCGGCAGCCTTATCAATGAGATACTGGTGAAATACCCGGAGCATAAAAGGCTAATATTCCTGCGATCAAAATTTGAGCACAATGAACATATTGCGGCCTCCGAATCAGAAGAAATAAAAAAACTCCATAAACTATTGCTCAAAAGATAAGGCCCGCTGGAAATAGCGGGCCCTGTTTTTATGGCTACTTTGTGTTTTTAGTTGGTAACGATCCGTACCGGGCCATTACCCATTAGCTCATTTTGCTTGGCAAGAAATTCGGCCGGCGCTATTTTCTTTCCTTTTGCAGGGGCTTTCAATTTTTTTCGATCGATTTTTTTGTCGATGACTTTGGCGACATAAATGATCTCTCCTTTATTGATATCCACCAGCAAGATCAGGCCTGGCAAACCATTGAATTGTTCCGGGCCAGCGGCGATAGGGATATCTTCACAATACCAGGCTACCACATCATTGCCACGGGCTGTTTTGCCGGTGGCTTTTTTACACGTGTAGCCCAGAATGACTTTGGTTTCTCCTTCTTCCAGTTTCCAGGCAATGCTGCGAACGGAATCTTCCACGAGGTATAACTCGTCCATCAATTCCCGCAATTCAATGGATTTATGGCTGCTGTAATTGCGGTAGTATTCGTTCTCAGCTCCGCCCCCCATCCGAAGTACAATCCCCCCATTGTTTTGTTCTGTCATATCGGGCTCTTCCTCAACGGCTTTGTACAGGCTCTGGTTATCGGCAAATAACAACTCAAATTTGGTCGTACGGAACTGCGGAACCATCGACCGGAGTTGCTGGTTCTCTTCAGGTATACGGCGATGCAGATCGGCGGTTTGTTCGTAACTGATCGTCCCCTCCTTGATCTGGGCATGTGCAGCCTGCAGGAGCAGGATTGATGTCAGTGTTGCAAGTACATTTTTCATGACGTGGTAATATTTGTTTTAAGAATGAAATTTTGCGCTCACAAAACTAACCGAACCCTTTACCGGGGCAGGTTAACCAGCCTTTCATTAAGGTTAATTAAGGTTAATGGCTTGCACAACCAGCTCTTTTTCGATTAGTTTTGTTCCCGCATGAATAAATTACGTACAGCCCGGCTCCTTATGGTGGCAACCATTCTTCTCCTGATCGCTTTCCAGGTATACTGGATGCGCAAGTTATATGGTGAGGAAAAGGAAAACTTCAAAAAAACATCCGACGTTGTTTTCCGCGATGCCATGTACCGGTTGCAGGTACAGCGTTTCTCGGGCGATACAATGGCGTTACGTGCCGGTATGAGCGACAACCTGTTCATGGCCGACTTTATCAGCAGTGTCGAAAAGATCAAGGGAGACAGCCTGAAGCAGAAACTGGTGATATCGATGGATACCCATACAGAAAAGATGGTGTCTTCCGACAGTGTGCACACAAACAAGAAGGAAAAAGACACCATTGTTTATGTTTCAACCAAAAATGATGGCATACCGCCCCCGGTGTTCCAGGAACTGCTTTCCCGTAACAAAAACCTGGGTGATACGATTCCCGTAAAAACGGTCGACTCCATGTACCGCGTTCTCCTGGCTAAAGAGCGCATCAATGTCGGCTTCACGATCATAAAAACAAATCCTACACTCCTCACCACCGATTCGGGAACCAAACGATTTACCGTCAAATTGAACGAGCAGGTGGGGGAGTTTTCAACCAAACGGGTGCCGGTAGGTTTGATGAGCCCGGTTTTTTACCGGGCCGAATTCGAAGATCCCGGTATGTATGTACTGAGAAAGATGAGCATGCAATTGTTGCTATCCTTGTTGCTGATCGGGCTCACGGTGCTGTCGTTCATTTTCATCTACCGTAACCTGCTTGCACAGAAGCGGCTTACCGATATCAAAAATGAATTCATCGGCAATATCACACATGAGCTGAAAACGCCGATTGCCACTGTAAGTGTGGCCATAGAAGCGATGAAAAACTTCAATGCCCTGCAAAGCCCGGAGCGTACACAGGAATACCTGGGCATAGCCGGCCTTGAACTGAACCGCCTTTCTTTGCTGGTTGATAAAGTCCTTCGCTTATCCATGTTTGAAAAGCAGCAACTGGAATTAAAGAACGAGTGGTTCGACCTGAAGGAACTGCTGAAAGAAGTAACCGGCTCCATGCAGTTACAATTTGAAAAAACCGGAGCTGTTGTGAACGTAGCGTATACCGGCGCCGATTTTTCGTTGATGGCCGACCGCGTGCACATCAGCAGCGTGGTGTACAACCTGCTCGATAATGCGCTTAAGTACAGTAAAGGAAACCCGGTGATCGACATCAGCGTTGAAGCCGGAAGCAGCCAGCTTATGCTGCGGGTAACCGACAATGGCCTGGGTATCCCGGCAGCTTACCGCGACAAAATATTTGACAAGTTCTTCCGTGTTCCGCATGGCAATAAACACAATGTAAAAGGATATGGTCTGGGATTGAGTTATGTGGCCCATATCATCAAGGAGCATCATGGCAGCATCATGGTGGAAAGCGAAGAAGGAAATGGAGCATCATTCATCATAAAACTACCCAGGGAATATGGCAGCCGTTAAAATATTATACGTGGAAGATGAACTCTTTCTCGGAAAGATCGTGAAGGAAAGCCTCGAAAGCCGGGCGTACGAAGTGTTGATGGAAGCAGATGGCAACAAGGCCTTCTCCTTGTTTGCGCAACACCGGCCCGACATCTGTGTACTGGATGTGATGCTTCCCAATAAAGACGGCTTTGCCATTGCGGAGGAGATACGCCAGGTGGACCAGGATGTACCGATTATCTTCCTCACTGCCAAAACCCAAACCGAGGACCTGGTGAAGGGTTTTCGAACAGGCGGCAATGATTATATCCGCAAGCCATTCAGTATGGAAGAACTGATCGTGCGGATTGAGAATGCACTCCGTTACCGAAACGGTGAAAACAAACCCGAGGATAAAAAGGATGTTGTCAAGATCGGGAAATACACATTCCACATGAACCACCAGGTGCTCAGGAATAATGGTGATGAACGCAAATTATCTTTCCGGGAAAGTGAACTCCTGAAAGTACTGTACGAGAACCGGGATAAAATTGTAGACCGCCGGGATATTCTGAACCTGCTCTGGGGAAATGATAATTTTTTCAACTCCCGGAACCTGGATGTATACATTACCAAACTGCGCAGTTATCTTAAAGGCGACTCAGCTCTCGAGATCATCACCATCAAAGGGATTGGGTACCGCTTCGTGGTTGAATAGGTTTAGTCTTTAACAAAAACCTGTGCGGGCGCATCATTTTTAAGGAGTACAACGGTGGTGTTCCGCTTCTCTTTCAGGTATACGATCTTGCGCACTTCTCCTAAAACCGACAGGCCGCTCTCCGCAACAGTCAGCGCCCTGAAATTACCGCCACCGGTTCCCTTGAGCAACTGGGCCCCCGAGCCGTCAATATTACCGACCATGACCGCGGCTTCCGTAGAATTGCCACATAGCAGCATATCTTTTATGCCATCTCCGTCAATATCATCTATGACGATATCGCTGGTTGACGACAGTTGCACTTTTTCGGGCAGCAGTACAAAACGAAAATGATTGTTGCCTTCGTTGATCAGTATACCGGATTCAAAGAAATTGGTTTTGTAAATATCCATCCCTCTTTTTTCCTGCTCGCTGAAAAGATCATCGAGTGTTTTACCGGAATAGTCGTGGTAGCGTACGAACTTTTTTCGGAAGGCGGGCAGCTGGTCAATGAGCTGATCCCTGCTGTACAGCGGGTAACATTTACCCCAGATATAATATCCCAGCAAGGCGTCGTAGCTTCCGTTACCGTCAAAATCCTTCGCGTAAATGGTGCAGGGCTCATTGATGTTTCCTTTAACCATGCTGTTCGATCCCCGGTTGGCCAGTACGAGGTCGATATCGCCGTCATTGTCAATGTCGTCGGCCTTCATATTATACCACCAGCCCGTGAGCGCATTCATATCAATCAGCGAGTCTTTCCCGGAGGGTGTGCTGATGCGAACATCGTTACGGGTTTTCACAAACTGCCCGTTCTGGAATGAAAAAATACTTACCGGCATCCATTCCCCGCAAAGAACAAGTTCTTTTTTTCCATCTCCATCCATATCGGTCCAGGCTGCCTGGTCAACGATCCCGATATTCATTAATGCGGGGGCAACAACAGCTGTTACATCGCTGAAAATGCCCTTGTTGTTCTGCAGCAGCATACAGCGGTCGGGTTTGGGGAAAACGCCGGGCATCACATGGCCGCCAATGAACAGGTCCTGGTCGCCATCGTCATCAAAATCAAGCGCTGTAACAGAAGAGCCATTAAAACCTTCGGTTGGCAGCGTCCTGGCAGAGCGGGTGAAATTTCCTTTTCCGTCATTCAGGTAAAGCCTGTCCTGGTATAGATTGCTTACTGCAGGAAACTCGGCTCCGCCGCTTACCACATAAAGATCTTTATCGCCATCGCCATCAACATCAACAAAAAGGGCGCTCATGTCTTCATACTTTTTATCGGTTGTAAAGGCCGTCGTTGATTTTTCAACAAAGGCCCCCGTGGCATTCTGGATCATCAGCTTGCCGGCAAAACCGGCCGCACCGCCGATGTATACATCCTGCAATCCGTCTCCGTTCACGTCGGCCTGCGCATAATACGGGCCTTTACGGCTGCAGCGGTAAGGAATAAGCGGCTCCCGTTTGAAATCGATGTAGTCGTTTTCGTTTTGGCGGTAGCGGAAGACGGGTTCTTTGCTGATGTCTTTGAACAAGCCGCGTTGCGGTGGCGCACCGCCTTGCGGGCGGGCGTCCTGCTCCAATACGGTGATCTCCTGGTTTGTTCGCACATTGGTAAGTACAAGGCTTTTGTTTCCCGGGAAGGTTACCTCCACTTTCGGAATCGTTGTTTCGGCGCCGGTGCCAAAATGCAGCACACGCTCAACGCTGGAGATAAAGCCGCGTTGCGGGTAATACCGCTGCATCTGTACCATCCCGTTGCGGTCGGTAAGTTTTACGGTTGCTCCATACAATTCGTTGAACGAGCCCGCTGATTTATAAAAACGGAACCGCAGGTAGTTGGATGAATCGGGTTTGAATTCGCGGGAATTGTTTTTAAAAAGAAAAGCGGGACCATCAACATTGTTTACGACCAGGTCGAGATCACCGTCATTATCCAGGTCGGCATACGCGGTGCCGCTCGAAAAAGAAGCGGGGGCATCGCACCAGGTATCGGTGTATTTTTCGAATTTCAGGCTGCCATTGTTGTGAAAGAAATAATTCTTGTTGGGTACAACCGGGATGCTCTTCAGCCAGGCGTTCATATCCACAAAGCCGCCGCTGTTCATTACCCGCATGATTGAATCGAGCACGAATACCCGGTAATCCCAATCGGTAACATCGCGTTTGATTCCATTGGATATGTAGATGTCTTTCCAGCCGTCGTTGTCGAGGTCCACAATAAGGGGTGTCCAGCTCCACTCGCTTTCAGCCACGCCGGCATAATTGCCGATCTCGTTGAACGTGCCGTCCCCGTTATTGAGTTGCAGGGTGTTTTTAGGATATTGGTAATACAAACCAAACCGTACCATCAGTTCGAATTTGTCGTAGTTCTGGTTCACAACAAACAGCTGCTTCTGGCGTACGGGATCTTCCACGGCCATATCCAGTACATAAATATCCTCCAGCCCGTCGTTGTTGATGTCGTTGATGTCGGATCCCATGGCAAAAAAACTGGTGTGGCGGATATAGTCGCTGAGCCGGTTAGTAAAGGTTCCGTTGCGGTTGTTGATGTACAGGAAATCGGGTTTGTTGAAGTCGTTGGCGATATAGATATCGGGCCAGCCATCACGGTTGATGTCGGCTATGCTGGCGCTCAGGCCAAAGCCGCGGTCGATCAGCCCGGCCTTTTTTGTGATGTCGACAAATTTTCCATTCCGGTTCTCGAGCAGGCGATCGCTTACGTATACAGCTCCGGTATCCTCCACATATTGGAGTTTGCCATTCACCATCGTAACCGGGATGGTCATCGATTTACTGAATTCGTCGGGGTGGTTGACGAAGAGCACGTCTTTATCGCCGTCGTTGTCGAAGTCGAAAAAATAGGATTGCATGGTAAAGCTGGATTCATTCAATCCGTATTCGGCGGCACGGTCGGTGAAGGTTCCATTGCCGTTGTTCATGTAGAGTATCTTGGTGCGCATGCGGGGGTCTTTGTAGCCCGACTTGCTTACGAAGATATCCAGCAGCCCGTCGTTGTTGAGGTCTACCATGCAAACGCCTGTCTTTATACCAATGCCTCCGTTCACCCCGGCTTGTTGGGTAATATCCCTGAATCTGAAATTGCCCAGGTTCAGGAAGAGTTTATTGCTGCCCACTGTGGAAGAAAAATATACATCGGGGAGTCCATCGTTGTTGATGTCGCCGATGGCTACACCACCCCCGTTATAGAGGTATTCATAACGGTACATGAACATCTCGGGCGTTTCAATAACATCGTTGTGGAAGATCAGCCCGGATTCTGTTTCGGGGATGAGGCGGAACAATTTGTCATTGCCGGGCTGCTGGGCTGTTAGGCCCGTTGCGGTTAAAAACAGGAATCCCCAGCAAAAGATCCGCTTGAACAATCGTGGCATAGCTGTTTATTTTTTTATCGCCTCTGGATACAGGGTCCTGAGTACAAAGTAACCTACTTCTTTTCCCTGTATGGTACTGATCCGGGCGGTTTCGGGATAATGAATACCGCCATAGACACGGCTCCAGGTAGATTCATGTGCCGCTTCCAGGAACGAACGGAACCGGCGTGGTTTATTTCCGAACTGTACTTCAATATCATCGGTGAATGCATAGTTCTCGCCGAGCAGGGCGGTGAGCACCACCGCGGCCGCGGTGGAGATCACGGAATGACCGCTGGTGAATTCAGGAAAAGGCGGAGTTTGAATATAAGGCACCCAGTCTTTATCGATCCAGCGGTTGATGATGGTGATGGGGCGTATCAGGTTGCCGCGGTATTTTTCATCCCAGCAGCTGATGAAAGCGTCGAATAAGGCAATGGCGGTGTATGCGTATACCTGGGCCGATTTGGTGACCGGTATATTCTTCTGTTTACAGGCCTGTTGCCCGATCAGCAGCCAATGACCTCCGGGCGATACTTTGTGAATGAAATAATTCAGGTGCCCGATGTTCACCGATACGTTCGGGTTATCATCCCAGTACAGGGCGATCTCTTTTTGCACCGTATCGAGCTTCTTCCCGATTGTATAGGTTTCCAGTACAGTTTTATAAAATTTCGAAGCCTTGGAAGCGCTGTAGCTTAATTTTTCTTTGGGAGCGAATTGTGCGGCCGAGCGGAGCGTCATGGGGCGGATCTTCGGCCAGTGTGGCTCAAGTGCCTGCGCATAATCGAGCGGGGTGGGTTGCCAGGCGCCGGGAGTATGACTGATCACATACCGGGTGAGTGCTCTTGTCTTCAGGTAATTGTCTTTCTTCGACCAGGAAACAATGCTGTCTGCCACGGTTTTTCCATATGCAACAGACTGCTGTACCAGTGCCGAATCGTTGTACCGGGAAACGGAATCGGTGAAGGCTATGCGCCAGTCGCTGAATTTGTACTCGGAACCCACCAGGGCCTGCGCCACATGCGAAAAGGAAACACAGGCTGCGATGAACGGGTCGATCTTCTTGCCCGCTGGCGGAATTGGCAGGGATTGCAGGCCGTTCAGCTTACCGGTCAATGCAGGCAGTGTGGGATCGTCGAGACGGATGCACTCATAAAAAGCGATGCTTGGATATACATAGACCCGGCTGGCCACGATGGGCGTAAACAGGTCGGTCATCACGGTATTGACAAGAAGGGTGTTGAGGTCGTGCAGTGATTGTTCCTTGCTTTGTGCGTTGCTTGTTTTGACAGAACCGATAACGAGCAAACAGGCGATAACAAAACACCTTGTGTGTGTAAGTACCCGTTGCATAATGGAAAGTGTTAGTTGAATTGGTATCCAAATGTAACCATTTCCGCCTGCTTTCCGCTATTTACATGACCCGAAGGAAATGATACCGGATCAGGGCCTGAGGTTTTTTTCTTCCTGGTGCAACTGTCGGTCGAAGATGAACGTACCCAGGGGTAAGATGGCCGCGGCGAACGCTTTGAGAAACCAGCTGAAGGGCTTTTTCAGAACGCCCATTACTTCGAATGCGAGCCATAGAAAACCAATGAACAGGATGCCATGCATCCAGCCAAAGACTTTTACGGCCTGCGGAAAGTTGAAGAAATATTTAAGTGGCATGGCCACCAATAGCAATACCAGGAAGGAGATCCCTTCCGCGAAACCGGCCAGGCGAAACCGGTGCAGGAGTTTTTGGGGCGATGGTTCGGGCATATTCAAAAAAGGTCAGTAGTCGATCACCTGCTCTACAATGGCAGCAGGCATTTCCCTCCATTCGTACTGCTGGTTGCGAAGCTGTGGTTCGAACCCGGCTTCGCGGATGGCATCCTGTATCGACCGGCTGGTAAAACGATGTGGCGCACCGGCTGCGCTCACCACGTTCTCCTCGATCATGATGCTGCCGAAATCATTGGCGCCTCCGTGTAAACAGAGCTGGGCTACTTTCTTACCAACCGTAAGCCAGCTGGCTTGTATATTAAGCACATTGGGCAGCATGATGCGGCTGAGTGCGATCATGCGCAGGTATTCTTCGGCGGAGGTAAGGTTGTGTACGCCCCGGATCCGGGCCAGCAGGGTATCTACATCCTGGAACGTCCAGGGAATGAAAGCGAGGAAACCTTTGGCCTGTTCCGGCTTGCGGCTCTGTACTTCGCGGATCTTCACCAGGTGTTCGAAGCGTTCCCGCAGGGTTTCCACATGACCGAACATCATGGTGGCCGATGTGGTGATATGGAGCTTGTGCGCTTCGTGCATGATATCAAGCCATTCCTGCGCACCGCATTTTCCTTTACTGATAAGCCGGCGAACCCGGTCGTTCAATATCTCGGCGCCGGCGCCGGGTAAACTGTCCATGCCGGCTTCTTTCAGGGCCATCAATACTTCGCGGTGCGTACTTTTTTCCAGCTTGGTGATGTGCGCCACTTCCGGCGGGCCAAGGGTGTGCAGTTTGATATCCGGGTACAGCGATTTCAGTTGACGAAAAAGCGTTACATAAAAATCAAGTCCCAGGTCGGGGTGATGGCCCCCCTGCAGCAGCAACTGGTCGCCTCCATACTTAATGGTTTCTTCGATTTTCTTTTTATACGTATCAATGTCGGTAATATACGCTTCTTCATGCCCGGGTATCCGGTAAAAATTACAGAACTTACAGTTGGCGATACATACGTTCGTGGTATTTACGTTGCGATCGATCTGCCAGGTCACTTTTCCATGAGGCACCTGCTTGCGGCGCAACGAATCGGCCACATACATCAGTTCGGTCAATGCAGCATTTTCAAAAAGAAAAATGCCTTCATCTTCAGTCAGAAAATCAAACGCAAGTGCTTTATGGTAGAGGTCGTTTATATGCATAATGGATGCTTGTGTAATACCCTGCAAAAGTACATCCATTACGTCGTAAATTCGACTGCCTGTATGAGAAAGCTCCTCCTCTCTATATGTTTTATCCCGCTGTTCCTTTCTGCCGGAGCCCAGGAAATTCTGCCGCAGCCGGAGGCCCGGCTGATCACCAGCTTTCCCTTCCGGCAGTTCAGCGGCGGTGTGATGGTCATTCATGCCCGTTTCGGCGATGTGCCCGACAGCCTGAATTTCATCCTCGATACCGGCAGCGGGGGCATTTCGCTCGACTCGGCGACCTGTGCGGAATTCAATATCGCGGTACGGGCGTCGGATACCAGCATAACGGGCATCGGCGGTGTGCGCAAAGTGCCGTTTGTGTTCGATCAGAAACTGCACGTACCGGGTCTTACCGTTGAACACCTGAATTTTCATGTCAATGATTACGAGGTACTGAGCAGCGTGTATGGCGAGAAGGTGGATGGTATTATCGGCTATAGTTTTTTCAGCCGTTATATTGTACGTGTCGATTTCGACAGCAACCGCATCGAGGTTTACAAACCTGGTTCTTTCAGCTACCCGAAAGAAGGAACACTGCTGCATCCCGCGTTCACGAACCTGCCCATCCAGTGGCTCCAGGTAAAGGACAGAAAAAGGCAGGGTTTTAATTTTTATTTCGATACCGGCGCGGGCCTTTGCCTGTTGCTTAGTGAACAATTCGCCAAAGACAGCGGTATCCTTCTTTCCAAACGCAGGCCCGTGGTCACGCAGGCAGAAGGACTGGGCGGTAAACTGCAGATGCGGCTGACGCTGATCCGGGAATTGAAGGTAGGTCCTTACAAGTTCAGGCAGGTGCCTACCTATCTTTATAAAGACGATTACAACGTAACCTCGTATCCGTTCACCGGCGGTTTGCTGGGCAACGACCTGTTGCGCCGTTTCAATATCGTGCTGAATTATCCCAACCGGGAGATACATCTCTCTCCCAACAGTCATTTTGATGAATCCTTTGATTATGCCTACACCGGATTGGGGATCTACCTTGTTAACGGGAAGATCATGGTGGAGGATGTGATCAGTGGTTCGCCGGCCGACAAGGCGCATTTTAAGGTAAACGACCAGGTTGTGGCGGTTGACCGTAATTTCTCGCAGAACATGCAGGTATACAAGGCAATTCTTCAACGCCCGAATGAAATGGTAAAAGTGCTCGTTAAGCGGGAAAACGGCGACTTAAAAGAACTGACCCTGTATACAGCAAAGATCCATTAACCCCACCCGCTTTTTATTCCCGCATCCGTACCTTTGCTGCATGATACAGTTCGATCGATTCAGTCTTGACAACGGCCTGCGGGTATTGGTGCAGCAGGATAAAAGTACGCCGATGGCCGTCTTGAACGTTTTGTACGATGTGGGCGCCCGCGACGAAGATCCTGCCAAAACGGGTTTCGCCCATCTCTTCGAACACCTGATGTTCGGCGGAAGCGTCAATATACCTGTGTACGACGAACCCCTGCAGTTGGCAGGCGGTGAAAACAACGCTTTCACCACCAATGACCTCACCAACTATTATTGCCAGCTGCCTGCCGAGAATCTCGAAACGGCTTTCTGGCTCGAGAGCGACCGCATGCTGTCGCTTGCGTTCAGTAAGAAAAGCCTGGAAGTGCAGCGCAAGGTGGTTTGCGAAGAGTTCAAGGAGCATTATATCAATAAGCCGTATGGCGATGTATGGCATAAGATGCGGGAGCTTGCCTATACCACGCACCCTTACCGCTGGATGACGATCGGCAAAGAACTGAGTCATATCGAAAACGCCACACTCGATGATGTGAAGGCCTTCTTTCACAAACATTACAATCCTTCCAACGCGATCCTGGTGGTAGCGGGCAATGTAAGTACCGAAGAAGTGAAACGACTGGCCGAAAAATGGTTTGGGCCGATACCAGCCGGTGAAAAATACAACCGGAGCCTCCCGGCCGAACCCAGGCAGTCTGCAGCCAGGTCCATGACGGTAAAAACAGATGTGCCGCTCGACGCGTTGTACAAGTGCTGGCATATCTACCCCCGAACCGATAAACGCTATTATGTGGCCGACCTGATCACGGAAGTGCTCAGCGGCGGTGGATCATCAAGATTGTACCAGTCGCTGGTGAAAGACAAAAAACTGTTCAGCAATATTGAATGTTATCACCTGGGCAGTACGGATGCCGGCCTGCTGACCATCGAAGGCAAACTTGTAAAGGGTGTGAAGATGGAAGAAGCCGAAGCAGCTGTACAGGAAGAGCTGGAAAAACTGCAGCAGGAAGGGGTGAGCCAGCGTGAACTCGACAAAGTGAAAAATAAAACAGAGAGCATGATCGCTTTCGAGGATATGAGCATTACCAACCGTGCCGCCAGCCTGGCCATTTATGAATTGCTGGGCGACGCCAACCTGATCAATACCGAACTCGATCGCTACCGGGCTGTTTCGGCCGAAGAAATCAGGAACGAAAGCCGGGTGATCTTCAATGAAAACAATTCCAATACCCTTTACTATTATTCCAACAACTAATTGCATGAACAGAACCAAGGCGCCGCTGATCAAAGACGCGGTTGAATTCGACCTTCACCTGAAACCCTGCGAACAATTTACACTGGATAACGGGGTGCCCGTATACGCCGTGGATGCCGGCGCCCAGGATGTGCTGCAACTGGAACTGGTGTTTTATGCCGGCAACTGGTTCGAGCAACAACGGTCTGTAGCCGCTGCCACCAACTTCCTGCTGAAAAACGGAACCAGCAATAAAACCGCTTTCCAGCTCAACGAAGAATTTGAATATTTCGGGGCCTATTGCAACCGTTCCTGTTACAATGAAACCGCGTTGGTTTCGCTTTCTTCCCTGGGTAAACACCTGCCTGCCTTGTTGCCTGTGATCCGGGAAATGATCACCGACTCGGTGTTCAGTGAAACAGAGCTGGATATTTATAAACAGAATTCCAAACAACGGCTGGCGGTTAACCTGAAGAAGTGCGATTTTGTAGCTTCCCGCCTGGCCGATGCATATATATATGGAGAAGATCATCCCTACGGGCGCTATACCCGGGTAGCGGATATCGATGGATTGAACAGCGCCGGACTGCGTGATTATTTCCGGCAGTATTATCTTAACGGCAGCTGTGTGATGTTTGTCAGCGGTAAGCTGCCGGCCGACCTGCAGCAGCAACTGAACAAAGCGTTCGGTGATCTTTCGCTAAAAGCCTGCGACCAAAAACCGGGGCCCATCCCCGCGATGCCGGCTGTGGAAAGAAAATACCGTATTGAAAATGATCCCAACGGCGTACAGGGCGCCATCCGGATGGCCAGGCCTTTTCCTAACCGGCACCATCCCGATTTTATGAAGATCATGGTGCTGAATACCCTCTTCGGCGGGTTCTTCGGCAGCCGGCTGATGGCCAATATCCGGGAAGACAAAGGTTATACGTACGGCATTCATAGTTATGTACAGAATCACATACAGCAATCCGCCTGGATGATCAGTACCGAAGCGGGTAAGGATGTTTGTGAGGCAACAGTGGAAGAGGTGTATAAAGAAATGAAACGGCTCCGGGAAGAGCCGGTTGACGAAGAGGAATTGTCGCTGGTACGGAATTACCTGATCGGCACCATCCTGGGCGACCTGGACGGCCCTTTTCACATCATGAGCCGCTGGAAGAATATCGTGTTGAATAACCTCACCGGATCGTACTTCTATGATTCCGTACGAACGATCAAAACGATCCCGGCCGATGAACTGCATGCGCTGGCAAATAAGTACCTCCGCCCGGAAGATTTTTACGAATTAATTGTAATTTGAGTTATGCAGAAATGGTTGTTCAAGATACTGGTATGTTCGGTAAACGTGTTTATTCTGGCGTATATATTACCCGGCATTTACATCGTTGATTTTTTCACAGCCATCCTTGTTGCCATTGTGCTGTCGCTGCTCGACGCGTTTGTAAAGCCGCTGCTGGTGTTGTTTACGTTACCGGCCACCATTGTTACCCTCGGACTTTTCCTCTTTGTTATCAATGCCGGGATCATACTGATCGACGCCTATTTTGTACATGGGTTCAGGGTGAACAGCTTCTGGCACGCTTTGCTGTTTGGCGCCCTGCTTTCCTTCTTCAATTCGGTGGTACACCGGAGGGCTTTTCCCGACGATGATTCGGCCCGCAAAGCCTGATCCCGTTAATCTATTTTCATTTTGAAACGCTGTGCCTGTTCACGGATCACCTTCTCGACCTCCGTTTCCAGTGTGGCAGCTTCGTTCTTATTGGCGTTCTTAACCCGCTCGGCCGCTAGATAAGCATCCCGTTGCTTGCTCAGGTTTTCGATCTCTTTCTGGATATTGCCGCGTTCTTCACTTTTTTGTTTTACCAGCGCTTTCAGTTCTTCCTTGCTTTTGTTTTTTAAACTGTCCGGCAGCTCTTTTTTATTCACCTTATCCAGGGCGCCATCGCCGTCCTTTTCCAATAAATCCACCATGTCCCAGACCGCGTTGTTGTACACCTTGCTGTTACTCTTGGCCTTGATGCGTTTGATGCCGGCAGTTTTGCTCATGGAAGAGTTGTACGCATCCTGCCTGGCCTGGTTAGCAAAGGCATAACCACCACCCGTGCCATACGCTACATAGGTGTTATTGAGTTTTTCGTTGTAACTGTATAGAAGACTGTCGTAGGGAGTGGGTATGTCCTCGATCTTTGCATCCTGGTTGATATTGTTGAAACTTCCGTTGCCGCATTCGGCACCCAGGTTCCAGTGTTCCCGGATACCCGTCAGGCGATCGCCGCAATAAATGGTATTTACGATGACTCCTTTCTTTTTTGCTTCGTCGCAGGACTTGGTATAGTGCAGGTTGCCCTGCAGGAAATCTTCATTGCCGGCTATAAAGATCACTTTGTAGCTGTTGGGATTATTGTCCCAGCCGAGCTCGCTCATTGCGGTGTAGATTACCTGGCCGCAGTATTCGTCGCCACCCAGCGTGGTCAGGCTGAATAAATTCTGCGAAAGCGAATCCAGGTCGCTGATGAAGCCATTGATCTTTTTCACATAACCCTGTTTGGCATCATTTGAACTTCGCCCATATTCATAGAGGGCGATCTCGATCGCGGGTGTGACGTCATTATCGCATTTTGCCTTTCCCATCACGGTCACCATATTCCAGAGCTGGGCCTTGGCCTGTTCGATCAGCCCGTCCATGCTGTTGCTCACATCCAGCAGGATAGCCGCCTGTATTTTAACGGGGGCTGGTTTGGCAGAGGAGGAGATTGATTGACTGTTGGTGAATGAAACGACTACGATGAAAGCAACGGCAGTCAGTAGAGCAGTTGCTGGCCTTGAAAAATACCGCATACAAAAAAATTTACACCAAGATGCTGTATTACTCCTGTTTGCACAATAGTGTTGGTTCCCTTTGGGTTTGATTTAACAGGAAAATAAAGTAAACCGGCGATTGTTCGATTTGGACCGCATGGGTAACATCAGCTACCTTTACCGCCGGAATAAACACCTGTTGTTCTCTTGTAATACTATTAACCGCCTGCTATGCAATTCTTCCGACAAAACCTGGCTAACAACGAGTTGATCCATATTTATAGAAAAATCATTCTGCCACGTATGATCGAAGAGAAAATGCTGGTGTTGCTGCGCCAGGGAAAGATCAGCAAGTGGTTCAGCGGCATCGGGCAGGAGGCCATTGCGGTGGGCGCCACCCTGGCCATGCAGGAAGACGAATGGATCATGCCCCTGCACCGGAATCTCGGCGTGTTCACATCCCGCAACATGCCACTGAGCAAATTATTCATGCAGTGGCAGGGCAATAAAGAAGGATACAGTAAAGGAAGGGAGCGGAGCTTTCACTTCGGCACCCGCGAACATCATATCTGCGGCATGATCTCGCACCTGGGTCCGCAACTGGCCATTGCCGACGGCGTAGCGCTTGCGTACAAGCTCCGCAAGGAAAATAAAATCTCACTCGCGTTCACCGGCGATGGGGGCACCAGCGAAGGCGATTTTCATGAGGCCCTGAATACCGCTGCCGTGTGGGACTTGCCCGTGATCTTTATCATCGAGAACAACGGGTACGGACTGAGCACCCCGGTGAATGAACAGTACCGTTGCAAAAGCCTCGTGGATAAAGCCATCGGCTACGGCGTGGAAGCCGTACAGATCGACGGGAATAATATACTTACCGTGCTGGATACCATCAAAGGCGTACGGGAGTACTGCATCAAAAACCAAAAGCCCTATCTCATCGAGTGCATGACCTTCCGCATGCGGGGACATGAAGAGGCCAGTGGTACCAAGTATGTTCCCAAAGAACTGTTTGAGCAATGGGAGAAAAAAGACCCGGTGAAGAATTTCGAGCAGTACCTCCTGGCAGAAAATATACTTACGGCAGAAAAGATCGAAACGATCAAAGCGGAAACAAAATCCTATATTGAAACCGAACTCAGCATTGCCTACAATGCCCGGCCGCTGATCCCCGATACCGATGAGGAGATGAACGATGTTTATGCGCCAGCGCCCGGTACGGACCGTACGGGCAAAGAGCCACATGGCGGATCCGAAAAGCGTTTCATCGATGGTATCAAAGAGGGGCTTCATCAGTCGATGATCAACCATTCCAATCTCATCCTGATGGGACAGGATATCGCCGAATACGGCGGCGCTTTCAAAATAACCGAAGGGTTTGTGCAGGAGTTCGGTAAAGAACGGGTGCGCAATACCCCGCTTTGTGAAAGCGCTATTGTGGGAACGGCCCTGGGATTAAGCCTGGAAGGATACAAGGCGATGATGGAGATGCAGTTCGCCGATTTTGTAACGGTGGGCTTTAACCAGATCGTGAATAACCTGGCCAAGATCCATTACCGCTGGGGGCAGAACGCCGATGTGGTGATACGGATGCCAACCGGCGGCGGTGTTGGCGCGGGGCCTTTTCATTCGCAAAGCAACGAAGCCTGGTTTGCGCATACGCCCGGATTGAAAGTAGTATACCCCAGCACACCGGCTGATGCCAAGGGGCTGCTGATCGCCGCCATCAACGACCCCAACCCGGTGATGTTCTTTGAACACAAGGCGCTGTATCGCTCGGTGAGCGGCTTGGTGCCAGATGAATATTATGAAGTGCCGATCGGCAAGGCAAGGCTGGTACAGGAAGGAGATGATATTACCGTTATCACCTATGGCTCCGGTGTACACTGGGCGCTGGATTACGCGAAGAACCACCCCGATACATCCCTGTATATTTTAGATCTGCGCAGCTTGTTGCCCCTCGATTACGATGCTATTGAAGAAGCCGTTGCGGCAACCGGTAAAGTATTGCTCCTGCACGAGGATACGTTGATCGGAGGCATCGGCGGAGAGATTGCCGCCTGGATCGCCGGGAATTGCTTTACATACCTGGATGCGCCGGTGATGCGTTGCGCTTCGCTGGATACACCCATTCCGTTCAACCTGGACCTGGAGAAGAATTTTATGGCTTACTCAAGACTGGATGCCGTTGTGAAGAAATTACTCGAGTATTGATCACTCTCCCGGATGGTATTTACGCTCCACGTGTTTGAGTACATCTTCCTTATAAAAAAGCACGTCTTTGAATTCACCGGTGCTGTACATCAGTCCCTGGTCGAAGAAGTGTTTTGAATTTTCGTTGCCGCTTTCGCCGCCGGCCAGCAGCGATCTTGCTTTTATTTTTTTACCGAATTCCACAGCGCAGATAAAACTGTTTCCATGTACACCATATCGTTTTTTTGTACCGGGGAATGTGCGGCTGATGTAGGAAGGCAGCATGCCCCAGGCCGACGAGGCAAAGCCTACCGGGTAACTGGGTTTGCTGTCATCGAACCGGTTATCAATGGCTGAAGATATCCGCTGAAAGCGATTGAGCTGGCCCCAGGGTATCTGCCAGCTGCCGAACTGCGCTTGTAAACGGTTGAGCACATCGACAAGCGGTTTTAACAGCGCATCAGGCGTAGCGATGGATACAAACAGTTTTGTTTTCTCCACCACGTCATCTCCGCCGCTGGGCAATACGGTTTTTAAAATCGATGGCGTGATACGTTCTCCCCACTCTACCGCCAGCGTCGTGGCAATGGAATTTTCACCGCTACGATAATCCCAGTTTTTAAGAATGCCGATCGCTTCATGAACATTTGCATAGGTTGTATCGGCGGGGTTATACGCGTTGATAAGGGCAGGCAGCAAAACTTCAAAAGCGGATAACCGGGTATCGTAACCGGCCCTGATCACTTTGTCGAGTGTATATTTTTTTTCCTCAGCAAGCACACGCACCGCGTTCACGCCGCGGAAATTCTCCCCGTCGGGGGCCATGTAAACGGGATATTTCTTTTTATTCGGACTGTTTATTCCCGCAACGGTATACGGCGTGGAGTTGCAGTTCTGCAGCCAGCCATTGGGCGGATTGATGCTTTGCACAAGCTCGCTTACGGGGTGAAGCCCCTTCCATTCGGTAGCAGAAACAGAGCCATCGACCGGTTTGTTCCAGTTATACGCCCTGTCGCGGATGGGAACCCGGTTGCCGTGCCAGTAAGCGATATTGCCTTCCGCGTCGGCATAAACGGTATTGTTGGAAATATTCCCCCGCAGGTCGAGCGTTTTTTTGAATTCCGAAAAACGGGTGGCTTTGGTACGCAACCAGCATTGTATCAACCCGGCGGCCAGGCGGTTGTCGGCACGCAGACTTATAAACTGCCCGTCGCGTTTTGCAAGCAGGGGGCCATGGTGCGTAAATAAACCGGTAAACGACCGGGTTGATAAGGTCGCATCATCGGCCCGGTACCGGATGCTGATCTTCTTTTCGCTAAGGGGCCGGTAGTTGTTGTCGTAGAGATAACTCCATCCTTTTTCAGTGCGTGATAGTTTTTCGATGTAAGTGTCGGCTGCATCCACCCCGCTGGAAGTATGCATCCAGCCGCAATGTTCATTGAAACCCTGGTAGATGAAAAACTGGCCCCAGGTAACGGCGCCGTAAGCGTTCAATCCTTCTTCACTGACCATATGTACTTCCGGGCGAAAGTAAAAGGTAACATGGGGATTGATGTAGAGTATGGCATTTCCGCTTTCGGTGATCGATGGCGCAAAGGCAAATCCGTTGGAACCCGCCTGATCTTTTTCTTCCGGCTGTTCCCCGTTTGCCAGCGGATCTTCATGCTGGCCGTTATAAAAATGACTGATCTCTGATACAGAAATACCGGCGGTGTTGATGGCGCCGATACTGCCGTCGGTCCACAACAGGGGATACCAGGGTTCAAAACGTGTAAGTAGTTTCGGTTTGACGGAAGGATTTTTATAGAGGTAATAATTGATGCCGTCGGCAAACGCGTGGAGCAGTTTTTTCATCCATGCCGGCGAAGCGCTGTAATCCCGGATGGCTTCCGTTGAATCGATCAGCAGGCGGATCAGCAGATCATCATAAATAAATTTCTCTCCTTTCGTTTCCGAAAGCCGTCCCAGTTTCTCGATGTAGTTCATCTCCACCCGCTGAAAATCGTCTTCGCATTGTGCGTACATGAGCCCGAATACAGCATCGGCGTCTGTCTTGCCATAGATATGCGGTATACCATACTGGTCGCGGATGATGGTAACATGTTTGGATCGCAGCGCCCAGCGGGATGTTTCCGTTTTTGAAAACGGCTGTGCCATCGATACCAGTCCTGCCAGCCCGAACAGCAAAAAGGAGAGGATTCTTTTCATGGCAGTGTGTTTCATATTATAAACATAGTTTTCTTTTTCCAGTTACACCCTGCTTTCTTTCCACCCGATTGTTTATCTTCAATAGCCTGAACGATTAAATAATTGCAATATGAAAAAGTTACTACAATGCCTGGTTGTTCTTTTGTTTGTTACGGCTAACCATTGCTTTTCGCAGGGAAAAGACAGCCTGATGGTGGCAAGCATTATTAAAGAAGCGACGGAGAATTCCGGGCTGGAAAAAATGGCCGACGAACTATTGAACGGGATCGGACCGAGGCTGGTGGGCTCCCCGAAAATGCAACAGGCGCACGACTGGGCCGTGGCCCGTTATAAAAACATGGGCATAACCGCCCGCAATGAAAAATGGGGTGAGTGGCGGGGATGGGAACGCGGCATTACGCATATAGATATGATTGCTCCCTGGGTAAAAACGCTGGAAGGAACCCAGTTGGCGTGGAGTCCCGGTACAGGAGGAAAAGCGGTCACAGCCGGACTGATCATCATTCCGGACCTGGCCGATTCAATGGCCTTTCAAAACTGGTTGCCGAATGTCAAGGGAAAGTTTGTGATGATATCGATGAAGCAACCTACGGGCCGCCCCGACTATAACTGGAAAGAGTTTGCCACCGAATCGTCTTTTGAGAAAATGAAAAAGGCACGTGATGAGCAAACGGAGGCATGGCGTAAACGGATAAGCAAAACAGGTCTTAACAGCAAAGACCTTGCATTGGCCCTGGAAAAAGCTGGCGCTGCAGGCATTGTTGCATCAAATTGGTCATCGGGCTTTGGCGTGAATAAGATCTTCGACGCCAAAACCAAAAAGATACCGACGATCGATATTGCCCTGGAAGATTACGGGTTATTGTACCGCCTGGTAGAGGCAGGCAAGGATCCCCGGATCAGTGTACTGGCCGATTCGAAAGAAATGGGTATGATGCCTACCTACAATACGGTGGCGGAAATCAAAGGATCCGAAAAGCCCGATGAATATGTAATGCTCTCCGCCCATTTCGATTCCTGGGACGGCGCTACGGGCGCTACCGACAATGGTACCGGAACACTCGTTATGATGGAAGCGATGCGGATACTCAAACAGGTTTATCCCAATCCCAAACGTACGATACTGGCGGGCCATTGGGGAAGTGAAGAGCAGGGATTGAATGGTTCCCGTGCATTTGTGGAAGACCACCCGCAGATCGTACAGAATATCCAGGCATTGTTCAACCAGGATAATGGTACCGGACGGGTGGTAACGATCGGCGGAGCCGGCTTCCTGCATTCCTACGATTACATCGGGCGCTGGCTGGCAAGAGTGCCTGCCGGATACAAACAGGCGCTGGAAACAAGATTTCCGGGATCTCCTGCAGGCGGTGGTTCAGACAATGCCTCTTTTGTGGCGGCGGGCGTTCCGGCATTCAGCCTGAGTTCGAACAGTTGGCTGTACGGAAGCTATACCTGGCATACCAACCGTGATACCTACGACAAGATTGTTTTTGATGATGTTCGTAACAACGCGATACTAACGGCTATATTGGTGTATATGGCTTGTGAAGACCCGGCCAGGACACAGCGGGATAAGATCGTGCTGCCGGCAAACCCACGTACCGGGGAGCCGGGCAAATGGCCCGATCAACGATCGCCGATACGGAAAGGCGGGGTGGATTGAGATCAGTTGCCGGGCGGTTCATTGGCCTTTAATACCCGCAGAAAATTCTCCCCGAGTATTTTGCGGATATCTTTACGGCTGTATCCCCGTTCAACCAGCGCTTTTGTGATCAGGGGATAGCTGGTTACATCATCCAGCCCGGCAGGGGTGAGGTTAATACCGTCGAAGTCGGAACCGAGGCCCACATGATCTGCGCCCACCAGTTTTACGATGTAATCGATGTGATCGATGAGTAATGATAGCGGAGGGCGTATGGCATTGGCCTCTTCCGCATATTTCGCGTAGAGAAAATTCAGCGAATAAAAATCATCCATACCGCTTTTGCGGAGCGAATCGTTTTCGGCTTCGTGTTTTTTCAGAAAAGCGGCTTCCTTTTTATCAAAGCCGCTGTCGATAAAACCCGGGTTGAAGTTTACCTGGATCACGCCACCGTTTGCCGCGATGGCTTTTATCTGCTCGTCTTTCAGGTTGCGCCGGTGCGGTACAAGGCTGTAAACAGAACTGTGCGAAGCGATGATTGGTTTTGTAGAGGTTTTGATCACATCCCAAAAGGTCTGGTCTCCGGCGTGGCTTACATCGATCAGCATGCCCAGCTGATTCATGCGTTTCACCACCTGTATGCCGAATGCGGTAAGCCCTTTGTGCGGCAGGTTGGGTTTGGTTGTTTCATCCGCTGCGCTGGTGGCCCATACCGGCGCAATATTGTGGGTCAGGGTCAGGTACCTGGCGCCCCGGGCATACAGCGAATCCAGTCTGGCCAGGTCGTTTTCGATCATGTGGCCTCCTTCCACGCCAAACATGGCCGCGATCTTATGTTGCTTTACGGCCCGGAGAAGATCCGCGTAGCGGAATACCTTTACGATCTTGTCGGGGTTGCGTGCCACTACGGCATCCAGACTATCCATTTCCCGGTTCGCGAAAGCAAAAGGATCTTTCAGGCCTCCATCGCAGTACACGGAAAATACCTGCACATCCAATCCTCCTTTTTTCCACCGGGTGAGGTCGCTGTGAGTTTGCCCGCCGAGCGCCTGGTCGAATACAATGCCTTTGTCGGCAGCCTTCATCAATATGTCGTTGTGCGTGTCCACAACAACCGAACGGAAATGAATACGCTTGTACGATTGCGCTACGCCATGCAGGAAACCGATGGTAAGCAGAAGTGAAAGCGGAATCCTTTTCATGCGGAGAGGATTAAATGAAAAATTGTCTTTTGCTCCATTAGTATAAACAGGGAAAAACAAGGTAAGCAGTTTTTCGCTATTACAAGATCGTATCGATCCGCTGAAAAAGTATTGTAAGCCTGGCGAATTGTATTTGCGTGGTACCCGGCGGTCACCAGCCTCCCTGCAGGCCTACGCTCAGTGCCTCCTGGTACCTGTTCAGGTCGAATGAATAGAGATAGGGGGCCTTGTGTGCGACGCCTTTCTTTATCTCTTTCAGGCGGCGCAGGATCCCGTAGTTCAGGATCTTCCGCTGAAAATTACGCCTGTCGAGTTTTTTGTCGAGGATCGTTTCGTAAAGTTTCAGCAACTCGGGCATGGTGAATTTCTCCGGCAACAAATTATAGCCAATGGGTTGATAGTTGAGTTGCATCCGGAGGGTTTGCAGCGCTTTGTCGAGGATCTTTTTGTGGTCAAGCATCAGGGAAGGAACTTTCCGGATATCCCACCACAGGCACTTTTCGGTGAGCGTATCTTCCGACGGGCTCACTTTTGAAAATTCCACCAGGGCATAATACCCGATGGTAACGAAACGCTGCAGCAACCAGTGGTCGCTTTGTACGGTAATGCCGTCTTTTTTGAGATCGCGGTTGTGAAACTCCTTGTCGTACCGCTCCATGTCGCCGAACGTATGGAATTGCTGCAGGAAGATTTCCTGCAGGCCTGTTCGTTCCTGCAATACCCGCTGGGCCGCCACGTCGGCCGGCTCGTCTTTGTAAACAAAGCCGCCCGGTAGGCCCCACATGTTGAGGTGCCGGTGTTTGAGCAGCAGCACTTTTAATTCACCATCGTGGAATCCAAAAATCACGCAATCAACAGATAATGAAGGCAAAAACCAGTTCTGTCCCTCCTCGATCAGTGCGCCGATGGCTTCGTTTTTTGTCATGGAATGTTTAGCGATACCAGCCTTTTGATCAAAAATAAATAATCATCCTGTTTGCAAAATTAAAAAAAGAATTATATTGTGTCATGTTGACGCAATGAAATTTTACCGTGCGTTTGTTTTATATAAGATTGCTTGTACCACCATCCGGCTATTGTAAACAAAGCCAATCTTATTCCTGTAGTTAATTCCTGTATCGCGTCATCGCACATCTATCGTACGTACCGTAGTGAAAACGCTGAGCGGAGAAATGTCCGCTGGTTGTAGCGACAGCGTAAACCTGCATCATGTAGTGTGAGGATAAGAATTGAAAACACATACCACTATATCCCTGTTTGCTGACTGGATTTGATCACTCGTCCGGCATTCAGTATACGATGGCTTAATAAAACAAAAACGCAACTTATGAGAAGGACTGCATTACTTTTTATTCTCTTCTTCATTTCGGTATCCCTGCAGGCTCAATCGAACCAGGTACTCGTCAGGAAAGACGGTACCGGCTACCGGCTGGCGGTGAATGGAAATGATTTTTTTGTCAACGGAATGAACTGGGATTATTTCCCGATCGGCACCAACTACAATTACAGTTTATGGAAGCAGCCGGATGATGTTATCCGGGCGGCGCTCGATTACGAGATGCCGCTGTTAAAGAACATGGGTGTAAACAGTATTCGTCTCTATACCGGCGTGCCGGCGAAATGGATCCGGTACATCTATGAGCAATATGGGATCTACACCATGCTCAATCACTCCTTCGGCCGCTACGGACTTACGCTTAAAGGCAAATGGGTTGCTAATACCGACTATGCCAATCCGCTGGTGCGTGAGTTACTGATCAAAGAAGTAAAGGGCATGGTCAGCGAATACCAGTCAACGCCCGGCCTGCTTATGTTTTTATTGGGCAATGAAAACAACTACGGGCTTTTCTGGCGTGGCGCCGAAACGGAAAATATTCCGATGCAGGACAGGCGCTCTACCAAAGACGCCCAGCACCTGTATAAATTATTCAATGATGCCGCGAAGGAAATGAAGGCCATCAGCCAAAGTCACCCGGTTGCCATTTGCAACGGCGACCTGCTTTTCCTGGACATCATTGCCCGGGAGTGTAAGGATATCGATGTGCTGGGTATCAACACCTACCGGGGCCTTACGTTCACCGATTTGTTCGATCGGGCCAAAAAGGAGATCGACAAACCGGTTGTGCTTACCGAATTTGGTTCCGATGCCTATAATACCAAGGCCAATAAAGAAGACCAGGAATACCAGGCCCGGGTACTGGTTAGCAACTGGAAAGAAATTTACGCCAACGCGGCCGGCATGGGTAAAAACGGAAACGCACTGGGTGGCTTTACCTTCCAGTTCAGCGATGGCTGGTGGAAAACAGGGCAAACCTCGAACCTCGATGAGCACGACGTTACCGCCTCCTGGTCGAATGGCGGATACCTGAATGACTATGCCCCCGGCGACAATAATATGAACGAGGAATGGTTTGGCATCTGCGCAAAAGGCCCCACCAATGAACGGGGTACCTACCAGCTATATCCCAGGGCCGCCTACTATGCCCTGAAAGAAGTTCACCAGCTTAACCCATATGGCGCCGAGGCGAAAGCCCGCGCCGGTATGATCGACAATATACAGATCGCCGACGCGGCCCTGCGGGCACGGGGCGATAAAGCAGCCCAGCAAAGCGAAGAAAAAGGAAAACTGTACCTGAGCGACCTGCAGGCTAACTTTTATACGTTCAACACCGGCGGCAGCCTGATCTCCACTCCCAAG
The DNA here is from genome assembly GCA_017303335.1 of Chitinophagales bacterium. Classification (GTDB taxonomy): domain Bacteria; phylum Bacteroidota; class Bacteroidia; order Chitinophagales; family Chitinophagaceae; genus Ferruginibacter. Next base: position 1,115,719 of record JAFLBK010000001.1, read on the forward strand.
GAAGATAATCCGGCAACGACGGGCTATCCCACACGCCTGGGATTCGATCACATGCAATCCTTCAATATTGGGGTTACGGCCAGGCCCGCGCCCAATATGATGGCCAATGTGCAGTTCAATGTGCTTGGCAATGTAGCGGAGAACCCGATCGATGAAGTGTTTTACGAAAACCGCGGAAGAAAGATCACGGTGAATACGCCTACCGGCCCGCAACAGATCAATTCCAATAACCGCATTCAATTATACCGCAGCAGTTTCAGCTGGAACAACAAACTGTTCAACCTGACAGGCTTTTACCGCACCGGCCATTATCATTGGGGATACGAAGGCGATTTCTTTGGCTTATACCCGGAAGCGAATTACGGTCCCAATATCGACATCTACAATGGCGAAGCGCCCTTTGGTTTTGAAATAGAAGGCAAGAAGGCGATCAAGGGATTGAAACTCGCGTTCGGTCCGGAACTTTGGTGGGGCGCTAACCCGGCGATACTGGCCAAGTACAGCCGTAAGCTGGCGAAGTTTGATATAACAGGGATGTTCCATGAAGATATCACCCAGCGGAGCGGATTGCAGAGTTCATTCGCGGTGCCTACACCCAAAACCAGGAAAGCGGCCTTAACAGTTTCCCGCAAATTTGAAAAATTCAGTTTTGATATCGGCGGCCTCTGGGCCGGTCAACCGCTGAATGGACGAACCTTCCAGTTGATGCGGGATGGAAAAGTATACCAGGACCAGATCAAGACACAGGATAATTTCGGTGGTAAAATAAAACTGACTTATTCCAGCGGTATTGTTAACTGGTATGGTCTTGCCTCCTATATGGGACTTGTCGCCAACGGCGGTGTCGATCAAACCAGGACCTTCACGGGTTGGAGGCTGAAAGACATCGGCAGCGGCAATATGTACAATGTATTGAGCGGTGTTACCCTGAATGTAGGTAAGCTGCAGATCGCCCCGAATTTTCTCTGGCAAAAACCGATCGAAGGACCGATCCCCGCCGATGTATTGGCGCCGGGCAGACCGCGAAATATCCTCGACGATCCCTTCTCTGTGCGCAGCAACCGCGAAACCGTAGCCGGCGAACTGTTGCTCACCTACGATCCCACGCCCGCGACCTGGATGTATGAATGGGATAACGACCGGGCCGAAGACGCCCGCTTTGCGGTGAGCGCCGATTTTGTATATCGTCACCTGCCCACCGTCCAGGACGCCGCGATCGGTATCTTAGGAAACGGACGAACAACCTTCGTGTTCCCCGGTTCAGCGCCCGCAGAAGATCTGTGGGAAGTAAATACCCGGATCGTTTCCAAACTCAACCCCAACCTTGGATTGATCGCCAACCTCTATGCCGGTAACGGACAGGCCAATGGCAACGACAAGCGTACGATCAACCGCTATGGTTTCGATATCCGCACCATCTACAAGAAAACAAAACTGATCGCCATCGGCAAGTTCAACGACTGGGGGCCGTTTGATTACCACCGCGATTTCAACCTCACGTTCCCGCTTCAGCTGATCGCCGACCTTTCAACCGAGATCGGTAAGCCCGACTGGTTCATCATGCCCAGCACCAAGATCGGTATCCGGGGAACCTACCGCACACTCAATAAATATTCGCCACGGTATTCGCCCATCAAAACCATCGACGCGGCCGGCAACTGGGTACCCGACCCCAATGCCATCGGTTTCCCGGATGGTAACGAATGGGAGATCCGCACATACATTCAAATCAACATAGGAAAATAATATTTGGCCAGTCCATCAACAATAAAGAAACGAATATGAAACAGCGAACATCATTATTTAATTGCTGCAGCAGCCTGGTTGCTGTGGTGATATTGTTTTTTACCGGTTGTAAGAAAAGAGATGTCTTGGATCTGCAAAGTCCCTCCTTCCCCAACCGGGCGGAGGTTTTCATCGATGATTTCACACCCGACCTGGCCTATGCCGCTTTTGGCGGTTCCGATGTAAAAGCCTTCCAGGTAGATAACCAGGTTAGCTATGGCGGTACCCGGCAATCGATGCGCTTTGAAGTGCCCGATGCCAACAGCCCGCAGGGTTCTTATGCCGGCGGAGTGTTCTTCAGCAAAACCGGCCGGGATCTTTCCGGTTACAATGCGCTCACGTTTTACATCAAGGCAACGCAGCCGGCAACCATCGGTGTGCTTGGTTTTGGCAACGACCTGGGTGAGAACAAATACCTGGTTACCCTGAATGGATTGGCGGTAAACAGCAACTGGAAAAAAGTGATCATCCCCATCCCGGATGCAAAAAAACTTACCCAGGAAAAAGGATTGTTCTACTATTCCACCGGCCCGGAAAACGGACGCGGATATACATTCTGGATCGACGAAGTGCGGTTTGAAAAACTGGGCGACCTGGGACACGCATCCGCTTCTATTTTAAATGGCGTCGACAAACAACAGATATCTTATGTAGGTGTAACCAATACCATCGACGGGTTTACCGCAACCTATAATTTACCAAGCGGTATCAACAGCACGTTGAGCGTATCGCCCAACTACTTTAAATTTTTAAATTCCAACGCCTCGGTGGCAACCGTTACCGAAAAAGGAATTGTAAGTACGATCGGGGGAGGCACCACCAAAATCACCGCCACGCTGGATACGATGACGGCCAAGGGAAGTTTAACCCTGAACTCGGCAGGAAACTATGTTGGGGCTCCTGTTCCTACACGAGACGCCGCCAATGTGATCTCGGTGTTCAGCGACGCGTATACCAATATCAACGTGGATTATTATAATGGATACTGGGCTCCTTTCCAAACCACGCAATCGGCCGACTTCACCGTTAACGGCGATCATGTTCTCAACTATACCAACTTTAATTTCGTAGGCATCCAGGTTACTTCACCAACGGTCAATATCGGTTCAAAATCAAACCTGCACCTCGACCTGTACCTGCCCGACAACCTGGTTACGGGCGCCACGTTCAAGGTTCGCGTACTTGATTTCGGCGCCAATGGAACACCGGGCGGCGGCGATGATGTAAGCGATATCGTTTCGTTTACCGCACCGGTGCTCACAGCCCGGAGCTGGATAAGCCTGGATATTCCGTTCTCGAGCCTGCCGCAACTCGCTACCAAAGCGCATTTCGGACAGATCATTTTCGAGGGAACGAATATTTCCAACTTCTTCGCCGATAATATTTATTTCTGGAGCAACCCGGTGGTTCCGCCTGTTGCGGCGCCGGTACCCACCCGTCTGGCTGCTAATGTGCTTTCTGTTTTCAGCGACAGCTATACCAACCTGCCGGGTTCCGACTTCTTTCCGAACTGGGGTCAAACCACCGTGGTAACACAAACGCCGATTGGTGGCAACAACACGCTTCGTTACAGCAACTTCAATTACCAGGGCTTGCAACTGGCCGCGAACCAAAACCTCAGCACGTACCAGTTTTTGCACCTCGATTATTACAGCGCCAATGCCGGCACATTGAATGTATATCTCATCTGCCCTCCGGGATCGCCGGGCGGAACAGCTCCCTGGGAAAAAGCGTTTAGTCTTCCCGTACCCACTTCGGGATGGAACAGCATCGACATACCCTTATCGCAATTCACACCCCAGGTAGCGTTGAACAACGTGTTCCAGTTCAAATTTGATGGTGGTGGCGGCAGCGATATCTTTTTAGACAATATTTATTTCTGGCGGATACCGCCGGTACCACCCGTTGCGGCGCCCACACCCACCTATCCTGCAGCCGGTGTAATATCCATTTACAGCGACGCCTATACCAATGTGCCAGGCTGTGATTATAATCCCAATTGGGGGCAGGCAACTGTTGTAACACAACCCCAGATAGCAGGAAACAATACATTATTGTATACCGGACTGAACTACCAGGGCCTGCAGTTTGGCAGCAACCAAAATGTTGCAACCAAACAATTCCTGCACCTGGATTATTATACGGCCAATTCCACCGCGTTGAACGTGTACCTGATCTGCCCGCCGGGATCACCGGGCGGACAAGCGCCCTGGGAAAAACCCTTTGCGCTTTCCATCCCCACCGCCAACGGCTGGAACAGCGTGGATATTCCGTTGTCGTATTTCACGCCCATTGTAGCACTCAATAATGTGTTCCAACTGAAGTTCGACGGTAACGGCACGATCTATCTCGACAATATTTTATTCAGGTAATTAACGACACGAAACGATTAAAACAGATTGTATGAACACAAGCAAGATAATTTCATCCCTTACGTCACTGAAAACAGCCGTGCTGGGAATCCTCGTTGTATTGCTGGCAGGCGGTTGCGAGAAAGCGGCCATACAAACACTGCCCGAACGGAACTGGGAACTGGCCTGGAGCGATGACTTTACCGGCGCCGCCGGATCGGCGCCCGATGCCGGTAAATGGGCATTCGATATCGGCACCGGTTCCAACGGCTGGGGCAACAGCGAACTTCAGTATTATACCAACCGCCCCGAGAATATCAAACTCGATGGCAACGGCATGCTGGTGATCACCGCCAAAAGCGAATCGTACGCCGGATCGGGATTCACATCGGCCCGCATCAAAACCAAGGGATTGTTCGCACAGCAATACGGCCGGTTCGAAGCCCGCATTAAAACACCCACAGGACCGGGCCTCTGGCCTGCCTTCTGGATGCTGGGCGCCAATATCGATACCAAGCCCTGGCCGCAATGCGGTGAGATCGACATCATGGAACAAAGAGGACAACAGCCCTCGGTTACCTGGGGCAGTGTGCACGGACCCGGTTATTCGGGCGGTGGCGCCATCAGCAAACCGTACGGGCTTGTGAATGGCCGCTTTGATACCGAGTTCCATGTGTATGCCGTAGAGTGGGGCGAAGATTACATCGATTATTTCGTCGACAATTACCTGTTTCAGCGTATCACACCCGAAACGGTGACGGGAGACTGGGTATACAATACGCCCTTCTTCCTGCTGCTGAACGTTGCGGTTGGCGGAAACTTCGTCGGCTTCCCCACAACGGGCACACCCTTTCCGCAATCGATGTACGTGGATTATGTAAAAGTGTATAAGCAAAAGTAAAGATCCCGGGTTCCCTGACCTGGCCGCACGTTAACGGTTGCCCGTCTCTCGCAGCAACCGGAACCGCGGTCGTGGGATCGTATGTAAAGAAATTTATCATCCCGCTGCAAACAACCAAAAGCATGAGCGCTCAACCGATCCAAAGCAAGGGATTGCAACCGGTGGAGATCAACGGCGAATTGTTCTATCGCATTGCCGATACCGGTGCGATACGTCCTTTTTTCATGAGCATCGTGAGCGACTCGGATCATTGGCTTTTTCTTTCCAGCAATGGTGGTATCAGCGCGGGCAGAAAGAACACGGGCTTCGCCCTCTTTCCCTATTATACGGATGATAAGATAACCGGCACGGCCGAAACAACCGGTTCGAAAACCATTTTCCGCATTCATAAAAACGGGGAGCGGCATACCTGGGAACCGTTTTCGGTACGGAGCGAAGCCCGCTACCGTTTGCAGCGTAACCTCTACCAGAATGCCTGGAGCAATAAGATCATCTTCGAAGAAATAAACGAAGAGCTGGGCCTGGCATTTCAATACGAATGGAACAGCAGCGATCGCTTCGGTTTTGTAAAACATTCCCGCCTTCGAAACCTGTCTGAATCCGCTATAGCCATTGATGTAGCCGATGGTATGCAGAACCTGCTGCCCTACGGAGTGCCCAGCGACCTGCAGACCAAAACAAGCAACCTGGCCGATGCCTACAAACGCACAGAACTGGAACCCGTTACCGGGCTTGGCATCTTTGCGCTCAGCGCCATCATTGTAGACAAGGCGGAACCCAGCGAAGCATTGAAAGCGAATGTGGCATGGGGTGTTGGACTGGAGAATCCTGTTTACCTCTTGTCTGTTTCGCAACTGCAGGCATTCCGGAACGGTGCGGATGTAAAGCAGGAAACAGATATAAAAGGCGAGCCCGGGGCTTATTTTATGACCGGCCGGTTTTCACTGGCGCCTGCAGCCGGGAAACAATGGATGATGGCGGCCAATGTAAATCAAAGTCAGTCTGACATAGTACAGCTCATAGAAACAATCAGAACAACGGCAGACATGACTCCGCTTGTTGCCCGGGATATCGAAGAAGGCACAAAACGACTGCGTGCATTGGTCGGTGCCGCCGATGGAATGCAATGCACGGCCGATGGGCTGAAAGATACCCGCCATTTTTCGAACGTGCTTTTTAATATCATGCGGGGCGGTGTTTTTGCCGATCACTACCAGGTAACGCGAACTGATTTTGAGAATTACCTGCAAAAAGCCAATAAGGTGCTGTATGAATCCGTTGCCGCTTCTTTGCAAACACTGGCTCCTTCTTTTTCGGTATTTGCGTTGCGATCCGTTGCCGCCGGATCGGGCAACCCCGATTTCATACGGTTGGCAACGGAATATCTTCCGCTTACATTCAGTCGCCGCCACGGCGATCCCAGCCGGCCCTGGAACCAGTTTTCCATCAATACAAGAAATGAAACGGGTGATCCGGTGGTGCTCGACTACCAGGGAAACTGGCGTGATATCTTCCAGAACTGGGAAGCCCTGGCGCATGCCTATCCCGGCTTTATCGAAGGGATGATCTATAAATTCCTGAACGCTTCCACCTTTGATGGTTACAACCCCTACCGCGTTTCAAAAGATGGATTTGATTGGGAAACCATCGAACCCGATAATCCCTGGTCGTACATCGGTTACTGGGGCGACCACCAGGTTATTTACCTGCTCAAATTTCTCGAATTCGCCGAACAGCGGCAACCGGGTATCATCGATCGCTGGTTACCCGATGAGCATTTCGTGTATGCGCATGTGCCGTACCGGATCAAACCCTATGCGGAGATCGTACGGAACCCCAAAGACACAATCAGCTTCGACCAGGAACTGGATCACCGCCTGCGGCAGTGCCTCGCAACCCTGGGGGCCGATGGCGCTTTGCTTACCAAAGCGAACGGAGATATATACCGGGTAAGTTTTATGGAGAAGATACTGGCCGTTCTGTTGTCGAAGTTATCCAACTTCATTCCCGAAGCCGGTATCTGGATGAATACCCAGCGGCCGGAATGGAATGATGCCAACAACGCACTCGTGGGCAATGGCGTTTCCATGGTAACACTTTATTACCTGCGCCGTTTCCTGAAATTCGTTGAAGGCGCTCTGCAAAAATCCACACACCCGTCATTCTTCGTTTCCACCGAACTCCGGGATTTTTTTACCAACACGCATGCGGTACTGCGGGAAAGCGCAAAACAGGTTGGCGGAGGCATTACTCCGGCCAGCAGGAAAAAGATCACCGACGCGTTGGGAATGGCCGGCAGCCAATACCGCAGCGGAATCTACGCCCGTACGTTTACCGGAACGAAAGCCGTTATCCCGGTCAGTGAACTGCTGGAGTTTATCGATCACTCCCTGCAACTGGCAGCGCAGAGCATCCGTGCCGGTAAACGGGACGACGGGTTGTTTCATGCCTACAACCTGGTTCGCTTCCACGGAAATGAATTGCATGTTTCTTACCTCGAAGAAATGCTCGAAGGACAGGTGGCGGCCCTGAGCGCAGGGGCGCTTTCCGCGACGGAAAGTCTTCGCCTGCTGGATGCGCTCCGGCAAAGTTCGTTGTACCGGCCCGACCAGAACAGCTATACACTATATCCCAATAAAAACCTGCCCGGGTTCCTCGAAAAAAATAATATACCCGTCGCCGCTGCCGAAGGATCCAAACTCCTGCAGCGGTTACTGGCCGATGGAAATACATCGGTAGCGGAAAAAGATTGCAAAGGGCAATGGCATTTCAATGGCAATTTCCGGAACGCCGCAGATCTGAAAGCGGCATTGGAAAACCTCGCCCCCGATTATCTACCCCTGGCGCAGGCAGAAGAAAACAGGCTGCTGGAATTGTTTGAAGAGATCTTTCATCACCGGCAATTCACCGGCCGTTCGGGTACATTCTTCGCCTACGAAGGACTAGGCTCTATTTACTGGCACATGGTATCCAAACTGCTGCTGGCCATCCAGGAAACCTGCCTGCGTGCCATGAGCGCAAACGAAGACCCCGAAACGATACAACGGCTGGTAACACATTATTACGAGGTGCAGGAAGGTATTGGTGTACACAAAACACCGGAACTGTACGGCGCCTTTCCCATCACACCCTACTCGCATACGCCGTTGCACAAAGGCGCACAGCAACCCGGCATGACCGGCCAGGTGAAGGAAGATATTCTTTGCCGCATCGGTGAACTGGGCATCCGCTTGCAAAACGGACGGCTGACATTTGATCCCGTACTGCTGCGTCGCTCTGAATTTTTACCCGGCGAAAAGCAATGCGTGCTTGTGGATGTGAACGGAGAAATGCAAACCATTGCGCTGGAAAAAAATTCGCTGCTGTTTACCTGCTGCCAGGTACCGGTGCAGTATGTGCTGGGCGAAACCGAATCCATTGAACTGAAGCGGAGGAATGGCCCGGTAGTAAGTATGCCCGGCCATTCATTGACAACAGAAGACAGTGACGCTGTTTTGCAGCGCAGGGGCGATGTACTGCATGTGAAAGTGTTTGTGCAGGAAAAAAAACTGGCCGGCTAAATCACCGTTGTGTATAAAACCAGGACCATACTATATATATTATTCACCTGCTTCACCATGACGGCATTGGGTCAACATACCGGGCACAGCGTACAGATTTTTGAAACATCGGCCAGCGGCAACAAGCTGAAACAGCTAAGCCCGTCGGCCCCGGTTACCGGTATGGTACGGGTCCGGCTAAAACCCGCGGAAACCTTTCAAACCATTACCGGCTTTGGCGGTTCCTTTACCGAGTCTTCCGCATACCTGCTCGATCAACTCAGTAAAAACAACCGGAAAAAGATCCTCGAAGCGTATTTCAGTGCCGAAGGCGCTCAGTATTCACTTACCCGGACCCATATCAACTCCTGCGATTTTTCCTTAGGCCAGTATGCATACGATACGGTCGCCGGAGATACAAAGCTCGAGCACTTCAGTATTGCGCATGATACAATCCATCTCATACCCATGATCCGCGAAGCGCAGCAATTGTCGAAGGATGGATTTAAGATCATCGCATCTCCCTGGACGGCGCCACCCTGGATGAAAGACAACAAAGACTGGCGGGGCGGAAAACTCTTACCACAATACCGGCAAAGCTGGGCGCTCTATTTTTCAAAGTACATACAGGCGTACAGGCAGGAAGGCATTCCCATCTGGGGCCTTACCGTGGAGAATGAACCACTGGGCAATGATAATAACTGGGAGAGTATGCACTTCACACCCGAAGCGATGCGGGATTTTGTACGCGATCACCTGGGACCACAATTGCGCAGGGATGGTTTGCAGGATGTTGTCATCCTGGGATATGATCAAAACCGCGGCGAAGAACTGGAACGGTGGGCACGGATCCTTTTCTCCGATGCGGCAGCCGCTGCGTATTTTGGTGGTACGGCCGTGCACTGGTATGCCAGCACCTACGATTATTTCCCCGCTTCGTTGCAGTACACCCATCGGCAATCTCCCGGCAAACACATCATCAATACCGAAGCCTGCGTGGATGCGGAAGTACCTAAGTGGGAAGATGATAACTGGTATTGGTCGAAGGAGGCCACCGACTGGGGTTGGGATTGGGCGCCGCCCGATCAGAAATACCTGCACCCGAAATATGCGCCGGTATTCCGCTACGCGAACGACATCATCGGCTGCCTGAACAATTATGTGGATGGATGGATCGACTGGAATATGGTGCTCGATAAACAGGGAGGTCCCAACTGGTTCAGGAACTGGTGCACCGCACCCGTGATCGTTGATCCGGAAAAAGACGCTGTTTATTTCACGCCCTTATATTATACCATGGCGCATTTCAGCAAATTCATACGGCCGGGCGCCAAACGGATCGGTTTTGAAAACACGGATACGGCACTGCAACTTACCGCCGCCAGCAACCCGGATGGAAGCCTGGCCGTGGTGCTCTTCAATCCCGGTGAAACGGATAAAACCGTTGCGCTGTCATGGGAAGAACAGGAAACCTGTACCCGCATTCCGGCCAAAGCGATTCAAACCATTTTATTTACCAACGCCAAAAACCAACACCATGATTAGTAAAACAGATCCGAAAGATATCGTGCCCTTCGGGCAGAAAATAGCCTTTGGCGCCGGAAACCTTACCAACCAGTTATTGCCTGCGGCCCTGGGTGTGTTCATGTTTTTCCTGGTGGTGGGCTTTGGTATGAGTCCGTACAAGGCGGGTATCCTGGCGGCCATACCCCGTTTCATCGATGCCATCCTGGATCCCATCATGGGCTATATTTCAGATAACACCCGGTCAAGGTGGGGGCGCCGAAAGCCCTATATTTTCGGCGGGGCCATTGTCACCGGGCTCGCATTCATCTTAATGTGGCAATTGAAGATTCCCGAAGCGGGCAATAACCACGAAACCTATAATTTCCTGTACTTCCTGGCGATGTCGGTGCTGTTTTACCTGGGCTATACGGTTTTTGCCGCGCCACTGATCGGGCTGGGTTATGAGATGACGCCCGATTACAACGAACGCACCCGGCTGATGGCCATGTCGCAGATTATGGGACAGATTGCCTGGATGATCGCTCCCTGGTTCTGGTTCCTGATCTCTCGGCCCGAACTGTTTCCGAATGCGCCAACAGGCGTACGGCAGTTGTCGGTATGGGTGGGTTTACTTTGCCTGGTCATGGGTGTGATGCCGGCGCTTTTCTGCAAGGAGATCGATCAGTCGAACCTCCACGGCCAAACCAAATTATCCTTCCGCGACCTGGTGGCCAATATGAAGCATTTCTTCGGCGACATCAAAAAGACCATCACCAACAAACCCTTCCTGCGGCTTTGCGGCGCCACCTTCTTTGTGTTCAACGGCTTCCAGATCGTTGCGCAGTTCGCTTTCTTCATCATCATCTTCTATCTCTACAATGGCGATCAGCCGGCGGCCGGGCAATGGCCTGCCTGGTTTGGTACCGTGAGCGCCATGGCCACCGCTTTTTTTGTGATCCCCGTGATCACGTATATGTCGGGCAGGATCGGTAAGCGCAATGCATTCATTGTATCCACCCTTATCTCCATCGTAGGGTACCTGCTGAAATGGTGGGGCTTTCATCCCGGTAATCCCTGGCTGATGTTCATACCTATTCCGCTGATGTCGTTTGGTATCGGCGGGTTGTTTACGCTGATGATGAGCATGACGGCCGATGTGTGCGATTACGATGAACTCAAAAACGGCATGCCCCGGAAGGAAGCGTTGTTTGGCGCTGTGTACTGGTGGATGGTAAAGCTGGGTACCTCGCTGGCCTTGTTTTTAAGCGGCGTGATTTTGAGCAGCGTGGGCTTCGACCAGAACGCGAAAAAACAGATGGCCAGTACCATCACCTCCTTACGCATGGCGGATATCATCGTACCCTCGGTTGCCGGCGTTCTGGCGATCATCGTGATGTGGGGTTATGATATTTCGGAGAAGCGGGCCAAGGAAATACGCGACGAACTGGTAAGGCGCAGGGGTAACCTGTAAGTCCGGACTAAAAAAAATATTCGTATGTCATACAGAAAAGAAAGAGCCTATCTCCAGCAAACCGATTCGGAAAGCAGTTATGTGACCGGTGTGCCCGAAGAATCCCTGCGGGATCTCTTCACAGAAATTCTTGAACAGGGCGTGCATGGCTTCTGTTTCAGCCTGTACGAAGAAGGGCAAAAGCCGGGCGATACAATCACCGAAGAACAGGTGAGAAGACGGATGCAGGTATTGAAACCCTATACACAGTGGATCCGTTCCTTTTCCTGTACCGATGGAAATGAACTGATTCCCAAAGTGGCAAAAGAGCTGGGCCTCAAAACGCTCGTAGGCGCCTGGCTCGGAAACGACCCGGAAGTAAATGAACGGGAGATAAAAGGCCTGGTGAAGCTGGCCAGGGAAGGGCTGGTCGACATCGCGGCGGTGGGTAACGAGGTTATGTACCGGAAGGATCTCACCGAGGAAGAACTGCTTGCATTTATTTACGACGTGAAGAAGCAGATACCCGGTATCAAGGTAGGGTATGTGGACGCGTATTACGAGTTTTCACATCGCCCGAAGATCACCGAAGCCTGCGACCTGATCCTTTGCAACTGTTATCCCTTCTGGGAGGGTTGTCCCTTTGAGCATTCGCTGAACTACATGAAGCAGATGTACAACCAGGCGGTTGCTGCCGGAAACGGCAAGGAAGTCATCATCACCGAAACGGGCTGGCCAAGCCAGGGCGAAAACCTGCGGGGCGCCATTCCATCGCACGAAAGCGCCCGCAACTATTTTATCAATACACAATGCTGGTCGGCCGAAGACGCCATACCGGTATTTTATTTCTCCTCCTTTGATGAATCCTGGAAAGTGGGCGCCGAAGGCACCGTTGGCGCTTATTGGGGTATCTGGGATAAAAATGAACAACTGAAATTCTGAGCATGGATTTTTTAAAGCACTTTAACCTGCCGCCGGGTAAAGCGATCTGTTATTCCGGCTTCCGGAACGGGCAGCAACCCGGGGGCAAATATCCTTCGTACGCGGAAGTAAAAGAAGACCTGTTGCTGCTGCAACCGCATTGGCGATACCTGCGGCTTTACGACTGCGACGAACATGCCGAAACAACCCTGCGGGTCATCCGGCAGGAGCAACTGGATTTTAAGATCATGCTCGGGGCGTTCATTGAAGCCGAGATGAATAATTTTGGCTGCCCCTGGGGCGGCGGGGTTTATGACGAAGAGCAACTGGAGCATAACCGCAAGCGAAATGAAGAAAAAATAGAAAGGCTGATCTCGCTGGCGAACCGCTTTCCTTCCATTGTGTTTGCCACATCGGTGGGAAATGAAGCCTGTGTCGACTGGACGGATCATTATGTACCCGTGGACCGGGTGATCGCGTTCGCCCGCAACGTGAAAGAACATACCAGCCAACCCGTTACGTTCTGCGAAAACTATGTTCCCTGGTTAAATACATTGAAACCCCTGGCGGCTGTCCTCGACTTTATTTCCATTCACACCTATCCTGTGTGGGAGTACAAGCACATCCATGAAGCCATGGATTACACCCAGGCGAATCATGATATGGTGGCGGGCCTCTACCCGGATAAACCGGTGATCATCACCGAAGCGGGCTGGGCCACCAATTCCAACGGCAGGGGCATACACCCGGAGCATGTGAATGAGCTGAATCAAAAAATCTATTACGAAGATCTGATGAACTGGAGCGAAGAAAAAAAGATACTGACCTTTTTCTTCGAAGCCTTCGATGAAGAATGGAAGGGTTCGCACGATCCTTTTGAACCGGAAAAGCACTGGGGTTTATTCCGCATCGACCGTTCGCCGAAACTGGCGATGGAAAACCTGGTGAAGACGGCTTAGCGGCCGCAGAAACACACAGGATGAAACCGGGGAGCCTTTATTTCCCGCAATGTCTCCTGCAAGGGACGTTGCGGAATGCGGTAAATTCCAGGTATACGCAACGTCCTCTTCGATAGACGTTGCTAAGAAGAGAATTATTCTGTCTTGCTTCCTTTCTCACCCACAAACCATTGCTCTTTGTTTTATTTCCCGCAATGTCTCCTGCAAGGGACGTTGCGGAATGCGGCAAATTCCAGGTATACGCAACGTCCTCTTCGAGAGACGTTGCTAAGAAGAGAATTATTCTGTCTTGCTTCCTTTCTCGCCCACAAACCATTGCTCTTTGTTTTTGAACAACACGTTGAAGGTGGTGAGCGAACCATAGCAGCGGGTGATGTACTGCTGCATGTTCACCTTGTCTTCATCGCTGAGTTTTTTGTGGCTGTTGATGTTTTGTTCCAGCACCCGCAGCCGGTCCCGCAGCATCACGATCTTGTGAAAGAAATCATCGACGGGGATTTCCTTGGGTTTTAACGACTTGTCGGCAGGCTGCAGGAGCATCGTGCCGCCGATCCAGCGTTCGCCGAGCGGTACGATCTCGCTGACATCGCTCCACTGCCGTAAAATCTTCAGCAGCGATTTTTCCACTTCCGAAACGGTTTCCACTTCCACGGTAATGTTTTCCGGCATGATCTCGTCGAGGTTACTGTCGGTCTTGTCGATTTCCTTTACACCGTGATTGATAAAGGAGATGAGATAGGTTGCATAGCGAACACCCACGACCACGCCGGGTCCGAATTGTGTGTGTTGCAGGCGGGTGCCGATGCCTAAAGTAAGTTGTTGCGATTCCATAGATGCTTGCTTGATTTATGCGTGTTCCGCGTTCGGGTATTTCTTTTTGAGCCGTTTTCGTATGCTGTTAAGAATGGGCGGTATCAGCAGCGGCACGTATACCGCAACAGCCACCGTCCACAGGTAAGCAACCAGCAGCATGGTTAAAAAAATGACCGGCACCAATAAAGAACGGAGTTTTGCCATTTTGAGAATGCCCTCGTCGATCGGAGGCTCGGCCAGTTTTTTGGCCGGGTTGCCGATATGCCGCCAGAGCAGGTAAATGAAGAAACCGGCGATGGCAAAATTGAGTACGTAAAAGGTCATGGGTACTTTCAGTTCTTTGCGGTACAATTCAGGTCCGGCGTATTCGCTGTAGAAACCGGTACTGAACGGCATGAGCACAATAAAGAAAAGAAAGAAGAGGTTCAGCCGCAGCAATCCCTTATCGTAATTCGTCACATAGCCGAACATGCGGTGGTGAATGGTCCAGTATAACCCGATGAATAAAAAACTCACGATGAAGCCGACGAACTTGGGAACCAGGTGCCCGAGTGCGTTAATAAGCGCCCTGTCCGAAACATTATCGTGGAGCTCCGGAATTTTTATTTCGATGATCAGCAATGTTATGGCGATGGCAAAAACAGCGTCGCTGAAAAGGATCATCCGCTCCAGTTGAAATTCTTTCTTCAGTTCGTTATGCAGCGTATTCATTACTTAACTTTTTTGAAATCGTATGAACCGAATTCGATGAAGTCGGCCACCTCCACGCCGATCGATTGTACCTTATTGCCCGCTACGGTAAAGCTCAGTTTCTTTCGTCCGTAGATGGGGTCGCTGTAGGTGCAGTAGAAATGGTTTCCGCCCAGCGCCTCGAGGGTGCCGTAACGCCCGTGGTGATGCTGGAACCGCATGATGAGTTTGTTGTTCTCCACCGTCATCGTCATCGAACCATATACATCGTGTTTGTATTCGCCGGCGTAAGCGCTGAGGGGAAGAGCTGACTGCGGGTGCAGGTCGATGCTGTCGCGGATCTTTTTATATGCTTTGGCTTCTTCCTGTTCATTCGCCCGGTGCCGTTGCAGGTAGAGGCGGCTGTAATTGCGGTAAGGAAGCCCGAGGTAGGCGTCTTCGATCTCGTTGCGCAAGGCTTCGTAAAAATTATTCGCGTCGGTATTGGTGAGTACGATGATACCGAGTTTGTCTTCAGGCACCAGGCATACGCTGGTAACAAAACCATTTACGCCGCCGGTATGCGCCACGATCTTCCGGCCCGCGTATTCTTCCAGGAACCAGCCCAGGCCATACAACGCGAAATGCGCTTTGTTGAACGGGTGCCCGCCATTGCCCAGTATCGAATGCGGTGTTCTTGTTTGTGCGATCGCCGCGGCGGGTATTACCTGTTTGCCATCCCATTTACCATTGGCCAGCAGGGCTGTCACCCATTTGCTCATATCGTTCGCGGAGGAAGCAATGCTGCCGGCGGGAGCCATATTGTCGATATTGCCGTACGGTATTTTTTGCAGCTCACCCATCACCACGGTGTGGGCGGCGGCCTTGTTGGTCGCCTGGTTGATGCCGGCGCTCAGGGCGAGGGTTCTGTCCATGCCCAGCGGGCGGAATATTTTTTCGGTGAGGTACTGATCCCAGCTGCTGCCGCTTGCTTTCTGTATCACAGCTCCGGCAACGGCAAAGGCTGAGTTGGTATAACCCCATTTGCTGCGGAAACCATATTTCGGTTTCAGTTTGCCCATCTTCTCCATCACTTCTTTTGCCGTGAGGTCCGAATCGAAATACATAAAATCGCCCTGGAAGGTTTCAAAGCCCAGGCGATGACAAAGCAGGTCGCGAAGCATGGCTTCTTTGCCTACCCAGGGGTCGTACATGGTGAAGGCGGGAAGCCATTTCTGCACTTTATCATCGAGCGTTAGTTTTTTATCGGCCTCCAGCATGGCCATGGCGGTGGCGGTAAAGGCTTTTGTATTGCTGCCGATCATGAAAAGCGTGTTCTCATCTACCGGATCGCTGCCATTCATTTCCTTAACACCGTATCCTTTCATCAGCGCTATCTTTCCGTTCTTCACCACGCAAACCGCCACGCCGGGGATCTTCCATTCCTGGAGAGCACGGTTTACATAGATGTCGAGGCTGTCTTTAATAAAGGAAGGAAGGCTGTCGGTTTGCGCCGCGGCAGCAAGCGAAAGGGCCGTAAAGGCGCATAGTAAGAGTTTTTTCATTTCGGGAGTTTGAAAATGAAAGTACTCTTCTTTTTTTAATTTTTTATATCCCCGGGCTTGTGTGCGGGTTCTGTGCGCAGCAGATCCAGCTTGAAACGGTACGAAGCGTTCAGTATGTATTTGGTGAACGTGACTTCGTCGGCCGTGCTGGCGAATTCGTAGGTGGGGCGGTAGCGAACCATGAAGCTATCCAGCTCGGCGCCGTTGAGCTGGGTGATCCGTTTTACAAACACTTTACTGAACCGGTAGTTGATGAAGCGTTCCTGTTCCTGCTGTTCGAGCCGGGCTTTGAAAGCCTTGAGTCGTTTGTTGCGGCCGAAGCGGAAGAGGTTGATGATCTCGTTGATATCGGCGCCTGCGGTTCCGTCGGGCGATACGCCGGTTTTGAGCCCGGGTTTCTGGTAATCGAAATAATCGCCATAGATGCGCCGGTTCTCGATCGAGTCTTCCTGGTAGGAGCGGGCGATCACCACCACCTCTTTCAGGGTGTTGTACTTGCTTTTTACGGGTACCTGAAGGGAAATGTCGAACTGGTTGATATCGGCAATATCTTTTACCGGGAACTTCATCGTGGGTTTGTCGTTGTATACGAAACTCAGGGAGTCTTTCCAGGAAACGGCGATGTGGTAGCGACCCATGGAATCGGTAACGGTTTGTGCGCCGGAGGTACTCTCTACTTTTACATTCTCCACGTAATTCCTTTTGGAAACATCGAACACAATGCCGCTGATGGTCACTTGTGCCCGGGAAGCGCCGGCGGGGCAGGTAAGCAGGAGCAGTAAAATCAGTTTGGTATATACGCTGTTCAATGAACCGGTGTTGATGGGTAAAAATAAAGTTACCGGCTTAAAGCTACGGTGATGCGTCTTTCTTTTAACGGTGATTTTGCTTTTGCAATAACTCGCCGATCAGTTTTGGATAATGCTGGTGTTCGAGGGCGTGTATCTTTTGCGCCAGTGATGCCGGGCTATCATCCGGGGTCACCGGGCAGGTGGCCTGCAGGATCGTTTTACCGTGGTCGTATTGTTCATCCACGTAATGGATGGTGATGCCGCTCTCTTTTTCGCCGGCAGCGATCACCGCTTCGTGAACATGGTTACCATACATGCCCTTGCCTCCGTATTTGGGCAGCAGGGCCGGGTGTATATTGATGATGCGGCCGGGGTAGGCGCCTATCAGCCCGGAAGGTATCTTCCATAAAAAGCCGGCAAGCACGATGAAGTCGATACCGCTCTTTTTCAATTCGGCCAGGTAATGATCGCCGCGGAAGAAATTGTCTTTTTCGATGAGCAGGCTGGGAACCTTGAATTCCCGGGCGATGTCGAGCACACCGGCGCCGGGTTTATTACAAACAATGAGGGAAACCGCTACAGTCTCCGATCCGGCAAAATGCTCCAGGATGCGCCGGGCATTGGAACCCGCCCCGCTGGCAAAGATGGCCACCCGGTGGGGCTGTGCGCCTTTCTTACCCCGGATCTTATTCCCGATTTTCCCGATATACGACCGGAAGAACCGGAACTGTCCCAGCGGGATGCTGATGAGTAAAACACAGAGCGGCCACAGAAGCGTGACAAGGAGAATGTAAAGCACGATCCAGGCAAAACCCTTCTCGAGCCCCGTCAGCAGGAGGATCCGGCGGCCGGCATAGCCGCACAAACTGCCGCCCAGCGCAAACGTGCTGATGATCAGCAGGAGGTTGAGGCCGTTGACCTTCCAGCGGGCTTTCAGTTTGTCGAGCATGGCGCAAAAGTGATTCAAAAAATCGTGAATCGGCACCGAAAGTGGGAAAAATGGGGGTTGTTCAGGGGGCTTACAGAAAAATGACAATCCATTTTCCCGGCCTGCACAATCCGCTGAAAACCACGCCAGACAAGGCAAAAAAAAAATTAACAATGTTGATACATTATCAGCATCCTGCCTTATTTTTGCAGCCGAATCAGGATATTTTTCCACATTAGCCCCGAATAACTGATATGAGTCGCTATAGAAAAATCTTCAACAGGGTATTACCCGCTATTTTCTTAGTTCTTTTCCTTTCCAATAATGTTGATTCTTATGCTGCCGATGGCAAAGCCCTTTTCAAGGCGAACTGCGCCAGCTGTCATAAGGTCAACGAAAAGTTTGCAGGTCCAGCGCTGAAAGGCTGGAAGGACCGGGTTCCCGGGGGCGACTGGATCTATAAATGGATCGCCAACCCGGCCGACCAGAAAGATCCTTATGCTACCAAGCTAATGGCGGAATACAAGCCGACCATTATGACTCCGTTCCCTCAATTGAAGAAAGAAGAAGTCGACGCGATCCTGAAATACGTGGATGACTGGGTTCCGGATACACCGGTAACCACGCCGGGTGCTCAACCCGAAGGTTCTAACGATTCCCTGCTCTTCGGTATTCTTACCCTCGTATTAGCGCTTATCGCCTTTATATTATTACAGGTTAACAGCAACCTGCGCAAGCTTTCCGACGAGAAAGAAGGCGTATTGCGTACCGAGCCTGTTCCTTTCTACCGCAACAAAACATACCTGATGGCCGGCATCCTGGCGCTCTTCCTGGTGGGAGGATATTACACCATCAACGGCGCCGTTGGATTGGGCCGCCAGCAAAATTACCAGCCCGAACAACCCATCTTCTACTCGCATAAAGTACACGCCGGCACCAACCAGATCAACTGCCTGTACTGCCACGGCGGTGCACAGGACAGCAAACAAGCGAGCATTCCTTCCGTGAATGTGTGTATGAACTGTCATAAGTCGATCGACAAATACGCCGGCCCGGATAAACTGATACGCGAAGACGGAACACCGGTGGATGGAACCGCCGAGATCCAGAAACTCTACGCGTACGCGGGTTGGGATCCGACAACCAAATCATACAAACCCGACAGCAATGGCGACGGCGTACCCGATGGCGCAAGTCCGATACAGTGGGCCAAAGTGCATAACCTGCCCGACCACGTATACTTCAACCACAGCCAGCACGTGAAAGTAGGCAAGCAGCAATGTCAGACCTGCCACGGAAACATCCAGGAAATGCCGGAAGTATACCAGTTCGCCAACCTGAGCATGGGCTGGTGCGTCAACTGTCACCGCGAAACCAAGGTTGATTTCTATAATAAGGACGATGCAAGCGGTAATAAATTTTACAGCATTTACGAGAAATTCCACAACGATATTAAGAATCACAAGATGGACAGTGTTACCGTGGAAAAGATCGGCGGAACCGAGTGTCAAAAATGTCACTACTAAAATTAATTAGCTGAACAGCTGATCAGGTAGTCTGCTGATGAAAGGAAACACGGATAAGGCAATAGCTTTCGACGTTAAATAAATCAGCACATCAAGGGATCAGTTAATCGGCACATCAGATACAATATGAGTAAGAAAAAATACTGGCAAAGTTTTGGAGAACTGAATCACACAGAAGCGTTTCAGGAATCAACCAAAAATGAATTTAAAGAGGAGCTGCTTCCTTTGGCCGACCTCGATGATAAAGGTATTTTAGATGCCAAGACTCCCCGCAGGGATTTCCTTAAATACTTAGGCTTCAGCACCGCTGCAGCTGCCGTTGCAGCCAGTTGCGAAATGCCTGTGCGCAGGGCGGTTCCGTATCTTAAAAAGTCGGACGACCTGGTGCCGGGTGTTGCCAACTACTACGCATCTACTTACGTCAATGGGGGCGATACGATCTCGGTTGTGGTAAAACAACGCGATGGCCGTCCCATCAAGATCGAAGGAAATGAATTGTCTTCCATCACCCGCGGTGGTACCAGCGCCAGGGCCCAGGCTTCTGTGCTCGACCTGTACGATAATACCCGCCTGCGTTACCCGATGCAGAAAGACGGCAAGGGGTTCAAAGAAGTAACGAGTTTCGACGCGTTCGATAAACTGGTCGCCGGTTCCCTGTTAAGTACCGGCGGTAAACCCGTGGTGATCTTAACGTCTACGGTAAACTCTCCCTCAACCCTGGCGATCATCAATGAGTTCATCGCCAAATACCCCGGCAGCCGCCACGTGCAGTACGATGCAGTGAGTTACAGCGGCATGCTGCTGGCCAACGAAGCCTGCTACGGCAAAAAAGCGATCCCTTCCTATCATTTCGAAAACGCGAAAGTGATCGTGAGCCTGGGCGCCGATTTCCTGGGCACCTGGTTAAGCCCCGTGGAATTCAGCAGCCAGTATGCACAAAACAGGAAAGTGACCGGCGAGAAACCAACCCTCAGCCGCCACATTCATTTCGAAAGTACCATCAGCCTCACCGGTAGCAATGCCGATGACCGCTATACACACAAGCCATCCGAAACGGGCGCCGTTGCACTGGCGATTTTGAATCAATTGAACGGAACCGGCGCATCTTTCTCCGACAAACGACTGAATGAAGGGATCAAACTTGCCGCCGATCAACTGAAAGCGGCCGGTGGAAACGCCCTGGTGGTTTGCGGAAGCAACGACAGCAATATCCAGGTGGTTGTAAACGCCATCAATGAAGCCATCGGAGCCAATGGTAAAACGATCAACTGGGCTGTAACATCCAATTATAAAAATGGCATCGACGCTGACATGACCAAACTGGTCGATGATATGAACGGCGGCAACATCGGGGCGCTCTTTATTTGGGGTGTGAACCCGGCGTATACGCTGGCCAACAGCAAAAAGTTCAAAGACGGACTGGGTAAAGTCATCAGTGTTTCCTTCAACGGAACCATGGATGAAACCACCGAGCTCTGCCGCTACGTGATTCCTTCTCACCACTGGCTCGAAAGCTGGGGTGATGCCGAGCCTAAATCGGGCTACTATAGCCTGATGCAGCCCACCATCAACCCGCTGTTCAAAACCCGTGCGTTCCAGACTTCGCTCATCAAATGGAGCGCTGCCGCCGGAAGCCAGATCACCGATTACGACACCTACCTGAAAACATAC
Source organism: Chitinophagales bacterium (assembly GCA_017303335.1). GTDB lineage: Bacteria > Bacteroidota > Bacteroidia > Chitinophagales > Chitinophagaceae > Ferruginibacter. The sequence goes on from JAFLBK010000001.1 coordinate 1,137,094, forward strand.
TGGACCAGCAAACTGGGCAGTGTGGATCTCTATAACAAAGCCCTGCAGGACGGCGTGGTGGAACCCGCTGTAATGCCTGTAGGAACCGCCACCTTCAGCAACGCCAAGGTAGCCGAAGCTACTGCCGCCATCGGCAGCATCAAATCCGGCAAGACCGAAGTGGTGCTGTACCAGAAAGTGTCCATGGGCGACGGAAGCCAGGCCAATAACCCCTGGTTGCAGGAATTGCCCGATCCGATCAGTAAAGTAACCTGGGATAACTATGTGCTGATGAGCCCGGCGATGGCCAAAGAGTTACTCGGACTGGATGTGATGAACCAGGAGGGAGGAAAACAAAGCGATTACGAAGTGCACCCGGAAAAACCGGTTGTAAGAGTTACGGTTAGCGGAGTGCCACCGGTAGAACTGCCGGTGATCGTACTGCCGGGCATCAATAAAGATACCATTGCCATCGCCCTGGGTTACGGCCGCGAAAGCGCCAACAAGGAAGAAACGGCGGTGAACATCGGCCGCTCTGCCAATGGCGCCGGTAAGAACGCCTTCCCGCTGGTTGGCTTCAACGGCACCAATCATTACGCGGTAAGTTGCACGGTGGAAAAAACCGGCAATCTCTATCCGCTGGCGCAAACACAGGTTCACGGTTTCACGGAAAGCCGCCCGGTGATCTACGAAACAAACCTGGGCAGCTACAGCAGCAATCCCGAAGCCGTGCTGGAAGAAGTGACGAAGGAAAAAGAAATGCTGATGGCGGAAGGCGCAAAAGACTTCGTACGCGACGCCACCATTTACCCCGAACACGAAAAGCCGGGTATTAAATGGGGTATGAGCATCGACCTGAACACCTGTACCGGTTGCAGCGCCTGCGTGGTGGCTTGTACAGCGGAAAATAACGTAAGTGTGGTAGGTAAGATACAGGTGCAGCGTGCACATGAAATGCACTGGCTGCGTATCGACCGCTACTTCACCTTCAACGACGCCAACCACGATAACGTGGACGTGGTATTCCAGCCGATGCTTTGCCAGCACTGCGACAATGCTCCCTGCGAGAACGTTTGCCCGGTAGCGGCCACCAACCACAGCAGCGAAGGGTTGAACCAGATGACCTACAACCGTTGCATCGGTACCCGTTATTGCGCCAACAACTGTCCGTTTAAAGTACGCCGTTTCAACTGGCTCGATTATACCGGGGCCGACAGCTTCCCGGATAACCAGAACCCGATGATCGAAGGCAAGTACATGAACGAAAGCGTGCTGCAGATGAACGACGACCTCACCCGCATGGTACTGAACCCGGATGTGACCGTTCGTTCCCGCGGTGTGATCGAAAAATGCTCTTTCTGCGTACAACGTCTGCAGGAAAGCAAACTCAACGCGAAAAAAGCGCAGGACCCTTCCCTGGTACGCAACGTGAAGACCGCCTGTATGCAGGCTTGTCCTACACACGCCATCAGCTTCGGTAATGTGAACGATAAAGAGAGTGATGTATTCAAGATCCGCAACGTGGACCAGAAGCACCGCACATTCTATGTGCTGGAGCAGCTGCACGTGCTGCCGAATGTGAGCTACCTGGCCAAGGTGCGTAACACCGACAGGCACATCGGCGTGGAAGAGGCGCATGAAGAAAAGAAAGAAGGAGCCAAAGCGCACGCATAGTAAACCAAAAAGTAAAATTCAAAACCAGAAAGTAAAACTCAAAACTGAAATCAACCGCTTTTAGTTTTTGCTTTTAACTTTTGCCTTTATATTTTAGATATGTCATTACTGAAATACGAATCGCAACTACGGGAGCCGCTGGTAGATGGTAATAAAGATTACCACCAGGTAACGGAAGACATCATCAAGCCGATCGAAATGAAACCAAGCCGCCTCTGGTATATTGGTTTCTACATCAGCGTTGCCCTGTTATTGTTCGGGGTGTACAGTGTGTACCGCGAGGTTACCTACGGTATCGGCCAGTGGAACCTGAATAAGACCATCGGCTGGGGTTGGGATATCACCAACTTCGTATGGTGGGTGGGTATCGGTCACGCGGGTACGCTGATCTCCGCGATCCTGCTGCTGTTCCGCCAGGGCTGGAGAACCGGTGTGAACCGTGCCGCGGAAGCGATGACGATCTTCGCGGTAATGTGCGCCGGCCAGTTCCCGATCTGGCACATGGGCCGGGTGTGGATGGCATTCTTCGTTCTTCCGTATCCGAATACAAGGGGCCCGCTCTGGGTGAACTTCAACTCGCCCCTGTTGTGGGACGTATTCGCGATCTCAACGTATTTCACCGTATCACTGCTCTTCTGGTATTCTGGTTTGCTGCCCGACCTGGCAACCGTTCGGGATCGTGCCAGAACAAAATTCCGCAAATGGTTCTACGGTATCGCCTCCTTTGGCTGGACCGGAAGCACCAAACACTGGCAGCGCCACGAATCACTTTCACTGGTACTGGCCGGTTTGAGTACGCCCCTGGTATTGTCGGTGCATACGATCGTATCATTCGACTTCGCCACCTCGGTAGTGCCGGGATGGCATACCACCATCTTCCCGCCTTATTTCGTTGCCGGTGCGATCTTCTCCGGGTTTGCCATGGTGCAAACCCTGATGATCGTGGTACGTAAAGTACTGAACCTGCAGGATTATATCACCATCGGCCACATCGAAGCGATGAACAAAGTGATCGTCCTTACGGGCAGCATCGTAGGTTGCGCCTACCTGACCGAGCTGTTCATTGCCTGGTACGGCCAGAACCAATACGAGTGGTTCGCTTTCAAAGAGAACAGGGCCAACCTTTTCAGCCCCTATGGCTGGAGCTACTGGCTGATGATGTTCTGTAACGTGATCTCGCCGCAGTTGTTCTGGAGCCGCAAACTCCGGAGGAACATCACGGTTACTTTCTTTATGAGTATCATCGTGAACATCGGAATGTGGTTCGAACGTTTCGTGATCATCGTGACCTCGGTGTACCGCGACTTCCTGCCGTCTTCCTGGAGTACTTATTACAGTCCCACGATCTGGGAGATCGGTTTTTACCTCGGTACGTTCGGTTTGTTCTTTACCTGCTTCTTCCTGTTCGCCAAGTACTTCCCGGTTATTGCCGTGGCCGAGATCAAATCAATACTGAAAACAAGCGGGGAAGGCTATAAGGCGAAGATGACCGAACTGGAGAAACAGGACGCGGAGAAATTCTATATCGCGGAAGTAGACCACGCTCACCACTAGTTCCCGCGGATCGGGGGTGCTGATGGTTGTGATGACGGGCTTATAAAATTTTTGGTTTAGACTCTTAACTTTTGAATTATATAGTATATGGCTGGAGGAATAAAAAAATTTGTTGTAGGAACCTTTGATGACGAGAAGGTATTGTTTCCTGCGGTGAAAAATGTTCGCAAGGCGGGATACAAGATACACGACGTGTATACCCCGTTCCCGGTGCATGGTCTCGATCACGCGATGGGCCTTCGGGAAACGAGCCTGCATACCGCGGGCTTCATCTACGCCATCACCGGTACCACCACGGCGCTCACCTTCATCAGCTGGGTGTTCACCAAAGACTGGCCGCTCGATATTGGTGGTAAACCCAATTTCGCCCTCCCGGCCTGGATACCCATCACCTTCGAGCTTACCGTATTGTTCTCGGCCGTGGGTATGGTGCTTACGTTCTGCTACCTGTGCAACCTGGCGCCTTTCGTGAAGAAACATCATTTTCATCCCCGGGCCACCGACGACCTGTTTGTAATGGCCATCGAGTGCACGGGCAAAACCAACGACGCCGAAGTGCAGTCGTTCCTGAAAAACGCCGGCGCCCAGGAAGTGAATGTGCAGGAAGTGGAAACCGGATGGTGGATCGGTACCTACGACAAAGAACAGAAGTTGTACAAAGAAGAAAAAGGCTATTAATCAATAAGACATTTAATCAGAATGAAAAAAACAGCCATCATAGCAACCCTGGTTTTATCAACCGCCGTTGTGTTCATCAGTTGCGACAGCAAGCGCCAGCCGGGAAAGGTATACATGCCCGACATGGCCTACAGCCGTGCGTACGAGAGCTATGCGCTGCGTGACTCGAACATTTTTACGACGAACCCGGCCGATGCAGGGCATAAGATATTTTACAACAGCCTGCCGCCTGCCGGTACGGTACGCAGGGGCGATATGCTTCCTTTCAACGTACCCAACGACAGCGCGGGCCTGGCCATGACCGCACAGATGCAGAACCCGCTGCCACCCGCTACCGGCAGAGACCTGGAAGAAGCCGGCCGCCTGTTCAACATCAATTGCGCCATCTGCCACGGCGCCAAGGGAGAATCCAACGGACCGCTGGCTGAAAAAGTGGGAGGTGTGAAGAACATCATTACCGCTTCACCCAAGTTCAGCGACGGGCACCTTTTCTTTGTAATGACCTATGGACAAAATAACATGGGAAGCTATGCTTCACAGCTCAGCCGCGAACAGCGCTGGAGGATCGTGCAGTATATCCGTACCCTGGAACCGAAGACCGAAGCCGCTCCCGCAGCCACTGCTGCCGCTGCGCCCAAGGCCGACAGTGCAGCCGTGAAAAAATAATAACTAACGAATACACTCAAAATACAGATCAGATGGATCATCAATTTCAGTTACCGGGCAGTTATAAAAAGTGGACGTATGGCCTTATCGGCGCAGGTGTCATTGCCTTAGTGTGGGGCCTTATCATGTACCATCCCTTCGAACACGCGGGCCATGGCGAACATGCTGACAGCACCCGGTTCTGGGCCGTGCTTTTGCAGAACAGTGTTTTCTTCCTGCTGGTAGTGAATGCCGCCATGTTCTTCATTTGTGTAACCACCATGGCGATGGGTGGATGGGTGATTGCTTTCAGAAGGGTTTCGGAAGCAATCTCCAGCGTAGTTCCGATCCTGGGTATACTCACCTTCGTTATATTAATGGCGATTGTGTTCGGCGGTCGTACCGATATCTACCACTGGCTCGATACAGATGCCGTGGCCAAGGATCACATCCTGACCGGTAAAAGCGGATTCCTCAATATTAAATTCTACACCATTTGGTCCGCCCTCACCATTTTCCTCTGGTGGTTCCTTGGTAAGAAAATGAGAAGCCTGAGTTTGCAGAGCGATAAAGAAGGTCATATGGATTATGAGACCGGTAAAAAATGGATCTGGAAGAATACAGTATGGGCTTCTTTGTATACGATCGTTTTTACACTGACCGTTGCGTCTACCATTCCCTGGCTCTGGCTGATGAGCATCGATGCGCATTGGTACAGCACCATGTACAGCTGGTACACCTTCGCCAGTACATTCGTATCGGGTGTGTCCCTGATCGCCCTGTTCGTGATCTACCTCAAGAACCGGAACGAACTTCCGTATGTTACCGAAGAGCACCTGCACGACCTCGGTAAATTCATGTTTGCCTTCTCCGTGTTCTGGACATACCTCTGGTTCTCGCAGTACATGCTGATCTGGTACAGCAACCAGCCCGAGGAAACAAAATATTTCATTGAGCGTATCGGAACCGCCACCAAGGCCGGTCCGTACAAAGCCATATTCTTCCTGAACCTGATCATCAACTTCCTGTGCCCCTTGCTGATACTGATGAAGAAGGGAACCAAGCGGAACTGGACCATGGTTACGTTCATGGCTGTGCTCATCATATTCGGCCACTGGCTCGATTTCTTCCAGATGGTGATGCCGGGCACCGTGCACGGGCATTACCACCTGATGCCGTTCGAATTCGGCATCGCCTGCCTGTTCATCGGCCTCATCATGTGGGGTACAGGCAATTACCTGAGCAAGCATTCGCTGCTTGCCAAGAACCATCCTTTCCTGAAAGAAAGTATGATTCACCATACATAATAAATAACGGATCCGTAAAACAGAGACAAGCGTAACATTTACAGAAAATAACTTTGAATATGAAGGCATTTTTGATGGTATTATTAGGCGTACTGATCTTCGTGGTGATCTTCCAGATCGCGAAGGCAAGCGAGTATGTGAGTGTACTGAAAGGCGAAGAAAAGACCCGCAGGCAGAATAACCGTATCAACGCGTTCCTGCTCATGGGATTGCTGATTTTCGGCCTGATCGGGGTTTGGTACTGCAATGAGCTGTACTACGGCAAAACCCTGTTCCCGCAGGGATCCGCGTCTGTGGAAGGAGAGAAGATCGATACCATGCTCTACATTACCATCGCGATCACCGGCGTTGTATTCGTGATCACCCAGATACTGTTGTTCTGGTTTTCGTACAAATACCAGGAGTCCGATAACCGCAAAGCGTTCTACTACCCGCACAACAACAAACTGGAATTGCTCTGGACAACCGTTCCGGCCATCTTCCTGACCGTACTGGTGGTGTTCGGCCTGAAATACTGGTTCAAGATCACCGCCGATGCACCCAGCAACGCCCTGGTGGTGGAAGTGACCGGTCACCAGTTCGCCTGGGAATTCCGTTATCCGGGAGCCGATGGCGTGCTGGGCAAGAAGAATTTCAAACTCACCACATCCAAGAATAACCTGGGTGTCGATTTCAGCGACCCCGCCAGCAAAGACGATATTCATCTCAGCAATACCATGCACATACCCGTGGGTGTTCCCATTAAAATGGTGATCCACTCCCAGGATGTGATCCACGACGTGGGCCTTCCGCACTTCCGCCTGAAAATGGACGCCGTGCCGGGCATTCCCACCACACAATGGTTTACGCCCAAGTATACCACGGCGGAAATGAAACAGCGCACCGGTAACCCGGATTTCACCTACGAGATCGCCTGCGACCAGCTTTGCGGCGCTAACCACTTCGCGATGCGTGGCGTGATCATTGTGGAAACAATGGAAGAATACAAAAAATGGCTGGCCGAGCAGAAGTCGGAATACGCAACTCTTTTCGAAAAGAAAGAAGAAACCAAGCCGGTTGCCGACAGTGTTGCACCAAAACAAACAGCGCAGGTACTGCCTGCTCAAAAATAATTAAGGGTTAAGAAAAAACAAGAAAATGAGCGTAGCTACATTACACCATGCCGATGTTCACGGGGCGCACGACACCCATCATGAGCATCATCACCATGAAACGTTTATCACCAAATACGTTTTCAGCCAGGATCATAAGATGATCGCCAAGCAATTCCTCATCACGGGAATCATCTGGGCATTCATCGGCGGGCTGTTTTCCGTGTTATTCCGCCTGCAACTCGGTTACCCCGAGTCCACCTTCCCCTGGCTGGAAGATATCTTCGGGCATTGGGCGGCGGGTGGTAAACTGAAGCCGGAATTCTACTATGCGCTCGTGACCATGCACGGAACCATCCTCGTGTTCTTCGTGTTGACAGCGGGCCTTAGCGGTACCTTCGCCAACTTCCTGATACCCTTACAGGTAGGCGCAAGGGATATGGCTTCTCCCATGCTGAACATGCTCAGCTACTGGTTCTTCTTCCTGGCTTCCATCATCATGTTCTGCTCCCTGTTCGTTCAAACCGGGCCGGCGAGCGGTGGCTGGACGATCTATCCCCCGCTCAGTGCACTGGGCGACGCGTCGAGCGGTTCCAAGATCGGTATGGATCTCTGGCTGGTGAGTATGGCCATGTTCATCGTTTCATCCCTGCTGGGCGGCCTGAACTATATCAGCACCATTTTGAATATGCGCACCAAAGGAATGAGCATGACCCGTATGCCGCTGACGGTATGGGCCCTGTTCTTCACCGCTGTGCTGGGTGTATTGTCGTTCCCCGTACTGCTGTCGGGCGCCATCCTGCTGCTGTTCGATCGTAACCTGGGCACCAGCTTTTACCTGAGCGATATTGTTGTTGCCGGAAAGATCCTGCCGAACGAAGGTGGCAGCGCCATCCTGTTCCAGCACCTGTTCTGGTTCCTCGGTCACCCCGAAGTATATATCATCCTCCTGCCCGCCATGGGTATGAGTTCGGAGATCATCAGTGTGAACAGCCGCAAACCCATCTTTGGTTATATGGCCATGGTGGGCTCTATGTTCGCGATCGCCATCCTCGCCTTCCTCGTATGGGCGCACCATATGTTCGTAACGGGATTGAATCCCTTCCTCGGATCGGTATTCGTGCTGTTGACCCTGCTCATCGCGGTTCCATCGGCGATCAAGGTATTCAACTGGCTTACCACGCTCTGGAAAGGAAGCATCCGCTTTACACCGGGTATGCTCTTCGCCATCGGTTTTGTGAGCCTGTTCATCAGCGGCGGTCTTACCGGTATCTTCCTGGGTAACTCGGCGCTCGACGTTCACCTGCACGATACCTATTTTGTAGTGGCGCACTTCCATATTGTAATGGGTGTTGCGTCTTTCTTCGGCATGTTCGCCGGTGTATACCACTGGTTCCCGAAGATGTTCGGCCGCTACCTCAACAATACGATGGCCTATATCCACTTCTGGGTTACCATCGTAGGCGCCTACCTGATCTTCTGGCCGATGCACTACGAAGGCCTGGCCGGTATGCCGCGCCGTTATTTCGATTATTCCAACTGGGAATCATTCAAACAATTCGCCAGCCTGAACCAGTTCATCAGCTTTGTAGCGATGATCGTGTTCGCGGTTCAGTTGCTGTTCGTGTTCAATTTCTTCTACAGCATATTTAAAGGAAGAAAAGTTACCAGCTTGAATCCATGGGGTTCCAATACACTGGAATGGACCACCCCGCTGAGGCCGGGTCACGGAAACTGGCCGGGTGAGATTCCGGAAGTTCACCGCGGACCCTATGATTATGGTAAAGACGGCAATGAATTCATTCCGCAGACCACCCCGGTGGGTGAACACGAATCGCACCATTGATTGGCTGCTGTTCGCAGGATGTGATGTATCGGATTTGACGAGTATTTAAAATGAAGATTTTTGAAACACAAAGAAACCGGGCATAAGAAAAATGCCGATCCGGCTTCGGTGAAATGGATAAGCAAACTGAAGGATTATATCCTGCTTATCAAATTCACGCTGAGTTTTATGGTGGTGTTCAGTACGGTCGTAAGCTTCCTGATCGCCCCCAATGAACAGTTCTTTGTGCGGAATAAGATAACATCAGTTCTTTTACTTTTTGCAGCAGGAATGCTGGTAACCGGTTCGGCCAACGCCATCAACCAGTTGCTGGAAAAAACTTCGGACTCGCTGATGAAACGCACTGCCAAAAGGCCCGTGGCCAGCGGCAGGATGAGCATCGAAGAGGCCGGCATCTTCGCCTTTATCACAGGGGCGGCCGGTGTATTCATGATGTGGTGGTTCTTCAACGCCGAGAGTGCGATGATCAGCCTGTTCAGTCTTTTTTTATACGGCTTTATTTATACGCCCTTAAAAAAAGTGAACTCCGTTTCGGTACTCGTAGGCGCCATACCCGGCGCACTGCCTTGCCTTATCGGCTGGCTGGCCGCTTTTGGAAATGGCCCGATTGCATGGACGGGCGGCTGGGTACTGTTCGCCATACAGTTCCTCTGGCAGTTCCCGCATTTCTGGGCGATCGCCTGGCTGGCGCATAAGGATTATACCACGGCCGGTTTCAAGTTGTTGCCGGCAGACAAAGGACCCACCCGGTTCACGGCGATGCAAAGCATCATTTACAGCGCCCTGATGATACCGGTTGGTTTTCTGCCCTACTATGTAGGGATCGGCGGACTGACGAGCATGTTCATCCTGCTGGGTTGCAACCTGTGGATGGTTTATGTGAGCGTGCTGCTGTTCATCCGGATGGATGCCGCCAGTGCAAGAAGGGTGATGTTCAGTTCTTATTTTTACCTGATGATCGTGTTGCTGGCCTTGTTTGCCAACAGGGGGGTAGCCATTGCCCTGTAACAGGCAAGCAAGGAATACAACGGAAAAATAAAATAACCAAAATACCCTTAGGGGATAGGGGCATGAGTAGCGTGGCAATGGAACAACAACAAAAAATTCATCCGCATAAGTTTACCCTGTGGGTGGCCATCGGAAGTCTGGTGATGATGTTTGCAGGGTTAACGAGTGCTTATATCGTAAAGCGCAACCAGGCAAACTGGCAAACATTCGATCTGCCGGTTTTATTCTGGTACAGCACCGGGGTGATCGTACTCAGCAGTGTTACCATTTTCCTGGCAACACGGGCCTTCCGGGAAAGAGCCATGCTGAAATACCGCCGCTTACTGGCGGCCACACTGGTGCTCGGAGTTCTTTTTATCGCCTTGCAGGCGCTGGGTTTCCAGCAACTCTGGGCAAAAGGGATCACGTTACAGAAGAACGTTTCGTTTTCGTTCCTGTATGTGATCGTGGGGCTGCATGCGGCCCACGTGCTGGGAGGTGTGATCGCGTTGCTGCTCCTGTTCGCCAAAGCGTTCAGCAGCAAGAAGCGGATCTACAACCTGGTACCGATTGAACTGGCGGGTACATACTGGCATTTCGTGGACGTACTCTGGATCTATTTATTGATCTTTTTGATGATGATACGATAAGAGATAAGCAGTGAGCCGCTGATGATAACACACCGGCTTACCGTGTAAAAGACAGAACCTAAAACATAAAACTCAGAACATAATACTTCATATGTCAACAACAGCGATACCAACAAATACCAAATGGTGGGGAGGCGGAAGAAGCCCTTTCAATGCCAGCTACGGTAAAGTGATGATGTGGTACTTTTTGATGAGCGACGCCTTCACCTTCGGCGCCTTCCTGATCAGCTACGGTACCATCCGTTTTAGTGTGAACCACTGGGCCGATCCCAACCAGGTGTTTAATTCGTTCCCGGGTTTCGGGCACCAGAACCTGCCGCTGGCCTTCGTGAGCCTGATGACCTTCATCCTCATCTTCAGTTCTGTGACCATGGTACTGGCGGTGCATGAAGGACATAAGATGAACCGCAAAGGCGTTGAGAAGTATATGATCCTGACCATCCTCGGGGGCCTCGCCTTCCTTGGCTGCCAGGCCTGGGAATGGACCCACCTGCTCACCGGCGAACACATTGCCATGCTGGGCGATGGAACCCTGTCTGTTGTTCCTACCACCGTTAAGATGAACCCCTGGGGCGCTCACGTGGCGCACGAACAGATCGCCACTGCCCTGCAGGCCACCCCGCATGAGAAGCTCGTGGAGATCGCGGGTACCTTGCAGCACGGCGCAAACCTCGCGGCGAAATCTTCTTCGGAACTGATCACGATGATACAGTCCTCACCCGACCTGCACGTGAACCATACCGGCCCGATCGCCTTTGGCGGTTATTTCTTCGGCATCACCGGTTTCCACGGCTTCCACGTATTCAGCGGCGTGGTGATCAACGTGGTGATGTGGATCAAAACCCGGCTGGGGCATTTCGACCAGCGCGGGCATTACGAAATGATCGAGAAAGCCGGTTTGTACTGGCACTTTGTAGACCTGGTATGGGTATTCGTATTCCTTTGCTTCTATCTTATCTAACCAAGAACCGATAAAACGTACTAAAGAAAAATATTCGTTATGAGTGAACATGCAACTTCTTCCCCGGAAATCACTTTCGCACACGCCCCTGCAGAAGGCACGGGCCGTATCTGGAAGGTGTTCTGGCTTTTGTCTGTCGTTACAGTTATTGAACTGGTACTTGGTTTCGGCCTCGCCAAAGAATGGTACGGAAACCCGGAAACAAGTCACAGCGCCATCCTGTTCGTGAAGGGTGTGATCTGCATCCTTTCACTGGCCAAGGCCTTCTACATCGTTTCTGTGTTCATGCACCTGGGCGATGAGATCCGCAACTTCATCATGACCATCGTAGTGCCCCTTTGCCTGTTCATCTGGTTCATCGCGGCCTTCCTCTGGGATGGCGACAGCTGGAAAAACCTGCGCAATACCAATGCACGTTCGCAGCCGGCCCAAACCGAACAGCACCACCAGCCCGCGGTTGATAAGGACGCCAAGAAATAATCACCGGTTTGTAAAAAATATAGAACCATCCCCGATCCGGCGGATGGTTTTTTGTTTAATGCAGGAATCGAGGCCTTTGTTGCCGTACCTTTGCCGGGCAGAAAAACAATGAACAGAAAAGCGCTCTTAGCCCTGGCCCTTGCCATTGTGATGCCGCTGGCCGGCTACTACATCGTTAAGTATTACAGCCAGCAGGCCGTACACATGCCGCCCCGCTATTTCACGCCCGATACCGTCATCGTATCCGAGAAGAACGGCAAAACGGTGATCGATACCGTATGGCACCGGGTGAAGAATATCACATTCACCAACCAGCTTGGCAAACGCGTTTCGCTGGATAGTTTACATGGCAAGGTGATCGTGATCGACTTCTTCTTTACCCGTTGCCCGAGCATCTGCCCCGGCCTCGCCCGCAACATGAAACGATTGCAGGATGCTTTTGTAAAGAACGATTCCATCGTGCAGTTCATCTCCATCAGCGTGGATCCCGAACACGATTCGGTGCCGCAGCTGCGGAAATTCGCCGACCGCTACAATGCCAACCACGATACCTGGTGGTTTGTGACGGGCGATAAGAAAGAGATTTACGATTTTGCGTTCAACGAATTAAAAGCGAGCCTGGCCGACAAGGAAGTGGACACCGCCTTCCTGCATACCGAAAATTTCTTTTTGCTCGATACCAACCGGGTCGTGCGTGGCTGGTACAACGGATTTGATTCAGCCAAACAGTCGCAACTGGTGCGGGACATTCCCCTGCTGCGCCTGGAGAAGAACAAGAAAGCGCCCTCCGTATTACGCGACCTGATCCCCATCCTGCCGATCGTGTTCATCGCTATCGGTATCGTGATCGTGGTGATCCTGATCTTGAACAACCGCAAAAACAAACAACGCAACGCATAAGCATGTTACAGCCCTCCATGACCAAGAACGACAGCAAGGCCCGTATCTTCATCTTTACCGTATCGGCCATCGTGTTTGCCGCGGTGGTAGCGCTCAGCCGGATTAAACTGGATGTGGACCTGGGGTTCGACGTACACCTGTTCGCCCTGGCCAATGGCATCATCAATTCGGCCGTGGCGGTACTGCTGATCGCCGGTTTGCTTACCGCCAAGCAGAAAAATTACGGGCTGCACAAACGGATCATGATCTTCGCCATCCTGCTTTCGGTATTGTTCCTGGTATCGTATATCTGTCATCACCTGTTTGCCGGCGAAACCAAATTCGGCGACTTCAACGGCGACGGAATACTTGGTGTGGATGAGCAACAACGTGCCGGCAGCATGCGCATGGTATATTACATCATCCTCTTCACCCATATACCGCTGGCGGGCATCATCCTGCCCTTTATCCTCTTCACAGCCTACCGGGCGCTTATCGGTGAATACGACAGGCACCGCAAACTGGTTCGCATTACCTGGCCGGTGTGGTTCTATGTAGCCGTAACCGGGGTGCTTGTGTATTTATTAATAAGCCCCTACTACCAGTAAGGGCTTATCGGATAACGAAGACCCAGCCAGGGTTAACGTACATTTTCGCAGAGCATCTCTTCGCCTGAGAAACCCGTGTACCTCACAGTGGACGGACCAAAGGAACTGCCACCCGTATTCTGCTGCTCGATGATCACATACTGCGGAAGTAAATAACATTTCCCGTTATTTCCTTTATAAACCAGCTTGGCGGTACGATGCCGGCTGGTAACCACACCGCTGAGTTCATTGCGGTTGATCGTCCACCCATTTTGGGTGAGGACCACTTTCATGGCAGTACCCTTGAACTCGGCGCTGTATTTACGGTTGAACTCATCCTTTACCAGTTTCTCGAGGGCGGCATCTTTTACCATCGCTTCCGGCAACCGGAGATTCTTTGTCTTTTCCGCAAGATTCTTGTTCATCGTAGCCTTCATGTTTTCCAGGCTCCCGTTCCTGTTCACGAAATCGCTGATCACTTTGTATTCATCCGCAAAGGATTGCTCTTCCGGGAATATCTTTACCGCGGCCTCCCAGTATAACTGGTGATAGCGGGCCAGCCAGTAATTGCCTTCAGCGTCCTCGGCTCCCGTGCTTTTGGCATTGCTGTTCTCCATCAGCGTGATGGATTGGTTGGTGACGTACACCTGTTTTTCAATAACCGTCTTGGTGCGCCTGATATCCTGTTCCCGGGGCGTCGTGTTCAGCGCCGTATATTGATCCATGAGGTTGCGATAGTCTTTGAACTTAAATTCCATGACAGGCAGCGTGCTGCTCGATACCTGTATGCTTATCTCTTCAAAAAGTTTCCGCAGCAACTGGTTGGCCATGACTGTCTTTTGTGTGGGATTGAGGTTGCTGTAATCCGGCTGCGGGGTTGTGGCGCCCGCGGCCTTCGACCTGACCTTAGCGATCTCGGCCTCCATTTTATCTGTTTTGTAGGAGGGATCTTTTTCTTTTACCTTTTTGAGGTTTGCTTCCAGGAGGGCTGCCACTTTATCGTATTCTTTTGTTTTCTGCAGGCCCATGGCGGTGGACCAGAAAATCCGGACTTCTGATTTTGCCGGACCTTCATAGATAAAATCCTGCGCCTGTAACAGAATCGAGAGCATCATACATGCTGCGGTCAGTACGTTTTTCATCATTGAATTGTTTGTGTAAAACTAGCCATGCGCCCTGTGCCGGTTGAGTGCTTTTCACCGGCGCCGGCTTTTGTTTGACAATTGTGGATGACTCACCATGTGGAGAGCGAAGAGCGCCCACCCGGCTATGAAGCGGGTTCCCTCACTTATGAAACCGATCATCGTTTTGGTGAAACGGTTTACCCGGCCCCGGGGTATCGGGTAGCTTCGTACCAAAATTCAACGCCGGCGTACCGGACCAGTCCGATGCAATTAGTAACCGTAAACAAGCAGGTCTTTGAATTGACCGGCGATGAAGAACAGGTGCGGGGAAGGCTTGCCTATACCAGTCCGGCTTTCGACGACGCGGTGGTTGAAACAAACGAAACCCTGCTCCTGAACAGTATTGCAACCGGCCTGTGGATCATACATGGCGCCACGGGCGGCAAGAGCAAACTGCGATCCCGCATACGGGTGGAAACAGGCTCGGTGATATCGGTGAAACTGATCTCCCGGAAAAGTAAGTACCTGTTCAAACGATCCATGGGCTGGCGCCTGCGGTTTTCACTGAGCAATGCCGGGGGCGATGATATACTAACGCTTATTCCGTTGGTGAACTGGTCCAAAGAATCGCACGATTACGTGCTGCAGGTGAACGATGAATATGAAACGGAGTGTGATTCATTCCTTATCTTACAGGCCGTGCATTGCGCCAATGTGAGTATGAGTATGATGACGGGCGGGCCCGTTCCGGCGCTGGTCAACCTCTGAAATCCAGGACGATTCCATTTCTATAACCAGCCAGGGAATCATGAAAAAAACACTGCTTTTAATGACGCTCCTTACAGGGTGTGCGACTGCCCGGTCGCAACCCGACTGTGATTGTGCCGGCTTCGGCAAGCTGCAGGCGCAAAAACGAACCGACCCTTCATTTAATATAAGAGCCGCCGCGGCGTCGCTTCAACAGATGACCGAAGCGGCATGCCTCCCACGCTATTACGAAATGCTGGCCGAAGCGCTGATGATCGAACGCGATCCTGATTCGGCGGAAAGCTGCCTGCAGAAAGCCGTTGCCTGGTATCAAACAAATAAATGCCCCGTAACCGCTTACCGCAATTATTATCATCAACGGGCGATTCTGCAAAGCAACCGGGGTAATTATACTCAGTCATTGGAGTTGAGTTTTAAAGAACTCGAACAACTCGAATCGGGCGGCGATAAGTACGACAAAGCCCGCTGCCTGTTGCTGATCGCCACGTCCTTTGACCGGATGAAGCAATCGGTAAAGGGAATTGAATATACACGCCGTGTGATCCCGATCGTAGAAGAAGTGGACTCCCCCCTGGAAAAAGGCAACCTGCTGTTTGATCTTGGGGTTCGCTATCTCTGGCGGTACCAGGATACCAAGAACAAAGCCTTTCTTGATTCGGCGGAGCAGTTCATGAAGAAAGAACTCATAATTGCACGGGAGCACAATTTTGTATCGCTGCTGCTGAAAGGGTTTAATAAAATGAACGGACTGGCGCACGAACGAAAGGATTACAATACGGCCCTGCTGTACATCGACAGCAGCCTGGCCCTGTCGGAACGTACCGGCGACCTGGCCCAGCGGGCCACCAGTTTCGGCGACAGGGCGGATGTGTTCATGGAACAGGAGAAATACGCCGAAGCCAGGCGGTATGCCGATTCCTGCCTGGCCCTGCATCAATTGACCGGGAATCCGGAAACCATCGCCAATGCCTACGCGTTGATCTACGAGATCAGCAACCGGTCGGAGAATTACAAGGATGCCGTATGGGCGATGAACGAGTATATCAATATCACCGACAGTTTGACCAACGCCGAAAAATCGAAACAGATCAACGAGCTGGAAAAAAAATACAACCAGGCCAAAAACGAAAAAACGATCCGGGAACTGGATCAGCAGAAACGCATCTACCTGCTGCTGGCGCTGGCGGGTTTATTAACGGCGATTGCCATTGCATTCTTCCTGCGTCAGCAATCGCTGAAACATAAGAAGAATATCCTCGAAACGGAGCAACGCCTCAACCGGGCCCGGATGAATCCCCATTTCTTCTTCAACGCCTTAACCGCCCTGCAAAAAGCGGCGTTGACAGCGAACGACGGACAAGCGATCGCCAGCAATCTTTCCCGCTTCAGCCATATCATGCGGGAAACACTCGAGAATACCTATAAGGAATACGTGACCATCGAACAGGAAATGGAATTTCTCACCGAATACCTGGAAGTGCAGAAGATACGGCTTCCTCAATCCTTCGGTTATGAAATACAGGCCGGCAAGGAACTGGAGATCGATGACCTGCTGATCCCTTCCATGATCCTGCAGCCTTTTGTCGAGAACAGCATCGAACATGGATTCGCGGGTGTCGATCACCCGGGCTTTGTTTCGATCCGTTTTGAAATGGCAGGGCAGGAATTGCTTATCCGGATCATGGATAATGGCAAAGGATTGGGAGGCGGCGCTGTTGCTGCAGGCAGCGGGCATATCAGCCGTGCCAGCCAGATCATCAAGGACCGGATATACCTGCTCAACATCAAACTGAAAACAAAGGCAGGTTTCCGCATCGACAACAACCCCAATGGCAACGGCGTGCTTGTTCAGATACATTTGCCTATATTGTATAAAGATCAAATCAAGGTATACGTTTGACGGTACTGATCATCGATAACGAGAACGGGATACGGGAAACCCTGAAAGAAATGCTGCAGCACCGGCGTGGCGGTACGCTTACCATCGAAGAAGCCGATGGCGTGCAAACAGGCCTTGCCAAAATAGCCAGCGTACGCCCGGATATTGTTTTACTGGATGTGGAAATGAATGACGGAACGGGATTCGACCTGATGAACCGGGTAGAGGATCCATGCTTTCAATTGATCTTCATCACGGCATATAACCAGTATGCCGTGCAGGCGTTCAGGGTGAGCGCCATCGACTACCTGCTCAAGCCCATTGACCCGGCGGCGCTCGACGCGGCGCTCGATAAGGCCCAGGGAAAGATCAACAATCAATCCCTGCAGAACCAGTTGAATATATTGCTGCAGCAGTTCTCCGGAAAGAACCAGGCTCCCGGGCAGATCGTGCTGAAGGATATCGACAAGACCTATTTTGTACGCATCGAGGATATTCTTTACTGCGAAGCCGAGGGCTCATACACCAAGTTCTACATCAGTAACAGCGAACCCATCTTTGTGTCGCGTAACCTTCGCAGTTACGAAGAGCTGCTGGCGCCTGCCGGTTTTATCCGTACGCATCATTCCTGCCTCGTCAATCCCGCCAAGATCCGGATCTACGACCGCAAAACCGATTGCGGAACCCTGGTACTGGAAGGTGGTTATACCATCCCCGTTTCGCAACGGAAAAAAGATTTTGTGATCCAGTTCCTCGAAGGCAGGTAATGTACGCTCCCTCATTTTTTCGGATCTGAAAACAGGCTTGCATCAACGCATCGGCATCAGTTATGAACTTGCCGGGGTCGCTGGTAAAAAGCGGTAATTGGCTGTTGGAATATTTCTTCTTTTTACATTCTAAAACCAATTACCAATGAAAAAGAACATCTTCCTGTCCCTCGCAGGCTTTTTTGCCCTTGCGATCAGCAGTTGCAAAAAAGACGATGCACCTGCGCCAGCACCCACCCCAACACCCGTCCCAACGAGCTATGTGGCTACCACCCTTGCCGGCAGTACAGCCGGTTATGTGGATGGAACCGGCGCCGCCGCACAGTTCAATATGCCAACGGGCATTGTTCGCGACGCCGGCGGAAATCTTTTTGTTTGCGACCGCGACAACAACCGTATCCGCAAGATCACCCCGGCCGGAGTGGTTACCACCTTTGCCGGAAGCGGAGCGCCGGGTTTTGTGAACGGAACCGGTACAGCCGCACAATTCAATATGCCCTACGGGCTTGCCATCGACCAGGCCGACAACATCTATGTGGCCGACCGGTTTAATACAGCGATCCGTAAGATCACCCCGGCGGGTGTTGTTACCACGCTGGCCGGTGGCTCACCGGGTTTCGCCGACGGTACGGGCGCTGCCGCCCAGTTCAATGAACTATATGGTATCGCGATTGATGGAAGCGGCAACCTTATCGTTCCCGATTTTTTTAATTACCGCATACGGAAGGTAACTCCGGCGGGCGTGGTTACCACGCTGGCAGGAACTGGCTCATCCGGTTTCACCGATGGCCCGGCCAATACAGCCACTTTCCGCAATCCGTTTGGAGCGGCCGTGGATGCCAGTGGCAATGTGTATGTAGCCGATTATTATAACCACGCCATCCGTAAGATCACCCCGGCGGGCGTTGTGTCTACTGTTGCAGGCAGCGGAACAAGCGGATCGGCAGACGGTACCGGTTCTGCAGCCAGCTTCCGGCAACCGGCCGCCATTGTCATCGATGGCAGCGGTAACCTCATCGTTTGCGACGCGATGAATAATACAATCAGGAAAGTAACCCCGGCCGGCGTGGTTACCACAATCCTGGGCAGCAGTACTGCCTCAGGCAACAGCAATGGAACGGGTACAGCGGCGCTGTTCAATAATCCCATCGGTATCTGCGGGGATTTTGCCAACAATACTTTTTACATCGCTGATCTTTCGAATCACATGATCCGTAAGATCCGGATTCAATAAGAAGAGACGTCACGGGCCGACGCAACCGTTGGGTTTCTATAGTAAGAGCCGGTTTTGCCGGCTCTTTTTTATAACGCAAGTTCTTTGGAGGGATCCCAGAATCGTTCTTTAAAGCCGACGACCGTGTCGTTTTTCACCTTCACCCCGTCTTTTTTCAATAATGCTTCCATGCGTGTGGGCGTACCGAAATGATGTTTGCCGCTGAGGATACCGTTCCGGTTCACCACCCGCTGCGCAGGCACTTTGGGTTTGGCGGTTCCGGCCGCATTCATGGCCCAGCCAACCATGCGGGCGCTCAACTTTGTACCGAGGTACGCGGCGATGGCGCCGTACGAGGTAACACGGCCCCTGGGTACCTGCCGTACCACATCGTATACGTCAGCAAAAAAACTGTACTCCCTGGTTGTGCTGCGGGGTTTTTCTTCGGCCGCTTTCCGGGCCTTTTTTTCAGGAGAGGGGGCTTTGGCTTTTTTCTTTGTCATGGCCGGCTAAAGATAGCAATTTACTCCGTTTGGGTTCGGGCACATTCACGTACTTGTAGGGGCAGTGCCGGCAGCCATTCCCGCAGCAATGACCGCGGTCGAGGTGATACTTGGCGGTGAGTACAATAAAACCCTGTTCATTGTAATAATAATCCGTTCCTTCAATCCAGCTGTTCTTCATGTTTTAAAATTTCCTGGAGTTCCTGGTCGATGTTCCTGATTTCGGCCGGCAGCGTAAACCGCAGGTAATGGATGCGGTTGCTTTGGGCGATGTCGAGTTTTTCGTAATGCGTTTTGATCTTCAGTTCTTCCTTTACCTGCGGATCGGCATATACGTTGTCGCTGTCTTCAACAATGTTCAATCCATAAAGTTCGGCCACCCGTTTGGTGAAGCGGTAAAGATCGGGTGAATCGGTTTTCAGGTGAATGGATCCGCCCGGTTTCAGCACCTGCTGGTACAGCCGCAGGAAGCGGGGATGCGTGAGTCGTTTCTTCGCCCGCGAAGTACGCAGCTGCGGATCGGGAAAGGTGAGCCAGATATCATCTACTTCCGCGTTGGCGAAGTAATCGGTTAGTTTTTCGATCTGTGTACGGAGAAAAGCCGCGTTCGCAAGTTTTTCTTCCTGGCATTGTTTGGCCCCGATATACATGCGGTTGCCTTTTACATCGATGCCAATAAAATTCCGCTCCGGGTACAGCCGGGCCAACCCTACGGTATACTCACCACGGCCGCAGGCAAGTTCCAGTATCAGCGGATGGTTGTTTTTGAAATAGCCATGCCATTGGCCCCGCATACCTTCGGGGTATTCGAACGTATTGGAAAAAGAACTGAATTGAGCGAACCGCAATAACTTCTTTTGTGCCATGGGCGGCAAAGATAAACCGCTGCGGCAGAATAAACGAACAATGACAGCGCTTAATAAACATCTCTCCCGGTTAGTAAAATCGGGGGCAATAGAGTAGATTTGTAGTATAACAAAACAGACTACTTATGACCACCGTTATCGTTCCGGTCGACTTTTCCGAAACATCCCTCCATGCGGCCCGCTACGCGGCGCAGTTGCTTACCGGGCATTATGGGGTTACCATGATCCTCTACCACAGCTACAGTAAATCGTCCGAAGCGGAAAAGATAACTTCGGACCTCGAAGCCCTGAAGGCATTACTGATGAAGGATAACATCGTTAAAATGGAAGTGCTGGCGCATGAGGAAAGCGATTTTGTGGATGGGCTCGAAAAAGCGGCCCGCCACCGCCGGGCCGACCTGGTCATTATGGGCATTACCGGTAAATCGGCCCTGGCCCAGGTATTCTTCGGAAGCAATACGCTCAAGATGGCCGAACGCAAGGTTTGCCCGGTACTGATCGTTCCACAGGATGCCGTGTACCGGCCGCTGAAAAATGTGATGCTTACTTCCGATTTTAAAAACACCGTGGAAACAACGCCTTCCGTACCGATCAAAGACTTCCTGGATGTGTTTCAGCCACAGCTGCACGTAGTGAATGTCGATAAGGATCATTATATCTCGCTGACCGAAGATTATGAAAAGGAAAAGCAGTCTTTGCGGGAAATGTTCGCCGCTTATCGCCCCGAATTCTACTTCATGCGCCTGTACGATGTAGACGAAGCCATCAACCTCTTTGCCGAAAGCAGGGGTATCGACCTGATCATCGCGATACAGAAAAATCATTCGTTCATCGGCAAACTGCTGAGCGGCAGCCGCACGAAAACCCTCTCGTATCACAGCAAACTACCGATCCTCGTCATGCACGAATAAAATGCGAACCGGCCAGGGCCGGTTTTTTTATGCGGGGGATGGAAGGGCTTCCGGGTCCGTTACCACGGTGTAGTGGTGAATACCGAAGTACCGGATCACTTCTTGGGTAAGACTTTCCCGTACGGTGAGCAGGAGGTTCGCTTGCTGATCATTGTTCAAATGCTGTTCAACCGCTTTTTGTACGGCGGGATAAAAACCCTTCTGCTCCAACTCCAGTTTACCCACCTCATCGATGACCAGCCAATCATATTCCTGCTCGAGCGCCTCCAGTAAAATACTGTTGGCTTTTTCAAAAGCGGAAGCGTAGAAATGATATTTACCTATGTTTATAAGCGGCTCCAGACTTTGGCCCGGTTCGGAACATTGAACAGGGAAGACAGTACGTGAAGTAAGATCAAGGATTTTCCGGCTTCCATCGATATCCGGCATGGCAATGCCGGCAATACCCGAACGGTTCCGGCACCAGTGAAGCAAGGCTGTTGTTTTGCCGCTGTGTATGGGTCGGGAGAATAGATAGATGCTCATCGTTTTTCCGGAATATCCGTGGCGGTAAGCGACCAGTGTATCAATGCGGTAAAAAAGAATTGCCAGCGTGCCGGTCCGCTCAGGTTCCGGCTCTGTTGCCAGGCAATACCGGCAATGCGGCGCATGAGCGGCAGGAAGGAAAGCGTTTTCAATACTTCATCGCTGTACCTGCTTTGTTTTTGCTGCAGGAGTTTTTGAATGAGTTTGGTGAACAGCGGGCTAACGATCATATACCAGCCGAGGATCGCGGCCAGGGTCCAGCTCACGGTTCGTACAACAGCCAGCCAGCCCTGTTTGCTGTCGGCGGCAAAAACATAGAGAATTACCGACAGCCCGATGAGCACCAGGATCAGTACCCATAGTTTCCGGTATACCGATCTTTTCTTTTTTTGCGCCACCGGTAAGTCGGCATGCTGATCGATCAGGGCTGTGTCGAGCACGGGTATGCCTTTGTTGGCAAAGAAACCACGGATGGTTTTCCAGGCAATCCAGGCAATGAATACACCGCCTGTGATATAGATAAGCAGGTAGCTGATCACGATCCACTGGCTGCCGTTTGTTGCGGCGATGCCGAATTGTTTGGCGATGAAAGCCAGCATCTCATCCATAGCCTTCCAGAACGACTTGCCAAAGAGCAACGTAAGCACCAGTAATTTCTGCAGCGCCGATTCGAGCATGGCGATGCTGCTCAGCAGGAGTATGCTGAAAAAATTCACCGGCAGGAAAGAGAAGAGCAGGTAACCAAGCAGGGCCTGGAAGGATACGGCGATGTAAGCCGGGAAGGGCGTATGCGGGCTCACCATGGCCTTTACAATCAATACCACCAGGGCGCTTTTCAATACCTGTTTCAGCTGATGCTTCGACAGATCCGCGATGAGGCAGATGATGATCACCGCCATGCCGCCTACGACCAGCCCCGTGAAAGGAATCTGCAAAGCGTGCATGATACCGCCGAGCCCGGATTCGGTGAACGCCCATAAGGCGGTCAGCCGTTGAATAGCGGCCTGCTTTTGTTCGGTGCTTAAATCGTTGTAGCCGGTGATCATAATGCGTGCAAGCATACAAATATAAGAAACTGCGGGACCGGATTTGTGCGCAGTTATTTGCTCCCTTAGCGTCTATTTGTTATTTTTAGTATTGCTGCACGATTGCTGTTACTGCCCGGATGTCCCTTCGGCCTTACCGGCTGCGCTGCAGGTAAAACAATACCATGGATAAAGACGAGAAGAAATTCATGCGGAAAGCGATCCGCATCTCCGTGAACAATGTGGAGAAGCAGAAAGGCGGCCCCTTCGGCGCCATCGTGGTCAAAGACGGAAAGATCATCGCCCGCGGCTCGAACCAGGTGACGGCCACCAACGACCCCACCGCACATGCCGAGGTGGTGGCCATACGCAAAGCCTGCAAAGCGCTCAAAACATTCCAGCTTACCGGTTGTGAGATATACACCAGCTGCGAGCCCTGCCCGATGTGCCTGGGCGCCATTTACTGGGCCCGCCCGGATAAACTCTATTACGCCAACAGCAAAGAAGACGCGGCCGCCATCAACTTCGACGACCAGTTCATTTACGACGAAATCGCCAAACCGGTGGAAGAACGAAAACTCTTCACCAAACAGGTGCTACGCGACAAAGCGCTCGAGGCCTTTGAAAAGTGGAAGGCCAGTCCCAATAAAATTGAATACTGATGATCCGGTTCATTTTGAATGATAGGGCTGTTCAGACAGACCTGCCATCGGGCAGTACTGTGCTGGACTTTGTGCGCTATCATAAGCGGCTTACCGGAACCAAAATCGGTTGCCGCGAAGGAGATTGCGGAGCTTGTACGGTATTGGTCGGCGATCTCGAGAATGGCAAACTGGTTTACCGCTCCATGACGAGTTGCCTCATGCCACTGGGTAATGCCGCGGGTAAACACATCGTTTCGGTGGAAGGGGTAAACATGGAAAAACTCTCGCCCGTGCAACAGGCAATGGTGGATACCAACGGAACCCAATGCGGCTTCTGCACCATCGGCTTCGTGATGTCGCTCACGGGTTTTGTGCTCAACGAAAACGCAAAACAGTACGAACAGGCCATCGCGGCCATCGATGGAAACATCTGCCGCTGCACCGGGTATAAGTCCATCGAACGGGCGGCTGCCATCCTCTCGGATAAAATGACGGATAAGCCACAGGCCGATACCATCGACTGGCTGGCGGCGAACGGATACATTCCCGCCTATTTTACAACGATCAAAGCGAAATTGGAAGCATTGAATGCTTCGGCCCCGATCGCGGATACCGGTACTGCCGGATCAAAACTGCTCGTGGGAGGCGGTACCGACCTGGTGGTTCAGAAAGCGCTTGCCGTAAAGCAGTCGGCCATACAACATGTGTATGATACCAACGAGCTGAACAGGATCTACCTGGAAGAGGGCCGTTGCCATGTTGGCGGCGCCGTAACCGTAACCGCTTTTGCCGAATCGGCATTGATACAGGAACTCTTCCCCAGGCTCCCGGAATACATCCGGCTGGTTTCTTCCACGCCCATACGCAACATGGCTACCATGGCGGGTAATATTGTGAACGCGTCGCCGATCGGCGACATGAGTATTTTCTTCCTGGCGCTCAACAGCGATCTTATACTCAACCGCAACGGCGAAAGAAGAACGATCAAATTACGGGATCTTTATAAAGGCTATAAACAACTCGACCGCTCCCCGGATGAGATCGTAGAACAGATTGTTTTCATGGTTCCGAAAGGAGCTGATTTCAATTTTGAAAAAGTATGCAAGCGTACATACCTCGATATCGCCAGTGTGAATTCGGCCTGCCTGGTAAAGATCAGCAACGATGTTATTGAAGAGATTCATCTTGCGGCGGGCGGCGTAGCGCCTTACCCCAGGTACCTGGCGGAAACCTGCGCTTTTCTGAAAGGAAAAATGATCAGCGCCAACCGGCTCCGGGAAGCGATCGCGATCATGAACAGCGAGATCGCCCCCATCAGCGACGCACGGGGAACGGCCGACTATAAAAAACGATTACTGCGCCAACTCTTCCTGGCGCATTTCGGGAGCAGGAAGGAAATCATCAAACAGGTATTGAGCCATTAACAAACACCAGGGTACACGTGAACAACGATCCGGCAAAAAAAAGATCATCTATATCCCCGTTGGGAGCAGAAGGGGGTAATATCGACGCGGCCAATCATGTTACAGGCCGCTCGATCTATGTGGATGATATTCCTGTTATGGAAGGACTGCTCTATGTGAAAGTATTCGACTCACCGGTTGCGCATGGAAAGATCCGGAAGATTGATGTTACGGAGGCGGAGCAGCTGGATGGAATTGTAAAGATATTCTCGCACAAAGATATTCCCGGCGAGAACCAGATCGGCGGCATCATCCCCGATGAGCCATTCCTGGCAGATGATATTGTCGACTTCCGCGGCCAGCCGATCCTGCTGATCGCGGCCGAACACGAAGACGCCGCCGAAGAAGCCATCAAAAAGATCCGCGTCGAGATCGACCCCTTGCCCGTCATCACCGATCCCCGGGAAGCATTTAAGCAGGGAAAATTATTAAGCGCATCCCGGAAATTTGTAAAAGGCGATGTGAACGAAGCGTTCAAAAACTGCACATATATTTTTGAAGGCAGCGCCGAAACGGGCGGACAGGAGCAGTTATACCTCGAAACTCAGGGCGCTTATGCATACCCCGCCGAACACAACAGCGTGAAAATATTTTCCTCCACACAGGGGCCTACCGCCGTACAACGCACCGTAGCCCGAGTGCTGGGTGTGCAAATGAACCAGGTGGAAGTGGACGTGCCCCGCCTCGGCGGTGGCTTCGGGGGTAAAGAAGACCAGGCCTCTGCCTGGGCAACCATGGCCGCGATGGTAGCTTATTTATTGAAGCGGCCGGCCAAATGCATTCCGCACCGCATGGAAGACATGCGCATGACCGGCAAGCGGAACCCATATACTACGGATTACAAGATCGGGCTCGATAGCAAGCAGAACATCCTTGCATACCAGGCAGTCTTTTACCAGAATGGGGGAGCTGCCGCTGATCTGTCTCCCGCCATCCTCGAGCGCACCCTGTTTCATGCAACCAATAGTTATGCTATTCCGCATGTACACGTAACAGCGCATTCCTGCAAAACAAACCTGCCTCCCAATACGGCTTTTCGGGGCTTCGGCGGTCCGCAGGGCATGTTCGTGATCGAAGCGGCCATCGATCACGCGGCGAAGGAACTGGGGATAGAACCGTTGCAGATTCAACGGCAGAACATGCTGAAGAATGGCGATGAGTTTCCCTACGGGCAGATCGTTACCGAATGCCAGGCAACCCATTGCTGGGATGAAGCGCTCGATCAGTTCAATATCGAATCGGTGCGGAAGGAAATAGATTATTTCAACCTGGAGAATACGTTTTATAAAAAAGGATTCTCGCTGATGCCCGTTTGCTTCGGCATCTCCTTTACCAATACCATGATGAACCAGGCCCGGGCATTGGTGCATGTGTATTCGGATGGATCGGTGGGTGTGAGCACCGGCGCCGTGGAAATGGGCCAGGGAGTGAACACGAAAATGCTGCAGGTGGCGGCTCACGCGTTCGGTATTTCGGCTTCACGCATCAAGCTGGAAAGCACCAACACAAGCCGGGTTGCAAATACATCGCCTTCGGCGGCCAGCTCCACGGCCGACCTCAATGGAAAGGCCCTGCAGGATGCCTGCAACCAGGTTAAAGAACGGCTCTTCGATTTCATCAAGAAAGAACTTACCGATAACGAAGATGAGATCATCGAGATAAAAGATGAAGTGGTGTACATCAACGACGAGGCTTCTGTGTTCAATTGGGAGAACCTCATCCGCCAGGCTTTTATGAAGCGGATCAACCTGAGTGCCAAAGGGCATTATGCCACACCCATCATCAACTTCGATAAGTCGATTGAGAAAGGCCATCCCTTCGCCTATCACGTGTATGGAACCGCGTTGACTGTTGTTACGGTCGATTGCCTGCGGGGAACCTATACCATCGATTCGGTGAAAGCCATGCATGATTTCGGCAGCAGCATGAACCGGGTGGTTGACCTGGGCCAGTGCGAAGGAGGCATTGTACAGGGTATTGGCTGGATGACCATGGAGGAAGTGATTTACAATACCGAGGGGAAACTCTTGTCGAATGCCTTGTCTACGTATAAAATACCCGATATCTATTCAGTGCCCAAAGAACTGGAAGTGCGGTTTCTGCCTACCGATGGAAACAGTTATGCCATCCTGAAATCAAAAGCGGTAGGAGAACCTCCGTTGATGTATGGCATCGGCGCTTACTTCGCCATCCGCAATGCCGTGCTCGCCTTCAACCCTTCGGCTAAGATCCCGTATTCAGCGCCCATCACACCCGAAAAAGTATTGATGAGCTTATACCAAAATGATCAATAAGCGATCCATATATAGCACACGATGCTGGCTGAATGGAAAACTGCAGCCCGCAACAATCTCTTTTGACGAAGGCGTTATTACATCCATTCGTGCTGGCAAAACTCCGGGCGCCGAAGATTTTGGCGATAACGTCATCATGCCCGGTGTGATCGATGCGCACGTGCATGTCAACGAGCCTGGCCGTACCGACTGGGAGGGATTTGATACCGCCACACAGGCGGCAGCGGCCGGCGGCACCACCACCATCGTTGATATGCCGCTGAATGCGAGCCCGGTTACCACCACGCTTGCCGCATTCAATAAAAAACAGGAAGCATCCGAAGGCAAGCTCCATGTGAACGTTGGTTTTTATGGCGGACTGGTACCCGGCAATCAGCAACATCTCGAAGAATTGATACATGCCGGCGTGCTGGGCATCAAATGTTTTCTCACGCATTCGGGCATCGATGAATTTACCAATGTGGGCGAAGCGGAACTGGAAGCGGCCATGCCCCTCCTGGCAAAATATAAACTGCCGTTGCTGGCCCATTGCGAACTCAAAGGCGATTGCCAGACAAAACTGGATGCCTTTCCAACAAGCTATAAGGAATACCTGGCGAGTCGCCCAAAGGCCTGGGAAAACGAAGCGGTGGAACTGATGATAAAACTTTGCCGTAAACATCATTGTCCCACACATATTGTACATGTGTCCTCCGCGGAGGTTCTGCCGCTGGTACAGCAGGCCAGGGCCGAAGGCCTTCCGCTCACCGCCGAAACCTGTGCGCATTATATTTATTTCAACGCGGAAGACATACCGGATGCAGAATGCGTATACAAGTGTGCGCCACCCATACGGGAAAAAGCGAATAACGACCGGCTCAGGGCCGCGTTGAAAAACAGTTTGCTGGATTTTATCACAACCGACCACTCACCGGCGCCTCCTGCTATCAAGGAGCTCGAAAGCGGCAACCTGCTGAAAGCCTGGGGCGGTATCGCCGGGCTGCAATTCTTATTACCCGCCGCCTGGACGGCCATGAAGCATGCATTATCTCTGGAAGAATTCATTCCTTTGCTCACGGAACACCCGGCCCGTTTTCTGAAAGCGGAAGAAGTGAAAGGAAAACTGGCGGAAGGATACGATGCAGACATCTGCATCTGGAACCCGGAGGAAGCATTTGTGGTAAGAGCCGAAGATATTTTGCATAAGCACGATTGCAGTCCCTACACCGGCAAACAACTTTCCGGAACAACGCGGGAAACGATCGTGCAGGGAATAACCGTTTACCAAAACAAGAAGATCATACATAAAAACGCAGGCAAATGGCTTTTGAGAAAGTAAAAGAGATTATTAAGGATTCCCCGGCATTCACCAAACTGACCGACCTCGCCGCCGGGCGGCTCGGAGGAAACGTGCTGTATGCCACCGACGATTTTTTTGCCGAAAAGGAGAACCTGATCAAACCGGGCCGGGGTATTTTCATCACCGATAAATATACCGACCGGGGCAAATGGATGGATGGTTGGGAGAGCCGCCGCAAGCGTACGCCTGGGCACGACTGGGCCGTAATCCAGCTGGCAACATCCGGAAGGATCGCTGGCTTCGACATTGATACCAATTTCTTCCTGGGCAATCATCCGCCGCATGCATCGGTTGAAGCCATACAGCTTGACGATGCGTCGGATATTGTTGATTGGGATGCACTGAACTGGACGGAGATCTTGCCCAAATCTCCCCTCGACCCGGGCTCACAGAATTTTTATGAATGCAAGAGCAATGCGTTGTACACGCACCTGCGCCTGCACATTTACCCCGATGGCGGCGTAGCCCGGTTCCGGGTTTATGGCGAAGTGTTCAAGAACTGGGATGCCGTTGGCGACGATGAGGTCATCGACCTGGCGGCAGCCATCAATGGCGGAAAAGCCATCGCCTGCAACGATATGTTCTTCAGCGCTATGGGCAATCTCATCATGCCGGGCCGCGGCGTGAACATGGGCGATGGGTGGGAAACCAAACGGAACCGCACGCCCAATAACCGCGACTGGGTGATCCTGAAACTGGCGCACAAGGGAATCATCGAACGCATTCTCGTGGATACATGCCATTTCAAAGGCAATTACCCGGATACCTGCTCGATCGAAGGATGCAATGCGGGCAGTGATGAAGAAGTGATCAACAATCACGTGCAGTGGACCGAATTGCTTCCAAAACAAAAATTAAGCGCCGATCACGAACATGTATATACCGGGGAACTGAACCAGGGTATTCCCGTAACGCATGTGCGGTTGAATATTTTTCCCGATGGCGGTGTAAGCCGGCTTCGGTTATTCGGCAGGAAAATAAAATAATACATGCTCGGACTGATACTGCTCAGCGTTTTTGGTTTTGTGCTTGTCATGCTTACGGTGCTGACATACTACCTGCATGCCCTCGAAAAAAGAATACAGGCGGATGATGATGCAGGCCTCAACGTGGAAACAAAGAAAGAAGAGATCGCATCCTCGCAGGCTTTTACGTATACGGCGCTTGTGCTGGTATCCATCGGCATGGCCGCCTCCTTCTATATATATGTACAGGGAACTCCCTGGGAAGCGCACCTGATGGAGTGGCTCAATATTGTAGTAAGGCTGATGCACATCACGTTCGGCATCGCCTGGATCGGCGCTTCGTTCTATTTTGTTTTCCTCGAGAACGCCCTCAACCGGACAAAGGATGTCCGGGATGAACTGGCCGGCAACCTGTGGGCCGTTCACGGCGGCGGGTTTTATTATTTAGAGAAATACAAGGTGGCCCCGAAGACCATTCCCAAACACCTGCACTGGTTCAAGTACGAAGCCTATTTTACCTGGGTAACAGGAATAAGCCTTCTTTTTGTTGTGTATTACTTCAACGCGTCGGCGCTGCTGATCGACAAAAATGTACTTGACATAACCGCGATGCAGGGTATCGGAATCGGCATCGGTTCGTTTGTAGTGGCCTGGATCATATACGACCTGCTTTGCAAATCGCCCCTGGTCAAACAACCGCTGCTGTTCGCCCTGATCGGTTTCGTTGTATTGACAGGCCTGGCCTATTTCTATACAAAGGTTTTTAGTCCGCGGGCGGCGTACATTCATTTCGGCGCCATGATCGGCAGTTTGATGGTGGCCAATGTATTCTTTGTGATCATCCCGGCGCAGAAGGCGATGGTGAACGCGGCGAAGAAAGGATTGCCGTTAAACCCGCAGTTAGGTAAGAACGCCCTGAACCGTTCGCTTCACAACAACTATTTCACGCTGCCGGTATTGTTTGTGATGATCAGTAATCACTTTCCCAGTACTTTTGGTTACGGGCAACCCTGGCTGATACTGGCGATCATTTCCCTGGGAACCGCGGGGGTAAAGCACTACCTCAACCTGCGGGAAAAGGGTCAGCTCTCGGTTTGGGTATTGCCCGTGTCGATCGTGATCCTGCTGGCCGGGGCCTTTATTTCGGCACCGTCGAAGAACCCGGGCGCCTGCAATGAAAAGATAGAGTTCAGTACGGTGAATGCCATCATACAGGAACGCTGCGTGAGTTGTCATTCATCCAAACCAACGGATGATGTTTACAAAGCGGCTCCCAATGGTGTGATGTACGATACGCCGGAAGATATTGTACGGAAGAAGGACCTGATCATGCAGCGGGTGGTGCTCACCAAAACGATGCCCCAGAATAACAAGACGAACATCACGGAGAAAGAACGGGATATCATTCGCTGCTGGATCGAACAGGGAGCGCAGGTGAAATAAGGTTAAAGAGTTTAAAGTTTAAGGTTTTGACGTTACAGGAATTCAATACACTGGAAAAAGAGGTGGCGGCAAAGGAGCTGTTCAGTTGCTGCGGATCGGATACATGGGTATCGGCGCTGATGAAGTCGTTTCCCTTTGCTTCCGAACAGCAATTGGTGGAGAAGGCAACCGAAGCCTGGTACCATGAATGCGGCGGCACCGACTGGCTGCAATCCTTCACCCATCACCCCGAGATCGGCGATGCCAAAAGCCTGGCCGAGAAATTCGCGGGCAAAGAACAGGCAGGTGTTGCGGCCGCTTCGGTTACAACCATCGAAGCGCTGGCATCCGCCAACGCGGCGTATAAAAAGAAATTCGGGTTCATCTTTATTGTATTCGCTACCGGTAAGTCGGCCGATGAAATGCTGGCACTGCTGCGGAGCCGCATCGATAACAACGCAGATGAAGAGATCCGCATCGCCATGGGCGAACAGCATAAGATCACCCTGCTGCGCTTTCAGAAATTACTCACCAATGCCAATTTTCAATTTTTACGCATGAGTCATCTTACCACACATGTGCTCGACACCTCAGCGGGCAGGCCCGGGAAGGATATGGCCGTTAAGCTTTTTCAGCGCACGGCTACCGGTTGGGAAACCATCACCCAGGGCATTACCAATGCCGACGGGCGCATACCGAACCTGCTTCCGGCGGAGCGCCTGCTGGCTCCGGGCGTTTACAAACTCGTTTTTCATACCGGCGATTATTTTACGGCCAACAACAGTAAGGGATTCTATCCCGAAGTGGAGATACAATTTACCATCACCGATGATTCGCATTACCATGTTCCCCTGCTGATCAATCCCTACGGGTATTCTACCTACAGGGGAAGCTGAGCATAAGCCGAAAGTGAAACGGCGAAACCGAAAGGGGTGCCAGCTTTTCACTTTTGCATTTTACCGTAACAGATATCGTAACAAAAAATAACAGAAATGACCCCATCCATTCCGGCCGATAAAAAAGAACTACTCTTCGGCAAACTCAAAGAAGCCAACACCGCTTTCCAGAAAATATATCCCGGCGACCGCAGCGAACGCCAGCCCGTGCATACCTTGTATGGCGGCGCTAATCTTTTTAAGTCGGATGCCGCCCCGGCGCTTGGCAAAAGAGCCCTGGAAATATTCGAGACCTACGCACCGGATCATACCGTATTCGGGAAAGTGTTTGGTATGGATACACAATCGGGGTTCAGCAGGAAAGTGTACGAGAAAGTGATCGCCAAACTGAAAACAGAAGCCATCGAAGATTTCCGTATCGATTTTGAAGACGGCTATGGCAACCGCAGCAACGAAGAAGAAGATGAAACCGCGGTAACCGCAGCCAAAGAACTGGCAAAGGGAATGAAGGAAAACACGCTTTCTCCCTTTATCGGCATACGCATCAAACCCTTTACCGAGGAGATGAAAGAACGGGGATTGCGTACGCTGGATATCTTCATCGGCACGCTGGTGAAGGAAACCGGCGGCAAACTGCCCGACAATTTCGTGGTGATGCTGCCCAAGGTAACCATCCCGGAACAACCGGCAACCCTGGCCGGCTTCTTTGATATCCTGGAATCGGAACTGAAACTGGAAAAGGGTGTACTGAAGATGGAGATGATGGTGGAAACCACGCAATCGATCATGGCCATCGACGGTACCAACCCCTTGTACAGGTTCATCAAAGCAAGCAATGGCCGTTGCATCGCGATGCATTTTGGCACCTACGATTATACCGCCAGTTGCAGCATCACGGCCAAATACCAGGAAATGGATCATCCCGTTTGCGACTTCGCTCATCACATGACCAAGGTAGCGCTGGCGCATACCGGCATCTGGTTAAGCGATGGCGCCACGAATACGATGCCGATTGGTCCGCACCGCGGCGATAACCTTAGCGAAGAACAGATGCGGGAGAATACCGAGGTGGTACATCGTGCCTGGCGCAAGGGCTACGATCATATCCGTCACTCGCTCTGGAACGGTTTCTACCAGGGCTGGGATCTGAACCCGGCTCAATTTCCCATGCGCTACGCGGCGGTATTCGCTTTCTTCCTCGAGAGTTACGACGATGCCGTTGAACGACTGAAAACCTTTGTTGAAAAAGCCGCGAGGGCAACCCTTATCGGTGATGTGTTTGATGATGCCGCAACGGGGCAGGGCCTGCTCAACTACTTCCTCCGGGCATTGAACAGCGGCGCCATCACCGAAGAAGAAGTGCTTGCCACCGGGCTCACCCTTGATGAGATCCGGAGCCGCTCATTCAAGAAGATCCTCGAAAACCGGAAGATGCGATAATGGATGTATGGCGTTTTATATCGGGCAAGCTGAATGAAAATATCCCGGTGGAACTTTTGTATGTGCTGCAAAGCGAAGGAAGTTCGCCGGGCCGCCAGGGTTTTAAAATGGCCGTGGCCGCCGATGGTGAATTTTGCGGAACGATCGGCGGCGGCATCATGGAGCATAAACTGGTGGAGATGGCGAAAGCCAGGTTATTGCAGGATGACCGATCTGTTTTACTCATGCGCCAGCATCACGACAAAGACCATCCCGCTAACCGGTCGGGCATGATCTGCAGCGGCAGCCAGCTCAACGCGTTTATTCCTGTTCATCTGCCCGACAAAAAAGTCATCGACACGATTCTTTCTTCTTCGCACAAATACATCCGGGTATCTTCCGCGGGATTATCCATTGCGGGCGATGATAAAACCGGTTTGCAGTATCAATCGGATACCGACTGGCAATACCAGGAAGCCATCGACCGGAAACCGGTCATACACATCATCGGTGGCGGGCATGTAAGCCTCGCTTTGTCGGAGCTGATGCGGTTCCTTGGTTTCTATATTCATGTGTACGACGACCGCCCTGAACTGAGTACCCTGGTCGGTAATGTATTTGCCGATGAACGTCACCTGGCCGATTACGCTGTCATCGGCGAAAGCCTGCCGGCCACACCCGGTGATTATGTAGTGATCATGACCATCGGGTACCGGACCGATAAGATCGTACTCAGGCAATTGCTGAATATGCCATTTACCTACCTGGGCATGCTGGGCAGCGCACGAAAAACCGAAACTCTCTTCGCGGAATTGAAACAGGAAGGCGTTGACCCGGATTTACTGGACAGGATACATGCCCCCATCGGGATCAATATAGAGAGTAAAACCACCCGGGAGATTGCCGTAAGCATTGCTGCTGAGATCATTAGATACAAGAACCGGGATATCCCCTCCGGGAGAGCGACCCTATAGCCGCATCAACCCGCAATTCTCCTGATTTTGAAGGGGAATCGCTATGAAAAGTAACAGCCTTTAGTTATATTAGCAACCCGATTCACCATACTAAACGGGCAACATTACCCCCGGCCCGGGTATCTATCCAATCTTCCTACCGATACTTAAAAACTTAAACGTACGACTATTAAACAAATCGTTACATGCGTGTTTTATTATTAGGCCTCTTCCTGTTACCGTTTGTATTGACTGCGCAAAAGAAAAAAATGCCGCCCAACCCGCCCGGCATCATCCTGGCGCCCTGCACCATACCCGGAACAACTCCCGGAACCGCCATACCGGTTTGCGGAACCAGCGTTTTTTCACAGAGCCAGGTAGTGGATTGTGATGGACCCGACCTGAACCCGACAGCCTGTGGCGGCGATCCCTTTCCATCGACCCGTTCTTTCTGGTATAAATTCCGTTGTTTCAGCAGCGGTACACTCGGCTTCCTGATCACGCCCAATAACGCGGCGGATGATTACGACTGGATCCTGTTCGATGTAACCGGGCATAACCCCAACGATGTATTTACCGATAAAACACTCGTACAAACCTTGAACGGCGCCTTTGTATCCGGCGTAACGGGTTGTGCACCCAGCGGAACACTTACGGTGGTTTGTTACAGCCAGCCCGATCTGCTGAATGCATTGGCCAACCTTGTAGCAGGCCACGATTACCTGCTGATGGTGACCAATTACAGCAATTCGCCGGCAGGGTACGGACTTTCTTTTGAAGGAGGAACAGCCGGTATCACCGATGGCGATCTTCCCAAAGTAGATCATATCGAACCCGGATGCAGCAGTATCAAAGTGGTGTTCAGCACCGATATCAAGTGCACAAGCGTAACCCCGACGGGGTCGGAGTTTACAATCACACCGGGCCCCGCCAACCTGGTAGCCGGAGTAACATCAAATTGCGGCTCGGGTTTCTTCGCGGTTACCGAACTTACGATCAATCTCACCCAGCCGCTTATCCCCAACGTTAATTACAAGCTTACGATCAACCATGGCAGCGATGCCAATACATTCAAGAATGTGTGTGATGTGGAACTTGTGCCTGGAACCGAGATCAACTTCAGCATTGCCAAACCGGTTGGCGGATTTACGGTAAACCCGGAGAATTGCATCGGCGA
Source organism: Chitinophagales bacterium (assembly GCA_017303335.1). Lineage (GTDB taxonomy): Bacteria > Bacteroidota > Bacteroidia > Chitinophagales > Chitinophagaceae > Ferruginibacter. The sequence continues at coordinate 1,172,565 of JAFLBK010000001.1, forward strand.
CCCCACCAACTTCAGCAGTACCAGCGACCCGGCGCCGGGTAATACGGTGGCTCAGTGGCATTGGGATTTTGGGGATGGAAACCAAGCTACATCCGCTACGGCTTCCACCTCGCATACCTATGCAAGCGCGGGAACCTTTATTGTGAAACACTGGATCGTTAACAGCCTCGGCTGCAACAGCGATACCGCACAACGTACCGTTATTGTAAATCCATTACCCACCAGCGATTTTACGGTTACCAGTCCGGCATGCGAAACCCGTACGATCACATTCACCGACGCATCGGCCCCCAATGCCGGCATACTTACCAACTGGGACTGGGACTTTGGTGATGGCAATACATCAACGATTCAAAGTCCCACGCATACCTATGCAAGCGCCGGTACGTACAACGCTGTGTTGAAGGTAACCTCGAGCAAGGGTTGCGTAAAAACAGCCACGAAGCCGGTTGTTATCAATGCAAGGCCGGTGGCCGACTTCATTGTTCCGGCTGTTTGCCTGGCCGATACCTATGCGCAATTCACCGATAACAGTTCGGTTACTCCTGGTGCCATCAGTTTCCATGAATGGGATTTTGGCGACCCCGGTTCAGGGCCGCTGAATACCTCCAACGCGGTCAATCCAACACATAGTTATACGGCTACCGGATCGTACAATATTCGCCTGATCGTTCAGAGCAATACCGGTTGCCGCGACACGATCGTGAAACCGATCTTTGTGAATGGCAGTTTCCCGGTTGCCGATTTTTCGGTACCCGCAGGAACGCTTTGCGTGAACGATTCGATACCGCTCACCAACCTCTCTACCGTTTTCCCCGGAACCATTACCAAACTCGAGATCCACTGGGATGACCTGGGCTCTCCCGCTTTTGATACAGATAATGCACCGGCTGTCGGAAAGATCTATAAACACCTGTACCCGAATTTCCAGGCGCCGCTTACAAAAACCTATACGATCCGCCTTGTGGCCTACTCGGGTGGCATTTGTACCAACGAGAAGTCGGTTGTGATCACTGTTAATGCTGCGCCGAAGGTTCAGTTCAACGCATTGGCCGATACCTGCTTTGTAGCATCGCCCTTCCAGCTCACACAGGGTTCAGAAACCGGCGGTCTGCCCGGTGCTGAGTCGTACACAGGCCCCGGTGTTTCATCACCCGCGCCTGGCATCTATGTATTCAATCCGGCGGCGGCCGGCATCGGCACCCATACGATCGAGTATCGGTTTGTTTCAACGGCCGGTTGTACCGATTTCAAAACACGCACCATTAAAGTATTGGATACCGCTGTAGCGAACTTCTCGTTCAGCAGTCCTGTTTGCGATAAAACAGCGGCTACGTTCAATGAGTTGTCGGTTGCTCCTTCGGGTATCGTATTAAGCAATACCGTCTGGGATTTTGGTGATGGCTCCCCGCTCGAGAATCATTTGCCCGGATCTACCTTTACCCACCTGTTCCCGGCCGCCAATACCTATACGGTGAAGATGTATAACGTGTCGGCCAATGGTTGCCCAAGTTCGGTGGTAACAAAGCAGGTAACCATCAGCCCGATACCCAAACCCGATTTCAGTGTGCCCACCGGTGTATGTCTGCCAAAAGCGGATATGAAGTTCACCAACCTGACTACCATCGCCGATGGCACCGGTTTACTGATGACCTATTCCTGGGATTTTGGTGATGGCGGAACCTCCACGCAGGTATCGCCCACGCATCATTATTCAACCGTGGGGCCCTTCTTTGTAAAACTCACAGCACGCAGCAATGTGGGGTGCCTACATGATACCACGATCCGCATTGATAATATTCACCCGCAACCCAAAGCGCAGTTCAACCAAAGCCGGAACAGCGCCTGCCTGGGCCAGGATATTGTATTCACCGATATCACCAACCCGCTCGACGGCACCACCGTGCAATGGAACTGGGATATGGGCGATGGTACCCGGTACAATACGCCGGTTGTTGATCATACCTATGCCGATTCGCTGCTTTATACCATGAGCCTGTTCATTGTGAACAGCCATGGCTGTAACAGCGATACCATGATCAAAACGGTGAAAGTATATCCCAATCCCGTGGTGGATGCCGGGCCCGACAGGCTGGTACTCCAGGGCGGATCGGTTAAAATGCAACCTGTTGCCACGGGTGTTCAGTTGCAATATTTATGGACGCCCAATATTTATTTCATCAACGGAAATAATACCATCGCCGAACCCCGCGCCATGGATGTGCAGAACGATGTGCTGTACACGCTTACCGTAACGGCACGCGGAGGATGTGTGCGGGAAGACAAGATGTTTGTAAAAGTGCTGCGGCCGCCGAAGATCCCCAATACCTTCACGCCGAACAACGATGGCATCAATGATAAATGGGTGATCCAGTACCTGGATGATTACCCCGACAGCCGGGTGCAGGTATTCACCCGTACCGGGCAACTGGTGTACGAGTGCCGGGGTATTTACAAACCCTGGAACGGAACCTTTAATGGAAAGACATTGCCGTTTGATACCTATTATTATATCATCGAGGCAGGCAATAACCGGGAGCCGATCACCGGGTATATAACCATCCTGCGCTAAACTTCTTTTTACGAATAAGAGCCTTCGTTGCAAAACGAAGGCTCTTTTGTTTTACGAACCGATACGGCAATCAAACCGGGGGTTCATTATTTTATGGCAATGATTTTACTGATCACATCCGAACTGGTTTTATTCGGAACGCCCGGTTGCCCGCCACCGATACTTATTTCCAGTTTGTCGGTTGGCTGGTATAATTTACCATCGCTTTCGCTCACCAGCGAAAGGTCTTGTGGGGTAAGCGTAAAGGAGATCCATTTACTTTGCCCCGCCTTCAATGCGATTCGTTGAAATCCTTTCAGCGCTTTGAGGGGCGCTTTGGCAAATACATTCTTGTGCGACAGGTAGAGTTGCACCACTTCCTCGCCATCCCGTTTCCCGGTATTGGTAACACGGGCTTTCACGGTAATATTTTTTCCTTTGGCTGCGGATGCGGGAGCCGACAGCATATCGTATTTGAAACGCGTATAACTAAGTCCGTACCCGAACGGGTACAACACCTCACCGGTAAAATAGCGGTAGGTTCTGCCGGTCATGTCGTAGTTGTTGAAAGCCGGAAGATCTGAATCGCTTTTATAAAAGGTAACCGGTAAACGGCCGGCCGGGTTGTAATCGCCGAAGAGTACATCGGCAACGGCAGTACCGGCGCTTTGTCCGCCATACCAGGCATTCACAATCGCGGGAATATTCGCTGCTTCCCAGGGAATGGCCAGTGCGCTGCCGGTCATCATCACAAATACAACGGGCTTGCCGGTCTTATTCAATGCCTGCATCAACGCGGTTTGCACCGCGGGTAAAAGAATGCTGGTGCGATCGCCACCTTTGAAGCCCGGAACGGCCACCGGCATTTCTTCACCTTCGAGTTGTGGAGAGATGCCTCCTACGAACAGGATCGCGTCGGCGTCTTTGAGCCGGTTGGCCAGTGCCGTAAAATCTGTTTTCACGTAATTGCCGGCAACCAGTTTTACGGTGGCATCACCTTCCGGGTGGCGGAAGCTCATCACAATTTTATAGGTCCTTCCTTTTTGTACCGGAAGTTTGAATCCGTTACTGCTCCTGCGACTCTGCTCCCAGGTATCCACAACCAGGCTATCGTTGATCGTTACCCGGTAACCATTGCTGGCTTCCGATTCGAAACTCAGTACTTCGTCACTGGCAGCGGTAATGAAGGTGGTGTAACGGGCGCTGTAATGTGCCGATCGTAAGCCGGTATAAGGCGCTTCACCTTCCGACCAATGGTGATTGATCTCTTTTTCGGCGGCGCTGAATACCGGTGCGCCTTCCAGTTTTTCGTTGTCGAAGTACTCGGCCAGCACACCCGGCTTGCCATTGTATTGATAAAGTAAGCTGGTGTCTTTCCGGATCAGCAGGGTGTCGTTGGCATAGTTGACGGCTTTCTCGTAGATCACTTCCGCCCTGGCGCCAATCTTCTCACGTATCCCATCCAGTATCGATACCACCCTGGAAGGGGTGCCGTTGTAATTGCCCAGTACGGCGAGTTTGTTGTCGGCATTGGGGCCGATCACGGCGATCTTTTTACTTGTTTTCTTCAGCGGAAGGGTATTGTTCTCGTTACGCAGCAACACGATCGATTGCTGCGCCATCTTCAGCGCATGGGCCTGGTGTGCCGGGGCTTCGAGCAGGGAGAGCGGAGCCTGTGCATATTTCACCATGCTGTTGGGATCGAACATACCCAGCCGGAAACGGATCGTGAACAGCCGCCGCAGGGAAACATCCAGCTGTTCTTCTTTGATCTGCCCGTTCTTCACGGCGTCGAGCAATGTTCTGTAGACCGAGTTGCCGCATTCCACATCGGTGCCATGCACCAGTGCATCAATGGCCGATGAAGCGGCGTCTTTATGTGTTTTATGAAAGCGGAAGAAATCATCCACAGCCCAGCAATCGCTCGTTACATAACCGGTGAATTTCCATTGGTTGCGGAGGATATCGTTCATGAGCAGGTCGTTGGCGCAGCAGGGTTGGGTGTTGATCGCATTGTAAGCGCACATCACCCCGGCAACCTTTGCGTTCACCACCAGTTCGCGGAAAGCCGGCAGGTATGTATCCCAGAGGTCGTAGGCCGAGGGATTGAAGTTATCCGAATGCCGTGTGGGTTCGGGGCCGCTGTGTACGGCAAAATGTTTGGCACAGGCCGCCGCTTTCAGGTATTTGGGATCATCGCCCTGCAGTCCATGCACAAAGGCGCGGGCCAGCATGGACGTCAGAAAAGGATCTTCGCCATAGGTTTCCTGGCCGCGACCCCAGCGTGGATCGCGGAAGATATTGATGTTGGGTGTCCAGTAGGTCAGTCCCAGGTAACGATCCCCGGTTCGGTTCGTTTCGAGCGCCCTGTTGTGAATGGCTCTTCCTTCCATCGCCGAAAAATCGCCCATACGTGCCATCGAATTGGTATCCCAGGTAGCGGCCATGCCAATAGCCTGCGGGTACGATGTTACTTTGAACGGAGTGCGGGCTACGCCATGCAGCACTTCATTCCACCAGTCGTATGCCGGTATACCCAGCCGCGGAACAGCCGGTGTGGCATTGAGCATCTGGGCTATTTTTTCTTCCAGCGTTAACCGGCCGATGAGGTCATTCACCCGTTCTTCGATGGGAAGGCTGGGATCCCAGTATGGAAATGCTTTCCCGGTTTGTGCCCGGGCTGATCCCGCCAGCAGAAATGCCGCGGCCAGCAACATAGAAGTAATCGTTGTTCTCATCACATGTATTTGATTCACTGTATACTTATTTCTGTTTTCAGTCTGGCTGATGGAAGTGCCAGGTCTTCTTCGCACCCGGGGTATCCCGTACAGGATCTTTCGGTAAGCAATAAAGATCGGGCATTTTTGCTTTGCCGGTTGCTGCCCATCAAGTGCCAAAACCGGGCGATCCCCCTGCAACCGGATCATAGGTAGGGGCGCCTGTACAGGCGGGCCGGATTACGGGATTTGGAACCGGGTATTTCCCGTTCGGTGAATGAAGCCTAAATTGCGTTCTTATAAACCAGCCGATGAACAGGATCGAAAAATCATTGTTCGGGAAATATGCGGACAAAGAAATTTACCGGTTCAACCTTTTTAACCGGAAGGGGAACCATGTTTCCGTGATCAATTACGGCGCAACCATCATATCCTGGCAGGTGGCTTTGGGTGATGGATCCGTACGGAATGTGGTGGTTGGTTCGGATCAACTGGAAACCTACCTGAACGACACGGCGTATTTTGGGTGTACCGTGGGCCGTTATGCCAACCGGATTTCCAAAGGGCGCTTTTCGATTGATGGAACCGAATACCTGCTTGCCTGCAATAACGGAGAGAATCACCTGCATGGTGGTAACCGCGGATTCAACAGCATGGTGTGGGAATGGGAACTGGAAGAGAAAGAAATCCCGGTCCTGCGGCTGCACTATTTCAGCAGGGATGGTGAAGAAGGATATCCCGGTAACCTGGATGTATGGACGGAGATCCGCTATACCGATGCGGACGAACTGGTCATTGAGTACGCCGCTACAACGGATAAACCCACTCCCATTAATCTCACCAATCACAGCTATTTCAATCTTACCGGCAACATGCAGGCGGGTATTCTTGATCACCGCCTTCAACTGAATGCTGATCAATATACGGTAGTGGATAAGCAGCAGATACCAACCGGTCAATTAATGCCGGTGCAGGGCGGCCCGCTCGATTTCAGGAATGGGAAACTGCTTCGTACCAGTATCGATCAAACAGCTCCGGGTTACGATCATAATTTTATTCTGAACAAAACCGGATCGGCTTTTTCTTTCGCGGCTTCGTTGGTCGATCCTTCCGGCTTGCTGGAATTGCAGGTGCATACTACGGAACCCGGACTGCAACTCTATACCGGGAACCTGCTCAACAGTCATTTTCTGAATCGAAACGGGCAGGGGGTTGCCCAGTATGCGGCCCTCTGCCTCGAAACCCAGCATTACCCCGATTCGCCGAATCACCCGCATTTTCCTTCCACCATCCTGAAGGCGGGTGAGACGTATACTTCTAAAACAGTTTACCAGCTTCTCTTCAAATAAGACAATTAAAAAAAGCCCCCGCGTGTGCGGAGGCTATAAGCTGTATGGGAAGTGTTCCCAGCCTGACTGCGTCAAGCAGACAGGGAACCTTCAATCGGTTTGTAAAACGAACAATCAGTATTGATGAAAGCAAAAAAGCCCCCGTTTTTCAACGAAGGCTTTTTAAAGCGCTGTAGGGGAAGTGTTCCCAGCCTGACTGCGTCAAGCAGACAGGGAACCTTCAATCGGTTTGTAAAACGAACAATCAGTATTGATGAAAACAAAAAAGCCCCCGTTTTTCAACGAAGGCTTTTTAAAGCGCTGTAGGGGAAGGGTTCGAACCTTCACGAGGCAGTTAGCTGTAACACAAAGTTCGGTGGTCGACCCCGGTCGCTTTTGTATTGCTACGCCAGCGGCTCTATGTTACGTTTATCCTGTTATCCTCACCCCCGAGACAAGAGGGCATGTCTGCCAAGAATTTCATCACCCCACAGTATTAAGAACTTCCCGATCGCTATCGGGATTGATGACACAAATCTATAGGAATTACCAATACGTTTAAAATATTTTATCAAATATTTGGAAATTATAGAAATAATTCAAATATTTGTTTTTACACTTAAAAAAATTAAAAATAAAAAATCAAAATGGCTGCTAAATTAAATCTTGACAAACTGGATCTGCAGATCATCCATGAAATGATGGAAACCGCGGAGATATCCTATGCCGAACTGGGAAAAAAGCTGTTTGTGAGCGGCGGAACCATCCATGTCCGCATCAAGAAATTACAGGAGTCCGGTATTGTCAAAGGTACAAGATTGAATGTAGACCTGAAACAGCTCGGGTACGATATCACCGCCTTTGTAGGCATCTACCTCGAGAAAAGTTCGTTGTACGATACGGTGGCCAAAGACCTGATGAATATACCCGAGATCGTTCGCCTGAACTATATCACCGGTAATTACAGCATGTTCATTGAGATCGTGTGCAAAGACATCTCCCAACTCCGCAATGTGCTGCACGACGAACTGCAGAAGATCAAGGGCATCGAGCGTACCGAAACATTCATTTCCCTGGAAGAAGGCTTCAGCCGCAATGTACAGGTGGCGCCGGCGGAGTGATGTGCTGATGAATTAATGTGCTGATATGCTGATGTACCAATGTGTTGATGGGAGTAGCTCTGTTCAATGAAAGAATTGTAATATAATCAGCACATCACCACATCGTCTAATCGGATTTCACATCCATCGCATCTCTCAATCCGTTCCCCAGTAAATTAAAGGCCAGTACCAGCAGCATGATGGCAAACCCCGGTATCAATGCCAGCATCGGGTTGTGGGTGATGATGAAATTGTAATTCTCCTTGATCATCAGTCCCCAACTGGGTTGCGGGGGTTGTATGCCAATGCCGAGAAAACTCAAACCGGCTTCCACGATGATGGCTGTGGCAAAATTACCGGCGGCGAGCACCAGCACCGGGCCAAGTATGTTGGGTAAGATGTGCCGGACAATGATCCGGCTGTTTCGCAAGCCCAGGGCCCTGGCAGCCTGTATATACTCCATCTCTTTAATGGCCATTACCTGGCCGCGTACCAACCGGGCCACACTCACCCACATGGTCAGCCCCACGGCAATGAATATCTGCCAGAAACCCTTACCCATGGCCATGGTGATGGCGAATACCAATAACAGCGTGGGGATGCTCCAGGTAACATTTACCAGCCACATGATGACTTCATCTACCCAGCCGCGGAAATAGCCGGCCAGTGATCCGAGGATGATGCCCAGCGTGAGCGAGATGATCACAGCGATCAGGCCAACGGCCAGGCTTACCCTTGTGCCGATGATGAGCCGGCTTAAAATATCGCGGCCGAATTTGTCGGTACCCAGCCAGTATTTTTTGAGGATGATGTGCCGCGGAAGCGATGCCGGGTTATTGACTGTGATGCTGTTGATGGAATAATAGTGTACTACGGATGTATCATCGTCGATGAACTTATTGATGAGCAAACTGTCGCCTTTGATGCGGTAGCCTTTGATCGGGATAAGTTTGTATTGAAGCGGGTTGCCGTTCAGGAAACGACCGAACCAGGACCCACCGCCGTATTTCCGCTCCGTGATCTTGAGAAATTGCTGGGTGTAGCCGGGCTTTTTGGCCTGTATCTCCACCGTTTGCAGATCGGCATTAGGCGAATTGTCGGGTGCAATGAGGTAGCCAAAAACAGCAATGAGCACCGCAAGGAGAATAACGATCAATCCAAACAGGGCGCCTTTGTTCTTTCGAAGCCGTTTCCAGGCTTCCCTGCGGAATGAATAATTGCTGTTGGCCATGCTGTAAATTACGGATTCGGAGGTATTATTTCACGCTTCGCTGCTTCCAGGTATACCGGCCAAACTGGCCAAACCAACCGGCGATAACCGTATACAGAATATGCAAGGGTTGCATCAGCGGAAAAAACCAGAGCATGTTCCGCTTTCCGAAAAATTGCGCAACCGGAAGCAGGAACCACAATTCAACAATCAACTTCGTCAGCAGCAAGATCACCCAGCATTCGAGTAGTGTCATCCGGATGCTTACCGGGTAAAGGTGCAGGTTGAATGTTGGGTTACTGAATAACCCGGCAATGGGTAGCGCCAGCAGGGAGAGATTGAACAGGTAAACAAGCAGCAGCACTCCAAAAATGCGCTTATCCTCGTACTGTGTTGCTTTGCTGGCCCAGCGGATTCGTTGATTGAAGAATGCCCGGATACTGTTCACCGGCGCTGTTTCCACGATCGCTTCCCGCGATTTGAGGAACATGATCTTCGATGGGTTGCGCTTGTATATTTTATGCATCAGCAGCATGTCGTCGCCGCTGGCGATGGAATCGATACCGGCAAAACCGCCAACTTCTTCAAATGCTTTCCGGGTATAGGCCATGTTGGCGCCGTTGCACATGCTGTGCGTTTTTTTGTAAACCGAAGCGCCCGTGATCCCCTGCAGGGTCATGAAATCGAGCGACTGAAAAATCTCTATAAACCTCACCCCCGGTCCCTCTCCTCCAGGAGAGAGGAGAAATCTTACCGGCGCCGCGATAAAGGCCGGCTGGTATTGCGCATAAAAAGCCGCGATTGTTTGCAGCCAGTGCGGTGGTACCACGCAATCGGCATCGGTGGTAACGATCAATTCGCCGGTTGATAAACGAATGGCGGTTTCAATGGCCTTTTTCTTATAGGAGTTGAGAGTTTCTCCGCTGATATGATCCTGCAAAGCGATCCGCTTTATGTTGCCGGCTTTCCGTGCATCGATGATCGCGGCCGTATTATCGGTGGAATGATCATCCACCACCAGCACTTCAAACAGTTCTGTTGGATACGATTGGTTTGCCAGGGAATCGAGGCAGGCGCCGATATGGGTTTCTTCATTCCGGGCGGGGATGATAACGGAAATGCGGGTTGTGGGTTTGAGGTTTGGGGTTTGGGGTTCGTAGCCCGGGATCTGTTTCCAGGCTCTGCGGTAATACATGAGCAGGAGGCAGTACAAAAAACAGAGAATCAGAAGAAAAAGAATAATAACCTGCTGCATAATGGTATGCCGTACACATGCGTGATCCTTCGGCTGCGCCCAGGATAAACTCCAGCATGCGGCCCCGGATGGCATGTCGGCCAGCAAAAATAATTTTTAATAATTCAACTGAATGATTATCTTTGTTTAGTTGCATAAACAACTATATGCCAAACAACCAATTGAAAAAAGCAGAGCTGTACAATTTCAAAAAAGGGGAACTATACAGTTTCATGACCGGCAAGGCCAGCACGGCGATCGGTCGGCGCTTACAAAAAAACTTCAAGCAGGCAGGCATCGAGATCACGATCGAACAATGGAGCGTATTGTATCACCTGTGGAAGACGGATGGGTTAAGTCAGCAGCAGTTGTGCGATGCCACCTTCCGCGATAAACCCAGCATCACCCGCCTCGTGGATAACCTCGAAAGGCTGAAACTGGTAAAACGGAATGCATCCAAGGAAGACAGGCGCAAAAACCTCATCGTGCTTACACCGGTTGGGAAAGAACTCGAAGAACAATGCGTGGAGATCGCCAACACGACGCTCAACGAAGCGCTCGAAGGCGTTACCAACGGACAGATCGAGATCGCCAAGGAAGTGCTGCAGATGGTTTATGATAACCTGAAATAGCCGATACCGGATACCAGATACTGGTCGCTTGTCTCTCGAAACCCAGTAACCAGTATCCAGTGACCAGTATCCAGTGACCAGTATCAATCTTTTAAAAACTTTTGTCATGAATACAACAGTATCCACACCCACCACCACACTCAAAGGCGGCGAATGGCTGATCAAAGAAAGCAACGCGTTTGAAACCTACGTGCCCGAGGATTTCAACGAAGAGCAGCAGATGGTTAAAGACATGTGCCTGCAGTTCCTGAACAGCGAAGTGCTGCCCATCGTGGACCGCATCGACAAGATGGAGCCGGGCCTCATGCCCTCCCTGATGGTAAAGGCCGGCGAACAGGGCCTGCTGGGTTCTTCCATTCCCGAAGACCTGGGCGGATTGGGAAAAGATTTCATCACCTCCACCATCGTGAACGAAGGACTGGGTGGTGGCTATTCATTCAGCGTGGCCATCGCGGCGCATACCGGTATCGGCACCCTGCCCATCCTGTACTTCGGTACCGAGGAACAGAAGAAGAAATACATTCCCAAACTGGCAACGGGTGAATGGAAGGGCGCTTACGGACTAACCGAACCAAACAGCGGCAGCGATGCCCTCGGTGCCAAAACCACGGCTACGCTTTCGGCCGATGGAAAACACTATATACTGAACGGACAAAAATGCTGGATCACCAACGGCGGCTTTGCGGATGTATATACCGTATTCGCCAAGATCGACGGGGATAAGTTCTCCGCCTTTATCGTGGAAAGAGGTTTTGAAGGATTCACGCAGGGGCCCGAAGAACATAAAATGGGTATCAAAGGTTCTTCAACGGTTCAGTTGTATTTCCAGGATTGCAAAGTGCCTGTTGAAAATCTGCTCGGTGAGGTCGGCAAGGGCCATATCATCGCCTTCAATATCCTGAACATCGGTCGCCTCAAACTCTGTGCGGCTGCCATCGGCGGAAGCAAGCTCGCGGTTAATTCAGCCGTTGAATACGCGAAAACAAGAGAACAATTCAAAACACCGATCGCCAACTTCGGCGCCATCAAATACAAACTGGCCGAAATGGCTACCCGCATCTTCGTAAGCGAAAGCGCTTTGTACCGTACCAGCAAATGGATCGACGATAAAGAAGTGGAGCTGGCGGCTTCGGGTAAGGCCTTCGCCGAAGCCCTGCTGGGCGCCGCCGAAGAATACGCGGTGGAATGCGCCATCTTAAAAGTGCATGGCAGCGAAGTGCTGGATTACGTGGTGGATGAAGCCGTACAGATCCACGGAGGTAATGGCTTCAGCGATGAATACGCCGCCAGCCGTGCCTACCGCGACAGCCGCATCAACCGCATCTACGAAGGAACCAACGAGATCAACCGCCTGCTTACGGTGGATATGATCCTCAAGCGTGCGATGAAAGGAAAGATCGACCTGATGGGTCCGGCCATGGCGGTGCAGAAAGAACTGATGAGCATCCCGGATTTTGGTAACGAAGACGAATCGGCTTTTTCCAAAGAACGCAAGGCCATCGCCAATATGAAAAAAGCCATCCTGATGGTGGCCGGCGCCGCCGTGCAGAAACTGATGATGAAGATCCAGGACGAACAGGAGATACTGATGAACATCGCCGATATGGCCATCGAAACCTTTGAAGCGGAGAGTACGCTGCTGCGGGTGATGAAGCTGGTGGAAAAAGAAGGCGAAGCGGCAGTGCAGGTGAAGGCCGATATGATGCGCTGCTACCTGAACGACGCGGTAGACCGGGTGAACAAGGCCGGTAAGGAAGCGATCAACGCCTTTGCCAGCGGCGATGAACAGCGCATGATGCTGCTGGGCCTGAAGCGATTCACCAAAACAGAACCGTTCAACAGCAAGGATGCACGCCGCCGTATCGCCGATACGCTGATCGCGGAAAACAGGTATCCCTGGTAACCAACAGCCAGTTACGAATGAATAAAAACACTTCTGTCATTGAAGTGTTTTTTTATGCCTGTATCCCGCTGTATGCCCCGATTGCGGGCCATAAAACGTACCTTTGCGGCAACCGGATGAAACAGGTAATTCGCTATAGTACGCTTCTTCTTCTCCTGATCGTTGCTGTGCAACGGGCCGGCGCGGGCAACCTGTTGCCTGTTCCCGGGAACGGAAAAGATATTCCGCAACAGGCGCAGCTTACCGGTACAGCAAACGGACAGCAGCACAGCGATCATCTGCTGTTGGCCGATCACGGGCTCCTTATCACGCTGTGCGAACACGCCTCACCAGCCAGCCAGGCTTCCAAACGCCCGCAGGCAGGTCATGATCTTTTTGTTGCCTTTGCTGCGCAAGAGGGCCGGGCCGAAAAGGCGCTCTTGTCGTATGAGCGTAAATACCCCGACCGGCATACCCGGTACTTCGCCATATTGTTCCCGCACCATTTTTTCTGGTAACCGATTCCACTCCGGTTCATTAATACCGGCAACATGAGCCGCCGGTTCTGTATACCCGCCTGGTTTTACAGGCCGGTCATTTATTCATTCATTTATCAAATCGTTTATCATGACGTCTACCATATTATTCGCCACTGGCATTGTGGGTTTTATTGTTTTACTGGTATTTATACTTTCTTACATCAGCATCCGCCAGCGCCGCCGCGAGGCCGAACGCCGGGTGCAGTTTTTCCTGAAAACCGCTTCCGGTAACGGAATGATCATTTATAGAAAGGATGTGATCCAGCACCGGGTGATCGGCTGGGATGAAATCCGGAACCGCATACTCTATGTGGAATTCGATGAGGGCGATCCACGTGTGGAGCAGGTGGCGCTGGATGAAGTGGCTTCCTGCCGGCTGATGCTGAACAACCAGGGAATTACCGAAAAAGTGAAGGGAGAGGATAAGGTGACGGAAAGTTTTATCTCCTCCGTGAAGATCCGGTTGATCTATGCCGACGACCGCAGGGGATATACCGATCTGGGTTTCTTTAAATACGGCATCGATACCTTCCAGGACCTGGCGCATCTCAAACAGGTGGCGGGCGAGTGGGAGGAACTGATCAATGCGCACTGCCGGAAGGGCAATGTTGTAAAAATGCCGGCGAAGCAGATCGGCGCTTAGTATATTTCCATTTCCATGAGCAGGGTTTCCATCGGCTGGCGGCCGGTTTGCAGCAGGATGCTGTTGCAGCGATGCAGGAGCGAGGCCGGCAGGTCGGTGCTGCAGGCGTGGCTCCAGAAGGTAAGTAACAGTTTTTGCTGAACAGGAGTAAGCGGTTCGGTGAGTTTGAGGATGAAGTGGTGCAGGGCGGAGATATCGTCATCCCGCAGGTGGTTGAAGGCGTTATGCGCCAGCAGGTCCATCGTAAGCGACAGAATGGTATTGGATTGTTTCATGTGCAGGTTTTTTAGGACAAGTGTACTTGCCGCAGGCAAGCTCTTGCTATAACGTGAAGGAATGGTAAACATTACGTTATGGAATTGTGCCCGGCAGCGGATGTGGAAAGGCTGGGGAAAAGGCGCCCGCTGTATATACAATAAGCCGCGGCGGATCTGGTTATCCTGCTGTTCAGGTTGTGAACGCCTTTTTTGTGAACGATGTGATCGTACACAATGATCGTCCACACTTTTATCATTAACCAGAAAACAGCTTCCGCATGAGCAGTATCCGCGAAATACGTGAGTTCACCGGCCTGAGCCATAAGCAGTTGGCCGATTGGCTGGGCGTTTCCAAAAGCCTGGTTTGGTATGCCGAAACCGGCGGGCGGAACCTGCCCGCGGCCGCCCGGCTGAAACTGAATGCCCTGGTATTGCTGCTGCAGGGGCTGAAAGCGGGATCAACAACCCCTGTTGCGCCGGGCCAGCGGCTGGTGAGCAACCCGGCCCTGCTGGCGGAGCGCCACCGGCAGAAAGAGGCTTTTCACCGGCGCAGCGCCGCGGCCCTGCAGCGTCAGTTGAGCAAGCTGCAAACAAAGCGCCCGCAGCTGAACACCCGGCTGGCGCTTTTTGAAGCCCTCCGCAAAGAAGCCCCGCACTGGTACCGGGTAACCGATGCCGATACAACCTGGATGGAACTCACCGGGTGGTTCACCCGCGACCGCCTGCCCCTTAGCGGCCCCGAGCAGCAGGAACTGCTGCAGGACAAGATCGATACGCACCTGGCCTCTGCGGAACTGCACCGGCAGCGGAAGGAGAAGTATGAGGGGGTGGAAGGGGTGTTGGGAAATAGGTAAGGTGGGTAGCAAGTTGTCGATTAGCCAGTAATCTAATAGCAAGTTTAACTATCATATTTATAGAGCGCCCCATTTTCTATAGCATAAACAATATGTGTTTCATTTCTCAATTGCTCTTCGGTTAAGTCATCTTGATAAGAATAATCTATTTCATTGATAACACTGAACGTGTTGCTTTCCTTGTCAAAAGAAATCCTTTTACTACTCCTTGCACCAAAATTTAAAGCAATAAAGAAATCCGAATAATCTCCATTTGGATTTGACGCCTCCTTTTTCAATTCATCAATAGAGGTAATTTTTTTCATAACTCTCTTTTAGTAAAGCTATGAAAATTGTTTGGAATGACCCTTAAAGTCCGTTGACTTATAGGCCACAATACCTGACCTTACAATAATGGATATTAAACTAAAAATTGGCCAGCGTATTCGTGAACTCCGTAAAGAGCTTGGTATCTCTCAAGAAGCACTTGCCTATAAGGCAGAAGTAGATAGGACCTATGTTACTGATGTAGAGAATGGGAGACGTAATGTTTCGGTTGAAATTTTAGAACGGTTAATAAAAGCATTGGATATATCTGTGACTGATTTTTTTACTACAAAAGAGTTTAAGAAATAATTTCATAATGAAAAGAAGTTACTACTCAAACTCCATTTCTAATTTTCTAGTAGAAAGCGAAGCTAGTATCCTTGGAAAACTTAGTATGCATCACGGTTTTGCACTTGAAAATCTGCAAAAAAATGCATGGCTTAATCAAATTCAAGTATTAAAAAATGCATTGTCTGTAAATAGTGGGGGCCGGATTTATTTTGAATTCGCCATTCCTAGAATGGGGAGGAGAGTTGATAATATACTTTTAATAAATGATTTAATATTTGTCATTGAGTTTAAAGTCGGAGAGGCTTTATACACGAAACATGCCGTAAATCAAGTAACAGATTACTGTCTGGATTTAGCAAATTTCCACGAAGGCAGCCATAATAAAAAAATTATCCCAATACTCCTTGCGACAAGAGCGCCTTTTGCAATCAATAATATTACTTCAGACAATCACATTTTTGACCCTGTAAAAACCAATAAAGAAAATTTCAGTGAAATCTTGCAAGAATTAATTCTGAAGTATTCTTCAGGGTTGATTGATGCTGATGGGTGGGAAAATTCAATCTATAAACCAACCCCTACTATAATTGAAGCTGCACAAGCTTTGTATAAGGGACATGATGTTAAAGAGATTTCAAGAAGTGATGCCGGCGCAATTAACCTATCTAAAACTGCAGCCTGTATTAACTCAATTATTGAAGAATCCAAATTAAAGCAAAGAAAATCAATCTGCTTTCTTACCGGAGTGCCGGGGGCTGGTAAGACTTTAGCCGGATTGAATATTGCCAATGCGAGAATGAAGGCTGATGAGAATGAGCATGCCGTATTTCTTTCAGGGAATGGCCCTTTGGTTTATGTGTTAAGAGAAGCTCTTACACGAGATGAAGTTTTGTCAATTAAAGAACTTGGCGGTAAAGCAACCAAGAAAACCACAGCCAACAAGACGCATGCCTTCATTCAAAATATACACCACTTTCGAGATGACAACTTGAATAATGAGAAAGCACCTATTGAGAAGGTTGTAGTTTTTGACGAAGCACAAAGGGCATGGGAGAAGGAACAAGTGAGTTCCTTTATGAAAAAAAAGAAAGGTATAGAAGATTTTAATAAGTCCGAGCCGGAATATCTAATCGGTGTAATGGATCGACATCCAGATTGGTGCGCTATAATTTGTTTAATTGGTGGTGGACAAGAAATAAATACTGGTGAAGCAGGAGCCGCAGAGTGGGTTAAGGCGTTAAAGAGCCATTTTAATGGTTGGGATATTCATTACTCAAATCTCTTTCTGACAAATGACACTTATCTGGCCGATGAAGAATTAAGATCATGGTTAACTGAAAATGGAAGAAGCCAAACTGATCTGCATCTTTCGGTTTCAGTAAGATCTTTTAGGTCTGAAAATGTTTCAATGTTAATGCATGAAATTTTAGAGGGCAATAAAGACAAGGCAGCAGAAATTTATAATTCCATAAAAAATAATTTCCCAATCTTATTAACAAGAAACCTTGATAGGGCAAAATTATGGCTAAAAAGTAAAGCCAGAGGTAGTGAGCGATTTGGTATTATAGCTAGTTCTGGGGGTAAAAGGCTACGACCTTGTGGTTTGGATGTAAATAACACAATTGATGCTCCCAATTGGTTCCTGAATGAATCACAGGATGTACGATCTTCAAACCACTTGGAAGATGTAGCTACAGAATTTGATATACAAGGATTAGAAATTGATTGGACTTGTTTGGCATGGGATATTAATTTTCATCATTCAAACGGAGAATGGAAATATCAAAAATTTAAGGGCACTAAATGGCAACAAATAAGAGGTGAGGAGGAAAGAAGTTTCCTAAAAAACACTTATCGTGTTTTGCTCACAAGAGCAAGACAAGGTATGGTGATTTTTGTTCCGAAAGGTGATGATGAAGACATTACAAGGCCTAGCTTTCAATACAATGGCATTTATCAATTCCTAAAATCTTGTGGTTTCGAGGATTTGCCTTAAAGCGGCTCATGTTATAGCTGCGTTGCTTCTTGGTATGCACATCGGCCATGCCGCAAAGCTACGGCCTGGTTGCGGTTACATGGTTTCCCCGCCCCGGAATGCTGACCATAATCAGCCCCCGAACCCGCCTTTCTCATTAGCGAACACTAGCGCAGCGGCTTCCTTTGTGGGATGAAATCCTTTTCTTACCTGAAAGCGCTCGTTGTAGCCTGCCTGCTTGCAACAGCCTTTCCGTCCTTCACCCGGGCGCAGCGGGTAATCAGTTTGGATATCGCCTCGGTCCGCAATGTTCGCCAGCGGTTGAACGGGTTGAACCTGAGCGCCTTTTATCATTTCAACGAAAAGATTGTCGGCGGCATCGAAATGAACCGCTTCTTCCCGGTTAAGCACGAAGCCGGGGGAAAATCCATCGGGGAATCGGCCTGGGATTTCGACCTGAATTTTCATTACCTCATTCCCCTGGGAAGGCAGGTACGGTTGTATCCCTTGTGCGGCATCAGCCACACTTCCGAGCGGGAGGATGATTATGCAGCCGGCGAAAGAGCCTACGAACGGTTCTGGTCATTTAATACAGGCGCTGGTATATTGGTATCCATGGGCCGCTGGTCGCCGCATGCGGAGTATATGTTCACCCAGGGACATCGGAACCAGCAATTTGTACTGGTGGGTATCAGTTACGAGATCGAATGGGGGCATTCGGAGAAGAAATAAAATACCTTCCTCCTTTACACATTAGAAGTCACAAATTGTGAGTTCCGGTTTTCCGGTTCCTGCGCACTAAGCTGTAACATGAAATTAGTATTGTTAGTTTTTTGCTTGCCCAACCCTTCGGCTCCGCCTAGGGTGAGTCCTGATAAAGCTACAGCAGTACAAAAGCTGGGCAAAGCTGCCGGAAGGCTGTTACGGTTCACAGATTAAATACCGGAAAATTATTTTACGTGTAGTGGCTATTTGGGGAGCCTGGTGTTTTTTAATATTTCTTTTGCGGCATTCGCCTTTTTTACAAAGAAGGGATGTTTTTCATAGTTGCCGACTTTGCTGTCGATCACGGCGCCGGTCTTTTTGCCGGTCGCTTTACTTTTATTTTTAGCGATTACACCCATTTATCAAATTTACTCATAATTTCCTGCGTATCAAAAACGCTTCATAATCTCTTCTTCTGGTAAAGGCTTCCCAGCGCCGGTTCTGCAAACCGTAAATCTCAAAATCCCCGGTAAGCAGGTGCAGGTAATTGGCTATACCCATCCTGTATAATCTTGTTCTTACCGGCGTGCTTCCTTTCACCATAACCATCAAGCCAGGGTATTGGGATGTAAAATCATATACGGTGGCTGCAACCGTTGCCAATACCTTCCTGCTGTCGGCATTATTGGAAACTGCTGTATCACTTATTTCTCCTGTAGTTTCATCAAGATCGCCGAATGCCAGGTTAAAAACCCGGTTACTCAATTTTGAGTACCGGATCACTTTTTTTATTTTCCCGTTTGGCCCTTCACTGACAAATTCATAGTCAAGAAAGCCATGATTGGTTTTATATTGATATTTCGGAAGCTGCATGCGTTGCAGGCGCTGCGTTGTGATTGTTTGATCTTTCAATCCTCTTCATCCTTTCTCCGGAACCCGATCCTCCTGCGGGGCGCTTGTGGTGGAGATAACAGTTTCTTCAGGTATTCAAATACCAGGACTATCTGCTCATCGTGTTTTCCCAGTTTCTTCTCTATTTTTTCCAGCTTCAGCAATATGTCCTTATGGGTAAGCAATAAAGCCCTCATCCGGGTGAATACGCGGATAACCTGGATATTGACGGCAATAGCTGCCGGACTGTTCAATACGCTCGACAGCATGGCCACACCCTGTTCGGTAAAGGCATAGGGTTTATATTTCGAATGTTCTCCCCGCTTTAAGGTGCCAATCTGGCGCCTTAAAGATGTTTGCTCATCCTGGCTTAATTCGAACATGAAATCTGGTGGAAAGCGCTGCATGTTCCGCTTGACAGCCCGCTTAAGCATTTTTGTTTCAATACCATACAATTAAGCAAGATCGAAATCCATCATCACTTTCTGTTCCCGGATGAGGTAGATCTTGCTCATCAAAAATTCATCCGTTGTTATTTGCGATTTTGACTGCGCAGGCATCGTTACTGGATTTTGATACCCGGGTAAAATAGCTTTGAGGATAGAAATAAGCCGGTTGTTTTTCCCGGCCCGGCGGGTTGCTTTTCTTTTTATACCAGGCTGAAATGAAAACCAATCTTGTTACTTTTTTGCTTGCCCAACCCTTCGGCTACGCTCACCCTTCGACTCCGCTCAGGGTTAACCCTGATCAAACTCCGGTACTACTGTAACTTCAACTTCAATAATTCTATTCCTGGGTTTAAGGTCCCTGCTGAATCCGGAACTTGCATTAAATTTTACGCAAACCTGGCCTTTCATAACAGTTTAGAGACCTGCCAACCAAGGCACTTTTCTATTAAACTCTTCTGGCATAGCTGAAAGCTGAGTTTTTAAAACCATGATAACCTGCTATGTTGAAAGCGGCAGCAAGAGGGGTATGTATTTGAAAGCGGTACCCTGAAAAAGTATACCGTCTCTTGTGGGTTAGCCGGACAAACAGGCGGCGCCATTTGTTTGTCCTTGAATCCCGAGCGGAGTCGAGGGATTGTTCCTCCTGAGCGGAGCCGAAGGATTGCATCAAGGCAAAAAGAAAAATGAAAAAGCGTTGAAGCCGAAAGAATGAATCAATAAAAAAGAGGGCTTTTTAAGTTAACTTGCTGTAATGAAATTCCTGCTAACACTTGCGTTGGTACTTGCAGCAACAGTGGCTTATCCGCAGTCAGACAAGCCCTTCATCAAACTCGTTGAACCCACCAGTGAACAGAATAATGTAAAAGCTTCCCGCCAGTACATCGTGGGCAGCACCTGCAAAAGTTGCGGGCTCAGCATCAACGACCAGCCGGTAAAAGTATATCCCAGCGGCGGCTTCGCCTTTGAGCTGAACCTGAAACCCGGCGATACGGCTTTTAACATCGTAGCGTTTTTTCCGCCCGACCGCACCAGCGTAAAACGGGTGGTATATAATTATACCGTTCCCCCGCCGCCGGATACCGTGAAGACCCTCGATATTGCCAGCATCGAAATGATCCCCGAAGGGAACCTGTATGTACGCCCCGGCGACCGGATCAAATTCCGGGTTAAAGCGCTCCCCGGCGCTAAGGTGCTGGTGAACAGGAACATTCCCCTGTATGAAATGCCCAATAATAAGATGCCCGGTATTTACCAGGGCGAATACCAGGTAAAGGAAACCGACAGCTTCCTGGTTTCGAAAATGCCGGTTACAATCACCGATTCGGCAGGCCGCTCGTTCACCAAAGAATCGAAGAACTGGATCAGCATGTTCGGGCCGCTGGTACCGGATATCGCTGTTACCAAAGGACGGCTCGCTTTTCTGTTGTTTGGCCTCGGCGAAGACAGGCTGGGCGGTGCCAAGATCGGCTACCTCGATTCGATGGTATTGCTGAAGGTTACCGGCAAGGTGGGTAATAAATACAAAGTACAGCTTTCGAAATACCGGACGGCGTACATTGAAGACAACGCGGTGGAGTTTCTGCCCAAAGGAACCTATACGCCCGAATCGCTTACAGGCCGCTGGTCTGTTTATGGCGATGATAAATTCGATTACGTGCAACTGGGCCTGTCGGCAAGGCTTCCCTACCAGAGTTTCCAGTTAACCGACCCGGCCAAAGTGGTGGTGGATGTGTTTGGCGCAACCAATAATACCAACTGGATCACGCAACTGGAAAATACCCAGGAGATCAAAAATGTTTCGTACGAACAGATCGAAGATGAAGTGTTCCGAATAACGATCGAGTTGAAGCATGCGCAGCACTGGGGTCATCTTATCTATTACAAAGGAAATACCCTCGTGGTGAAGATCAGGCGGCAACCGCAGGACCTGGCGCTGAACAAACTGATCATCGGCGTGGATGCGGGGCATGGCGGCAGCAATGTGGGCGCCGGCGGACCAACGGGCTCTTCCGAAAAAATGCTGGCGCTGGCCGTATCGCTGAAACTGCAGCAGGCGCTGGAGAAAGAAGGGGCGAAGGTGATCATGTCTCGCAGCAGCGAAAAATTCTTCGACAACCGGGAACGGATCCTTTTTTACCGCGATAGCCTTCCCGACCTGCTCATCAGTATACACCTCAACTCCGCGGCCGATCCCATCCGGGTAACAGGCACCAGCACGTTTTACCGCTACCCGGGCTTCCGGAACCTGAGCAACTTCATTTATAAACGCATGCTCGAACTGGGGTTGGAAGAACACGGCAATAACAGCAGTTTTAACTTCATGCTCAACAGCCCGATCGAATACCCCAATGCCCTGGTGGAAACCCTGTTCATCAGCAACCCCGCCGATGAAGCAAAGATCCTCGATGAAAAATTCCAGCAGCAGATCGCCGATAAAGTGCTGCAGGGGATTAAAGATTTCCTCAACAGTTGTAAAAAATAAGGTTAGCGGTACGTGTCTTTCTGTTTGTTGTAAAAGGTATCATCATGCAGACGGTTGGTGATGGTGGTGATCACAATAACCAGGAAGAAAAGCGAGAGCATGATCTGAACCAGCACCAGCTTGACGAGGATGGGCGCCACGGGCGCAATATCGCCGTAACCGATGGTGGCGGAAGTAACAAAGCTGAAATAAACCGTTTGCAGGTCGCTGAGGTGGTGACCGCTGGAAAATACCATCTGGCTGGTTATTGGGTTTGTATCGTCGATGTACGAATAGATAAAACCGAAACAAAGGATCACTTCCAGGATATTGATCAGCGTCATCAGCAGGGTGCGTTTGAAACTGATGGGTTGCTTATGGATATCGTTCAGGAAGATCTTGCTGAACATGAAATGAACTGTATCGATGGTCAGCACCAGGGAGATCACCAACGCGGTGGTGGACGTGGTCAGGTCTGCTTCAAACAAAAAATAATACCAGCCGATCTTGAACAGGCTGTATCCTTCGATCACCACTTTGCGGATCAGCAATTGTTTTCTTCCGCACAATTGCCGGATAAGGGTACCCGGCATGATGAAGGAGGAGAGTATGAGCACCAGCCGCAGCATGCGCTCGAGCCCGAAGTCGTTGTAAGATTTGTTATTCCAGATCTGTTTGAAGGCAATGGTTTCCTTAAGGTATACACTGCGGGGTTTGCTCTCCGGGCGGTTGGTACCCATGATGAGCTTGGTGAAAAAATTCATTACCGGTTTATTTTTTTAGTGACATGTATTTTTTCCAGGTAACAGCGAAGGCTTTTTCCGCTTCCCGGGCAGCCGCGATGGCTTGCGTGGTTGGCGGCAGGTCGCTGTCCTGCAAAATGTTCTGTATGCTGCCGAAAGTCCGCAGACTGTTGTTCAGTTCTTTGCGGAGTTCTGCGGCCGTTTCACCGGTAGTTTCTGTTTCTTTCAATGCATCCATGCATTGTTTCATATGGTTGTAACACAGCAGGCTCAGGTCGTGCTGTGTTGTTAATTCGTTTATTCCTGTCTTCACCCGCGGATCCATCGTAACCGTAAACGTTTGCTGGTACAGTTTACCATCCACGGTAAGCCATGCCTTGTAGGTTCCGGGCAGTACCCACGGTGAAGTGGGATCGGGTGCGGTGTTCATGTAGATGGCGGAGATGGGATAGGTGGCGGGGAGGTTCAGCGGCTGGTAATGCATGTCCCAGGTGAACCGGTGCGAACCCGCCCGGGTGGAAAGCAGTTGCTGCGGCCGTATCCAGTAGGGCGGAACATTGTTCTTCGGTATGGTATATAAAGTATCATCCGACGAATACTTGCGGATGATGTTCCCCTTGCTGTCGAGGATCTCGAGTTGAACGCTGCTGGCGTCTTTGGCGAGATAGTAATCGATGATGGCCCCGTCTGGCGGATTTTGCCCGGCCGGTTCTTCCTGCGGAACGGGCGTATCGGGGTAGCTGCACCAGCGGATGCGGATGGCTTTTTGCGGTTTGTACAGTACCGCCGGAACATTGCTTACCAGTTGCGGGTTCAACTGCCGGAGCAGTGTGATGTTGTCGAGGATCCAGAAACTTCTTCCATGGGTGCCGATCACGAGGTCGTCGTCTTTGATCACCAGGTCGCGGATCGAAGTGGCGGGCATATTCAGGCGCAGGGATTGCCAGTTGGCGCCATCGTCGAACGATACATACACGGCCCGTTCGCTTCCGGCGAACAGCAGTCCTTTCCGTACCGGATCTTCCTTCACTACATTGATCGGGTCATCGGGTAAACCGTTCACGATCTCCGTCCAGCTTTTGCCGCCATCGGTTGTTTTGTAGATATGCGGTCGCATGTCGTTACAGCGGATGCGGTTCACCGCGGCATAGGCGGTGTTCCGGTCGGTATGGCTGGCGTCCATCAGCGAGATCTTGCTCCAGCTGCTGATGGCAGGCGGGGTTACGTTCTTCCAGGTCTTGCCGCCATCTCTTGTTACATGGATAAGCCCGTCGTCGGTACCGCACCAGATGGTATTGATGTCCACATAAGAAGGCGCAACCGTGTAGATCACGCCACGCCGGGGCATGGTCTTCATGTCTTCCTTGGTATAGATGCCCACACTTTCGGGTATATCCCAACTTTCTCTCGACAGGTCGGGGCTGATGATGCTCCATTTGTTTCCGCCATCGGTTGTTTTGAACAAGACATTACCGGCGTAGTAAAGCGTTTTTTTATCAATGGGATTGAAGAGCACAGGGGCGGTGCGTAAAAAGCGATACTTGCCGCTGCGTATGGCTTCGGGTGCAATGTTCTGCGACTGTCCATTTCGTTTGTCGTACCGGGTGAGTTTACCGCCGTACACCAGGTTCGGGTTCAGCGGATCGGCTACCACGTAGCCATATTCTTCAGCCGCCACGGGCCGCCATTCGCGGTAGCTGATCTGTCCGTCGTTGCTTCGGGATGCGATGCACACGCTGCCGCTTTCCTGCTGGCCGCTGTATACATTGTAGGGAAAATCATTGTCGGCACTCACGTGATAGAACTGCGCTGTTGGCTGGTTATACCAGGATGAAAAGGTTTCGCCGCCATTCACGGTGATGATGGCGCCCTGGTCGGTGGCGATGAGCATGATCCTGGGGTCGTTGGGATTGATCCAGATGCGGTGATAATCGTCGCCGCCGGGAGCGCCCCGGAAGGCCGACCATGTTTTTCCGGCATCCACGCTTTTCCAGGTAACGATGTCGGCTGTATAAACGATGTCCGCGTTTTTTGGATCCGCCTTCACCTCGGCAAAATCATTGCCTCTTCCCCAGAGCCGTTCGTCGGGATTCATCAACTGCCAGTTTTCACCGGCGTCGTCGCTGCGGTAGATGCCGCCGTATTTACCGGCTTCCACGGTTGCGTACAAACGGTTGCTGTTGGAGGGAGCGATGCAGAACCCGATGCGTGCCAGGCCCTGTTCGGTGGTTGGCAAACCGGCGGTGAGTTTTTTCCAGGTATTACCGCCATCGGTACTTTTGAAAAGCCCGCTTTCTTTTCCGTTCCAGGCGCCGTTCTCCCAGGGTCCCTGCCTGGCGGCCCAGAGGTCGGCATAAATAATATTGCTGTTGTTCGGGTCGATGGTTACCTGTATGGCGCCGGTATTTTCATCTTTGTACAATACTTTTTCCCATGTTGTACCGCCGTCCAGTGTCCGGTAAACGCCTCGTTCGGTATTCGGTCCGTATGGTCTGCCGAGTACAGCGGCAAATACACGGTTCTCATTATTGGGGTCGATGGCCAGTCCGCCGATCTGTTGTCCTTCCTTCAGCCCGGTATTGATCCAGGTCTTGCCGCCATCCGTCGATTTATAAATGCCGTCGCCCACGCTCAGGTCGGGCCGTTGCAAACCTTCGCCGCTGCCCACATAGATCACATTGGGATTGGAAGGCGATACCACGATATCGCCGATGCTGCCTGTTGGCTGGTCGTCGAAGATCGGTTTCCAGGTGCGGCCATAGTCGTTTGTTTTCCAAACACCGCCATTGCATTCCGTTGTAATAATTGGCATCGAAGGTCTGGGAATATGAATAGGTGGATTGCAGCAGGATAGCAATCACGAGCTTCGCATGGAGCTGGATTCTCATAGCAGCGTGTTTTGGGAGTACTGAAATTACAAAGAAAGGAGCAGAATGGCTGTAACTCCTGATAAAAAAGCACCTGTTAGTTTTATGTTGTTCTTTTTTGCTTCTCCAAAAAAGAACCAAAAAAGGAGCCCCGCAATCCCTGTCTGCCGACCGGCAGGGATTACACCCCGATTGCGGGATGGTTCCCTGATTAAACTTTTGTACTACTGTGGCTTGTACATTGGTAATTCTATTCTTGGTATTTAACACTTAATGGGAAATCAACTTCCTTTTTGATTAAAGAGCAGGTTGTTTTTTTACTGCATTAAATTTATGAGTAGAGATAAGACGCTGAAGTCACAGTAGTACAATAGCTCCATATAGCTGTATGGCAGGAACGGGCCGTAATCGTTCCTGCCTTGATTTTTTGTTTCTCCTGAGCGGAGCCGAAGGATTGTATCAAGACAAAAGAAAGAAGAAAATTATTCTAAAAAGTGAGGTACAATCAATGGCAGCAGCAACCAGCTGAACAGGGTTATCAGGATCACGCAGATGATGTTCATCACAAAACCTGTTTTGATCATCTGGTTCAGTTTGATATGCCCGCTGGCAAATACAATGGCGTTGGGTGGTGTACCCATCGGCATCATACTGGCGCAGCTGGCTCCCAGCGTCATGGGTATCCCGAGCAGCAGCGGGTTGATGTGCAGCGCATCGGCTACAGCCGACATTACCGGCGCCATCACGATCACCTGGGCGATATTGCTCATCACCTCGCTCAGGAAAACAGAAACCAGGGTTACCACGAAGATCAGCAGTAAGGTATTGGTAGTGGCGAAACCGGCGATGTATTCGCCGAGGCTCTGGATCAGTTTGGCTTCTTCGAGCGCCTTGGCCAGGGCGATGCCGCCACCGAAAAGCAGCAGGATACCCCAGGCCATATTACGGGTATCGCCCCATTCGAGCAGGCGTTCATCCGGCTCCTCCTTGCTGCGGCCGCTGGGTACGATGAAGAGGCTGATGGCGCCCAGCAGGGCGATCAGGCTGTCATCGAGTTGGATCAGTTTCTGCGAAGCGTTGATAATATCTTTGCCGATCCACAACAAGGCCGTACAGGTAAAAACAACCAGCACTCTTTTTTCCTGGCGGGAGAGTTTCCCCATCTCCTTCAGTTCACTTTCGATGTACAGTTTTCCTTCCATGCTGTGCGCCAGGTGATTCGGGTAAAGCCATTTAACCATCACCAGGTAGAGGGTGAACAGGAGCAGGATGGCCAGGGGCATGCAAAGCAACATCCAGTCGAGGAAGTCGACACCGTGTTTATAATGTGCGTTCAGGTGCGATACATAGGCCACATTGGGCGGCGTACCGATGATGGTGGCGATGCCGCCGAAATTACTGGCATAGGCCAGCGACATCATGAGCGTAAGGGAGAAGTTTTTGATGTTCGCCTGCGGGTGCGCATGTTTGCTGATCACGTGGATAACGGAAGCGCCGATGGGGTACATCATCATGGTGGTGGCCGTATTGCTGAGCCACATGCTCAGGAAGCCGGTAGACAGGATAAAACCCAGGATGATATTATTGCCGTTGGTGCCGGTGAATTTGATAACGCTTAAAGCGATCCGTTTGTGGAGGTTCCATTTTTCGATGGCCATACCCAGGAAAAAACCACCCATGAACAGGTAGATCACCGAATCGGAATAGGCTTTCGAGGTTTCCTTGATGGAATTGATGCTCAGCAAGGGGAAGATGACCAGGGGCACCAGGGCCACCACGGCCAGCGGCATGGCATCGAGCACCCACCAGCTGATCATGAGCACCGCGACGGAAAGTACAAGCTTCGCCCGGTGATCGAGTCCCAATGGATTTACAAAGAAGAAGAACAGGCAGAGCAGCAGTCCGCCGGCGAGGGCCGCTTCTTTCCGGTATTTGGCGAAGAATTCCTTCATGCAGTTGTTTGTGGTGTACCAAATTAGGAAGTTTCAGCAACATATGCCGGGCCGGGCTAATTTTGTACTTCATTAAAACAACAAACATGAGCAACCTGGTAAAAGAATTCAACGACTACCGTACCCGGATGAACGAGGTTATTTTAAGCAAGGACAACCTGGTGATCAAACGCCTCTGGAACCTGGATACAAATACCTATGCCGCCGGCGCCCTGGATGTAAAAACAAAAGAACTGCTGGGGCTGGTGGCCAGCATGGTGCTTCGCTGCGACGACTGCATCAGGTATCACCTGGGAAAAGCACATGAATTGAATGTAAGCACCGAAGCGATGTATGAAGTGTTTGCCGTGGCCAATATCGTGGGCGGTACCATCGTTATTCCACATACACGTCGTGCTGCCGAATATTGGGAGGAACTTACAACCTGATGGTTTCTTTGTGTATTCTGTGTAAAACCTTTGTGTCTTTGTGGTAACCTGTTGACTCGCTCTGCTAATTTAACCACAAAGACACAAAGTGATTTTCACGAAGAAAACGGAGGGTAACAAGGCCTGAAAATTGACCGTTGACTATTGATTATCGAGTGTTTATTTTGATTAACTTTAGGACTCAATAAAATGACTATGAGCGATACAGCCACAGCACCACAACCGCTTACATCAAAGGATTTTGTGACCGACCAGGAGGTGCGCTGGTGTCCCGGTTGCGGAGATTATTCCATCCTTGCCCAGGTACAGAAAGTAATGCCTACGCTGGGTATTCCCCGTGAAAATATCGTGATCGTTTCGGGCATCGGCTGCAGCAGCCGTTTCCCGTATTACATGAATACCTATGGCATGCACAGCATTCATGGCCGTGCAACAGCCGTAGCCAGCGGACTGAAAGCCGCAAGGCCCGAACTGAGCGTTTGGGTTGTTACAGGCGATGGCGACGGGTTAAGCATCGGTGGCAACCACACCATCCACCTGCTGCGCCGCAATTTCGACATCAACATCCTGCTTTTCAATAACCAGATATACGGATTGACGAAAGGACAATATTCACCTACCTCCGAAGAGCACAAGATCACCAAATCAACGCCGTTCGGAAGTATCGATCACCCGTTCAATCCCCTGGCCCTGGCCATGGGCGCCGATGCCAGCTTCATCGCCCGTACCATGGACCGCGACCCCAAGCACCTGCAGTCTATGCTTCTTCGTGCACAACAGCACAAGGGCGCTTCCTTCCTGGAGATCTACCAGAACTGCAACATCTTCAACGATGGCGCTTTTGAAATATTCACCGAAAAAGCCAGCAAGGCCGACGAAGTGCTGTTCCTGGAACAGGGCAAGCCCCTGGTCTTCGGCGCTTCGCAGAACAAAGGCATCAAGCTCGATGGTTTCAAACCGGTGATCGTGGATATCGACACCGCGGGCACCGATGGGCTCTGGATACACGACGAGAAAGATTTTTACAAAGCGCAGATACTGATCCGCATGTTCGACGACCCCCGCATGGAAGGGCACCTGCCCAGGCCGTTCGGTGTGTTCTTCGAAACAGAAAGAGCCTGCTACGAAGACAGCATGCAACTGCAGATCGACGACATCATCGCCAAGAAGGGAAAGGGCAACCTCGATAAACTGCTTCGGGGTAACGAAACCTGGACGATCAGTTAACTTGAATCAGATAACCCGGAATCCATTCCGGGTTTTTTATTAGCGGCAAAGCCGTTCGATCATGGATCGATGCGCCGGAAAATCGCTGACCAGCTTCTCCGCTTCCGCCATCTCAAAATCCGCAAAATCAAAACCAGGCGCTACGGTACAACCAACAAAACAAAATGCGGAGCCCGGTGCAGGCTCGCTGGCGAACCAGCAACCAGCCGGAACAACGTACTGAAACAAGTCGCCATTTTCTATATTATTGCCCAGCTTGATGGTTTCCCATTCCCCGTTGGGGCGAATGAGGTGAACCAGCAAGGTATCACCGGCGTAAAAATGCCAGCATTCATCGGATTGAATGCGGTGCAGGGCGGAAAAATTCCCTTCTTCCAGTAAAAAATAAATAGCGGTTGAAAAATTACGGTCGCCGGTAAAGCGATCGGGCAAAGCGTTCTTACCGATCGATTCTTTCGAGCGGTAGGTTTCCTTATAGTAGCCGCCTTCGGGGTGAGGAAGCAGCGCAAAACGCCGGATCAATTCCTGTGCAGATAATGGCATGCAAACAATTTGAACAAATATAAATACAAATGGCCCGCATCGCTGCAGGCCATTTCGTAACAATGTATCGGTTAAAGCATTCCCTTGTTCAACAGGTATTCCGCTATCTGAACGGCATTGGTGGCGGCGCCCTTGCGCAGGTTATCGCTCACGATCCAGCAGTTGAGGGTCTTCGGCTGCGTTTCATCGCGGCGGATGCGGCCTACAAACGTGTCGTCTTTGTCGTGTGCCGTAAGCGGCATCGGGTAGATGAAATTGGCCACATCGTCTTTCAGCACCACACCCGGGGCGTTGGAAAGAATATCTTTCACTTCGGCCAGGTCGAAATCGTTTTCGAATTCGATGTTCACACTTTCGCTGTGCCCGCCAACCGTAGGGATCCGCACACAGGTGGCTGTAACCCGGATCGAGTCGTCGCCCATGATCTTTTTGGTTTCATTGGTCATCTTCATCTCTTCCTTGGTATACCCGTTATCCAGGAACACATCGATGTGCGGGATCGCATTCAGGTCGATCGGGTATTTATAGGCCATCTCGCCTTCGATCCCCTTGCGTTCATTCATCAATTGCGCAACCGCCTTTACACCGGTTCCGGTTACGCTTTGGTAGGTGCTTACCACCACCCGTTTGATCCGGTATTTCTCGTGCAGGGGTTTTAGTACCACCACCAGCTGGATGGTGGAACAGTTCGGGTTGGCGATGATCTTATCCTGAGGGGTGAGAACAGCCGCGTTCACTTCGGGTACCACCAGTTTTTTGGAGGGGTCCATGCGCCAGGCGCTGGAATTGTCGATAACCGTGATTCCGGCCTCGGCGAATTTGGGTGCCAGCTCCAGCGAAGTGCTTCCTCCGGCAGAAAAAATGGCCACATTCGGTTTTGTTGCAATGGCGTCGGCGGCGCTGACGATCTTATACTGTTTACCCTTAAAACTTACTTCCTTACCAATGCTCTTCTCCGAAGCAACAGGTATCAGTTCATCAACAGGAAAATTTCGTTCGGCCAATACCTGGAGTATCTTGCTTCCAACCAGCCCGGTGGCGCCAACAACAGCAACTTTCATTTTTTTAATCAGGATTTTTTGAGTTAAACAACAAGGAAACCCTTTGGGGGCCTGCTATTTTGTGATTGCGAAAGTAGCAACTAATTGCAGCCCCGCCAAACTCCCGATCCTTTGAAAGACCCGTGTTCAGCATGGATATCCAAAATCGACTTTTACATGACAATACGGAAACGCTGTTTGCTGGTATTTGTAATGGTATTGCTGAATCTGTTTGGTAAGGCACAGGTGGCGGCACGCTACGATATTGTGATCGCCGAGATCATGGCCGATCCCACACCCCAGGTAGGATTGCCGAACAATGAGTGGATCGAGTTGAAGAATATTTCAGCTATCGCTATCAATTTATCCGGCTGGCGTATCGGCGACGCTACCGGTCAAAGTGGTCCCATGCCCTCTTTTGTGCTGCAACCCGATAGTGTGGTGATCGTTTGCACGGGCGGTGCGGTGGCAGCGATGAGTGTATTCGGCCCTTCGATACCGGTGACCAGTTTTCCCTCGCTCGACAATACCGGCGATATGATCTTTTTACGAAGTCCGCAGAACAGGATCATTCATTCGGTATCCTATACTGATGCCTGGTACCAGAATGAACTGAAAAAAGAAGGAGGATGGACGATCGAAATGATCGATCCCCGGAATCCCTGCAATGGAATGAACAACTGGAAAGCCAGCACGGATGCGAAAGGGGGTACGCCCGGGAAAAAGAACGCGGTTGATGCGGTGAATAAAGATACCACAGCGCCGCGGTTGTTGCGGGCATTCGCCCCGGACAGTATGCAGATCACCCTGCTTTTTGACGAACCGCTGGACAGCGCCAGGGCCGCGATCGCCACGCATTATACAATCAGCGATGGAATGGGTATACCCCAATCCGTACAGGTCATCGCTCCCTCGTTTGATAAAGTGAATCTCCGGTTAGCATCTGCGCTCTCATCCGGCAGGATCTATACAGTATCGGTTCAATTGGCTGCCGACTGCGCAGGTAACCCCGTAGAACCGAACAGTACAGCAAGGGTTGGCATAAGTGAGATGGCCGACAGCAGTGATGTGGTGATCAATGAAATTTTATTCAATCCACGGGCTGGTGGAACCGACTTTGTGGAAATGTACAACCGGGGTATCAAGATCATCAATCTCAAAGAACTTTCCATCGCCAACAGGAATACAGCCGGAACAATTGCAAACATCAAACAACTGAATACAGACAATTACCTTTTCTTTCCCGGGGATTATCTTGTCATTACGGAAGAGCCTGACATTGTCAGGCGGGATTTCATTGCCAGGAATACCGACGCTTTTACAACAGTAACCCCGCTGCCCTCTTATAATGACGACAAAGGCAATGTGATCATTCTGAATGCCCGGGGTACCATCGTGGATGAACTCGCCTACGATGAAAAATGGCATTTCAAACTGATCAACAATCCGGAAGGTGTTGCCTTGGAGCGGATCGACTGCGACGGGATGACCCGGAACCCCGACAACTGGCACAGCGCCGCCGCCAGTGTGGGATATGGTACGCCCACCTACAAAAACTCCCAGTACCTGGCCGATCCCAAAGCAGGAGGCTCTGTAACGATCAAGCCAGATATTATATCGCCAGACAACGACGGACTGGATGATTTTGCCAGTATCAGCTATCAATTTCCCGCTCCGGGTTATGTTGTTAATATAACCGTCTTTGATGCCGCGGGCAGGCCTGTTCGGTATTTGCAGCGCAACGCGTTGTGCGGCGTAAACAGCTATTTTCAATGGGATGGACTGGGTGAGTCGGGCAGGCAGTTGCCTGTAGGCATTTATATTATCCTGTCAGAAGCATTCAACCTCAACGGTAAAAAGAAACAATTTAAAAATGTGATCGTGCTTGCGAGGAGGAACTAGGTATCCCCCTCTTGGACCTTGATACAACGCTGGCAGGTCTGCTACTTGTTTACAAGGATCAACCTGTTGCATGACGGGAATATCACCGACAAGCATGACTGATCTGGGCACTATGCGCTCCTCTATGTACTTGAAGCTGTCTGAAGTAAAAAACAAAAGCCCCGGGATATATCCCGGGGCCCTTTATCCTGGTAGTATTTTTTATACAAGATCAATATCGAAATTCACCAGCTGAACAAACTCATTCAGTCGTTCATCAATATCTTCTTTGCTGATCTCTTTCAAACGTTCGGGTCCGAATTTCTCTACACAGAAACTGGCCATGGCGCTGCCGATGATGATGGCGGTTTTCATGTTCTCAAAACTGATGTCCCTGGTTTTGGCCAGGTGACCGATAAAACCTCCGGCAAAAGTGTCGCCGGCCCCGGTGGGATCGAATACCTCTTCCAGCGGCAGGGCAGGGGCGAAGAATACATGATCGCCATGGAACAGCAGGGCGCCGTGTTCTCCCTTTTTGATGATCAGGAACTGCGGCCCCATCCGCATGATCTCACGGGCGGCTTTCACCAGGGAAAGTTCTCCGCTTAATTGGCGGGCTTCGCCATCGTTGACCAGCAGCACATCCACTTTTTTCAATACTTCTTTCAGGTCGTCCATGGCTGTATCCATCCAGAAGTTCATGGTATCCATTACGATCAGTTTCGGGCGTTCTTTCAATTGTTCGATCACGCTGAGCTGCAGCTTGGGCATCAGGTTGCCGAGCATCAGGAATTCGGCGCCCTGGTACGCTTCAGGTACAACGGGGTTGAAATCCGCCAGTACATTCAGGTCGGTTACCAGCGTATCGCGGGTATTCATATCCATGTGGTACTTACCGCTCCAGAAAAAGGACTTTTTATCTTTTACGATCTCCACGCCATTGAGCGCTACACCCCGCCTTTTCAGCTCTTCCATTTCTTCGGCCGGAAAATCATAACCCACGATGGATATCTGCTGAACAGGCGATACAAAATTACTGGCCGCGTAGGCCACATAGGTAGCCGATCCACCAACGATACGATCTGTTTTTCCAAACGGTGTTTCAATGGCGTCAAAAGCCATGGTGCCAACGCAAATGAGTGACATAAACTGGTTTTAGAATACTGTTGCAGTAGCCGGATATTGACTACGGCCGCAAAAGTAACTGATTAAAATGATTTTAGTAAGTTGTGCGGTAATTATCATCGCAGGTGCTCATCCGCATACATCCGAAAGACCCCCAGCCCAGGCTGGTCAAGCAGGTAGCCGAATGCCTGAAAACCGGGGGCGTGATCATTTATCCTACCGATACCATTTACGGCCTGGGTTGTGATATCAACCAGCAGAAAGCCGTTGAGCGTATATGCCGTATCAAGAACATCGATCCGCAGAAAGCGCAGTTGTCTTTTATCTGCCGCGATCTCAGTCATTTCAGCGATTATACAAAAAGCATCGACACGCCCTTGTACCGCCTGCTGAAACGCTATCTGCCCGGACCCTACACCTTTATCCTGCCCGCGAGCAAACTTGTTCCGAAGATCCTGCAAAGCAAAAAATCGACGATTGGTCTTCGGGTACCCGATAATACGATATGCCGCCATATTCTTGCCGAACTGGGCAATCCCATCCTGAGCGCCTCCCTTCCGGGTGATATGGTGGAGGAATATACCGACCCGGAAGTGATCCAGGCCCGGTTTGGCGATCAGGTTGATTTTGTGGTCGACGGCGGCATCGGCGGGATGATACCCTCCACCATCGTTGACTGTACCAGCAGCGAATGGACCGTTACCCGACAGGGTCTCGGTGAGATCGACCTTGACTGATAAGAACCTTCAACTGCTATGTCGTCAAATAAAAATCCCGCCCGGTATAACCGAACGGGAACAGGTCTCAGAACAGAGGTAACGCTGGTTTAAATACGATGCCTGCGGTTGTGCTTCATGCGGTGGATGGCCCGGCTGTTCATACGCTTTTCACGGCGGATCTCTTTACGTTCCCTGCGGGTGATCACGCCATCCCGGTGTGCCCTGCGTACATGGCGTTGGGTGCGAAATTCACGCATCCGAAGAGTTCTCGCTTCTCCGCGGGTAAGTTCTCCGCTCCGGATACCGTCATTGATCCGGTGGCGTTGCATGTTTTGCCGGTACTGGGCATCCGCGGTGCTGATCGCCAGCACAAACAGAATAATAAATGTTGCTGATAATTTTAATTTCATGGCTGTTGTTTTAAAATGAAAAATGCGACTTCATAGACGAAGCCGGGTACCCGAAGTTTAAACAGGCTGGCTAGAAATGCAGTTGCGTATCGGGGAGGATCTTGAAGCTCTTGCGGTGATAGGGGCAAAGTCCGTGCAGTTCGATTGCCTGCCGGTGTGAGGCTGTGCCATAACCCTTGTTGTTTTCCCAGTCGTACATGGGAAATTCCTGGTGGATCTTTTTCATGTACTCATCCCGGTAGGTTTTGGCCAGGATGCTGGCCGCCGCGATGGAGGCGTATTTGCCGTCTCCCTTAACGATGCATTGATGCGCTATTCCTTTGTAGGGTTTGAACCGGTTTCCGTCAATGAGCAGGAAGGATGGGTTGGTGGATAGTGAACCGATCGCCAGGTGCATGGCCCGGTAACTGGCCTGCAGGATATTGATCTTGTCGATGGTGGGGTTGTCGACACTGGCAACGGCATAGGCGATGCTTTCTTTTTCTATAACGGGGCGAAGGAGATCACGTTGCTTTTCGTTGAGTTGTTTACTGTCGTTCAGCGACGGATGAAAAAAATCCCCGGGCAATATCACGGCCGCGGCAAATACAGGTCCGGCATAGCAACCGCGGCCCGCTTCGTCTACACCGGCTTCAATATGATCCTTATGGAGAAAGGGCTCCAGCATTTTGTTCAACAAATATCAGCGAATTGAGGAAAAAAACAGGTAGTGTCCTAATTTGAAGTGTTTGATTTACAATGCTTGAGCGAAAAAGCAACATTTAATATGTTAGAACTGTTATTCCTGCTTGTGGGATATTATTAGCTGCCATATCTGAATCATCGGAAACAACTACCCAGTTTTTCCTTTTGGCCTGATAAGTATAATAACTATCGTTGAACCCTATACTTTGAAAGAGTGCCAGAACATCATCCATGTTTATAGCATTGAATTCATCGCTGCACCTCTGTGAAAATTTGAGGATATTATTCAAATGTATTTTTATTTCAGATACGGTTTTTATAAATTGATGTGATCCAACATAGTCCTTTTTGAATGAGCTAAAATATTGTGGTTTCCCTGTTTTATTGCACAAATCAAAGTCTAATCTTAAATACCTGTTACAAAATTCAGATAAAACTAGAGTATTAATATATATGTGAGATTTGCGGCTTAGCGCATATTGGTAGAATTTTGAATAAACTGCTTGTCTTTTGTCTTTTTGAAAATTTGCTAGAGGGCAATATATATACATCCAAATATTATTATCGAAGAAAAAAGTATCTCCGGCTTTAATATTGTAATTACCTACTTTTAAAATATTATTAGGAGGCATCCGGGAAGTTTTTATTGAATGCCCGTTCAAATCCTTTCTTGTCTTTAAAATACGCCTTGGCTGTATCTGTTACCTTTTTGAGAATATCTAAATCCTCATTGGTCATATTTGTAATGGATAAGTATTGCTGAATAAATTCGGTAGAATACAATCCATATAGTTGGCCTATTGAAGCATTTAAAAATGTGGAGACAATCAATTCTATATCGGAAAAGTCTATTATTATTTTCTTTTCTTCCTTTAAGTTAGCGTTGAGTAAATTAAAAATTTTCTCCCCATCTTCCGTTGATACGGCAAAAGGATAGCCTAAAACTTTATAAACTTTGACTGTTTTTATTGGCATCTTTTAAAGTACATTTTTTGAATCAATTTCTGATGACAAAATATAGGTTTTTTTATCATTCAAATTGAACTCAAGGTTCACAATTGTACCTAAGAACCTGTCTTTGAATGTGTTCACAAAGATAGAACCATTTTTCTCTTCCCAATAGCCGTTTGAAGAAATTATTTGGATTGAACCCTCATTAAGGGTTAAAAAGTCTCTAATTAGGCTTAATCCTAAGCCGCCAGGAATATTACCCCTCTTAGTGGTGTTCCCCCTTTCCACAGCCCAATTAATTGCGGCTACCCCTGTTATCTTAGTACCGCTCTTAAAATAATCGTTGACGTTTTTTCGAATTGTTATTCCCATATCTGAAATGGTAAAATGTAATTTTAAATCCGAAGTTGAATATTGCCCGCAGATATATACGAATTCACATTTTCCATGAGAATGAGCATTATTAAACAATTCCAAAATACTCTTATTGATTTTCTTTTTTAGCAAATCCGAAACATGGGGAAAATCTGATCTTCCTAACAATTTATCATTTATATAAGTTTGGAAACTTACTGTGTCTTGCAGTGTAAATTTTTTAAAATCAATTGTAGTAGATATATGAGTTTCATCGTACTTGGGATTCAATAGACTATTAAATCCATTCTTTTCAAAAGTCAGCATCAAATTCTTGCTGATCCCTTCAATTTTAATTGTATTTTTTCTTTCTTTTAATCCAGCTAATAAAGCCCCAAAAGGAGAACAAAGATTCTCTTGAAAAAATGTAGTATTTGAAAAGTCAAATACTATTGAACCATTATTCATTGCAAAGGACTGTAAACTAATGTGGCTTAAATACTCATACCCATCATAGTTTGAGATTATCTTCTCTGGGAATAAAAATGTTACAGTCTTTTTTACGATTGCCATTTCCTAAATTTCAGTCAAAAAAACTATATCAGCAATGCTCATAGGCTTTTTGGTTAAGCCAGCTTGCATAGCAGGGGTAACACTAAGGCTTTGGTGAATTTTTACAAAGTTATAATACACAAAATGCAATGCGATTGCATGGCAGTGGTTTTCTACTTTTTTACTGAAAGCATTGGTTAATCTTGTAAACCTACGCATGTGCATCCGCATAGTTAGGTTTTGCCGCTCAACATAAGAGGTAGAAATAAACTTCGGTCGGGGATCACCCATTACACGGGTCTTTTTACAGCCAGTACATTCGGCAGGGCTATATTTTCTTTCTGTTTCGGTATTACCATCGCTTCCGCCATACATCTTAACCAGCATAGCATAGTCTACGTCATAATCAAAAGCCTCTTTAACAGCTTGTAAATACGGCCTATGCCCATCGGTGGTTAATTGTACCCGGTTTTGCAACCTGTCTTTAATATCCTGCATAAAGATTGTTCCGGCCTCTACATCTCTATCACCTACCAGCCAGGAAACAACAAGTTTGCTATCTGCGTCTATTCCTACCCACGTCCAAACATCACCTTCGCCAGATGCTCCCTGCTCTTTTGCTTTTTCCTTGCAGCCTACAAAACTCCAAATTTCGTCACATTGAATGCGTTCAGAAAGCAAATGGTGTACTGTGTCATTATGGAACTGCTGGCAGGCTTTCCCTACCCGAACCAATAAACTGCAAACGGTATCCTTAGATACGCCCACAATGCGGGAAGTAGCCCTAATAGAATTACCCTCAACCAGAAGGCTGATAATCTGTGTCTGCTTATGTATTGGTAGCTTGTTCATAAAATAAAGGTAAGGAAATATGCTTGACCGTACAAGCATTTTGCAAATTTATTTTCCTATATCCCCCATCATTTTTTTATCTGGCACAAAGCCATTGTCTTTCAATGAATTAATAATTCCTCGGATTAAATAATTGTTTTCAAACCTAAGTGTATATTTCCTACTTTTTTCTCCCAATGGCACTAATATTTCTTTAGAAATGAGTTTTTTGATATTACGAGATATTATAGACGGATCTTTCTCGCCATATACAGGCTTTATATCGGCTGCTTGTACCTCTTGTTTCTCCACTACAATTTTTAATACCTTGTACTCATCTTGAGTTATAAATTTTCGATCAATAGAAAAATCTAAGGCCGGATGCAAAATCTCTTTCTTTAAAAATTCATAGTCTAACAATTTATCTATTTTTTCAATTTCTTCCTTTAGGCCTTCTAATACATATTCGCACCAATCTAAGATTCCAGATGGCTTTCCTGTATCGGCTTTTGAAAGCATCTCATAATACTTGTTTCTATTTGAACAGAAAACAGCCGTGGGATTCAATATCCTTTGCCCCATATCAACTTTAAACCCTTGTTTTACTAATATTGCGTAGGTAAATAGCCGCACACTACGACCATTGCCGTTTCCAAATGGATGTATCCATACGAATCTGTGATGTGCGATTGCGGTCTTTAATAAATCAAATTGAGGCTTATCATCTTTATTAATAAATTCAAATAATTCTTCCATGTACTGATTTATCAAAATATCATTTGCGGGGGGGATGTGCATTGAATTTTTTATTCCTACGGGATGATTTCTATAAATACCTGGTGTAGCATCTCCCTCTTCGTGCGGATTTAATCCTTTAACCACCATCTTATGCAGATCGCTAATAAACGCTTTATTTATATCTATCTTTCTAATATTCTCATCTATATACGACATTGCCTTTTCAACATTTTGGATTTCCTTATAGCTCTCGCTCGCGTTTTTCTTCTTTATTCCGACAATTTTTGTTTCTATATATTCAGCTATTGTTGTATTATTTCCTTCAATCCGAGCAGAGCCTATGCTTTCAACCATATGAAATATAGTTTTCAGCTGAAAAAAAAGGGCTGGGTGAGTACTACCCCTTAAAACTTTCCTTTTTAAAAAATCTAATTCCAAGATCAGATTAGTCAAATTAGAATCAAAAGCAGGGTTAATCAGGTTTAATGGTTTATGTTTAAATGACATTTGACACTAGGCTTTTTTAAAATTGACTTATTGAAATAAATCATTTGACTTATTTCAATACAAATGTCAATAAAATAAGGGCTTTAGGTAATGTAAATTTCTAAAAACATTTGACTAAATAAAGAGTATAAATTGACTAGTCAAGTTATAAAAATGAACAACTAAAATATAAAATGGTTGTACTTAACTGATAGTAAGCTATTTATGCCCCCATCTCGCTTTTGCAGCTTTTTTAGCGATTTCAGACCTTTTTTTTGAAGAAAGTGCCTTTGCCCTCGCTGGCCCTCCTTTAAGTCCTCCAGCCCTTCCTAATGCTGCCGCAGCAGCCCTTATTTCATCTGAAGGGGTTGGTTTAGGCTGATCGGTAACAAGGTCAACTATTGCTTTGGCTTTTTGGTTGGTGTCGGCTGGTAGCCTTTTTCTCTTTGCCATAACTTTTAGAAATTAGTTACAGCAAATATATGGTTTATCCTTTGCTTTTTCGGTCAAGCATTAAGAATCAAGTAGTTGAAATTAGGACACTACCAAAAAACAATTTCGTGCGTATTCGCTGGCTATGCTGCTGTACCTTTGCGGCGCAATGAATGATTCATCCCATCAGCAAGCGCAGCGGCAGGTGGCAACCTGGCTGATGATCGGCGTAGCCATGATCATTGTACAGGTATTGCTGGGAGGGATCACCCGGCTTACGGAATCGGGCCTTTCCATCACCGAATGGAAACCCATCACCGGTACGCTTCCCCCGCTAACCGACGCAGCCTGGCAGGCGGAGTTTGATAAATATAAAGTAACCGACCAGTTCAAATACGTTCACCAGAACTTTACCCTGAAGGAATTTAAATTCATCTTTTTCTGGGAATGGTTCCACCGTACCTGGGCCCGGCTGATGGGACTGGTATTCCTTATTGGCTTCATTTATTTCCTGGTAAAACGCAAATTCGACAAAGGGATGATCAAACCCATGATCATTCTGTTCCTGCTTGGCGGCGTGCAGGGTTTTATCGGCTGGTTCATGGTAAAGAGCGGCCTGGTTCCGGAAAAATATTTCGTGGGGCATGTCGAATTAACCACGCATTTTATCGCGGCGCTCGGATTACTTTGCTATACCCTTTGGTTCGCCCTGAGCCTGTCGGTAAAAAACGAACAACGGATTATCAACCCGGCATCAAAGAATTTTCTGTTCCTGATTCTTGTTGTCCTTGTCGTTCAGCTTATCTACGGCGGATTCATGGCCGGTTTGCGGGCCGCCATCACGGCGCCTACCTGGCCCGATATCAATGGGGAGGTTTTACCAGCTTCTTACAATGAGTTGTCGCCCTTTGGCGAAAACCTGCTGAACAACCCGGTCATGATCCATTTCATTCACCGGGGTTTGGCCTACCTGCTTTTTGTACTGATCCTTGCCTGGTGGATCCG
The DNA here is from genome assembly GCA_017303335.1 of Chitinophagales bacterium. Taxonomy (GTDB): domain Bacteria; phylum Bacteroidota; class Bacteroidia; order Chitinophagales; family Chitinophagaceae; genus Ferruginibacter. The sequence continues at coordinate 1,213,558 of JAFLBK010000001.1, forward strand.
TTCACGGGCCATAGCGGGCGGCCGTTTATTTACCAGGCTTCGTTCCGCATTGCTGCTAACGGTATTGCTGCAGGTTGTGCTGGGTATTCTTACCGTACTCAATGCCACACACGCCAACCGCCTCGTGGTACTGGGCGTTGCTCACCAGGCTTCAGCGATGTTCCTTCTCATGATCCTTGTTTCGTTGCTGTACCTGGTCCGGAAAAGACAATAGGCCACCCTTTTCCTGTTCATTTAAGTAGTAATTTTAAGAAACGCAGTTTTGATGAAGCGGGTTCTGCAAAATATCTATCATTCCTTCCCCGTTCAGCTGTTCATTCTTCATTTCCGGAAAGTACAGGTGTTGCTCCTGTTCTGGTACCTGCTTGGCAGTACCATCAACAGCGGTTTCATGAAAACCTACGGCGCCGATGGTTTGTTCTTCTCGCCGGAATACCTGGGTAATGTAAACATCTGGAGCGGCGCCATTGTAGGGATGGCATTGGGCGTTTTCATCATGAGCTGGAACATCACCACCTTCATCCTGCACAGTAAACGCTGCCGCTTCCTGGCAACCACCACGCAGCCTTTTTTAAAATACTGCCTGAACAATTCGATCCTTCCCATACTTTTCATCGGTTTTTATTTTTATAAACTCTATGTGTTCGACCGTACAAAGGAGCTGATGCGTACGGAAGAGATACTTATTCTCATCGGCGGCATCATCCTCGGGTTTATCGTATTGCTGCTGATCTCCTTTCTTTATTTTTTCGGCGCCGAAAAAACGATCCAGCGAACGATCACCCCGATCATTGAAATGGACAAACATTTCAGCCAGGGCTATTCCCCGCATTACCCCGATCACGATTTTGGTTTGAAGGTAACCACCTACCTGGGTAAGGGATTCCGGTTCCGCCATACCCGGAACATTGCGCACTACGACCGCAACTTCCTGGACCTGGTATTCACCCGCCACCATTTTTCCGGGATCATCTGTATCGCCCTTGCTTTTGTCTTCCTGATCCTGGTGGGGTTTTACATGGACAGCCCGTTTTTCCAGGTGCCGGCCGCCGCGAGTATATTCGTTTTTTTTGCCGCGATGATGGCTGTCATAGGCGCCTTTTCTTATTTCCTGCAAAGCTGGAGTTTGCCTGTTTTTATCGTGTTTGTGTTCCTGCTGGATATTCTGTATCAACAGGAGATCATTGATCCGCGTAACAAGGCATACGGACTTAATTACAGCAATCGCAGCGAGCGACCGGGATACGATAAAATTTCCCTGCAACAGTTATGCGCACCCGATAACCTGAGGGCCGATAGCGCCAATATGATCCGGATACTGGAGAACTGGAAACGGAAACAGGGAGAAGACAAGCCGGTGATGATTTTCATCAATGTCAGCGGCGGCGGTTTGCGTAGCGGCACTTTTGTGATGAACAGCCTGCAGCACCTTGATAGCATGACGGGGGGTAAACTCATGCAACATACCATGCTCATCAGCGGGGCCAGCGGCGGCATGCTGGCAGCAACCTATTACCGCGAACTGTTCCGCCGGCAACTGTCGGATAGTTCGGTTAACCGGAATGATCCCCGGTACACCGACAATATCGCCAACGACCTGCTGAACCCATTGTTCTCTTCCATGGTGGCCAGGGATATTTTCTCGCCGGCGCAGAAATTCCAGGTTGGTGAATATAGTTATGTGAAAGACCGGGGATACGCGTTCGAGCAAAAACTCGACAGGAACACGGCCCACCTGTTGGGTGGCCAGTTAAAAGAGTACATCAGCGATGAACAGCAGGCCCGGATACCGATGATGATATTCAATTCAACCATTGCCCAGGATGGCAGGCGCATGATGATCAGCACCCAGCCGCTTCGTTTCATGATGAAGCCCGCCAAAGATGCCGGCGATACAGCTACCAGCCCGGATGCCGTGGATTTCGCTTCCTATTTCGCGAAACAGGGTCCGCTGAATGTACGCCTGCTTACGGCCTTGCGGATGAACGCCACGTTTCCTTACGTGTTGCCCAACGTATGGCTTCCCACCAACCCGGTCATTGATGTAATGGATGCGGGCTTGCGGGATAACTTCGGACAGGAAACAGCCCTGCGGTTCATTGATTATTTCCAGGATTGGCTGAAGGAAAACACCAGCGCCGTGGTGCTGATCCAGCTACGCGACCGCATGCAGGATAACTGGCAGGAGCCCTACCAAACGGGTTCGGTATCCGATTTCCTGATCAAACCGGCAACGATGCTGCAGCACAACTGGCAGAAACTCCAGGACTATTCGGCCACTGATCAGTTCAGCTACCTCGAAGCCAATACAACGCTCAACCTGCACCGGGTTGTATTTATGTATGTGCCCCAATCGGAACAGAAAAGCGCCGCACTTAATTTTCATTTAACGGCAGCGGAAAAACGGGATGTGAAGGCTTCGTTCCGCCATTCATTCAACCAGGCCTCGCAGAAGAAAGTGCTTCAGTTCCTGCGGTAAGATCAGGGGATCAGCAGGCGAAAGGCTTTTTCAATGATTTCTATCTCAAAGGAAGGAGCGCTGGCTGCCGGATCGCCATCGATGTGCAGGGGCGCCATCCCCGGATTGCGGATGCGTAATTTCTTCGCCTGGAAATAATGAATACCGCTGTGGTGGTATTTTTTGTCATCGTACATGCGTACCCGGCCGCCGCGTACCTGTTGCAATACCTTCCAGGCCATCTGCCACTTGCTCATTTTATTTACCACCACGATATCAAGCAGCCCATCGTGTAAACTCGCCTGCGGCGCAATGGTAAAATTGTTGCCGAACTGGTTGCTGTTGGCGATGCTGATGAAGAAAGCTTCGGTACTGATACGGAGACCGTCCATTTCCAGTTCGAAGGGGTAGGGGCTTGCGGAAAAGAAATTACGGGTCGATTGCCTGACGTAGGTGGCAAGTCCCCGCTTTTTCTGTTTGGCGAAATCATGCGCCACCTGCGCATCGAAACCCAGGCCGCAAAGCATGCAACTGAACTGCCGGTTGATGTAAAAGCTGTCGATGTATTCGGATTTTCCCCTGAAGATGACCTCCAGGGCTTCCGCGGGTTTTTTTGGAATGCGGGCTGCAAAAGCCAGCCCGTTGCCACTGCCCATCGGGATGATTCCTGCATTTACTGGGATACCCTGCAGGGCATTGGCCACCTGGTTCACCGTGCCATCGCCGCCGCAGATGATCACATCGGTGATCTGTTCATTCCGGATCTTGTCGCCGAGGTACCGGTAATCGCCTTCCGCGTTGGTGTGGAGTATCTCGAAGGGAATATTCCGTTCGGTTGTTTTTTGCTTGATCATTTCCAGCAGCAGGATCTTTCCGCTGGTGCCGGATATGGGGTTGATGAAGTAAATGAATTTTCGGTTCATGCCAGGATCGCTTCGCCGCTAAATTACCAAACCTTGAATGATTACCAGCGGATCAAGGCGCCGGCCCAGGTAAAACCACTGCCAAAAGCGGCGAGGCAAACAAGATCACCTTCTTTGATCCTGCCGGCTTCCCAGGCTTCGCATAAAGCGATCGGAACTGATGCGGCTGTTGTGTTTCCGTATTTCTGGATGTTGTTGTATACTTTATCGTCGCTCAATCCCAGTTTCTGCTGCACGAACTGGGCGATGCGCAGGTTTGCCTGGTGGGGTATGAGCATGTCGATATCCGATTTGTTCAGGCCGTTCTGACTCAGCGCCTCTTCCACCACTTCGGGAATCTTGATCACGGCCTTCTTGAACACGGCCGGCCCGTCCATGTACGGGAAATTCTGGGCCTCATCGATCATGGCATGGCTCATGAAGAGCTGGCCGATCTCGGCCTCATCGAATGCCGACTGCCATTGCGGTGTCCAGTGGTTGGCGTGCGTGCCCGGGTTGTACATGGCCAGTATTTCGGCGCTCTCTCCATCGCTGTGAAGATGCGTGCTTAAGATGCCCTGTCCTTCCTTATTTGTTGGCTGCAGCACCACGGCGCCGGCTCCATCGCCAAAGATCACACTTACGTTCCTGCCCCGGGTGCTGAAATCGAGACCGAAGGAATGTTTTTCGGCGCCCACCACAAGGATGTTTTTGTACATGCCTGTTTTGATGAATTGGTCGGCTACCGACAACGCGTATACAAACCCGCTGCATTGGTTGCGTATATCCAGCGCACCTACTTCTTTCATCTTCATGGCCCGTTGCAGCAATACGCCGCAGCCGGGGAAATAATAATCGGGACTGAGTGTGGCAAAAACAACGAAGTCGATATCCTGGGCGGTGGTGCCTGCACGTTCGATGGCGATGCGGGCGGCTTCCACGCCCATGGTGGTGGTGGTTTCACCCAACCTGTCGGCATAGCGGCGTTCTTTGATCCCGGTACGTTCCTGGATCCATTCGTCGGATGTATCCATGTATTTCTTCAGGTCATCATTGGTATATACGTTCTTCGGAACATAAAAACCGATCCCGGCAATCTTGCTTCGTTGCATGCAATCGTTGGTTTTGAGGAGGCAATTTACAAAATTGCCGATAATGCAACTGTTTCAGATGCAACCAAACCGGTGTGATGTAAGGGGAGGGTTAATAGGTCTTCACCATATCCTTGAGGCAGAACTCTTCGTCGATCATCGGGTGAACCCTTGTTTTGTAATGGAAGTCGACCGAGGTGCGCAGCGCTTCGCTGCTTTTGATCATTTTGGAAGTAAAATGTTCTACCAGGGGCAGCAGGGAGAGTTTATCGTCTTTAAAGCGCAGTTCGGCGATATATACCCGGGAATTGATACTGATGTTGAGGAATTGCCGTTCTCCTACGGTCGACATGAATGCCGTACCGGTTATGGAATCGGAACGGATCATTTTCCGGCGCTGCAGGTCATCCAGGTTACCGGAAAAGGCGATATCGTATTCGGTATCGGAGCGTTTGCCGAAGGTGAGGTATACGGGTTCCTGCCTGTTGCCACCTGCTTTATTTACGAATGCCATCCACTTCCCGAGGAGGGCGTCTTCAACGTAAATATTGGGTTGCTCGTCTAATGTGTAAGGAGAACTGTAAGGGCAGGAGCAAAGGACAACGGGTAAAAGAAACAGTAACAATATTTGCGCTACCTTTCTCATTTCCATGCATAAAGTTATAAATGAATCTTTACAAATGCAATAGTAAAAGCCCGTCCACGGCTGTATTTTATCCTTCGTAAGATGCCTGCTGTTCAGCGATTGCTGCTTTCGGACTCGTTGACGTTTACCGGGCCAACCAATTGTTTTTCTTTTTCCCGGATACCGGCATTGCCGGGAGCGAGCAAAAAGTTATCGCAATTATCGCCGTCGCAACAGGGCAGCGCATTTGTTTTGCAAACCGGGCATTGATAATGCCCGTGCACATGCACCAGCACAACAGGGGTGTTACAGAAAATGCATTGCGTCTGCATCAAGGTTACTTTTTTATCGAGGAGCCGAACCAGCCTCCCAGTTCCATGCTCCAGGCGATCCCCAAATGTACAAGTAATCCGCCCCAGATGCTCCGGGTATTATAGCTGATGATGCCCAGGAACAAACCACCCCAGAAACTGCTGATGGCTTCGCCGAGCGGTTTGCCAAAATGAATGCAGCAATAAAAGCAGGCGATGGGGATGATGCAATGTGGTCCGCAGATCCGCCAAAGCGACAATACGAGGAAGCCACGGAAAAAGAATTCGATGCTGACGAAGTCGAAACCATAACAGAGCTCGTACAGAAAATAGCGTGCGAATTTCCAGGAAAGATTCAGCGAAGCAATGGCTTTTGCCCGGGGGTACATGCGTAGAAAATCCGGCTGGGTACTGGCCAGGGCGATCAGCGGAAGCATGATCAGTACCAGAATGAGGTAAGGCCGTATCCCTTTCATCCGGCTGCTTCCATAGAAGGGTTGTACACTCCTGTCCTTGATCCACCAGGTGATAAAGACCGGTATCAGTACTACAAAAACCCGTACAGCCCAGTTGCTGCAATGGGTCCAGAATTTTCGTTCGTCGGTACTTAGCGAGCCAGGCAGCAGGGCAAGGTGAAAATCGAAGTTCACCCGAAAGGAAAAGAAAGCCGGCGCCAGTAACAGGATGTACCAGAACCAGCGATCGCGGAAGAAGGATGCGGTTTTAAAAAATATAGGTTGTACGAAGAAGGCGAATGCAAAGGGAATAAAATAGAGTAAGTAGTATCCCGCGAAGCCGCGGAAAAAACCAGGACCGGCCACATAGTGCGTTTCGAGCCCATGCCGGTAATTAAGCCAGATGAGCAGGGACATCAATAACAGGATGCATCCGAAATAGACCGCGTTGAAGCTATGCCGGTAATAGGTACGGATGTAGCCGAAAAAGGGAAACACGTTTTAGTATAAAGATAACGGATAGGGATATAAAAAATACAGATCCTGTTGCCAGGAGCTGTTATGCTGGTTGTTGATGAATGCGTTTCTTTATTTACAACCGATCCATTTCCGTTCGTCGATGCTGAAGAACCAGTAGATGCCATTGGCGTAGGCGAAATTGAAACTCGACTCCAGGTTAAGGTCAGAAGGCACTTTCAGTTTCTGCGTGAGAAAGCCGGTTTTGATATTGTACAGTTCAACCTGGTGTTCGAAGGTATTCAATACACCGATCTCGGCGCCGGCGATACCGGTATACAGGATGCTGGTATAGTTATAGGCTTCCGGTGTGCTGTTCATTTCTTCTTCACCCTCCATGGTTTTATCTTCGATGCCCTGTGCCTTGGTACGTCCCCAGTGAAGGGTGATGCTGGTGACATCCTTTTGCTGCGCATTGGCGGCATCGTATATAGCGATCCGGTCGCCATCGAGGAACAGCACTTCATTATTTGCCGCGTTGTAAACGCCTACCACCTGGTCGTTGGGTTGATTGGTTCCTTCAAAGTCGATGTTGTATTCCAGCGGAATGCCCGACTTCGGGTCGAGCTTGTAGCTGAACCAGCCATAGCTGGAGAAGGCATTGCCGCATATTTTTTTTGTTTTGGGATTGTACCACAAACCCCGGGTGTCTACCTGGGCGTTGAGGTCGTCGCCGGAGAGCCGTTTACCCGTAGCGGCGAAAACGGCCAGCGGATACTCCGCATTACCGGCAAAGACAGCGTAATACTTTTTTTGTACGGGATGCCATACCACGCTGGCGCCGCGGGTGCCCGGCATCGCATCTTCGACAGTACGGGGCATCTGCAGTTCGGTTACTTTCCTGAGTGTTCGGCCACTCACCTGGGCCTGGGTAAGCATGCTGCCGGCAACAAGCAAAAGGGCCAGCAAAAGAGTCTTTTTCATTCTATGATTTTTGCACAAGGAACAACGAAACCGGGTTGCTGACAATACCGTCGGGAGGGTATTTTAGTTGTCTTTCGGGGAACCATTCAGGGTTTTCCAGAGCAGGTCTTTGAGTTCCTGGAGGCCCTGGCCTGTAACGGAAGAGATAAACACATGCGGTATCTTTTTGGGTAATTCTTTTTTGATGGCCGCTTTCAGTTCATCATCCAGCATATCGCTCTTACTGATGGCGATCACAAAATCCTTCTGGAGCATTTCGGGATTGTATTGTTCCAGTTCATTCTTCAGTATGGCGAATTCTTCTTTGTGATTTTTGCTGTCGGCCGGTAAGAGGAACAGGAGGACAGAGTTGCGTTCGATATGGCGCAGGAAGCGGTGGCCCAGGCCTTTGCCTTCGGCGGCGCCTTCGATGATACCCGGCAGATCGGCGATGCAGAAACTTTTTCCATCCCGGTATTCGACCATACCCAGTTGCGGAACCAGTGTAGTGAATGCGTAGTCGGCGATCTTGGGCCTGGCAGCGGTTATACTCGATAAGAGTGTTGATTTGCCCGCATTCGGAAAACCCACCAAACCCACATCGGCGAGTACTTTCAGTTCAAGCACTTTCCATCCTTCCACACCGGGTTCGCCGGGTTGCGCATATTCGGGCGTTTGATTGGTAGCTGTTTTGAAATTGCTGTTGCCCAGTCCACCCCGGCCGCCTTTCATCAGGATGACCTCTTGCCCGTCTTCGAGGATTTCCGCTTCTTTTTCACCGGTTTCTTCATCCCGGGCGATGGTGCCCAGCGGTACTTCGATGATAATGTCTTTTCCATTGCGGCCGGTCGAATTATTCTTGCTGCCGTTCTCTCCATTCTCGGCCAGGATATTCTTATAATACCGCAGGTGCAGGAGCGTCCAGAGCTGGGTATTCCCTTTCAGGATAATGTGTGCGCCGCGGCCGCCATCGCCTCCGTCGGGACCGCCCTTGGCCGTTAATTTATTGCGCAGGAAATGTTTGCTGCCGGCGCCACCATGCCCACTTCTGCAAAAGATCCGTATCTGGTCGACAAAATTCGATTTTTCCATACCGCGGCAAAGGTCCTAAAATTTGAGGACAATGGGCGATTAAGTTCAGCAAGCGACTTATCTTCCCGCAACCATTGAAATCGTATTACATTTGCAGCAGCATAATCGCTCCTACATGATCAAACTTCTTTTTATTCCCCTGGTCGTGATCCTCAGTTGCGGATCATCCAAAAAGAATCAATCCATCGCAACGCCCGATCCCTTGCAGGAGGGGAAAACCGCTGTGGCCGGAAAGGATACCATTCCTCCCTGTGTGCGGATGAAGATTGATTCGTTCAAACTCAAGGAAAAACATGAGCAGCCGCAGAAAGTGACCGAGTATACCTATAAGGGTAAGAAAGTGTATTATGTTACCATGCCCTGTTGCGATTTCTTCAACGAAGTATACGACGACAAGTGCAATTACCTGGGAGCGCCGGATGGCGGCTTTACCGGAAGGGGTGATGGCAAGATCCCTGATTTTGCGCAGGAAGCAAAAAACGAAAAAGTCATCTGGCAGGCGAAGAAAGACTGATCATTTGCTTTCGTTCCAGGTTTTGTACGAAGCCGATTGAATAGTGCGGTCGGCGGGAATGCTGCGCAGAGGTTCGCATTGCTTCCAGTTGTTGAAGAGTTGTTTGGGCAACTGCTGGTATAAGGCCGTGCCTTCTGTTTTCCACCGGATCATTTCATCACTTACCTCTTTTATTTTTTTGGCGGGATTGCCCACGATCAGGCTGCGGCGTTCAAATACCCCGTCGGCTTTCAGGAAACTCAGGGCGCCTACAATGCATTCATCGCCCAGCAGCACATTGTCCATGATCACGGCATTCATACCTACCAGGCAGTTTCTGCCGATGGTGGCTCCATGTACCACGGCGCCGTGGCCGATGTGCGATCCTTCTTTCAGCAATACGGTTACACCGGGGAACATGTGAATGGTGCAGTTCTCCTGCACGTTGCACCCGTCTTCGATGATCACTTGGCCCCAGTCGCCGCGGATGGCGGCGCCGGGTCCGATATAACAATCGCTTCCGATGATCACGTTGCCGGTGACGGTGGCATTGGGATGCACAAAGGCCGATTCGTGTACGACGGGGATGAAGTCATTGAAGGAGCAGATCATGATGAAAAAGTAGGATGAGTTTATAAGTAAATAAAAGTTGCCAGTCTACCGGCTCTCTTCATCCCTCTTTTTTCTCAGGAATGACAGATAGCCGTTTAACATCCGCTCGAGTTCTTTCCCTTTTGTTTTGAATGTCACCAGTTCCTCGGAAGAAATATACCCTTCGTCGCAGGCATCGATCAGGTGATTCATGGTTTCCGTAAGCGAACCCCTGGCTTGTACGCAAAAGTGGATTTGATCGGGGTAAGAATATCTTCCATGTCCCTCTGAAATAAGAGCGTTAATTGACCGCGAACTTCTTATCAATTGATCAGCCAGCTTGAACTTCTCATCCGCAGGAAATGTTCTGGTAAGTGAGCGTATTTCATTCTTTAATGAACGGGATTTTTTCCATACCTCAAGTTCTTCGAACCCAAAAGTTGTATTGTTCATAGCGTGCCGGATTGGCTATTAACCTTTAAAGTACGTATTCTTTACCGGGTATATTCTATACTTTATCTACCCTATATACATTACATACTAATATGCCTTTTATCCGTCCGGAAACAGGTTCCCTTAAAAACAGCCACCGCGTGGTCTTTCTGGTTACTGATGGTAATATGGTAAAGCCCGGTACTTCTTCCGTTGTGTATCTCTTTTGCCTCGGCCGTGAGTATATCATCCACATGAACAGGTTTCAGGAAATTGATGGCGGTATCCAATGCCACCGATAACACATTGCGGTTGTTGCAGGCAAAGGCGAAGGCGCTGTCGGCCAGGGAAAAAGCGATGCCCCCGTGAACAATGCCAAAGCCATTGACCATCTCCCTGCGAACGGTCATCCTGATTTTACTGTAGCCCTCACGTATCTCCAGTACCTCGATGCCCAGCCATTGGCTGAAGAGATCCTGTTTCATCATGTGGGCCACCACATCCTGCGCCAGTTTGTATTTTTTTTCTTCGTTCATTTATTTGCCTTTAAAAACCGGGTTTCTTTTTTCAAGGAATGCGTTGATGCCTTCCTGGTAATCTTCGGTGCTGGCTGCTTTTTGCTGGTACTTGTCCTCCAGCTCGAGTTGTTCCTCCCAGGTGCTGTGGAAAGCGCTGTTCAGCGCATGCTTGGTATAGGCCAGCCCTTTGGTGGGCATCTGCGAAAGGGTTTCGGCTATTTTCCTGCTTTCTTCCGCGAACACATCATCCGGAATGGTTTTATAGATCATGCCGATCCGTTCTGCTTCCGCGGCGCTTACTTTATCACCCGTCATCATGAGGGCGCTTGCTTTTTGCCAGCCTACCAGGCGGGGAAGCGTGAATGTTCCCCCGCTGTCGGGTATCAGCCCGATCTTGCTGAAAGCCTGGATGAAGGAGGCCGCGTTGGTGGCAACCACTACATCGCAGCAGAGAGCGATATTGGCGCCTGCTCCCGCGGCCACGCCGTTTACAGCGGCCACTACGGGTTTGGGCAGGTTGCGGATACGGCGAACGATCGGATTGTAATGTTCGGATAAGATCTGTTTGATCTCGATGCGTTGTTCGCCAACGAGTTCACTGATGTCTTGCCCGGCGCAGAAAGCCTTGCCGGCACCGGTGATGTATACACACCGCACTTCATGCAGCGAAGCAGCCTCGTCGAGTCTGGCCTGCATCAGCAGGGCCATTTCCCGGTTGAAGGAATTGAATTTTTCGGGGCGGTTGAGCGTAATAAAGGCGATGCCGTTTTTTATCTCGAAGAGAATTGAAGACATGGGAATAGGTTTTGGTTATACGTCGAAGCTTTTCACATCTTTATGTTTCAGCAGAAATTGATTCACGAGGTCGTAGTTCCTGTCGGGCGAACTGATGCGATATAAATAGACGGCATCATTGTTTTCTTTCAGCGCTTTCATACAGCGGAACGAAAGATCATGTGAACGGAAGAATTCTTCCAGTTCGATCTGGAAATTATTGCCCAGCTGTTCGGTACGGATCTTATAATCCTTCACCCGGTGCAGGTTATTGATAAAGCGTTGAACGGGTTCCAGTACAAAGAGGGCGATCACCACCATACCCGATACCACGATGGCAACGGGGTAATTGTGGTAGCCGATGGCCATGCCCAGGGCGGCCGTGATCCAGATCAACGCGGCCGTGGTGAGTCCATTAACGGAAATACCTTCCTTGAAGATCACACCGGCGCCGATAAAACCGATACCGGTAACAATATTGCTGGCGATGCGGTCGGTGCTGCCGATGGCGGCTTCCTTGGAAAGAATGGTATATAAGCAGGAGCCAACACAGATCAGGATCATGGTGCGGAAACCGGCCGGCTTGCTGCGGAACTCCCGCTCGAGACCAATGATGGCGCCGATCACGAAAGCGACGGAAACCTGTGCCGCTTCTTCAAAATAAATACTGATGTCCATGACAGGATGAATTGAACGGGAATAAAGTTACGGAGATTAATGGCACTTGAAATGGTCGAAAGGCTCCTTGCAGTCGTTGCACTGGTAGAGGGCCTTGCAGGCTGTGCTTCCGAATTCGCTGATGAGGCGGGTATTGGTGGAGTGGCATTGCGGGCATTCGATCTCCCGGTCAGACGGATCGTCAGACCGGGTCACAGGGGGAGCGATCCCGTATTCTTTCAGTTTTTGTTTTCCTTCTTCCGTCATCCAGTCGGTGGTCCATGCCGGTGATAATACCGAAGTGACGGTTATGTTTTTGTATCCATGTTCCAGCAGGGCCATCCGGATATTCATGGCGATCATGTCCATGGCCGGACAGCCATTGTAAGTAGGTGTGATGATGACATTGATGTTTTCACCGTTGATCACCACATCCCGTAAAATACCGAGGTCGGTAATGGTGAGTACCGGTATCTCGGGATCGGTTACTGTTTCCAGGATACCAAGAATGGATGCTTTATCTATCGTGGTCGTTGTTACCATTCACAATTGGGATAGGCCCGTTGCATGTACTGAAGTTCGGTGAGTATAAACCCAAGGTGCTCGGTATGGGTGCCGGTTTTACCACCGCTTTGCATGAATACTTTTTCCGGAACCGGGAGCGATGCTTCGGTGAAAAGGGCATTTATTTTTTCTTCCCATGCTTTTTTTAAGGAAGCAGGATCGATGTTCAGGCTGTTTTCGTACGAAGCCGGCATGAACATTTCGCCGGTATAGCGCCAGAGTTCGTCGATGGCTTTCAGCATGCGGGCGTGGCTTTCCCCGGTTCCATCCCCCAGTCGCAATACCCACTCGCTGCTCCAGCGAACATGATACCTGGTTTCTTTAATCGACTTGGCCGCGATGGCAGCCAGCTGTTCATCGGAACAATGCTGAAGTTGTTCAAACAATAAATACTGGTATTGGCTGAACAGGTATTGCCGGAGGATCGTTTGTCCCCAATCGCCGTTGGGTTGTTCAACGAGCAAAAGATTTTTATACTCCCGTTCCTTGCGCAGGTAGGCGAGGGAGTCTTCGGTGACCTCAGCCCCAACCCCCTCTCCTCCAGGAGAGGGGGTTTTGTTACCCTCCGTGGAGTTGTTGAGCAGTTGTGCAGCGTATTGGTAAAAGTTCCTCGACTGGCCGAGAAGGTCGAGCGAAATATTGGTTATGGCGATATCCTGTTCCAGTATCGGGCCGTGGCCGCACCACTCGCTGTTTCGCTGCGAAAGGATCAGCGTCGTGTCGGCCAGGTGGAGGATATAATCAATTAATGCGTTCATAAAAAAGTAAGAATTCAAAAGTCGAAAACAACAAGTATTGGTTTTTACTTTTCACTTTTGGGTTATCACATGTGGTTTACCTCGTCGGGTAACTGGTAGAATGTGGGGTGACGATAGATCTTGTCCACCGCCGGCTCATAAAGTTCTCCCGCTTCTTCGGGATTGGAAGCCGTGATGTATTTGCTTTCCACCACCCAGATGCTGATGCCTTCCTGCCGGCGGGTGTATACATCCCGGGCGTTTTCGATGGCCATGGCTGCGTCGGCGGCATGCAGGCTGCCAACGTGTTTATGATCCAGTCCCTGTTTGCTGCGGATGAATATCTCCCAGAGCGGCCATTCGTTTTTGGCGGCCGGTTTATTGCTTTGTGTTCCACCGGCATTGTCTTCGGGGATATCGCCGTAATAGAATTTCCGGATGCATGTGTTGAACATAACGCTGTTTAGTTTTTTATCGTGATCGTATAGGTTCTGAATTGTGCCGAATCTTCCTTTGCGGTATCCGGCGACAGTATCTTATATAACTTAATGGTGGTGGTGCCTGTTCGCACAGGCTTTAGCAGAATATCCTGGCTGATGCTTCCGCCCGCCATATCGCTGCTGTTGTTATCGGTGCTGATGATATCCACCAGTTTGATAATCCCGAGACTGTCCTGTATGTCAAGGCGGGTAGAGCCTTCATAGGCGCAACCCCTGCAAATGCTTTCATAGATCACCAGGGTATCGCTCAGTGTTACCGTATTGATGCTGTCGGCCCGCAACGAAATCCAGTTGCTGGCGCTTGCTTCCTTGTCTTTGTTACTGCAGGAAGCAATCAATAGCAGGCTGATGATCCAGGTGGTCCCTGTTCTCATGATCAGGCCGCCTTTGTTTTACCTGCAAGCTTTTTATTGGCGTAAGCGGTAGCGGCTTCCCGCACCCAGGCGCCTTCATCGTGCGCCTTTTGCCGTGCCTCCAGCCGTTGTTTGTTGCAGGGACCATTGCCTTTAACCACTGCCCAGAACTCATCCCAGTTGATCTCGCCAAAATCGTAGTGCCTTCTTTCTTCGTTCCATTTCAGGTTTTCATCGGGTAGCTTCATACCCAGTACTTTGATCTGTTCGGCGATCATATCTACAAAATTCTGGCGCAGCTCATCGTTGCTTTTCCGTTTGATCTTCCATTTCATGCTCTGGTCGCTGTTGGTGCTTTCGCTGTCTTTCGGACCAAACATCATCAGGCTTGGCCACCACCATCGGTTGATGGCGTCCTGGCACATGGCTTTCTGTTCGTCGGTTCCACGGCTCAGTACCAGCAATATTTCGAAACCCTGCCGCTGGTGAAAACTTTCTTCTTTGCAGATGCGTACCATGGCTCTTGCATACGGCCCATACGAAGTACGGCAAAGCATTACCTGGTTGAGGATGGCGGCTCCATCCACCAGCCAGCCGATTGCTCCCATATCGGCCCAGGTGAGCGAAGGGTAATTGAAGATGGAAGAATACTTCGCCTTACCGCTGAGCAGGTCGGCGATCATTTCATCGCGGCTCATGCCCAGTGTTTCGGCGGCGGAATACAGGTACAGGCCATGACCTCCCTCATCCTGCACTTTAGCAAGCAGGATGGCTTTGCGCTTGAGCGAAGGAGCCCGGGATATCCAGTTTCCTTCGGGCAGCATGCCTACCACTTCGCTGTGCGCATGCTGACTGATCTGGCGAAGATTCGTTTTTCGATACGCGTCGGGCATCCAGTCCTTGGCTTCGATCTTGATCTCGGCGTCGATCCGGTCCTGAAACAACTTTTCAAAATCCTGTACGGTCATAGCGGTTTGGTTTGACCGTAAAGATAATAAAAAAACTAACAGTTGTTAGTATCTGTAAAAGGCGCTGGGAGGGCTTATAGCCAGTTATTCTTATGCGCCAGGCTGATGATCTGTGCCCGGCTGTTCACATGCAGTTTCTGGTAGATGTTGGCGATGTGCTTGCGAATGGTGAACACGCTGATATCCAGGAGTGAAGCGATGCGTTTGGCATCGTAACCCGCTATGGTATGTTGCAGGATTTCCCGTTCCCGCTCGGTGAGGAGTGATCCGAAAGGATCCGATTCCGGGTTCCGGTTCAGTTCCGGGAGTTCCGAACGGCTGAGCAGGCTGAGCGCTTTCCGGGCGATGGCCGGGCTCATGGGGGCGCCGCCATTTTCGAGTACATTGCTGATGGCGCTGTATAACCCGGCAGCACTCTCGTCTTTCAGGAGGTAGCCATGTGCACCCGCTTTAATGGCTTCGAAGATCTTATCGTCGTCGTCGAAAACGGTAAGCACAATGAAGAACACGGAAGGATAGAGCGAGCGGGCGATACTGATGGTTTGTACACCATCCATCTCGGGCATCTCCAGGTCCATGAAAATGACCTGCGGCATTTTTTCGAGCGGAAGTCCTTTCAGCTGTTCCAGGCAATCGTTACCGTTCACGGCAACGAGGCATAGATCCAGGTCGTTGAACTGGCTGAGCTTTTCGGTGATGCTGCTGCGGTTAACCGCTTTGTCATCAACGAGGCCTGTTCGGATCATGGTGCTCATACCGGAATTTATTTTACAAAATGAATGGTTTTACATCGGATTGAAATACTCAATTTGTAGTACCGATATCCAGCAATAAGGTTGTTCCTTTCCCGGGTTCGGAGGAGAGGTGCAGCTGGAAGCCCGCCTCATTGGCCCGGGTGCGCATATTCTTCAACCCGTTTCCTTCGGTAAGCGTTTGCCCGGATTCGATACCGCCGCCGTTATCGCGGATCCTGATCCAGGCCGTATCGTCGCTGTGCAGGATGATCTCCACCAGCGACGCCCTGCTGTGCTTCAACGCATTGTGCAGCGCTTCCTGCACGATCCGGAAAATACTGAGTGCGCTCTGTGAACTGATGCGCCGGTCTTTCCGGACTTCTTCGGTGAGGCTGATCTGAATATGATCGTAACTGGGCTGCATCTTGTTGATGTAATTTTTGATGCGGTCCCCGATGCCCGTGATGGTGATATTTTCCTTGTTGAGTACCCAGATGGTATCCCGCAGGGAGTTTATGATCTCGAGCGAATGCTGCTCCAGGTTCTGGAGTGAACGCTTGTTTTCTCCTTTATCCTGTACAAGTACCTTTTCCACATCGGCGCGGATGGCGGAGGCGTATGCGCCGATGTTGTCGTGCAGGTCGGCCGCGATCCGCCGGCGTTCGTTCTCTTCTGCCCGGTTGATCGAAATGGCGGCCCGTATCTTATCTTCTTCCTGGAGTTGTTTCAGTTTCAATTTCTCTTTCCGTTTGTAGCCCCTGAACAGGAACCATCCCGCCAGTGAAGCAAATACTAAAAGCAACAGCGACGCGTAGAATAAATAATTTTTTTGGCGCAGGTCGAACCGCTGCTGGATGATGAGGTTCTCTTTTTTCTGGAGATCGTACTTGGCCTGGAGTTCGGCCAGCGATTCGGCCGAATTTTTTTTGTACTGCGAGTCTTTCAACGTCATGATGGTTTCCAGGGTGGCCGCATAGTTCTGGTGGTCGCCCATCCGTTTATAGTTTTCCGCAAGGGCCCTGTACAGAAAAGGAAGTTTGGCTACCAGGTTCTGTTTGTATGCAATGGACAATCCTTCCTGAGCGCTCTGGATACCTTTCTGGGTCTGGCAGGTTGTGGCGTAGAAATTCGATAACTGGGCCAGGTCGGAAACAAGGTAGAAAAGATCGCCGATCTTTTTGCGTACTTCCAGGGCCTCGGCGAGGTCTTGCTCGGCGGCACCGTTGTTCTTGGTATTGATATGTATATCGGCCCGTATGTTGAGGGCATTGGCCAGCATGGAAAGCTGTTCGGTTTGCCGGCTGTAGGCAACCGAGCGGTTCACATAATAAAAAGCGGAATCGTATTTACCCAGGTTGTTGAGGGTGGAACTCATGTTGGAGAACAGGGTGGGGTAGGCACGGAAGAAAGATTCATTCGAAGAGGTTTGTGCCGCCTTGTAAAACCAGTTCATGGCTTCCTGGTTCTGGTCCATTTCCATATGAACCCAGCCAATGCTTGTTTTGATCTTGATAAGGCTGAGGGTATCTGTTTGCTTTTCCTCGTCGTGCAGCAGGCTGTATAACAGGGATAGCGCCTCCTTGAAACGGCTGCTTCGTATCAATGCGCCGGTTTTTAAAAGACTTATACAGGTTGTCAGTCTGGGATCCGGCTTTTGGGTTTCGAGCGCCTTGAGCGTTGTATCGCAAAACGCCAGGGTCGAATCGAAGTAGCCGTTCTTCAGCGCCATCGTGCTCAGGTAGTAATCGCACCAGGTGCTGTTCAGCCTGTTTCCCTGGCGGGCGGCCATTTCCTTCGCCCTCATCGCGTAGGCGGTGAGGGTGTCGGTATTGAGCGATGATCGTTCTTCGCAGAGCCGGAATATGGCCTGGATCTTTTCCTGCCCGGTCCGGGCCATGGCGATGTTTCTTTTCAGGCTGTCGATGATGCGTGTTTGCGCATAGCTGTTATGGAACCATGCAAGGAGAAAAAGGAATAAAAAGAATCGGGTCATCGGCAGTCGGCATTTACCAATATAAATGTATTCAAAAATCGGCGCCAACCAGCCGGGATACTACAAATTGAGTATTGATATGCAAGGAGATAGCGGGCATTTTTGCAGCATGCCTGGCCAGTGATGAAAAGATGGCACCGGTTTGTATCCGGCGGCGAAAGTTTGAAAATTAAAGTGCTTATGTTTATTTTGAGGTGAATTCAGACTTGCCCTATAACCCGTTTGGGTGCTTGCTTTCCTTCCATACCACCGTTCTGGTAAAACCACCGGCAATATCCCCTGAAAGATAATAGTAATCTTCCGTACTATCGTTCCGCCCCCGGGAACCGAGTAATCAATGTATTCATTAACATACCAAAACACCTAATCATGAGCACAACCATCGAACGCTATGTCATCAGGCACATCTCGGGTACAAAAGCAAACCAGGTGGAAGAATTTGATTTCAGCAAAAACGAATTATCTATCGGCCGTACAGCCGGCAGCGATATCCAGTTCGATCCCGAACAGGAAGTGATCGTTAGCCGGGAACACGGAAAGATCGTCAAAGTGAGTTCCGAGCCCCCGCAATTCAGCATCAACGACAACAACAGCCGCAACGGCATTTTCGTAAACAAGATGCGGGTCAAAGGTTCAGCTCCGCTGAAGCCTGGCGATGAAGTGCAGTTGGGCAGCAATGGTCCGGTGTTCAGTTTCGATATTCACCCGCGTCCGCAGAATATGATGATGGAAACAAAAGTGATGGACATCCCCACGTCCATCAAGGCTACGACGGTTTCGGAAGTGGCGTCCGCGGCCGCCGAGCCGGCGAAAACGGGGTTGGGTAAACAAACCGTGGAAAGGATGCTGGTGGCCGAACGCAAGAAATCATTCAGCAGCATGGCCTATATCCTCGGTGCCCTCATCATCGTACTGGGCGCCCTGGGTTATTTTTTCCGCGATAAGATTTTTGGAAAGAACACGACCACCATCGTAAACGTAGGCGATAGTTCAATGAAGAATAAAAAGGCGCCCGATGTGATCGCCAAAGAGAACAACGATAAAGTGGTACAGATCGAATTTGGCTGGCAGCTCATCGATGCCAATTCGGGCCAGGAACTCTGGCACCAGTATATGGCAGTAAAAGATCAAAGTGGCCAGGTGGCTTACCGGGCTGTGTATATCGAGAATGGCCGCGGTGAGATCGAGCCCTACCTCGACCTGCAGAAGAATGTGCAGCTGGGAGTGCCCTTGGGTATTGCCGGCGCTTCGGGTTCGGGTTTCGTAGTATCGGCCGATGGCTTTATCCTTACCAACCGCCACGTAGCGGCCAGCTGGAATACACGTTATGGCTTCCCGGATTTCGCATTCCCGGGTATACTGATACGTAATATCAACGGGCGCATGCAAACCGATCCCAACTACCAGGTGATGCCGCAGGATGTTGGAAGTTATGTTCCGGCCAATGCAACCATGGTGGGAGGACGCCAGGCGGCAGAAGGTTCGGTGAAAGGAAAGAATACGTATATGAACGTCATCTTCGCCAATACAGCTTTGCGCAGGCCGGTGCAATCAGCCACGCCTTCCGATCAGCATGATGTGGCCATGATCAAAGTGGAATTGCCAACCTCCCTTTCCCCCGTTACCATGAAAGACAATTACGATGCGGTAAAACCGGGTCAGACTGTAACCGTTATGGGATATCCCGGTGTGGCGCCGGATCAATATGTGGTACGTAAGTCGAACGATCCGTTCAACCCCAAACCACAGGTTACCACCATTCCAACGCCTACGGTAACTACGGGTAATATCGGCCGTATCGTACCGGCCAGCTCCGACAAAACGAATACCTACAGTGGTTTCGGCGACTCCTACCAGCTTACCATCAACGCTACCGGAGCCGGTAACAGTGGCGGGCCGATGTTCGACGACGAGGGAAATGTGATCGGTATCTATTATGCCGGGAAATCGGATGCACGTGGCACACAGATATCGTTTGCCATTCCGATCAAGTATGGAATGGAATTGATGGGCATAAAGAAAGTTCAGTAAGATTTGTGTGAACCGGTTACATAACCGTGGCGTATGAGCATTGCAAATCCTCACATAACAGACGTTGCCGGGTACCGCCTGACCGAACGGATCGGATCAGGCGGTATGGGCGACGTATACAAGGCATACAATCCTTCCCTTAACCGCACCGCGGCGGTTAAGATCCTGCACCAGAAAGATATGGCCGAACGTTTTCGCAACGAAGCCTATATCCAGTCATCTGTTAGCCATCCCAACATCGCCTGTATGTACGAGTATGTGGTGGCCAGCGATACACCCTGCATCATCATGGAATATGTTGAAGGGGAATCGCTCGACCATTACCTGCATCGAAAAGGAAAATTATCCAACACCGAGGCTGAGCAGGTGATCGGCCAGGTGGCTTCGGCGCTTTCGTACCTGCATAAAAGGGATATTGTACACCGGGATATCAAGCCCCAGAACTTCAAGATACAGGCAGATGGGAAAGTAACCATGCTCGACTTTGGTATCGCCAAGGCAAAGTACACACCCAGGCTTACGCAACAGGGATTCGCTGTTGGCACTACGGAGTATATGGCACCCGAACAGTTTCAGCAACAGGTGGAGAAGGGATCGGATATCTGGAGTCTCGGTGTACTGGCCTATGAACTCGTTACCGGCTATCTTCCTTTTGAAGCCAATAACCCCATTACGCTTCGGGCCAAGATCGAAAAAGGGGCATTTACCAATCCAAAGATCATGGTACCGCAGGTTTCTGAAAAAATGAATCTCATCATTGAAAGAAGTTTGCGTACGAATCCGTCGGCACGGATCACCGCCGCTCAAATAGAAAAATTAGTGGGGAGCGGAGAGTTTTCCGGGGCTGCCTCCGCGGGCAAATTGCCGGCACGTGGATCATTCAATTCTAAAAAACTGCTGATAGCAGGCGCAGCCCTGTTGTTTATCGTTGTGCTGGTGCTGTTACTGAATTCCTCCGGCGGCAGCCAGAAAGAAAAAGAAGAAAAGGCTGATCAGTCCGTAGGCGCAACTGCACAAAAAATGACCATCGCTGCGCCGAACGCACCCGAGGCGTATATTGTCTTCCCGGATGGCAACCGCCAAAAATTACCGTATGCGATCAGTGGAACAGAAGGACAGAACTTCCGGTTCACCATAGAGGCGGAAGGGTATGTGCCGATGAAAGTAGAGGTACCGATCACGATCCGGCGAAAATCCTACGAATACAATCTCGAAAAAATCGAAAAATAACATGGGTCTATTCAATCTGTTTGGAAAGAAAAAGAAAGAAGCGGTTGTGGAGCGCAGCGCGGATCCGGTGGAAACCGGCAGCCTGCATGTAACTGTTTTGTCCGACCTGGGTAATATCCGAACCAACAACGAGGATACCGGCATGTTTTACAAAGTGGCCGATGAACAGGTGATCCGGGCAAAAGGATATCTGTTGCTTGTGGCGGATGGAATGGGCGGTCACAATGCCGGCGAAGTGGCAAGCCGCATGGCAGGCGAGATCATCAGCCGGGAGTATTTTAAGCATGCCAATAACGGGGGTGTTGAAAAGAACCTGGCCAACGCCTTCACGCTCGCCAATAAAACAATTTTTGAAAAGGCGCGGGCCGATAAAAGTCTCAGTGGTATGGGCACCACCTGCACAGCGTTGGTGGTGATCGGCGAAACCGTGTATTACGCACATGTGGGCGACAGCAGGGCCTACATCCAGAAAGGCGATACGATCACCCAGATCACCGAGGATCATACTTATGTGCAGGAACTGGTGAACAAGGGAGACATCAGCGCCGCGGAAGCGGCCACACACCCCAAGCGGAATATTCTTACCAATGCCATGGGAACCAAGCCCGACTTGCGGATTGATACAGGCAAATGTTCCCTGAGCTTTGAAGCGAACGATCGTTTGCTGCTATGCTCGGATGGGCTCTATGATTACTTCACCGACGCGGAGATGGGTGCGTTATTGAAACAGGGGGCTTTGAAAAACGTGGCTGCCACCCTCATTGGCCAGGCCAAGGCACGTGGCGGGCACGACAACATAACGGTGGTGCTGGCCGAACGAGGCGATGCTTCCAACGAACCTGAAAACGGATTGAAATTAACACGTGATGTGGATCTGCCCAAGCTCACCCGCGATGCAGATCTGCCTATCGACCCTTCAGACGAACAACTATGATAGGAGAACAAATACACAATTACAAAATCACGGCTCACCTCGGACAGGGAGGAATGGGTAATGTTTACCGGGCCACCGATACCATGCTGGGCCGCGAAGTAGCGCTGAAGATGCTGCATCCGCAACTTACCATGCAGCCCCAGTTCCTGGAACGTTTCAAAAAGGAAGCCCGGGTGCTGGCGCAGCTGCTTCATCCCAACATCGCGGTGATCTATAACTTCATCGAACAGGGCGGCAATCACTTTATGGTGATGGAATACGTGGAAGGAACAAACCTCGATGACCTGTTGAAACAACACAAGTCGTTGCCGGCGGAATTCATCGTGCCTGTTTTTGTACAGGCGCTCGAAGGCCTGCAGCATGCGCACCGTAAAAATATTTTCCACCGCGATATCAAGCCCTCCAACATCATGCTTACGCCCGATGGTGTGGTTAAGCTCATGGATTTTGGTATTGCCAAGGTGGCGGGCGAGCAGAAGATGACCCAGGTGAACAAGATTGTGGGTACGGTAGAGTTCATGGCGCCGGAGCTGATCCAGGGAAGAGATGCTTCCAATGCGTCGGATATCTATGCCGCCGGAGTCACCATGTACGAGATGCTTTCCGGTAAACTGCCCTTCGAAAGTGATACGGATTTCAACCTGATGCAGGCCATTCTGAAAGAACGGGTGAAGTCGCCCGAAAAACTGAATGCATCCATTCCGAAGGCATTGGGCGATATCATCATGAAGGCGCTGGAGAAAAATCCGGCCAGCCGATACGAAGATGCCCGCGCCTTTCAGCGGGCGTTGATGAATGCGTTTCCACAATACCGGGATGTTAACCTGGAGATACTCAACAAACCAGCGGCGATGTATGCCGGGGCAGCCGGGGCTACCCGGCTAAGCGATGATCTGCTTACCGCCGAAGCGATGCGTACTCGAAGCGTGGGTATGAGCAATGCTGCCGGCATGCTGGAAGCGGTTAAAGAAAATATCCGGAAGAATAAGAAAACCTATTTCCTTACCGCGGCCATCCTGATCTTCCTGTTCTTTGTATTGGGTATCGTGTTCGACAGAAAGGAAACCGGCAACAATTCCTTGGCAGGAACGGACACCACGCAAACCGCAAACCCGACAGGTGATAACACGGGTGGTGCTGTTATTGCTGCCAACGCGAACGAGGTTCAACCTGGGCCCGTAAAGCAACAAACCCCGGTTGAGCCGGAGAAGCCGGAAGAAAAGCCGGTACCGGAGAAAACACGGGAGAAAAAAGTGGATGTGGTCAGCAAGGAGCCGGTACAACCCAAAACGGAAGAGAAAAAAACGGAGCCTGCGCCAGCCGAGAAGAAAGAAGAGAAAAAGGATGTGTATATCAAATCAAAGGTGGAAGTGGAATTAACCCTGCGCACGGATTTGAGTAGTGCCGAAGAACGGAAGGATATACCCGTGACATTTTCGGTGAGTTACCCGGTTACCTATGAAGGGGTAACGATCATACGCCAGGGGGCTACAGCAACAGGTACCATCAAACTGGGCAGGGTGCTCACCGATATCGACATCAATTCGGTAACCGCAGCCAACGGGCAACAGGTCAGGCTGAAAGCCGCCAAAGCGCATGGAAAACGCAGCGAGATCACATCCGAGCGGAGTTATACGGCCATCATTCTGCCGGGAACCAAGATCAGTTTTTGACAGGCCGGGTTGAGCGCTACTTAATATCGAAATCCACCACCACGGTTTCCGTTTTGGGGTGCGATTGACAGGTTAGTATATATCCCTGTTCGATCTCATCGTGTTCGAGTCCCCAGTTCACGTCCATTTCCACCTCGCCCTTCAGCAGTTTAGCTTTGCAGGTGCAGCAAACGCCGCCCTTGCAGGCGAAGGGAAGATCGGCTCCTTGTTTAAGCGCACCGTCGAGGATACTTTCTTTATCAAAACCCAGGTCGAAATCAAAACTTCTGCCGTCCAGTTTGATCGTGATCCTGCTTTTTGGACCGGTATCGGCCTCCTCGCCGGTGGTTTGTTTTACCACTTTCTTTTGTCCCGGCGTAGTGAACAATTCGAAATGGATCTTTTTGCTGCTGATGTTACGAGCTTCCAGGTAGTCGCGGACACAGAAGATCATTTCCTCCGGGCCGCAAATAAAAATATCATCAACAGCCTGGTAGTTGATCAGCTTATTCAGTTCATCGAGTTTTTGGGTATTGATGCGGCCGGAGTTTATAGGTGCATCTGTTTTTTCGCGGCTGAGGATATTGATGAGATTAAACCGGTTGAGGTATTTGTTCTTCAGCCCTTCCAGTTCTTCAAAGAAGATGATGGAATAACGGCCCTTGTTTCCGAAAACCAGTGTAAAGCGGCTTTTGGGTTCCGCCTGCAGCGTTGTTTTGATAATCGATATTACCGGGGTGATACCGCTTCCCGCTGCAAAAGCCAGGTAATTCTTTTCCTGGTCGTTGTTCAGTTTCGTATTGAATTTGCCCGTTGGCGGCAACACATCCAGCAGATCATGCAGCTTCAGCTCTTCATTGGCAAAGGAAGAGAATTTGCCGCCGTCCACCTTTTTGACCGCGATGCGTAATTCATTTTCGAAGGGGGCGGTGCAGATGGAGTATGAACGCCGGAGTTCTTCTCCGCCGATCGTTTTCCGGATGGTAATGTTCTGCCCTTGTTCAAAACAGAATTCCTGTTTCAGGTTTTCGGGAACTTCAAATGCGATGGACACACAGTCGGGCGCTTCCCGGCGAATGTCTTTTACTTTCAGCGGATGAAAATGAACTGCCATAGAATTTATTTTGCGATGCCGTTTAATAAATGATCTACCATATTGTTTTCGAGGTTATCGGTGCTGATGTTTTTTTTATGGTGTTGCCAGAATTCGAGGCCCCGGACCGCCGATAAGATGGTTAACACCACTACATAGGGATCGGTATCTTTTATTTCTCCACGCCGGGCACCTTCCTGAATCAGTTGCACAAATTTTCTCTCGTACTCCCTTCGTTGATTTAAAAAGTCGGATAAATAAGGTTCATCCAGGTGCTTCCAGTCGTGGTTGGAAACATATACCGCGTCAAAATCATTCAGCATCATTCCGATGTGAAAACGGATGATGGCAGCCACTTTGTGAAGGATCGGATCTGTTCCCTGCAGGGTTTGCTCCAGGTGGCTGGTGAAAGATCCCGCCACGGTAAAGCAGATCGACCGCAATATCTCACTCTTCGACCCGATGTGATTGTATAAACTGGGCGCTTCCACGCCAATCGATTCAGCCAGGTCACGCATGGAGGCCACGGCATACCCTTTCGACTTAAAAAGAGTCGCCGCTTTGCGGGTAATGAGCTCTTTGCGGGTGGTATTTTTGCCAGGCTTGATCCGGGCCATTTGCTTTTTGGGCAAAACTAACACTTATTAGTTTTTTGGCAGATTTTTTGAAGTAGTTTCCGAAAGCATTTTTTAAAGAGGCAGGAACAAAAGCGGAATTTCCCTTGTGCTATAATGTATTACAAGTGGTTGATAATCCGATATTAAAGATAATTGTTACGCAAAGAAAATAAGGATGAGGGAAGCGAATAAGGCAGGGGGTGATTTTTTTTAGCAGATTCTCTAAAATAAATTATGATAATATTTAAAAAATGCTAATTTTACAACCTGCTCAGTTATCTAACTCTCTCCAATCCTTATTTAAAAACCGTTCCTTAATATCATTTATGTAAGGCTGACAATGATCTATCTAAACTAAAACAACAGTTTAAGCTATATATTATTTTACCTTTTTTCTTGTGGTTTCAGAGGTAAGCAAGGCCGGAGATTTTTATCTCTGGCCATCTTTTTTAAAGGCCCTTTCATTTCCACCCTGCATATATTTCAATAAGTAGCCTGATTTTCAGGATCGGATTCTTATTTGCTTATGAATATCTTGCTGCAGGGAAAATAATGATGGGCAATGTGCCAACCAGGGCCGGGTACCGGTTTTGGAGAAAGGGATAAAACAAATAACTTGCAGCTACAAGCTACTTACCATGAGCCGCCAGCAAATTACCGAGCAACTCACCGGTATCTTCCGTAAAACATTCAACGATGAAAGGATCGTCGTGAACGATGCGCTGACGGCTCATGATGTGGCCAATTGGGATTCCCTGACCCATATGCTTATGATCGGCGAGGTGGAAAACCGTTTTGCGGTCAAATTCAAACTGAAGGAATTGGGTAAGCTGGATAATGCGGGAAGCCTGATCAGCCTGATCGAATCAAAACTTGGCAAGCAGGGTTAGCTGGCTGCCAGGTTGATGAAGTCGACCAGGGGCTTCATGGCCTCAAACGACTTACAGATCTCTTTTACAAGCCCCTTCCCTTGTATGTTGGTGTCCGGTATGGCCTGGGTAACAATGAAACTTTTCCGCTTGATGTATTCAATGGCCGGGTTCTGGTCGTCGTACCCCTTGGGCGGCCGGGTGAGTGATTCCCCTTCAAGTCCTTTGGAAAATGCTTTCCGGAACGATTTGCCTTCAACGATTTTTTTCCAGTCGTCGAAATTGTAATCAATCTCCTGGCGGATACCCGCCAGCACCGGCGGTTCAGGCATCCAGATGCCACCAGCAACAAAACTCTTCCCGGGCTCTATATGCATATAATAACCGGCCCCCAATCCTTTCTTGCCATCTTTATTGAAATAGGCGGCCATGTTATTCTTGTACGGATCCTTGTTCTTGCTGAAACGCACATCGCGGTTGATACGAAAAATGCAGTTTTTCGCTTCGAGTGCGGCGATGGTAGGGTCGAAGTTTCCGATGCCCCTGATCACCATACCCACCATATTTATAAAATCTTCCCTGGCCTCATCATACTGCTTCCGGTTCTTTTCGAACCAGGGTTTGTTGTTATTGCGTTTAAGGTCTTTCAGGAATTTAAGCGTGGATGGCTGGAGCATGGTATACGGTTTTGGGAATACGAATGTAGAGAAAATAAATACGGCCGGGAACCCGGTTATCCGAGCAGTTTTAAAAAATCATCTTCGGTAATGATCTTGATCGTGGCGATCTTCTTCGCTTTTTCCAGCTTGCTGCCGGCGTCTTCTCCTACCACCAGGTAGTTTAGTTTGGCGCTTACCCCGGAAAGTATGCTGCCGCCGTTTTGTTCCACCAGTTCTTCCGCGGCGCTTCGTTTGAGCTTGGCGAGCGTGCCGGTGAAAAGAAATGTTTGACCGCTGAGATTTCCACCCGTTGCCAGGTTTTTTTTCTCATTGTTCAATTGCACACCCCGCTTTTCCAGTTCCCGCAGCAACTGAATGTTGTTCTTGTTGTGGAAGAACTCATATACGGTTTTGGCAACCTTGACGCCTACATCTTCCAGTTGCTGTAATTGCTCTTCACTGTAGTCAGTAAACTGCAGAAGGTGTTCAACAGCATTTGCCAGTGTTTTGGCTGTTGTTTCGCCTACGTAACGTATGCCCAGCGCATAGATGACGCGGTGCAGGGGTTGTTTCTTCGAGTCTTCAATGGCTTGTTGCAATTTGGCAATCGACTTTTCTCCAAAACCGTCCATTTTCCGTATTTCATCCCAGGGAAGCGTGTAAACACCGGGTATGTCTTTGAGGAAACCAAGTTCATAAAACCTGCGTACGTTGGCTTCTCCGAAGCTGCGTATATCCATCGCGTCTTTGCTTACGAAGTGGATGATGCCCTCCACAATCTGGGCCGGGCAGTTGATGTTGACACAGCGCCATACAGCCTCGTCGGCTGGCTTGTACAGTTCGCTGTCGCAAACAGGGCAATGGGTCGGGAATTTTATTTTCTTTTCGGCGCCGGTTCTTAATTCGGCGAATGATTTCACAATCTGCGGTATCACGTCGCCGCTGCGCTCGATCAGGATCGTATCGCCCAGCTTCAGGTCTTTTTCACGGATATAATCCTCGTTGTGAATGGAGATGCTGCTTACGGTAACACCACCCACCTGTACCGGTTCGATCTTCGCCACCGGCGTAACCGCCCCCGTTCTGCCCACCTGGTATTCTACAGACAGCAGTTTACTGGTGCCCTGCCTTGCTTTGAATTTGAATGCAACGGCCCAGCGGGGATGGTGGGATGTCATACCGAGTTTATCCTGCAATTTCAAATCGTTCACCTTGATCACCATGCCGTCGATCTCGTAACCAAGATCATCCCGCTGTTTTTCGAACTCCTGTACATGCCCGATCACCGCGTCGATCCCTTTCAGAACCTTCATTTCTTTTTTCGGACTCCGGAACCCAACGTTCCAGAGCATTTCCAGCATGGCTGAATGGGTTTCGGGAACCGATGGTTTTTTACCGGTGGATACGTAACTGACATGGTACAGGAAAGCCTCGAGGTTCCGGCGGCCTACCTCCGCGGTGTCTTTGATGCGTAACGACCCCGCTGCGGCATTCCGGGGATTGGCCAGTGGCGGCAATCCTTCTTCCATCAGGGCGTCGTTGTAGGCCTTGAAATTATTTTTGGTCATCAGCACTTCGCCACGGATCTCTACCTGGTCAATACCATAGTCGCTGAATTTGGCGGAGAGGGGTACCGACCGGATCTGTTTAATATTCGGTGTGATCTCGTCACCTATTTCTCCATCACCCCGGGTGGCGCCGCGGCTCAGCAGGTCGTGTTCGTAGATGAGCGAGATGCTGGCGCCATCAAATTTCGGTTCTACACAATATTCGATGCTGTCAAGTCCCGAAAGTTCCCGGGCCTTGCGGTCAAAGTCCAGCAGGTCATCGGCATTGTATGAGTTATCGAGCGAGAGCATCGGCACAAGGTGCTGAACTTTGGGAAAGTCCTTGATCAGTCCCTTGCCTACCCGTTGCGTAGGCGAATCCGGCGTAACGGAACCGGGATGTTCTTTTTCGTACTGCTCAAGTTGTTTATAAAGCGTATCGTACTCAAAATCGCTGATCAACGGGTCGTTCTGCACGTAGTAACGGTATTCGTGAAACCGAAGGAGATCACGCAGCGTTTCAACAGGCCCGTGCATTTTCTTACCGGCGAGCCATTGACTGGTTTCGTGTTGCAGTTTCTTTACAAGATCGGGGGTGTACATAGATAAAAGGAATAGCCAATAAAGATAAATGATCCCCGGATAACCGGAATGGTCAGGCCGGTTTTACCTGGAGCAGGTAATCCTTCAATACCATTTTCAACTGGCGTTTTACAATGGCGCCCATGGTCTGGCAGCGGGAGAAATAGTGATTATTGAAATGGGCATTCAGTTCTTCCCGCAGCATTTTTGTTTTATGACTGTCCGAAATTTCGTCTTTCGCCATGATATTGAACAATTCCAGTAATTGTTTACGGCTGGCGAATACCCGGTGTGCCATGGCGGTTCTTTCTTCGGCCTGGTATTGCTCGATCACGTCGGGACTGAGTGTTTTCAGCACCAGGTCTACGTACTCAAAATTCTCTTTATAAAACTGCGGCAGGTAAAGGTTTTTCCGTCCTTCGTAGCATTGCTGGTCGAAATCGATCGACCGGATGCGGTATTGATAATCTTCGATATCCGGCGTAATATCCACGACAAAATTGTAGCTCCGCATATCGCCCAGCAGCCGGGCGAAACTCCGCTCATTGAACTTCACAAATTCCTTGGCGATGCGGATCTTGTTGGTCTCCGGCGCCTGCAGGTATTCTTCCAGGAAAATATCGCCGGGAATGCCAGGAATATGTTCCTCCACCAGGGTATTCTTGTGATAGAGAAAAGTGATGCGGTTCGGACTGAGCAGGTGTTCCAGTTCGAGGCCATAGATGCGTGAAGCGTCGGCCGACTTAATATAGTAATGATCGTAGTTGTCGTTGATGCGGTTGATGATACGGATGCGGAAGGGCATGCTGTTACCGAACTCGCAGAAATCGATGCGTTCCACATCAAGGTGCTTGATGAAACTCAGGTTACCCTCTGTTTTCAGCGCCGCGTAGGTTTTGATCAGGCCTTCTTTCAGAAATTCCATTTCCTTCAGGTCGTAGACGGCCGTTTCCCAGTGCGTGAGTTTACCTTTTTTATTCCGCAGCGCCACAGTGTGGCGGTAGTTGAGAAGATCTTTGTAGGCAACCGGCAGGGCGATATCCCGCCCGTACTGGTTCAGGTATTTCTGCAGGCGTTCGCTGACCGTGAAGAGGTCTTTCTTCATCTGCGGCCTGTCGGATTCGTTCTTTATTCTGGCGTTGATGATCTTATCGAACTGCATGTTGTAAAGGTACATGCAAATGTTGCTGGATATGCCATCTTTTCAACTACTTTTGAAAAATAATCAATTGCCATGCTGTACAAAAAGTCTGCACTCATTATTTCCTGCTCCTTGTTCATGATGCTGCTCTCTTCCTGCAAATTCAGGCAGAAGGCCGATATGATCGTTCACCACGCGAAGATCTATACGGTGGATGACGCATTCTCCCTGGCCGAAGCCATGGCGATACGGGATGGAAAGATCATTGCCATCGGTACGAACGATGATATACTGAAGGAATATGAGTCGGATAAAATGGAAGACGCCGGCGGTAAAACCATACTGCCCGGCTTCATTGATGCGCATGCGCATTTTGTAGGATATGGATTCAGTTTGCAGAAAGTAGATCTTGTAGGTACAACAAGCTGGGAGGATGTGCTTACCCGCTGCGGCGATTTTGCCAAAGCCCTCAAGCCCGGCCAATGGCTCACCGGCAGGGGCTGGGATCAGAACGATTGGACCCGGAAGGAATTTCCAACCAACGAAAAACTTAATGCCTTGTTTCCAGACAGGCCCGTACTCATTTCCCGGATCGATGGACATGCAGCCATTGCCAACCAGCAAGCGCTGGATATTGCCGGGCTGAAACCGGGTGATAAACTCGAAGGCGGTGAGATCGAAGTGAAAGACGGTAAACTGACCGGCATATTGGTCGATAATGCCGTAGACCTGGTTTCCGCAAAAATTCCCGCCCCCACCGATGCCGAAGGAAAAGACGCGTTGATGAAGGCGCAGCGGAATTGTTTTGCCGTTGGGCTCACCGGTGTGCACGATTGCGGGCTGGATTACGACGCGGTGGAGAAGATCCAGCAGCTGCAGCAGAGCGGTGATCTGAAGATGCGGATGTATGTGATGCTGAGCGACAGCAGGAAGAATTTCGACTGGGCCTTCAGCAAAGGGAAGATCAAAACCGACAGGCTTACCGTCAGCGGGTTCAAGGTATATGCCGATGGAGCGCTGGGATCAAGGGGCGCCTGCCTGTTGCAACCGTACAGCGATAAACCCGGTTGGTCGGGCTTCCTGTTGAGCGCCCCGGCGCATTTTGATTCGGTGGCGAATATCATTTATCAAAAGGGCTGGCAGATGTGCACG
Source organism: Chitinophagales bacterium (assembly GCA_017303335.1). Classification (GTDB taxonomy): domain Bacteria; phylum Bacteroidota; class Bacteroidia; order Chitinophagales; family Chitinophagaceae; genus Ferruginibacter. The sequence continues at coordinate 1,244,732 of JAFLBK010000001.1, forward strand.
CATGCAATCGGCGACAGCGGCAACCGGACTATTCTGAATATCTATGCAAAATATTTGAAGGGAAAGAACGACCTGCGCTGGCGCATCGAACATGCGCAGGTGGTGAACCAGCAGGATTTTCCCTTGTTTGGGGCCAATGCCGTTATTCCCTCGGTGCAACCTACGCACGGCACTTCCGATATGTATTGGGCCGGCGATCGCCTGGGCGCAGAGCGGGTAAAAGGAGCGTATGCATATCAACAGCTGCTTAAGGAAAACGGCTGGATACCCCTGGGTACGGATTTCCCGGTGGAAGATATTAGCACTTTCAAAACATTTTTTGCCGCCGTGGTACGGCAGGATGCCAAAGGCTACCCGGCGGGGGGATACCAGATGGAAAACGCGTTGACAAGAGAACAAACGATCCGGGGCATGACCATCTGGGCCGCTAAAGCGGCCTTTGAAGAAAAGCAGAAAGGAAGCCTGGAGAAAGGGAAGTTCGCCGATTTCATCATCCTCGATACCGACCTGATGACCTGCCCGGCAGAGGCCATCCTGAAAACAAATGTGCTGGCAACCTACAGCAACGGTGAGAAGGTGTTTTCAAAAAAATAATGCATGGTCAGGCATTCGTCAGACCATGTACCCGCCATTGTTGGTCGCCCGACCCACTGCCGTTGTTGGTCGCCCGACCAACGACTCCATGACCGCTATATACGCACGATCCCGTTTTTGATCGCGTACATTACCAACCCTACCCGGGTCTTCACATTGAGTTTTTCAAACAGCGCATCGCGGTAACCGTCGATGGTACGCGGACTGAGGAACATTTTTTCGGCGATCTCCTTATAGGTGAGTTCAGTACAGGCGTATTTCAAGAAATCAGTTTCCCGTTCGTTCAGGGGCACGAGGTTTTTTAAGTTGCCGTTCTCGTCTTCCATCTTGTTGATGGCGTGCATGAGTTTGCCGCTCACCAGGTCGCTGTAATGGAAACCCCGGTTCATGACATCTTCAATGGCCCACTTCAGTTCCGCCGGTTCCGCGTCTTTCAGGATATATCCCCGGGCGCCGCATTTGAGCATGCGGATGATGGCGGTTTCATTGTCGTACATGCTGAGGGCCAGTACCTTGATGTCGGGGTATTGCTGTTTAAGCCATTGTGTTGCCTGGAAACCATCCATTTCCGGCATGTTGATGTCCATGAGGACGATATCGGGTAATTCACCTGCGTTGATTTTCTGCGTCAGCTCCTTCCCGTTATTGACTTCAAATAATACGGTATGCCCCAGGCTTTGGATCAGCTGAGCAAGGCCGTTGCGAAGAAGTGCGTGATCATCAGCAAGAGATAGCTTTGCCATAAGCGTCTGTGAACGGATAGAAATATTTATTTTTTAGATTGCAGGCAGTTTTTTTCCGCTTCCTGCAATGATGATCCGATATCCCTGAGTTGTTGAATGGATTTGGTGACCAATTCATTCGTTTTCCTGATGTTTTCCCTCAGCTCCTTCACCTTCATGTTTTCAGTCATTGCCAGTTTTACTTTCACCAGGCAGAGATTCTGTGCGATCTCGTCATAGATAATGGAGGCAGGGGTTTTAAAGACCTGGGTGCTTTTTTTATCTTTCTCCTTCATTTTCATTGAGGGCATTTGATTAAAGGTATCGGTTCCTGCCCTCTGCAGGAAGGGTGAAAACACGGTAAAATTACCTTAATCCACCAAACGCCCGGTCCAAATCTAATTAAACTTTATTTTCGGATACGCTAAACAAGACACACCGATGGCACAGAAGCTATATGCCTTGCTGGTAGGCATTAATGATTATCCCGACGGCAATCAGTTGAAGGGTTGTGAAAATGATGTGGAAGCGATGAAGGAATACCTGAAAGGCTATTATCCCGAAGGGGAAGATGCTGATACATATATCCGGGCTCTTGTCAATACCGAGGCAAACAGGGAGAATATCATTGCGCATTTCCTGGAACATTTCCGTGCAGCCGGCGATGGCGACATGGCGCTTTTTTATTACAGCGGCCATGGTGACTCTTTTAACAGGCCTCCGCAATTATTTGATCCGGGAGGCAGTGATCTGTGCCAGAGCCTTGTTTGCCATTATGCACCCGGAAAAAGGGCGGATATAGCCGACAAAGAGTTGGGAGCGATGATTCATGATGTTACAACAGGGAAGGACGTTTTCTTTTTGGCGATCACCGATTGCTGTCATTCCGGAACAATAACCAGGAATGATGAAGCAAACACAAGGGCCTTTAAAAATGAAACCGGGGCCCCGTATAACCACATTCCGCTGACTGAATATTATGGTTACAACGATGCGGAACAGGATGAACATGGCCAGTATGTATTCAAGCGGGGGAAAAACCTGCACATCGCTTCATGCCGGGATAACGAAAGTTCGATTGAGACTACAATCAAACGAAAATGGCATGGCGTATTCACCTGCAACATGCTCCAGCTGCTTCAGCGCAATAAGGGAGAAATCAGCTATGCCGATCTTGAAGCGCAAAGCGGGATCGTGGTCAATAATATCTTTAGGGAGCAGCATTCCCAAATTAATAATTATACGGGCATGGATAATTCGGTTCAACAACAGTTCCTCGGAAGCAAACCGGTAAACCTGGGCAATGCGGCCGTCATCAATTTTGTAAAGGGAAGCTGGCGGTTAAACCGGGGGATGCTTCATAATCTGTCGCCCGGGGATAGGATACTATTAAAAGAAGGAAGCAATGGAGCATGGGATGCCGAAGTGGAAGATGTCGGGCTGAATCATGCAATACTCAGCATACGCAACACGAAGCTCAACAATAAAGAGGGTATTGCTAATATACCGGTTCTTATCAGTGAAACCGCTCAGCGTTTTATGGAATTGAAACTGCATGCATCGGTTACGGATGAGATCGGGAAATCGATCAGGGAGTCGGGCTTTTTCAATACGTTACCATACTATAAGATCATTGATGAGGCAGATGCCGAATACCATATCGGCTATAGCGATTCAGACAACACCCTGTTCTTTGGTCATAGCGCCGGTGATGCACTCCTGCTTGCACCAGTGTCTTTGGCGGAAGCCGACAAATTACTGGTCGATATAAGTAAATACAGCAAGGCTCTGTACATCCGGCAGATGGACAGTACAAAGACCGGGGAGCCGGCAACCGCTGTTTCAATCAGATTATTTGTCAAGGATTCGGGAGAAGAAGAATTCCAGGCGCATCTGAACCTGGCACAGGCTGTACAATTCAACTTCAATCCTGCAAAGCCCACACCACAGTACAAGATAAAGATCAGCAACAAAGGCAACCAGGTACTGTTCGTTCAACACCTGTTCATCGATTGCCTTTGCGGTATCCGGAACAATGTATTCAATGAGATAGAACTTCCGCCCGGGGCGGAAGCCTGGCTGCGGGTTGCCGAACCGGGCATGACCCTCAGCCCGGAGATATCGGAGATCTATCTCACGGAATCCATACTGAACAGGGGCTGGAAAGAAGCGGAGATGCAGCTGAAGTTATTCATAACGACGCAGCCACTGGGTACGGCGGCGTTTACCCAGCAGGATATGGATGCGGATACCGTGCAGCCGCAGGTAAGAACCCGGGGAGCAGATGAGGAATGGGAACTGGTGAATATTGATTTTGTGATTAGTTCTTAATCCGATCAAGAAGATACTCAAGTCCGTGCTCAGGAGTTTTTATCCTGCTAATAACCTGTCTTATTTTATCAGGCAGAAATTCTAAAGAAAGATTATTCTTAATGTCAATCATCATATATCTCAGACCGTCGGATAATAAGAATAAGTTCTGTACGGTATTTTTTTTCAGGATTGAATACCGGATCTTTTGTTTACTGAAGTCATACTGTATTACTTTATTGAGATCGGCAAAAACTATTTGGGAAGTAGTGGGGACAGAAAAATATGGGCACCCAGTAGAGGGACTAAAAAAGGTAAAGACGGTATCCCTGTCGATATTCCAATAAAAAAACCTTCTTGACTGAACTGTACTGTCGAATAGGGAACCGGTGACGATGTTCTCTACGGGCATGGTGATATCAGAAAAATAAACATACGGGGCCGAAAATTCAGTTTTATTGATACGAACACTCTTTTTAGAAATTCCTACCAGTAGATTTTTATTTTCAATTTTAATAAAGCAAGGAAATTGATAAACGAATTTCTGATAATCTGCTAAAATTCTGAAATAGTCCTCATCATCATTTTCCTGAATTGAATAAATAAAATGACGGAGGTTTCCCGGCAAGTCAATAAAAATCGAATCCTCTGATTTTTGAAACCGGAATCCGGACAAAAAAAACAACCATTCCATCTTTTCCTTGTCTGAGCGAATTGGTACTGATCTGCCAGTTCTGCAATTAAAAACGTACGCACTATCTTTATATGTGGCCTCGTCATCATCGTTATATATGTTGTAAAAAATAAACTCATTTTTCCTGTTTAAAACCTGGTAAACCGATTTAGGAACTTGTAGATCTTTGACTAAAGGGTAAATTTTATAAGCGGAGTACAAAATAAAAGAGTCCCTAGAAATTTCTGCAACTCCTTTATAATTATCATTTGAGATTTCAACCTTTCCTGCTGGTTTAAGTTTTTCCGTAAGATCAAATAATGCCAACTTATTATTGATAAATTCAATAGCCAGCATAGTTTGGTTCCTGATACAATATACCTTTTTCAGTTCAAGACTAAATGATGATTTATGAATAAGCCGGGGTTTGCTTGTTATATCATAAAGTGTGTAAAAATAGAGCCCCGATTGTTTTGACCTTACCAATAATAAAGTACTGGCGGTTTTTTGAATAACTTTTATCCCTTCATATTCGCCTTCATAACCCAGTAGTGTGTATTCACAACTATCGGATAAGTAAAGTTGTTTGGTTGTGCCATCACGTAAAACAACACCATTAATGTTTTCAATACGAATAAAGGAGTTGAGTAAATTGAATCCTTTGGGAATAGCTAATCTCCTGTCTTTCGATCTCCCGGTGTTAATATTAAATTCATTGCATGTGATATACGAGATGTTTCCAGAGTCGCGAATCTCGCCGAAACTGTCCCTATAAAATACGGTTGAATCATTTTTGAATATAAAATTGTTATTCACCGATCCTAATATAGCCGGTAAAACCGGCTGCTTAGCTTGGGGCCTCAGGTCGGCGATTTCTAAACTAAACTTTATGCTATGCCCCTGTTGGCTTCTGAGCTCAACAAAGAATTTATCTTCATTAATACTGAACGCTTGATTGTCAATTGTTCCTCCACTTGACGGTATTGCAGCAATGAGTTTGCCCGATAAATTGTATAGACAAACCTCATCGTTTGTTGTTAAGTAGACATATTTTTTACTTGAAAACGAAAGAGCATCGCTTTCTTTTAGATCGCAAACTCGCTTCAGCACAAGGGATTTTGTTGCTAAATTGGCCGAAAAGCAATAAAGCTTACTGGGCAGATCGAATTTATAGGGATCTGTAAGAATATAAATACTGTCACCCGATTCGGTGATCTTATAATCCACGATAGATTCATCTTTAAATTGTATCGTATCCAGCCTTTTATTATAAGTGAAAGTGAGGAATCCTCTTGTTAGTCTTACATCACTTATCTGCGGGCTTTCAAGTTTAATTCGTACCCCTGCGTTTTGTGAGGTCGCAAAATCCCACTCTATGCTGTCATGCGTATTGGGATACAGGTAGATTTTATTTTTTATAGAATCCCAATCGACTCTACTTAGAAGGCCATCAATATCCGTAATGGCAATGGCAAAGGGATTACCTATATAATTATTGCTGTTCAAAAGTTCATACATGGCATTTTCAACGGCGCTATCGCCCGGCAACAACTTGTCCGCTTCTTTCAAAAGAAACAAGGCCTCCGTTTCCCCAACAAGTTTGCTTTTTTCAATATACCGGTTCACTTGATTTCTTGTTTTCTGATTTTGGATCAATCCTATGGCATAGTTGGCTGCTACTGTAAGACCGAGTAATAATGGTAGGGCAAGAAGCACCGGTATTTTGCTTATAAATCGTTTCTTCTGAATGCTCTTGATTACATAATCTTTTTCAGATTCGGTATAATAATTATTCGGGGCACGGGGAACCGGCGTGTTCCAGCTAATTATACTGAATAAGCGGATAGCAATACTGTCTTTATCGGTTTCTGTATCCAGGTAATCTTTTTTTATTACCTGCAGATCCGGGTTTTTATGCCAGAGATACTTTTTTTCTTCGGCATGTTCCTTCCAATCAGCATACGAAAGCAGCATTCTGTTGTGCGCATTGATCACCTGTTCTTTATTCTTCCGCTCCTTAAACCAGGATTTATTCACCAGCCATTTTTCAATAATGCTGTCGTGTGCCAGTTCGTATGTTTCTGGTTCGGTGCCGGAAGCTTCTTCTTTTTTTTCTGTTCCTGTTTGCCGGATCACCCGGGCATTTTCCAGGTCGAGGTAAAGCGTGGGATCCTCAATGCCGATATCCCGCCTGGTAAAGCTTCGCCGGAGGGGTTTATTTGTTGTCTTATTGCTGTTTACCGTGTTGTATTCTACCGCCCTGAACATGAATTGCCGGAAACGGTCGCCGTGTTTAGCTTCCACTTCCTCCATGATCTGGTTAAATACATCTTCAATATCAGCGAATTTCTCCCAGTTCGATTGTTTGAGCATCCGTGGCTCGTCTGCCTCATGCACCGAATGCCTGAACCAGTGATACATGGCGGTAGAAAGAAAGGGAAGATTGCCGGGCTGGGAATAATTCTGTACGATCCGTTGCAGGAATGCTTTGTCAGCGTTTATATTTATATGCTCGGGGGCCCTGTGCTCGTTTTGGATGCTTCGGATGACGGCGGCATGTTTCAGCGCCGGCCTTACAATGATGTCTTCTATCTCCCCCGCATTCGGATGTGAAACATAGATCTCCTTTAACTCGTCTCTCCCGAGTTCGATGTGTTCGGCATCAAATAACTGGTAGGCTTTGTCGCTCCGGGCGGCAATGATCAGGTACAGATTTTTTTGAGCAAGTCCTTCCCGGATAATCTCATTGACAGTGCCGATGACAGGGTCGTCTTTTTTAAACGTCAGTATTTCTTCGAACTGGTCAATGAATACAACGGCCCGGTTGTTCGTTGCCGCCGCTGATCTCATTTTTTCCAGGATGGACCCGCAATTGGCTACACGGGTGATAAAAATATGCTCCTCAGGTATATGGAGCCTCGGAATGAATCCGGCCCTTACCAGCGAAGACTTGCCAATGCCAGAAGGGCCGGTTACAAAGAAATCATGATCTTCCGCGGCATATGCTTCGAACTGCCTGATCTGTTCATCTCTTCCGAAAAAATAGGCAGCATCTTCCCTGTTGTAATACTGAAGACCTTTGTATGGATTCGTGAATTGGATCTCTTCGAAATCAAAGGGAAGCGCTTTGCCGGCCAGAGACATAACAGAGAATACAAATTGCCCCTGTTTATCGTTCGGTAAAGAGAAAATTCCTGGGCTTTGCTCGTGGCTTAGTTTGTTCGTTTTTAAAAAGCCGGTCAGCTCCGTAGTAAGGTAGTCATGCAGCTTACGGGAACTGATGATATTATTCCGGAAGTACTCATTCTGTTTTACGCCGGATAACGCATTAATGAAAATCCCGGCAAAGGGCGAGTTGGTTTCTCCATCCAGGGCATTCCTGTTTCCCAGCCCCCAGCTATCGATCGTTTCCTGGTTGTACGACGAAGAGGTTATTACCTGCCAGGCGTTATTTTTCGTGTAAAGCCTGTATAACGGATCGGTGATCCTCAGTCCATCCTTATGCCCGGTGAACCTGCTGTTGATGGCCCATTGAACCACTCCGGAAAAACAGCAATCCAGTACCAGGAGCAGGTGCCTGCATTGGAGCGTTTCCAGCGCCTTGATAAGATCTTCGATGGCAAAGCTGCAGCTGTCGTAGTCGGAACCGTTCCTGTTTTTAAAAAGCAGGTAGCCTTTGGGTGTGTTTTCCTTGTTGTAAACGACCTTGCCATGCCCGGCAAAGTAGATAAATACCCTGTCTGCCGGATTGGCTTCATCATTTACCTCCTCTATGATCCTGCCAAGGATTTTTTTAAAATCCTCTACGGTAGGGTTCTGAAATGGAGGTGCGATGTTGTCAAAATCGGGAAGACAGGAAGCAATGGCTTTTACGTCGTTCACCGCGGTGTGCAGTTTTCGGACAGGCGCCGCATACTCATCGATTCCTACCAGGTAAGCCCTGCTTTTTATGAACCCTTGCAATGCCATGCCGCGTCAGTTTATTTTTCTGAACCTGCCCCACCTGGGTTCATTTTCACTGCTGTCCTGCAACTGGGTTGTCAGGCTTATATAATGCTGGGTATTTATGTCGCCGGTAATATCCTTGAATCCCTTGCGTCTCAGGTTCTTCTTTACCTGTTTTTTCAATACGGGGTTCATGGAGTCAACAGAGTTTTTGTACCTGTCGATCGTGTCAAAGTATAACTCTAATAATGCAGGCCAATGGGTTGTTTTGTAAAATGCAACCGAATTTCTCCTGGCATCGCTGATATGACTCGCTTCATCACTAAGTCCTTCTTTCCGTTTGGGAAAGGTGATGGTGATGCCGCGGCAAACCCGTTTTCTTTTCCCGGGATACGGATCTTTATAATTCGCTCCCATGAAACTTTTGCGCAGGTACAGCATGATGATCCGTATCAACGAAGTGACACTGGCTTCCAGTTCGTAATTCTTGGTATAGGTATGATTGAAAAAAAGGAGGTTTTCGAGGAACCAGACAAGATCGATATTATATACGCCATAGGCTGATTCATCGTTGTACGTGAAATCATAGCATTTGTCCCTTGCTTCGGCGATCACCAGGTGAAGTTCATCCATGTTGTCTTTGAGGATGCGGCAGAATCTGCGGAATTCTTCGGTGAAATAATGCAGGTCCGATGTGTCAAGGCTGGTAAGAGATACGCCCATTTTTTTAAAATCAGCGGGGGCGTCTTCCTGGTCATAATCGTCGTACATGTTTGTGTAGTAGATGGATATCAGGAGGTCGCCGATTTCATCATATTTCAATTGGGTGCGTTCTGTGAGTTTCCGGCAAAACGTGCTGTAACCTTTACCAAGTCCGAGCGCCGGCATTTCATCGGCCGAGGCGATGTAAAACTTGGTGGTGTTTTTGTATTCATAGGCATTTTCGATCTGCATGGCCCAGCAGCAATCCATAAAAACAAAGGCCAGTTGTTTTTTGCCGTCAAATTGTTTTTTCAGGAACCGGTTAATGCCTGCATGTGTAAGTGTCCGGGAGTTGTTGTTTTTATAGATTACCAGTACGCTGTTGTTGAAAACCTTCTCGCTTCTTTTCTGCAATACGAACAAACCGTTGTATTCCGGTTTCTTTCTTTTTTTAAGGTAGTTGTCGATAGCTTCATTGTCATTGGAATTGACAACATATTTAGGCAGCAGTACCACTTCTTCAATGGTGTTGCCGTTGGTGATATCCACATCACCGCGGCCGCCATGCCCTTTATATACAAAACCATATTTCTTTGCCGGGTAGGCCTCCTTTATTTCATCGATGATTTTTTCAAGATCATCCGGATCGGTAAGATCAGCGGAATCGTAAATGTTAACGGGTTGTGCAATCAGGAATGGGACCTCGCTGTCTGCGTAATAGAGGCTTGGCTTCGCAAAAGCCTCTTTGAATTTTCCCGCCTCGAGCCCGTCGTAAATGATAACAAAGTTAACCGTATCGCTGCTGCCGGCGCTGTATATCTCATTGATGGCCTGGATCATTTCATAATACAGGTTGCTTTTGGCACTGATCAGGAAAATGATCGTCCATTCCTTTTTTTGCATGGCGGGTGGGCTTTATTCTATAAATTTAGAGATAACATTTTATGAAAAAAAGGTGTTTTCACGGTTTAGTCCTCCTGCTGACATGTTTTGCATGTGCGGCACAGGATAACCTTTTATTCAAAACCTTTTCTTTCAGCAAGGGGTTAACCACGTATAATATTTTTAAAACCCGCCAGGATAGCCATGGATTCATATGGGTGTGTACGCAGGATGGCCTTTTCAGGTTTAACGGGCATTCGTTCGAGGTCATCAAGAATAACACGGAAAGCAATACGGCCACCATGGGAAATGTTTTTCTCGACATGACCATAGGCGCGGGTGATACGATTTACGCGGCTGATTACTATTACGGTATTGATGCCATTGATGCCACATCATGGGGTGTTACTCATATTGGGGGTGTAGCGGGAAAAAAACGGAACCTGTTGCCGAATTACTGGGTCGAAAAGATACTTTCGGATAAACAGCATAACCTCTGGATCGGCGGCAAAGGATATATCGCATTCAAATCCTCTAAAGACACACAGTTCAAAAAAGTCACCCGGTTACCAGGCTTTGCTAAGGACATCAAAGTGAATTTCCTGAAGCAGGTTTCCGGCGCAACGGTGGCGGTCGGCGTATCCGGGTACGGGGTATTGTTTTATGATACGCATACACTTACTGTATCGGGAGAAATAAAGTATCAACCGGGCGGAATCCTCACTGAGCAGATCAATGATCTGTACGTACAGGGAGATTCGGTTTTTGCCATCACCAATTCGTCCGTCGTATCGGCCAGTGTCAAATCCGGGAAATGGATCCCGGGATACACGTACAGGCCCCCCGGTCTGGAAAATGTGATCACAACCTGTATTACCGCCGACAGTAACGGCAATTTGTGGATAGGCACGAATTCCGGGCTGATGTGCTTCAATAAAAACACCGGTCGGGCGGAAATGTATAGGGCGGATAAAAAAAAATCATACTGGCTCCGGGATAATGTCATTAACGATCTTTTCATCGATAACCAGGACAATCTCTGGATCAGCACGTTTAATGTGCTGCAAATGGCCAGCCTGAGGGGAAACCGGTTTCACAGTTATTCGGGCGACAAGCCCGGAAGCGATATCATGGAACACATTTATACCATCGCTGCCAAAACAGCGAATGAAATATTCTGCACAGGTATAGACGGACTCTACCTCACAGACCTGCAGACAGCACAGACAAAAAAAATACCCGGCAGCTCCACGCTCGGTCTTATCCATCACATAGAAAAAGTTGATGAAAACTGCTGGATATTGTCTGCCGATGCAGGCATGTTCGCGTATGACCTGGCCCGGCAATCCATTTCCCGGGAAGCCCTCCTGAAGCGGTTTCCGGAGTGGGCGGCTTGTAAGGATAATTATTTCAATACCGCCTGTAAAAGCAATGGCGCAACGTATTGGGCCAGCGAGGAAAGCGAAGGCATGATCAAATGGGATATGGCCAATCACCGGATTATAAAGTTCAAAGCCGGTACGGAAAGAACGGGCGGGCTCATCGAGAATCATATCCGGAATATCAAAGTGGATAACGACGGTTTTTTATGGGTGCTTTCCGATGCCACCATGTCTAAATTCAATGCCGTAAAGGATACCGTGGAAGAAGTACTGTATTTTAATAATGACGCCGCCTCACCCAATGCAAGCATGTACTTTGATATGTATGATGATTCGAAGACCCTGTGGTTTGCCAGTTATGGGGCCGGGGTCTGTGGCTACGACAAGCATAAAAAAACCTGGACTGTTATTTCAGAAAAAAATGGGCTAAGTAATAATAATGTATACGGAATTCTTCCCGAAAACGACAGCATCTTCTGGGTAAGTACCAATATGGGTCTTTCGCGGGTGAACCATTATTCCAAAAGCTGCTCTAACTACTTTTACGAAGACGGGCTCCAAGACAATTCCTTTGATGAAAAAGGAGCGCTTGCGCTAAGCGGAAAACTACTGTTTGGCGGGATTAACGGATTTACAGCCGTGGACCTAACTAAAAAGGCCGAGGGTAATGATGTATTCCCTGTTTATATACACAAACTGGAGTATTATTCCGACAATAAAAAATACACTATACGCAAACTGGACTGGGCTGATATAAGCCTTCCCAGGGGAACAACCAGTATTGAAATATTCTTATCGGCGCTGTCTTTTGCCAACAATCATAAGATACGTTTTGGCTACCGCATCGAGGGAATTAATAAGGAATTTGCCGATGTGGGCGCAGGCAACAGTATCATATTGAACGCCCTTGATTACGGAACCTACCGGGTCAGCATACGATGCTCCAGGCCCGACGGCGGCTACCTGGAGAAAATGCTGTACCTGTCTGTTTTCATCGAGCCGAAATGGTACCAGACCTGGTGGTTCAAATTGGCCCTGGCACTGACCCTGGGTGTCATTGTGTATGCTTTTTACCGTTACCGCATATCCCAGATTAAAAAACAACATGAAATACGAAAGAACATCGCCACCGACCTGCATGATGACCTGGGCAGCACCCTTAACAGCGTAAAAGTATTTACCAACCTGGCCATCAGCGGGGTAAACCAGAAAGATAACCTGCAGCAGGTGAAGAATACCCTCACCGAGGCCACCACCAGTTTGCGTGATATGATCTGGGTGCTCGACGATTCTCTGGATACGGTGGGAGAGCTGGTTACAAGGCTTCAGCAATTCGCCCTCCCGGTAATGGCAGCCAGCAACATGGAATCGGTTATAAAAGCAGGCAATGAAGTACGGAATATAAACCTTACAAAAGAAGAAAAGCGAAACCTGTTCCTGATTTGTAAAGAAGCGATCAACAACAGCATTAAATATTCGGGAGGAACGCATATAGACGTGACCATCATCCCGGCCGGGAAACGAATAAAGATCGTGGTATCCGATCAGGGCAAAGGATTTAATGTGGATGAAGTGCAGAAAGGCTATGGCCTTAAAAATATGCAGTACCGGGCGGAGCAGATCAAATACGCCGTAACGGTTTCTTCCTTTCCCGGAAAAGGAACACAGGTGGAAATAAAACCGGCTGAATGATCTTCCGCGTTATGCAGTAATTGTTCCGGCCCATAAATGTTAACCCATAAGCAGCAGGGTAGAAAAAATTCTACCCCCCGCTTATTTCTTTTTACCGGGATTATTGGTTAGGTTAGCCGAACCATCCACTGCCTGCGAAATTCCCATCCGGCATTATCTCCCACATCTTACGCAACTTCCTGTTCAGGTATCAGAAATCTCTTGGCCTGGTGAGTAGTTTCACCCGGGTGTTTGTTGCGTTATGCAACGCAATAAGTCGCTTTAGCAAAAAGGTGTTTTAACGATGACAAATACGGGGTAAGCACGGTGTGAATCTTTTTCTGCGATTGACAACTTTGAGGAAAAGGGGTAATGATCCGGTAATCGTGCTGAAAATTCAAGGACCCGCTCACGGAAACAGGCATGTGGGAGCAGCGCTGCTGCCAGCATTGGTATACATAACCGTGAAATACAAGCCCATCGCTGAAACGCCTGGACCAGGAAGAAATCTGCGTTTATTTATAAAATCTTTTTTATGCGGAACAAAGCATCAAATGGAAACCTGGAAGTATATGCCGTTGCGGGTACACATACGATGGTACTTTCATTCGACTGTGTAACCAAGCCACAGGGCTTATTGGGATTTGCGGTGGAAAGAAAAGACATGGGTACAGGCAGGCGAATATGGCTGATGGGCCAAAAATGCTTTAAAACTGTCATCCCCGATCCGGTAAAAGGACAGCAGTATCCCACGCACCTGCATCCTGTGCAGAGTTTCATGTGGAAGGATTTCACGGTTCAACCCGGCAGCAGTTATGTATATAAGATCACCCCGGTGCTGGGTAAACCCAACCAGTTACAGTATGGACCTCCGGTTGAAGTGGAGGTGGTTGCCGAAAAGGAATGGAACGGTAAGCAAGGGGTGTATTTTAACCGCGGTGTTTCGGGAAGCCAGTCGTATTCGGAGAATTTTCCCAAAGGAAAAATATCGGATATGGATGAAGCAACCCGGGAGCGTGCACTCACCTGGTTATCGAGAGGTTTGTTTGAAGGGCTGGAAGCATATATCGGGCAGGCCAAACCGGGAGAATACCTGTATGGGTGCTTTTATGAATTTAAAGAAGACAGAACCCTGACCCTGCTGAAGGAGGCAAAGAAGCGGGGCGTGAATGTACTTCTCATCGCCGATGGAAAACAATATGGCGAAGAGAACCTGGAAGCCGTTCGCCGCATTGGGATAACAAGACTGGTGAAAAAGTGGCGGACAAAAGCGAAGATCCCTCATAATAAATTCCTGGTGCACTGCGGGAAGAACGGGAAAGCGATACGGGTGTGGACAGGATCCACCAATATTTCCGAGAAAGGAATTTTCGGGCAGTGCAATACCGGGCATATTGTGGCCGACGCAACCATTGCGGATAAATACCTGAAATTCTGGAATGTGCTTGTCCAGGATCCCACCAAGGGAACGCTGGTTACCGAAGTGATGAAACTGCAGGCCGATGTGGCCGCTGCCGATTTCCCCGATAACAGCATTCACGCTTTTTTCAGTCCGCGAAATTCACTGACCATGCTGGATGTATATGCAAAGTTGGTGGAAACAGCGGGCGAACTCGCCTGCGGCATCTTCCCATTCAACATCGACATGCGTTTTCAGAATGCATTCAATGCGCCCAAGGATTTTCCCCGGTACGTGATCGTGGATAAAGGGCAAAATACATTTGAGCCCAATGATTCGGACCTGGATGTGGCTGTTGGCGCCGCCATAAAAAACCCGGTGGATCAATGGCTGGCTGAAAAGTCATCGGGAAGCTTATTTTATGGAGGAACCGATTATGTGCACAATAAACTCCTGATCATTGATCCCCTGGGCGAACACCCGGTTGTAGTGGTCGGATCGGCGAATCTGTCAGAACCTTCCACCGATTCCAACGATGAAAATATGCTGGTGATCAAAGGAAGCGATTACCGCCGGGAGATGGATATATACCTGACCGAGTTTATCCGGTTGTTTGATCATTTTAATTTCAGGGAATGGCTGAATGGCCCCGATTCCGGGGAGTTCAAACCTTTTCTGGAAGAAACACCCGCGGCAAACGGGTTCAGCTGGATCGATAAGTATTTTGGTAATCCTGCATACCTGAGTTACAAACGGAAGATCGCGTTCAAGAATATGATCATCTGACAAGCAGGTAATCTAAAACAGAAACAACGTATACGGATGTCACTAAGCTATTCAAAAGCCTGGCTGCAATTCCTGGCAGATGTGGACAATGCGAGGAATGAAATTGGTTTTGGTCCCAATGAGGAATGCTTTTACCGCGGTCATACCCAGGAATCATACAAACTGCTTCCCGGCCTGTACCGGGGACTGAAAAAAAACGCCCAACGGATTCCGGATGCATTATGGGAAGCGGAATCCGACCTTTTCTATGAGTTCAGATCCAAAGCGAAAGAATTACACGACCAGAACCTGAGCGACTGGGATATTTTATTCTTCATGCAGCATCATGGTGTTCGAACACGATTGCTGGATTGGACCGAAAGCCTCGCTGTGGCCGTTTATTTTGCCCTGCTGGATTATGATCCTGCAACCAGTAAGCCCTGTATCTGGATCATGAACCCGTATAAGTTCAATCAACGGTATCACACATCCCGGGATCTTTGGGATCCCCGGTTACTTAATTTTTACGAAGACTACGAGGAAGAAGGAGAATCGTATGAAGACCTGATTCTGTACAATAACAATGGCGAGATCATGCCCTGGGATGAACCCATCGCCTTGTACCCGGTGCGCCGTGCCAACCGGCTGGTTACGCAAAGCGGTTATTTCACCATTCATGGAAACGATTCCAGGCCCATTGAAGAAATTGTTTCCCGGGATACAAAAATGTTGCAGCAAGTGCCAATCCGCAGAGAAGCGGTCAGGAGCGCCTTTGCGTTTTTGGAACATGCCGGCATCAATCGGTTTACCCTCTTCCCCGACCTGGATGGGTTGTCGCGGCATCTCAATTACCAATACTTCGCTGCCAGCGACTTCAAAACAATGCTTAATAGTCTGTGAACATGTAAAAAAACAATATGGCAAACAACCCTCCCCGCAAAGCGGTTACGCTGATCATGCTGCTCTTTTTTATGGCGTTATGCATAATCCTCATAGCCTGTATTATATCCGACTGGCCCCCGTCCCAAGGATTTTTATTCCGGAAATTCAAACTCAACTACGAACAACAGTTGATTTTGCTGGTGGCCATTGGCGGCGCCCTGGGCGCTTTTGTGCACGTGGCCACTTCGTTTACCGACTACCTCGGGTCCCAGCAATTCGAGAAGTCCTGGATACCCTGGTACCTCATGCGACCCTTTATCGGGGCAACCCTCGCTCTGTCCTTTTATTTTTTGTTACGCGGAGGACTTATTAATATCAATGTAGACTCTCCGCAGGTGGCGGGGCAGTATGCGTCTGTTCAGGACAGTGTGCTTTATATTCACGTAGATACTACGACAGGGGTTCCCAAAACACCGGTTCGTTCTTCGTCCGACAGCCTGGCTGGTTTCAGACGTATAGGCGCCGAACGGATGCCTCAACGTCCGGATCGAATGCCCATCAATCCCTTTGGCGTTACGGCTATTTCCATTCTTGCCGGCTTGTTTTCAAGACAGGCAGTAGATAAGTTGCGGGAGATATTTGAAAATTTATTCCTCACAAAGGAAAAAGTGGAAAGAGCAAACCCGCTGGTCGACAAACAGGATAAGGCTGCCGCCGCTGCGGCGGATGAAAACACCGAAGAAGAGCCTGTCGGTTAACCCTCACCCATAAAACGTATACGCTATGCCCACCGGATTTAAAAATAAATATGCGATAACGCCCAACTATATACCAGGGCCATCGAAACGAAGAGCAGGCCTGCCGATTTCCAAGGTCAGGTTCCTCGTAGCGCACGATACAGGCAACCCGGGGTCAACCGCGTCGCAAAATGTACGCTACTACATCAACTCCCGGAATGAGATCAGTGCATCAGCCCACTTGTTCGTGGATGATAAAGAGATCATTGAATGCGTGCCGGCGTTAACCGCTCCGCCGGAAAAGGCATGGCATGTGCTGTACGGCGTTCCGAAAGATAATGAGTTGTATGGGGTAAACGCCAATGATGCGGCTATTGGCGTTGAATATTGTTACGGCGGAACCATTGACGCGGATAAAGCCTACCAGAAATACGTTTGGGTACTGGCGAAACTCTGTTTCGAATTTGAGCTGGATCCGGAAAAGGATATTGTAGGCCATTTCTTTCTCGACCCGAAGCGGAAAACCGACCCGGTGACCGGTTTGGCCAACAGCCGGAGAACCTATGAGCAATTGTTGCGGGACGTGGTGGCAGAATTCAATGAATGTACCGGCGTTGCCGTGGTACCGCCGCCGGTAAACACGGCTGCACAGGCAGGTTCGGTCATTGTAACGGTAAAACTGAACGTCCGCAAACAACCCAATACAAGGGCGGATATTGTGCAGGTTTTATCTCCGGGCACAGCGCTTAACTTCGTGGCGAGGGTTGGTAACGGCCAGGCCATCAATAATAACCCGGTCTGGTATAAAGACACGAACGACAACTATTTCTGGAGCGGGGGAGTGAAACAAAATCAATAAGTAAAAAGCCCGGTAAGCCGAAAACGGGATCAAAGAGTAGGCAGAAAAAATAGGTATGGAAAAAGAAAATCAACTGGTTATTGATCTGGGATCGGTAACATTAACAAGCAGGGAGCTGAAAGCGTTGCAGAAGGCGATCCACAAAACCGTGGCAAAGAAAATTCAAAAAGCGAAGGGATCAGCTCCGGGAGCTGAATCAACAGAGCGGGCAGCAACTACAAGCCGTTCCGTGCCGGACAGGGGAACGACTGCTGAATTACAAGTAACCTTCAGTGATGTTGAGCCGGGTTTAAGCGGATTAACAGCAACCCACAACAATGAAAATCCGCAAACTCTTGATCAGAGCGGCACCCTGCGCTTTACCGGAGTAAAAAAGAGGGACCTGATCGACATCAATGGATTTGGAGCCGGCAGTAAAACCGTTTCAATTAGCGGCGTGGTTGCCGTTCCGATGCAGATGAACTTTGCACCTGGTCAGCACATAAACGGATCTTTCTTGATTATTGGCTAATTAATCCCTTCAGTATGAAAAGCAAAACCATCCGATTTTGCAGCATCCTTTTACTGCTGCTTTCTTTTTTTACAGCATCAGCCCAGGACAATGCTGCAAAAATGATCTATACAGCCGATTCACTCAAGAGCGGCAATTCAAAAGACATCCTTACCAATTTCTTCCAGTTGGCCTTTAATAATCTGGTGGGCTCTAACAAAGAATTCAGTTTCAGCTCGAACCCGTATGCGCTGATGCTGAAAAGAAATCCCCAACTGAATAAGGATATCTACTATAAAAAATACAAACCTCTCCGCAAGCTAAACTTCAGCTTTGGAATGCGCCTCGATTCTTCTTTTAATTTCAATGGATTTACATCGGCCCTTAAGTACTCGCTGATCGATCAAACCGACGTAACCGCTTCCAAAGTTGTTGCCTTAAAACTCAAAGAAGATAAACTCGGTAAAGAAAGAGACCTCCTGAATGCCGCCATCACAACCTATATTCAGAAAGAGTTTAAGGGATCTGATTCAGAACTGATAGTGCTTCAAAAGAACCGGAATGCTCTTTTCCAGGAAGAAAAACCGCTGGATGCACTCGACAAGGATTTTCAGAACCTGGTACGGGGAATCGTGAAGGAAAAGAACTTCATTGAGATCTCAGAAACCCTGAGCCGGCATCCGGATAAGAGTTTCCGGGAACTGGATTCCTTAAATTTTGTTCAGTTAAAAAACTCGATCAAGAATAATTTGCTTTGGACCATAGCCCTGAGTGATTCAACATACAAAGACAAATTCCAGTTTGCAAATATTGCCGTGGTTTCCGAATTGTCGAAGGGTATTTTTGAACCGGAACCCGGTGCTAATAACCTTGAAGCAAATATTAAGGCTATGCTTGACTTCTCGAATGATACCACGAAAGCGGGCCGCAACCTGGACCGGAAAATGTTTAGTCTGGAAGCAGGACTCAATTGGGTGATCCGCGATAAAACAAACGACCGGCCTTTTTTTGAGATCAAATTCAGTGGCAGCTACTACCGCAACCTGGGAAACCTGTACCAGAGTGAGAAAAGAGACAGCCTCACGATAAACGGAACTGCCCGCATACGGCTGCTCAACGACATCTGGATACCGGTTGAAGTCAGGTACGATCCCAAAACCGGGAGGCTTCTCGGATTATTGAATGTAAAAGCAAATTTCTCAGGCATTGCGGGTCTGTTGAAACGGAAAGAATCTTGATAAACCGACGACGATTTTTTCCCGGTCGCAAGTAAGGAATGCCTGTTGTATTTCCAGCGGAGCTTCCATTCCTCAATGACCGTTCTGTTCTTCATCCTTCAAAAACAAAAACTCCGCCTTGGTGATCCAGGAAAAACCGAAGGAGATCAGCGCCAGGGATTCGAACCAGAATACCAGGTGATATTCTTTACTCGCCTTCTCCAGCCAGAAAATACTTACCACGATCGAAGCGATCGCCGCGATCATTATGATGCCGCAGGTCAGGTAAATGACATTGCGCTTGTTCTTTTGCGGACTGCATTTTTTATGCGGATCCGATTTACGGAACAGGTAGATGGAAAAGAAGATAAACGTGGAGAAAAGAAGCATCGCAAATACAAAGTGAAGGATATGCACCACCTGGTTGCTGCTGGTGGTGGGGCAGAGGGCCACACCCAGGGCAAACACGCAGCCCAGGTTGGCCGTTATGCTGTCGATACGGTCGAATCCCTTATACGCCATCAGGAAAAACCCCAGTACGAACAATACACCCACTAAAATGTCTCCCGCCGTTCCGTTATCGTAATAATCACTCACCGAAAACTCGATGTGCAGGGTTTGGTTGGCGATCAGGTTGCCGATGAGCAGTAAAAAGGGGAGCAGCATACCCGTTGCACCGATAAGAATCCTCAGGGCGTAATAGGAAATGATCTGGTCGTTCTTGGCCGGCGTTTTTACGCCCGGCAGCAGGTCGTTGGACATGGGGGTTCGTTTTTTAGGTAAAGGAATGGTGCCACACAAGGTAAAAAGATTTTCCAAGGAGACAGGTTTGGATCATGGAGGATTGACCTGATTCCTAAACCCTGAACTTCAAACCATACACATCAAACGCCAAACCGCTAACCGGCTCCCCGTGTTTTCACCCTTCTTATTATCCGCTAATATACCCTTGTCCGGCTCTTGCCTACTTATCAGTTTTGTACGGTAATGAAGGTTGGTACACAAAAGAGGTATTGATGGCGGAGAACACTTCATCTAATTTTAAAAACCAAGCAATGAGAAGATCGGGCAAGACACTCACACCCCGCGAACAGGAAGTGCTGGCTAAGCTGGCAAAAGGCTTTTTGTACAAAGAAATCGCCCATCATTTATCCATATCCATCGATACGGTGAAAAAGCACTGTAAGAATATTTACAGCAAACTGCAGGTGCGTAACCGCACAGAGGCCGTGAATTTTTACCATCGTCTGAAAGCCGCTTAACCAGGTTTGTTCCTGAATCTTTACACCAATCAATGATGGATATGAAAAAAACCTTACTAACAGCGCTCACCAGTTTTTTGATCGTGTATGGCATGGCCCAGCCTCCTACCAACGGGTTGATCGGGTACTGGTCTTTGAACGGAGTCTACACAAATACCGGATCAGCGACTGCCACCGCAACGGGAGTAAATACCAGTTTTACAACAGGCTATAACAATGCGCCCAATACGGCCGTTCAGTTCCAGGGAAACCTGAATTCGTACATCGATTTTATTGATAACGGGAATTTTGATTTCTCCGGTGCCAATAATTTTACTGTCGGACTCAACTTTTATTTCAATGGAACCACTACATCCGGGCTGGTTGATAATTGCCTTAATTACGGTGGCTGGGGAATCTGGCTATGGTCTACCGTGGCCGGTACCTGGAACCTGCAATTCAACTATAGAAATAATTCAGTCGGCAGTGCTGCTGCCACCAATTTTACTACCGGCGTATGGCACCATGTAACAGCAGTACGGAACAGCGGTACTATTTCTTTATATATAGACGGTGTTTTCCGGCTTTCAGCCACAGAAGGTACACAAACCCCTTCGTATCCCATCAATATGCAGGCAGGGGCAATGTGCTATGGGAGTTTTAGTCCACCCCGGTATAATCCTTTCGGCGGTAAGATTGATGAATTGAGGATATACAACCGGGCGCTTTCCGCTGCCGAGATCGCTGGCTTGGCTGCGGGCCCCTTACCGGTGAAACTCACTTCATTTACTGCTTCTATGCGGGATAACGCTGTATCGCTTCGCTGGCAGACGCAGTATGAACAGAACAGCAGTCATTATATGGTTGAACGCAGTACCGATGGGGTGAATTTTTCCGATGCGGGAAGAGTTGCTGCGGCCGGTAACTCCAACAACCCCCTCAGCTATTCCTTCAACGATCTGCTGCCCGCTTCCCTGCAATCACAGAAAACGATATTTTACCGCCTGCGCTCGGTGGATATTGATGGAAAATTCTCTCTCAGCCAGGTGGTAGCGCTGAACTGGGACACACGGGGTGTGCAACTGGTATTGTCGCCCAACCCGGCAAAAGACATATTGCAGGTGCAGATCGGCAATGGCCTTACCGGCGAAACACCTGTATATATATATGATGGATCAGGCCGGCAGGTATACAACCGGATCGTAAACCTCCAGCCGGGCGTCAACAGCATTCCCGTGAATGTATCCATGCTGGCCACCGGAACTTATTTTGTCAGGGTTGGCCATGCACGGGATGGCTACAGCAAACAGTTCCTTAAAACCGATTAAACCCACCCCAACCCGTAAACTTTACTGGTCAATAGCCTTTTCAGGCGCCCGCCTTATGATTACAGCCCCCGCAAGGGGGCTTTTTGATGGTAACCAGCTCATGTTTTAGGGAGTATGTATAATTTTGAGCAAAAATTTTACTGAAAATCAGTTTGTTATAAAAGCGATAGTGAAAATACTTCCCTGTTTCTTTGGAAGGTACACCCTGTTGCCCCTACCTTTGCGGTCCAAATTTTAAATCGCTGCGGGGATAGCCGCGGCATAAACAAAGCCGGGCCCGGCCTGGCGCAAAAAACAAAAAGATGAGCAAATTACATTTCACCACCAAGCATGCGAACGAGGCTACCGTAAAGCGCAACTGGTACGTTGTCGACGGTACTAATCAAACCGTAGGTCGTATGTGTTCCAGGATTGCCGCCATACTGCGTGGCAAAAACAAGGCGTCCTACACGCCACATGTCGACTGCGGCGACTACATCATTGTTACCAACTGCGAAAAAGTAAAGTTCACCGGTAACAAAATGGACGAAAAGATCTACGATACCTTCAGTGGTTATCCCGGAGGCCGTAAAGAAGAAACCGCCAAGAGCCTGATCAAGCGCAGGCCCGAGGTGCTGATCGAAAGAGCGGTTAAAGGAATGCTTCCCAAGAACCGTTTGGGCCGTAAGATGTACAAAAAACTGTTTGTATACCAGGGTGCCGAACATCCGCACGGTGCGCAACAGCCCAAAGAACTGAAATTCTAATTCAAACAATCAAATTACCAATAAACAATAATGGAAAAGCAAAAAAATGCAGTTGGCCGTAGAAAAGAAGCGGTAACCCGTATCTTCCTGTCGAAAGGAGATGGTAAGATCACCGTGAACGGCAAAGACTATAAAACATATTTTCCGCTGGTATACCTGCAAAACCAGGTAGAAGCGCCGCTGAAGACCGTTGAGTCGGTTGATAAATTCGATGTGGTGGTTAATGCAACCGGCGGGGGCGTTAAAGGCCAGGCCGAAGCGGCTAAACTGGGCATCGCCCGGGCCCTGATCGAAATGAACGCTGAATTCCGCCCGGCGCTGAAAGCCGCTGGCTTGCTGAAACGCGATCCGCGTTCTGTTGAACGTAAGAAACCAGGTCGCAAGAAAGCCAGGAGGAGCTACCAGTTCTCTAAACGTTAATACCGGCATATGGTTAATGGTTCATGGGCCCACTGGTTACTGTGAACGATCAGCCATGAACAATGAACCCGATTACATAACATCATTTCAACAATACAAAATGGAAAATAACACTTCCTTACAACAGCAACTTTTAGAAGCCGGTGTTCACTTTGGTCACCTGAAGAAAAAGTGGAATCCGAAGATGCTGCCTTACATCTTCGCTGAAAAGAAAGGCATTCACATCATCGACCTCAACAAAACCGTAGAAGGCTTACAGGAGTCAGCCGCCGCGCTGAAAGCCATTGCCCGCAGCGGTAAGAAGGTGATGTTCGTTGCTACCAAAAAGCAGGCGAAAGAGATCGTGAGCGAATGCGCCCGCCGTGTAAACATGCCCTTCGTTACCGAACGCTGGCTCGGTGGTATGCTTACCAACTTCAATACCGTTCGTAAGAGCGTGAAGAAAATGCAGAGCATCGAAAAAATGCTGAACGATGGCAGCGCCGAAAGCCTGACCAAAAAAGAACGCCTCACCCTGAGCCGCGATAAAGACAAAATGGAAAAAGTACTGGGTGGTATCGCACAGATCAGCCGCGTACCGGCCGCGCTGTTCCTGGTCGACATCGGCCACGAGCACATCGCCCTGGCAGAAGCCAAAAAACTGGGCATCACCACCTTCGGTATGGTGGATACCAACTGCGATCCGAACAAAGTGGAATTCCCGATCCCGGCAAACGACGACGCAACCAAATCCATCGCCATCGTGGTGAACTACCTGACCGCCGCGATCGCGGAAGGCTTGCAGGAACGCCAGGCTGATAAGGATGAAGAAGATAACGCCGATGCGGATGAAAGCGCCGAAGCAAAAGCCGCACGCTTTGAACAACGTGCCGACGGCGGCGACGACAGAGGAAAACGCACCCGCGGAACCGGTGGTGGTACCACCAAACGCCGTATCCCGGCTGCAGGCGGTGGTGGACGCAAACCGGCCGGTAAATAAACCCCGGACCGACCAAGCTGTAGCGATTGGTATTTTGATTTTTTAATTTTTAATTCTTAATTCAAATGAGTGTTACTATAACCGCAGCAGACATCAATAAATTACGCCAGACAACCGGCGCAGGTATGATGGACTGCCGCAAAGCATTGACCGAAAGCAATGGCGATTTCGAAGCAGCGATCGACTGGCTGCGCAAGCAAGGACAAAAAGTGGCCGCTAAACGCAGCGACCGTGAAGCGAAAGAAGGCGTGGTGATCGCACAAACAACAGCCGACCACAAAAGCGGTATCGTTCTGTGCATCAGCTGCGAAACCGACTTCGTGAGCAAGAACGCCGAATTCGTGGCTTTCGCACAAAGCATTGCCGACGCGGCCATTGCCAACAATGTAAAAACAGCCGAGGAACTCAACGCGGTATCGATCAATGGTTCCGCCGTTGCCGAACTCATCAATGATAAACTGGCCGCAATCGGCGAAAAGATCGCTCTTACCAAATTCGAGCGCATCGACGCACCGTATGTAGCTTCTTATATTCATGGCGCCAACCGCATGGGCGTACTGGTAGCGATGACCAAAGAAGCGGCGGAAGCGGGTAAAGATGTGGCCATGCAGATCGCCGCGATGAACCCGCTGGCGGTAGATGAAACATCCATCGCTCCGGAAACGATCGCCCGTGAAAAAGAGATCGCCATCGAGCAGATCAAAGCCGAAGGTAAACCTGCTGAAATGGCCGAAAAGATCGCCATGGGCAAGGTAAACAAGTTCTTCAAAGAGAATACCCTGCTGGCCCAGGCCTTCGTAAAAGACAACAGCAAGTCTGTAGCCGATTACCTGAAGAGCGTGGATGCCGATCTGAAAGTGACCGACTTCAAACGGGTGGCGTTGGGATAATCTCCCACCGATAAAAATATACAGGCCCCGGATCATATCCGGGGCTTTTGTTTTATCAATCATTCCCGAATCCGTATTTTCAGGCATTGTTTGCAGACAATGAGAGCCCTCCGCCTGTTATACCTGCTTGTTTTTCTTACCACCCTGCACGGGGCGCATGCGCAAAGCAAGGGTGTGCAGCAACAGGTTGAACAATTCGAAAATAATAATGATCACGAGGTGGTCATTAAACAGATCAATGCAACATTATCCGCCCAGCAGTTTTCGCCGGAAGATAAACTGGCCCTGCAGATCGTGGTGATCCACAAATTCCAGGAATTGAAGCAGTGGGATAAATGCCTGGCCTACTGTCAGCAACAGATCGCGGAAGCGCACAGGCAAAATGACGGGTATGCAGAAGCCAGTTTTTACAAGTTGCTGGGCAATACCTATTATCACATACCCGATCCTGCCCGGGCGTTGGAGTACTGGCGCAAATGCATCGCCATCAGCGAAACAAGCGGCTATACTGTTTTACTCGAACAATGCTATCACAATATCGGGGCGATCATCCTCGAATCGGGCAGCAACCTGCCGGAGGCGGAACGCAATTTTCAGAAATCAATCGAACTGAGTATTCTCAATAAGACAGATACAACCCAGCTGGGTAACCTGCATTACCGCCTGCTGGCTACACTGTACGAAGTGACCGGCCGGGTGGAGAAGGCCGGTGAATTGTATACAAAGGTTATTGCCAAGGCCCGGCTGCTGAACGACAGCCTTCGGATCGCCGAGGCGTTGATGTTTTACGCCAAAGTGCTGGTGAAGGAAAAGAAATTCGACAAGGCGATACAGGTAGGGAAGGAAGCGCTGCTGATCTCAGGCCGGATCCGTAAACTGGACATGGAGCAAACAGCCCTCGACCTGCTTGCGGAAAGCTATGTGTTTGCCGGCAATTACAAAGAAGCCTACCAGTACATGAAACAGACGAACGCTTCGTTCAAAAACAGGTTCAATACCGATCTGAACCAGAAGATCAGCGAAGCCGAAGCGAAATTCAAAACCGCCGAAACGGAACATGAGAAAAACCTCGCCCTGCTGAAAGCAAAGAAAGAGAAACAGGTATACCTGGTTGCTTTTACCGGCTTGCTTTTGCTGCTGGCAGTTGTTTTCTATTCCCTGTACCAGCGCAGAAGCACACGGCAAAAACTTGCCATCCAGCAACAGGTACAGGATGAAAAAGAGCGCCTAAGCCGCGACCTGCACGATAACCTGGGTTCGCAGATGGCCCTGCTCTCGAACAATATCGAAACCCTGGATATGCAGTTCCGTAAACAGCAGCCCATCGCGGATCACATGGATGCGCTGAAAGGAAGTTCCCGGCAATTGCTGCAAACCCTTCGGGAAACGATCTGGATACTGAACCAGGAACAACTCAGCGCCGCGGATTTCTTCGATAAGTTGGTGGATTATACACACCGGTACCTGCAGGCATACCCGGGTATGCCATTGCGCATCGAGGAAGAATTCGGGGAAACGTTCACACTTAGCTCGCAACAGGCCTTGCAGCTTTTCCGTATTTGCCAGGAAGCCGTGACCAATGCCTGCAAATATGCAGGTGGTGGCGAACTGTGGGTAAAAGGCCATGCCGATGGAAACCGCTGTTCGATCACCATTGCTGATTCCGGAAGCGGTTTCGATCCGGATAATTTGCCGGGCAATGAACAGTATGGGCTGAGGAACATGCGCCAGCGGGCTGAATCCATCGGGGCTTCGCTCACGCTTACATCAAAACCAGGCGCCGGCACTTCGGTGACTGTTCGCCTGTAAACCGAAATACCGCACAGGGGGTATTGGCCATGCCGAGCCCCCGGTTATTTTTGCAATATGCTCATCGGGATCGTAGACGATAAATCCTACTTGCGCCATTCCCTGAAGGAAAAACTCGCTTCGGTGGAGAACGATATGCAGGTGGTGCTGGAAGCCGGTGATGGTTCCGAATTTCTGAAATTGATGAAGACCGCCTCGCCGCAACCCGACGTGGTGCTGATGGATATCGAGATGCAGGAACTCAACGGCATCGAAACCATCCTGCGTGCTGCGCCGCTCTATCCTTCCGTTAAATATATCATGCTCACGGTTTTCGATGACGACGAACGCATCTTCAACGCCATCAAGGCCGGCGCTCATGGTTACCTGCTGAAAGAAGAAACGGCCCAGAACATCATCGATTCGGTATACCAGGTTTACCAGGATGAAGGAGCGCCGATGAGCCCGGGCATAGCCCGCAAGGCCTGGAAATGGCTTACGTCGCTGTCGGCCCAGCCAGCCGCGGAATCAAAAAAAGCAACCCGTACGATCGAACCCCTCAGCGAACGGGAAAAGCAGATCCTGAAATGCAGCATGGAAGGCAAGGAATATGCGCAGATCGCCGAACAACTCTTTCTGAGTAAACACACGGTGCGCCAGCACATGAAGAATATCTACGCCAAGTTGCATGTAAGCAGCAAAGTTGAAGCGTTGCAGATCAGTCTTAAAAACAAGTGGATATAGTTCTCCTTCCTGAAGCAGAACATGGAGGGTTGTGGCAAAATGCCGCACAGGGGGTATTGCCCGCCGGTGGCCGAAATCAGACTTTTACGAGGTTAGAAATACCGTAAAAGCTATTCTGATGAAACAATTAGCCACCCTCGCACTGCTGCTTTTCTGTACCCTGTTTTCCCACGCACAGATACCGGCGCCCGGTAATATTCTCTGGCTGAAAGCCGACGCCGGCGCATACAGCGATGCCGGAATTACGCCGGCGGTAAACGGTCAAACCGTTCAGCAATGGAACGACCAAAGCGGCAACGCCAATCACGCGGCGCAGGCAACAGCGGGTCTGCGTCCTGTTTTTGTAACCAATGTGCTCAATGGGCAGCCTGCCCTGCGTTTTTCCACGCACATGCTGGTTACGCCTTCGCTCGACCTGACGGGTACGGATAAAGTAGATCTCTACATCGTTTACAAATCATCCAACCTCACCGGAACCTGGGAAGCCATCGCCGAACACGGACCGGATTACAATACGTTCAAGGGCTTTGCTTTGTTTGACAATGCCCAGGCACCGCTGACCTACCGCGGCATGTACCCGGGGCATACCGGCAATGGCTACAATACCAAGAACTACCCCTTCAAGGCAAATGTGTTCAAAGTTGTCAACAGCAGTTTTGACAGGGCCGCGGGTGTGGCCGGCGAAGTAAACCTGCGCATCAACGGAAAGGATTGTGTTTTGTATGAACAATCGGCTCCCTACAACAACGACAACAGTGGTAATTACGACAACCGTCCGCTCTACATTGGTAACCGGGGCAATGCCGTAAACAGTTTCCCCCTGGTTGGCGATATTGCCGAGATCATTTTATATAACCGCAAACTTACCCCGGCTGAAAAAACTTCCATCGAAAACTACCTCAACAGCAAATACGGGATCCAGTGCAGTGTAAACAATCCGTTGCCGGGCAGCGGTAATTGTCTGCGTATGGGAACATACGGCGCTTATGCGCAGGATGATGCTGATATTGATTTTGGCAGCAATGACTTCACCATCGAATTCTGGACCATGAAACGGGCTTTGTCGAGCGGAGGCAGCAACAGCGCCTGCATCAATAAATGGAATTCAGGATCTTCGCCGGGTACCAATGAATGGGCGATTGCCACCTCTACGGATGGGAATAATAATATTCCTGCTTTTTATTTTGAAACAGGCGCCACCTATTACCAGGCCAATGCTACCACATCGCTTGCGATAAACAAATGGTACCATATTGCGGCTGCCCGGGAGGGAAATAATATCAAGATCTACGTAAACGGCTTGCTGGAAGGTACAACCGCCATTCCTCCGGGTTCTTCCGTAAACAATGTAGCGGCCAGAACCTACCTGGCCATGGGATACTATCCCGGCGGTTTCGGTAATAATTCCGACCTGGATGAAGTGCGGATATGGAACACGGCTTTATCGCAGACGACGATCCGCGACTGGATGTGTAAAAAAGAAACCGCATCACATCCAAATCACGGCAGCCTGGCCCGCTACTACCGCTTTGATGAAGCATCCGGCCTCAATATCTGGGGTAACCAGTTGAATAATTGTGTAACTGAATTATACAGTAACGGAGGAACAACAGCGGTCAGCGGAGCGCCGATCGGTGATGTGAGTGCATACAATTATACGGCGAACACGGCTTCGGCCAACATCAACTTCGGAACACCGGCTGATAATCTGGCCGTAACCATGAATGCGGGTACCAGCGCCGGCGTACATGTATATGGCGTGAATGAACTACCCAACACCCAGAACTATCCCGGCATCAGCGGCAACAATAAATATGCGGGGGTGTTTGTCGTGAATGGCAATGGTGCAGCGGCGTATACTGTTACCTGCAACTACACCAACAATACTACCATAACACCTTCGGTTGAAACCAACCTGAAACTGTACAAGCGGACCGACAATGCCGATGCCAACTGGGTACAGGCAACGCCTCAATCGATCAATACCTCCACCAAAACCATCACCGCCACCGGGCAAAACACGGAGTATATCCTGGGTTCAGCGCTTACTCCCGTTCCGCCATCCTGCGCTGTTACGCTCAGCGGCGCTTCGGGCGAGGGTTTGTTTGTGCCGAACAGCGCTGCGGTGAACCTGACCACCGCCTTCACGTATGAAACCTGGATCAACGCGTCGGCCGATATCAGCAACTACCGCTGCATCTTCGGCAAAGGCCCGGTAGGATCCGCTGCGCCGATGCTGCTCATCGCGTCGGCCGGTTCGGGCAACGGCGGTAAACTGAATGGATATTACACCCTCGGGGGTACGCTCTATAGTTTTGTAACGCCCGCCACGGTTAATGACAATACATGGCACCATGTGGCATACACGTTCGATGGCTCCTCTATTCGGGTATACATCGATGGCATTCAGAATTTCCAGCAGGCTGCTACCGGCGTGCTGACAACCAATACCAGTAACCTCGATATCGGTTACGGGTTTGCCAACGGCAATTATCCTTTCATCGGTAAACTGGATGAGTTCCGGGTATGGAATGTGGCCAGGACAGGAACCGAGATCCAGAACAGCATGAACAGTTCACTGACCGGTAGTGAGAGTGGGCTCATCGCATACTATACATTCAACGACAATACCTACAACGGCACCGGCCAAACGGTGATCAACCATGCAAGTGCCACCGGCACCGCCCTGAATGCGATCAGCAATGGAACCGCTTCCTTGCCTGTATTCGATTGCCCGAATATTTCCATGCCGGGACTGCAATCACCCAACTGTTCCATCCAGTTCGACGGCGCCGCCAAGGTAACCGCCAACGGTATGGGCAATATGCCGGCAAAAGGAACAGTGGAGTTCTGGATCAAACCCAGGTCATTCAGTAATTACCAGGCGCCCCTGGCCATGTTCAATGTTCCGGCCAATGGAAATAATGGATTGTATTTCACCATCAACGCCAGCGGGCAGATATTCGGACTGATCGGCAGCGATAACGCCACCTATACGGCTCCGATATTCGCAACACTAAGTCTGAATACGCTCTCGCATATTGCCATGAGCTGGGATACCACCGCCAAACTCATCAAGTACTATGTGAATGGAAAGCTGGTACTTGCAACCGGCAATCCATATTGGCCTACGGTACTTAATACGATGTATATCGGCACCGGCCGCGTGATCGGAACCGACTTCTTCAATGGTGATATGGATGAAGTTCGCTTCTGGAACGTGGAAAGAACACAGGCCGAGATCATCGCGAATGCGCAGGGCATCACCGGTAACGAAAGCGGATTGGTTGCCTATTACCATTTCAACGAGAATACACTCGGCGGTAACGGGCAAACGGTACTGAACAAATGCAACGCCACCGGTGCTGCGCTGAATGGTATCACAGCGTCAACAAGCAGTTACCCGAAATTTCCCTGCGCCATCAATATCCCCACCTGCGGAATACAATTGAATGGAAGCAGCGACAAGATCAGCGTGCCCGATAATGCAGCCTTGAACTTTGCCGGCAACTTCACCGTGCAGGTATACGCAAAGCGAACGGCTTCCTATGCCGATATCAACCGCGTTGTTGTGCAGAAGAAAAATACAGCCGGCGGCAACAACATCGATCCCGGGTATTCGCTGTTGATTACCTACAACGGTCACCCGATCGGCTCCTATAAGCCCTATATCATCCTGGGCGATGGTACTAATTCGGAGCAATACTATCCCACCAATGCCGGCGATAACCTTGCCCTGAACGAATGGACCAATATTGCTTTTGTATATGATAAGACCACGCACAGCGGAACATTTTACCTGAATGGCTCCGCGGTGCCAACCAGCAAGGCGGGTGGAACCGTTGGCAGTATCAGTACGGCCGTACCACTGAATATCGGTGGCTATGCCTATACATCGCCAGCCGCTAACGCCTTCTTCCCCGGAAGAATGGACGAGATCAGTTTCTGGAATGAAACAAGAACTGCAGGCGAGATATATACGGCCATGACAACAAGCCTGGCCGGTACGGAAACAAACCTGACCGCCTACTATCATTTCAACGACAATAACCGCAGCGGACAGAACCGTACCGTCACCAACTTCTGTTCTTCCACAGGCAGCGCTTTGAACGGAACCACGGTTGGTTCGCAACTCACACCGCTGTTCGACTGTGCGCCTCCTCCTTTCACATCGCCGGAATGCACCATGCAGATAAACGGTACTACGGATTATGTGCAGGCGCCGCACAACGCGGCGATTAGTGTAACGCAATTTTCTGTCGGGGCCTATTTTAAAACAACGAATACCGGTTCCTTGAAAACGATCGTTTACAAAGACGCGGATGGTACCAATGCCAACTACCACGTATCGGTTTCATCAACGAATAAAGCGCAGGTAAGTTTTGTAAACACATCACTTGTTCCCATCACGGCAACGGGCGCCACCACCATCACCGATGGTAACTGGCATTACGCCGTGGGTACATTCGATGGCAGCAACCTGCGGATATATGTAGATGGCGTACTGGAAGCCACCGTTGCATCGGGCAGCACACCTATCACGGGAGCGGGTCAGCTCTGCATCGGCGCTACCAGCAGCGGCGGCAGCAAATTCAATGGCAATCTCGATGAACTGAGTGTCTGGAACAGCGCTCTTTCACTATCACAAATACAGAATCTTATCGGGCAGCGATTGGTGGGCAATGAAACGGGGCTGGTAGCCTATTATAATTTCGGTGCAAATTCCCGGAACGGACAGGGCCAGGCAATTGTAAACTCCTGTACTGCTACCGGCGGCGCATTGAATGGTATTTCGGTGGGAACATCTGCAACACCGGTATTTACCTGTTCGGTATTGCCGGTTACACCGCCCGCCTGTGCGATCATGCTGAATGGCTGGAACGATGGCGCTTACATGAATAACGGATTGGGCAGTTATCCTACCATCACAAATAATTTTACCATGGAGGTAAAAGCCAAACCCTTGCTGCCGCAGGGCAATGCAACGGGTGCGCAATACAGCGGCATCTTCGATGGTCAACGGTATGTGCTGGGTCCCGACCAGGGCGAGCAGAATTATGCGCCGGGTCATGCCGGCGTGGGCATCAGTCTGGGTACAAACGGCTTTGCCGTATACGAGCACGCCAGTGATTACATACCCGCACGGATCATTTTCAACAATCACCCGGTGAACGACTGGGTGCACCTGACACTTGTTTGTAACAATGGTGTTCTGCGCCTGTACGAGAATGGGGCATTGATAGCCACCGCCAGCGCCAGTGGGTATACCCTGCACCCCAGCGGGCATATCAGTTACTACTATGGTAAATATGCCGGTTATGTAGGAGAAGTGCGCATCTGGAGTACGGCACTCACCGGCGACCAGGTACGTGCGAACCTCAACGCGAACCTTACCGGCGCCGAAGCGAACCTCGCCGGTTTGTATACATTCAACAACGCTTCGGCCAACGGTCCCAATCAAACCCTTTCCGGCCTGGGATTATTGGGCGGAAGCAACAACTATGTTACCGCCGGATCGAACGGAACGCCCGTATTCACCTGTGCCAACACATCCAATGTAAACCGCGATACATTACCCGGCAGCGGTATCATGTATGCCCACAACAACAACGGGATAACATTCGCCGAATTGGGCAATCTCGGCAATATTCCCCCACAGGGCAGCCTGCTGTTGTGGTTCAATGCCGCATCGCTTAAGGAAAAGGCTTTCGTATTCAGCAGTTCGCATTTCCGCGATACGGTGGGCGGTTACAGGGGCATTACCTTATTCAGCCGGGCTGATGGCCGTATGCAGATGACTTTCGGCACCGATACAAGCGTGGCCGGCTACCAGGATACGGTAACGGTACTGAATGATTTTACCGTCGGCCGCTGGTACCAGCTGGCACTTACCTGGGATACTGCGGCCAAGAATTATACAGTTTATGTGAACGGCATCCAGGCCGCTTCGGGCACAACGAATTTCTGGCCACAGCAGTTCGAGAGTTTCAAGGCAGGTATCGGGTACAAGCCTTCGGCATCGTATACCTGGTACGGAAACATTGATGAGATCAGCGAATGGAATAAGATCCTGTCACAAGCAGAGATCCGCGATCAGCTCAGCAGCAAGATCCGTTCTACCCAAAGCAACTGGAGCAATCTCCTGCATTATTACCGGTTCGACAATAATTTCAATAACTCGGTGCTGTTCCCGGTGGTGAATGATTTCAAGGGAACGGTACATGGAATGGTATTCCAGCAGCAAAGCTTCACCGGCTGGTACCCCATGCCCACGAGTTCGGCGCCCATCGGTTCGTACAGCAGTTACCAGTATGCGGGAAGCGGCTCAACCACTTCGTTGAATATCGGTAATGCGGGGAGCAGCAACGGCGCCGATCTGGTCAGCGCCACGCTTACTTCGGGAACGGCGGATGGTATTCATATATACGGGGAAGATACCTGGCCCAATACCGTGAATGGGGTGGTGGATACCCTCGCCGGAAGTCATCGCTATGCGGGAGTCTTTGTGGTGAATCCGGCCAATGCGCAGTATACGCTGGTGTACGATTATACCAACAATCCATATGTAACCGTAGCCAATGAACCCTATTTGAAATTGAAAAAACGCGACCATAACGCGGTTACGGTATGGATCGCTCCTTCGGGAATGACCGTGAACCTGCCGGCAAATACCATTACCTGTACAGGGCAGAATACAGAATACATCCTGGAAAAAAGCCAGACGGTGGTGCCGGTAAAATGGCTGTCTTTTGAGGCAGTGCTGAACAGCAGCAAACAATCGGTGCTGAACTGGAAGGTGTCAACCGAAGTGAATGTGCGTCACTATGTGGTGGAGTGGAGTAGCGATGGAAGGAATTTCCGGGATATCGCCGTGGTAAACTATGCGGCCGCCGCCCGGGGAAATTATACCGCCATTCATGTGCAGCCCGTGAAGGGCAAGAACTACTATCGCATACGCCAGGTGGATATCGATGGAAAGTACAGTTACACGGATGTGAGGTTACTCAAACTGGAGGATACTGTTTCATTTACGGTATACCCGAACCCCGCGAGCGACAAAATCAACATCGTCGGAAATACGGCCATACGAAGCCTGGCATGGTACGATATGAGCGGGCGATTGCTGCATTCGTGGGATACGGTTCCTCAGACGATCGATGTATCGGCAATGGACAATGGAGTGTATCTTCTTAAAGCAACCTGGAAAGACGGAACGCTAACAGCGCAACGGATTATTGTACAACATTAAGGAAAGAGCGAACGTGTTAACATAGGCCGCCCGGGTCACCCGGGCGGTTTTCTATACCGGTACACGGACGATGGCGGTGGTTCTGTTGTTCCGCCACGGTTGCCTTTTTTCCACCACTGTAACCGGTGATTTCCATTTTACACGGAACGGCTTTTCACTAACTCCATTTCTTTTGATGTACAAAATTTGCTGCCTGTGCTTTGTTATTAATGTGGAGCTTGCCATAAATATTTTCTACATGCTTACGAACGGTGCCGTGGCTTATATAAAGCTCATTGGCGATTTTTTGATAAGAATGCCCCTGGGCCAGCAGTTTTAAAATTTCTGTTTCCCGTACACTCAAATTATAATCATGAGGCTGCAGTTCATTGGTTCCGGGTGTTTTGCTGCGCAACAACTCCAGTGTTTTGGTGGCAATAAGCGGGCTCATGGGAGCCCCGCCCATCAACACGTCTTCGATGGCTGTTAGTATGCGATGGGGTTTACTGTCTTTCAATAAATAGCCGGAGGCGCCCGCTTTAATGGCTTCAAAAACTTTTTCATCAGTATCAAAAGCGGTAAGGATCAGGACTTTAATGTCTGTTTCTTTTGTGATAACAGCGGTGGCTTCAATGCCGTTCATTACCGGCATTTCTATATCCATCAGTATTACCTGTGGCAGTTCGGATAGTTTGCGCAGGCTGCTCAATGCCGCTTCGCCATTGGATGCGCTAAATACAACTTCAATATTACCTGAGGCAGATAAGTTTTCTTTTAACTGTACTGCTATGGCAGGGTTGTCATCTACAATTCCCACAAGTATTTTATTGCTCATATTAAAGTGTCATTTTTATTGTTATGGATGTCTCCTTGTTTTCTGCTGAAGTAATTTCTATTGAACCATTTAACTCATTAATGCGGTGATTGATGTTTTTTAACCCATTGCCCGAAAAATCAGTATCAGTTTCAAACCCTTTACCATTGTCAGTTATACAAATTGATAAGTTCTCCTCATCCGCTGTAAATAAATAATTGGCTTTTGTGGCTGCAGCATGTTTTATGATATTTTGGGTACACTCCTGTATGCAGCGGAAAAGGTGCAGGGTTTGGTCCGGTGAAAGTTCTTTATATAAATTTCCGGAAGATTTACAAGTGTATTCAATATTGGTAACAGAAAACGTTCTTTGTAAAAACTCCCGAATACGGTTTACAAAACTTTCATAACTATGTGATGCTTCCTGCACTGCCCAAATAGTTTCCCTTAAAGTATTCATGGTGTCACGGCTGAGGTCGTTTAATTCCTGTACTTTTTTTAATGCGTCACCCGGTTGGTTAAGCCGGAGTTTGGTTTCTATATTATCGCTTTGTGCAATGATGGTTACCAGATTGCTGCCCAGGTTATCATGGAGCTCACGGCTAATGCGTTCTCTTTCATCATTCAATTGCTGTTTAAACTTAAGTTCCCTTTCTTTTTGCCGTATTTTGTTTTTTTGATAGGCAGTGGCTATTAAGAAAGCCCCGAGTGCAGATGCCAGGAGGCTAAATACAATAAACCAGTTTTGTTGCCAAAACGGTTTTGTAACGTTGAAAGAACACAGTACTTTTTCTTCGCTTTCCACTCCTTCTTCATTTACCGTTTTTGCAATAAGCCTGTAGCTGCCGCTGCGGAGTTTGTTGAGTTCAACTGTCAGTGAATCTTTTAGTTCAGTAAATGCAAAGTCCCTGCCTTCCAGCTTAAAAAATATGATTGCCTTTGAAAAGGGGTTTACATTAACCGGCCTGAAACTAAAAGCCAGGTGTTTGTATTGCTGGGGTATTTCAAAAACAGTATCGGTAATAGCCTCATTATTAAAAACAACATTGCTTAACAGCGGGCTTTTAGCAGTAGAAAAGGCTGACAATTCGCTAAGGTTATTAATAAATAAACCCTTTGCAGTGCCTGTGTATATGGTGTTGTTGTTTGAATCATATAGCGCAGCATGTACCCAATCGTTCAGCCCATCCCTCACCACCACTCCGGAATATGTGGTTACCATATTGGCCTCATATTTTCCCAGGTATTTATCTGTAAGAATCCACACAGAATTGTTCTTGTCATGAAAAGTATAAATGCATCTGTTGCCGTTAATGCCTTGTTTTGCAGTAATAGTATTTATTACTTTACCATTTGCATACACTGCTACCCCCGTTTTTGTGCTTATCCAAAGGGTATCATGGTGTTCATGCACATGATACACTGCGTTGGAAGGCAAACCATCCTTAACAGTCAGCATTTTCTTTTTACCGGAAAAAAAAATCAGTTGCAGGCCATCTTCGTAATTAAACCCGGCGATACCGTTTTTTAAAGAAAGAATTTTCTCATTAACGTTTAGAGAAGCTGTATCGCTAAAACATTTTTTCCCTCTGTATTCCAGCAAGTAATTACCATAGCTTCCAGCAAATAATCGCCCCTCTTTTTCAACCACACTACTTATACCGGCATATAGTGTAAACGTATCTTTTTTTATTAATTGGTTGTTCCTGATTTGATATTTTGTAAAACCCGTAAGCGTTGAAACATAAATATTATCGCCCCATACATTTACCGACTGGATGTTTCTTTCTGTTAAACCAAATACATCGGTTTGTTTGATGCGGTTATTAAACCGCAAGAGTTTGTTTTCAATAGCTGCAAAAATGTAATTACCGTTTTGCGAAAGTTCCTTTATGGCCACATCTCCCGTGTGTATAGTAGCATTGCCTTCCGGCAATTTATAGATTAGGCCACCGCCCAATGTGCAAAGCAACAATTTTCCGTTTCTTAATACATATGCACGGCTTACTAAATTGCTGCTAAGTCCGTCCTTCTCCGTGTAGTGCTGTACCACACCATTATCACCTAGAAAAAAAACACCTTCCTTCTCATTGCAGGCAACAGTTTGATTTTTGTAGCGAATCGCATTTAAGTATGTATTATCTAGTGAAGAAGGTTGTGCTATTTTCTTTGCCAAACCATGTCCAGTTTTATAAATAGATTTATTGGAACAGAAAATATTTTCACCAACCCGCATCAGCACAAAGTTTTCATTTCTAAGAGAGATGCTCATTGTATCTATTGACCAGTCATTAGCCAGGCCAAATATCTTTTTATCAGGAATATGGTGGTTGGGGGCAGGGTTTGTGAACAGTTTTCTTGCAGTAAAATCTGCATACACATAATTGTAGTGCCTGTTTTCCGCTTGCTGAAAGGCTGAGTGAATAATATTCGGTTGCTTTGGACTTAGCCAATAGGCAGCAACATTGCCTGATAATTTAATGTTCTTGTGTTTATAGAAAAAAAGGTTGCCGTCATTATCTGTTTGAATCAGGTGGTGTAATACTTTGCTGGTTGCAAATTGTAATTGATGTGTAACGGTATTAAAATGATATATACCCTTTGTGCTAATTGATAACCATAAGCCTTGTTTCCCGGCGCTAAAAATTTCGGCAATATAATTACCTGGTAATCCTTCGTCTGTTGTAAGAAGTAGCCAGCGGAAGCCATCATATTTAGCCAACCCCTTATCGGTACCAATCCACAAAAAGCCATCACTGTCTTCGGCGGCTCCAAATACATAATTACTCGGCAGCCCATCCTTAGTAGTAATGGATTGAAACAGCGATACCTGCTGTGCTTTAGTATAAAGGCAGAAGGTAAAAGACATCACAATATATAAAACAATACCCTTTAGCACTGATATGTTACAAAGTTTGCGATAAAGATAGCATGGAAAATACGCAGTTCGTCGTATTTGGGGGAGTTTGTGGTTTGGCAACTTTGGGATAATAATTATTTCAGCATGCGCAAACCATTTCTATCACTATTTGCAGTACTGTTGACAGCAAACAGTTTATTTGCCCAGTTAACAGGCATCAAAACCATTCCTGGTGATTATGCAACTATTGCTACCGCTATTGCAGCACTTAATAGCAGCGGCGTAGGTGCTGGTGGTGTTACATTTAACATTG
This sequence comes from Chitinophagales bacterium, assembly GCA_017303335.1. Lineage (GTDB taxonomy): Bacteria > Bacteroidota > Bacteroidia > Chitinophagales > Chitinophagaceae > Ferruginibacter. Next base: position 1,283,313 of record JAFLBK010000001.1, read on the forward strand.
CTGCTGGGTATACCGAAACTGGTAATAACACAATAACAGCCACAGGCACAGCCGCCAATCCAATCATTTTTCAGAAAAGCGGCGCTGGGGCAAACCCAACAATAACTGCTGGTACTGGAACAGGCTTAGACGCTATTTTTAAAATGATCGGTAGCGACTATATTACTTTTGATGGCATTAGTGTTCAGGAAAATCCGGCTAATACAACTAATGCTGAGAGAACGGAATATGGGTTTGCTTTTTTTAAGCCAAATCAAGATAATGGATGTCAATATAATACTATCAAAAATTGTAGTATTTCACTAGATGGAACTTACTATGCAACTGACCCAACTTGGGGAGCAATTTATCAGGCATTTGGAATAACGCTATATAGTGCTCCCAATGTACTCACTAATCTAAATACTGAACCATCACCAACTACGGTTGCGGCAGGCAATGCATTTAATGTATTTCAAAATAACAGCATTACTAACGTATCAAACGGTATATATGCAGTAGGAAACAGAAACATCGGTAATGTAAACTTCAGTGATAGAAACAATATCATCTCAAATAACAACATCTATGATATTGGCGGACTTAGTGCTGCTGCGTTGGGAATCAATATAACCCAACTCTCTAATACTACAATAACTAATAACAACATTGCAACCAAACCAACACATCCTCACACCTGCTATGGAATTAGGTATCAACCCGATGGACTATCGGGAGTATTAATCCAAAGTAATACCATAAACATAAGCAATAACCAACCCGGTGGTTTAGAACAAGTAGCAATAATGATTTATGGCGGTGGTACAATAGCTGCAGACCCAGCATGGAAAACTATTGATATAAAAAACAACACTATCCAATCTTCTAATTCAAACTATGGATATCAGGGTATTTATTGCTTGTATGGTACTGCCGAATTTGAAAATATTGAAGGTAACAATGTAGGATTAAGCAATCATGTTGCCGTATCGGGTGGCGGCACCGGAATTCAGGTACAAAACTGGTGGAGCCATCAAACAAGTATTACAATAAAAAACAATAGCATAACCGGGCATGCTGCACCTGGGGGATTAGCCGTTTATGGTATTTACTCCACCGATAATACAGATTTATGCACCATTGAGAATAACAGAATTTATAATAATAGTGTTGGCAGTATTGTAGGAATTTATTCAGCAAGTAAAGCTGGTTCATTAATAAAAAACAACATTATCGATGCAGGGCCTGCAACCACCATCAATACTTTTACTGGTATGCAGATAGCGAATGAAGGGCAGTTGGTTTATAATAATCTTATTTCTTGCAGAGCTACAGCTACAGGCTCTGCAAATTATGTTGGTATTGAAATGAACTCACCTGTCGGTGCTGTACCCATTAAGCTGCATCACAATACGGTATATTTAAGTGGTGGAAGTACGGTAAATAATACTAGTAAAGCCCTGGCTTTAAACACTACCCAGCCCATACAGCTAAACAACAACATTTTTTACAACAATATGGTTGCAGGAAGCGGTGTTAGTCAAATAAATGCTTTTTGGAATCAGCAAATAATTACTACTACTAACTTTCTTTCAAGAAATAATTTGTTTTATGCAGGTACACCAAGCGCTACTAACAGAATTTATTCTTCTGCCAATGGAAATTTTCAAACATTGGAGAATTTTAAACTGCATGTATGTTCAAAAGATATTAATTCCGTTACCGAAACCGTTCCTTTCCTGAGTTTGGATTATACCAATCCAAATTATTTGCACATAAACCCTGCTGTACCTTCTTTGGTAAATAATATGGGTTTTGCTAGCGCCGAGGTTCCGCTTGATTACGATGGTGATGCAAGAAATGCAACTACTCCAGATATAGGGGCCGATGAATTAAGCGGACTAGCCGGTACGCTTTCTACTCCGTTAACGCCACCTGTACTTTGGCTAAAAGCAGACGCCGAGGTATTTACGGATGCGGGTATTACAGCAGCGATGAATGGACAAACTGTACAGCAATGGAACGATCAGAGTTGTAATGGGTATAATGTTACACAAACAACGGTATCTAATAGACCTACATGGGAGCAATATGCCTTTAATGGCAAACCCGCCTTATTTTTTGATGGAAATGCCGGGAATTATTATTTGAACAACCTTACACAAAATTTGGTAAGTCCGGGAGCAGCAAGAACGGTCTTTGTGGTAGCTAAGAAAAGATGCCTGATGGATGACGGCGGTGCATTATTTACTTTTAGACGCACCAGTTTTATGGCAACGTTGGAATGGGTAAAATATGCAGGCAATACATACATATACTCGGATGGAGTAGCAGGTTCTGGCGTTAATAATGCCACAGTAGAAGAGACGCTGGATGAAGTTGTAGCAAATAATCCAACTGTGATGACGTATTATGTACCTGCCGCAAATGCCAATATAGAGTTTTTTTTAAATGGCAATCAGCAACCGGTTTCTCAGGCTGGGAACGTAGCTAACGAAACGGGTACAACAGGTTTTACTGTTGGTGATAGAGAAGATATAACATCGCAATCCTGGGATGGTTGGATTGCCGAAATAATTGTTTATGACAGGGCTTTGACAACTGCCGAACGTCAAAGCGTCGAAAATTACTTACAAACAAAATATGTTTCTGCCGGTTTGCCCGCCGTATTTAATAATATTCCAACATCAACAGTAAGCAGTAATTCTGTTCAAACAGATGCGTCGTGGAAACATACGTACAATACAGGTAATGTTGCTCATGTAATTGTATCTGTAAAAGATAATTGCCTTAACCTTGGCGCTATTAACAGCACTGTTTACATTGATGCAACCGCAGGGCTGTATAATGGCATGCGATATATGCGCAGGCATTATACTATAAAACCCACACTAGACCCTGCTGGCACCAAAAGAGTAAGATTGTACTATACCAATGCTGATTTTGCAGATTTGCAAACCTATATTCCCTCGCTTAATTCAGCTTCACAGCTGGTAGTAACTAAGTATACCGGTACAAATGAGGATGGGGTGTACGACCCCGGCGGCGGAACTGCAGTTCTCATTCCTTCTTCACAGATCACAAGAGGATCGGTGTTTGGCGTGAATTACCTGGAGTTCGATGTAACGGGCTTCAGCGAATTCTGGATCCATACCGGAAACGGAGTACTCCCGCTTCAGTTTCTTTCATTTCGTCTTCGCCCCTGCTCTGCGGATCAGGTATGTATTGATTGGAAAACGACCCATGAAGTAAACGTCTCAAATTTTGAAGTGGAACGCAGTACCGATGGAGCCGCTTTCTATACCATTGCACGCATGCCTGCCCGTAATCTATCGCACAATGAATACACATACACAGATAATATTATTTCTCTGCGGGATACATTACAGGCCTATTACCGCATCAAACAGGTAGACCAGGATGGCCGGTACAGCTACAGCCATATCGAACGCATCGGGTGGCAGCAGTCTCCCATTGATGTGTACCCGACATCGGTCAATACCGGTTTTCATGTTAATAACCGTACAACCCGGCCGGCCGAATTGCTGTTGTTCAGTGCCGACGGGCGATTGCTGCAACGGCAGAAACTGGCGGCCGGCCATAATGAAATAGCGCTTGCTGCATCGTACCGGGGAATGCTCTTCTATAAAGTGATGCTGCATACACAAGTTCTTGTGCAGGGTAAACTCATGCGGTTCTGAGATCAGGATAACTATTAAAACAATAACCGGCTAACATGAAAAAAAAGCTATTGATAGTGGCACTTGCCATTATCTCAGTCCAGTCAATCCAGGCGCAGTTGAATCCGTTAAAGAAAAAAAATAAAGAAGAGAAACAGGCTGCTGATTCCCTGGCAACCAACAGGGATGGGGAAGAAAAGGAGAAAAAGAAAAGCGGGGGCTTTTTTCAGAAAATGGTGGGTAAGATATCCAAGGGAGCGGGCAATATGGTTGGCTCAGCTTCGGGTATGGTAGCCACGCTTGATAACCTCGAAGAAGCGGATGTGATTGCTTCGATGGGAACCAATATCTACTCCAAGGATCTTGGACTTATCGTTACCGATTTTCTCGGCAAGGACTGGGTGAACAACGGCGATTTTACCATGCTGCAGTTGTCGTCGAAGGATGCCTATAAAAACTATAAATACGGCGGCAGCATCAAGGTGAACGGAACTGAATTGAAGCATGTGAGCATGGGTATTTATACAGCTACCGAAAACCCGGGTACAACCAGTAAAAAGATCAGCTTCGAAAGGAATGGCGTTGTGGAAGGAAGTTTTGAGATACCAATGCCGGCCAGGAAGATCAAACTCGTATCGGTGAACGGCCAAAGCAGCAATGCGAAAGTAGACCTCACCAAAGAGGTTACCCTGGAGCTGAGCAATTATTCTACCGGGCCGGATGCGCTGGTGCGCATCGATGTAGTGGGTACGATACTGGGCATCCGCAGTCTGTACATGGTGGCGTATGTAAAACCGGCCGATAAACTGGTGCTGCCCGCTGCCGCATTCCGCAATATCGAAACAACGAACAACGGTGTAAAGTTCAAAGACTGTTACCTGGCGGTGAGCGATCAGCAATTGGTAAAGGCGTTGAATCCTTCCGGCAAGATACCCGCCTCCCAGCAGGTTGTTACCGGTAGCAACGACGGCATGTGGATCGATGTTGGTTCAAGTTCGGGTAACAGCGACGGCTTTACGATCAACAGTGGGAAGGCTGTGGTAACGAAAAAGAATGCGGCCTATGCCAAGCCGTTGAGTTTTGCCCGGAACGTGGCGGTGAGTTCCTTCTATACCTATGGCACCACCTACCTCTACGATGTAAAAAACAATAACTGGACACAGTCGACCACCACCAAAACAATCGACTTCCCGGATATCCCGGATGCTTACCTGAAGAACATGCTGGATGACCTGTATGCGAAGATGACGCTGGCCTACGCGGAGGTGACGGGAAGTAATGTAATGCCTGTGACTACGATTCCGGCCTTACCTGCCTACGCGAACACGAAGAAGTTCTTTCCCGAAGAAGTGAACAACGACGGAGAATTCCTGGTCGTGCACAAGGAACTGGCTCCGCTCCGGACCCTCAGTTCGGTGAACAACAGTTATTACGGGGAGAATACGCTGCTCAATGAAGCGAAGGCGGATGCATTACTGAAAGTATCGCTGATCTGCCAGTTAAGCTGGGATAATAAACCCAAAATGACGCCGTACCTCTCGGTGGAACTGGTGGGCGCATCGAATGGGGGTTTTCGCTCGTACGCCGGAAGCACAAAATACTTTTCGATGAACATCACCGGTAATCCGTATGAACTTAAAAAGGGAAAAGAAGTGCAGTTTGATAATGTATTCCAGGTGGATGAATTTGTGAGCGAGTTCCGGAAAGCCCTTGCGGCCCTGAAAGCGAAGGAACAAACGCTGCCGGAGTATGAACAGATCTGGAATTTGCAGCGTTGACCCCTGGTTTTTGATCCCCCCTTCTTTATATGTAAGCATGGATGCAGGCCTGTTTGATACAGGCTTGTTTCTTTTGGTTATTTTTGATCCATGAGCGACTATCAAACCATGTTCGAAGCCAACCGTGCTTCCTGGAACAAACGGACCGGCGTGCATAAGGATTCGGCGTTTTATGATCTCGCCTCTTTTAAAAAGGGAAAAACTTCGCTGATGCCCATTGAACTGGGCGGGTTGGGAAATGTACATGGCAAATCCCTGCTGCATCTGCAGTGTCATTTTGGAATGGATACCCTGAGCTGGGAGCGGGAAGGAGCGATCGTAACCGGGGTCGACATCAGCGATGAAGCCATCAGACTGGCCAACGAAGTGCGGGATGAACTTGGACTTAAGGCCGAATTCATCCGCAGTAATGTATACGACCTGGAAGCGCAACTTGATAAGCAATTCGACATTGTCTTTACTTCTTACGGAACCATCGGCTGGCTGCCCGACCTGGATCGCTGGGCAGGTGTCGTTTCACATTTCCTGAAGCCCGGCGGCACTTTTTATATGGCCGACTTCCACCCGGTGCTCTGGATGATGGATGAATCGTTTGAACGGATCAAATACGACTACTTCAATACCGCCGTGATTACGGAAGAGATATCCGGAACCTATTCCGACCGCGATGCGCCGATCCGTTCGATCGAACACAGCTGGAACCATCCGTTTTCCGAGATATTCGCGGCGCTGATCGGCCATGGACTGCAGGTTGTACAGTTTCATGAATTTCCCTTCTCGCCCTATAATTGTTTTAATAAACTGGAACAGCGGGCCGATGGCATGTGGATCATCAGCGGGATGGATGAAAAAATGCCCATGATGTATTCCATAAAGGCGATTAAACAGGGATAAACCATATCTTCGCAAAAATTCTGCTGCGATGCTTCCTAAATACAAAAGGATACTGCTGAAACTTTCCGGTGAATCATTGATGGGCGACAAAAATTTCGGGATCGATCCGGATGTGATCGCCCGGTATGCCCAGGATGTTAAATCGATCATCGACCTGGGAGTACAGGTGGCCATCGTCATCGGCGGCGGTAATATTTACCGCGGGATGAATGAGGCGACAAGCGGTATTGAACGGGCGCAGGGCGATTATATGGGTATGCTGGCCACCGTCATCAATGGAATGGCTGTGCAAAGCGGACTGGAGAAAGCCGGTATCTATACCCGCCTGCAAAGCGCCATCAAAATGGAACAGATCGCCGAACCTTATATCCGCCGTCGGGCCATGCGTCACCTCGAAAAAGGCCGCGTGGTGATCTTTGGCGCCGGAACCGGTAATCCTTACTTCACGACCGATACAGCGGGCTCGCTTCGTGCCATCGAGATCAAGGCCGATGTGATCCTGAAAGGAACCCGGGTGAATGGTATCTATACCGCCGATCCGGAGAAGGACCCAACCGCCACGAAATACGAAACCATCTCCTACGCCGAGTGTATCCAGAAAAACCTCAAAGTAATGGACATGACGGCCTTCACCCTTTGCATGGAAAATAACCTGCCCATTGTTGTATTCGATATGAATAAGGAAGGCAACCTGCTCAAAGTGGTAACAGGCGAAAAAGTGGGTACGCTTGTAAACTAAAAGAACGTACAGTAAAATAAAAAGGCTGCACTCCCCCGGGATGCAGCCTTTTGCATTGTCATGGTTCGGGTTACAGCGAACCCAGGTAAGCCAGTATTTCGGGTAAGGTTTTTTTAACGGGCCTTATTGAAACAGACTGGTATGGGGCTCCGCTGCCGGGTGTACTGGTAACGGCGCTTTCATATCCTAAGTAATAATCATTGGCTAATTTGGAGATAACCACCACCGTAACCGGTTTTCCAAGCGGTAAACCCGTACTCAGGAATTTCTTCGCAGCCAGGTTGCCCGGCATGCCGGCAACGGAACGCTGGTCTTTGAACACGGTGAAGGCAATGGTGTTTGTGTTGGTAAAATAAGGCGCAAGGTCAGCCGCTATTTTTACCGTGGGAACACTGCTGGTATTCTGAATGCTGGCGATATTGATCCAGCGCAGGTGATTGGTGTAGATCTCGTATGCCTGGGTACCCGCGGTAATGAAATTATTCTGCGGGTCGTTGTTGGCGAGCCAGTTAAACGCTTCCGGGTTCGTTTCATCGCCGAAGAAAAGTTTCATCGCCGGGTTGGTGGGCAGATCGGTGTACCGGATGTATAATTTGACTCCCGGGGCAAGCAGGGCGGGTGCTCCCTCTTTTTTCAGACGTATAAAAAGTTCACCGGCCGTTATCAGTAAACTATCGCCGTGCGTGGTTGGCCGGTTCATCCGTATCATATCGCCCTTCTTTTTCAGCGACATGAACTCCACCTGTATCTTTCCGGTTACCGGTATGCCCGCGGCGCTTACGCAGCAATTGGGAGGGAAGATGACCTGCATGCCGATTGGTGTATTCAGGGTGGCGGCATTGCTGCTGATTTCCACGCTGTCTGTAAAAGCGGGAAGCAACAGGCTGTTCCGTAGTTGGATAACCGGCATGGTGGCAGTGACCGTTGGCTGCCAACTGGTGTCGGGGCCGGGCGTGGCGTCGGGTATAAACACATCGGTATCCTTACTGCAGCCGGTGATAAGCAGGGCTGTTGTAAAGATTGATATGATTATTTTTTTGTTCATCCTTCTTGATTTATTAAACCATCCAGTAGCCAGATACTTCCTTGTTGAAAAGTGCTGCCTCATTTCAGATCGAGGCGGACACCCAGGCGTAAACCGGCTGTCTGGTATTTTTGTTTCAACGTGATATTGTCTTTGTTCATGGGTGAGAAATTATACCTGAAGTACGGCTCGGCAAACAGGTGGTACCGTTCGTTCAGTTTGTAATACACGGAAACACCGCCCATGAACCCGATGCCTGCATTCGTCTTGAACTGGTACGGCGAAGAATTTTTTCCAGTGGTGATGCTTACCGGGTTATACGATGCATCCAGGATCTCACCTTTCTGCCAGCTGTAAATATTGATTACAACACCGGCATTGATGTTGGCATGCCATCTTCCATTGCCCACTTCATATCCCATCGCGATCGGGATATCAATGCTGCGGTAATTATTGATGGTTGTTTTGTAACGGGTTCCGGTGACGGTATAACTTCCGATGGTATCGCCGCTTGCATTGATGATGTAAACGACCTGTACGATATTACCCTGCTTGAACTTGAATTTCTCATTGATCTGGCTGTAGTTGAAGCCGGCACGTACGCTCATCGAGTTGCTGAATACACGGGTGTACCGGATACCGGCGCTGAAGGCGGAACTGAATTTGGTGCTTTCTTTCCGGCGGCGCAGGTATTCCGAGTTGGCGGTATCGGTTAAACTCCGGAACGCGTAGTCGGGGCCCGCATAAATCTCGAGGTACTTCTTATTACCGGCCGCGTCCTTTTCAAAAGTCGGGCAACCTGGATCAATATTCGTGGGCTTCAATACAGGAGTAAGCAGGGTTGATTTTCGTTTGGCCGACACTTTCTCCGCTTCAAACTGCAACCTGTTCAGCAGGGTTCCGCCAACCAGTGGTGCTTCTTCTTCCTCCATTTCCCCCACTGTGGGTGATTCCGTTGTGAGGCGTAACTGATCCCGGGTTTTACGGGTTTTTTTGGCAGCATTGCCATGGGTTGTTCGCTTTGCCGGCGTTATGTTACTTTCTCCGGATACATCTTCCTGCAGTTTCGGAGCATCGATATTGATCTTTTGGCGGGAACCTGTTTGTATGGTTGCCAGCGAAGGGTCCTTGCTATCGGTTGAACCAGGAAGGACTTTACGCTTATTGTTGTCTTCGGGCTGTATTTGTTGTTTTGCCGGGATTGCTTCAGCAGGAGCGGTACTGGTTTCTCCGTTTCCGGCGGCCGGTTGCTGGAGCAGCCCTCCCGATGAGCCCGGTTGTGTATTGGCGGATACCTGCTGCAATTTGTTCCCGGTCCTGCTGCTATTGTTGTAAAACCACCAACTGCCGGCGCCGGTTCCGGTAAGCAGCAGCAGTGCGATCAAGGTGAGCCGGCCCCTGTTGTGCAAAAGCGAATACCAGAAACCGACCGGTTTTTTCTTTTTGGTGCGGGCAGCGATCTGTTCCCAGAGGCGGGGATCCACCGCGGGAGCGTACTGGCTGAATTGATCTTTTATATGGTTGTCAAATTGCTGGCTGTTCATACCGCCACTTTTTGTAATTGTAAAATCTGCCGCTGCAGCATGTTCCGGGCCTTTACCAACTGGCTGCGGCTGGTTCCCGGCTGAATGCCCAGCATCTCGGCGATTTCGTCGTGCTGGAATCCCTCTATTACATATAGATTGAATATCACCCGGTAACCGTCGGGCAGGCTGTTTATCAGGTCAAGCAGTTCTTTTTCTGTCAGGTGGCTGTAAGCCGATGGTTCCAGCATGTTTTCATCCTTATCCTTGACCTCATAACCCACCACTTCTTTCTCATACCGGCGGAGGGAATATTTCTTCAATGCCGTATTTACTACAATGCGCCGGATCCAACCTTCAAAAGACCCTTCGAACTTAAACTGGTGGATCTTATCAAAAACTTTAATAAATGCGTCCTGGAGTATATCCTCAGCGTCTGCGCTGTTCCGGGCATACCGATGGCATACGCCCAGCATGCGACTGGCGAAACGGTGAAAAATCTCCTTCTGGCATAAAGATTCCCCCCTTAAACATCCTCGTATGAGTTCATCTTCTGTCAATTATTGCTAAGTTTACGCCGGGCAACCGCATACCCAAGATACCCGGGTGTTTGAATACGCTGCCCCGGCGGGATTTATTGCTTAAAAGATACAAAAAAGGGCTGGTTTCCCTGTTATGGGCTCAAATCCGGGAAATTTGCAGCCGTTGAGGAATGAACAACACGATGTTTACAGAAGAACAGATAAAACAAATGGTCTCGATGAACGACAGTTTGCAGGCGCAACTGGCAGACCTCAATTATATCCTGAAAGAACGGGAAGAGGAACTGGCCATGCTACGGTCCGAACTGGGCGAAGCAACGGCGTTGCGCAGTAACCTGGATGGCAAGCAGGCTGAGATCGAGAGTTTGCAGGATAAACTGGAACTACGCCAGCTGCAGGCTGTGGGGGCGGAAGAGCGGGAACTGGAACTGAAACAGGAATTGAATGAGGCCGGCAGGATGAATCCGAAATACGATGAACTTGCCAGGGCCTACGCCTACCTGCAGTCGCAGCATGAAGACCTGAAACTCCGCCTGGCAGAGATGACATTACGCAACGAGGAACTGAATCAGTTTGCCCGCAAAGCGGGTGAATTGGAAAGCAGGCTGGAGATGCTGGCATTGGAGCGGGACGACCTGCGTAACCGGCTGGCCGACCAGGAAACACAGAAACACCTGAAGGAATATAATATCTGAGCACAGAAACAGGCAGGGCCCCGCAAGGGCCTTTTTTATTTGTTGCAATTAGCGGAATTTTGTGTACCGCCTAAATGATTATCCATGCACGCAATCGCAGATATACGAACGGAGTATAAAAAACAATCTTTACATGAATCGGATGTAGATCCCAGTCCGGTCAAACAATTTGGTCATTGGTGGGATGATGCACGCAAAAGTGATATCTATGAACTGAACGCGATGACCCTGGCCACGGTAGATGAACAGGGAATACCGGATGCACGGATCGTATTGCTGAAAGGATTCGATGAACAGGGTTTTGTTTTTTTCACCAATTACAATAGCCGGAAGGGAAAGGAGCTGGAGGCGAATCCGAATGCCTGCCTTGTTTTTTTCTGGAAAGAACTGGAACGCCAGGTTCGTGTCACCGGTGTTGCTGAAAAGATCAGTATGGAAGAAAGCATCGCTTATTTCAACAGCCGGCCCGATGGCAGCAAGATCGGTGCCTGGGCTTCGCCGCAGAGCATTGTAGTGGCGGGTAAAGCTTGGCTGAAGGAAACCTTTGATTATTATACCGAACGCTTCAGGCACGGGGAGATACCCAAACCCCCGCATTGGGGTGGTTACCGGGTAAAGCCATCGAAGATCGAATTCTGGCAGGGAAGACCCAACCGCCTGCACGACCGCATCCTGTATACCGAAACGGGAGATACCTGGCGTATTGAACGGCTTGCCCCCTAAACAAAAAGGAACCTGCGCAGGTTCCTTTAACGTAATACGATATGGCGGCTTATTTTTTGGCAGCCGCTTTTTTGGGGGCCGCTTTCTTTGCTTTTGCCGGCCTGGATTTACCAAAAGATCCTTTTGAGATCTTTCCTTTTTTTGTTTTTGCGTCTCCGCGTCCCATAATATGGTTTTAAAAGATGGATGAATCGGGTTACAAAAAAAGCAAGGTGCATAGCGCCTTGCTTTTTAATGTGGTTGTTGCACCATTACAGTTTTGCAGATAATTCTTTACCAGCTTTGAACTTAGCAACTTTCTTTGCTTTGATTTTGATAACAGCGCCGGTTTGCGGATTGCGACCGTTGCGGGCTGCTCTTTTAGAAACAGAGAAAGTACCAAAGCCAACCAGGGTTACTTTACCACCACCTTTCAGTGTTTTGGTTACTGCTTCTACAAAAGAATCCAGCGCATCGTTTGCCTGGGTCTTTGTAATACCTGCGTCGTCGGCGATTTTAGAGATCAATTCAGCTTTGTTCATGATAATTTTTTTTGAATTTTAATGTGCGACAAATATATACGGTTTTTGATTGCGACAAAATTTTTTTTCTGGTTTTTCTTTTTTGTAAAGAACCGCTGAAAGCCAGAAGGAATAAGGATTGCAGGGATAGTACCCGGTATGTGAAACCGTTGCGGATTTGTGCCACAATCGCTGAAACCTTTGCTGATACTGCATTTCGCCGGGCATGCCGGCAAAAACCTTTGCCCGTGCGGCTTTCAGACGCCTAGGGAATGCGGGTTTGAATGAAAAAAAACAGGATTGTTTGTTTTGCACATTTAGTTAACAACCTGCAGAACGGAGCGAAAAGCAACGAAGCGGTCACCCCATTTATCAATGCTTTTCTGGCGCATGCGGGGCGCATGCTGCTCGATGTATGTGTTGTATAAACCCTTGCTTGGGGCATGGTACTGGATGGCATAGGTAGGGCCATCCGAATTATCTACTTCTATCAGCTGCAGAACAACCGCATGTGTAAAACAACCCGTACCCACCACCTCCGGGATATGTTCTTCCTTCAGCCATTGCAGCCAGGCATCTCCGATCGAGTTGTCTACTTTAACGGTAACATTATAAATGATCATGCGGGCTATTTTTCTTTTATGTCCACGTATACCGGGCAGTGGTCGCTGTGTTTTACATCGGGGAAAATATCGGCGTCTTTCAGTTGTTTCCGCAACGGCTCGGTTACGGTGATGTAATCGATGCGCCAGCCCTTATTGTTCAGGCGTACCGAAGGGAAGCGCTGGCTCCACCAGCTGTAGCGGTGCGGTTCGGGGTGGAATTCACGGAAGGTATCGATCCAGCCGCTGTCCAGGAACCGCGTCATCCATTCCCGCTCTTCCGGAAGAAAACCGCTGCTGTTTTTATTGCCCTTCGGATCATGAATATCGATCTCCCGGTGTGCGATATTGTAATCGCCGACCAGTACGATCTTCGGAAATTTCTTTTTCAGTTTATTCAGGTATGCGTGAAATTCATCCAGCCATACATACTTGAACTGCTGGCGCTCGTCGCCGCTGGTTCCGCTGGGAAAGTAGGCGTTGATCAGCCGGATATCGCCAAAGTCAACCTGTATCACCCGGCCTTCATCGTCACTGGGGGCATGGCCGTTTCCGTACACCACGTTATCCGGTTTCTTTTTTGAAAAAACGGCAACACCGCTGTACCCCTTTTTCTGGGCGCTGTACCAGTAGTGGTGAAAACCGAGCGCTTCGAGTTGCTTTACATCCACATCGTCCTTGGTGGCCTTGGTTTCCTGCAGGCAGATAACATCGGCCGGGTTCGTTTTCAACCAATCAATAAAACCTTTTTTCAGCGCGGCACGGATACCGTTGACGTTATAAGAAATGATTCGCATGCGATGAATGATTTGAGAATATTAACAGTGCATAGTTACAAAAAAGAAATAAATTCAGTGCCCGCTTATGGACGAGATCCGGAATTTCGAAGACTTCTACAAACTGAAGATACAGCCAAGCCTGGAAGAACTGGAACAGGACGAATCGGCCATGCACAACTGGAAGCTGTTCACCCTGTTTACCGGTATCGGCACCTTCGGCAGTTTCCTGTTGTTTTACCTGGAGGTATTACCGATCGGCCATATCCTTGCCATCGGGATGCTCATCATGTGTGTCATCGGCGTGTATTACTCCACCCGGTATTCCGACCGGTATATCGACGATTTCAAGGCAAAGATCATCGGCCCCATCATTACCTATATATATCCATCCGCCGTGTATAAACCGATGGGCTTTGTTTCCAAGAAAGAATACAAGGCCAGCAGTCTTTACCGCCGCCGCTTTACGCATTTCGATGGAGACGATTACTGGGAAACGGTGTACAATAATATCCCGTTTCATTGCTCAGAAGTTAAATCCTGGGCAGAGGATGCGGGTGGCAAAACAACGATCTTCAAAGGGCTGTTCTTTTCCGCCCGGATCAACAGTTCGTTCACCGGGGGCACCTACCTGTGGGCGAAGGGTCATTCGCAACTGTCTTCGAGTATCGCCGATGAACATTACCGGCTCTACCCCATGCCGCATGTGCAGCGCTTACATACCGGGCACGTGGCATTCGACAAATATTATTCGGTGTACACCACCGATGTGCAGGAAGCATCCCTGATTCTTTCGTACCACATGCTCGACCATATCGTTGTGATACGGGAAAAACTCGACCGGGAGATCGTTTTCTCCTTTGTTGCCGGGAAGTGCTATATCGCTGTTCCGTTCGAGGAGAACCTGCTGGAGCCTCCCAAAAAGGGATTGCGTGACAAAGAGGAGATCAAACAATATTTCTTTACCATCCTGCTGGTATTCAATATCATCAACCGGCTGGAACTGCAGCGGCTGGCCTGAACCCAAAACTGCATGACCGTTTTTGAAAATTGCGCCTTATTTTTAAGGACAATCAACATACGCGATCATGGATACAGCCAGCAACAGCAACCTGCCCGACGAATCCAAAACCAACGCCGAATCGAACCGGGAAACAATCTTTTCGCAGGAAGAATTTTCCATGGAGGGTTATGATAAGCATATCCGCCAGGCACGGAATACCCTGTTCATCGCCGCAGGCATTTTACTGTTGAACGCCATACTCCTTTTTGCCAAATACCCGCTGGATTTTGAATACATGTGGCTGGATTACCTGTTGTGGACGATCTATATCGGCGGTTTTATTGCGCTCGGTTTCTGGTCGAAGAAGAAACCTTATTACGCGATCCTTGCCGGGCTGATACTCTTTGGGGTATTTATTATCATCAACGCGATCATCGATATCAGTACCATCTTCGGCGGTTTGCTGTTCAAGATAGCCGTGATCATATTCCTGATCAAGGGACTTAACGACGCCAAACAGGCGCAGGAAATGAAGGAGCAGTTTGAGAATAAATAAACTTATTCCAATACGGGCCTCAGCCATCGTTTCATTTCATCGGCACTTAAACCCTTCCGCCGGGTATAATCACCCAGTTGATCTTCATTGATCTTACCAACTCCAAAATACTTGCTTTCAGGGTTGGCGAAATACCATCCGCAAACGCTGGCCGCGGGATACATCGCCAGGGATTCGGTAAGGTGGATACGTGTATTGGCTTCTCCGCCCAGTAACGCGAAGAGTTTGTATTTCTCCGTGTGATCCGGACAGGCGGGATAACCGGGAGCCGGGCGGATGCCGTTGTACGCTTCGCGGATCAGTTCTTCGTTGCTGAGATTTTCATTCTTATCGTAACCCCATAATTCTTTCCGGGTCTTTTCATGCAGCAGTTCGGCAAAGGCTTCGGCCAACCGGTCGGCCAGGGCCTGCAGCATGATCTTGTTGTAATCGTCGTGCGCCGCTTCAAATTTCCGGATATGTTCCTCGATGCCCTGGATCGTTACGCTGAATGCGCCGATATGATCCTGCAGCTTCGCTTCGGCCGGCAGGATGAAGTCGGCAAGCGACAGGTTCGGTTGCCCATCCGCCTTTTTGATCTGCTGGCGGAGGAATTCCAGTTTCACCACACCATCGCCGGATAGTACATCCACGGTATCGGGCGCCGTACGGGATGCGGGCCAGATCCCGGCAACGCCTGTTGCCGTCAGCCATTTCTCCGCCACCACTTTATCGAGCAGGGCATTGGCGTCGTTATAGAGTTTGGTGGCTTCCGTTCCCACTTTTTCATCGCTGAGTATTTGCGGAAACCTGCCATGCAGTTCCCAGGCGATGAAGAAAGGCTGCCAGTCGATGTAATTCCGTATCTCCGAAAGATCGTAACCGGCAAATTGCCTGGCGCCTGTAAAAACGGGTGCCGTGGGTTGATAACCCGTTGTATTTATTTTATACCCGTTCTGCTGCGCTTCGGCGTAAGGGATGAACTGTTTGGCCGGTTTTTTATTTTCAAAGTCTTCTTTCAGTTGCCGGTATTCGCTTCGTATGTCGTTTAAGAACCCGGCTTTCTGTTCTTCGTTCAGCAGGTTGCCGGCAACGGTAACGCTGCGGGAAGCGTCCAGCACATGCACCACGCCGTTGTTGTATTGCGGGGCGATCTTTACAGCCGTGTGCATGCGGGAGGTGGTGGCTCCGCCGATGAGCAGGGGTTGTTTCATATTACGCCGCTGCATCTCGTGGGCAACATGCACCATCTCGTCCAGCGAAGGCGTGATCAATCCCGAGAGACCAATGATATCGGCGCCGAATTTTTCCGCTTCGTCAAGGATCTTGTCGGCCGCCACCATAACACCGAGGTCCTTGATCTCGTACCCGTTGCACCCGAGTACAACGCCCACGATGTTCTTGCCGATATCGTGTACATCGCCTTTCACGGTTGCCAGCAATATCCGGGCGGCGCCGGCGCTTTCTTCATTCACGGTTCCCGCTGCCAGGTGGGCCTGCTTACGGTCTTCTTTTTCCTGTTCGATATAAGGGGTAAGCACGGCAACGGATTTTTTCATCACCCGGGCGCTTTTTACCACCTGGGGTAAGAACATCTTGCCGCTGCCGAACAGGTCGCCCACCACGTCCATACCGGCCATCAGGGGTCCTTCGATCACATCCAGCGGGCGGGGATATTTCTGCCGGGCTTCTTCCGTATCGGCATCGATGTAATCGGTGATGCCGTTCACAAGCGCATGCTTGAGGCGTTCTTCCACGGATGTATTGCGCCAGGCATCGCTTTTCTTTTCTTCTTTACCGCTTGCTTTTACGGTTTCGGCGAAGGCGATGAGTTTTTCCGTTGCCTCGTTGTTGTCGTTATGGCGGTTGAGGATCACATCTTCGCAGAGTATGCGCAGTTGTGGTTCGATCTCGTCGTAAACCACCAATTGGCCGGCGTTCACGATGCCCATGTCCATACCCGCCTTGATGGCATGGTAGAGGAATACGCTGTGCATGGCTTCCCGTACGGGTTCGTTACCCCGGAAGGAGAAAGAAAGATTGCTCACACCACCGCTTATCTTGGTCAGCGGCATCAGGCGTTTGATCTCCCGTGTAGCCTCGATGAAATCCACCCCGTAGTTATTGTGTTCTTCCAACCCGGTTGCCACGGCGAATATGTTGGGGTCGAAGATGATGTCCTGCGGATCGAAGCCCACTTTCCCGGTCAGTATCTTATACGCACGGTGGCAGATCTCCACCTTGCGGTCTTTGGTATCGGCCTGGCCTTTTTCGTCGAAGGCCATTACGATCACCGCGGCGCCATACATCTTGCAGGTGATGGCCTGCTCAATGAATTTTTCTTCGCCTTCCTTCATCGAGATGGAGTTTACGATGCACTTGCCTTGTACGCATTTCAATCCCGCTTCAATGATCTCGAACTTGGAAGAGTCGATCATCACGGGAATTTTGGCGATATCGGGTTCGCTCTGCAGCAGGTTCAGGAAGGTGGTCATGGCCTGCACGCCGTCGAGCAGGGCGTCGTCCATGTTTACATCGATCACCTGGGCGCCGTTCTCCACCTGCTGGCGTGCCACGCTCAGCGCCTCTTCGTATTTATTTTCCTTGATGAGCCGGGCGAATTTCTTACTGCCCGTTACGTTGGTGCGTTCGCCTACATTGAGAAAATTGGTTTCCGGGCGAACGATCAGCGGTTCCAGTCCGCTGAAGCGGGAATAGGGTTTGATGGTTATGCTCATTGCTTAGACAGTCTCAGTTTCTGTTACAGGAAGTTCCCTGGGTTTGATATTCTTTACATGTTCGGCGATATGCCGGATATGATCGGGGGTTGTGCCGCAGCATCCGCCAACGATGTTTACAAATCCTTCGCGGGCCCAGTCTTCGAGGTAGTGCCCGGTATCTTCGGGGCGCTCGTCGTACTCACCCATGGCGTTGGGCAAACCGGCATTGGGATAGGCAGATACATAGCAGTTGGCGATCTGGCTCAGCTCTTCGATATGCGGCCGCATTTCTTTGGCGCCGAGTGCGCAGTTCAATCCAACGCTGAGGGGGCGGGCATGCATCACGGAGATGTAAAACGCTTCGAGCGTTTGGCCGCTCAGGGTTCTTCCGCTGGCATCGGTGATGGTTCCCGAAATGGAAACGGGTAATTCCGGTTTACCGCTTTCGCGGAAATATTTTTTGATGGCGAAGATGGCCGCTTTTGCATTCAGTGTATCGAAGATGGTTTCGATTAGCAGCAGGTCTGCACCGCCCTCCACCAATCCTTTCACCTGCTGGTAATAAGCGTCCACCACCTGGTCGAAACTAACGGCCCGGAAACCCGGGTTGTTTACATCGGGCGACAGGCTCAGTGTTTTGTTCAGCGGACCGATGGCGCCTGCCACGAAGCGGGGCTTGTTCGGGTCCTTTGCGGTGAATTCGTCGGCCACTTTCCGGGCGATCCGGGCGCCTTCCACATTCATCGCATAGGCATAGTCCTGCAGCTGGAAATCTTCCTGCACAATGGTGGTGGCGCCGAAGGTGTTGGTTTCGATGATGTCGGCGCCGGCTTCGAGGTATTGCCGGTGGATGCCTTCGATGAGCTGCAGCTGGGTGATATTGAGCACATCGCTGTTGTTCTTCATATCGATATGCCAGTTTTTGAATTGCTCGCCGCGGTAGGTCTCTTCGGTGGGTTTATGCCGCTGGATCATGGTGCCCATGGCTCCATCGATCACGAGGATGCGTTCCTGTAAACAATCCTGAATTGTTTTCATGCGTTGATAACATTTAGGCCGGATGCCGGCTTTCTACAATGGCCACGAACGGTTAAACGAGGATCGATCTGGTAGGGAAGGCAGAAGATTTCGTTTATTAGTTCAGTTGGCGGTTGATCAACAGGCCGAACAATAAACAAATCTGCCTGTTTGCTCTGCAAAAATAGGATGCGAAGGGGATATGGCAAAACGAATATGCCGGAAGGTATGATCCGGGGCGACCGGGTAACCGGCAAAAGAATGCTAGCTTTTCTTCTCGTAGCTGCAGGTAACCGTGATCTCGATCTCTTTGGCGATATTATTCCGTACGGCTGCGGGGATGGTGATGTTGTAATCTTTCGGGCTGACCTTGAAGATGGCGCTGGCGGAGATGGTTCCGCCTTTTACGGTGAGCTTCCCCGGAACGGTAACCGCTTTGGTTACACCGTGTATCGTCAGGTTGCCCGTAACACTGACGGTATACACGCCGTCTTTGCTCAGGTCAACCTGGCCCAGGTTGCTGATGCTTCCTTTAAAAGAAGATTTCGGGTATTTGGCGCTTTCGATGTAGTCTTCATTGAAGTGTTCTTCCATCAGCGCCTTTTTGAAATGAAAGGCATTGTTGAGCAGGGAGAATTGCATCTCGCCGGTACGGGTGTTCAGTATGCTGATCACCTGGTTATTATTGGCCTTGATGTCTTCCATTGTTGTGGAAGAGAAAAAAGACACCGATCCGTTCTTGGTGTAGAACAACTGGGCGCTGGCGCCGGTAACCGCAAACATCAGTAAGGAACAAATGACAAAAGCCTTTTTCATGCGTACTTATTTGGTGTTTAAATAACCGCGAATCAAAAAAACATCTCCCGGCAAACCCATATCGGCATCGCCCCCGATATAACCGCTGCAGATACCCTTGATGGTAATGGTGCTGTTCAGTTTCGGCGACCCGGCGTTTTCTTCCAGGGTGCAGTTGACAAAGGCGTCGGCCGTGTTGGTCTTCAGGAGTACGATCTGCTGGTCTTGCTGGTTCAGGGCCACCCGTGCCACTTCGCCGGTTACTTCCAGGATCTTATCCGTATAGGCGGTTCTTGCTTTCGCCGAGTCGGAAATATACTGGTTGTAGAGGTAGGCCGCGGTTATACGGATGCCTTTTGCCTCTTTCACGTCTTTATGCGGCTTGTTCCATAGCAGGTAGGCGATCGTGGCAGCCGCTGCCAGTATCAGAATGATCACGATCAGAAGGAGTCTCCGTTTACCCATGCAGGTACGAAACGGGGAGAGAAAAGTAAAGGTTGCTCGGTCAGTTTCCGGAATGAATAAAATTCTCTACCGGGATGCGGTTGCTGATGCTTTTGGCGAGGGTCATCTCGTCGGCGTATTCCAGCTCGCCGCCGAAGGAAATGCCCCGGGCGATGGTGGTTATCTTCAGCGATCGGGGAAGGGCGGGCTGCAGGGCAGCCAGTTTCTTGCTGATATAATATATAGTGGTATCGCCCTGGATGGTCGGACTCAGCGCAAATATGATCTCGCTGGTTTCCTCCTTGCCAACGCGTTCGATAAGGGCGTCGATGGCCAGGTCCTGCGGGCCAATGCCATCCAGGGGCGAGATGATGCCACCCAGTACATGGTAGATGCCGTTGAACTGTTGGGTGCTTTCGATGGCGATCACATCGCGGATGTTTTCCACCACGCAGATCATTTCCTGCCGGCGCAGGGTATTGCTGCAGATATTGCACAATTCGGTGTCGGAAATATTGTGGCAACGGCGGCAGAAGCGGATCCCGCTGCGCATTTTCGCCACTACCTCGCTGAAGTGGGATACTTCCGCTTCATCCTGCCGGATGAGGTGCAGCACCAGCCGCAACGCGGTCTTCTTTCCGATACCCGGCAGTTTGGCGAACTCATTCACCGCGTTTTCCAATAACGAAGAGGAGAAAATCATCCAGCAAAAATAGGTTTTCTGTTCTGCTTATTCGCTTTGAATGGGAAACCGGCTAACCCATAACGCATAACCCGCAATTCCTGACCTTATAGCTTAATATCCCGCTCATTATCCCAGTTGGCCTTGATGGCTAATTTTTGCGGAAGGGCGATCACCTGTTCGGGTTGAAGTTTTTTGGAATAATTACCGGGATCCCACTTGCCGTTCTGGTTGCTGTCGTAGAGGATGCGAAGTTCATAATCGCCGGGGGGCATCATCTTGTTGCTCCACTCGGCCGCGGTTACCGGGTAGCTTTCTTTTATTTCCTCTCCCTGTACAAACTGCAGTACGGGTTTCTTTCCCAGGTCGAGGTTGCTGAAGCGAAGCACCAGGCTGCCGTAGTCTTCCACCCGCCGGGTGACGAAACGGATGGTATCGAGTTTGGTAAGATGCCTGCCGGCCGAATCGGCGAAAGCCGTGGTATCCATGACCAGGCGATAGGGCGTTTCGGGTTTCCACTGAACGGTGAGAGTGATCTTTGTCCGGGTGCTGTCGATCTGCCATTTACCGGGGATGGGTTTATAATTGGTGTCGGTGAGTACCAGTTTGCCGGTATCGAATGTTTTGAGCGGGTTGTTGAAACTCACTTCAAAGGGCTGCAGCAGGTCTTGTATGGCCGAGGAGGGCGCTACGGAAAAGCGAAGCCTTTTTTCGGGAGCGGGTTTGCCGGCGCCGGTACGGGGCGTTTCTTTTTCGATGGCCGATGCGTACAGCATAACCGGGTTGTTGGTGGCCGAAACGATTATGTCTTCGCTGGCAAATGCGAATATCTCTTTTTTCGAGTTGTATGTTTTTGCTCCGTCGCCGTCTTTCAATGCGTATACTTTATACGTGCCGGCAGGTAGGTTCAGGAAACTGAAGCTTCCGTCGCCCGATAATTTGGTTATATAGTCCGGTTTTCTTTTTTGTACCGATGAATCGTCGGCATTTCGGTAGAGCATGGCGATGAGGGTGCTGTCGGCCTTGCCCGTTTCGGCGATCAGCACTTTGCCGTCGAGCATGAGCGAATCGATGCTGTTGCCGGTGGAGAAAACATAGGTGAAGTTCTTATAGGCGTTTCCTTCATTCACATCCACGATGGCGTTTCCGAAGTTGATGCTGTAGGTGGTATTGGGCATCAGGGTATCTTTCAGTTTCACCGTTACCGTTCTCAGTTTATAATCGATCTGCGGTTGTTTTTTGGGGAAGGGAGAGATGAGTACGTTTGTCTGCGGATCTTTCAGTTCGATGTACTCATTGAAAGAGAGTGTTACTTTATTTCCCGTTACGTTCACGCTGTTAATGGCCGGACTGGCGCTGGTGAGCCGGGGAGCCAGCGTGTCTTTGGGGCCGCCGGTGGGCATACCGATCTGGGCGCAGCCCGTGGTAAAAACAGCCAGGTAATAGCCAACAACAAAAACAACGATGCTGAAAAATATCCGGGAGAAACGCATTCCGTTCATTTAGAGTGCAAACTTAACTTCTTTGCCCTATTTGTATGGCAAGAAAGGGGGCTTAATCTGTTAAATATCCCCGGGCGCTGTTTCTTCCAGCTCGTGCAGGGCAACAGCCAGGTTATTGTCTTTGATGAAATTGCACCAGTGACAATCCGGCTTTCCGCAGCCGGTATAAAAATCCCGGTCCTGGATCTTTTGCCAAACCGTGTTGATCTGTTGTTTCACCGTTTCGATGTCCTGCGGCGTGATCACGATCTTTTCTTTCCGGTATTCCTTCTTTTTATCGGGCTCAATGAAATCGAATTCGGTACTGATCACCCGCCATTCTTTTTGTTCGTAATTGTCCACGAGTATCTTATAAAATACAGCCTGCCGCCAGTAATCGCCGCCGTTGGGGTCTTTCTCATGCGGGGCCTTCATTTTGGGGATGGCCTTATCAATGTCGCCGGTTTTATAATCCACCACGTTCACATGCTTGCCGTCGAACTCCAGTTTATCCAGTTTGCCTTTGAGCGGCACGCCGTTCACCACCACGCCCCGTATGTTTCGTTCCACCGCCACCACCTTGTTCCAGCTGTTGATGTACTTGCTGTAATAATTCCGCAATACTTCGTCGCCGTATTCCATGCGGCGTTCAAAGGCTTCTTTGGTAAAATGCTCCCGGTGCCGGTTCATGTACCAGGTAAAGTCACCGATCACGTCTTCCACACCCGGGAAGCGTTCGGTCTTGCTTTCCTGCATTTTGCGGAACAGTCTTTCGAGTGCATGGTGTACGGCGCTGCCGAATTCGGTGGCTTCGCTTTTACCGGTGGGTATGCGGATGAGGTTCTTATAATAAAACTCAAGCGGACAGTGAAGGTAATTGCTCAGGGCCGTTACGTTCATTACAAACTTATCGAGCAACCCATCGATGAATTCATCTTCCGCTCTTCCGATCTCCGGGGCCTGTGCGGTCAGTTGCAACAGGTCGAAGGCCTCGGTATAGGCGGGCGCCAGTTCTATCTTTTCAAAAGGGATGGCGTGTTGTTGCTGTATCTCGGCGATGAACATGGAGGGTTCCATTTCTTTTCCGTCGTTCCTGTACCTGGCGTAGGAGATGTACAGGTGCTTTTCGGCCCGGGTGAGTGCCACGTAGAAGAGGCGGCGCAGTTCTTCCTCTTCGGAGGAATGCGGTTGCGAAGCGAAAAGCGTATCCGGGTATTTATAACCGCCGCCGGGTTTCCGTTTCTTTTCCCAGTTGGAGGCGTTGGCGCCGGCGATGAACACGTATTCGAATTCGAGTCCCTTGCTGCCGTGTGCCGTTAGCAGGTTCACGCCTTTGTCGTTGCCCGCCACCTGTGCCATGGGTATGGGCAGCCCTTCTTTCTCCATCAAATCGATGATGGAGATGATGCTGCGGAGGTTCAGCGTGGGGTTCCGGCTGGTTTCTTCTTTGATGAAGTCGAACAAGGCGGTGAGCAGCTGCAGCAACTGGATCTTATCGGTACTGTTGAGCACATAGTTGATCACCCCGGTTTGCTGGATGATGTTTGAGAACAGTTGCTGCAACGTGCTATTCGGAACATCGGCGATCAGTTGTTCCAGGATGCCGCTGATCTTTTTCAGGGAAGCGTTCAGGCCGCTGTCGAACAGGTCGCGGGCAGGTGTATTGGCTTTGTCGTACAGGAGTTTCCGCAGCGATACCGATGGGTCGTTATACCGTTTCTGGTTTGTTTCCACGGTGAGTTTGGCGATCTCGATCGGCGGTATGCGGAAGAAATCGTAGTGCAGTATCTCAAAGAGTATCTCGTCGCCGCCGTAGGGAATATCGTGTTCGGCGTTGAGGTAACGCAGCAGCTGAATCAGTTTCTGCACGAAGGGTTGTTCGAGGATATTGATGCTGCGTTTGCTGTACACCGGAATGTTCTTCAGGCGCAGATACCTGCCCAGCTCTTCCCCGTACTTATTCTCTTTATACAGCACGGCAATGCGGCCGGGTTGTATGTCCTGCCGCAATAATTTTTCGATCGTTCCGGCGATACCGGCCATTTCTTCCTTAACCGTATTGTATTCGTGTACCTCCGGGTGGTTGTTGAGGTGGTTGATATGGCTGTTGGAAGCCAGCAGGTCTTTGCTGAGTCCCTCGATCTTTTCCACCAGCCGTTCCTTGTTGCTTCCGATCAGGGTTTTGGAAATATCGAGTATGGGTTGGGTGCTGCGGTAGTTGTTGGTGAGCACCACCGTGAGCAGGTCTTTGGTATACGCGGTGGCAAAGCCCAGCATATTCTCTACGTTGGCGCCCTGGAAACGGTAGATGCTCTGGTCATCGTCGCCCACCACAAACACGTTGGGTTTGTCCCAGTAGTTGATGAGCAGGTGAACCAGCCGGTTTTGTATACCGCTGGTATCCTGGTATTCATCCACCAGCACGTACTGGAATTTTTCCTGGTAGGCCGAAAGCAGGTTCCTGTTCTCTTCAAAGGCCCGGATCACCCAGTTGATCATATCGTCGAAGTCGTACCGGTTGCGCCTGCGCATGAGTTCCTGGTAGTGGTCGAACTCGTGAACCGCTGCCCGCAGTTTCTCCATCTTTTCCTTTTCCTCTTCGATCTTGTCGGTGCGTACATCACCTTTCTTGAATTCTTTCACGGCCCGCTTGGCGATGTATTCATCGCGGTTCGGCAGGTCGGCCATGTATTCGTCGATCTTCTGGCTGATATAGTGAGGCTGCCACCCTTCTTTTTTCATGGCCGAGAAAAGATTCCGCAGGTTGTTGATCTCGAAGTACACATCGCCGCGGTAGCGTTTCAGCGGGTGGTTCTTCGGGAATGCGTCGATCAGTGTTTTGAAAAGCTGGATGCTTTCGAGTTCCGAGATCGGGTCGAGGGATGTTTTTTCGAACAGGGGCAGGTTATCCTGGATCACATCGTTGCAGAAAGCGTGGAAGGTATAGATGTGCACCTTGTAGGCATCGGCGCCGATGAACTGCAGCAGGCGTTTGCGCATGGCGATGGTTCCGGCGTCGGTGTAGGTAAGGCAGAGGATGTTCTCGGGCAGGGCATCGGTATCCAGCAATATCTTACCAATGCGGGCGGCCAGGATCTGTGTTTTGCCCGTACCCGGACCCGCGATCACCATCACGGGTCCGTCGATGGTGTCTACGGCGCGGCGTTGCGCTTCGTTGAGTTTCTGGTATTCCTCTTCGAATTTTGTTTGCAGTATGTCTTTGTATGAACGCATGTTATCGGCGGCTACGAATTTTTCTTAACACAGGAATACATCCTCCGGATAAAGAACAGCCCATCGAATATCTTATGCCATTCCGATCCGCGGTTCAAATAGTCATGTCCAAGCCCTTTCAAGCGGAAAGTTACGTCGGCAGAAGGATTGCTGTTCCGGAAAGGGACGAAATCGGTGAAGGCATAGTCGAACGAAGCGGGTGCCCAGCTTTCAAACGCGGCTTTTTTCGGTTTCATCACATCGAAAACCCTGGCCCCGATGCGTCCGGCTTCTCCCTCATAGGAAGCAAAACCAAGTGAATAGGTTTTGAGGGAAACGGGTTTGATCTCATCGAAGACCCTTCCCATATAACGTACTTCGTTCTGCCAGCTATCGTTGAACTGGCCATATTTGGAGATATGCCCGTTCTGCGCCCAAACGATGATCTTCTCCTTGCTGTATTTCACCGTGGCCAGCCAGAGCAGGTTTTTGGCCATCTGCGCATCCCTGACATTCATTTTGGTACGGATGTCTTTAGACGGACGGTTCATGTTGTTTTCCGCAAGGAGATTGTCCACCACCATCATCCAGAAATCGGTGGGGGATAAAATCTTTCCCAGCTCTTCCTTGATGCGCAGCAGGCAGTTGCGCTGCGCATCGAACAACGACTCCTGGCTTAAGGTTGCTTTTTTACAGGAATCAACCAGCGGAAGGAACTTCGATGTGTATTCCGGATCGCGGGTGATAGGAAGGTTGTACGAACGCAGTATACTGTCGAGCTTTTTGGTGAGAAATGAATTTGCAAATTGTAATACCATCTGGTTATCAAAGCCGGATACCTGGATCGGAGAACCGGTTGTTTGGGTTTGCGGAATGTATTGTTTAAACAAAAAGCGACAGGCATCACAAAGGGTCCAGAGTGGAAAGATGTTGCCCTGTAAAAAAAATTGCAGCCTGTCTTTATTGGCCTCATCCCATCCCTGGTTGAGCCCGAAGAAATCGGCCTCAAAGGCAAGTACGTTGAACCCTTTTTTTTCGTGCAGGTACCGGATCAGTCTTGTTTTGGCCAGGAAGGCGGGTGCATCGCCATGATCCTGCTCACCGAGCATCACGATGCGGGCATCGCCGATGGCATTGCCGAAGGTTTCCAGGTCTGCGTAGTCGGATGAATCCGGAGAGATGGATTTGATGGATACCGTGTTTTGTTTTACATAGGCTTCTATATCCTGGGCTCTTGCTGCCCGGCCTGGAAGTACTACTGCTAAAAAGAGGGTAGGCAGGTACCGGGCGATAACCCTTGTGATGGTCGACGGATAAAAAAAATGCATGTAAGCCGGTTTTACAGTTATAACCGTATAAAAGTAATTAAATCATCGCGGCGAAAACAAAATAACTCTCCTGTTGTTAAGTAGCTGCCATGAGCAAGGTATATTCATTCAAAACGGTTCAGCGTATTCCCATCAGCATGGAGGCTGCCTGGGATTTTTTCAGCGACCCGGCCAACCTGCAAAAGATCACCCCGGATACGATGGGGTTCAGGATCATATCCCAACACCATGGCGAACGCATGTATGCCGGGCAGCTCATCGAGTACCGGGTAAGTCCTGTTCTGGGTATACCCGTATACTGGATGACAGAGATCACGCATGTGGAGGCGGGCAGGTATTTCGTGGATGAGCAGCGCTATGGTCCGTACGGCCTCTGGCACCACCAGCACCACTTTAAACCGGTCGAGGGCGGTGTGGAGATGACCGATATTGTTCATTACAAGATACCATTCTGGTTCCTGGGCGATATTGCGAACAGCCTGTTCGTTGGGAAACGCCTGGCGCAGATATTTGAATACCGCAAGCGGAAGGTGGAGGAGATGTTTGGAAACGTTTAATTCGTTGCAAGTCGTTTAATACGTGTAAGCCGTATTAAAGCATCACAAGCTAACGAATGAAACGACTTAAACCCTGCAACCTTGTTAATAATTGTTACCCCGGCATCCGGGTGATGTACTTTTCGATCTGCTTGATCTGGTCAACGATCTGCGGCGTGGTGGGTTTAAAACTTTTTGCTTTCCGGAAATAATCCTTCGCCGCCCGGAATTCGCGTTTGTTCATCATGATGGAGCAAAGTTGCAGGTAGGCGGCGGCGTTGTTTTCGTTGTCGGGCAGGCCGGCACGGATGGCCTGGCGGATATAGCTTTCAGCCTGTTTCAGGTCTCCCTTCTGCATGCTCAGCATACCCAGTTGCAGTTTATTGGGTCCCTCGGCCTGTTTGGTGAGCGAGCCGCCACCGAGCGACAAGCTTTTTTTCATCATGGCTTCCGCACGGTCAAAATCCTGGTCAACCATGGCCAGGTTTCCCTTGAGGGTATAATACACCGAACGTACGGGCTTGATCAGCAGTCCCGGGAACCAGATCGAATCCACCACTTTCTTGGCGCCTTCCATATCTCCCTCTTCCATGTACGACTGTATCAAACGCATGGGTCCGAAAAGGAAATGACCCACGATCAGCACCACCCCGATAAAATAGAGTATGAACGAAGGCCAGAAACTGGTCTGCCAATGGGTAAAAATTGCGATGCCGAGGAAACCAATCCCCAGCCATAAGCGATATTTAATAAGAAGATTCAACCACTTCATACACGTAAAAGATTTAGCCAGTCCCGCCGGGTTAATCGAAAACTGTTTCAGACCTGTTCCGGCCGGGGGACGGCAAAGATAAGGCTTGCGCATAAAACCGGGAGAAGGAAGTATCAAACAGAAATTACCTTAAACAATCGTTGGTTCACCCTGCGCTTATACCCGTTCAAGGGCCGTATCTACCGGTTCGGCTGCTATCAATTGGTGTTCTAACATTGTTTTATAAGCTTTAATATACAGATCCACGCTTGATGAGAAAGACACACTTTGCGAATCGCTGCCTGTATGGCATACTATGCCTATGCCTGCTTTCGGGCTTTGGCCAAACCACGCATGCCCAGTTACCGAAAGCCGTAAAGCCGGCTGCCCTGGGCAATTTCCGGAACGAGGTTGCCAATTCGGCCTCCTTTATACAGAACGTAGGTCAGTATGGGCAGGTTATGAAGGGGTATGAATACATGGGCAGGATCGAGTATGGATACGAGGGCCCCGACCTGCTGGCTTTGTTTACCACCCGGGGGGTGATCTTTTTCCAGCGTAAGATCGAAAAACTGCCTCACCGCGAAGAGCGTAAACTCGAGCGCCAGGGATTGCCGGAAGCGGAGATCGAAAAAAGAAGAAAGGTAACCGACCGGGTTATAACGATGGAATGGGCCGGAGCCCGGGGAGAAGCCCAGGTGCTGGCGGAGGATCAAACAACGGCATACCACACCTACGGATTGATAAGCGGAAAAGCATTCGGTTACCGGAAGATCACCTACTGGAATATGTACCCGGGAATCGATATCGTATACAATTTCGGTACGGATGAAAAACCCGGCTTCGAATACAGCCTGTTGGTAAAACGAGGGGCCAGCCTGGAGGCTGTGCGTTTGCAATACGCCGGCGACATCAAAAAAATCAAGGCCGATGCGCAGGGAAACCTCGTGGTCCGTTCAGATATCGACGGTATCCGCACTTCGGTTCCGGTCAGTTATTATGGCAATCAACTGCTGAGTAAACCCTTACCCACCGTACGGTCCGGTTATACCCTTCACGGTAACGAGGTGCGTTTTTCCTTCCCCGATAAATATGATACTGATAAAGACCTGATCATCGATCCCTTTGTGTCTGCCACCGGTAGCCTGGCCGGACTCAATGCAGGCAAAGCAAAAGACGTTGACTTTGACTATGCCGGTAATATTTATGTAACCGGCGGCGGTTCGATGACCACCACGCACAGCCTGGCCAAATACAATGCGGCCGGCGTGTTGCAGTGGACATTCAACGGAACGCTCAGCAACCCGGTATGGACGTTTGGCACGTATTACGGCGGCTGGATGGTGGAGAAACCCACAGGAAATATCTATCTCGGGCAAGGATTCAACCCGGCGACCGGTTTCCGGGTGATACGCGTGAACACGAACGGTCTGTACGACAATTACATCACTACGGCGAATCCCAGCTTTATGGAAGCCTGGAAGATGTTCTGGAGCTGTAACAACGGTTCGCCCCAGATACTGATCGCCGGCGGAGGCACCAACTCCAATATCAATTTCGGTTTGTTTACACCACCATCCACCACGGTGAGTTCACTGAATATTACCGGTGTGGCGTATACCGGCGCGAACGGCTGGGCCCAGGATATCGCTGATTTTGTTTTCGACCCGGCCACCAACGATATGTATTCCATCTTCGGCTCCCTGTTCGGAACGCCATCGATCGGAAACCGGATCTATAAGAACACGGCGCCTTACAGTTCGGCATCCATTGCCTGGAACGTGGCTTCGGGATA
Source organism: Chitinophagales bacterium (assembly GCA_017303335.1). Lineage (GTDB taxonomy): Bacteria > Bacteroidota > Bacteroidia > Chitinophagales > Chitinophagaceae > Ferruginibacter. Next base: position 1,313,068 of record JAFLBK010000001.1, read on the forward strand.
CAATACGGTGAACGAAGCGGCGAACAGACCTTACCTCGTTGCATCGGGATTGGTCGACAATTCCGCCAACATGCTTTGGGTCAATGCGTCGTATCTCTATTACTGGGATGGAAAGAACCTGAAAGCCTTCAATAAAGCCACCGGTGCAGGAGTGGGAACGCCGCTGACCACAGCGAACACGGCTTTTATGCAGGGCGGAATCATCGCCGATGCCTGCGATAATATTTTTGTGGGTGAAGGAAATGGGTTGATCAAGGTATATCATTTCGATGGCAGCGCATTCAGCGATTCGCCCGCGGATATCAGCATCCCGGGATTCGCCGGGAAGCCGGTATACGATCTTGCGTATGATGAATCAAGAAAACTCCTGTATGCCAGCGGCGATGGGTTTGTCGGGGCTTTTGATGTATCCGCTTATTGTCCGGCCACGCTCTATACCGTTAACGTTACAACGAATTGCATCGCCAAAACAGCCAATGCGTCCGTAACACCCGCGCCGCCTGCCGGCTCGGTGGTAACGTATACATTGTTCAATGGAAGCACACAGATCGCCAGCAACACCACGGGTGCATTCACCGGGCTTACGCTGAATGTAAACTACACTGTTGTTGCCACCGTGAACCTGTTGTGCAGTGGTGCCCAGGCATCCGCTGCTTTTAGCATCAGCGGACCCAACGTAGCCACTTCGCAAACCAATGCCACTTGTGGGAATAATACCGGAACGATCACGATCACCGGTTCAGCAGGTGCGTCGCCCTATACATACAGCATCGATGGAACCAACTTCCAGGTATCCGGAAATTTTACCGGACTGAATGCCGGCGTTTATATCGCCTATGTGAAAGACCTGAACGGTTGCCAGAATATGGATACCGTGATCATCACCAATATCGACGGCCCGCAACTCAGCTTCGCACAAACCAATGCCATCTGCGGAAGCAATGCAGGCACCGTTACAGCGAACGCAACGGGCGGAACCGCTCCGTACCAGTACAGCATCAATGGCGGAACAACCTACCAGTCGAATAATTTCTTCACCGCCTTAGCGCCGGGTTTGTATACGCTTGTGGTGAAAGACGCAAACAACTGCACCAACAGCGATGTGGTGACGATCATCGCGGGCACTGCGCCTTCCTTGTCCGCCACCGCTTCCACAGCCAGTTGCGGACAAAGCAACGGCGGCATTACTGCCTTTGCCAGCAGCGGAACAGCGCCTTATACCTACAGCATCAATGGAAATACATTCCAGGCAAGCAATGTTTTCAGCGGACTGTCCTCCGGCGCCTACACCGTTATCGTAAAGGACGCGAACGGGTGTACAAAAACAGCCGCGGTTACGGTTCCCAATTCACCGGCGCCCACCGTTACAGCGACAACAACACTGGCAGCCTGCGGCAATATCAATGGCACGATCACCGCTACCGGCAGTGGAGGAATTCCTCCTTATCAATACAGTATTGATGCCGGCACAACCTACCAGTTCAGCAATGTGTTCTTCGGACTGGCCCCGGGTGTTTATACGATCACCATCAAGGACAACACCGGTTGTACCAATACCGTATCGGCCACGGTAACAAGCAGTAATGCGCCCACGGTAACAGCTGTTACCACCGCGTCATCCTGCTCGGCAAATACCGGCACCATCACCGCTGCGGGCAGCGGTGGTATTACGCCGTATACGTACAGCATCAACGGAACAACGTTCCAGGTCAGCAATGTATTCAACGCGGTAGGAGGCGGAACCTATATTGTATATATAAGAGACAATGCGGGATGCATCGGTACCAGCACCGTAGTGGTTGCCGCCGCAGCGGGTCCGTTGATCACCGCAACGGTTACACCCTCGTCGTGCAACATAAACGACGGAACCATCACCGCCACCGGAACAGGCGGTACACCGCCTTTGCAATACAGCATCGATGGCAGTACATACCAGGCAAGCAATCTCTTTACGGGCCTTGCCCCCGGAAATTATACGGTGTATGTGAAAGATGCCAATAACTGTATCAAGACGACCAATGTAACGATCGCCAATGCATCCGGACTTTCCTTAACCGTAAGCGCTGCCTGGTCGTCCTGCAGCGGCAATGCCGGAACGATCACGGCAACGGCTACGGGTGGAGCGGCGCCCCTTCAATACAGCCTGGATGGAACGACCTACCAGGTGAGTAATGTATTCACCGGTCTGGCCGCGGGCAATTATACGGTGTATGTAAAAGACGCCAATGGCTGTATCGTCACCAAACCTGCAACGCTCACCTATGTATCGGCGGTAACCGTTACCGCAACGGTGATTCACCAGGCTACCTGCGGGGGATCCAATGCCGTGGTTCGTGCCAGCAGCAGCGGTGGTGTGGCGCCCGTTACCTACAACATCGATGGCGGCGCCTACCAGGCTTCCAACTTCTTTATCAATGTGGCGGTGGGTACACATAATATTACGGCAAAAGACGCCAATGGTTGTACCTCACCGGTACAATCGGTAACAGTCACCAATTCGGGTACCGGTACCATACCAACCGATGTTACATTCACCATCAAAGACGCTTTCGCCTGTACCGGGCAAACCGGCAGGATCAAAAACCTGAAAGGCGTACCAAGTGGTGGTGGTAATACCTACGAATTCAGCCTGGACGGCGGAGCCTTTACCACAGCCAACCAGTTTACGAATGTAGCACCGGGTACGCATACGATCACCGCACGGAATGATGATGGATGTACCGTTACGAAGATTGCTGTTGTAGGAAGCGGAACACCGGCTTCGGCAACGGCCACGGCTACCGCCGCGGCCTGTAATACAACAACAGGAACCATTACCATCAACGGAGTAGGTGGATCAACACCCTATCATGCCAGCATCGATAACGGAACTACCTGGGTAACTTTCTTTCCACCGGGCGCTAATACCTATACATTTACCGGCCTTGCTCCCGGATCATACACGGTGATCATGGCCGATGATGCCGATTTCACGGCGGGGCCACCGGATATTCCGGGTGCCTGCCTTACCAATGTAAACGTGGTGGTGCCCGCTTCGGGCGGACCGGGTGTGAGCACCAGCCAGGTGAACGCCACCTGCAATGCCAGCAACGGAAGCATTACGGCTGTGGGTACCGGAGGCGTACCTCCTTACTCCTATAATATCAACGGCGGCGCCTATTTCCCCAGCGGAACATTCAACAACCTGGCGCCGGGTATTTACGCGGTAGGAGTATTGGATGGTTCGGGTTGTTCGGGTGGCGCCTCGGTAACCGTACTTGGCACGCCTGTTCCAACTGTAAGTACCGTACTTACGGCCGCATCCTGCAATACCAATAACGGAGCCATCACCGTCAATGCAAGCGGTGGTACTGCACCCTTTGAATACAGTTTGAACGGAACCGTGTTCCAGGCAAGCAATGTATTTACCGGGCTTGCACCGGGGACCTATACCGTGTATGTCAAGGATCTCAATAATTGTTACAATACGGCCAGCGCCGTGATCAGCAATATCACCAGGGTTCGTGTTACGGCTTTTGCCGTAGCGCCCACCTGCGGCAATAACGACGGCATGATCGTGGCAACCGGAACCCTCGGCTCTCCGCCTTACCTGTATAGCCTCGACGGCATCGCATTCCAGAGCAGCAATACCTTTTCCGGACTGGCAGCGGGTTTCTATACCGTTACCATTAAGGATGCCAGGGATTGTATCAATACCACCGGTATAACAGTCAATAACAGCGCTGCACCCACAGTAGCGGCGGCTATCTCTTCCGCTACCTGCGGTAATGCGAACGGAACGATTACGGTTACGGCTACCGGCGGCGCCGCACCCTTGCAGTACAGTATTGATGGAATCAATTTCCAGGCATCCAATATTTTTACCGGGCTGCTCACCGGAAATTATACCATTACGGTGCTGGATGCGAATGGCTGCATAGGTACCCGCCAGGTATTTGTAAGCAACGTGAATGGTCCGCAAACCCTGGCCGCCGCGATTGTGCATGCTGCCTGCGGACAAAACAACGGCAGCATCACCGCCAGCGCCACAGGCGGTACTGGTGGATTGCAATACTCCATCAACGGAACCACCTACCAGGTAAGTACGGTCTTCACCGGGGTAGGCGCCGGAACCTATATCCTCTATGTGAAAGACGCCAATAATTGTGTACGTACGATTCCGGTTACCGTAGATAACCTGGCCGGGCCAACAGCAACGGCAAACGCATCGCCGGCAACCTGCGGGTTGAGTGATGGAACGATCACCGTGACCCCAGCCGGCGGAACGCTTCCCCTGTCGTACAGTAATAATGGCGGCATCAGTTACCAGGCGGGAAATATTTTCACCGGTCTCGCTGCAGGCACGTATAATATGGTGGTGAAAGATGCACGCAATTGCGTGTACAATACAACGGCTGATGTAACCGCGTTCAATTTCACGGGTAATCTGGCCGGGGCAACCGGCGGTGTGCAGGTGTGCAACAGCGGCATCGTATCGCCGGGCGGAACCCTTTATCTCGATCCATCCTGTAACCTGATCGCCAAAGTAACGCCTTCAGGCGCCATTCCGGTAACAGGCAACATCAACACCTGTGTGATCATCGATGGAACGATCCAGTATTTCAATGCGGAACCCTATGTACAGCGGCATGTTGATATTGAACCGGTCACCAATCCCAACAACGCGACGGCAACGATAACCCTGTACTTCAAAGACCAGGAATTTGTTGAGTTCAACAATAACCGGGTTGGATTCCCCGCTTTGCCGACAGTGGCAGGCGGTGGCAATGCCGATCCCAATAAAGCCAACCTTCGGGTAACGCAATACCACGGTGTGCCGATCGCTCCGCATAACAACGGTAACCCGGCTGCTGGTTTCTATTCCGGCAACGCGGGATCCGGCGTACTCATCACACCAACGGTGAATTACAATACAACCTACAATTACTGGGAGCTTACATTCCCCATCACCGGCTTCTCGGGATTCTATGTACATACCAACCTGCATTTCCCCTTGCCCATCAGCATACGTTCCTTCACCGGAAGCAGGCAACTGGGCGGACATGTACTTAACTGGCAGGTGAACTGCAATTCCAATGCAGGGGTGAGTATGGTATTGGAAAGAAGCGGCGATGGCCGGCAGTTTACACCGGTACATAGTATACGTACCGATACCATCCGTTGTTTGCAGCCGTTCAGTTATACCGATGCGGCGCCGTTGGCGGGAACCAATTACTACCGGCTGAAAGTTGTTTCACCCGATGGAAAGATCAGCTACAGCAGTCTCGTGGTATTGATCAATGCCGACAAAGGGGTTGAGCTCATCAGCATCGAGCCCAATCCCGTGGTTAATGGCTTCTTCCACCTGAACATAAGCAGTGCAAGAACTGTTGCGCTTGATCTGTCGATCGTGGATATGCGGGGAAGATCGATACGCAGGCAACGGGTAAACGCCATCAACGGGTTCAGCAGTTTCAGGATCGAAGTGGGCGACCTGGCAGCCGGCACCTACATGATCACGGTGCAGGCTCCGGATGATAAACCCCGGAGCATGCGCTTCGTAAAAGAATAGGGCCGTAGGGCAAAATCCATTATTTTTGCCCTCCTGAAAACCGGCATTTCATACATGTGTTTAGCCGGGTATTCATTTGGCCCTGTAGTTCAATGGATAGAATAGAAGTTTCCTAAACTTTAGATACAGGTTCGATTCCTGTCGGGGCTACAAAGGGAAGTACAAACGTGCTTCCCTTTTTTATTTCCTGAATTTCAGATCAGGTTCCCTGCCTGACTGCGTCAAGCAGACAGGGATTTCTGTCGGGGCTACCCAACCGGAATTGCTGAAAATAGCTTCAGTAATTCCGGTTTCTTTGTGCTCCGGAACCTGCTTCAGGCCGGAAACGGAGCGGAATGACGAAGTGATTTTTAGGATTCTGCTTTCGCCTGTTCCTGTTAGAGCAGGCTCTTTCCGGAAACCGCAGGGCTTACCGCTTTTTATAGCGATAGGCTGAATCACGATGTTGTTTCCCGGGGATTAGAACAAGTGCTGCCGCAAAGCGGATTGCAAACGAACCATCACATGAAACCTGTACAGCTGCAGTATCAGTTTCCGTAAAAAAATTGTTCTTTAATGATTTTTCCATCCTTCCAGTTTTGAACAGAAACCTGGGTGTAGTTGCGAACGCCCCATTCCCGGTGTGTATAATCAAAATGCCATTTAACCATGGTGGTGCCGTCGCCTGTGGTTACATCCAGTACATCGGCGGCCCTGAATTCGATTACATTCTCGAGGAATAACTGTTCTCTTTGACGGTTGGCTTCCTTGCCAACGGTGGGGGGCAGTTCGTTTTCCTGCATGGATACATCCTCATGGTAATATTTTTCAAAAGCATCCAGCAACTTACCGTTTTGCAAAAGCTCATTGAGCCCGGTGATTTTTTCTTTCAGTGTTTCCATTGTATTATTTTTTTAAAAGCTGTTTATTTGCCCGGCGCCGGGTTGTTGATTGATTCATCTGGTTTACCAGGTGCAACAAAAAAGTTTGTGTGTTCATGTTTGTAAAACTTATGGGGTGATCGACTTGTTTTTTGTAAACCACCTGTCGACAGAGATTTTCCCGCCACCGCTAATGAGTAATACAAGGGATACGGTGATAAAGAGCAGATGATATTCATAGCCTTCTCCCTGCTGATTGCCAAACCAGTTCATAAAAAACCCGAATTGCGTGTGCGAGGATAAAATGATGCCTGCCATGTCTGCAATTAAAAGAAGCGCCCAGAAACGGGTGGCTGCGCCGGCGAGTAAAAAAAACGGGCCGGCAAATTCGATAATGATAACAAGCAGTGCAACGGGGTAGGGAAGTTTTTTCACCTCTGTAAAAAAGTGCATGGTGCCGGAAAAGCCGTAGCCGCCAAACCAGCCCAGCGCTTTTTGTGCGCCATGCGGAAAAAGAATGATCGCAGCCGCCACCCTGGCAATAAGGGCGCTGTAAGAAGAAGAAGTACTGAGAAATAACTGTTTCATGTTAATAACATTTTTGTTTGTGATTATTTGCAGGACAAAAATGCTATTACGAGGCGCCTGTTTCCAATCGCCTGTGATAAGTAATTACGTTAACACAGGTTATCGTTTTCTGGCGCGGATACGGCTGAGGCTTTGCGGGGTAAGGCCAAGATAGGAAGCGACCTGGCGGTCGGGCACCCTTTGTTCAATGTGGGGGTATTTTTCAATAAAATCTTTATAGCGTTCAGCGCCGCTTTTACTCAGGTTATGCAATACCCGGCGCTGCGAAGCGATAAAAGCGTTTTGTATGATAATACGGAAGAAACGTTCCATCAGCGGAACGGCTTTATATAAGGCTTCCTGTTGTAGCAGGGTTAGCTGCACGGTTTCACAATCTTCAATGCAATCAATGTTACAGGAAGATGGCGTCTGGGTCAGGTAGCTGTACAGGTCTCCCACCCACCAACCTTCCACCCCAAACTGCAATACATGTTCATGTCCTTCGGAATCGGTGTCATAAATACGGCAACATCCTTTTAAAATAAAACTTTCGTAGCGGGATATGTCACCTTCCTGCAGTATGAACTGCTTTCTTCTGTACCTGCGGAACGTCAAAAATGAGCAGACCTTTTCAAACTCTTCGTCGGTAAGTGCGACATGTTTCTCAATATGTTCTTTCAGGAGTGGCCACATAGTAAAAGGTGGTTATCTTATTGTTGACCTGTGAGCACAGGAACCTTTTCCGTTTCCGGCAAAGCCCTCTAAACGGGCCATCCTGGGTGTTTGATACAATTCCTTCATCGTGTTCTGTTTCCTTACAACCGGGGTTTCCCGGTAAGCAGGCTAAAGATAATAAAACGCCTTGTTTATTCTTTATCTGCTGCAGTAGCTGCTACCTGAATCGCTGCCTGCTTTGCAGGTGGATTTATGATTGAAACTGAAGAGCTAACCCGGTGCAACGCCCCCGATTCAGCAAAAAAGGTCAGGCTGGATTCACTTTGACCGGGTGTTTTGTGCCGGGTTCTGTCCACCCTTGTCGCCTGGGGTCGCCTGTTTCCCGCCGATCTTCCATTATTTGGTTCCGCAGTATTACCTTTAAGCTGCCTCAAACCTCCGATCAACTTCCTCACCTCCCTGGCCGGTCGGGGAAGTTTCCACCAGGGGGTAAACTATTGAGGGTACAATTCTTATTTTTACAACGGACTTACTTAACCCACCAGGCCATATCCCCGGAAAACCGCAACCCATACATAGGCAACCAAATAACCTGTATTTACGATTCAGATAGGAAAATACGATCCTTTGCTTTCGGCAGAAGAACTGAGCATATACATCAGGGGCTGCGCCCTGAACGAAAGAGCGAGTCAGAAAAAGATTTACAACTCTTTTTACGGATATGCCATGGCCATCTGCGACTGTTACGCCAACAACGAAGACGACGCCATCGAGATCCTGAATGATGGCTTTCTCAAAATTTTCAAAGAGATACACCGTTATAAGCCTGCGTATGCCAATGAGATCAACTCCTTCAAGGGTTGGTTGCGGAAGATCATGGTATATACGGCCATCGATCATTTCCGGAAGAACAAGAAACACCATGTGGTGGGAGAACTGGATGTGGCTGTTACCCAGCCATCGGCGCATGAAATAAGCGGACTGGATAAGGTTTCCTATGATGAGATCATCCGCTTTATTCAGCGGCTGTCGCCGGCCTACCGTACGGTGCTGAGCCTGTTCATCATTGAGGGTTTTTCGCACGAAGAAATTGCCGAGCAGCTTGGCATCTCCGTGGGTACATCCAAATCGAACCTGGCAAAAGCACGTAAGCAATTGCAGAAAATATTACACAACCAGAATCAAACAGCCGAGATAAAAAATGTTGGATGAGGAAATGGACCATATAATCCGGGATGCAGCGGAGAACCATCACCCGCCTTATAATGATAAGGCCTGGGAAAAGATGGAGCAAATGCTGGATAAGCACCTTCCGCAAAAGAAAGACAACAGGAAGTACATCTTCTTCCTGCTGATCTTCCTCTTGCTGGGTGGAGGCGCCCTGTATTCCATCTATCAATTCAGCCAGGGCGATGATAAGCCGGCAACAGTTGCCGATACCAAACCGGTACCGGGCAAAGCTTCATCGGCGGGAACAACCAGCGGTACTCCGGCAAATAACCCCGTGGCGGAAAATGGAAGCGCGGGAAAAATAACGGCATCAGGTGATCAGGATGCCCAGGCAAATGGCCGGTCAGGAAAAGCCCAACCGGCGAATGCAAAAGACGCGACGGCAGGACCGGGTGACGCAGATGCTGCTGCCGTTCCAGCACAAGGCCTTTCGGGGGCAGGGGATGAAAAAAACACAACATCCATCAATGTAAAAGGGAATACCCGGGTCGGTAAATCAAGATCGGCCATGCGCATATCGGCTCCCGCTGCAACGGATGATGATAAAAAAGCGCAACGCAATACATCGCTGGCAACAAACGATACCCGCGTCAAAACAAAAAAGAACGCGGGTAAGAAGCATGTAACCATCAGCGCCGCATCGCCGGAAGAAACCGAAGTAACGGCAACGGAAGAAAAAACCAAACCGGCAACTGAATCGCCTGCAACGGAAACAGCGGTTAAAACCGAGCCTGCTGTTGTTGAAGAAAACAAGAAAGAAGAGGCAGTAGCGAAAGCCGAAGAGAAAGCGGAAAAGAAACCGGAGACGCCGTTGGCGGAAAATAAATCAGAAAAGAAGAAAGATAAACCCCGGAGCAAATTCGGAAACAACTTCGGCATTACTCTCACCGTAGGGCCCGATGTGAGTTTTGTTTCGCTGGATAAACTGGGTAAGGCCACCCTGCTCTACGGGGCCGGACTCAGCTACACGTTTGCCCGGCAGAAACTTACGGTACGTACCGGTTTCTATATGTCGAAGAAAATATACGACGCGGCTCCGGATCAGTATCACACGCCGGGCGGCAACTATCCCAACCTCTACAACGTGGCGGCGGATTGCAAAATCTACGAGATCCCCATCGGGCTTAGCTATAACTTCGGGGCCCGGCGCAAACACAACTGGTTTGGCGCCGCAGGTATTTCTTCTTACCTCATGAAAACGGAGAATTATAATTACCAGTATAAAACCCCATCGGGCTATACCTACAATTACAAGCACAACGTAAGCAACGAGAACAATCATTATTTCTCCGTTGTTACGCTTTCTGCCGGGTACCAGTATCAATTGAGCCGGCGGGTATCGTTGCAGGCCGAACCCTATGTGAAGATCCCGCTGGGCGGTGTGGGTGTTGGTAAGGTGAAACTGAACAGTGGCGGTTTACTGTTTACCGCTACCATCCGGCCATTCGCGAAGAAAGATTAACCGTCTTGGTTTTGTTCGATGTATAAAGCATAAAGGCTTCCGGAGGGAAGCCTTTATTGTGAGTTCTCAGTAGAGTTTATTTCTTTTTCCTGTTCTTGAACAGAACAAAATCCCGGGCTACGGTAAAACCCCAGCGGAATTCGCCCTTGCCCCAGGAAGTGGTGGTACGTGTGAGGAAGCGATTCTCCAGGATCGTGTGTGTGTTGGTGAAATTCACGTGGAAGATATGCCCGGGTGTAACGAGTTCGAGCCCGACGCCGACTACATCGTACAGGCGTACGCCTTTAGCACGCAGCGCATCGATATTGCCTTGCGAACGGAACGGGTGGAAATAATCGGCTATGAATACAAATTGCTTGTAGATCGGCACCCGGATGGCGGCGCCCAGCGCAAATACGCTGTTCACGTCGCCGGGTATCACATGGTTGGTGTGCACGTAGGTGGGGTTAAGCTGGAAGCTGAGTATCTTACCAAATTTCCTTGCAACCATCAGTTGAACCACCTGGCTTTGGCGGCTGGAAGTTCTCGGGAAAAAATGTTCTTTGGTGGAATCGGTACTGCCCTTCACGGAAGAAGCAACCCCGTTGGCAAACAAAGCGATTGACAGGGGGCGGGAAGGATCATTTTCCATCTGCTGCATGAAGCGGTATTTGAAACCCATCTCCCAGAGCTGGGTAACATTGCCGAAACCCTTGTTACGGGATACGATCAGGTTGAAATTTTTGGTGATGCCCAGCAGGAAGGCGATCTTGATATCGGTCGAATTGTCGAGGCCGAACGCGTTTTTAACGCCGCCGAACGTTCCGCCGATATCGCCGAAATTATGCACTACCTTGAATTCGAGATGACCGGGTTTGAGCATTTCGGTAGTGTTGGCATTGATGAGACGTTGGGAGAGAAATACCGCTACCGGTTTCTTTTTCGACGCTGCGGTGGCCGGGCCTTCCAGTTCTTTCAGCAGGTTGTCGGAAGCGCTGTCGGTTTGCGCACTGGCGCTCCAGGCCATCAGCAGGCAAAAACAAAAAAGGGTCGTTCTCATAAAAATGGTTTTGAATGAAAGATGATTCCCTGAACTGAACGGAATATTATTTTGCCGGGTTGCCAGTCCAAAGAAAAGCTACATTCCTTTTTTCCTTCCCAACTTGCTTATATTCTGTGGGTATTGATCTTTGTTTACGTATAGTCGAATTCCTATCGTATCTGAAGTCTTTCCTATTGAATTGTGGATAAAATCGTATTGTTTTCCGAAATGAGAATAATTATTTTCACTTCCGGTACGCATCTCTCTTTTTCTATCTTGTCTTGCTAATCCTATTCTGTCCTTACTACACCATTTAGGGAAATACACTTTTTTAACTAGAGTTTTTAATGCTTTTTGAGTTAATAAAAGCATCAAACCGTATGAAAAAAAAAGCAACTATCCTGACATTGGCAATGGTATTTTATTTTCCGATGGCATACAGTCAATCCTGGAGTTTGACTGGAAACGGGTCAACAAATCCACCTACAAATTTTTTGGGTACAACAGACACACAACCACTAGTATTCAAAGTAAACAACTCATTTTCAGGGTTGATTGACTATGATGGGAGCAAAGCAAGTGTTGCATTAGGTTACTTGTCTTTGAGTTCTAATTCAACAGGTGCATATAACTCAGGTTTTGGCTTCAGAACCTTGAGCGCTAACACTACCGGAGGCGGCAATACGGCTTCTGGGGTAGATGCTCTCACATCTAATACTACTGCATGGAATAATTCAGCATATGGCGGCTATTCATTGGCAAACAATACTACAGGGAATAGCAATACAGGTATTGGAGCAGCTTCGCTTTATACAAACACCACAGGGTTTTATAATGTAGCCATGGGTGTAAGCTGCCTTTATTCGAACACCTCTGGAGGAGCCAACACAGCTACTGGGTACGAAGCGCTTTATGCCAATACCACAGGGGAGGGGAATACGGCGAGTGGCGCTTATTCCCTTCGATTTAACACAACGGGAACCATCAATACAGGAGTAGGTATTTATGCCCTTAATCATAATACAACAGGGGGCTCTAACTCTGCTGTGGGATATGGAGCTTGTGGCGATAATACTACCGGTAGTCAAAATTCAGCGGTAGGGAGTGGTGCACTTCAGGGGAACACTACCGGTTACGGAAATACCGCGATTGGGTATACGGCAATGAGTGGAAATACGACTGGCTATTACAATACGGCCATTGGATATCAGGCTGAAGTAAATAATACAAACTACACCAATGCCACTGCTTTGGGGTATAATGCTACTGCTACTGCCAGTTACCAAGTAAGGATAGGCAATAGTAGTGTGACTAGTATTGGAGGGTATGTCGCGTGGTCAAACCTTTCAGACGGGCGGGTTAAGAAAAATATTCAGGAAAATGTTCCAGGATTAATTTTTATTACCAAGTTAAATCCAGTTACATATACGATTGATATGGGGGCCATTGATAATATTATTCAGGCCGATAAAACGAAAGGTAAAAGTAAGGAAAGTAATAAAAGGGAATATTCTAAGGAAGAATTAGATGCCAGAAGTAAAAAAGAACAAATTGTTTATACAGGATTTGTTGCTCAGGAAGTCGAGTCTGTTTCAAATGCCGTCGGGTACAAATTTAGTGGTATAGATGTTCCAAAGAATGAGAATGATTTATATGGTCTGAGGTATTCTGACTTTGTTGTTCCCTTGGTGAAGGCCGTTCAGGAACTTTCGGCGGAGAATGATAAGAAATCGGCAGCGATTGAAGAGTTGAATAGAAAAGTTGACCAATTGCAATCACAGGTCGATCTTATCATGAAAAACAGGGCCAACGACCCTGCACAGTCCACATTTCCTTCCAAGGAAGCATATCTTGAACAGAATTCACCCAATCCATTCAATATAAGCAGCAGGATCCGGTACCATCTTCCCGTAGGCACGACTAATGCCAGCTTGCTGTTAACCAATACCAATGGACAGGTAATCAAAGCCATTACACTTAATGCACAAAGCAATGGAATGGTCGATATTGCTGCTAAAGAACTGATGCCTGGGGTTTACTTTTACAGTCTCTTTCTTAATGGAAAAGCTATCGATACAAAGCAAATGGTTATAACCAAATAGAAAAGCGATCACAGAAAAGGGACTGTTGCCGAAACACAACAGTCCCTTTTTATTATAGGCGGTTTAGGGTTGTTAAATAACATTTGGGCCGCTGCCGCTTTGAAATAGGAACAATCTGGTATGGACTTAAAAGATTCGCTTATTTTGCCAAACCTTGTACAGCAATGCAGGTAGTGTTTCTTACTTAACTTTAGTCCTGGAATACTAATGAATAATAGCAAAAGTATTTTCTTTACGAACCAATGAATATCCTATACATATGTGAAGAATATCCTCCGGGTAAAATAGGGGGAATAGGAACAATGGTGAACGTACTGGGTAGAGAACTGGTAAAACAGGGACACAACGTATTTACTGTTGGCCTGTATCCGCATGGATATGCCCAGGCAGATTATGAAGAAGATCACGGAGTAAAAGTATGGCGGTTAAGATATAGGAGTGACATGGGATTGATAAAAAACAATTATTCAATCGCGGACTTATTCTTCTGGAGATGCCTAAAATATTCATCTCTTTTACACTGGGATACAATCAGTTCAAGCAAAAGACTTTTTGGCTTTATAAAAAAAATCGTTGAACAGTACCATATCGATGTTATTGAAATACCCGACTGGAACACCTTCCTGCATAACAGTTTAACGACCATTCATATTCCGGAATTCGAAGTTCCCCTGATCGTAAAATTGAATGGCACACATAGCTACTTTCGGAAAGAAATGAATATGCCTTTGTATAAAAGAATATTCCGGGCTGAAAACGCCCTTCTGAGAAGAGCGGATGCTATCTCCTCCGTTAGCGGGTATACAGCCAGAGAGACCAAAAAACTGTTTGGACTTACAGAAGACTTTTCTATTCTTTATAACAGCATCAATGCACAGAGAGACACTGAGACAGTGAAAATTGCTGATAAAGTGATTTTTACAGGAACACTTATACAAAAAAAGGGTATTTATTCTCTCTTAGAAGCCTGGAATCTTGTAAAACGTCAAAACCCTTCCGTAACATTACACGTTTTTGGGAAAGGGCCGGTAAATGAGTTGAAGAAAATACTCGGAAAAGAAGCAAGCGCTTCTGTCTCCTTTTATGGACATGTTTCAAGGGAAAAACTGCTTGATGAATTGGCAACAGCTGCTGTTGCAGTCTTCCCTTCTTATTCTGAGTGTTTTTCCCTGGCCCCGCTTGAGGCGATGGCTGCCGGATGTGCTGTTATTTACACCGTAAACAGTTCCGGCCCCGAACTGATTGCAGACGGTGAAAATGGATTGCTTGTAAACCCGGATGATGTAAACGCCATAGCAAAAGCAATTAGCAGATTGGTGGAGAACAGCGAATTCCGGGAATCCATAGCCAATGCCGGAAAAAGAACGGTTTCTGAAAGATTTGACATTACGAGTTCAGCAATACAGCACATCATTTTTTACAATGAGATAATTGAAAGATTTAAAAGGAAAAATGACAGGGTGCTTTAAAACTAAACTTCTCCTCATTAGTTGTGTAGAGCTAAAATGAAAAGAAAGGTTATCAGGGATATTTCACTCAATTCGGTGCAGGTAATTATCAACCAGCTTTGTGGGCTTGTCATTTTCTACATACTGTCTGTAAATCTGATGAAAAGCGATTTTGGAGAAATCAACTGGTCTCTTGCTATTCTACTCACAATGTTTAATGTCCTCTCTTTTGGAATTGATCAGGCAGTCATTAAAAAAATTGCAACCGGAAATAAGGCAGACATCATGTTTCCGGCTTATGTCATACATGTTTTTTTCTCTGGCATGGTTGGGTATGCCCTATTATTCTGCTGTAATGTTTTGTTTAAGGATTTTTTTCAAACCCACCATGTATTACTAGTATTAGGCCTCGGGAAACTGATGGTCTTTTTTTCCACGCCCTTCAAACAATTGGCTACAGGAATGGAGAGGTTTCGAAGCCTTCTCTATATGTCTGTTAGTTCAAATATTTTACGCAGTATTTTACTGGTAGTATTTGCTTCCCTGGATTTGTTAAGTCTTAACAATGCCGTCATTATTTTTATTGCCGGAGATGTGACTGAACTTTTACTTTGTTTATTCATAGCGAAGTATCACTTAAGGTTCCCGGTGAAATACCGATGGAATAAAACTGGCTATATACAGCTTATTAAAGAGTCGCTACCCCTGCTTGGGTCTTCGCTGTTTTCCACGATTATTGTAAGGCTGGATTGGATATTGCTTGGTCTGCTGTCTTCCAATATCATACTGGCTAATTACAGTTTTGCGTATAAGGTTTTTGAAGTCACTTTGTTGCCATTGCTTGTTATAGCTCCTGTACTGCTCATACGGTTTTCTAGAATATTTCATGAAGGCATTAATATAGCAGACGCAAAAAAAATATACCTGTTGCGTTTGTTGAAGATTGAAATAATTGTAGCTTGCCTGATAGCATTAGTGCTTAATATCCTGTGGGTACCTGTTATAGATATTGTTACCGACAACAAATACGGAGCAGTTAATAAATCTATTGTTTTACTGCTCTCGGCGTGCCTGCCTGTTTATTACTTCAATAATTTTTTGTGGACAACCTATTTGGCCTTAGGGGAGGTAAAAAAAATATTTTACATAGCACTCGTCAGCCTAATGGTTAACTTTGTTGCCACTGCTGTTTTAATCCAATTCTTTAATGGAGAGGGAGCGGCTGCTGCCTATCTTTTCACTATTCTTTTGCAAGCTGTATTGTTTTTCAAGTATTCAGACATCCCGTGGTTCGGGGAAAATATACTCGGATTCATATTGCCGTTGATTTATGCGATAACGGGATGCGCCCTGGCAAATTGGTTATTTACTGATACGTGGCTGATCCTCCTTGCTTCCCTTTTTGTTTATTTCACCTGCCTGGTACTAACAAAGCAGCTACGACGCGATGATTGGAGATTGATCGTAGAGCAAAGCCGCTCTTGACAGGCAACCTAAACCTGGAATTCTCCGATTACTAAGTACTGCCAATTAAGTTGATCCTTAACGTTTAGACAACTCTCAGGGTGCGTATAGAAAAAATCGTTACCGAATTCAGAAACAGAGCATATTCTGTTGATTGGCCCTTGCTTGTCTTTCTGATACTTTTCCTGAATGTGAAACTGGTGATTAAACTGGCCGCGATCCTGTTGATCTTCCTGCTGCGTCCTGGTTTTAAATTCGGTTTCCGCCTCCGCCATTCCCGGCTCCCGCTTTTTTACCCGTTTAGTATCGCTCTTGCCCTGTTCAACTGGGTGGCAACCGGCCAGGCTGGTAATCTTAATTATGGCGTATTGGTGGCTACGGGTATTTTTTTCTGGATACTGTGCATCGGGGCGGCGCACCAGGTGAAACGATCGGTGGAGCAAAACGAACCAGCGGTCATACATCGAACGCTGCTTGTTTTTTTTGTACTGAATGCGTTGGTATCATTGGCCGTGTATGCCGGTATCGTTTGGGAAACCGGCGCCATCAATCCCTACCAGTACCAGGGCGATTACCAGAAATATTTCATCGGTACCGGCGATTACA
Organism: Chitinophagales bacterium; assembly: GCA_017303335.1. Lineage (GTDB taxonomy): Bacteria > Bacteroidota > Bacteroidia > Chitinophagales > Chitinophagaceae > Ferruginibacter. The sequence continues at coordinate 1,330,054 of JAFLBK010000001.1, forward strand.
TCAAGGGCATTAGTTTCGATACCTCCACCACCAACGCGGTGATCAACGCCTTCGCGGTTCTGTATTTCCTGGTTCGGGGCAAATACGGGTGGACGCTCTTCAGCATGGCGATCCTCCTGTTAACCGGCAGCAATATCAGCAACCTGATCCTTACGTGCACCTTGCTGTACCTCTTTATCTTCCGCAGTACAAGAAACCAGAAAAGTATGATTGTTGTCTGCCTTCTTTCCATCGTTGTGTTCCTTGTCAAGGTATCGCCACAGAACAGCAGCTATATTTCCAACGCGGTGGAGAAGTTCATGAATAAAAAACAGGAATCAAAACCCGCAGGCAAAGAAATTCCATTAACACAACGGGCGGATAGTACGCTTACCGAAGAAGAACAAAAACAAAAATGGGCGCAGCAGGCCATCGACAGCATGTACCTGGCCATGGTCTCCAGACAACCGGCTGCTCCCGTAGCGACAAAAGCGATTGCCGTAGCCGATACCCTGAAGGAAAAACCGGTGATACCTCAACCCAATATTCATACAGCGCCCTTTCAGCACCGGGAGGATACCACCCGTTTCCAGGCAAACCTGCTGGAGTTTATTACAACCGACAGCCTGAAGCAAAAGACGGATTCCAGTTTCTCTTCCTCCAAACCCGGTAAGCTGATCGCCCTGATGCAGATCGCTGATCATTTTAAACAACATCCCGCTCAACTGATCACAGGCGCCGGTATGGGTATGTTCTCTTCCAAACTGGCATTCCGGGCAACGGCGCTGAAGATCGCCGGCGGATACCCGCAGCGGTTCAGTTTCATCGGTACCGATTTCAAAGAAAATCACCTGGCATTGTACCTGGCCTATTTCACCCGCTCGTCGCGGGGGCATTCGATCATCAATACGCCCAACTCCACATTCGGGCAGCTGTTGAGTGAGTATGGGTTGGCGGGATTGGGATGCTTCCTGGTCTTTTACCTTGGTTTTTTCGGGAAGAATTATAAACAGCTCACCTACGGTATCCCGCTGTTGCTGCTGATGACGGGTTTCTTTTTTGTTGATTACTGGTTCGAGCAACTCTCGGTGACTGTTCTCTTCGAATTGCTTCTCTTCCTGGATCTGAAAGAACATAATCCGCTCACGTTAAATGATCCGGCATGAGGAGCAACGCAGAAATAACCGTGCTGATGCCGGCCTATAACGCGGCTAAATACATCGAAGCGGCGATCCGTTCCGTGCTGGCGCAAAGCTTCACGGATTTTGAACTGCTGATCATCAACGACGGCTCAACCGATGAAACTGAAGCGATCGTACAAGGCTTCGACGACCCACGCATCCGCATGATCAACCAATCGCACCAGGGTGTGGCGGCGGCCCTGAACCTGGGCCTGCTCAATGCGCATGCTCCGCTCATCGCCCGCTTCGACGCCGATGATATCTGCTACCCGTTCCGCCTGCGGCAGCAGTATGATTTTTTACAGAAGAACCCCGAATATGTTCTTATCGGTTCCGATGCCGACTATGTGGATCAAAACGGCGAGTTCCTGTACAGTTACAGCAATACAGGTCATACGCACGAAGAGATCTGTGAACGGATACAGACGGGCTGTCCCTTCATTCATTCATCGGTCATGTACCGCAAACAGGTGGCGCTTGAACTGGGCGGGTACGAAGCGAAGGCCCATACGTTTGAAGATTACCAGCTCTGGATCCGCTTCATCGGCAAAGGAAAAGTATATAATTCGCCGGCCCCGCAGATCCTGGTACGGCTCAACCCCGAATCGGTAACGGTGGATGAACGCCTGCGCGGGCGACGCTTCGCTGAACTGAAAAAGCAAATGCTTTTCGGCGATACCATCAGCAACGGGCAGGAGGCCGAACTCTTATCGATCCTGCACCGGCAAAACTTTATGCGGTTCAAACAGTACAGCTACAATATACTGGTTGCCAAAAAATACCTGTGGAATAATTACCAGCCGCAAAAAGCCCGGCGCAGCATATCGAAAGCGATCCATGTAAAACCGTTCCGTGTTACGGGTTATGGGTTGTGGCTTTTGTCCTTTCTGCCCAAGCCGGCGGTGGACCGGTTCTACAGCACATTTAAAACCATCGAAGGATGATACACTAAACAAGGCGTATGCTAAAAGCGATACTGCGATATTATTACAGGAAGTGGTACCAGAAGTTTCACTACGAGGGCATCAAAACAAACATGCTCCTGGGTAAACAACTGGCGGAAAGCAATGGAAGGAAGGAGCGTGTTGAAAGTCTGGATGAAGTGGCCTTCCAGGTTTTTTCGCAGCGGGGTGAGGATGGCGTGATCCAATACCTGCTCAGCAAGATTGCGGTTCCGCATAAACTATTCATCGAATTCGGGGTAGAGGATTATACCGAATCCAATACCCGGTTCCTGCTGATGAACAACGATTGGCGTGGATTGGTGCTCGATGGGAACCGGCGCAATATCCGCTTCATCAAAACTGATTTCATCCACTGGAAATACGATATCACGGCCTGCCAGGCATTCATCACGGCGGAGAATATCAACGAACTGATCGGCCGCTATACCGCTTGCGCCGATATCGGGCTGCTCAGTATCGATATCGACGGAAACGATTACTGGGTATGGAATGCCATCGAGGTCATTAATCCACGCATCGTGGTCTGCGAATACAATTCGGCCTTCGGGGATACCTTACCCGTATCGGTTCCCTACGATCCGCGGTTTGAAAAAACAAAAGCCCATTACTCGCAATTGTATTACGGTTGCTCGCTGGCCGCCCTCTGTTACCTCGCCGGGCGCAAGGGATACGATTTTGTGGGCACCACCTCCGCCGGGGTCAATGCTTATTTTGTACGTAAAGACCTGTCGGCGCCTTTTAAAACCTATACGGCCCAAACCGGTTTTCACGAGTCGGCCAACCGCGATTCGCGACATCCGAACGGGGCGCTCAGTTTTCTGCCGCATGGGGAGCGACTCAAACAGATCGCGGATCTGAAACTGGTGGATGTAACGAACGGAACCTTATCTGCCATTCAAGAACTATACGGATTGTGAACAGGACCGGAACCATAAAATTGCTGGTAGACGCTCACGTATTCGACGGCGAATACCAGGGAACCCGTACCTACCTGAAGGAATTGTACAGCCGGCTTACAAACAAGGATGACCTGCAATTATTCCTGGCGGCGTATGATACTGATAAACTCCGGAGTGAATTTCCCCATGCAGGCAATACGGTCTTTCTTCAATACCGCAATCGCCGCAGCATTCCCCGGCTTTTGTTTGATATACCCGCCCTGGTTAAAAAATACGGGATCGATTACGCCCATTTCCAGTATATAAGTCCGCTGCGGAAGAACTGCCGTTTTATTGTAACCACCCATGATGTGTTGTTTGATGAGCAACCGGCCGAATTCCCTTTCCTGTATCGTAAACTGAAACATGTATTATATAAGAAGGCGGCCCAACAGGCCAACCTGCTTACCACGGTATCGGAATATTCGAAGGGATCGATCCACCGGCATTTGGGAATCCCCGGGAACAGCATTCATGTAATACCACATGGTGTGCAGCCCGGCTATTTTGCGCCCTGTGATAAATCGGTTGCCGCGGATGGTATCTTCCGGAAATACGGCGTACAGAATTTTATTCTCTGTGTAAGCCGGTTGGAACCCAGAAAGAACCAGGATCTGCTGCTCCGTGCCTATACCGATCTGCAGTTACAGCAGCAGGGGTATGCGCTGGTATTTATCGGTCACCGGAGTTTGGCCGTGCCGGCTTTCGATGAACTGCTTCAGCAGGCGCCTCCCGAAATCCGCCAGTCGGTGCATTGGCTGGATAAAGTGCCGGATGAGGACCTCGCTTCCTTTTACCGGGCAGCAGCCGTTTTTGTATACCCTTCGAAGGCCGAGGGTTTTGGTATGCCGGCATTGGAAGCCGCGGCGTGCCGCACGCCGGTATTGTGTTCCAGTGCCACGGCCCTGGCCGACTTCGGTTTCTTCGGAGCGAACCATGTTTCACCGGCCGACTACCCTGTTTTCCGGGACCGGTTGGCGGAACTAACAACAAATGCACAAAATCCTGAAATATCGGAACGGATAGCCCACCATATCCGGGGCAATTACGATTGGGATAAAACAGCCAACAGATTCTACGAACTTTTAAAGCAAGACAGTCTCCAATGATCAATCTGCAATTCCTGGAAGACAATAAGGATGAACTGCGGCTCAGCTACCTGCTGGCGAAACCCTTTCCGTATCTCGCCATTGATAATTTCTGTGATGCCGAAAAGCTCAAGTCGATGTACGCCGGTATTCCCGACCTGAAGAACAAGAGCCGCGATTATGTATTTGCGCACAACAAATTTGAAAAATCAAATTACAAGGAACTGGGGCCGCTGTTTCTTGAACTGTACCAGGATCTCTGCTCCGGGCGGATGAATGCCTTTCTGAGTTATATCGCCAATGAGGAAGTGTTCGTGGATCCGGCCAACCATGGGGGCGGACTGCACCAGGGAAAAAAGAACAGTTTTCTCGACATGCACCTCGATTTCAATTATCACCCCCTGCATACCAACTGGTACCGGAACATGAACCTGCTGCTGTATCTCAATAAAGACTGGCAACCCGAATACCGCGGTCACCTGAAGCTGGTAGACCTGCGCAGCGGGGAAGAGAAAGAGCTGGACGTTCCGTTTAACCGGATGATCATCCAGCAAACACGCCCCTATACCCTGCACGGATACGGAATGACCAATTTCCCGGATAACAAATTCCGTACATCCATCGCCACCTATGCCTATACCGTACACCAGCGCCATATCGAAAAGCCGCGTACCACCGATTGGGTGGTGAATGATGCGCCACCGATCAAGAAACTGATCGCTTCCGTGTACGGCCCTTCGGTAAAGATCAAGAATGCACTGTTCGGCAGCCGGACAGCCAAAAACCAATAATCGTCGAAAACCTAAAACGCAGACATGAAGATCGGAATCATCGGAACCCGGGGAATACCCAATGAATACGGCGGGTTTGAACAGCTTGCCGAAAAATTATCGGTGGGCCTGTACGAGAAAGGACATTCAGTGGTCGTATACAATTCGCACCGGCACTCGTACCAGGAGAAGAAGTTTCACGGGGTGGATATTGTACATTGCTACGACGCGGAACACGTCATGGGTACGGCGGGGCAGTTCATCTACGATTTCAACTGCATCCTGGATGCCCGCAAACGGCATTTCGATGTATTGCTCTTCCTGGGTTATACCAGCAGTTCGGTCTGGGGTATGCTGTACCCGAAGAACACCGTCATCATCTCCAACATGGACGGACTGGAGTGGAAACGCCGCAAGTATTCGAAACCGGTTCGCCTTTTTCTCAAATACGCGGAAAGGCTGGCGGTTAAGTACAGCGATTATTTCATTGCCGACGCCATTGCCATGCATTCGTACCTGAAAAACAAATTCCAGGTACACAGTGAGTACATCGCCTATGGAGCCGAGATACTTACCACCCAGCAAGAGGAATTCCTGGCCCGGTACGACCTCTGCAAGAAGGATTATTATATGCTGATGGCCCGCATGGAACCGGAGAACAATATCGAAATGATCCTTGAGGGTTTTCACCAGTCGGCCTCCTCCAGAAAATTCGTGGTGGTGGGCAATACCAACAATAAATTCGGCAAACGGATGGTGAAGAAGTTCGGGAACGACAAACGCATTGTATTTGCCGGGCCTATCTATGATCCGGAGCTTACCCATACGCTCAAGTACAATTGCCCCCTGTATTTTCACGGCCATACCGTTGGAGGTACCAACCCCTCGCTAATCGAAGCCATGGCCAGCCAGGTGATGATCGCGGCCCACGATAATCATTTCAACCGGGCGGTACTGGATGGGAACGGTTATTATTTCAATTCGGCCAAAGAAGTCAGGCAGCTTATCGAAACCAAGCACCCCGAAGTGCGGGAAGAGACCATGACCCGGAATAATTTCCTGAAGATCAAAAACAGCTACAACTGGCCCCTCATTGTGGAGCAGTACGAAACCTTCATCCGGGCATGTTATGCCGATTATCATTCATGAAAGCGCTTGCCATACGAGAAGACAATGTTGCCGACCAGGTTAGTTTTTATCACCTGGCCGCTTTTGGCGTGCTGTTGCCCTTTCATTTTTTCTACAGCCAGCTGGTGATCATCAGTTTTGCTGTACATACGCTCATACACCTGCGGAAAGAAAGGCTGAGGCTGTTGTGGAGCAGACAGGTGCTGGTGCAGGTATCTGTTTTCTTCATTGGGTTGCTGTCGGTACTCTACAGCATCGACAAGCCGGAAGGATTGTCCATCTCCGGCAGGCAATCGGCCATTCTGTTCATGCCGGTGCTGCTGATGCTTAATCCGCTCGACCTCCGGAAACACGGAATGCGCTTGCTCCGGATATTCGCCCTGTTCATACCGGTGGTGATATTATATTTATATATAGACGCTTTCCGAACGATCCTCTATTTCAAACTTCCTCTTTCATCCATACTCAGTACGGCATTCATCAATCACAATTTCTCCCTGCCGATCGGCCTGCACGCCACCTACCTGGCGATGTATGCGGCCTTTTCCTTGTTCATATTGCTGACAGCGTTGTTGCAGGAAGCGGATCGCGGTGCGAAACTGCTGTACGGGTGCTGCATGCTTGTGCTGTTTGCCGGTATCCTGCAACTCACATCCCGGGCCGTGTTTGCCGCTGTATTGGTCATCCTGCCCGCAAGCCTTTTCTTCTTTTGGTCGGCCGGGAAAAAACGGCTGCCCCTATTGATCGTTTTCTTTCTCGTGGCGGGTGGGTCCTTATTTATCATCAATCGGGTAGGTTCCTATAAACTGCGTTATATCAGTGAGCTCAAAAATGATCTCACACAATCGGCCATCAACAATGAAATCCTGGAGCCCCGGGCGAAACGCTGGGAGCTGGCCTGGGACCTGGTGCGCCAGTCGCCGTTTACCGGGTATGGAAACGGATCGGAGAAGACAATGATGAAAGAAGCGTATTTCCGGAACAGGTTGTACATCTCTTACCTCGAGGAATTCAATGTACACAGCCAGTACCTGAGTTTTCTCTTCCGGGAAGGAGTTATCGGCCTGTTGCTTTTTTTGTATGTATTGTATTATGGATTTGCTGCCGCAATCCGGGGGCGGAATTATCTTTTCTTTTCCTTCATGGCGCTTATAGCCATCGTGGCGGTGGCCGAAAATATCCTGGATGTGAATAAGGGCGTTTTCTTCTATGCTTTTTTTCTTGCTTTTTTCCTGATGGCGGAAAATGCGGACAAATGTTATCCAGGCAACCACCCCGGAAACGATTACGTTTAAAAAGAAGAACATTAAACGTAGCGCCGTGGAAAAATTATCCGTTGTTATTATCACCTACAATGAAGAAAAAAATATTGGACGCTGTATCGACTCCGTTGCTCCTGTGGCGGATGAGATCATTGTACTGGATTCTTTTTCTGCTGATGCTACAGTTCAGATCGCACGGCAAAAGGGCGCCATTGTTCAGCAGGAATCTTTTGAAGGCTATGTGAAACAAAAAAACAAAGCCTTCCGGATGGCAGCCCATGATCATATCCTTAGCCTCGACGCGGATGAGGCGCTGAGCCCCCGGCTTATTGAATCCATCCTGGAGGCAAAAAAGGATTTTCGCTTTGGGGCCTATGCCATGAATCGCTGTGGTATATACCGGGGTAAAGAGATCCGTCGCGGACTCTGGTACCCGGATCGTAAGATCCGCCTGTTCGACAAGCGAATCGGGCATTGCGGCGGACTTGATCCGCACGATAAGATCGTTTTTGAAATGGATATACCCGTGCATCGCCTGCAGGGCGACCTGATGCATTACACCTACGATAGTTACGAAGAATACCTGCTCCGCAACGACCAGGTGAGCAGCACGGCGGCCCGTTCCCTGTTTGAGGCAGGCCGGAAAGTGTTCTGGCCCAAACTGCTGCTCAGTCCGGCCTGGGCATTTGTGAACGGTTATTTTTTGCGGGGAGGTTTTCTCGATGGGCATGCGGGATGGGTCATCGCCCTGAATACGGCCAACCAATGTTACCAGAAATACAATAAACTCCGGATGCTGCGGCAGAAACCCATCGATAAACTGGAATGGCGCCCGGCAACATCACAAGCATAGATTCTATTCGTGCAACCAATTCAGGATAACATATTACGTACACTGAGTTATTTCGATCTCTTCCGCTACCCGCTTACCAGCGGGGAGATCTGCTTCTTTTCGCAAACGGAAGAACCAGCCAGCGTCATCGGGCAGCAACTGGAGCAGTTGGTTTTGCAGGGATTGGTATACCGGCTCGACGATTTTTATTCCCTGCAGGATAACGCCCAGCTGGCCGAACGCCGGCGGAAAGGAAACATGCGGGCCCGGGAAGAAATGGCGCATGCGGCCAAAGCGGCCCGTATTCTTTTTCGTTTTCCCTTTGTGAAAGGATTGGCCCTTTCGGGCTCGCTGTCGAAGAACTATGCCGATGAACATACGGATATTGATTTTTTCATCATTACCGAAACCAACCGCCTCTGGATCGCCCGTACCCTGATGCATGTTTTTTACAAAATGGCACGCCTGGTTGGCAGGCACCGCTGGTTCTGTATGAATTATTACATCGATGAAGCCGCCATGGAAATCGAGGAGAAGAATATTTTCACAGCCGTGGAGATCATCACCCTCATTCCGATGAAGGGCGAAGAACAGATCAACCGGTTCAAACAGCAGAACCGCTGGACCCGGAAATTCTTTCCGGGCTTCCGGGTGGAACCAGCGGAAGATACGCGGATCAAGTATGGACTGCTTCGCCGTTGGACGGAGTTCTTGTTCTCCGGCCGCGTTGGCGACCGGGTCGATAACTGGTTGATGCGCCTTACCCAACGCCGCTGGTTGCGGAAGCAGGATTCGGCGAACCTGAATGCGAAGGGTGTTTGCATGGGCATGCTGGCCGGTAAACATTTTGCCAAACCCGATCCACGCCATTTTCAATACCGCATTCTGCAGCAATACGAAATCAGGGTAGAACAACTCCTGCAACGGTCCGAGCAGGAACCGGCGCTCGTCCGGTAATTTATTTCTTCCGGAAACTGATGATGTAGTAATCGCCCACGCTTTTCCAGGGCCATTTGCTTTTATACCTTGCTTCTTTCTTTTTCAGCCAGGCAAACAGGTTGGGGTATTTCCGGGGAAAGTTCTCCATGTAGGAAGGTGGTACCAGGGTGCATAATCCTTCGATGCCCAATATTTCATAATGCCCTTTCAGTTGCCGGGCCACGAATGATGGATTGTAATACCAGCACCGGAAAGCAACTCCTTCTACCTGTGCCGAAGCGCCCTTCGGCACAAACCAACGGCGAAACGCGGTTTTGAACCGTCCGCGAAAAACGAGTAACAACTCCCATAAACAGCATTTCGGAAGCAGCACAAGCGTTACCACTCCGCCGGGTTTCAGTAACGGGTAAAAGGACTGAAGTACGTTGCCGAGTTGATCGGTGCAGTTGAGTCCCGCAAAATTCGAGAAGATAAGATCGTATTCCTTTTTGCGCTGCAGTTGCCCCAGGCTGGTAAAGGAGATCAATTCGGTGCTTACCTGCTCCTGCAGGCTAGCCGCTGCGATCTTCTGTTCCAGGATCTCCTGCATCCCGATAGAAATATCGGTAGCATGCACCCGGTGCCCCTGGGCGGCAAACCAGGCTGCATCCTCACCCGTGCCACTGTTCAGTTCCAGTATGTCGGAACCGGGCTCCAGGAACCGGGCAACGTGATCACGTACCCGTTGCCGCTTGTATTGAATGATGATGTTGCCGCTGTACAGGTTGTCGAATACAGGCGATTGACGGCTGAAGGCGCGGGAAGCCAGTTCTTCATTATGTGTGGTTGTACTCATGCCCCGGTCTTTTCAAGTTGATGCAGTTTGTAACGCTCCCAACGGGAAGCGGGCGCATAATACAGGGCCGAACAGGCTTTCTTCCAGGCCGACAGGTTTGCCCGGAGTGGGTGGAGCAGGATCTTTTTCAGTTCTTCGATGGCCAGTTGCTTGCGGTAGCTTCTATGTACATAGCGATGCAGTTGCTTATAGAAGGAAGGTTGATAGGTATTGCGGAACATCAGCGCCAGTTCGTCCGAATCGGTCCAGTTGGTCTTCTGCTGTAACTGGTTTTTTACGTTCTCGAAGAATACGGTTCCGGGCAGCGGGTACGATACGGAGATGCCGATCTCGTAGGGCAGCAATTCATTGATCATGCGGATTGTTTTTTCAATGTCTTCCCTGGTTTCGCCCGGGTAACCGAACTGAATGAAGAAGGAAGGATGGATGCCGTTCTTTTTCAGCAGGCGGGTGGCTTCATGAATCTGTTCCACTGTTGTGCCCTTGTCCATGGCATCGAGAATTTTTTGCGATCCGCTTTCGGCGCCCATCCAAACGTTTTCACAACCGGCTCTTGCCAGCGCTTTGATATTGTCTTCCTGCAGCAACAGGTCTACCCGGCCCTGCATTTTGAAACGGAAACGCAGGTTGTGCTGTTCAATAAGATCGGCGAAGCGGGGCAGCCAGCCTGGCTTCAGGCCGAAGATATCGTCGCAGAACCAGATATGGTCGAACCGGTATTTTGCTTTCAGCATGAGCAGTTCCTGCACCACATGCTCCGGGCTGCGGGAGTTGTACCGGTTGCCATAGATGGGTTTGGCGCACCAGTTACATTTGAACGGGCATCCCCGGGTGGTACCCATGTTCAGGGAGAAATAGCCGGCATGTTTCAACCACATATCCCGGTAGGCAGGTATGTTCACCAGGTCCCAGGCGGGAAAAGGAAGCGAATCCAGGTCTTTCATCACCTCCCTTCTTTTTGTTTTCACGACGGCTCCGTTTTGTTTAAATGCAAGGCCATCGATGTGAAAGAATTGATCTTCTTCCCGGGAGAGGGCATTCACCAGTTCCAGCAGGCTTTGTTCGGCTTCGCCCAGCAGGATGAAATCGGCGCCTTCGTCGAGGTATAATTCAAAACGATCCGTTGAATCGGAACTGGAAACGATCACGGTGCACCCACGTTCCTTTGCCAGTTTGATCATCCGGAAGGCGGCTTCCCGCATATTGGTAAGGCACATTTTGGTGAGGTAGTTGAAGCCATCGTCGTAGATCACAAAAAACTGCGGTGATTGTTTGTCGAGATAAGAGATCAGTTCCTCCGGTTGCCGGGCAAACATGGCATCGAACAGGTCCACGGCATATCCCTGTTCCCGCATCAGCGCAGCGGCATAGATGGTTCCCAGCGGCGCATAAGGTTGCCCGATCGACCATTGCTTGGGATCGAAGCGCAGGAAATAGGAATGCGAAAAAAGTATCGGCTTCATGTTCATAACGTGGTTCCGGGTGAGAGGTTCAGGTAACAAACACATTTTCGGCAGGTTTCATTGTTGGTCATGTCGAGTTGTTTGCGAAAGGCGATGGCTTTATCGCTGTTGATAATCTCTTCGAGGCCGGCGGTATGAATCGTACCGATGGCATCATGAAAGAAACAGGGCCTTACGGTTCCGTCGGCTTCAATCACCGTGGATACCCAGGGCGCATTGCATTTCTTGAAAGGGAAATCGTTGCGGCCGTAAAAGGCAGCATAGTAGTAATATATATCCTGGATCTTTTCCCGGCTCTCGGCGATGAAACGGGTATCAAATTCTTTTTTGAAATTGGTAAAGAGATAGGTGGTCGCCGCTTTCAGGTCTTCCAGTTCCTCTTCGGCGGGAAGAATCTCGTGCTGCCGTGGATTATCCCATGCCTGTTGCCGGTTGAACGCATGGCTGCTCACATCGGCCGGCAAAAAACTGATCCGCGATACACCCAGCTGCTGTGCGGCTTCGATGATCTCGGGCCAGGCGTTGTAATTGAGCCGGTGGATGACCGAACGGGCCGTTATTTTGAACGCGGGTTTTAGCTCTTGCAGGGCCCGGATGCCTTCCGCCATCTTTGCAAAAGCGCCCGGAATATTCCGGATGCGGTCGTGCAATACCTCGTTGCCATCGAGCGAAACAATGATGTCGTCGACCCATTTCACCAGTTCCCCGGCATGCTTCGCCAGGGTGAGCCCGGTCGACAATAAACTGATCCGGATACCCGCCTCCTTGATGATGGCGCAAAAGCGGAAGAAGTTTTTATTCAGCAACGCTTCGCCTCCCGACATGAGTACCTGCCGGGTTCCGAGTTTTTTCAGCGTGTGCATCAACCCTTCTACATCGGCTTCGGTGAGTTGCTTCAGGTCCTGGTTGCCCTTCCAGATATCACACATCACACAACGGCAGTTGCAGGCGCTGTGCGGCATCAGGATAGCGATGGGCAAACTGCTGATGCGGTGCGTTTGCAGGCTCCGGTAGCGTTTAAAGGTTTGATATGGCGACTGCAGCAGCATGTTAACTGTACCGGTTCCGGATCGTGATCCAGTAAAACGGATTTTTTTTAATGGCCAGTTTGTTCTTCCAGGAATGCGGGTGATGCAGGATCTTGTATTGAAAGTCGATCAGCTCCGACAGCTGGTGATGATGGTAATAGCGGCTCATTTCAGGCAGGCCCATCCGCGTGTAGTATTCTTTTGTGCGCTGGCGTGCGGCTTCGAGTTCACCGGCTGGGTAAAACGGTGAATCCATGATGTGGATCTCGCCCATCAGCGTCAGGTGTTCGAGCGACCGGCGGATGATATCGGGCAGGGATGGGAAATACTGGATGGAAGCGGCAAAAAGGATGAGATCGAATTTTTTATCCTGCAGGGTTTCGGCATCCACACTGCCGTGTATGAACTGGAGTCCCGCTACTTTATTAAAAACACGTTTAGCCTGTTCCAGCTCGAGGCTGTTGACATCAATACCGGTCACCTCCGCGTCGACCGCATGGGCGATGCGGGAACAAAGCCAGCCATTGCCGCAACCCACTTCCAGTATGTTGGCGAAATTTTCTTTGTACGTAATGTAATTGATAAGCGCCTTGCAGGAGTGTTTACGGATCACCCATTCTTTGTGATAAGGGTGATTGCTGTGTACCTGGGGCAGGTAGGGGATGTCTTCATCGCTGAAAAGGCGGCCCTCTTTCAAACGGAGTTTGCCATACAGCTGGTCAAAAACACCCTGGGTTCTGCTCAGTGCAATCTCAGGCATACGTTGTTTCGATTTTATAAATAAAATTCGTCTCCAGTAAATTCCGCTTTCGCTGTACGCAGTTCAGTGAGAAATTATTCTGCTTCGCGAAGTCCCGGATCATATTCATATCACAGCCGTCGAACAATACCATCAGTACCTCCGATTCCTCATGCATGTACCTGGCCAGTTTATCAAACAGCACCGAAAAATATTCGCCGTGCTCGCCGCAGAACCAGGCATGGTCTTTTGCCGTAACAGCCTGTTTTTTGTAATAGGGCGGGTTGATGGCGATGATGTCGAAGCGTTGTTCCGGTATCGCCGCAAAAAGATCCGATTGCAGGATGTTCAGGTGCACGCCGTTGACAGCGCTGTTTGTATGTAAAAAATCGATGGCCACGGGGTTGATGTCGGAGGCGGTCACATGCGCTCCTTTTTGGGCCGCTGCGATGGAGATCAACCCGCTGCCACAACCAAGCTCGAGTACTTTTTTTTCCTGCAGCGGAAGCCGGCCGAGGTATTTCAAAAGCAGTTCCGTGCTGTAAAAGAAGCCTGGATGAAATACTTCCGGGGAAATATCAAGAACAATAGCGCCATAGCGGTACCTCCGGGTCCTGGACAGGTATCTTTCCAGCAATGGCTTGTAGGTATGTGCCACGATATGTCTGATGGCTGTTTTCATTTGACCTCGCCCCCGGCCCCTCTTCTTGAGGAGGGGGGAGAATTGCCTGTTGTTTTTTTAAAATCCTTCGATCTCCGGCTGCCGGTATTTCCAAAGCACCTGCAGGGCTTTTAATTCGTAGGGCATTTTATAAAGTCCGGCCTTATACCGTAACGAAGCGATATTGCGCAATACTTTTTTCTTCAGGTTTGTCAGGCGGATATCCGACGCGGTTGGATAATAGCCATTCAATACGGTTTCGAAATCCTTGATCTTGTTGATCATCTCCGGCGTAAGCCAGGGTGTCAGCGGGTTCTTGCGCAGGTCGAAACTTTCCCAATGCGGACTGATCCAGTCTTCCAGTTTCTGCGGAAAATGAAAACCGCTGTTCAGTACCTGCTGGTACATCTCACTGCCTTCGGTGGGTACCGGGCTGTATACATAAATGATGATCTCGGTATCGGGGTTGATCTGCTTGATCTCTTTGATGAAGGCGATGTCCTGGTCGATCTGCTTCATCACCTGTTCGGCCGTGTCGGCAGGCGTTCCCAGTACGAAGGAATATTCGGGGATGATATCGAATTTCCGGATCCGTTCCGCGAAGGCCTTGATGCTGGCGGCGGTTTGTGTGCCCCCCTTGTCCATTTTCTTCAGGATCTCGTCGTTGCCGGTCTCGGCGCCGAAGAAGATCATCTTGCATCCGCTTTCACGCATCAGCGCCAGGGATTCATCCGAATATTTATCGATGGTATCGATGCGGCCTTCGCCCCACCAGGTCATATTTTCTTCCTTGATGAGCCGGGCGAATTCAACCGTGCGCTTCTCGGAAACAAAGAAATTGTTGTCGTGAAACTCGATGGCGTTGCCGCCAAAGTTTTCCTTCAGGTATTTGATGTCGTTGTAAATGAGTTGTGCCGACTTCCCCCTCCAGCGGGCATTGTATATCGGTACCACGGCGCAGAATGAACATTTGAACGGACAGCCCATGCTGGAGTGGTAGGCGATGGTTTTGGTTCCGAGGTAGGTTTTACCCAGGTAACGCGGTATCGGGTAGAAGCTATTCAGTTTAGCATACGGGAGTGGTGGAAGTTCATCGGGATCGTAGAGTTCATCTTTGGGTGTTTTGATGATTCTGTCTCCCTGCTTGTAAATGAGATTGTGGATGAGCTCGTAGGGTTTATTATTCTCCAGCGCATCCAGCAATGCCGGAAATGTTCGTTCACCGGGGCCGTTCACGACGAAATCGATGTAGCCCGAGTTGAGCACGGCGGAGGATTGGTTGGAGGGAAAATAACCGCCCCAGATGGTACGCACCCGCGGAAACAGATCGCGTATCTTTTTAGAGATGGGGATGGCTTGTTTTAATTGCGGACCCGGCATGCAGGTGCAGCCGAAATAGCCGAAACTTCCGTCGGCCAGGTACGCGGCGATCTTCTCCCAGGGATCCGTTTCCATATTCCCATCCACGATCACGTAGTCGTACAACCCTTCAATGGAAGCGGCAATGCTGAGAATGGAATTGGGAATTCTCGGCTTGTACCGTGCGCTGCGTGGATTGAATAAAAGGACCCTGTTCATGCGGAATTGACGGGGCGGAAAAGCCTCCCTGTCAAATCGATTCAGCGAAGCAAATAGTTGCCTGTAAGGCCACTGTTGTAGCGCCAGGTGGCGTAGCTGTTGTGGATATGCGCCAGGCTACCCGATTCGGCGGCGGCACGGTGCATATTGGTTACCCCGAAAAGCATGATCCGGTGTATGCCTGTATCAAAGGAATCGCGGAGTTCCATTTCCCGGTAGAGCAGGGTATGCTCGGGCAGGGGCCATTGCAGGGATGCCGACCGGTGCGCCGTTAGCGGGAACTGTTCCGGGCTCTTCATCTCCTGCATGTGGTTCTTGCCCAGCCTGTATACGGTTTTATAGGCTTCGGCTTCTACCTGGCTCAGTAAAACCCGGCCGGTCTTTTCCACCTGCGATAACGCATTGCCGCCGGTCCGGAGCGAGATGATGTAATGGCTATCTCCTATCGGCCCGTGCAGGTCGGTGGGAAAAAGGTTGACCAGGTTATCGGCGCATACGGTTACCAGGGAGATGATCCGGGGAACGGCGTAAGCGATCTGCACCTGTTTGTACAGGTTGTCGTGCAGGAAAACATTGCCCGGTTTTTTGTTGTACCATTCGTTCTGGAGGCGGATGACCCGTTGCTGGAAGGGCGTGAGGAATTCATGCGAGCCCCGGGTGCCTTCATAGTAATGAATGCAAACACCGTTTTCTTTCTGCTGCCGTATCCGTTTCATTTCCAGCCAGGCAAGGGCATCCTCCGGCTCAAAAACCTCGTTTGGAGACAGGATCCGGTGACTGAAAGCGAGCCGGATGCCGGCGGGGCGATCTTCGCCGGCCAGGGTAAAGACAAGCGGGGAATAGCCAACAAAGAGATGCTGGCGGGTGATGTCTTCCGCGACAAAATCACCGGCCAGTAAATACACATGCAGGGGCTGGTAGAAGGAACCCCTGGCAAAACAGAGGTATTCCTGCGGATAACGAAGACCATTGAAACGGTCGAGTATTTTTTTTACCAGCTTCATGTTTAAAACTAAGAAAATTATTTCAGCAAGGATGACGATCGTAAGTACCGGATACGCCTATTCTTCTTCTTTCAACGATCCCGGGCAGTGGCTCGGCAGGATCCGTTTCTATACCTGCATACTCGAAGCGCTTGCGAACGAACACGAAGTGCATAGCATTGAACAGATCAATCATACCGGGTTTCTTGTACAGGATGGAGTGCAGTATCATTTTTTGCCGCCGGGCACCAGCCGATCCGCGTTCCCTTCAACCCTGCATCGTTATATCGGAAAATTAAAGCCCGGGGTAGTGCTGGTAAACGGATTTATTTCTCCGTTCCGGATCATGCAATTGAAATGGATGCTGGGCAGGAATGTAAAGATACTCGTCATCAACCGGGCCGAGCGACCCGGCACCGGAGTGAGGAAATGGCTGCAGCGCATGGCCAGCCGTTCGGTACACCGGTATCTTTTTACCGGCAAAGCCATGGGGGCCGACTGGATACAGGAAGGGATATTCACCGACTCAAAAAAGATCGCTGCTGTTATCGGCGCCTCGTCTTCCTTCAGGGTCATGGATAAAGAGCCTGCACAAATAAGAACACAAGCTTCCGGCTCGCCTGTTTTTTTGTTTGTGGGAAGATTGGATGCCAATAAAGATCCCCTGACGGTACTGCGTGCATTCGGCAGGTATGCAAT
The DNA here is from genome assembly GCA_017303335.1 of Chitinophagales bacterium. Lineage (GTDB taxonomy): Bacteria > Bacteroidota > Bacteroidia > Chitinophagales > Chitinophagaceae > Ferruginibacter. Next base: position 1,347,122 of record JAFLBK010000001.1, read on the forward strand.
CGAACAACCGGATGCGAGATTGTATATGATCTATCAAACAGAAGCATTGCTGGCGGATATCAACAAACTGGTACAATCCGAACCGGCTTTGCAAAAAGCGGTCGTACTTGTGGGTCCGGTACCCCACCAGGCAATGGAAGACTGGTACAACAGCGCCGATTTTATCATTTCCGCCTCGCATTATGAAGGAAGCGGCGTGGCGGTTTGCGAGGCCATGTCATGCGGCTGCATTCCAATACTTAGCGATATTCCCTCCTTCCGGGCCATGACAGGCGAAGGATCCTGTGGCTTTTTGTATCCGCCCGGCAATCCCGAAGCGTTGCTTGCACTGCTGCTGCATACAAAAACAATAAACCGCGAACAGGAAAAAGAAAAAACGCTCCGGCAATTCCGAAAAGAACTTTCTTCCGGGGCGATTGCCGCTAAAATAGAAGCCATCATAGCCGAATAGCAGAAATTGAATACAGCCAATACATATCCCAAAGTAAGTGTGGTGATGACGACCTATAACCGGGCCGGGTATATCCTTGAATCGGTGGAAAGCGTGCGGAGTCAGAGCTATACCAACTGGGAACTGGTGATCGTGGATGATGGTTCAACAGATGAAACCGAAATATTGATCGCTGAACTCGGCGATCCGCGGATCCGTTTTCATAAAGCCGGCAAGATCGGCCTGGGCATCCGGCTGAAGCATATCGGCATACAACTTTGCGAAGGAGACTTTATTGCCTTCATCGATTCGGACGACCTGTGGGCGCCGGATAAACTGAACAAACAGGTGGCGGCCATGCAACAATACCCCGAAGCGGGGTTTTCGATAACCGGGGGATATAATTTTAGAAGATTAAATGAGCCGATTGAGTTTTTTTATAAAGAAAGAGAGGGGCTGAAATATGGAAATATTTTCTTTTCCTTTTTCAGGTCAGAAGCATCCATTCTTCCTCCGACATTAATAATAAATAGACATTGTCTGCAAGAAATTCAACAATCCATAGAGGATAGCCCCAATTCGGATGTTGAATTCCTGCTTGATTTAGCGATCAAATTTAAGGCTGTGATTTTATATGAATCTCTTTTTTACAGGAGGATTCATGGTGACAGTTTCAGCGGCAAGAATTGGGAAAAGGGATACGAAGAAGGTGTACGGTTAATAAGGTTGTATCGAAATAGGAAAATGCTGCCCGATAAACTGGCTGATGATGCATCATTTAGGCTATACATTAACTACGGAGAGAGTTGTCTGAAGCATAAAAATACAAAACTAGCCATTCGTATTTTTTTTAGGTCCTGGATAAGCAAGCCTTTTAGTATTGTTCCGTTAAAGAAAATGGTGAAAGCTCTTTTTCAATAGTTCAAACAAATGCAATTATTTGACGGAGAATTTATTTAACAGCCTCTTTAGAAAAGCTATTTCGTTGTCTTTTTCTTTTAGTAAAAAGTGACATTCATCCAGGTTCATTGGATAGCATGTTGTGGAGTAAGGTTTAAGAGAGTCTTCTTGAGTTTTTTCGGGTTTATCAAAATGCAGTTTTATTTCTGAATTATCAATCAAATCTGTAATTGTGACTAAAAAAATATCGGTTAGTTTTTTAATTCTCTCGAAGTCAAGTTTTGTAACACCATGTTCAATATTTTGATAAGCTTTGAGGGATAAAAATAATTTAGATGCAACTTCTTCCTGAGTAAGTCCCCTAAAGGTTCTCAGTTTTTTTATACGCAACCCAATTTCATTCATAAGGTAAATTTCTTTGATAAAGATATAAGAAGAAAGAATAAAATAGGTAGTATTTCTACTTAGGAAATGATGAAAAAGTGACTTTGTTAGATTTTATGGACGATATACTTTTAAGTATCAGGACAACTCCTTTTTAATTCATTAAAATATTGACTATGAAAATGAAACTATTAATCATGCTGTTTCTTTCTATAACTACTGAAGGAATCTTTGCACAAGCTTCATGGACTGTGGCGGGTAACGCTATATCATCCGGGGACTTTTTGGGAACAACGAATGCACGCCCGTTGGTAATTAAGGTAAGTAGTTCTCAATCAGGAGTGATTGACTATGATGGAACCAAGGCTAATACAGGTTTTGGGTATCAAACCCTTTTAACATTGAGTACTGGTGTGGAGAATACAGCGTTTGGTTATCAGGCACTTGTTAGCAATTCCACTGCTGTTCGGAATACTGCGGTAGGCGCCTTTGCTTTGAACTCAAATACTACAGGTGTAACAAATGTAGCAAACGGGTATAAATCCCTTTTTTTAAATACTACTGGCTACTATAATGTTGCTATCGGAGGATATGCACTTTATAATAACTCAATAGGAAACTTTAATACCGCCACTGGATATAGCGCTTTAGGAGCTACTTCCGGATCAAGTAATAGTGCATATGGGACCTTTACTCTTTGGAGTAATACAACAGGCAATAATAATACAGCAATAGGTAACCAGGCTCTTCTTTCTAATACAACAGTTTCAGGTTTAACTGCCCTGGGTTTTCAGTCGCTCTATTCCAATGCAGCTGGCATTGAAAATGTAGCCACAGGATACAAGTCTCTTTATTCAAATACTTCCGGATCAAGTAATACTGCTAATGGATACGAGGCTTTATACTCGAATACCACTGGATATCGGAATATTGCATTGGGTGTTAGCTCGCTATATGGTAACACTAGTGGCAATGACAATATTGCAATGGGGTATAAATCTTTATACACAAATACAACGGGACACCAAAATTTAGGTTTTGGCACAGAGGCTTTGTTTTTTAACTCAACTGGGGAATATAATGTGGCAGTTGGAAATCACACATTAAAAAGTAATACTATCGGATACAATAATACCGCATTGGGCGCAGACGTATTGTATAATAACACATCAGGGTTTAAGAATACGGGAGTTGGATATAATGCATTAGGGCAAAATACCAGCGGAACATTTAATGTAGCCATTGGTGGTGAAACTTTGAATGATAATGTTACAGGAACATTTAACACTGCAGTAGGGTTTGCAGCTCTGCAAGATAACCTTAGTAGCTATAATACTGCAGCTGGTGGAACTGCATTAGGATTCAATACAACTGGAAGCTATAATGCGGGATATGGAGTAGGGGCACTTAGTAATAATACAACAGGAAGTTATAACACTGGAGATGGAGCTTATTCGCTTAGTAGTATTACGACGGGATCAAATAATACCGCACTTGGATACGCAGCGAATGTTTCTACTTCAGCGTTGTCAAATACAACGGTTATAGGCGCAACTGCCACCGTAAATGCAAGTAATAAGGTGAGAATAGGAGATGTAAATGTTACTGTTATTGAAGGCCAGGTGGATTGGACGTTCACTTCTGATGGCCGATTTAAGAGTAATCTTAGTGAAAGCGATGTGAAAGGATTGGAGTTCATTAAACTCCTTCGCCCCGTCGTCTATAACTTTGATACTCGAAGGTTTCAGGAGTTTTTAACTAAGAACATGAGTGATAGCATTAGACAAAAGTATCTCGATAAAGATTTTACTGCATCTACCAGTATACGTCGCAGTGGCTTTATTGCACAAGAGGTAGAAAAAGCAGCAGATGCTATTGGATATCAATTTGATGCAGTCCACAAACCAGTTGATGAAAATGATAATTACGGCCTTTCATATGGACAGTTTGTTGTACCGCTAGTTAAAGCGGTGCAGGAATTAAGTATGGACAACAATAAAATGAAGGCGGAGGTGGAGCGGTTGCGTATACAATTGGATGACTTGTACAAAAAAATAGCTACAACAGAAATTTCAAGTCGACAAGTCACTAAGCTATCGGCCCCACAATCTAGTGACGCAAAGGATATGGCTAATTTAGAACAAAATGCCCCTAATCCATTTACTAATAATACGGTTATTCGTTTTAGTATACCCGAGAGCGCAAGAAGCGCACAGATAATAGTAACGGATATGAAGGGCACTACTTTAAAGGCTACTTCAATTGGGGTCAGGGGTTTGGGAAGTATAATAATTACAGCCGGAACCTTAAGATCGGGAAGTTATATATATTCATTAATTGTTGATGGAAATAATGTTGACAGCAAACAAATGATTTTAACAAAGTAGATATTGCCAAGTAAGGGATGTCGTTCATAAGTTCGAATGATATCCCTTTTTTGTATTTAAACATCGTAGCCATCAGTCAGTAAATAAATCGATAAATATTTCAGCAATCACGTCAGTTGAATATAGAATTACGGAGTTATGTTCCTTATTGTTGACAAACACTTCCAATGTTCTTTCCTGCATCTCTTTTTGATCCCTTACAATATGCCACTGCTCAATGTCCTCCTTCATCGCCCGGCAAAAACTGATCACCTGCATGCCCATGGCCAGCGCTTCCTGGCATACACCCGAAAACCCTTCGTAGGAAGAAGGGTGAAGCAGCAGTTTTGAGCGTGCCATCAGTGTAAGTAAATCGCGATGGGGTATTTCACCAGTCAATGTAAGATTATCCGTGAGATCATGTTGTTTTATCAACGCGATGAGTTTTTCCTTTTCGGGTCCATCGCCTGCCAGCACCGCTTTCACACCCGGCAGCCGCTCCTTGATCGATGCAACCACTTTCACGAAAAGATCAAATTGTTTTAACGGGATCAATGAACCGGCGCCGAGGATGTGGATGGTTTTGCTTTCAGTTGCTGCCGGCAATCGTTTTACATCAATGCCGGAAGGAATCACATGGACGGGCCTTATTCCGTAGTGCTGTTCAAATTCAGCCTGCAATGAATCCGACAAAGCGATCAATTCAGCCGCTTCCGGCTTTATATATCGTACATACTTATTTCCCTCCCTCGCATCCTGTCCTAATAACCAGCAGTAATGCCGCAGGCCGTTATCGGTGGCAAACTGTTTTCCTACCGCGGCGCATTCGCCGAGCCAGAAACTTAACAGGCCGATGATCTTGTTCGTACGGTGAATTTTTTTAAGTACCGCGGCAATCTCCCGGGCACGGATGATCCGGGAAACCCCGCCCTTGTTCTTACCGTTAAAACTGATCACCGTTGCGTTGTGCCAGTTGTAGGTTCTTTTGAAGTACGGGTATTGAAATGCGAGCACAACAATATTCAGGTCGGGATAATTTTCTTTCAATACCCTCACCAGGCCCTGCTGCATGGGCAGGCAGTTGGTATCGGCTTCCGACGCGGCAAATCCGGGAGTGAGTATGAGCAGGGTATCAGGCATCGAGCGAGATGATTTTATTGCAGTAGCCGAGGCTCTTTTTGTCGTGTGTGATCATTAGTACTGTTTTACCATTTTGTGCAGCCTGTTTGAACCAGGCCAGCATTTTTTGTGCGGCTTCCTCATCGAGTTCGTTGAAGGGTTCATCGAGTAAGATGAGCGGGGCATTCTTATAGATCGCCCGGGCGATGGCGATGCGTTGCTGTTGTCCGCCGCTGATGTTCTTACCATTCTCCGTGATCATTTTATCCAAACCTTCGGGAAATAATTTTAGTACCTCATCGAGCCCGGTTGCCTGCAGGGCTTCGGTAAGCCGCTGTTGGTCCGGGGCTGTTTCTTCGAGGGTGATATTGCGGAGCACCGTATCGTGAATGAAAAATCCCTGCTGCCGTACGTAGGCGATCTGGGGCCAGTACTTCTGTATGTCTTCGGGCGCCGTGGCGATGCCGTTGAAGAGGATAGCTCCTTTTTCCACCGGCAGAAAACCGAGCAAGAGGTTGAACAGGGTGGTTTTACCACGGCCCGATTCACCGCTGATGCCGAGGAAATCGCCCGGCTGTATCTCGGTAGAAAAATCATGCAGCAGGTGGCGGTCGCCGTATTTAAAACACACACGACGCATACCTATTGAGCCAATCGGACCAGGCGCCCCGGCCGGAACTGTTTTGTTCGTACTACTGCTTGTTATCGATGGTTCGGCGGCAGCGAATTCGTAGGCACGCATCTGTCCGAACAGGTTGATGACCTTTACCATGCCGGGGATGATCTTATAGGCAGCCGCCATGAAAGCGCCGATCGTGATGAGCATGCTGCTGTTATTGCCGCTGTATTTGGCGATCAGTACCAGCACGAACAAACCCAGAACGGCGAATACTTCAATGATGCGGGCGGGCAGGTTCTGCAAGGCCAGGGAGTTGAACAGGTGGGTGCTGAAGGTTCGCCGGGCCCGGATGAAGCGTTGCAGGAAAAAATCGTTGCGGTGATAGATATTGCCTTCTACGTATCCTTTCAGCGCATCCAGCACATAGCGGAACGAATGTTCGTTGCTTTGCTGGATATCTTTTTTGTAAGCGGTGAGTTTTTTCTTGACAAACCAGAATACCACGCTTACCGGGGGCAACAGCACCAGCAGGAGCAGGAGAAATAATTTGGCATTGAAGAGCAGGATTGCCAGTACGGTCATGGCCATGAGCGACAGTTGCGTGATAATCTGTTGCAGCCCCGACAGCATGTATTGGCAAAAATCGAAGGGCCGGAAACAGATATTACGGATGTGTACCGACGAATCGGTGTTTACGAATGAGTCGAATGAAGAGCGCTGGTATTCCAGCAGGTTGTTATACGAAATGCGTATGGCCACCCCGTTCACAAAGCGGGCCTGGCGTTTTGATATCCAGTAGCCGAGAAAATTTTTTACACCGAACAGCAGCACAAAGAGCGCAATCAGCAGCACCGAATCGCGGTTGGCCAGCCAGGGAGGCAAAAAGGCAGGCCTGTAGGTTTGTGCGGGTTGTATATAATATTGTATCACCCAGAGCAGCCCGGCCAGGAAAAGGATGTCGAGCACATTCACCAGCACATCGCCCAGCAGCAATGTATAGAACTGCTTCTTTTCTTTCGGGTTCAGTACCCGGCCTATGTTCTGGATGGTATGGGTCAAGGGAAAGAACTTTTCGGCAAGGTACTCAGAGCCGGATGCTTTTACAAATGGTTCGGAACAGGATCGACAGGTCGAGCCGGAGCGACCAATGACGGATATAGAAAAGATCCATCTCAACCCGGGACCGCATCTTATGCAATTCATCCGTTTCGCCCACAAAGCCCATCACCTGGGCCAGGCCGGTAAGTCCGGGTTTAACCCGGTGACGGCCAGCATAGTTACGGATCAGGCCATCGAACTTGATGTTTTCGCTGACCATGTGCGGCCGGGGGCCGATCACCGACATATCGCCCAGTAACACATTGAAAAATTGCGGAAGTTCATCCAGGTGATAACGCCGCAGGAATTTTCCAAAGCGGGTGATGCGCTGATCATTCTTGCCGGCGGGCAGGATATCCGCGTCGGCATTGCATACCATCGACCGGAATTTGATGCAGGAAAAAAGTTCACCGCGTCGTTTGTTCCTTTTTTGCAGGAAGAAGACCGGGCCTCTAGAATCCAGTTTGATAAGAATGGCGATCAGTGCTGTAATCCAGGAAAGCAGGAAGGTGATCACAAAAGCGGATACCGTGATATCGATCGCCCGTTTCAGCATGCGGTTATACCTGCTCCCGAGCGGGTGTGCCTGTTGTTGCAGGATGAAATGCCGCAGGTCGATGACCGCAGCCGGATTCTGGCCGGCCAGGTGCAGCGGAACAAATGGGGAATCCTCTTCGACGGGCACGATCGTAAGATTGGCGGCTGCTGAAATACCGGCGGATTTTATCTCCTGGCTCATGGCATTCGTTTCTGTATCCATCCAATCGCTGATGCCCCGGCGGCGGTTGCCTGGAAAAGGGATTAGTCAAACTGGCTTATATTAGTTGCATGAATACACAAGCAGACCGTGTCCGCGAAAAATACCGGGCGCTTTTTGGTTCCGAACCCGGCGTATGGTTTTCGCCGGGCCGTATCAACCTGATCGGCGAACACGTGGATTATAATGACGGCTACGTAATGCCCGCCGCCATCAATAAAGGCGTTTGGTTCGCCATCGCCCGAAACGACAGCGATACCATCCGCTTTCACGCGGCGGATCTTGATGAATCTTTTTCCATCCCGTTACAGCAGCTACAGCGCCAGGAAGGCTGGAAGAATTATGTGCTCGGTGTATTGCACGAATTACGGCTTTTACAAAAAAACATAACCGGTTTTGATTGTGTGTTCGGCGGCGATATACCCCGCGGCTCGGGCATGAGTTCCTCGGCGGCCGTAGAGGGCGGACTGGCCTATGCCCTCAATGAACTGTTTGGTTTTGGAATGGGCCGCACCGAACTGGCGCTGCTTTGCCAGCGTGCCGAGCATAATTACCCGGGCGTTAAATGCGGCATCATGGATATGTATGCCAGTTTGCATGGAAAGAAGGGGCAGGTATTGCTGCTGGATTGCCAACGGATCAGTCATGAATATTTTCCATTGAAACTGGATGGATACAGCATCGTGCTGCTTAATAGTAAGGTGCACCATTCGCTGGCCAGCGGCGAATACAATATCCGGCGGCACAACTGCGAAGAAGGACTTGCGTTGCTCAAAGAACAATTGCCCGTTCATTCATTCCGCGATATAACCAGCGTTGAGCGCATTGAACCGTTCCGGGAACGGATGCGCCCGGAAGTATATGCCTGCTGCCGGTATGTGATTGAAGAGATGCGGCGTACACGGCAAGCGGCAGCCTGCCTGCAGCAAAACAGCCTGGCCGGGCTCGGACAACTGATGTTTGAAACACACGAGGGACTGAGCGGATTGTATAAAGTGGGGTGTGCGGAAACGGATTTCCTGGTGGAGCAGGCGAAAAATAATACGGCAGTAATCGGCGCCCGGCAGATGGGCGGCGGTTTTGGCGGATGCACCATCAACCTGGTAAAGACGGAAGCGGTGGATGACTTTATGGAACAGTGCCGGCTGGCTTACCACAACCGGTTTTCAATAGCGCTGGAAGGATACGTAATGGAAACAGCCGACGGAACGGGTAAGATCGAATGACGCTCTATCCCCGTTCATGATTGACAACCGGTAAAAAAACACTCATTCGGTTGGTAACGGTAATCCCTGCTGCCGCAAAAAACTCAGCATATCCCAATAGCCGCGTTGAAATACGATCTTATCATTCAGAATATGAAAGAATCCGCAACCCCGTAATCCTTTCGGATCCTTCCATTCAAGTATGGCCCATTCGCCATCCTGGAAAATATGCTCGATGATGCAAACCATTTCGGCCCTGGCAAATTCTTCCCGGAACATGTTATGGATGGCTTTCTTTCCATGCAGGGGTTCATTCACCACCTGGTGGTTGACGGCGTCCTCGGCATAGAACCCGGCCAACGCATCGGCATCGCCGGTATTGAAGGTCTCAACCCACTTCTTTACCAGTTCCCTTGGTTGCATATGGTATCGTTTTTTGTGTTCGGATAAAATTGCTCATTTTCCACCAACCGACAAACAGGGGGTCGATTAAGAACGGATTAATTTATCCGGTCCTGCACGGAGCCGGTACCAGGCAGATAAAGTAGACTGAAAATTTTTCACAACCGCTGAATTTTTTTCACCGGTATTCTGTCAGCCTTTCATTTTCGGGCCCCTGGAACAGGCTTTGTTTTTTTGGCGGGAAAAATCATTTTTTAACCTTAAAAAAGGAGGAAGTTATGACAACGGGTATTATCAAAACCGGCAATGGCCAAACCAGCCTGCCCGCAGCATCCTTCAGCGGCCTGATCGATCGTGTTTTTCAACACAACCTCAACCGTTTTTTTGAGGATGATTTCTGGGGCTTTAATGGTATCAACCGGCAGAACCAGGTACCGGTAAACATTACCGAAACCGACAAGAGCTATGAATTGCAGCTGGTAGCGCCCGGACTGAAAAAAGAAGATTTTAAGATCAGTCTTGAAGGCGATCTGCTTACCATTTCGCATGAGCACAAGGAAGAGAACAACCATGAAAACAAAACAGAACGATGGCTTCGTAAGGAGTACAGGATGCAGACCTTCAGCCGTAGTTTCAACCTTGATGAAAAGCTGGATTCAAACAAGATATCTGCGCAGTACCGCGATGGTATCCTTCATCTTAACCTGCCGAAGAAGGAAGGAGCCCAGCGCCTGTTCAAGACCATCGAGATCAAATAAGTTTTTACGGGTTGATCACTGGGGAAACGGCTGCTCTATTTGAGCAGCCGTTACATATTTACAGGCATCACACTTTAATATAAATCTTTTTCCGGTCGAGCAACCAGGCCAGGAACCACATCATGCCGATGAAACAAAGGGCGTATACCAGCGAACCGATCCGGGGATCGGAGGGAATGATGGGCTTGCAAATATGTTCGTAAAACCAGTTCAACGGGTTCAGGTATTTGGGCTTGCCTGTATCGGTCACACCATTGGAAATACGGATGAGCCAGAGTGTTTTCGGGATCAGGGCGCTCATGGCAAAGATGAAAAGGGCATTCTTGCCGAATACATCGAAAAAGCGGCTCCACCAGCCCTTATTGTTCCTGAACTCGATGAGGTAGATGAACAGGGAAAGAATCAGCAGGGCCAGTCCGGTGGTATATATCGTATAGCTGCTGGTCCAGATCTTTTTATTGATCGGGAATACCATATCCCAGCAAAAGCCGGCGAAGATCAATACACAGCCGGCCACAAAAAGTCCGTTCAGCATTTCGTGCGTCTTTCCTTTCTGCAGGATATAGTTGCCCACGAGGTAGCCGAGGATCACCTGCACAACGGCGGCGAAACTGTTCATCAGTCCTTCGGGGTCGAAAGCCACGCCCTCGCCATGATACATGTGTTTTTCCCCGATCAGGGCCTTGTCGATGCCGGTGCCGAACCAGCCCTGCAGGCTGAAAGGATCGGCCGGATTCATCGCAACACACAAGAACCAGTAGAAGAGCAGGAGGAAGGCCCCGGCCACAAAGGAACCCCGTACCTTGAAGAAGTGCACAAGCACCGAAGCAAAGAAATAACTCACCGCGATGCGCTGCAATACGCCGAAGATGCGGAGTGTTTCAAAGGGCTTGGCCACGATCTTCCCCGCATCATCATATTTGATAAAGGGAAACCAGTTCAGGAAGAGCCCGATCAGAAAGATCAGCAGGGAACGTTTGATCACTTTGGCCCAGAAATGTCCTTCACCGGCCGCTTCGATCCTTGGCATCACGAAGGCCATCGCGTTGCCCACGGCAAAAAGAAAGAAAGGAAAAACCAGGTCGGTAGGCGTTACGCCATGCCAGGAAGCGTGTTCCAGTGGCGGAAAGATATGGCTCCAGGAACCCGGGTTATTGACCAGGATCATCAGGGCCACCGTGCTGCCGCGGAATACATCGAGGGAGTAAAAGCGTTCTTTCATAAGCAGGCCATTGGTATTCAGAAAGGTAGGTAAATTATTTTAATCCCGCCATCGGGATTAGATGTTGTTCAACAGGTTGCGTTAGCCGGTTTTCAAAAAACAAAAGTTGGCGCCGCCTGAATCCTGAATGCCTGTTTAGCCGTATCTTTTCTTATTCATTTTCTATACGCACTGTGTAGAGAAGCCCTGATCCTGCCCGCATTGTTACCAGTAAATACTTGTCGATGGAAGCTGATGAGAAATTCCTGAAACTATTTCATAACAACCTGGTAGGTATGATATGTACCGACGAAGATCACCGGGTTACCGACATCAATGATCACCTGCTCGACCTGATAGGCCTCGAACGCCATGAGGCGTTGGGTAAAACGGGTATTGAACTCAACCTGCTGAACCCTGCCCGCATCCAGGCGATGTGGCAGGAGATGGCCAAGGCCGGGCGGCTCTCAAACCTGGAGGTGCCTTTTGTTACTCCGGCGGGCGAACGAAAGACGCTGCTTCTGTCAACCGAGAAGATACTCATCAAAGACAGGCCTTTCTGGCTCAGCACGATTCTCGACATCAGCATTAAAAAACAGGCGGAAGATAGCATTGCCGACAGCGAACTCCGCTTTCGCACACTGGCCAAAACAGCGCCGGTGGGGATCTTTGAAACCGATGAGAAAGGCAATACGATCTATGTGAACGAAGCCTGGATGGAATACTCCGGTCTTAGTTTCGAGGAAGCGATGAACAACGAATGGATGAACATGATCCATCCCGAAGACCGTGAAGACCAGATCAACAAATGGGTTGAACGGTCGCTGAAAGGAGAAACTTCTTTTTCCGAATACCGGATCATCAACAAGGCCGGGCAGCTGCGCTGGGTGAATGGCCGGGCCATTCCGCTCAAGGGGCAGGATGGTACGATCACCGGGTATATCGGAACCATCGCCGATGTAACCGAGATCAAGCAGGCGCTGGAAATTCTGAAACAGAATCACGACAGCCTGAATGAGCGCAACGAACAGCTACGCGACCTGAGTACCTACCTGCAGCGGGTGCGGGAAGATGAACGGGCTAAAATTGCCAGGGAAATACACGATGAACTCGGGCAACAGCTTACCGGGCTCAAAATGGACATCAGCTGGCTCAAGAAAAAAGCAGGTCAGCAGGGTGGAGACGACATCGTTGCCAAATTCGACGACGCCATGCACCTCATCGATACGGCCGTGAAATCGATACGCCTGATCGTTACCGAACTGCGGCCCAGCGTGATCGATGACCTGGGACTGAACGCCGCCTTCGAATGGCAGATCGATGAGTTCAAGGAACGAACGGGCATACCCGTGCAGTACAAAAGCCGGTTCAGCGATTCGGATGTGGATCCGGGTTCCTCCGTCGGGTTGTTCCGCATTCTGCAGGAGTCATTGACCAACGTGGCCCGGCATGCCAGCGCCAAAACAGTAATGGTGAATATTGAAAAGCGTGCGGGAACGATTGAAATGGTGGTGCAGGACGACGGGGTGGGTTTTGATACCAGCATCAAACAGGCCGAACACAGTTATGGCTTATTGGGCATCCAGGAGCGTATCTATATGATGAAGGGCGATTTTCATATCCATTCCCGGCCCGGCAACGGAACCCGGATCAATGTAAGCATACCGGTTTCCTGATTATATTTTTTCGCTGAGTTCGAGCCAGCGCATCTCTTTTTCATCGATCAGCTGTACAAGCGTGCTGATGCGTTCGGCAGCCTGCTGCAGGTCTTCGTAATTCATGCTTCCTCCGTTCATTTTCTCCTCCAGTGTTCTTTTTTCCTCCTGCAGTTGCGGCAGTTCCTTTTCCAGTTGTTCGAATTCGAATTTTTCTTTGAAGGATAATTTTTGTTTCTGCTGATTCGTTCCTGGCTTTTCGTTCAGGGTTTCCGGTTCCTGCTTTTCATTTTTTTCTGCCGTCTTCCCGCTGTCGGCCGTCAGCTTCTCTTTCTCTTTCGCTTCCCGGTACTGGCTGTAGTTGCCCGGGAAATCGCGGATCACGCCATCGCCCTCGAAGGCAAACAGGTGATCAACCATGCGGTCCATGAAGTAGCGGTCGTGGCTAACGATCAGGATACAGCCCGGGAACTCCAGCAGGAATTCTTCGAGGGTTCGCAGGGTTTGCAGGTCGAGGTCGTTGGTGGGTTCATCGAGCACCAGGAAATTGGGATTCCGGTACAGCAGGCTCAGCAGGTGCAGTCTTCTTTTTTCGCCACCGCTGAGCTTGCTCAGGAAGGTATATTGCTGTTCCCCCGGGAAGCCGAATTTTTCCATGAACTGCGAGGCGGATACCTTGGAACCATCGGCGAGGGGAAAGAATTCGGCAAAACCCTTTACGAATTCGATCGCCCGTTTGTCTTCTTTGTATTGCAGTCCTTCCTGGCTGAAATGGCCGAACAGCACCGTATCGCCGTGGTTGATCTTGCCGCTGTCGGGCTTTTCTTCCTGCAGGGCGATCTTGAGAAAGGTGGATTTGCCGGCCCCGTTGCGGCCAACGATGCCGATGCGTTCTCCTTTTTTAAACGTATAATCGAATCCTTTGAGGATGGCTTTATCACCAAAGCTCTTGTACACTTTTTTCATCTCCAGCACTTTGCCGCCGAGTCGTGTCATCTTCACCTGCAGGCTTACATCCGGTTCATCCCTGCGTTGTTTCACCCGTTCTTCGATCTCGGTGAAACTATCCTGCCGCGATTTCGATTTGGTGGTACGGGCCTTGGGTTGCTTGCGCATCCATTCCAGCTCGCGCCGGTAAATGTTCTTGTCTTTCTGCATCTCGCTGGCCTGTACTTCCTGCCGCAAACTTTTTTGCTCGAGGAAATAATCGTAGTCGCCCTTGTATACATAGATACGGCCATCGTCCATTTCGAGGATCTCGTTGCAAACGGCATCCAGGAAATACCGGTCGTGCGTTACGCAAAGCAGGGTTACCTTTTGTGCGGAGAGATAATCTTCCAGCCATTCGATCATCTGTACATCGAGGTGGTTCGTGGGTTCGTCGAGGATCAGCAGGCACTTGCCTTCGTGCAGCTGCGCTTCGATGAGGGCCTGCGCCAGGGCTACCCGCTTGCGTTGGCCGCCGCTCAGATTCCGCACGGGTTCGTTGAGGTGATGGAGGTTGAGTTTGCCGAGGATCTGTTTGAGTTCGCTTTCAAAACTCCAGGCATTGAGTTCATCGACCCGCGACATAAGGCCGGTGAGTTTGTCGATATGACCGGGCTCTTCTTCCAGGCACATCTCGTATGCTTTAACCGCTTTCACCACCGGGTTGTCCATTTTCAGCACATTGTCCCAGATACTCCGGTTTTCTTCGAATGCCGTTTCCTGCTGCAGCATCACCACCTTGATATCCTTGTGAACCCATACGCTGCCGCTGTCGGCGCTGTCTAACCCGGCAATGATCTTCAGCAGGGTGGATTTGCCGGTGCCGTTGCGGGCCACAAACGCGATCTTGTCGCCTTCCTCCACGAAGAAGGTGATGCCGGAGAACAGGCTGCGGATACCGAATGACTTGCTGATATTTTCGATCGAGGCGTAATGCATGGGATGCGAATTTCATACTTTCGCACCGATTTTCACGCATACGGTTCGCTGAACCCGCAAAATGGTTTCAATCGAAGCAATTCGTGTAATTTGTGCCCCATGAATTTACTGCGGTCGATACGGTCAGAATCGTACAAACGGGGTACGGCCTTTTCGGTTCTTTTCAATATTCTTTCCAAGGGCATTCTCTTTGTGATGACCATCATCATCGCCCGGTATTTCGGCAGCAATATCAAAACCGATATCTATTTCTTTGTTTTCGGCACCATGCTCCTGTTTTCGGGCCTCATCAACAATATCGACACGGCGGTACTGATACCCGAGTCGATGCGCCGGCGGGAGCGGGAAGGAAACGCGGCCGCCGAAAACTTCCTCAATTTTTTCCTGTATATATATACCGCCATCGGCATTCTCTTTTCGCTGTTCATGTACTTCTTTGGTACGGGTGTGTTCGGGCTGATCTCCAAATTCCCGGAAGCCGACATACTCCAGTACCGGGATTATTTCCGGGTGGGTTCCCTGTTCTTTATTTTTCACCTGCTCACCAATTACCTGAACGCGGTGCTTACTTCGCTGCGTTTCTTCAGCGTTCCGATGCTGATCAGCACGATCAAGAGCGCAATAGCCATCGCCGGTATTTTCCTGCTGAAAGCGGATTATGATGTGCTGAGCGTTTTCCTGGCCGGGCTGTTATCCTATGCGCTCAACCTGGTTATACTGTTGCTGGTGCTGAAGCAGGCGGCCGGCTGGAATTTCCGTTTCCACAAACCCCTGCTGCGGAGAAACATGTGGCACAACGTTATTTTCTCCGAACTGGGCCAGGCCGCAACCCTGGCCAGCAGCCTGTTTCCCCTGTACCTGCTCAGTGGCTTCGGCAGCGGGGTCATCAGCCTGATGAACTATGGAAAGAACATCGCCGATATCCCCAATACGCTGGTGACTTCACAGGTGAGTAATGTAAGCGGGATCAAGCTGAATGAAGAAGGCGCCCGGCAGGACATGGACACGATGAACGACACTTTTTTAAAGACCACCCGCCTGCTGCTGTTCCTGCTGGTGCCGATGGGCTTTTTTCTTTTCGCCTTTGCCAAACCGCTGGTGGAGATCTTTTACCACAGCCGCCATTTCAGCGCCGGGGCGGTTAATGAAGCGGCTTTCTTCCTCAAGTTGCTGGCCGTTTCCCTGTTCACGACCGGCATCAACACCATGGTTACCCGGGTATTCATTGCTGTGCAGGCGATCCGCCAGGCTTTTTTCTACCAGGTATTGCTCAACCTGCTGCTGATCGCGGTTACCTGGCTGTGTACACGCATGTACGGCGCGTATGGCTACGCGTATGGTATCCTGCTGGTAAACCTGCTCAACTATATAGGGATGTACTTCGTTTGCAAATGGGTTGTTCCCAAACTGAATTATGTTTCCCTGCTTTCCTATGGTGCTGTGATACTGGTCATCAACGGGCTGATCGCCGCCGGATTGATGGCGCTGGCGCAACAGGTGAAGGCGGATAATTTCACCGTGGTCATCATCGGCTTTTTGATTTATAGTGTTATCTTACTGCTGCTCAATAAAGTTTTAAATCTCAATACCGAGCTGAGCAGGCTCATTCACCATGCTGGGAAACGATTTTTTTAGGCGGCTGTACATCCAGGTCAGCCGCTATCTCTTTGGCAGAAAATTTCTGCGGGTGATGGATGGCCCCCTGGAAGGCTACCTCTGGTCTACCGCCTGCAGCTACGAATACATCCTGGGCAAGTACGAAGATCCGCTGACGGTTAAAACCTTTCTTTCCTGGCTAAACCCCGAAACAACCTTTTACGACCTGGGGGGCAACGCCGGTTTTTACGCCCTGCTGGCGAACCGGTACATCAGCCAGGGTAAGATCTACTCGTTCGAACCCATACCCGCGGCGCAGGAACTCTTTCAGCAGCATGTAAAACTCAATACCGTACAGATCAGGCACCAGAATATCCGCCTGCTGCCGTATGCGCTTTCCGATTCGGAGAAGCAGGTGGCATTTTCGAACGACGCCAGCCGGCAGGATGGCAATACATATATACAGGAATCGTCGGTCTTCAATCATGCGGAACAGTATCTTACCATTCCCTGCTATTCGGTGGATGGCTTGCTCAAATTGCAATACAATAAACCCGATGTGATCAAGATCGATGTGGAAGGGGCCGAATACGATGTGCTGAAGGGAGCGATGGACACGCTCAGAACCTATAAGCCGAATTTGCTGCTGGCCACCCACGATTGTCATTTGCCCGGTGTAAAAGACAAGTGCATAACGCTGCTGGAAGAACTCGGCTACCAGCTTACGCATACCGGCGGCCACAATAAGAACCTGCCCGGGTTGGATGATTACATCGCCATACACAAAACCAAACTGCATTCGTAGGCCGCTTGGAGCAAGTATCAAAAATACGGTTGCTGGTGTTTACACCTACGCTGCAATGCGGCGGGTCGGAGCGTTTTGTTTCGATGCTCTGCCGGCATATCAGCAAAGACCGTTTTGCCGTATGTGTGGCGGTACTCAACAACACCCGGCCTTTCTACCGCATCGATACGGATGCGGTGGACCTGGTCGACCTGCAAGAGAGCCGGGTGCGTTATTCTTTATTACGTATCCGGAAACTGGTGAAGGCCTTTCAGCCCGATATCATCCTCAGCACCGCCAACCACCTCAACCTGTACTTTGCCCTGTTCCGGAACCGTTTTCCCGACCAGGTAACATTCATCGCCCGCGAATCCAGTATTGTCAGCATCAATACGCAACGAACAAAATGGCCGGGCCTGTACAACTGGCTCATCAAAACCTATTACCGCCGGTTCGACCTGCTTATCTGCCAGGGAACATACATGCAGCAAGACCTGGTGAAGAACTACCGGGTGCCGGAAGTCAGAACCGCTGTGGTATACAATGCCGTAGAAGTCCCCGCTGCCTCAGTATTGCATACCGGTACGGGCGGGGTATACAAGTTGGTCGCCATCGCCCGTCTTTCAGAAGAAAAGGGCCTGGAGCGATTGATCCACGCGGTAGGATTACTGTCGCTGCCCTTTCGTTTTTATATCATTGGCGAAGGAACGAAGCGGGCCGAATTGGAGGAGTTGACCCGTACGCTGGAGCTGCAAGAGAAACTGGTGTTTTGCGGCGAGCGGCCCGAGCCTTTTGCGGGGATGGAGGATGCCGATCTCTACTTGTCTGGTTCGTATTACGAAGGGTTTCCCAATGCCTTGCTGGAAGCACAGGCCCTGGGTATTCCGGCCGTGGCTTTCGATGTGCCGGGTGGTATCAGCGAAATCATTCGCCCGGGCGTGAACGGTTTGCTGGTGGAGGACAACGACCTGATTGGTTTTGCCGCCGCCATAAAAGAGGGGCTTTCCCGTACATTCGACCGGCAGGAGATAATAGAAAATACGCAAAAACGTTTTTCTGTCCGGGCCATGATACAAAAGATGGAACAATTGCTTACGGAGCTATAAATAGCGGATATTTGCACGGCGATTCCGAAAAATGAAAACGAATGAATGGTACTAAACCCAGGCTGCTTATCTTCATCAACACCCTGCAATCGGGTGGCGCAGAACGGGTGGTATCCCTGCTGCTCGAACACCTCAAAACGGATTTCGAGATACACCTGGCCCTCTATACCAACATCGTGGAATATGCCATTCCATCCGAGATCAAACGCTTCAACCTCAACGAACCCCTGGTGCAGGACAAGACGATCCGTTTTCTGAAACTGCCTTACATTTCGTGGAAAGTATACCGGTACTGCAAAAGAAACAACATCCATATTTCGGTGGCCTTCCTGTACCGCCCCTGTTATATCAACGCCCTGATGAAAAGCTTCTGGGGCTATAAAGGGCATGTGATCATGTGCGAACGTACACACCAGACCACCATGCAGCAAAGCCATTCCACCATTTACCGCATGTTCTCCAAGTTCATGGTGATGTTCTCGTATAAACGGGCCGACCTGGTACTGGCGAATTCCTATGCCATGCAAACCGATCTTGTGGAGAACTTCCGGATCAAAACCCCGGTACGGGTGATCTACAATCCCATCGACCTGCACTTTATCAAAACGCATGTGAATGAAGAACCCGGCTATGTATTTGATCCGAACACGTTTTACTTCGTGAATGTAGGCGGCTTCCGCAAGGAGAAGAATCACCTGCTGCTCATCCAGGCCTTTTTTATTCTCAAGAACCTTCCCTGCAAACTGCTGCTTGTAGGCGGGGGCGTCATGGAAGAAGAACTGAAACAGAAAGTGCACGACCTGGGTATGATGGATAAGATCATCTTCACCGGGTTTGAAAAGAATCCTTTTAAATATGTAAGCCGGAGCGATTGCTTTGTACTCAGTTCCGATGTTGAGGGTTTCCCGAATGTACTGATCGAAGCGCTTGCCTGCGGCAAACCGGTGATCTCTACCGATTGCAGTTCGGGCCCCCGGGAACTGCTGGCGCCGGCTACCGACCTGCACCACCGGGCCATCATCGATTACGAGATCGGCGAGTATGGCATCCTGACCCCGGTAGGCGACGTAAGCGCCCTGGCGGCGGCCATGAAAAAAATGGTTGAAGACGCGGCCCTCCGGAAGCAATTTGCGTCGAGGGCGCCGGGCCGTGCCGAAAAGTTTGATGTCGACGAGATCAAACAGTACTTCCACGTGGCATTTACCGGTTTGTAACGGCCACGCTTCTGCATCCCCAATTAATGCCTATTTTTGCCCGCAATAACAACGGAATGAAGCATACGATCTTACTTACCGGCGGCGCTGGTTTCATTGGCTCTCACCTTACAAGGCTTTTCGTGACCAAGTACCCCGATTACCGCATCGTGAACCTGGATAAACTTACCTATGCCGGTAATCTCGAGAACCTGCGGGATATAGAGCATGCGCCCAATTATCAGTTTGTAAAAGGCGATATCGTCGATCTGCCCTTCCTGCGTACCTTGTTTGCCGAACATCAGTTCACCGCCGTATTGCATTGCGCCGCCGAAAGCCATGTCGACCGGTCCATCACCGACCCGCTGGCCTTCGTAACCACCAATGTGATCGGTACCACGGCCCTGTTGCAAGCCGCCAAAGAAGCCTGGAAGGATGATATGAACGGGAAGATATTCTATCATATTTCCACCGATGAAGTGTATGGATCGCTGGGCGAAACGGGATTCTTTACCGAAGAAACGGCCTACGACCCCCGCAGTCCCTATTCGGCTTCCAAAGCGTCCTCCGATCACCTGGTGCGGGCTTTTCACCATACCTATAAACTGCCGGTGAAACTAAGCAACTGCAGCAATAACTACGGCCCGTATCATTTCCCGGAAAAACTCATCCCGCTTTGCATCAATAATATTCTTACCAATAAACCCCTGCCCATTTACGGTAAGGGAGAGAATGTTCGCGACTGGTTGTATGTAGAGGATCATGTGCGTGCCATTGATGTGATCTTTCATACCGGGAAGATCGGGGAGACTTACAACATCGGCGGTCACAACGAATGGAAAAACATCGACCTGGTGAAAGAACTCTGCCGCCAGGTGGATCAGAAACTGGGCAGGGATAAGGGCACATCCGAGAAACTGATCACCTATGTCACCGACCGGGCCGGTCATGATATGCGTTACGCGATCGATGCCACAAAGCTGAAGAACGAACTGGGCTGGACGCCTTCGCTCCAGTTTGAAGAAGGCATCAGTAAAACAATCGACTGGTACCTGGCCAACGGCGAGTGGCTGAATCATGTTACGAGCGGGGATTACCGGGAATATTATGAGAAAATGTACAGGGGTTAGGTGAATTAAAGATTGAAATTTGGGGAGAGTTGAGTGTTGTTGAAGGGTTGAAGATGGTTGAACGTTGTTGAAGGGTTGAAGATGGTTGAAAGTTGCGAAGTACCTGATACGATGATTCGATGACTCAACTCGCTAAACCCTTACAGGATGTATCAATTTGGCTTTGAAAAGCTTGAAGTCTGGCAGGAAGCACGGAAACTGACAGCTGAAATATATAAATTGACAGCGGCTTTTCCGGAAAGGGAAAAATTCGGTTTGACAAATCAGCTACGAAGAGCTTCCGTTTCTGTTGCAGCCAATATCGCTGAAGGAACGGCCAGGCTCACTCCAAAGGATCAGGCCCGTTTTTCATCGGTCGCCTATGGAAGCCTGATGGAGACGCTGAGTCACCTGATAACTTCGGCAGACCTCGGCTTTATTACCGAACAGGAATTGTTATTGGTAAGGAATATGATTCAACCCTTGTCTTTAAAAATTAATAACTTGAGAACTACGCAGATCAGGAAGGGGAGTAAAAGATGAAATTTGTTAAGTGTTGAATGATGGTGAAGATTGAATGTCGTTGAAGTATTTTAAGGCGTTCATGAAAACTCCGGTGTTCAACAACGTTCAACAATTTTCAACAATATTCAACAACATTCAACAACGTTCAACAATATTCAACCACTAAAACGATCTTCAACCCACGTTCAACTCCCATGAAAGGCATCATACTCGCAGGAGGCTCCGGCACCAGGCTTTACCCGATAACGATTGGGATCAGCAAACAACTGATGCCCATCTACGATAAACCCATGATTTATTATCCCCTGAGCACGCTGATGCTGGCCGGGATCCGGGAAATACTGGTAATTACCACGCCCGAAGACCAGGACTCGTTCAGGCGCTTGCTGGGCGACGGAAGCCAGTGGGGTTGTTCGATACAGTATGCTAAACAGGATGTACCCAACGGGTTGGCACAGGCATTTGTGATCGGCGAAACATTTATCGGTAAAGACAGCGTGGCCTTGGTATTGGGTGATAATATTTTCTATGGAAGCGGTTTCAGCAAATTACTGCAGGCCAGCGTCGATCCGGACGGGGCCGTGATCTTTGCCTACCCGGTGAGCGATCCCGAACGGTATGGGGTGGTGGAGTTCGACGCCGATAAAAATGCCATCAGTATTGAAGAAAAACCGAAGCAACCCAAAAGCAATTACGCGGTACCGGGGCTGTACTTTTACGATAACAGTGTGGTGTCGATCGCGAAGATCATTCAGCCCAGCGCACGCGGCGAGTACGAGATCACTACGGTGAATGACCAGTATCTCCGGAATAAAAAACTGAAAGTGGCTGTGCTCGACCGGGGCTTTGCCTGGCTCGATACCGGCACTTTCGAATCGTTGCATGATGCGGGCGAGTATGTACGGGTGATCGAAAAAAGACAGGGCCTCAAGATCGGCTGTCCGGAAGAGATCGCTTACCGGATGGGTTTTATCACGCACGACCATCTTATGAGCCTGGCCCGCCGGCTCGAGAAAAGTGGCTATGGTATTTACCTGGAAAACATCAAATTATAATACTTTGAATTACTTTGCACATCCTACAGCTGTTATTGATGATAATTGCACGATCGGCGACGGAACCCGGATCTGGCATTTCAGCCATATCATGTCCGGTTCGGTAATTGGCAATCTTTGCAATCTCGGGCAGAATGTGGTGGTTTCTCCCAAAGTGGTATTGGGTAACAATGTACGGGTACAGAACAACGTGAGCATTTACGAGGGCGTGATCTGTGAAGATGATGTGTTCCTGGGGCCCAGTATGGTGCTGACAAACGTTATCAATCCCCGGAGTGCCGTGAGCCGGAAGAGTGAGTATAAGACCACGCTCATAAAAAAGGGAGCCAGTATCGGGGCCAATGCCACAATCGTTTGCGGAAACACGATCGGGGAATATGCATTCATCGGCGCCGGGGCGGTGGTTACAAAGGATGTAGCGCCCTATGCCCTGATCGTAGGAAACCCCGGCCGTCAGACCGGCTGGATGAGCGAATACGGGCACAAACTGAAATTCGATTCGCAGGGAAAAGCGCTCTGCCCGGAGAGCGGACAGGAGTATGTGCTGGAGAATAATAAGGTAAAGAGAATAAAATAAGGAATGAAAAATTTTGCACTGATCGGAGCTGGCGGTTACATCGCTCCCCGGCATATGAAAGCGATCAAGGATACCGGAAATGTGCTTGTAGCCGCCCTGGACAAACATGATTCGGTGGGCATTCTCGACAGTTATTTCCCCGACGCCGATTTCTTTACCGAATTTGAACGCTTCGACCGGCACCTCGAAAAGCAAAAACGACTTGGCAGGAAGATCGATTTCATCAGTATCTGCAGCCCGAATT
Source organism: Chitinophagales bacterium (assembly GCA_017303335.1). Classification (GTDB taxonomy): domain Bacteria; phylum Bacteroidota; class Bacteroidia; order Chitinophagales; family Chitinophagaceae; genus Ferruginibacter. The sequence goes on from JAFLBK010000001.1 coordinate 1,370,131, forward strand.
ATCTGCACGATGCACACATTCGTTTCGGCCTGCGCATCGGCGCGGATGTGATCTGCGAGAAACCGATCGTACTGAATCCCTGGAATATCGACGCCCTGCTGGAGATCGAAAAAGAAACCGGCAGGAACATATATACCATCCTGCAGTTGCGGCTTCACCCGGCTATTGCAGCCCTGAAGGAAAAGATTGAAAAAGAACCTTCCGGTAAAAAATACAAGATCAGTCTCCGGTACATCACATCCAGGGGGCATTGGTATCATACCAGCTGGAAGGGCGATATCCAGAAAAGCGGAGGCATCGCCACCAACATCGGTGTGCATTTTTTCGACATGCTGCTTTGGATTTTCGGTAACGTGACCTCGAGTACCGTATCCGAACATTCCGATCAGACAGCCTCCGGCCACCTGGAACTGGAAAAAGCATCGGTCGACTGGATGCTCAGCATCGATGCGACTAAACTGCCCCCGGAAGCAGCGGGCGCCGGAAAACGTACTTTCCGGGCCCTGACCATCGACGGGGAAGGCTTTGAATTCAGTGATGGGTTCACCGAACTCCATACAAAGAGCTATGAAGAGATATTGAAAGGGAATGGATTCCGGATCAGCGAAACCATTGAATCCATTAAGCTGGTACATCAAATACGAGAAAACAAATAATATGAATTTATCCAACTCGAAATGCCTTGTTATAGGAGGAGCCGGTTTCATCGGAAGTTTTGTGGTGGCCGAACTGCTCAAAGAAGATGTGGCGGAAGTGGTGGTCTTCGATAACCTGGCCAGGGGCAAAATGGAATACTTGTCGGATTCCTTAAAAGATAAGCGCTGCTCCTTTTTCCCGGTTGGCGGCGATATCCGGGAAACCGATATTCTCAACGACGCCATCAAGGGAAAGGATTATGTCTTTTGTCTGGCCGCCATGTGGCTCCTGCATTGCAAGGATTATCCCCGCACCGCTTTTGATGTGAACATCGCAGGTACCTTCAACGTGCTGGAAGCCTGTGTTAAGAATAAGGTGAAGAAACTGGTATGGTCATCGTCCGCTTCGGTATATGGCGACGCGGTGGAACTGCCGATGACGGAATCACACCCTTACAACAATAAGAATTTCTACGGCGCCACGAAGATCGCCGGCGAGGCCATGGCAACGGCTTTCAACGACCGCTATGGCCTGCAGGTGATCGGCCTTCGGTACATGAATGTATATGGCCCCCACCAGGACCAGACAGCCGCCTATACCGGCGTGATCCCGATCATGCTCAATAAGATCGACGCCAATGAAGCCCCGGTGATCAACGGCGACGGAAGCCAGGCTTACGATTTTATCTATGTGGAAGACGTGGCACGCTGCAATGTGCAGGCAATGAAATCCGACGTGCCGTTTGGTTTTTATAACGTAGGCACCGAAGTGCAAACCTCCATCAAGGAACTTTGCGATACCATCCTGCGGCTCAAGAACTCATCCCTGAAAGTGACGTATAAACCCTACAGCGCCGATGACGCACGGGCCCTGGTGCAGAATCGTATCGGCAGCAAGGAAAAAGCAGAAACGGAACTCGGCTTCCGGTATACCTATTCGCTGGAAGAAGGATTAAAAAAACTGATCGACTGGCGCGACGGGGAGAAAAACAAAGCGAACTAATCATGTGTGGCATAGCCGGAATATTCAACTTCAATCAGCAACCTGTATCCACCGCCACCCTGAAGGCAATGACGGATGCGATCGCACACCGCGGACCCGACGGTGAGGGACAGTATACCGATGGGCACGTGGGCCTGGGGCACCGGCGCTTAGCCATACTCGACGTATCCGCCAATGGCGCACAGCCAATGGCATCGCATAACAAGGAATGGACCATCATCTTTAATGGCTGCATATACAATTTTCCCGAACTGAAGAAAGAGCTGCAGGAAAAGGGCCATGTCTTCGTTTCGACAAGCGATACCGAAGTGATCGCAGAAGGCCTCGCCGAATACGGACCTTCTTTTTTCGAACGGCTTGATGGCATGTTTGCCATTGCCGCCTGGCATAAAACAAAAAAGGAGCTGTGGCTCAGCCGCGACCGTTTTGGTGTGAAGCCACTCTATTACTGGCACAAAGGGCCGGTGTTTCTTTTTGCCTCCGAGATCAAAGTATTCATGCAGCACCCGGCGTTTACGGTGGAGCTCAACCCGGTGGCATTGAATGAGTATTTTACGTTTCAGAATGTATTCGCCTATTACACTCTGTTCAAGGGCGTAACCATGCTGCCCCCGGCCAATACCATGAAGATCTGTGTGGATGAGCCCGACTACCGGCACCACTCCTGGTGGGATTATGATTTTACGTCGCCCGATAATACAATGACCGCCGAAGATGCCAGCTCCGAAACGGAACGGCTTTTATCCAAGGCGGTAAGCCGGCAAATGATTGCCGATGTGCCCGTTGGGAGTTACCTGAGCGGGGGGATGGACAGCGGCTCGCTGAGCGTACTGGCCAGCAGGCACGTAAACCGCCTGTATACATTTACCGCGGGTTTCGAAATGAGTGAAGTGCATGGAACCGAGGTTGGGTTCGATGAAAGACTGGATGCCGAACTGACGGCCAATTTCATCAAGTCGGAACACTACGAACAGGTGATCAACGCCGGCGATATCCGGTGGAGCCTGCCCCGCGTGGTATGGCACCTCGAAGACCTGCGTGTGGGTATGAGCTATCCCAATTATTACATCAGCCGGCTTGCCAGCAAATTTGTGAAGGTTTGTTTGCAGGGAACCGGTGGCGACGAACTATACGGCGGATACCCCTGGCGCTATTACCGGGTGTTCAAATCCCTCAATGCCCCGGAATTCTTCAATAGTTATTACGGGTTCTGGCAGCGGTTGGTGATGGACGATGCCAAACCGGGTTTGTTTCAGCCGAACCTGTTAACGCAGATGGATATTGAGGCCCCGCGGAAAGTATTTGAGCGGGTATTTACCTTCAACCCCAACCTGCGCTACAATACCCCCGAAGAGCATATCCAGAACAGCCTTTATTTTGAGATCAAAACCTTTTTACCCGGCTTGCTGCTGGTGGGCGATAAACTGGCCATGGCAAACGGGCTGGAAGAACGCTTTCCGTTCCTCGACAATGAACTGGTGCGCTTTGCCCAAACAATACCGGTTAGGTATAAGCTCGCCAACCTCGAAAACATGAAGCGGCTGGATGAAAACCTGGCCGGCAACAAACACGCCCTTTTCCAGCAGTACGACGACGGGAAGAATGTATTGCGCAATGCCATGAGTCATATCCTGCCGGAAAAGATCATCAACCGGAAAAAACAGGGATTCAGTGCGCCCGACGAAAGCTGGTACCGGGGCGAGAACGCGGCCTATGTAAAAGAACTGCTGCTGGGTAAGAACATTGCTTCGCACGCCTTCATACAGCCTGCCTTTATTGAAAAGACCATTTACGAACATTGCGAAAAACGGATCAACCACCGGCTGCTGCTCTGGAGCCTGATGAATTTTGAGTGGTGGTGCAGGTTATTTTTGAATAATGAAAGAATACTGTAAATAGTTGTAAAGCTTTGCTTATGAACAAGGATAAGTTATTTTTTATTATTCAGCCTCTTTTACGGCATTTGCCCTATAAAATTGGCCGTCTATTAAGAAACAGTATTTACCGCTTGTTTTTAAAAAAGGCAGGGAAGAATATCAATTTCATGGAAGGGATAATCATTAAATATCCAAGTGAGATTGAAATGGGTAATAATGTCACCATAAATCAGGATTGTTTTATAGTAGGTAAAGGAGGACTTATTTTAGGTGACGATATAATGATAGGAGCCGGTTGTAAAATTGTAACAACAACACACAATGTAATTACGAGGGATAAGCCAATGAGGGAGCAAGGTATGTCGTTTGAGAAAATAACAATAGGGAATGATGTATGGTTTGGGTTCAATGTAGTCGTATTAAAGGGATCCACTATTGGGAGCGGGGTGATATTGGCCGCTGGTTGCGTGCTGACAGCGAAAGAGGTTCCCGATTACACCATATGGGGAGGAGTGCCGGCACGAAATATCGGTACAAGAGAATAAGTAACAATGGTATTTTTCCGGTTTATTGGTTTCCTGGTGAAGTAAAACAGAGGGATAAAAAACATGAACAAAAAAATTCTGATAACAGGAGGCTCTGGTTTGGTAGGCTCTGATTTGGTAAGTGCGCTACTGGAAAAGGGGGGGTACGAATTGTTTTTAGTCGGAAGAAACGAAACGTTGCCGGAGTACAATGACAAGGTCAAAAAAATTAAAATAGATTTTGCTGCTGATTGGAATGAAAGCGAATTGCCTCCTGACCTCTATGCGATCATTCATTTGTCCCAGGCTGAAAATTTCAGGGATTTCCCTGGTAAGGCCAAGGAAGTGTTTTATATTAATACCTTAAGTACACTCAGGTTGGTTGATCACGCCACAAAGAGTAAAATAAACCATTTTATTTTTGCTTCTTCAGGAGGTGTTTATGGTACTGATGGGATGTTCAGGGAAGACGACAGGGGTGGATATACAAAAGAAATGGGCTTCTACTTGGGCACTAAATACTGCAGCGAAGTGCTTTTGGAAAATTACTTTGACCTGCTGAATGTGATAATTCTCCGTTTTTTCTTTGTGTATGGCAAAGGCCAAAATCAAAGCATGTTAATTCCCAGGTTAATAAGCAGGGTAAAGGATGGAGAATCAATTACTTTGCAGGGACAAAGCGGGATGAAAATTAACCCGGTACATGTTTCAGACGCAACAAAAGCTATAATTGCTTCCTTAAACCTGCAGGGCAGCCATAAATTGAATGTAGCCGGGCCTGAAGTGCTGAGTTTAAGAGAAATAGGTGAAAAAATCGGCACGGCAGTAGGTAGAATACCTCAATTTTCTATTGATGAAACGATTGTTCCAAAGAACCTGATCGGGGACTTATCCAAAATGAAGGAGCTATTAATAAACCCATCAATAAAGTTTGAAGATGGTATTAAGACAATGATATAATTATATAAGAAATGACAGATAATAATACAGCCCAGAGTTTTAGTGATAAATGGCATAAGAACACGGCGCTTGCCTTTGATAATACCCTTGACCCGGGTTCGGAGATCTTTAAATGGATCACACAGCGAAACGGGTTTAAGAATGGCGAAGAACTCCGGGAATTTCTTAAAGGGAAGAAAAGGATATTAGACGCTGGTTGTGGCAACGGCAGGGTAACCGCATTGCTGCGCACGTATTCAAACCCCGCTGCAACCGAGGTGGTAGGTATCGACCTTACTGCAGCCGATGTGGCAGCTAAGAACCTTGCGCAGTATCAAAACGTACATTTCTATACAAAGAATTTGCAGGATGACCTGGCTGATCTTGGCAAATTTGATTATATCTATTGCCAGGAAGTCCTGCATCATACCGGCAATGCCCGTAAGGGGTTTGAAAACCTGGTGAAGATCCTGGAAAAAGGGGGAGAAATAGCTATTTACGTGTACAAGCAAAAAGCCCCGGTTCGTGAATTTGTGGATGATTATGTACGTGAAAAGATTGCGGGCATGGATTATGAAACAGCCATGGCACAGTGCCGGCAGATCACCGAACTGGGCAAGGCTCTTTCGGAGCAGAACATAAAATTACAGATCCCCGCGGTGGATGTTTTGCAGATCCCGGAAGGAGAGTACGACCTGCAGCGTTTCGTATATCATTTCTTTGCCAAGATATTCTGGAACAACGAATTCAGTTTTGAGGATAATGCCGTGATCAATTACGACTGGTACCATCCGCAGGATTGTACCCGGCATACCATTGAAGAGGTTAGGGATTGGTTTACGCAAAATGGATTAACCATTAATCATGAGTTCGTAGATTTTTATGGTATCACCGTAAAAGGAACGTTTTGATTTTGTATAAGCTATTTATCAGCAATGTCTTTCCAATGACCAAATCAAAAGAATTAATAGCTGCCAAAAAAAGAATATTTGCAAAATGCGCAATAATAGTAACAGAAAATAAATTACTCATAAAAGTTATCCTGCAATAATCAATAGTGCTTTGGTATAAAGTATAATTTACCTACAGTGTGTTCGTTTGGAATTGTAATGGAAACGAAAAGGATATGAAAATAAACCTGCTTAAAGGAAGTTTTACCTACGGGGCTGTAACGATATTTTCACGAATTGCTGCGGTTATTCTTATTCCCATACTTACACGCCTGTTAACCCCTGATGAATACGGTGCATTGAATATGGCGTTAACTATAGTGACATTGGCCAATTTTGTGGTCACCTTTGAAGTTGCACAAGCCGTAACACTTTTTTTTTCTGATCGTAACCGTTCAGACCGGGATGTATACCCAGCCACAGCTATCCGGTTTTCACTTTTTATGTATTTATTACTTCTGATTGTTGTAGTGATATTTGGAAAGACGGTATCAGGCATGGTTGGCGACAGCAACATCAGGGGCTCAATCATTATAGACGGAGCCATGTTATTGGGAGCTAATGGTTGTTTTTTATTTTTGCAGAACCAGTTGAGGATTGAATTTAAAAGCAGGGAATATGGTGCCCTTACTTTAGGGTATGTATTGCTGACTACCCTTGGTGCAATAACCGGAGCGTTGTTCTTCCCCCATCCTGCCGAAGGAGTAATATTGGGGCAGACAGGTGGTGCTGCAATCATTGATATAGCAGGTATGCTGATGCTCAAGAAACGATTTAGCGGAAGTTTCAAAAAAGAGAAACTTCGGGAGATGCTGAAATTTTCTTTCCCCCTGGTTCCTGCCGGCCTTTTATTATTAGGTGGTCAGCAAGTACCTAAATTCATTTTAAGTATTTATGGAAGCCTGGAAGATGTGGGCATTTACGGATTGGCTTACCAAATCGCTGGGTTTTCTGCATTGGCAGTGCTTGGCGTCCAAACAGCCATTACTCCATCTGTTTTGGCAAATCACGCAGAAGTAGAAACCCCAAAAAACCTGGCAACCTTATTCGAGAACTTTTCAATTGTGGCATTATTGCTTTGTACATCACTGAGTATCTTCGCCCACGAATTGATCACAATATTCAGTGTTCCCAGCTATGGCCGTGCTGCTAATTTTGTTCCTGCTCTGTCTTTTGCCATTGCACTAAATAATTTATATATTTTTTTCCCAGGTAAAATAATTAAGGGTAAATCGGCATCACAACTTATGGCAAGCGCTGGTAGCTTCCTGGTTGCAATTATTGCGGGTATAATTTTGATTAAATTAGACGGGGTAAGGGGAGCAGCCTTTTCAACTCTTCTTTCTGCGGGCACCTTCTTTTTTATCTGGTGTTATATCAGTCAAAAACTTTACCATCTTCCGGTTAATTGGGTAAAGATGTTTATCATTGCAGCATTGACAGTTACAGTATGTACGTTAGGCATTTTCTTCATGCCGGCAGGATTGACTTTTTATGTCATTGCAATCAAATGTGTCTTATTGCTTTTATTCTCTTGTATAATAGCATGGGAGTATATTGTAAGATGGTGGAAACGATATGTTGGTTAACTTGATGCAGGCCCACTCGTATTAAATTGGGTGAAATAAAGGAATTATAAAATGGAAAAGAACAGAAGTGAAAATACAGAACTGAAGCGCCGGATATTGTATTTAGATATGGCGTATACGCTTAAAATGGTAAAAGAACGGGAACTCGAACAGGAATTTGCTTCCAGGGACTGTGGTGGATATTTTGAACACGTATGGGGCGTTCATCCAATCGCTGACATTCCCGAAAAGAGACAACTGAAGTATGAAGGATTTAAAGTATCACAGGTAGAATTTTCGGCAAATCAGACCATAATTGAAGGCTCGTCTGCATATTATTCTTTTTTTAAGTATATTTTTCCGCTCAATTTCCTGGTATCTCAGATTCGGTTTGTTGCTTTTCTAATTCGTCTGGTAAAACGTGAGCATATCAACATTATCATGTGTACTGACCCCTATTTTACCGGTCTGATCGGGCTTTTTATCAAACTATTTACCAAAGCCAGGTTAGCAATCTGGGTATGTGCTAATTATGATGATGTGTACAGTGAGACAGGGGTGATCGCTATGCCTAAACTTTTTAAATGGCGTTGGGTAGAGAAGATTGTTGAACGGATTGTGTTTCGTAAATCTGATTTAGTCGTAGGAGGGAATCAGAATAACTTAGAATATGCTTTAAAGAATGGAGCAAAAACGGGTAAATCAACTGTTTTCCCGGTTGGTAAGTTGATCCACCGTCAACACATGATTGACCCGGGGCTAAGAGAAAAAGATGATCTGTTCAGTCAATCTAAGGCAAGGTATCATTTTATTTATGTGGGCAGATTAGTAGACTTGAAATTTCCGGATGATGTATTGCGTGCCTTTACTGTTATTAACCGTGGCGAACCCGATTGCGCTTTGATTATGGCAGGCGATGGACCTATGCTGGAGCAGCTTGAAAAAATGTCAGATGAAATGGGAGTCCGTGATAAAGTTCATTTTCTTGGTAATATTAACCAGGTTCGGTTGGCAAATCTGCTAGCCGGGTGTTTTGCTGTACTCAGTCCCTTAACAGGCAGATCGCTGATTGAAGCTACCTTGGCCGGTTTACCTATTGTGGCTTATGACCGGGACTGGCAACATGAATTTGTAACAAGGTATGGCGCAGGGGTGATCGTTCCCTTTCGTGACTGGGAAAAAATGGGGCAGGCGGCCGTACATATGATCCAACATCCGGATGAAACAAAAGGAGTAGCTGAGGCTTCCAGGCGAACAGGAATTGAAGCCTGCGATAATGATAAACTATATAGCCATGAAAGAAACGAATTTGATAAACTCCTGAAAAAGTAAACGCAGCCCAAAACAAACCAACTTAAAAGCACGGACACATCGCTATAAATGCCTGATTGTTTTTACCTTCGCAAAAATTTTTTATGATCAATGTCGGAATAATCGGTTATGGATACTGGGGTCCCAACCTGGTCCGTAACTTTTTCGGCCAGAAAGACTGCGTTATTAAATCGGTGGCGGATGCCCGGCCGAACCGGCTCGAATTGCTTGCGAAAGCCTATCCTTCCGTGCAGGGAGTCCTGAACGCCGATGATATTCTCAACGATCCCGCGATCGACGCGGTTGTTATAGCCACACCCGTATTTACCCATTTTCCGCTGGCGCAAAAGGCGCTGCAGAACGGTAAGCACGTGCTGCTGGAAAAGCCCATGGCTTCTTCCGTGCAGGAATGCAATATCCTGATCGGCCTGGCCGCCCAGAAGAACCTGCTGCTGATGGTGGACCACACCTTCCTGTATACCGGCGCTGTGGAAAAGATCAAAGAACTCATTGATACCAATGCCCTCGGGAATGTCAAATACCTCGACTCCACCCGGATCAACCTCGGCCTGTTTCAACCCGATATCAATGTGCTCTGGGACCTGGCTCCGCACGACCTCTCGATCCTTCGTTACCTGCACGATGAAAAACCATACAGCGTCAATGCCACCGGCATCAGCCATACCCACAATGGCATTGAGAACATCGCCTTCATGACGATCAACTACCAGTCTGGCTTCATCGCCCACCTCAACTGCTCCTGGAGCAGCCCCGTGAAAGTGCGCATGATGCTCATCGGCGGCGATCAGAAGATGATTATCTATAATGACGTTGAACCCACGGAAAAGATCAAAGTATACGATACAGGATACGAATTGAAAAGCGATGAAGACAAGAACAAAATCCTGGTCGATTACCGGGTAGGCGATATCTATGTACCGAAAGTGAACAATAAAGAGGCGCTGGCGCAGGTGGCTTCGGACTTCATTGGCGGTATCCTGGAAAAACGAACACCCCGGTCATCCCATCACATCGGGCTGGATATTGTAAAGATGCTTGAAGCGTCGGAACAATCGATAAAAAACAAAGGAGCAGAAGTTAAAATCAGCTGATAAAATCATGGAAATACTGAATATTGATACAGACAAGCAAAGTCTTAAAAATGTGAAAGTCGGTAAAGACGTACGGATATTCAACTTTGTGAATGCCTACGGCTGCAGCATCGATGACAATTCCAAAGTAGGCGCCTTTGTGGAGATCCAGAAAGGCGCAACAATCGGTAAGAACTGCAAGATCTCGAGCCATAGCTTTATCTGCGAAGGCGTGCACATAGCCGATAATGTTTTCATCGGGCACAACGTTACCTTCATCAACGACAAATTTCCCCGGGCGGCAAACGAGGATGGAACACTCCAGACGGAAGCCGACTGGACCTGTATTGAAACCTTTATCGAACAAGGTGCTTCCGTGGGCTCCAGCGCAACCATTCTCTGTGGCGTTACGATCGGGGAAAAAGCCATTGTAGGTGCCGGATCGGTAGTAACCAAGGATGTGCCTGCAAAAGCCATTGTAGCGGGTAACCCGGCAAAACTGATTAAGTATATAGATTAAACGATTATTGCATGATACGCACAGAAAATAAGATCCCCTGCCTTGATCTCCAGCGGCAGCACCAGCAGATAAAAAAGGAAGTGTTCGAAGCGTTTGAAAAAGTGTATGAAAAAACGGCTTTTTCGGGCGGTCCCTTCGTGGAAGAATTTGAAAAATCATTTGCCGCTTTCTGCGGTACGAAATATGCCATCGGGCTGAACAACGGAACCTCGGCCCTGCACCTGGCCCTGCTGGCGTTGGGTATTGGGGCCGGCGATGAGGTGATCATTCCTGCCAATACATTCATTGCAACCGCCTGGGGTGTATCCTACACAGGAGCAACACCGGTGTTTGTTGATTGTACCGGTGATACCTGGCAAATAGACCCGGCCCGGATCGAGGAGAAAATAACGGCTAAAACCAAAGCCATCATCGGCGTTCATCTCTACGGACAGCCATTCGATATTGATGCGGTGAAGAACATCTGTGCGAAGCACAACCTCTTTATGCTCGAAGACGCGGCGCAGGCGCAGGGCGCAACCTATAACAAAGTGCCTGTAGGCGGATTTGGCGAAATGGCCTGCTTCAGCTTCTATCCCGGGAAAAACCTGGGCGCCTGTGGCGAAGCCGGAGGCATCGTTACCAATACGGAGAAGTATTATACGCATCTTCAAAGTCTGCGTAACCATGGCATGACCGTACGGTACTACCACGACGAAGTCGGATTCAACATGCGGATGGGCGGCCTCGAAGGCGCTTCACTCAGCGTTAAACTGAAATACCTGGCCGGCTGGAATGACCGGAGGAGGCAGATCGCGAAACGATACCAGCAGGAACTCGTCAATCCCAAAATAGTGATGCAGGCACAACCTGCCTGGGCCAACTCCATCTATCACCTGTTCGTGGTTACAACTGCCGACCGGGATGATCTTGTCAAATACCTGAACGGGTGCAATATCTTCCCGGCCCTGCATTACCCGGTTCCCTGCCATCTGCAAAAAGCGTATGCAAACCTTGGGTATAAACAAGGTGATTGCCCGAATGCCGAATACCTGGCGGCTCATTGTGTGTCGCTCCCGATGTTTGCGGAACTGACCGATGAAGAGGTAAGTTATGTGATCGAATGCCTGAATAAATACTAAGCCGGGGATCCCCGGCATGATCACCCCGGTGAAATGCATACCAGACACTTGCTGAAATGAGAATAACCCATGTTATATCAGGTCTTACGAAGGGTGGGGCAGAGCGTGTTGTTGTTGAACTGGCAAATATTGCCGTCGAAAAGGGCCATGAGGTAACCGTGCTCGCTGCCTGGCCGGTAGATCCCGCTATGATGCAGGATCAGCTTCATCCCGGCGTAGCAATAAAATTCATCGGCGCCACCCGGAAAAAAGCCTACCTGAACCTTATTCCCTGGATATTCCGAAACCGTAAATGGATCGGCAGCAACGACATTCTTCATTGCCACCTGACCTATGGGGCTGTTTTCGGAACTTTCGTTTTCATTGTACTCCGGAAAATATTCCGGTATAAAAAACCCGCTGTCGTGGAAACCAATCACGCGGTGGGCATGCCCATTCCGCCATTTAACCGGTGGGTGCATTCCCGCATGCTGCTGTTCCGGGATGGTGTGGTATTCATGGCAAGAGACGCGTACTGGAACGGGTTCATGGATAAACACCCTGGGTTGAGGTCGGCCCTCATCGTAAACGGTATACGAATACCAAAGCAGGATAGCTCGGCAGAACAGCATCAGCAATTCCGGCAAAAAATGGGTGTAAAGGAAAATTGCCGGTATCTCGTGGGAACAGTAAGCATGCTGAGGCCGGAACGAAAACCCTGGTTATACATCAGTCTGCTCCAGGATGTGATGGAGGCTATGGGCGATGATGTTCAATTCATCCTTGCCGGAGATGGCGTTGAACGGGATGCATTACGGGCACAAATAGAAGAAAAAGACCTTAGTGATCGTATTTGTATGCCGGGTCTTGTCAACAATCCCACATCTGTGATGAGCAACCTGGATATCTATGTATCGCTTTGTGCCGGGGAAACAGCGGGCATATCCATGATCGAAGCAGCCATGTGCGGCATACCGGTGGTAGGTATCCAGCTCGATCCGGCCTACACACCGAAGGAAACTGACTGGGTATGGTCGAACGCGGATATCCATGCAGTGGCAAAAAAAATCATTTCCCTGCTGCAGGATACCGGGGAAAGAAAACAGGTTGCGCACATGCAGCAGGCGCACGTCAATCAATACTTCACAACGGAGGCTATGTACACTTCGTACGATGCATTTTACAAGACAGTTTCTTAGTCCATTATACTCCCCGGCCAGGAAGTATGCCATCGGGCGTTTGATCATGTAAGCCGCCCTCAGCCGCTCTTCTTACCACCCAGGAAATACTGCCAGATGGTGGGCTGATGATACATCTTTCCTTTCTCTGAATGCTTTTTTATTTCATAGGAGTCGTTCAGCATGGAGGTTAACACGTCCTTCAGCGCCTGTATCCCGATTGCGGTCTGCAATACCGGGAAGGTGGCGAAATTATCTTTCTTGCCGGGCTGAATGAATGCCTGTTTAAGCACTGCTCCTGTATCTATTCCGGCATCAATGAGATGGATGGTGGTGCCGAAATTAGCGGCATCCTGGTTATACAGCGCCCAATACCCGCCATGGCTTCCCCGGTACCAGGGTGTAATGCCCGCATGCATATTTACGAACAGGGCATTTGTTGATCCCAATATCTTCCGGCTGATGATCCGGGTTCCGTTCACGACCACGATATCCGGCTGTATCTCCGCGAGGATGACTTTAACCGAATCGTCGTTTACCGAAGGCACCCGGTGTATGCTGCCTGTATCAAATGCCGCGGCCTGAAGTCCGTAGGCAGCCATGATCTCTGCCTTCCTGTTCCTGGAACTGCGTTTCAAGAACGGTACAACCAATACCGAGAACAGGACCTGGCCGGCTACTTTGAAAAAACCGATCTTCTTAAGCCGGGCGCTGAACAAGGCTTTTCGGGAAACGGGTTCTTCAATGATCAGGGCGGCGAACTCAAAATCCTGCGACAGGGCATGGTACACCCACCTTGATGACTCACAATCCGAAGCCAGGAAAGCGATTTTCTTGCGCTGCATTGATTACTGAACTGGTGAATTAAGAGGCTGTAAAACTAGGCAATTGACATTAAACCCCGGCGGCCTCCTTCATGGTGCTGTTCCGGAAACCGTAGGTCTTATTCAGGTAAGCGTAATGGTCCAGTATGACGGTAAGGTTGGCCATGTTCTCCGGAATGTTCACACCAAAATTATGCGGGTGCCACCATAAATGATATAAGTGTTTCTTTTGAGCTGCCAGGGTCATCTCGGTAAGTATTCGATTCAATTTTAGTTTTTCCAGCCAGGCAAGATGCCTGTTATAGGGTTTTAGAAAACGGCTTGCCGGGATGTTGACCGCTTGTCCCGCCTGCCGGCTGATCGGGTATGTGTTGTGTCCGGACAATGGGAAATACGCATCCAGGAACCGGCATATCCGGATAAAGATATTTTCAGCCGCAAGCGTACGGGGTTTATAGATCCAGGAGGGCTGGTTATGCCTGTACACATGAATCCCATGTGCCTGCAGGATGGATAAATATTCAGGGTTCACCTGGTTCCGGGGAAACACAATACTGCTGAGCGTAACATTATTGGCGGCGGCAATTTTTTTTGCTGCCACGATATCGGCTTCAAAATCCTCCTTGCTCTGCCCTTTTTCCAGGCAAAAGTAATGGCTGAAGGTATGTGTACCGATCTCGTGCGCACTTTGCTTTACCTGTTCAAACAGGGAATAACCGAAATGATAGGGGTCATCCTTTTCACAGGACCCCAGGGTGGGGAATTCTTTTTTGTACACATTATAATCTCCATTCGCATAAACCGGAACCCGGGAAGGGACATAAGAAAGTAGCTCTTCCTTGTTCCTGGCGAAAAGGAATCCAACCGTTGCAAAAGTTACTTTGATATGGTACCGGTCGAAAAGATCGATGAGTTGCGGGATCACTTCTTTCACACCCAGGATATTGGCGCCATACCTTTTTTTTGTTGTTACATCCCAAACACCCCATAGCAGTTCAAAGTCAAGCGAGATCACAAAAACGCCCGTATCGTTAGTATTATCACTCATGCCCAATCGAAAATTTACTTTAGTCAGTATGAAATTAGATATTTTAGGCCATTTCGGTGGGAATACTTGGAACAAAGTTCATGTGGAGCCGGGGTCCAGGGGGCATAAAGAACATACTACAACGAGGATCCGGAAGACCATGCAATCTTCACAATGCTGCCGGCATCTTTTTTTCCAGCACTTTGGTATAGATGACCACCAGCATGAAATAAAAGAAGGGCAGCAACATGATCTTATAGCGGGTCATGGTACCGAAATTGAATGTGGTAAACCCAATAATGGTGGCAAATAATATCGATAACGTAAACGAGAAGAATACATAGGGATCCGAAAAGACAATCCGGAAAAAACCGAATATCCTTGTTTTGACCAGCAGGAATAAAACAGTCAACAGAAGCAAGGTGGACTCAAGCGAAGACAGCAGGATGATCAGTTTTCTGCTTTCCCAGACGAATGGCCTGAACAGGCAGGTGAAGATCACGGCAGGGCTCTTAAGCAACATGCCACCGAATGTAGGGGTGATGGTAGACATTTCGAAACCCGCCCTGCTGCTCTCGTCCTGCGTCTGTACACTCTGGTAGTTTTTTTGAAAGGTTTCAATCTGCATGACCGACTCCTCGGCGAGTTCGCTTATCTGTTCGGAGAAATCCGAAAGGCTCAGCGAAAAATACAGGATGAGCAGCGACAACAATGTGAATACCACCCGCAGGAGAACGATCTTTATCTTCTGGAAAAAAATAAACAGCACGGTAAAGAAAATGCTCACGAACAGGATGGCGATAATATAACTCTTGATCACATAAACAATATAGACCAGCAAGGCCAGTACAACCCAGTTAACCGGCGATCCTTTCTTTTTTACAATACTGTTGTAGAGAATGTTTATAATGAACCCGAGGCCACCCAAGCAAATCGACTCCTTTAAGAGTCCGCTGCTCCAGAACCAGATAGCCGGCGTATACAACACGGCAAAAGCGAGCAGTTTCTGATTCCTGTATTTATTGATGTCGTTGAATACCTGGAATAGTTTCCATTGGCCGGCAAAGGAAAACAATCCCAGGAAAAGAGACGTGATCAGGAACCGGTTGAAGGAAAGTATGGAGATCATGGCGGAGGCTTTCATGATGGCTGCCGATGAATCCGCGGCGATATACCCGTTGACCCCTCCCGAACTTCCGAATTCCAGTGAATAGACACGCTGCAGTTCGGATGCCGGGGCGAAAAGATATTTGATGTTGCCGATATTATCCTTTACCTGGTCGATGATAAAATTCCCGCCTTCATAATAGGTAAACGCATCGCCGTACCCATAATAATACTGAACCATTAAGGAATAGCCAATGGAACCCAGCATCCGCAAGCCAAAAGCGACCAGGAAAATCTTGCGTAGCTCAACATCGTCGAATCGGAGCGACCGGCGTTTTACCAGGATATAAAAAAGGGCCAGGTACAAAGGTAACAGCAGGTAGTCGTATATGCTTATGTGCTGCATTCGGCTGTTTGTGCGACCCAAAGCGGGGTGAACGCGGTGTTATAAAAAATGCGCTTGCAATATAGGCAATAGTTTCCGATAGCCCGGCAGCCATACTAACCGGGGTATAACGGGCGTTTTTGTTTTTATAAACTTACCTTTGCCCAGCAAAAATTTCTGAATAACCTATGTGTGGCATCTCCGGCTTTGCCGACTTTACGAAACAAACCGGTAATACAGTCCTCGAAAAAATGAACCGGATCATGGCGCATCGCGGGCCCGACGGGGAAGGATATGCCATATACCAGCCTGCCGGCGCAACGGTTGGTTTCGGGCACCTCCGCCTGAGTATCATCGACCTTTCGGAAGGAGGTAAACAGCCTAAGACCTTTCAGCACCTGCACATCACATTCAACGGTGAGGTATATAATTATGCCGAAATCAAAAAAGAACTGGAACAGAAAGGCCATACGTTCGACAGCCACAGCGATACCGAAGTGATCCTGCACGCTTATGCCGAGTGGGGCGCCGCCGCCCTGCAACGGTTCATCGGCATGTACGCCTTCGTGATCTACGATGAAAAGAAACAGAACCTTTTTGCCTGCCGCGACCGGGCCGGGGTTAAACCTTTTTTCTATTACTGGAAGAACGGTCTTTTCCTTTTCGGCTCCGAACTGAAGGCGCTCATGCAGCATCCCGGTTTTGTGAAGGAGATTGATATCAATGCCGCCGCCGCATTCATGCAGTATGGATACATACCCACACCGCATTGCATATTTCAGCATACCTATAAACTCAAGCCGGGCCATTACCTGGAGCTGGATCTCAGCAGCCAATCCGTTCAAACGACCCGGTACTGGAATGTATACGATGCGTATAACAAACCCATCCTCGCTATCAGTTTGCCGGAGGCGATCACCGAAACGGAACGGATACTCAGCAAGGCCTTTCAATACCGCATGGTGAGCGATGTGCCGGTGGGTGTTTTCCTCAGCGGCGGGTACGACAGCGCCTGCGTAACCGCCCTGCTGCAAAAAAACAGCACGGAGAAGATCAAAACATTTACGATCGGCGTACCCGACGCGGGACTGAATGAAGCGCCCTACGCAAAAGAAACAGCAGACCGGCTGGGAACCGATCATACCGAATATTATTGTACCGAGAAAGAGGCGCTCGAGATCGTTCCTACACTTCCTTTCTTTTACGACGAACCCTTTGCCGACAGCAGCGCCATACCCACATCACTTGTAAGCCGCATCGCCCGGGAGAAGGTAACCGTGGCGTTATCTGCCGATGCCGGGGATGAGATCTTTGCCGGGTACAACCGGTACGATTACATGCTTAAATATGGAAAGCGCCTTAAACAAATACCGGGTGTCATGCGAAAATCCGCGGCGGCGATAATGGATATGGTGCCCGCCAGTTCCATTCCCCTGCTTAACAAACGGTACCTGTTCCACAGCCGCTACGAAAAGGTCAA
Source organism: Chitinophagales bacterium (assembly GCA_017303335.1). Lineage (GTDB taxonomy): Bacteria > Bacteroidota > Bacteroidia > Chitinophagales > Chitinophagaceae > Ferruginibacter. The sequence continues at coordinate 1,387,650 of JAFLBK010000001.1, forward strand.
AACCTTTCTGAAGAATCCTTCCGAGAAAAATATCCTGAAGAATATCACCCAGCATATGTCGGAGGATTCCATAGCCAGCCTCTTCCGAAGCCCGGTGCAGGTTCTTCCTTCCGCATTCGACAGCGACGAGCTGAAGCAGGAGAATTACAGCATGCTTAGTTATATGATGTCGATCGATTACCAGACCTACCTGCTCGACGATATTCTCCAGAAAGTTGACAGGGCCACGATGAGCGTTAGCCTCGAAGGCCGTGAACCCTTCCTCGACCAGCACATCATCGAATGGGCCGCCCAGTTACCCACGCATTTCAAATATAACAACGGCAATAAAAAATTCATCCTCAAAGAGATCGTTCACAAGTACCTGCCGCAGGAAATGATGGACCGTCCGAAAATGGGTTTTGGAATCCCCATCGCCGCCTGGTTGCAGAAAGACCTGAAACCCTTTGTTGATCAGTACCTGGACCCGTCATTCATTGAGCGCCAGGGTATCTTCAGCAACGGGGAAGTGCAGCGGATCCGGAAAGCTTTCTACAACGGAAAAACAGAACGGGCCGAGAAGATCTGGTTCCTGCTGATGTTCCAGATGTGGTACGACAGGTGGATGAACAATAACTGATGCCGTTTTCGTGTTTGTACGGGGGTCCAATACCATGATCAAAAGGGATACAATTTTAAAATACCGCAACAGTCCGGCGGTACGTTCGCTGGGCATTTACACCTTCACCAATTTCTTTGGTAAAGGCGTTGCCTTCCTGCTGCTTCCCTATTTTACCCATGTGTTGACCAAAAGCGATATAGGGCTGATCAGCCTCTTCAGCAGCGCCATCATCTTCCTGATGCCCTTCATCTCCATGGGGGTGCTGCAGAGCGCCAGCACGGATTACTTCAAACTCAGCAAAGCGGATTTCCGGGATTTCTTCACCACCGGCCTGCTGTTGCCCGTTGCTGTTTTTATGCTGTCGCTGCTGCTGTTCTATTTATTCCGCGATACGTTGACAACCCGGTATCATTTTCCGCTTTCCTTCACCTGGCTGATACCCGTGGTTACGTTCCTTTCCTTTTTAAGTCAGCATGTGATCAACCTCATCCGTAACGAGGAGAACCCAGGGCTGTTCATGAAAACCGTACTCGGCAGGCTTTTCATCGAAATCGGGCTGGCCATTGTACTCATCAGCGGGCTGAAGATGGCCTGGGATGGGCGTATTACCGGCATCCTTGTTTCCTATCTCGCTTTTGCCGTATATGCCGTTTACTTTCTGCTGAACCGCCAATACCTGTTCGGGAAAATCAAAAAGGAGGTCATTAAAGAAGAGTTGCTGTTCAGCGTTCCCATTGTAACCATGCAGTTCAGCGTGTTCTGTATGAACTATTCGGATGGGTTTTTTCTTTCCCGCTTCACACACGATAATAACGCAGAAGTGGGAGTGTACTCCATCGCCTGCGTTTTCGGTTCCATCATCATCACCCTGTGCTCGGCCCTGCTGCAGTATATGCTGCCCCGTATTTATAAGATGCTTTCCGAACCGGCGATCGACTACAAAGGCATCCGCAAACTTTTCCGGGTTTACATCGGTATCATGTCGGGAGGCCTGGTACTGTTACTGGTCTTTGTTCCCCTGGCCTACCGGTTCATGATCCACGAAGCGTACCTGCCTGGCCTCAACTATTATTACCTGATCTGCATCGGCTATTTCTTCTGGACCATTGCCTACCTGTTTTTCTCCTTTTTGCTGTATTACCGCCACAAGCGTAAAATAATCGGGCTGTCTGCAGCGTTTGCCTGTATCAGTTTAACCAGCAACTATTTCTTTGTAAAGAACATGGGCTCCCAGGGTGCGGCCATCTCCGTTTTTTGCAGCTATTTTGTTGTTTTAATGATAACTTTAATTTTTACCCGTAAGCAAATGGGTTTTATTTTTAAGAAAGCACAACCCCAAAACGAATCTGCCTGATGAAAGAGTTCCTCTACAAGATCCTCGACCTCGCCACGTTTGGACGGGGCATGAAAAGGGTCATCAACGGGAAGGAGGTAAGACTGCCAACCCGTTTCTACCGCTACTTCCCCGACAATTATGAAAAAGACAACTTCCGGTTCTTTTTTGATTCCGTGAAGCCCGGCGATACGGTGCTCGACTTCGGGGCCCATATCGGGCTCTTCGCCGCCATGGCGGCGAAAGCTGTTGGTAGCAGCGGGAAAGTGTATGCCTTTGAACCCTCGCCGTCTACCAACGAATTGCTGAAGAAAACGGTGCAGATCAATAACGCCTCGGCTTGTATCACCACGTTTCAAAAAGCGGTGGGTGGCGCTGTCGGAAAAACAACTTTTTTTGTTGGCGAACAGGCCGACAACGCCAACAGCCTGGTGAATTATAAAGAAGACAGGCCGTTCCGCGGTATTGATATCGAAGTAACAACCATCGATGCCTTCGTACAGGAACAGCGGCTTCAAAAGATCGACTTTATTAAGATCGATGTGGAGGGTGTGGAGTATGATGCCATGCGTGGGGCCGTTGAAACATTTCGCAAGTTCAGGCCGAAAGCGATACTGGCCATACACCCCGAACCGGTGAAAGCCAAGGGCGACAGCCTCGAAGCCATCTACGACCTCGTAAAGGAACTGAACTATACAGCCCTGTATGAAGGAGCGCCCATCAGCCGCGAGGCATTCTGCAAACACACCGACCTGATCGACCTGCACCTGGTACCGGCATAACGAGCCATGAGTGAGAAGAAAACCATACTGCATATCATCGATAACATGGGCAGGGGTGGGGCGGAGGTAATGCTGGTGAAAGTGCTGAAGGAGCTGAAAGAATATTACAACATCGTAGTAACCCTTAACCCCCAGAATCATTTCGGCGACGAACTAGTCTGCGACGAGTATCATTGCCTGCATATGGGATCTTTTTTCCGCTTCCCGCTTGCTGTAATGCGCCTCCGTTCGGTCATCCGGAAAAAAAAGATCGATATCGTTCATTCGCATCTGTTCACCGCTACCCTGGTTGCCCGCCTGGGTACTCCCAGGGATATTCCGCTTGTTACCACGATTCACACGAATGTGTCTGCTTCTGCAGAATATAAAAAGGGGTATTTGCACTTCCTCGAAAAAATGAGTTACCGCCGGCGGCCCGGAACCATCATCGCGGTTTCTGAAGTGGTCATGGATGCGTATTATCGTTTTTTCGGGCATACCCCGGGCAAACGGCACGTGCTGTATACCTTTGTAGATACCCGGGAAACAGCGACCGATACCGGCATACCCGGAGAAGGTTCCGGCTCCTTCAGGTTGGCAGCCATTGGCGCCCTGCGTTACCCGAAGAACCAGCAGTTTCTGATACGGGCGCTTGCCCGGCTGACGAATGAAAATATCGAACTGGATATTTATGGATCGGGTCCCAAACAAGAAGAACTCCAGCAATTGATCAATGAGTCAGGGGCGAAAGCGACGCTGAAGGGAGAGGTAAAAAATGCCAGCAGCCTTTTGTCACGGTACGATCTCTATGTAATGCCGTCCGAGTTTGAAGGATTTTCATTAAGTATACTTGAGGCCATGGCAATGGGTACTCCCATGCTGGTAAGCGATATCCCTTCCTTCCGGGAACAATGCGCCGATACGGCTGTTTTTTTCGACCTGACAAACGTTGATGATTTTATTGCCAAGCTGAAAGACCTGGCAGCCGATAAGGAAAAGCGTGTTCGGCTGTCCCGGGCAGCAAAACAGCGGGTGTACGACCATTTCACACTGGAGCATCACATGGCCGGCTTGCGGAAGATATACAACGAAACCCTGCAGAACCCATGACGGCGACAGGCAAGAACATACTATTCATTTCTTACGACGGCATGACCGATCCATTGGGTCAAAGCCAGGTGATCCCTTATCTGCAGGGCTTGCAGCAGGCGGGTTACCAAATTCACCTGCTGAGTTGCGAGAAACCCGAGGCCTATGCCCAGCATAAGGGCACGGTGCGGCAATTGCTGGAGAAAAGCGGCATTGATTGGATGCCGCTCACCTATACCAAGAACCCACCGGTGGTATCCACCTTGCTGGATGTAATCAAACTCAGGAAAGCAGCCAAAGCCATTCACCGGCAATATCATATCGACCTGGTACACACCCGCCCCGGCGTGCCTGCGCTGGTTGGCCTTTGGATGAAAAAGAAGTGGGGAGTAAAATTCCTGAATGATATCCGGGAGTTTTATGCCGACAGCCGGGTTGAAGGGGGCATGTGGAATACCGGAAACCCCTTGTATAAGATCATCTATACTTTTTTCAAGCGAAAGGAATCAGAAGCGGTCCGGCTGAATGACGGAATTGTATGCCTTACCCATGCGGCGGAAACGATCATTCGCACCTGGCCGGAGTTTGATCCGAAGACACCCCTGCAGGTCATTCCCTGTTCGGCCGACCTGGACCTCTTTGATCCTTCCCGTATCGGAACCAACGAAAGAGAAGCCTTGCAAAACGAACTGGGAATTGGTAAAGAAGATGTCGTTATCAGCTACCTGGGATCAATCGGTGGCTGGTACCTGGTAGACGAGATGATGCGTTTTTGTAAAACGCTGTGCGATAAAATGCCTTCCGCAAAACTATTATTCATCTCCCCGCACCGGCACGACGATATCCGGCAGGCAGCGGCCCGTTTTGGCATTGATGGCAGCAAACTCGTCCTGAAAAAAGCGGGAAGAAAAGAAGTACCCCGGTTGCTTTCGCTCAGCACCTATTCGGTCTTTTTCATCAAGCCCTGTTATTCAAAGCAATCTTCTTCGCCTACCAAACATGGCGAGATCATGGCGATGGGCATACCCCTGATCACCAACAGCGGAGTGGGTGATGTGGAAATGATCGTGAACCGGTACAGGGCAGGCATCATCATCGAACGGTTTACGAATGAAGCCTATGAACAGGCTGCACAGCAAACCGTGGCAGGACTGGTATTTGATGCGGCTGAAATACGGCGCGGGGCAACCGAGTTCTATTCGTTGGACAGGGCCATTGAAAAATATATTCAGATTTATAAGAGCATTTTAGGGTAATCATTTATTTTGCAGGTCACTCATGAGTAAACGATACTTAATCATCGGGGCCGGTTTCTCAGGTACGGTACTGGCCGATCAACTGGTAAAAAACTCCGATTGCGTGATCGATATCTGGGACGAGCGTGACCACCTCGGTGGTAATTGCCATACCAGCCGCGACGCAAAGACCGGCATCATGGTGCACCAATATGGGCCGCATATCTTCAATACCGATAAAAAGGAGATCTGGGATTACGTGAACAGCCTCGGCGAATTCCGCCCCTATGTGCACCGGGTAAAAGCCATGAGCAAGGGCAAGGTATATTCACTGCCGGTAAACCTGCATACCATCAACCAGCTCTTTGGTAAATCCTTTACCCCGGATGAGGCCAAAGTGTTCCTGGAAACACTGGCCGATACAAGCATCACCGATCCGCAGAATTTTGAAGAACAGGCGCTCCGTTTTATCGGGAAAGAACTGTACAATGCTTTTTTTTACGGCTACACTAAAAAACAATGGGGTTGCGAACCCACCGAACTGCCCGCCTCGATCCTGAAACGGATACCGGTCCGGTTCAACTACGACGATAATTACCACAACAACATCTACACCGGCATACCGGTGAACGGTTATACAGCGCTGATGGAAAAACTGGTGGATCACCCGGCGATCACCGTAACGCTTGGTAAACGATTCGATCCGGGCATGGACCTGGAGGCTTATGATCATGTTTTCTATACCGGCCCGATCGATGCCTGGTTCAAGTTCAAATATGGCCGGCTTGGTTACCGTACCGTAACCTTCGAAACGCATTATGCCGATGGCGATTTCCAGGGAACCACGCAGATGAATTTCTGCGACGAGGAAGTGCCTTATACCCGCATCACCGAGCATAAGCATTTCACCAACTGGGAAAAACACGACCAGACTATCTATTTCAAAGAGTTCAGTAAGGAAACAACCCCCTCCGATATACCCTATTATCCCAAACGGCTTGAGCAGGATAAAAAACTGCTTCTTCAATACCGTACCGACGCGGAGGCCCTCCAGGGAATATCTTTCCTGGGCCGACTGGCCACCTACCGCTACATGGATATGCACCACGTGATCGGCGAAGCGCTGGATTTCGCCAAATCATGGCTTTTGGCCGTAAAAACCGGCCAGAAACCGCCCGTTTTCCCCAACCGGGAGGCCTGAGGCATATTATTTTATCCCTGCATGCAATAAGCGGATTCTCATTCCGTTATAGTACAGTCCAATTATCTCTGAATAAAACCAAACGCCAATCCTATGGAAAAGGTAATCGCTGTGGTTGTTACCTACAACCGGAAAGCACTGCTTAGTGAGTGTATTAATGCTCTCCGCAATCAAACCCGTACCCTGGACGCCATTCTGGTCGTGAACAACGGAAGCACCGACGATACAGAAGAATGGTTGCTCAATCAGAAAGACCTTTATTTCGTAACGCAAAAGAACGTAGGTTCCAGCGGTGGTTTTGCCACCGGGATCAACTGGGCCTATGAAAATAATTATTCCTGGATCTGGTGTATGGACGACGACGGCTATCCCAAAGAAGATGCCCTCGAAAAACTCCTTGATGCCGACGACGGCTGCCTGCGGTTGATCAACTGCGCAGTGATCGATAAGGAAGACAAGAAAACATTCGTCTGGAAGACCCAGCAGTACAGGAATCTCGACGAGGTGGATTGCAAGATCATCGAAGGCATCGGCCACCCGTTCAACGGAACCCTCCTGCACCGCCGCATCATCGAAAGGGTGGGTGTTCCCAAACCGAAGTATTTCCTCTGGGGCGATGAAACAGAATACTATTACCGAATCGTACGCCAGAATGGTATACCGGTTCGCACCATTGCCGACAGTATCCATTACCATCCCGCTACGGCTTTTTCCTTAAAGAAAGACTGGGATTACAACAGCGGCTGGAAGATGTATTATTATATCCGCAACCGGTTCTTCATCCACCAAACAAAGTTCAGCAACAAGGCTGTAGCCTTACTGCACTACTACTGCTTTATTGTGGCATTCACCGGTGTGGTAATGTTGTACCAGAAGACAGACAGGCTGAAAAAACTCAGTTTCATCATGTGGCCGGTTACCGACGCCTTCAACAGCAATTTCGATGTGACACCCCCGGTGATCCTTTCAAAATTGAAAGCGAATGAAACATTTTCACTCACCGGTTCCATCAATGGCTACCTGAAAAACACCTGGTCGGCCATATTTACACCCATTGCATCATTGCGTGCCCGCCGGGCCGCCAACGCATAGGTTATTTTACTTGCTAAAATAGCCCCCTCTGAAATCACGCAGCCTCCGCAACCCGGGGGCTGTTCTTTTTTTGTTGCCGGCCCTTGTCCTGTATCAGGAAAAGGGCGATGAGGTAGAAAGGCATACAGGGGATCTTGTACCGAACCAGTGATCCGAAATTGGGGGTGGTGGCGCCTACAAAAAGCCCGAACAAGAGGGCGAACAAAACGCAGTAGAGTATGGTAGGATCCTTTCGGAGATAATTGAATGATTTAAGTGGGCCTGTTCTGAATAGCACATACAGGGTAAAAAGCATGATGAACATACTTTCAAGGGAAGAGAGCAGGGTGGATACCTTCCGGGATTCCCAGATGAAAGGACGGTAGAAGGTGGCGATGATCGCCGCCGGGGCAAGTTTCAGCAGGCTGCCCAGGCTGCCATCGAATTCAACGCCTAGTGAAAAATTTGAATCCCCGCCTCCCGGCGCTTCCTGGTCGCGGAAACTGTTTCGTTTCTTACCCATCTGTTCGGTGATGCCTTCGGCCGCGTAACTGCCCAGTTCTTCCTGGAAACTGGCCATTACCCGCTGTCCCGCGATAATGCTTCCGGTAATCAGGACAAGACCCAGCGCCCATTTCACCAAACTGTTCCTGAGCAGGTTTACATTCTTCAGGATGAGGTACAGAACGAAGAAGGGTACATAGGAGATAAGTATATATACCTTCAGGATGGCCAGCAGGGAACCGAACAGGAACAGGATGATGGTATTTTTGAGCAGGTCTTTCTTTTTGTAAAATGCTTCATACATGGCATAGGTGATCCAGCCGAGGGCGCTGATGCAGAGCGGGTCTTTCAGGATACCCGAACTCCAGAACACAAAGGTGGGCAGGTACAGAATGGCGATGGCCAGTTGCTTATGCAGGTGCGGGTATTCCTCATAAAAAAAGCGATAGAGGCGCCATACGCCCGAAAAAGCGATCATGCCAAAGAACAGGTTCGTGATCAGGTATTTTCCAAAACTCAGGAAGGAAACGATGGCCACCACGCGGGCAACCATATAGTTATTCTCCGCCCGGAAATAACCCTGGTTGAAGGGATTCCGGAGCAGGGTCTGATCAAATTCGGGCCCGGGCAGGTACAACCACTTAAAATGAGTGCCCGGATCCTTCAGGATCATGTGATAAATATTGGTTCCTTCGGTGTAGTAGAGATAGAGCGAATCGCCTTTCGAGATAAGGGCATTGAATATCGTGAAGGCAAGTACAGCCACCACCTTGATCCAGAATCCCTGCTTGTGGTAGAACTTCAGTACCGGGTCTTCAATCTTGTTTCGGCGGGCGCTGAACCAGAAGTAGAAAAGGGCAACATATACAGGGTATAGTATAAATTCAACAAATCCCATTAACGCCGGTTCATGATTTAAAGGATGGACTTTTTCGGAGTATACCAGGTGGCCAGGAATGCGCCGGATCAAATTTATCCCAAAAATTGAATTTGTCTTCTAATAATATGAAGTTATTTTTGAACGTTCCTACGGGGAACGCTATCCATTATTCATTCAAATAAACCATTGGGCGCTCTACCTCCAAATAAAAAACTGGTCCGCATTACCACGGTGCCCATGGCGCTTCGCTACCTGCTCCCCGGCCAGATGCATTTCATGTCGCAACAGGGTTTTGATGTTCTCATGATCAGCGCCGATGGAAAAGAACTGCCCGACGTGATCGCCAACGAACAATGCCCGCATATCATCGTGCCGATGACCCGGAAGATCACACCGCTGCAGGACCTTCGTTGCCTGTTTAAGCTGATCCGCATCTTTCGCAAACAGCGTCCCGATATTGTGCACACACATACGCCCAAGGCAGGCTTGCTGGGCATGCTTGCCGCACGGATCTGCCGGGTACCGGTGCGGATACATACGGTAGCCGGTCTGCCGCTGATGGTGGAAACCGGTTTCAAGTACCGGTTGCTTACATTTATCGAAAAACTTACTTACGCCTCGGCTACGCAGGTATGGCCCAACAGCGCATCGCTGAAAGACTTCATCCGGCAGAAAAAACTCTGTGCGCCGGGCAAACTCGGAATGATCGGCCGGGGCTCTACTAACGGGATCAACATCAACCGTTTCAACCCGGAACAGCTGAACCCCGGTATCATCGACGAAATAAAATCACAGCTACGGTACGATACAAACCTTACATACCTGCTTTGCATCGGCAGGCTGGTGGCTGATAAGGGAATTGTAGAGCTGGTAAATGTATTTGTCCGGCTGCAGGAGCATGATCCATCGCTCAGGCTCGTGCTGGTTGGCAGTTTTGAACCTTCCCTCGATCCGTTGCCTCCCTCCATCACGCAAACGATCGAAACGAATCCCGCGATCATTCACATCAACTGGTCGGATAAGGTGGAATATTTCATGAGCCTGGCGGATTATTTTGTGTTTCCATCCCATCGGGAAGGATTCCCGAATGTGCTGTTGCAGGCCGGGGCGATGGGGGTGCCTGTCATCTGCAGCCAGATCACGGGTAATATTGATATTGTGTCCAACAATGAAACCGGGCTGATCTTCGACAAGGGTAATGAACAGCAATTTCAGAACATGCTGCACTATGCCATTCTCCATCCGCAGCACATGCACACCATGGCGCAAAAACTGCAGCGGGTCGTGCAAACGGATTATCGCCAGGAAAATATCTGGCAAAGCCTGCTGGCTGCATACAAATCATTGGTAAATTCGACGATCAAAAAATAACCATGATACTGATAGGTTACTCCGGGCATGCGTTTGTAGTGTATGGGATCCTGCGATCCGCGGGTATCGCTGTTACGGGTTATTGCGACCGGGAAGCGAAGCAGCAGAATCCTTTTGAGTTGCCCTACTTCGGAACCGAGCTTTCCGAAAAAGGGATGCAGGCCATCCGGGATCATGGTTTCTTCATTGCCGTTGGCGACAACGGTATCCGGAAAAAAATATACGACCAGCTGGCTTCTCAAAACCTGCAACCGGTCAATGCGATTCATGCGTCCGCGGTTGTTGATCCTTCCGCCGTCGTGGCGAAGCAGGGGGTTATGATCGCCGCACAGGCAACCGTCAACCCGCTGGCCCGGATCGGCACCGGGGCTATTTGCAATACCGGCTGTATCATCGAACACGAATGTGTGGTGGGAGCTTTTGCCCATATCGGCCCGGGCGCCGTATTGTGTGGTAATGTGCAGGTGGGTGATGGAAGCTTTGTGGGTGCCAACGCGGTGGTACGCCAGGGTATCCGTATCGGCCGCAACGCGATGATCGGCGCGGGCGCCGTGGTGGTGAAGGATGTACCCGATGGAACGACCGTGGTGGGCGTGCCGGCACGCCAGCAATGAAGGATCATTACTACATCAAACATCAAACTTCAAACTCTAAACCCGAAACCTCAACCTCAAACCGCTATCTTTGCAACGCAAAATCAAATACACATGAAAGTTTTAGTTACAGGAGGAGCCGGCTATATCGGTTCCGTATTGGTTCGCCAGTTATTGAACAAAGGTCACCAGGTACGCGCCATCGATTCACTGAAATTTGGTGGCGACGCGTTATACGATGTTATGCTCCATCCCAATTTTGAGTTCATGAAAGGAGATATCCGCAACGCGGAAGATGTTGACAGGGCACTGAAAGGCATGGAGGCGGTAGCGCACCTTGCTGCCATCGTGGGCGACCCGGCCTGTAAGAAATTCAGCGAAGAGGCCAACCAAACAAACTGGGACGGCGCCGTGCTCCTGTTCAACAAAGCGGAAGCCGCCGGCATCAAACGCTTTGTATTCGCCAGCACCTGCAGCAATTACGGCAAGATGCCCGACCCCGATTCGTTTGTAGTGGAAACATCCGAGCTCAACCCGGTTTCCTTGTATGCCGAGTTGAAAGTAAAATTCGAAAAATACCTGCTTGAAGAAAAAAAGAACAGCCCGATGTGCGCCACGGCGCTTCGCTTCAGCACGGTGTATGGCTTTTCGCCCCGCATCCGCTTCGATCTTACCGTCAATGAATTCACCCGCAACGCGGCCGTGCACGGCGAACAGGAGATCTGGGGCCAGCAGTTCTGGCGCCCCTATTGCCACGTGGACGACCTGGCCCGCTCCGTGGTATTGGTGCTGGAAAGTCCGGTAGAGAAAGTAAAGGCGAATGTGTTCAACGTTGGAAGTACCGAAGAGAACTATACCAAGGGAATGATCATTAAAGAGGTATGCAACGTGGTGCCGGATGTGAAAGTGATCTATGTCGACAGCAGTGAAGACCCCCGCGACTACCGGGTGAATTTCGACAAGATCAAAAATGAACTCGGCTTTACCATCACCAAGAAAGTACCCGATGGCGTGAAGGAAATATATACGCTTCTTAAAACAGGTGTTGTAACCGATTCCTTCTCACAGAAGTTCAGGAACATCTGAGTTCGGCCGGTGAAAAATATTCACAGGAGGCCATGGCCTCCTTTTTCTTTATAAAATCTTTATGCGGCGCGAGGAGTTTTTTATACCGTACTTATAAACGGCCCGCTACCTTTGTGTAACAGAAAGCCGCTTATGGCATCACTCACACACCGCATCAGTAAACCGAAACAATATGTATACAGCTTATTGCTGTTGCTCCTTACTGCATCGGCCTGTTATTTCCTTACCTCCTACGTCAACTACCGGGTAGTTGCTTTCCTGCTGTTGCTCGTGGTATCTGTATCGGCCGTGTTGTTCGATATATTGCCGGTACTGGTAACCGCGATCCTGAGCGCCCTCTGCTGGAACTTTTTTTTCATTCCCCCACATTTCACGTTTCGCATTGAAAAAACGGAGGACCTGATCTTATTTCTCATGTACTTTCTCATCGCATTGGTAAACGCAGTGCTCACGTCCCGGATCAGGAACGTGCAGAAGGAATCGCTGGCCAGGGAGGAAAAAGCGAATACGATCAAACTCTATAATACGCTGCTCAACTCACTCTCACATGAGTTGCGCACACCGATAGCCACGATTGTCGGCGCCACGGATAACCTGAAAAATTTCAATGGAAAACTTACCGAGCCGAACCGCTATGAACTTATTGACGAAATCGCCAAAGCGTCGTTCCGGCTGAACCAGCAGGTCGAGAACCTGCTCAATATGTCGCGGTTGGAATCGGGTTTTATTCAACCCAAAAAAGACTGGTGCGATGTGACGGAGATGATCTATGAAACCGTGGCAAGGGTAGAAGAGAACGCGGAGGGTAAGCGGGTGAATATCCAGGTGGATCCATCGATCCCGCTTTTTAAGATCGACAGGGGAATGACGGAACAGGCGCTGTATAATTTGCTGTACAATGCCTGCCTGTATACGGGCGACCCGGCCCGGATCAGTGTAAGCGCCCGTTGTTATGCCGACGTGCTGGAAATAAGGGTGGAAGACAATGGCCCTGGTTTTCCGGAGGCCGAAACAGGCCTGGTGTTCGATAAATTCTACCGATTGAAGAACAGCAAGCCGGGAGGAACAGGCCTGGGTTTGTCGATCGTTAAAGGTTTTGTGGAAGCGCAGCAGGGAACCGTTGATTTGCAAAACCGGGATACAGGCGGGTCTGTGTTCACGATATGTATTCCCGGGGAAACCTCCTATTTAAGCAACCTGAAAAATGAATAACGCAAGCATCCTGGTCATCGATGATGAGGCGCAGATCCGGAAACTGCTGCGGATCACGCTGGAGAGCAACGACTATAAAGTGACACTGGCCTCTTCTGCCCGGGAGGGTAAAGTACTGGCGGCTTCGCATCCACCCGAACTCATCCTGCTCGACCTGGGCTTACCCGATGAAAGCGGCCATGCGGTGCTGAAAGAGCTCAGGGAGTGGTATACCAAACCTATTATTATTCTTTCGGTGCAAAGCGGGGAAGCGGATATTGTAAACGCGTTGGACAACGGCGCCAATGACTACCTCGTAAAACCATTTCGTACCGGTGAGTTGCTGGCGAGGATACGGTCGGCGCTCCGGGGTATTGCGCATGAGGAAGCTGATACCACGATCGATTGCGGAAACCTGCAGATCGACCTGGCCATGCGTACGGTAAAAGGAAACGATGAAAGCGTGAAACTCACCGGTACCGAATATGCGTTGCTGGCTTTGTTCGCCCGCAATGAAGGGAAAGTGCTTACGCATCATTACCTGTTGAAAGAAGTATGGGGGCCGGGATACCTCAACCAGTCGCAATACCTGCGTGTATTCATTGCGCAATTACGAAAAAAGATAGAAGATGATCCGAACCGCCCGGTGCATATCGTCACCGAATCGGGCGTGGGCTACCGTTTTGTAGCCACCTAGTTTTCACTGCACCTGTAAAATCCTTGTCATGATTTCAAATGCAAAAAATTTGAACAGGGTGACTATTGCCTCCCTGTTGGTAGCCCTGGGTATTATTTACGGAGATATCGGCACCAGTCCGCTCTATGTGCTGAAGGCCGTCATCGGTGAACGGCGGATCGACGAAACACTGGTATACGGCGGTGTGTCGCTGATCTTCTGGACCCTCGTGTTTCAAACCACGATCAAATACATCATACTCACGATCCGGGCCGATAACCAGGGTGAAGGCGGCGTGTTTTCTTTGTATGCCCTGGTGCGCAGGTATGGCAAATGGTTGGCGATCCCCACGATACTGGGCGCTACCACCTTGCTCGCTGACGGTATCATCACACCCCCCATCTCGGTTGCTTCGGCCATTGAAGGATTGAATTCGGTGAAAGGCCTGGAGCATATCATTGTTCCGGGTAATAACCTCAGCATCGGCATCGTCATTGCCATCATCTCGGCCTTGTTCTTCTTTCAGCGTTTCGGCACCCAGGTGGTGGGCAGTTCTTTCGGCCCCATCATGGCCATCTGGTTTGTGATGCTGTTCGCCGTGGGCGCTGCGCAGATAGCGCATTACCCGGATGTACTCAAAGCGATCAGTCCGCATTATGGATACAACCTGCTGGTTCATTACCCGCACGGGTTCTGGCTGCTGGGCGCTGTATTCTTATGTACCACGGGCGCCGAAGCGCTGTACAGCGACCTGGGGCATTGCGGTATCAAAAACATACGCATTACCTGGGTATTCGTGAAACTGAGCCTGGTGACCAATTACATCGGGCAGGCCGCCTGGGTCATGCACCAGGACCGGGCCTACCTGCAGGGCGTCAATCCTTTTTTCGAAATGATGCCGCACTGGTTTTTGCTTCCCAGTATTCTCATCGCTACCGCGGCCACCATCATTGCCTCGCAGGCCCTGATCAGCGGATCGTACACACTCATCAGCGAAGCGATGAACCTGAACTTCTGGCCACGGGTTACCGTCCGGCAGCCCAGCGATATCAAAGGACAGATCTATATCCCGAGTGTGAATACCATTCTGTGGCTTGGTTGTGTGCTGATGATCCTCTATTTCCGCAACTCATCCCACATGGAGGCGGCCTATGGCTTCTCCATCACCATCGCCATGATGATGACCACCATCCTGCTTAATTATTATTTATTGTTCCGCCTGAAGTGGAGCCAGTGGGCCGTAGCGATCGTCATTGGCCTGTTCGTGGTCATCGAAACCTCGTTCTTCATCGCCAACGTGGCCAAGATCAGGGAACGCTGGATGTTCCTGTTCTTTGAGCTGTTCATCTTCATGACGATGTACACCTGGTACTATGCCCGCAAGATCAACAACAGGCTGGTGAAGTTTACCGACCTGGGCCGGTACACACCGCAGCTGATCGAACTGAGCGGCGACGATTCGATCCCGAAATTCTCCACGCATCTTATTTACCTCAGTAAGGCCAACAGCCGCAACCAGGTGGAGGAAAAGATCATCCGTTCGATCCTTTCCAAAAAGCCCAAACGGGCCGATGTGTATTGGTTTGTGCATATCGACCGTACCGAAGAGCCGTATACCATGAGTTACGATGTGTCGGAGCTGGTAGACGACAAAGTGATCAAGGTTACCATTCACCTGGGCTTCCGCATTCAGCCCAAGACGGAACTCTATTTCAAAAAGATCGTGATGGAACTGGTGGCGAATAAAGAACTGAACCTGCACATACGGCCTGATGGATCCACGAAGTACAACGCTGAACCCGATTTCAAATTCGTGGTGATCGAAAAATTCCTTTCCGTGGAAAACGAGTTCTCGCTCAGCGAAGGATTGATGCTGCAGGCCTATTTCAGGCTGAAGGACCTTGGACAAAGTGATGAGAAGGCGTTCGGGCTGGATAAAAGCGATGTGGTCGTGGAGCATACCCCACTGGTCTACCAGCCTGCGCAGCCCATTGAATTAAAACGAAACACCAATACCATTTTATGACAACACGATGTATGAAACAGGCAATGACCCTGTTCTGTCTTTCTCTTGCACTTTCCCAAGTTCTTTCTGCACAGGATTCCAGGGGTAGGAAGCAATCCAGCAGTGAACCCTTTGCCTGGGGCGATTTCGGCTGGGTGCAGGGAAACAACCGCCAAAAGAAACCCCTGCTGGATACAAAATATTTCACGGGCGGTATTACGATCGACTGCAACTACAATTATTCCTTCAACCGGCCGGTCGATCATACCAACTCCGGTTCAACGGCCACGTTCCGCAGCAATGAATTCAATGTATCGTACATCGAGGCCGGCGGCGAATTTCATGAACCCAGGTCGGGCGCCCCGGCCAAACTCATGCTGCAATTCGGAACCCGGGCTACCGGTATCCCGCGGAACGACAATACGCCGCTTCGCGGACAATACGATCTGTACAATGCCCTGCGCTATGTTACCGAAGGCTATGCCGGCATACACCTCAATAAGATGCATGGGCTTAATATTGATTTCGGCATTTTTAAATCCTATGTGGGACTTTTGTCGTATAACAACTTCGAGAACTGGAACTACCAGCCTTCCTATACATCGGATAATACGCCCTGGTTTTTTACGGGCGCCAGAATACAATTGTTTCCTACTGATAAACTGAAACTGGAACTGTGGCTGGTGAATGGCTGGCAAACCTATGGCATGTTCAATGAGATGCCGGGTATCGGCTACCAGGTGATGTGGCGGCCAAAGGAAAGTCTGTCGATTCTTTCCAGTTCTTATGTGGGCTGGGATACGCCCAATGAAAAAAAACGGCTTCGCTTTCATACCGATAACAGCGCCGTGGTGCGGTATTATCATAAACCGGGCGGGCGATTTATTTCAAAAGCCGCGTTTTCGGTAACCGGCGACCTGGGTTTTGAAAATGGCGCCGGGGTAAAACCCTTCAACGGCGACAGCAGCAAACCGGCCCAGCACTTTATCAGCGGTATGTTTTACAACCGGCTTTGGTTCGGCAGAAAACAACAACTGGCGTTTACCATCGGCGGTGGATATATCAATAACCCCGGAAGATACCTGGCGCTATTGCCTGCCGGCAATGCCGTACTGACGCAGAACCCAGGCGACAATTTCGAAGGCTGGGATGCCTCGGCCGGCTTTCAGTTCATGCCGAACGAGTACCTCACTTTTGGTGTGGAGTTCGTGACCCGGCATACGAGTGTGCCCTATTTCTCGGGCCGTGGCGGCGTTACCTCGCCCAATGGATGGAATGCGCCGATCGGGAACCCCGCCGGTTATCAGGCCGACCTGGTAAAGGATGAAAACAGGCTGATCTTCTCCACGATCTTCCGGTTTTAATTAATAAGGCATGTTGAAGATTGCGTATTGAATATTCAGTTATGGATTGTGCGGGCGTTTATGAACGGTTCTGCTATTTATGAATTGCTCTGACCTTTAGGCCAGAGCGCTTTTTTTTAATAGGTTTGCAGCATAATACTAAACCCGATTCCTTGTCCGTTTATCTAAAAAACCAAAACCATGCTTTTACTCAGTGGCCCGAACATGGCCGGAAATGAATGGAAATACGTAAAGGACTGTTTGGATACTGGCTGGGTGAGCAGCGTAGGCGCTTATGTAGACCAGTTCGAGAAGATGAGTGCCGAATTCGCCGGAACCAAATACGCGGTGGCAACCAGCAGCGGAACCACCGCTCTCCATATCTGCCTTATTTTAATGGGCGTGAATGAAAACGATTATGTGATCACCCCGAATATCACCTTCATCGCCACCTGCAATTCCATTAAGTATACCGGCGCCGATCCGATCCTGATCGATACCGACCCCGGTTCCTGGCAAATGGACCTCGACCTGCTGGAAACATTCCTCCGCGAAGAAACAGAACAGCGTAACGGCGTTTGTCATTATAAGAAAGACGGACGGCGGATCCCGATTATCATGCCGGTGCATGTGCTGGGGAATATGTGCGATATGAACAGGCTGATGGCGTTGGCCAAACAATATAATCTTACCGTTATTGAAGACAGTACCGAAGCACTGGGTTCTTATTATAAAGGAAAACATGCCGGAAGCTTTGGATTGATGGGCACATTCAGCTACAACGGCAATAAGATCATCACCACCGGCGGCGGCGGTATGATCGTTACCAATGATGAAGCGCTGGCCAAAAAGGCCAAGCACCTCACCACCCAGGCCAAGAGCGACCCCTTCGAATACGTGCACGACGAGATCGGCTATAATTACCGGCTGGTGAACGTGGCCGCCGCGATGGGTGTGGCGCAGATGGAACTGCTGCCCGGGTTCATCAAGCGCAAGCATGAAGTGATGGATTTTTACAAGAAGGAACTCCGTGGCGTGGGCGATATCCGGTTCCAGGAAGTGAGCAGCGATGTGGACCCGAACTGCTGGCTGCCCACCATCATGACCGAAAAGCAAAAGGACGTACTGAAGATACTCAACGATAACAAAATGCAGAGCCGCCCCTTCTGGGTGCCGATGAACCAGTTGCGGATGTTCAAAGAGAATATTTTTTACAACAAAGACAACCGTTCCGATTACGTGTACCAGCGTTGCCTCAGCATCCCCTGTTCAACCAACATTACGGATGAACAGCTGAAAGCGGTTTGCGAAAAGATAAAAGAAGTTTATTAACGGATACCGGATACCTGGTACCGGAGTCCAGCGACGAGCGATTTTATCCGGCATCCGGCATCCCGTATCGGAAACCATGACGCATGTATCCCATACTAAAGCGCATCTTTGATATACTCATCGCCGGCATTGCCCTCGTCTTACTTTCGCCCATCCTCATTCCCTCGATCATGATCCTGCTGGTTACCGGCGAGCGGGAGGTTTTTTATTTCCAGAAACGTATCGGGTATAAGAACAGGCCGTTCGATATCTGGAAGTTCGCCACCATGCTGAAAAACAGTCCAAATATAGGTACCGGTGAAATCACCCTGCGCAATGATCCGCGGGTCACGAAGTTTGGCAAGATACTGCGCATGACCAAGGTCAATGAGCTGCCGCAGATCATCAATGTGTTCAAAGGAGATATGAGTATCGTAGGGCCAAGGCCGCTGATGGAGGTAAGTTTTAAACTATACCCCGAAGACGTGCAGCGGGTGATTTATAATTGCAGGCCGGGTATGACCGGGATCGGCTCACTGATCTTCCGCGACGAAGAAAAGATTGTTTCGGAGGCCGCCGACCCCAAGGCCATGTATGCGGCCATCTACCCCTACAAAGGCGCCCTGGAATTGTGGTATCAAAAAAATGCTTCGCTGTATACGGATTTTATGATCATTTTCCTGACGGCCTGGTCGATCCTTTTCCCCGAAAACAAGTTGGTAAACAAGGTGTTTAAAGACCTGCCGTCGCGTAGCTTTTAGCGGATTTCCAAACTTTTCTGGCCCGCCGCAAACAATTGGCGGGCAGTAATTGTAATACCTGAAACTCGAAAGCATGCAGTCGTTCACCATCAAAGACCTGGAAAACCTGTCGGGCATCAAGGCCCATACCATCCGGATATGGGAACAGCGCTATACCTTTCTGAAACCTTCCCGCACCGGAACCAATATCCGCTACTACAGCAACGACGAACTGAAGAAGATACTCAATGTGGCCCTGCTCAATAAGTACGGGTTCAAAATCTCCCATATCGACCGGATGAATGAGAGCGAGATGAAGGAACGCATTCTTTCGCTCAATCAGCTGGAAGCACAGCACGAACGGGTGGTAAATTCACTCATCCAGAACATGGTGGACCTGGACATGGATAGTTTTGAAGATACACTCGATAATTTCATCGCCCTACGGGGTATTGAAAAGACCATCCTGCAGATCATCTTTCCTTACCTCGAGAAAATCGGTATCCTCTGGATGACCAATCACATCATCCCGGCCCAGGAACACCTGGTGAGCAATATCATCCGCCAGAAACTGATCGCCGGAATCGAGAACTGCAGCACCCGCGTCAAACTGAACAAAACCGTTCTCTTGTACCTGCCCGAAGGCGAGTACCATGAACTGGGCCTTCTTTTCATGCACTACCTGCTCAAGAACAGGGGCGCCGGAACGATTTACCTGGGATGCAATGTGCCGGCAAAAGACGTGGAATATGTAGCGCAACTCCGGAAGCCGGATTATATCTATACCCACCTGACAACCGTTGGACAAAAATTCAACTTCGATAAATTCATCACCGGGGTTCATAAGCGATTCGGCGATACCCCGATCATCGTATCTGGCCAGCTTACACAGACCTATGAAAAGAAGATCCATCCCCCGATCTACTTCAAACGGTCGTTCCCCGAGGTCATGGAATTTGTTTCCGGGCTTTGATTCTTTCCGCCTAAAAAATTGAAATTCATCCGTTTAACTTTTTAACAAAAAAAATTAAACAGAAATTGCTTTTGTTTCCCTTTTGTTGTTTAAGTTTGTTGTATAACAAGTTAAACAAAAGCCATGTCAACGACCGAATTCAACCAGACACTCATTAGTAATTCTGATTATTTGCGCCCATTTGCCATGACCCTGACCCGGGATTCGGAGTCGGCGAAGGACCTGGTGCAGGAAACCCTGTTCCGGGCGCTGGCAAACAAGGAAAAATACCTGGATGGCACCAATATCAAGGCCTGGCTGTATACCATCATGCGCAACATCTTCATCAATAATTACCGCCGCACAGCCAAGCAAAACACCATATTCGATCATACACCCAATGATTTCCTGTTAAACTACAACCAGTATACAACCGCCAATGCCGCGGAAACAACACTGGCGGTAAAGAATATATACCAGGCTGTTCATGCGTTGCCGGAAATATTCAAAGTGCCCTTCCAGCTTTATTTCGAGGGTTATAAATACCACGAGATTGCGCAGGTGCTGAATGAACCCCTTGGAACAATTAAAAGCAGGATACATTTTGCCCGGAAGCTATTGAAACAGCAATTAGAGCGTTTCTGAGAACCGGGCCGGGGCCCGTACCTGACCGCTGTTCGCGGGGCCTCCCTGATCCGATAATACCCACCAGTACTGTTCACCATTTAGCTCAATAGCTGTATTTTCGCATTTTGAAACAAGCAGTCATTATAGGAAGCGGCTTTGCAGGACTTTCCGCAGCCAGTTTTATGGCCAAAGCCGGGTGGAAGGTTACCGTATTGGAAAAACAACCTACCCCGGGAGGAAGGGCCCGGCAGTTAAAGGCCGAAGGCTTCACCTTTGATATGGGGCCCAGCTGGTACTGGATGCCCGATGTATTTGAACGGTATTTCGGATGCTTTGGAAAGCGCGTATCTGATTATTACGAGTTGGAACGCCTCGCCCCTTCGTACCGGATCTATTGGAACGACGGACCCATGGACATTCCGGCCGATTACCAGGAATTGAAAAACCTTTTTGAAAGTATCGAACCCGGGAGCGGCGAAAAACTCGACCGTTTCCTGGCAGAAGCAGCTTATAAATACGAAGTGGGCATCAACAAACTGGTGTATAAACCCGGACAGTCGCTCACCGAATTTCTCGACTGGGATACCATCAAGGGCGCTTTTCGCCTGGATGTACTCACCTCCATTGATAAACACATCAATAAATTCTTCAAGCACCCCAAACTCCGTCAGTTGATGGAGTTCCCGGTATTGTTCCTCGGGGCTTTGCCAAAAGATACACCTGCCTTGTACAGCTTAATGAATTATGCCGATATCAAGTTGGGTACCTGGTATCCCAAAAAAGGAATGTACTCGGTTGTGGAAGGGATGTACCAACTGGCGCTGGAACTGGGCGTCGAATTCAGATTCAATTGCAACGTAACATCGATCGAAGTGGAAAACGGCAGGGCTACGGAAGTAGTGGCCGAAGACGGAGGGCGGTATACCGCCGATGTGGTTATTGGTGGCGCGGATTATCATTTTATAGAAACCAAACTGTTGCCCGGGAACTATCGTAGATACAGTGATCAATATTGGGATAAGCGTCTGATGGCGCCGAGTTGTCTCTTATATTATGTTGGTTTGAACCGGAAGATCGAAGGTGTTCCTCATCACTCCCTCTTCTTCGACGCCGATTTTGATGTGCATGGGAAAGAGATATACAGCAGCAAGCAATGGCCCTCGGACCCCTTGTTCTATCTTTCGGTTTCTTCTGTTACGGATGAAACCGTGGCGCCTGCTGGCTGCGACAATATGGTTTTCCTCATACCGATCGCCGCCGGATTAGCGGGCGACGCTGAAACATTACGGGAAGAATATTTCCAGCGGATACTGTCGCGTTTCGAAGCAAAAACAGGTCAGTCAATCCGCGACCATATTGTATACAAGAAAAGTTATTCCTTAAGCAATTTCATCGACGACTATAATTCGTTCAAAGGAAATGCCTACGGATTGGCCAATACACTGATGCAAACGGCCGTTTTCAGGCCATCCTGCAGAAGTATTAAAATAAAAAACCTATTTTACACCGGGCAACTTACCGTTCCGGGGCCTGGGGTACCGCCCAGCCTCATCAGCGGGGAGGTGGTGGCCAACGAGGTGCTCAAACATTTCGGGAAACCGGTTGTTGATAAGGTAATGGTTTAACACAAACTCAGCTCAACGGGAATGATAAAACTATTTCATGATGTATGCCAGCAGTGCAGTAAAGCCGTAACGGAACGATACAGCACTTCGTTCAGCAGCGCCATCCGCCTGCTGCACCCCGACCTGCGTGTACCCATCTACAATATTTATGGTTTTGTCCGCTTCGCCGACGAGATCGTGGATACCTTTCACCAATACCGGAAGGAAGAATTGCTCACCGAGTTCCGGAAAGATACCTATGCCGCCATTGAGCGGGGTATCAGCCTGAACCCCATCCTGCATAGTTTCCAGATAACCGTACGGGAATATAACATCAGCCACGACCTGATCGACGCGTTTTTCAAAAGCATGGAGATGGACCTGAGCAAGACCGAATACAACAGTTGTGGCTACAAGGAATACATTTACGGAAGCGCCGAAGTGGTAGGCCTGATGTGCCTGTATGTGTTCTGCGAAGGCGATGCGAAGATGTACAACGAGCTGAAACCTTCTGCCCAATCCCTGGGCGCCGCGTTCCAGAAAGTGAATTTCCTGCGGGATGTAAAGGCCGATTACGAACAGCTCAACCGCTCGTATTTCCCGGAAGTGGACTTCAAGAACTTTACCCCCGACATGAAGCAGCAGATTGAAGACGACATCAGCCGCGATTTCGAACACGCCTACGAAGGTATCCTGCGTTTGCCGCATAAAGCCCGCTTCGGGGTATATGTGGCCTACAAATATTACCTGTCGCTCTTCAAAAAGATCAAGCGCACCACTCCCGCTACCATTATGGAGCAGCGTATCCGCATACCCAACTACGGTAAGGCTTATATCGTGGCCAAGGCCGGGTTGAGAAGCCAGTTGAACTTATATTGATCAAGAACCGAACCTATGGATGTTATTCTGGTAAATGAACAGGACCAGCCTGTTGGCACCATGGAAAAGATGGAGGTGCACCAGAAAGCCCTGTTGCACCGGGCGTTCAGCGTTTTCCTGTTTAACGATCGTGGCGAAATGCTGCTGCACAAGCGGGCCGACAGCAAGTATCACAGCGGCGGTTTATGGACCAATGCCTGCTGCAGCCATCCCCGGCCCGGGGAAGATACCCGCAGCGCCGCCGAAAAAAGATTGCAGGAAGAAATGGGTATTGTTACCCCGCTTACCAAGGCCTTCGATTTTATTTACAAAGCGTCGTTCGATAACGGGCTCACCGAACATGAATTCGACCATGTGTTTACCGGCACGTACCACGGATCTATCGATCCCAACCCGGAGGAAGTAAGTGCGTATTGTTATAAACCCATCCCGGAGATCCGGCAAGCCATCCGGGAATACCCGTATGAATATACAGAGTGGTTCAAAATTGCTTTTCCCCGGATGGAACTGTATCTTCAAACTCATTCATCCCGTTAAGAACACCTGTGCTCCAGTCATTCACCAAACACCAGATCGCTACAGCCATCGCTGTTTTCTTCCACGCGGTGGGCATGGTGGGTTTGCTGTACTACGATCGGGGTTTCTTCATCCAGGCCACGCCTTTCAATCTCTTGCTATCGTTCGCACTACTGCTCTGGACCCAGGAAGACAAAAACATTTCCTTCTTTCTTTTTTTTGCCGCCTGCTTTTTAACCGGTTTCGCCGCCGAAGTGATCGGCGTCAATACCGGGATGCTGTTTGGCGATTACCGATATGGCGATGTGCTGGGTTATAAAGCATGGGGCGTTCCCCTGCTGATCGGGGTAAACTGGTTCCTGATCGTATACTGCTGCGGGATCAGCATACATACTTTACTGCGCCGGCTGCTGAACCGGCTGCACGAAAACGGCGGTAAACCCGTTCCCGCGTTAAAGGCTCTTTCGGTAATCGTTGACGGAGCCAGCCTGGCTGTTTTTTTCGACTGGCTGATGGAACCGGTTGCGGTTAAACTCGGTTACTGGACCTGGGCGGGAGATATTCCCTTCTTTAACTATCTGTGCTGGTTCATAATCAGCCTGCTGTTGCTCGCTATTTTTCACCGGGTAAAATTCAGCAAGCAAAACAAATTCGCAGTACATTTGTTACTGATTCAGCTCATGTTCTTTCTCGTACTGCGGGCTTTTATGAAATAATCATCCGAAATGCTGAACTGGCTTTTATATATCGCGATAACACTGGCTACTTTTGTGGGCATGGAAGGCTTTACCTGGTGGCTGCATAAGTACGTCATGCATGGTTTCGGCTGGTACCTCCACAAAGATCACCATCAGAAAGGCCCCGGTTTTTTTGAAAAGAACGACGCGTATTTTCTCATCTTCGCCATCCCCAGCTGGCTGCTCATTATGTTCGGTGTGATCTATAAACAATACTGGATGATCTGCATCGGCTCTGGGTTTACCTTATACGGGATCGGTTATTTCCTGGTGCATGAAGTGATCATCCACCAGCGTATCAAATGGTTTACCCGCAGTAACAACACCTACATCCGGGCGCTTCGCTGGGCGCATAAAATGCATCACAAGCATCTCGAAAAGGAAGAAGGCGAAAGTTTCGGTATGTTGTGGGTGAATAAAAAATACTGGAATAAAGTGCGGGAAGATAAAAAACGCATGGCCAAGGAAAACATGGCCGCCTGATCCCGCAAACCCGAACCATTCCCAATCTCCCCGATTCTTGAATAATCACTACACATATTTTCTTATCCTGACCGCTTCTTTTGCCGGACCGTTCTTCCTGAGTTTTGATAAAAAAGTGGCATTCTATAAACAGTGGAAATATGTTTTACCGGCAATGCTCCTTCCGGCCGCGCTGTACATTGCCTGGGATATTTACTTTACCAGCCGGGCGGTCTGGAGTTTTAACGCCGATTACATCACAGGCATCAAACTCAGTAACCTGCCGCTGGAAGAAGTACTGTTCTTCCTCATCGTTCCCTATTGCTGTGTTTTCATTTATGCCTGTATCCGGGCGTATTTTCCAAAACTCAAGGAAAAAAAATGGGCCGATACCATCATGATCGTGATGGCAACAGGCCTGCTGATCGCCGGCTTTGCGTACCGGGAAAAATACTATACGGGCTGGACCTTCCTGCTCACCGGGTTCTTCATTTGCTGCATTTATATGTACCGGAGTTATTTCACCGGGTTCGACGCGGTGTCGTTCCTGGTATCCTACCTGGTCTGCCTGGTACCCTTTCTTATCGTTAATGGTTTTTTGACAGCGCTGCCCGTTGTGCGTTACAACGACGTAGAGAATCTCGGCATCCGTATTCATACCATTCCCTTTGAAGACAGTTTCTACGGCATGCTGCTGGTACTGATGAATATCGTGATCTATGAAAAACTGAAAAGCAGGGAAGGCCGGTAACCGTCAATGCCGCTGGAGTTTACCGCTTCCTGTCATCGGCAGGGACCCGACAATGCGGATGCGTTGCGGCGCTTTGAATGCGGACAGCCGTTTTTTGCAATAGGTCAATACCTCTTCTATATCCACTGTCTTTCCTTCGTGCAATACCAGTTCGGCTTCAATAAGCTGCCCGGTTAAGGGGTGCGGGCTGCTGCTGATGCGTGCCTGCTTTACTTCGGGGATCGTTTCCAGTACGGCTTCCACTTCTTCGGGAAATACCTTCAGCCCGGATACATTGATCACCGATTTGGAACGCCCTTCCACCTTGATCAACCCGTCGGCTGTTTTGGAAGCGTAGTCGGCCGTTAAAAAATAACCGTTCTTCAGCACCTCGTTCCGTAGTACAGGCGGCAGTAAATACGCATCGAACATACCCGGACCTTTAATACCGAGATGACCTACTTCGCCGGCAGGTAAGGGTTGGTAATTGTCATCGAGAATATCCACGCTGTAACCTTCCACCGCGTAACCAACCGCTTCGGGATGCTCGGCCGATTTGGTATAGTTCAGAATGGGCAGGCCGATCTCGATGATGCCATAAGCCTGGCTGACATCCAGGCCGAATCTTTTTTTGAAGGCCAGGCAAACATCCAGCGAAATACCCGCTGAGGTGGAGATCACGTTTTTCAGCGTGGGAAGCTGTTCGTTCGTGGTATCGCTTGCCAGTAATTTTATTTGCAGTGGTGAGGCGTACAGCAGCGTACCCTTGTATTGATTGGTAATGTCGATGATGTTCCGGGCCAGGAAATCTTTGGCGATGGCGATGGCCGCGCCGTATTTCACATAGAGTACAATGGATACCATAAAATGATAGGCCATCGGCAGTACCCAAACCACCGTACTGTTGCTGTCGAGGTGCAGGCCTTTGTTGGCCGCTTCGATGCGCTCAATAACGGATCGATGCGAAACAACAACGCCCTTGGATTTTCCGGTGGTGCCGGATGTAAAGCGTATGAAAGCGGGTTGCTCTACAAATGGAGCGAAGCGAACCGATTCATCGATGCCGCTGAAAGCGAAACGAAATGTTCCTTGCTTCATCGGTATCAGGGCTTCCGCGGTTTCGAGCGGTTGTGTACCTGTTTGGTCGTCGATGACGGCATGCAGCTGTGCGTCGTGCAGGATGGAATCTATTTCGGGCTTTTTCAGCAGTGGCGACATCGGCATAACGGCTGCTCCGCAACCAACACCCGCAAACAAACCCATGATGAAGTGGCGGCTGTTGGAAGCCATCATCCCCAGGCCCATGCCTTCCCGGATGCCCAGTTCCCGGAGTTGAACCCCGAGTTCTTCGGTTTCATCAAGCAGTTGGCGGAAACTGATGCTGCCGTATTCATCGTGAATGGCCGGGTTATGGGGCCATCGCCGGGCGGCTTCTTTCAGTATGTCGTACACGGGCCAGTTCTTCATCGGTCAAAAGTACTTACAATTGCTCTTTTTGTACCTGTTTGATGGCTTCGCTTTGCGAACGGCCCGATGCATGGGCGGCAGCCAATGTGCCGGCGGCATAACCTGTTTGCAGGCAGATGCCCATGACCCGGGCGCTGGCGATGGCTTTTTCCGAGGCGGAAATATTTCTTCCGGCAAAGAAGAGGTTATCGATACTGCCGGACTGGAGGCAGGCGGCCGGCACCTGGTAAAAATTATATTCCCCGAAATAACTCATGTTCACACGCCGTTGCTGTCCCCATTCTTCGATGGGCCAGGTGGCAACGGCAATGCCGTCGTCGAACCGGCGGCATTGCAGCACATCGTCTTCGGTAAGCATATAATGACCCACGCTGCGCATACCGGTTCGGGTACCCACTTCGGGCGCAATATGCTGTACCGAGGCATGTTTGAAGGCAGCTACATTTTTTATAAGGAATTGCGAGAGGTTATCGACAAAACTCTGGGCTACCGTTTTCAGCTCCTGCATGTTGCCGGGCGCATAGGTAACGGGCAGGGGGATGCCGATCTTCAGGCTTACACAATTATTGCGCAGGGAACCCTGTACAATATATACACGATCGTAGAATTCGGGCAATACATCCTGGTCGATGGCGGCCTTGATGGCCTTCACCATGATGAGGCCCAGGCGTCCTTCATTGTCTTCTGTAACCCCTTCCATGGTAAAGAGCTGGGCGGCGGCCTGGTAATCCTCTGTTTTGATAAGCGGAAGACTGGCGGCGCTGCTGATCACGCTGTCGCCCGAACAATCGATCAGCGATTGCAAACAGATCGTCAGGGGTTTGCCGCCCGCGATCACCGAGGCCGAAACGATCCGTTCATCGGCGGTTTCTACTTTTTTCAGTACGGCGTTGAAATGAATGTTCACTTTGTGCTCGCTGAGTAATTGCAGGCAGAGGCTTTTAAACGCGTCGATATTGTAGGGCAGGTAATGTAGGCCTTCGGCATTGTGCAGCGGCTCGGTCCTGGATCGTTTGCGCAGGGCTTCGGCGAACTCGTAGGCGAATCCCTTCACGGCGTAATCGGATTGGCCGTTCTTGCTGTAATGGTAGAGACCGCAAACGGTTCCTACTTCGGCCGCCGTGGCCTTCCCGCCCAGGAAAGCGTTGCGTTCGATCAGGGTTACATTCAGGCCCTGCCGGGCCGCCGCTACGGCCGCGGCGATTCCGGCCGAACCTCCACCCAAAACAAGTATATCGGTATGCAGAATCGTTTCCATCAGTGTTCGGTGATGAGCAGTTGTTTGATTTGCGCTTCGATGAAATCCAGCTCGTCCGGGTTAACGCTGTCGGGCGAGTAAGCGATGTTTACGCTCAACTGGTCATCGTGTTTCAAAAATACGAAAGTAAGTCCGGGCGGAAAGGTAAGCGCCGGTATCATGCTGATATCGCGGATCGGTTCTCCGAAGAGTGAACGCAGGTTGTTGAAATTATCGCCGGTGGATGTATATAAGTAACTGGCAAAAACGCCTTTGCCGGTTTTGCTCACCAGGAAATAATAGAGCCAGAGCGGTACGTGCCGCATCATGTTCAGGAAGAGGGTATAGCGTTGCGGGATGCCAAGCTTGATCTGTTCCATCATCTGGGCGCCCAGGTATTTTACGGTTGCCGGAACGGACGTAAGTTCCTGTTCGGGTATGCGGTAGAATAAAAATGAAACGGTGTTGGAGATCAGGGGGCCGTTGGCTCCCTTGAGCCGCCCGTCGTAGGGTACGGGTATCCAGAGGTCGCCCGACCTCTTCTTTAACCGGCGCAGCCGGTCGATGATCTGCGAGCAACAGGCGATCAGGTACAGGGTAGGGCCGAAGCGGGAACCCGCTTTCCGGGCATTGGCGATGATGATCTTCGTTTCTTCACTGCTGAAGGCGATGATCTTCTCGGCGGTTAGTCCTTCCTCGCTTTTCTTTTTTTTCTCGCCAACGGAATACACGGGAGGTTTGGCCGATTGCTGTACAAAGTGTTTCACCTTGTACATGTTCCGGATATAGGTGATGATATTTGTTTTCTTTTCCGGGCCGGGAAAGAACAAGGCATGATCCTGTTCCTTGTTTTCGGATATGGCGTTGAGGTGTTCAAAAAGCAGGGTGGTTCCCTTGGCATCCAGCAGGATGTGATTCCAGGACACGATGAAAGCGCAGGCGCCGGAGGGATAATGCACCAGGTCGGCTTCGATGAACCGGTCGGACCGGATGCTGATATCCCTTCCCAGTATCTCTCTCGGCACTTCATTCTCGGCGGCGCATTGATGCTGGCGAACGATGATCTCGCTCCCTTTGTCGATGAATTCCCAACAGGGTTTTTGAAACAGCAATCCTTCGCGGAGCCTGATATTGCACAGCCAGTAAATAACCGGTGAGCGTTTCAGGATGGCTTCAATGGTTCCGGCCGAAAGGGGTTTGTTGAAGTGAAATATTTTTCGCATCACATTACCACCCGCCCCGTGTTTCTGTGCATGCTTATCCAGCACCAGGTGAAAGCAGTCGGCCCCACTCAGTATTACTTTTTTGGGAAGCAGGCTTTTGTTGAACGGATGCATAGCACTGGTTTATGAACGATCGCTTCAGGCCATGAGGCCATGCACAGTAGACGCGAGTGTGCGCAGGGTTCTGAAATTTTCCGGTATCAGCTTATCGTCGGGTATGGCGGTTCCGTATTTGCGTTCGATGAAAAGCAGTATTTCCACGGTTGAAAACGAATCGATGCCGGCGCTTTTCAGGTCGGTATCGGCATCAATGGTCACCGATGGCGCCAGGATGTTCTTCTCTACGTATTGTTTAATCTCGTTGATGATGCGTTGTTCGTCCATACTTACACGGCTCTTTTTTTACGGTTTGCGATCGAGGTAACGGTCATGGTGGCCAGGAAGAACAGCAGCAGTTTGATCGTTTCCCCGAGCACATCCGACACATGGCCTCCCCGCAGGAACAATTTATAAAAACCTTCGAGCGACCAGTTCAGGGGCGACCAGGCGCTGATATTACGCATTACTTCGGGCATTACATAACTGGGTACCCAGATGCCGCCGAGGGCCGACAGCAAAAGTATGGAAAGTGAACCCATGATGGCAGCCTGGTGTTCGGTACTGGCCAGGGTGCCCACCATCACCCCATACCCCGTGGCGGCAAAGGCCGTGGCTCCCGTAAGCAGCATGATACCCGCGATGCTGTTGCCCAGTACCAGGGCGGGTAAGCCCAGCATGGGTAAAAAGATCTGCCCCACGGAAAGCATGAGTACGAACTGGATCAGGCATACGATCACGTACACGATGATCTTTCCGTTCACCAGCAGCAGGTAAGGTGTGGGCATGGTGTGTAAACGGAATACGCTTCCTTCGTTTTTTTCTTTCAGGATGCTGCTCGAGAGGGGAATGGCGATGAAGAACATGGCAAAGATGGTCCAAGCCGGAACATTGTGCTGTACGGCGTTGGGAACGATCTTGTCTTCCGATTTCGACGCATATAATTCTTTATACTTGATGATCTGCGATTTCTGGTAGCTGTTGGTGGGTGCGTTCTGTTTGTCGGGAATGATCTCCGCCACCTGTTCCGAAAAGGTCTGGAACATGATCTTGGTCTTCACTTCGGAAATGAATTCCCGCAGGTTGCTGGTCATCGAGATCAGGAAGGATTTTTTGGCAACGGGGTCTATGAGGATGGTGATCTCCACCGAATCCGTTTTGCCGGCGCTTTTATGTATGGCCGAATCTTCTCCATTCAGGGTCTGATTCACCAGTTCGGTAACATTTTTCCGGATGGCTTCGGTAGCGCCTTTGGGGATCACAATGCCCACGAGGAATTTGCCTTCCTGTACGGCTTTCTGGGCGGTTTCAACGCTGGCGGGTTTACCATCGATGCTGTCGCTCAGGTAGCAGAGGTCGTTTGCTTTCAGACCGCGTTCGATCTGTATGCCGAGGGAGTCTTTGTCGTTATCGATGAACACGACGGGTATCCCTTTTTCATTCATCGTTTTAAAAGCCGAATCCTGAACCAGGGTCATCACAAATATCAATACCATGGGCATGATGAAGAGGATGGAGAGGCCCACCTTGTCGCGTAGCAGCAACAGTACTTCTTTTTTCACCGTAGCCAGTAATTTGTGCAGCATCAGTCTCGCAGTTTGCGTTTGGTGAGGTTAAGAAATACGGTTTCGAGGTTGGGGGCGCCGGGATGATTGTTGATGAGCTCGGCGGGCGTACCCTGGGTGAGTATCTTTCCCTGGTCGATGATCGATACACGGGTGCAGAAGGTTTCGGCTTCTTCCATGTGATGCGATGTATATATAATAGTAGTACCCTGTGCATTGATCTCCTTCAGGTGCTGGATGATCACGTTGCGGCTGTGTACATCCACGCCAACGGTGGGTTCGTCGAGAAAAAGAATACTGGGTTTGTGCAGCACACCGGCGATCAGGTTCACACGGCGTTTCATGCCGCCCGAATAGGTCGACAATTTCCGTTTGGCGGCATCGGTGAGCCCGAGTTTGTTCAGCCAGTCGTTGATCGAGTTCCGGAGCTCTCTGCCGTAAAGTCCGTACATGCTGCCGTAGAACTCGAGGTTCTCCCGTGCATTGAGGGTGGGATAGAGGGCAATGTCTTGCGGAACGATGCCGATCATCTGCCGTATCTCGGTGGAATGTGTTTGAAAATCCTGCCCGTTGATCATCACTTTTCCGCTAGTGGGCGGAAAGAGTCCGCATAGAATGGAGATCGTGGTGGTTTTACCGGCGCCGTTGGGGCCGAGCAGGCCGAAGATCTCGTTGCGGTTGATGGCAAACGAGATTCCCTTTACCGCTGGTTCCGTCGCATGCCTGAAGGTTTTGGTAAGTTGTTCTATCTCTATGATCGGCGTATTGCTCATGCTAATGACCGGGCCCCGGAGGGCTCGGTAAATCGTGCAAATTTAGCCCAATCGGCCCCTGTTGCCAACTAATTATTTAACCAGGTTGGTGGTGATTTTGGCCGACAGAAGGCAGAGCGGAATACTGGGACCCGGGTGTACGCTGCCACCGCAGAAATACAGGTTTTTGATCTCCTTCGAGAAATTCGCGTGGCGCAGGAAGGCGGCGAATTTGTTGTTGGAACTGTTGCCATAGATGGCCCCGAAGGCGCTGGAGGTCCGTTTTTCGATCACCCGCGGATCGAAGACCATTTCGGTGGCGATGAGCGGGCGTATATCCGTTTTCAGGATGCGGTTGCATTTTTGGATCATGTTCTCCCTTGCTTCGGCGATGAAGGCATCCCAGTCCTGCCCCTGGTTGTTGGGAACATTGATAAAGGCGAACCAGTTCTCACAACCCGGAGGAGCGTCGGTGGGCGTGTGTTTGCTGGTGATGTTTACGTAGATGGTGGGATCGTGGTAGATCTTCTTTTTGCTGAAGATGGTATCGAATTCTTCTTCGTAGTTCTCGGCGAAGAAGATATTGTGCAGACCCAGTTGTTTGAAATCGTGTTTGATGCCCCAGTAGAAGATGATGCCTGAACTTGACTTGGGTTGATCGAGTGTTTTTTCCGGACGCTTCACACCCGGCATCAGTTTCTTATAACTATTGTATACATCCATGTTACTGATGACCACATCGAAATTTTCTGCGCCTTTACCGGTTCGTACGCCAACGGCTTTTTTATTTTCGATGATGATCTCCTGCACGGGGGTGGAGTAATGGAACTGAACGCCGATATCGGCGCCGAGTTTAGCCAGCGACCGGGTGATGCTTACCATGCCGCCGGTGGGATAGTAGGCGCCTTTCATGATTTCCACATGAGCGATCACGTTGAGGGTTGCCGGCGCCAGGTAGGGGCTCGAGCCGTTGTAGGTGGCATAGCGGTTAAAGATCTTCACCATGCGGGGATCGCTGAAGGCTTTCTGGTTCACGCCGTTCATGGTATCGAAAGCGCCGATCTTTCCGAAGTTGAGGAAGCCGCGGAACACCGGCCAGGTGAAAAAGTTTTTGAGTTTGTGCAGGGAGTTCTGCAGGAATACTTCTTCGGTAAGATCGTATACGGTCTTTGTTTTTTCGAGGTAGCGGGCGATGTCTTCCCGGGGTACGCCGGTACGGGCCGCCATCTCTTCGGAGAATTTCTCCTTACCATGCCAGGCATCCAGCATGGTACCGTCTTCATAAAAGTAGCGGTATACCGGGTCGAGTTTGATATAATTAAAATGATCGCGGGGGTTCTTGCCCGACATGACAAACAATTCATCCACCAGGTGGGGCTCGGTGAATACTGAGGGGCCCATGTCGAACCGGTAACCATCCTGTTCTTCGCTGGAACATTTGCCGCCCGGGAAGGAGTTGGCCTCGTATACGGTTACTTTATATCCCTTGTTGTGCATGCGGATGGCAGCTGCCAGTCCGGATACCCCGGCGCCGATGACGGCGCAGGTCTTTTTTTTCGCTGTCATAATAGTCAAACTGCGCAAAATTAAGGTTTTGCGCCTTGCCGGTTCTCAAAATTGGGCCTTACTTTTATCAGGTAAATAAATAACCTGCATCATGGATTTTGGACGAGTACCAGCGACGGAATTAGACGAGGTCGACTTCTCCTTACCCGCCGATCCGGCCTTCAACAAGGCTGTACTGAAAGGTAAGCCGGTCAAGAAACCCAGGGTATATATCGGCTGTGCCAAGTGGGGCCGAACCGAGTGGGTTGGTAAGATATATCCTCCCAAAACGAAGGAGAAAGATTTCCTCGATCATTATGTGCAGCACTATAACAGTATTGAACTGAACGCCACGCATTATAAAGTATATGGTGAAGCCGGGATAAAAAAGTGGACGGCGAAAGCGGCGGGGCGTGACTTTAAGTTTTGCCCGAAAATGTACCAGGGCGTAACACACCGGGGTAGTTTGAAGGGAAAGAATTTCATCACCAATGAGTTTTTCCGGGGCATCGTGGCTTTCGAAAAATACCTCGGTCCCATATTTATACAGGTAAGTGAAACATTTTCGCCCAAACGAAAAGAGGAGTTGTTTGATTTTTTGAAGACCCTGCCAACCGACCTGCAATTCTTCATGGAGGTGCGGCATCCCGATTGGTTCCGGAAGCCGGAGATAACAGCGGAACTGTTTACCATGCTGAAAGAGATGCATATCGGTGCCGTGATCACCGATACGGCTGGCCGGCGGGATTGCGCACACATGTATCTTTCGCTGCCCAAAACATTCATCCGGTATGTAGGCAACAGCCTGCACGCAAGCGACTATACCCGTATCGATGCCTGGGTGGATCGTATGAAGCGCTGGCTGGATAGCGGGATGGAGGAATTGTATTTTTTCATGCACATGCACGATGAAGCCACT
This sequence comes from Chitinophagales bacterium, assembly GCA_017303335.1. Lineage (GTDB taxonomy): Bacteria > Bacteroidota > Bacteroidia > Chitinophagales > Chitinophagaceae > Ferruginibacter. Next base: position 1,421,952 of record JAFLBK010000001.1, read on the forward strand.
TCGCCGGAGCTGACGGTTTACCTGGTTGATAAAATGAACAAAGAGCTGGAATTGGACCTGGTAAAACCCCGGTTCATTGGTGCCGATGGAACGCAAACAGGTTTATTCGATTAGTGTACTTTGCTGCTGCTCCGGGCTTCAGCCCGGAGCAATGGATGAATTGGTTGTTCTTTTGAATTGGCCCGTCTTTTAGGATTTCTATCGCCCTTCATGAATTGCCTGCCCTTCAGGGCGAGGCAAAATGGTACAATCAATTAGGGCATTCAGGGTTTTGGGGCTAAAGCCCCTTTTCTTATTTTTATTTTGTCTCCGGGCTGAAGCCCGGAGCAATGGATGAATTGATTGTTCTTTTGAATTAGCCCGTCCTTTATGCTTTCGATCGCCCTTCATGAATTACCTCGCCCTTCAGGGCGAGGTAATGAAACAAATAAAGCCCAGGGGCTTTAGCCCATTCCAGTCCGGTGGATGGCCCGTTAATCAATACCCGGTTCAATAATTTTCGTTGATCGTATAAGGAATACCCAGGTTGGAGAAGATGATCTCAACCTGCTTCACCGTGTAGTAATAACCTCTTTTTTCACCCAGCAGGTCTTCCAAAGGCTTCGGGCAACTTAGTCTTTTACGCTACCTGCCTGCAGGTAGGGGCTTGATAAAGGAACTTCTGCATAACCCCAAACCCAGGCATCAGTTCCGGGCAGACGAAAGTAAAAGTTCCCACTATCAGAAATAGCTACTTCTTACCCCACCCTATACAATTCTTCCCACCGCGTGGTATAGCGTGGGCTTCTTAGTTCCTGGCGCATCTTCCAGTCGCGGGTAAGCCCGCTGGATGCGAATTTGAGTATGTCATCCCGCTGGCTGAAGTTAATATTATCGATCGCTTCCATCAACCTTCTTCCACAGTTGCTGGTTTCCGGCTGAAATAAATTTCCCTGTATCGATTCGTCTGGAACAATGCCGCTGAGCATGACACCGGCTTTCTTGTATATTCTTCCTTTCTCGTACAGTTCATCAACGAGGGCTATCGCGGGCTTGATCAATTCATGCGTGAATGAGGTAGCCGTTGGTAATGTTGCATACAGGCTGCGGGTAGCGCCCCGGTTGAAACTTACGGAATGGCTTTCTTCTTTCATTACTACAAAAACGCTGATCACACGGGCAGCGCCGTGCTGCCGCCGTAATTTTTCCGCCGCCCTCGAGGTATAGGTGGCCACCGCTTCTTTTATATCGCCCAGGTTCGTTACCGGGGTACCGAACATGCGGGTGGTGGCAATCATCTTCTTTTGGGTGAGTTCTTCTTCCATGTCATTGCAGCTGACGCCTTTTAATTCCCGAACGAGGCGGGCGCCCACGACACCACCGAGCTGCGACCGCCCGAACTCCTCGCTCATCTGCTGCAGCTGATAGCCATCATATATGCCCCATGCCTGCCGCAGTTTTTCCGCGTACTGGCGTCCTACTCCCCAAATATCGCCGACCGGTGTTTTTTGCAGAGCCGTGGCGATTTCGGCTTCGTTATTCAGTACAACCACGCACCGGGTTTCCTCTTTGTTTTTCTTTGCGAGGTGATTGGCAACCTTGCACAACACTTTTGTGGGAGCAATGCCCACGGACACTTTGATACCGGTCCAGCGTTCTACCGTTTCCCTGATCTCGATTCCGGCCTGGTAGAGATCCTGCCCCCCAAATCCGGAGAAATCGAGGAAACATTCATCCACGGAGTATACTTCCACCTTTTCTTTGCCCAATATGGTGCGAAGTGTTTCCATTACCCGCCAGCTGAGGTCGCCATACAGGTTATAGTTGGAGGAAAAGGTGGCTATTTGATGTTTTTGTATCAGGGGTTTTGCCTGGAAATAAGGGCCAGCCATTGGAACGCCCAGCTTTTTGGCTTCGTCGCTCCGGGAGATGATGCAGCCGTCATTGTTACTCAGCACCACAACAGGTTTTTTGTCCAGGTGCGGAAGGAACAGGCGCTCGCAGGAGCAATAAAAATTGTTACAATCGATGATGGCTTTCATGCTGGTGGGGCTAAAGCCCATTTGTTTTTTTATTTTATCTCCGGGCTGAAGCCCGGAGCAATTGATGAATTGGTTGTGCTTCTGAATTACTTTATCCTTCCTGAATTCCCCGCTTTTCAGCAGAGAAGAAAAATTGCTGCGATTGATGATGGCTTTCATGCTGGTGGGGCTAAAGCCCATTTGGTTTTTTATTTTATCTCCGGGCTGAAGCCCGGAGCAATTGATGAATTGGTTGTTCTTCTGAATTGGCCCGCCCGTTATGGTTTCTATCACCCTTCATGAATTACCTCGCCCTTCAGGGCGAGGTGGCGAAACCTCAAGGAACAGGGGCTTTAGCCCCTTTCCCCTGCAAGTCCATACTCAATCATTAAATCCTCGTATTCCTGCTGGAAGGATCTGACTTTGTGATGCACTTCCTGGTTTTTGATATACGCTCTAACCCGGTTTATACCAGCGTCGCTTACAGACGCTGCAAAGTATTCACCCTGCCACTCAAATTTTCCAACAACCAATTTATTTTTATTTATCCAGTAGGAGCTTTCACCCTTCAGCAGCTGAGTCAACTTCGAAATGCACTGATCGGGTTTCAGTGAAATAAGGCAGTGCACATGATCCGTATATCCATTTACAAAGTCTATATGAATGCCTTTACCGATCGCATTTTCTCTGATGTGGCTGAACACCTGCCGGCGGATAGCCGCTGTGAGCAATGGCTTCCTGTTTTTGGTGGTCCATACCAGATGAATCCAGATTTTAAGCTGTGGCATTGTATGCAGATTATCTGTTAAGATATTCCGGCAGCTTTCAAGGCCAAAGCCGTTTCCCGCCTGGAGAATGGTTGTTTTCATCATTTACAGGGTTCTTACTACCGCACAGACTACACCCCACAGCATGAAGTCACTGAATTCACCGAGGTTGATTGTTTTGTAACGATCATTCTCCGGTACCAGGAAAGTGGAACTGAAATTTTTGTGGTAACGCCTTACCATCAATTCCCCGTTCAGTACAGCTACAATAATCTTTCCGCTCACCAGTTTCAGGGACCGGTCCACGATCAGCACATCGTTATCGAATATGCCGGCGTCTTTCATGGCATCGCCTTTCATGCGAAAGAAAAACGTGGCGGGTTTGTTCCGGATCAGTTGTTCGTTCAGGTCGATGCCCCGTTCCATGTAATCGTCGGCGGCAGCCCCGAATCCGGTTGCGTTGGCTGTTTTAATTTCATGCTGCGTATAGTGTTTACTGCCTTTGTAGGCAGCCCCATAGAATTGATCTCCGTCCATAAAAATATTTTTTGTAAAGCTAAATAAATTAGTATATTTATACTAATAAAATTAGTTTTCAGTTTAAACCTGTATCATGAAACTCACGGGAACCCCCTTGCCTGGCTACGCCGTATACGAATACCTGCTGGTATTACATCCGCATGAAGAATTATGGAATAAGATCATGAAGATCAAGCATGAATTTGCCGATCGATATAAATCCGATCATGCCCGCTGGAGTAAGCCCCATATAACACTGGTCAACTTCCTGCAGCATGAAATGATGCAGGCCCGGATCGTGAACCGGTTAAAAACGATCGCAATGGGTTTCCCGCCCATCAAGATCGAACTCAAAGACTATGGCAGTTTTCCCAGTCATACCATTTACATCAACATTACCAGCAAGCTGCCGGTACAAAGCCTGGTTAAGCAGATCCGGAAGGAAACGCAGCGCCTGATGAAACTGAACGACGATAACAAACCGCACTTTATGCTGGAACCGCACCTCACCATCGCCCGCAAACTTCAGCCCTGGCAATACGAACAGGGATGGCTGGAGTTCAGTCACCGCCAGTTCACCGGCCGCTTCATCGCCTCGGATATGTTATTGCTGCGCCGGCCGCTGGATGATAAAAAATACGAGATCATTCAGCGCTTCGAATTCGAGAATATGCCGGTGCATACCAAACAGGGGGAATTGTTCAGCCCCCTGTCCCCTAAAGGGGGAAATTCCATGCAGGATGAAAAATAAAACCCGGGAGCACTTATAGAATAGCTTTTAAAAATAGAAGATCATTCGTGCGTATCTGTATAATTCGTTGCAAAAAATATCATGGAGAATAAATTAAAACAAGACCACTATAAAGTAAAACCAACGACTTCTAACCCTCCCCCTCCAGGTGGAGATGGAGGGGGGTACAAAACAGGCCGTGGAGCGCAGATCAATACAAAGAACCGCTTCCTGAAAAATGAGATCACCCGGGAGCATGCCGAGGGCATCGACGATTGGGAAGAAGCGAACAAGGCCACACAGTACATCGAAACCTTTCCCAAAACGATCGTGAACAAAGTGGAAAGTCCGGATGTGGGCATGAGCTACAGCATGAACCCCTATGCGGGCTGCGAACACGGTTGTATCTATTGCTACGCCCGCAATGTGCATGAGTACTGGGGTTACAGCGCCGGGCTCGATTTTGAGCAGAAGATACTCGTAAAGAAAAATGCGCCCAAACTCCTTCACAAATTCCTGCTGCATCCGAAATGGGACGCCACACCCATCATGCTCAGCGGCAATACCGATTGCTACCAGCCGGCCGAACAAACCTACCGGCTCACACGCGGGCTACTCGAGGTTTGCAACGAATTCAATCAACCCGTTGGCATTCTCACCAAAAATTCCTGGATACTGAAAGACAAAGATGTATTGCAGGAGATGGGAAAAAAACAGATTGTATCGGCGATGGTATCGATCACGTCGTTCAACGAAGACTTGCGCCGTACGATGGAGCCACGCACCACGACAGCTAAGCAGAAACTTAAAGTCATCAATGAACTCAGCAAGGCAGGCGTTCGCATGGGTATTATGATGGGCCCGATGATTCCGGGACTGAACGAACACGAGATGCAGCGCATCATGAAAGAGGCGGCCGACAACGGCGCTACTTTCACCGCGTACACCTTCATCCGGTTGAACGGGGCCATTAAGTTCCTCTTTCACGACTGGTTGTATAAAAATTTTCCCGACCGGGCCGATAAGATCTGGCACCTGGTGGAACAAAGTCATGATGGTAAGGTGAACGATACCCGCTGGGGCGTACGCATGCGGGGCGAAGGCAATATTGCGCAACTGGTTGCCCAGCAGTATAAAAAATACGGCAAGCTCTATCACATGAATGCCGAAGAGTGGAGCCTGGATCGAAGTAAATTCCGGGTGCCGGGTGGGCAGGGGAGATTATTTTAGAACGCGGCGGTTTTTACATGAACGCATGTAATGCAAATGTTCTTGAAAAAATATTTTTAAAATTTCTTTGCAAAAATTTGGCAGCATCGGAAAATTATTTTCATCTTTGCATCGCAAAACAAATTTTAAAACAACAAACATGCTGCGCATTCAATTACATACGGAAGCAATGAACCGGTTCAGCCCAAAGGGTTACGACGCCGGCCGCGGGGCATGCTATGCTGTACGATAAGTATCAAAACTAATCAGCTATAACACAAGCCCCGCCTGAAAGAGCGGGGTTTTTTGTTGGCAAATAAAGCATATGCAACCAACACGACAATATCGGCGTATTACACGCAAGGAACATAATTCACCGGCGTGTACCTGGTTATTACCCAACCAGCTTGGCAATGGTATGTTCATTACAAAGCAGAATAAATTCGATCGATCCATACAGCCGGACTGTATGCACACATAGCGTACCCTATGTGAATGTGTAAACTCCGGCAGATCGCCGGAGTTTTTTTATGCGTAAAACGAAAAGAATGAAAACCTGTTTGAATAGTCCAGCCTTTGCCCGGGAACCCGAAACCAATTAAGGGATCAAACAAATAAATGCGGAAGGAGGAATAAAGCTTTCCCCGCTGATGCCGCGGGGAAGCTTTTAAAACATAGAAGTATTCCGGTTGGTCGGATACTCCACCTGGAATGGAGAGGCTGCAGGTTCGAGTCCTGCCTTCTATACACTGCCGGATGGTGCAATGGCTGCATACCGGGTTCTGACCCCGGAGATACAGGTTCAAGTCCTGTTCCGGTAACAACAGGGGCTTATGGTGTAAGGGATCAGCATGCTTCACTTCGGATGAAGCGATACAGGTTCGAATCCTGTTTAGCCCTCCAGCGATCCGGTGGTTTGCTGTAAGGCTAACACCGCCCACCGATTCAATAACAGTCTTTGCAAAAAAGACACAAAACAAGAACAATGAAAGAACGACAATGGCGGACACTCAGCGGCCGGTGGATCCAAACATCCATCCAGGACGAAGTAACCGAAGTGCTTTCCCGGGAAAGGGCGATGGGTAACGAGCTGAAAGTATGCATCGGTACCGATAGCCAGGTAAAGGGAAGGCAGACGGAATTCGCCACCGTGATCGTGTTCGTACGGAAAGGAAAAGGAGGATTCATGTACATACACAATGAAACCTCCGCGCTGCGCATGAGCATCAGGGAACGAATGCTCCTGGAAGTGGCGAAGAGCATCGACACAGCGTATTCACTGTGCAACCTGTTCAGCCGGTTTGGTGTGGATATGGAAGTGCATGCCGATATCAATACCAACCCCTCTTTCAAAAGCAACGACGCCTTGAAAGAGGCCATGGGATATATCATGGGAATGGGCTTCGCTTTCCGGGCCAAACCGGACGCTTTCGCCAGTTCCAGTTGCGCCAATAAAATGGTACAATAAAAACAACAAAAAATGGAAAAGATTACAGAACAGAAGATCATCAATGCGAACGGGATATTCGACAACGGATTTCTCTGCGGGAAATCGCTGTACCTGTATTGCTTTAAGAAGATACCCTCCGCCGCGTACATCGGCAACATCAATGGCGAAAAAGCGTATGCGGTCATTCAAAAGCGATTCGGGCACCTGGTGAGATCCACGCACAGCTACCGGCATTTCGACAGCAAGACGAAGAAGTACCACTTCAGCGAAACCTTCCTGGTCATGCTGAATAACTGCATACTGGAATTCGACTATGGCTATTGTGAAATATACCATGATGGCACACAGGATGAATTCATCGCGGAATGCACCGCGATGGTAAAAGCGCACCGGGAGAAACAGCGCCGAAAACCGCTGGAGATTAACCTCATCAGCCGCGGACGCCAGGGGCTTGAATTGCGGAACCTGGAGGTAAAACGCACGAAGCTGGAGATCGGGCTTTTCTACAACGACGATTTCGGCGAAGTGAATGAGGTCATCACCCAACGACTGAACAACGACAAGGATAAGGGGATCGTGCTGCTGCATGGATTACCAGGCACCGGCAAAACAACCTACCTGCGTTACCTGATCGGAAAGATCAAAAAAAGGGTGCTCTTTGTTTCGCCCAATACCGCGGGGGATATCACCAGTCCCGATTTTATCCAGCTGCTGGTGGGCAACCCCAACAGCGTGCTGATCATCGAAGACGCGGAGAACGTGATCATGGACCGGAAACTGAATAACAGCGGATCGGTTTCGAACCTGCTCAATATCTCGGATGGACTGCTCGCCGATTTTCTGAATGTACAGCTGATCTGCACCTTCAACAGTCCGCTCACCCTGGTCGACCAGGCGCTGATGCGGAAAGGAAGGCTGATCGCCAAGTATGAATTCGGCAAACTGAGCACCGAAAAAGCGGGAAAATTAAGCAGGCACCTGGGCTTTGATACCCGGATCGACCACCCGATGACACTCGCCGAGATCAGCAACCCCGGAGCGAAGGAATACAAAGCGGAACATACTGAGGTGCTGGGCTTCATGCGAAAGGAAGCATTGATGAACTAACGTATTGCGGAACCATTCCGCGTAAAAGCTTGCTCAACGGCAAGATGAGTATTGAGGGGTTGTATGCAAACCAGGCGGGCGTTTTTTAAGCGCCGCAGTGCAGGATCGGTAGTACCCTGTATGCTGTTACAGCAATGTCCAATGCTCACCAATTAATCTGTAGGCAGTGGGTTCGAATCCCATCCCGTTTCGTATGGGTAACTCAACTGGTCAGAGTAACAGAAACAGTCCTGGTTCGAGTCCAGGTTACAGCCCGGTAGGGTGTACTAGTTCAAGGGTAGAACACTACGTGAGGGACGTAGCAGGCACGAAGTACGCCGCTTCTCAAATGGCGAAACCATAAAGCAGGCGCAGGACCTTCCGGCTTACTCTCTCGGAGTTTCCCGGAAACCGGGCAATTGCCTGAAGGCCGGCGGTATACAGTATGCGGGTTACAGCACGTTGGTACGGATGATTTACTGCATTCCTGCGGTAATGACGAATTGCCAAACTGTTCTGACAAGTATGCTTGAACGCCCCCTCCGCAAGCGCACGGGGAAATGCGCCGGCTTTATTAAAAAGATTGTGTAACGAATTAAATAAACGAAAAATGAAAAGGATCAGAATTTATCCGTACCAGGTGGCCCTGGTATTTAAGAATGGCGTATACCGGCGATTGCTGCAGGAGGGAACCTACTGGCTGGGTTTCAATGAAACCATCCTGCGGTACGATGTAACTTCCGAATTCTATGCGCCGGTGGATATCAACATCCTCTTGCAGGATGCAGACCTGGCGGCTGCCCTTGAGGTGATCGATGTGGCCGATAACGAGATCGTATTGAAGTACCGGGATGGGTTGCTGAAGCAGGTAATCACCCCGGGACGGGTGGCATTCTGGAAAAGCAAGGTGAATAACTATGCTTTCGTGCGGGTCGACCTGGGTAAGATCGGGATCAGCGAGAACATCAGCCGGGATACTCTGCAGAACAAAATGCTGGCGCCTTATGTACGGAACTACACCGTGGAGAATTATGAAAAGGCCGTGCTGTTCATCGATGGCAAATATACCCAGCCGCTGGGCCCGGGTGTATACTACTGGTGGAAGAACAACATCACAATTGTGGTAGGAAAAGTGGATACCCGTGCATTGCAGATCGAGATCAATGGGCAGGAGATCCTGACCAAAGACAAGGCCGCTTTGCGGGTGAACGCCTACGCCCGGTACCGGGTAACCGATATCGAAAAGGCAATCCTCCAGAACAAGGAGTTCGAGCGGCAGTTGTACGTGGCCTTTCAGCTGGCGTTGCGGGAGTACATCGGCACACTGGCGCTGGATGAACTGCTGGATAAGAAAGAATCCATCAGCGCCTACATCCTGGAAGCGGTGAAGGCCGATGCCGGAGCGCTGGGTGTGGAACTGAATGGTTTCGGTATCCGCGACATCATCCTGCCGGGCGATGTGAAAGATATCATGAGCAAAGTGCTGGTTGCTGAAAAAACCGCACAGGCCAACAGCATCATGCGCCGGGAAGAGACTGCCAGCACCCGAAGCCTGTTGAACACCGCCAAACTGATGGAAGACAACGCGATGTTGTGGAAACTGAAAGAGATGGAATACGTGGAGAAGATCGCGGATAAGATCGGTGAGATTACCGTAAACGGCAACAGCGCTCTCGTGGATCAGCTGAAACAGATCTTTGCGACACAGAAATAGAAATAAGTTAGGCTGCAAGCAAATTGTAGCCTAACTTTTAAAAACGAATTTATGAGCAAATTAAAACTGGAAGGAAAAGAACTGCGGGCTGTCGGCTTCCCGGAAGGACCGGTGATCAGCGTAGCCATGCAGGTAATGGAAAAGCACTACAAGCATCGTACAAAAGACGAAGTGTTTTCGGTGCTGAAAGAAATACTGGAATCGCCGCAGGATTATACGGCTGATGAAATCCTGGGGCCCATCGCGAAGCAATTGCTTCCGAAGGAGCCGGCCGAAGGCGCTGAAATATCCCTGAATCAAACGGGTATTCCGTTCAATGTGTTCGGACAGGAGCATATCGAGGAAGGAGCCATGCACCAGATGTACCAGGCGGCCAAACTGCCCATCAGCGTAGCCGGGGCTCTTATGCCCGATGCGCACAGCGGTTATGGGTTGCCGATCGGGGGCGTACTGGCCACCGACAACGCGGTGATTCCGTACGGTGTGGGCGTGGATATCGGTTGCCGCATGTGCCTGAGTGTATTCGACATCGACCCGAAAGAACTTACACAGCGGGATACGTTCTTCGCCCGCGAACTGGGCGAAGCAACCCTCTTCGGCAGCGGCGCCCAATTCAAACAGGCATCCGATCACGAAGTAATGGAACACGAACTGTTTTACCAGCTTCCCTTGCTGAAGAACCTGCACGGCCGTGCCTGGAAACAACTGGGTTCATCCGGCTCGGGAAATCATTTTGCAGAGTTCGGAGTTATTGAGATTAAAGAACAGGATCCTGTGCTGGGAATTGAAGCCGGCAATTACGTTGGCTTTCTCACACACTCGGGCTCAAGGGCCCTGGGTGCCAGCATCGCCAACCACTACACCAAACTCGCGATCAGTAAACGCCGCCTGCCGCAGGAAGCAAAAAACCTGGCCTGGCTGTCGCTGGAGGAAGAAGCGGGTGTTGAATACTGGAATGCCATGAACCTGGCAGGCGATTATGCCAGCGCCTGTCATCACATCATACACGGTAAGATAGCCAAACAACTCGGGCGCAAACCGATGAAGATGGTGGAAAACCACCACAACTTCGCCTGGAAAGAAACCTGGGAAGGAAGAGAAGTGATCGTTCACCGCAAAGGCGCAACGCCTGCCGGAAAGGATGTGCTCGGTATCATACCGGGAAGTATGACAGCGCCGGGCTTCATCGTAAAAGGAAAGGGTGAAACAGCATCCGTGAATTCCGCTTCGCATGGAGCGGGAAGAAAGATGAGCCGCACCAGGGCCATGCAGACAGTAACCGACAAGCAAATGAAAGACGAACTGAACAAGCATGCTGTAAAACTGATGGGCGGCGGACTTGATGAATCTCCCTTCGCGTATAAGAATATAGAGGTGGTGATGCAGAGCCAGCACGCGTTGGTGGATATAGCAGGAAAGTTTATCCCCAAGATCGTGAAGATGGATGGAGCGCAGCACAAAAGCTGGCGTTCAAAAAAAGAAGAAGTAACGGGTGAGTAACAAAACAACAGGCTGTCAGCGATCCCGGATCATTCATCGATCCGGGATTTTTTATGTAATGCATTTTAAGAAAGCATCCTGTTGCGAAAATGCTTATGAGGAAATTATTTTTTCTTGCGGCTACGGTAACAGCATTTGTACTTCCCGCATATTCCCAGCAACAGCAACGATTATTCGACCAGCAGGTTCAACTGCGAACCTGTAATATTTCTATACGTGCAAATCCCTTCATCGCTACAACCGAAGTGGAAATGGAATTTTATAACGAACGCGACCAGGAAGTGGAAGCCTTGCAGTATTTCCATCTCAACCGGGGCCAGGTGATCACCGATTTTCAACTGGAGCTGAACGGCAAATACCGGGAAGGCAGTATTGAAGAGCGATGGAAAGCCTTGCGTGCGTACAGCGCCGTGGTTGGGAAACGGATCGACCCCGCCCTGTTGCAGATGGACTGGCAGAATCATTACAGGCTGAACATCTACCCCGTGCCCGCCAAAAGCAGCCGTAAGGTTAAGTTTACCATTGAACAGGTGATGAAGGCGGAAGATCAGAAGCTGGTATACAGTCTGCCGCTTGAACTGCATAAGCTGGTTGAGCATTTTAGTCTGCGCATCCACGTGGATCAACCGGCATCGATACCCGCTATCCGGCGGGGATTGCTCGAAGGAAAATCCTTTGATATGCGGGAGGGTATGGCAAGCCTGCAGGTGGATGATACCGCCTTGAAACTCGATAAGCCCATTGAATTTTTCATCAATCGCTTTTCGAACCTCCCGCAATATTGCATTTCTGCGTCGGGAGGCAAAACAAATTTTCTCATGCGTTTCTGGCCAGCGGCCGATCGCTACTACGCGTCGAAGATCAAAACACTGAACGTGTATTGGGATGTTTCTTTGTCGGGCCGCAACCGCAACCTGGATAAAGAACTCGAGTTCCTCGGAAAATACATTGAGCGGAACCAGGTGCAAACCACCCGGATATTCCTCTTCAACCACCAGTTGCAGGGCCTGTTTACGCTCGACAGCAACCGGGCCACGTTCGAACAGGTACGCCATTATCTCCGTAACTATTCCTACGCCGGTGCCACGCAGTTCGGGCAACTTGATTTCAAGAATTCCACGGCCGACGCGATACTCCTGTTCTCGGATGGTGTACAGTCGTACGGCAGGCATTTCAGCAATACCGGGTCGGTTCCCGTTTATGTTGTCAATTCGGTATACCACTATGGCTATTACGAAGGCGTGAAAGCGTTTGTCGGTCAATCGGGCGGCCGCGTCATCGACCTCGTGAACTACACAGCCGACCAGGCAGTTGCTGTAACGGATACCGCTGAAAATTTCCTGTACCGGTATACACCGGCAGGCATTCAGCTCTTCAACACATTTCCGGCACGGCTCGGACAAGAGATTTTTCTCACCGGAACAGTCAAGGGCGCCCGGGAGGTCGAACTGGTATATGGTAACAGCGCCCGTACAGTAAAGACGGAAGTGTATGCATTCCCGGAAGCGGGCTGGTGCGACAGTACTGTTTTCGATAAACTGCGGATGCTGCGTACATACGACTCCCTGATGTACCAGGCGGGCAATCATTACTATCAATGGCAGATGCTCGTGGAGTTTGGGCTTTCGGAACGCGTGGTTACACCCCAGACCGCTTTCCTGGTGCTGGAGCGTATCGAGGATTATATTCAATACAATATTGCGCCGCCTGCCGAACTCAGGGAGAAATGCGCCGAGATGAATTATGTGTACCGGCCCGAGTTCCGCATCAGGGCGGTGCGTGAATTTAAAGAACGGGATATGATGGCACAGGTGGTGCGCATGTACAACAACCGGATCCGGTGGTGGGATAAAAATGAAACACACATCGACCTGGATGCACCCGTTGTTACACCCGTGGAAACAGTTGCCGCAACCCAGGCCGGTACTTCGCGAAGCTCCACCAACAGCAACAGCGAGGCGTACATGAATCCACGAAGCACTGGCAGTGATCTGAAGGAAGTAGTGGTAACAAGCGCTTTTGGAATCCGGCGTTCTGCCCGCAGCACATCTACTTCGGTACAAGTGCTGACGGCCGAACAGGTGAATACGATCCGGCAAAGCAATGTGGCGAATGCGCTGGCAGGCAAGGTCGCGGGGGCGCAGGTACGAAGTCAGTCTTTGGCTAAACTTGGCGCCGAATCAATCATCCGGCTTCGCGGCGAGAACGGGTTGGGCGTAGGCGGCGGCGCTTTGTATGTGATGGATGGAACGATCATGCCTAGTGGGGCCGACATTAACCCGGATGACGTGGAGGATTATACGATTCTGCAGGGCCCCGCGGCCAGCGCCTTGTTTGGCCCGGATGGTTCCAACGGTGCGGTGCTCATCACAACGAAGCGGGCAAGAAAGGGATATCCCTATGGTTATTACACGGCGGGTACCTATAAACTCAGCAGGATGCCCGACGTGGATTATTTGGTTGCGATGGAAGAAGCTTCGCCGATCGATCAATGGGATACCTTCCTCGAACTTGAAAAAGAATATGGGAATACAGCAGGGTTTTATTTTGCCATGGCCGACTTCTTCTTCCGGGCAGGAAAAAAACAAAAGGCCGGGGAATTAATGATCACGGCCCTTGAATTGGGTGCGGGAAGCCAGGCCGGATTAAAGCTCGCCGCGTATCTCTATGAGAAGTGGAACGATTACGACGCCGCGATCGCTATATACAAATCGATCCTGGAGGAAGACGGAGCCAACCTGCTTGCCTCACGCGACCTGGCCCTGGCCTACTTCGTAAAAGGAGCGTTTGAAAAAGCGGTACGAACCTATTACGATATCATCATGTACCCTGTTGCCGACAACCCGGAAGACCTGCTCATAAAGGAAAATGCGCTGGCGGAGATGAACGCCATCCTTGTCATGCACGGAAATAAGATCAACACAGCCTATATAAACCCGAACCTGATTCGTGTTACGCCTTCCGATCTCCGCATCACGGTACACAGCAACACGCGGTACGTAAGCAATGCCCGTTTTGTGGAACCCGGCGGAACCGAGTGCGGATCGGGGAAAAACAGCACGCAGGCCGGAGGCAGGTTTGCAGGCCCATCAAACAGTAACCGCTATTCCTGGACGTACAATAACCTGCTTTATGAGTATACCATTCGAAAAGCGGTAAAAGGATCGTACGCCATCCGTGTTGAGCTGACGGGATGGTATGGCTACACGGTTCCCGCTTTTGTGAAAATTATCGCGTTCCGGAATTTTCAGCAAAAGGATATGAAGCTGGAAGTGAAATTGATTGACCTGGAGAATCAATACGGGGATATCGAACTTGATGATGTACGATGGTAACCAGGATCCCATGAAGACAGAACTCCGGCCCCAAACCGGAGTTTTTTTATGGCCGGCCTCCTCCCGCATCTCTGGTATAAATAGTCTATTTTTACCCGGGTAAACAGGTACAATGCAACAGAACATCGAGCGTATCCGGCAATTGTTTTCTACATGCTTTCAGGAGCCGATCAACGGCCTGGATAAACTGCCCCAGGCAGGCAGCGAGCGTCATTATTTCCGCATACACACAGCGAACAAAACCTATATCGCCACCTATGGGGAGAACCTGAAGGAGAATGAAACCTTTATTTACTTCTCCGGGCATTTCAAAAAGAAAGGACTGGCCGTTCCGGATATATACTGCATCAACAAGGATAAGAATATATATATACAGGAGGATTTCGGCGATGTTTCATTGCTGAGCCGGCTGGAAACAGAGGGTTTTACGGATGCGGTGTATGAACTCTATAAACAGAGTCTGACCGAACTGGCCCGCCTTCAGGTAGAAGGGCATGAAGACCTGAACTATAAAAAATGCCTGACCAATTCCTCGTTCGGCAAACAAGCCATCCTGGCCGACCTGCTCTATTTCAAGTATTATTTTCTCGATGCCCTGCGCCGGCCTTACGACAAGCAGAAACTGCTGGAGGATTTTGAGGCGCTGAGCAACTACCTGTCGCATACCGAATACAAGTATTTCATGTTCCGCGATTTTCAAAGCCGGAACATCATGATCACGCCCGACAATAACGTTCATTTCATCGACTACCAGGGCGGTATGAAAGGCGCTCCGCAATACGACGCGGCTTCCCTGCTCTGGCAGGCCCGGGCAAATCTCCGGGATGATTGGAAACAAGGCCTGCTCGAACATTACATGAACGCGTTTGAGCAAACGGTTGGCGAGTCGATCGACCGGGATACTTTCCGCAGCCAGTACAATGGTTACGTGTTGATACGCCTCTTACAGGTGCTGGGGGCCTATGGCTTCCGCGGCCTGTTCGAACGCAAGGCCCAGTTTCTTACCAGCATTCCGCTGGCGCTGAGCAACCTGAAATGGTTCTTCAACAATCAAACCATGGGCATCGCGGTACCCGAATTCAAAAAAGTACTGGAGATCTGTGTAAGCAATGAAGTGATCGATCAGTTCACACCGGTACAGGCAACGGCCGATACCCCATTGGTGGTTACAATCAACAGCTTCTCCTACAAAAAAGGTATACCGCCCGATGCAACGGAGAATGGCGGTGGCTATGTGTTCGACATGCGGGGTATCCTGAACCCCGGCCGGATCGAACAGTATAAAACATTGAGTGGCCAGGACAAGGCGGTGAAGGATTTCCTGGAACAGCAAACCGAAATGCTTACTTTCCTTAACGGGGTATATAGTATCGTGGATATTTCTGTTACGGACTATATCAAACGCAGCTTCGCCAGCCTCATGATCAACTTTGGCTGTACCGGCGGGCAGCACCGCAGCGTATACGCAGCCGACGCACTGGCCAGGCACCTGCGCAATAAATTCAACGTGAAAGTGAACCTGAATCATACCAACAGGGAGAACTGGGTAAAACAACAGAATTCAGGTAAGGATTAGTTTTAAATTCGGAAGCGATAATAGTGGTTCATGGATCATAGTTCATGGATAATTGCAAACTAAAACAGCCTCATGTCATTCCGGTTTGAAACATTAAAAGTATGGCAGATAGCTTTGCGTTTAAGTAATGAGACCCATATATTGGTAAAATCATTCCCGCGTGATGAGTTATTTAGTCTGTCTTCTCAGATGAAGCGTGCGGCTGATTCTGTGGTATTGAATATAGCTGAAGGAAGTACCGGGCAGTCAAAACCGGAATTTAAACGGTTTCTTGGGATAGCATTGAGATCGGCAATAGAAGTAGTGGCCTGTTTGTTTATTTCCAGGGCACGGAAATACATGCAGGAAGATGTTTTTGTAACCTACTATAAAGAGTATGAGCTGCTGTGTAAAATGATTACAAAGCTTCGGTCTTCGCTACCATGAACCATTTGCTATGAACCATAACCCATCAACCATGAACCATCAGCTATCAACCGGCCTTCGTGCTATGATCTTCGCCGCCGGATTGGGCACCCGTTTCAAGCCCTGGACCGATAAACATCCCAAAGCCCTGGCATTGGTTAATGGAAAATCCCTGCTTCAGCGCAACATCGAATACCTGCAGCAATACGGTATCAGGGATGTGGTGGTGAACGTGCATCATTATGCCGACCAGATCATCGACGCGGTGGAAACGAACAAGGGCTGGGGAAGTAGGGTGCTCATCAGCGATGAAACCGACGCTGTGCTTGAAACAGGCGGTGGCCTGCTCAAGGCCAGGCCTTTGCTGGAAGGTAAAGATCCCTTCATCACCCTCAATGTAGATATCCTTACCAACCTCAACCTTGATAAGCTGCTGGAATTTCATACGAAACACAAACCGCTGATCTCCTTCGGCGTTACCAGCAGGCAAACATCCCGCTATTTCCTGTTCGACGCGGATGACCGGCTTTGTGGCTGGCGCAATGTCAAAACGGGTGAAGAGAAAATATCCATCAATAAACCAGGTCTTACACAAAAAGCTTACAGCTGCGTGGTGCTCTTTCAACCCGAAGTATTCGGGCTCATCCGGCAACAGGGTAAATTCTCGCTTACGGAAACCTATCTCGACCTGGCAAAGGATTACCCGATCCTGGGTTACGATCACAGCGGCGATAAACTGGTGGATGTGGGAAAACCCGAAAGTGTGGCGGTGGCGGAAGCGCAGTTTGCCTGATCAGTTTTCCTTTGGCTCGGTTGCATTGCCGAACTCCTTCTCTTCTTTGGGTTTGCTTAAACCGAAATTATACCGGATGGTGATGCCGACGCGGCGGGTATCGTTGATGCGGGAGCCGGCGGCGCTTACATTTCCCTGGTTGAGTTTGAACGACACCTGGTTGGTACGCAGCAGGTCGTTTACCGACAAAATGATATTGGCTTTTTTCTTCAGTATACTCTTATTGACCGAAAGGAACAATCCACCGAAATTATCCAGTTCATAAAAATTCTGGATGGCCTTCGTGCGCATGAAACCCTGCATGTTGAACGTGAGCGTTTTGGTGGCCTTGTATTCCTGGAACATGAAGAAGAGCCAGCTGCCCCGTTTATAATTCAAGGGCTGGTTCTGGTAGATGCCGTTGTAGGTAATGTGGTTGTACTGGGCGCCGATGTAAAAGAAATACTTTCCACCCGGAGGAACGCCGCCCAGGATGCGGGCATAGTATTCCTTGCTTTTTCCCAGGTTGTCGTAGGTGCGGTATGCGATCCGTGTAGCGTCGTCCTGGTAGGTTACATTGCTGAAAATGCTTTTGGTTTCGTTAATGCCTCCCGCTAGTACCGGGAATCCATCGAAGGTTACATTCAATTCGTAGTTGGTGGTGAATTGGGGCTGCAGCCGGGGATTGCCAACGTCGAATACATATTGATCCACGTATTTGGGATAGGGATTCAATATTTCGTAATACGGTCGCCGGATGCTGCGGCGGTAAATGGCATTGCCGATCAGTTGTACGCCGAAAAGTTTGAAGAGCTTGTGCTGCAGGTATACATAGGGAAAGAGATCGGTGCGGTTGATCGACAGGTTGGTATCCCTGGGTACCAGTTGCCGGCCGTTGATGTCGGTGGTTTCCAGCCGAAGCCCCGGCTTGAGCGTAAAGCCCAGGAAGGTGCGTGAAACCTGGAGATAGGCGGCGGTGATCGTTTCGCGGTAGCGGAATGTGTTGGTTTGATAGGCGTCTGTCTGTGGAATGCCCGTTCCGGGATCGATGGTATAGGCGGCGCTGTTGCGGCTGTTGCTGTTCGTTAGTTTAAAGCCGGTTTCGATATTGACGATCCGCGGAAGTTTCAGTACAAGATCGGTCTGGAATACAAAAATATTCTTGCGGCCACTGGTGGAGCCATTGCCGCTTACCGTAGGATTTGCCGGCAGGGAATAATAATTCGCGTAATCCTGGTTGTTCCTGTTGCGGTAATAGTTGTATTCCAGTTCCACGGTCCATTCGCTGCCCAGGGTGTCGATCTTGTATTTGGAGGATAACTCGTTTCCGGCATACAGCGCATTGTTCCGGTTGTCGATATCCGAACTGTTCATGCCGGTGGTTGTTTGCGCCGGTAGTTTATGGATGGAGATATCATTCAGCGCAAAACTTTTCCCATTGTTCTGGTTGATGCGCAGGTCGTAGTTGATGTTGAATTTTTTGGTGAATGCCATGTCGAATCCCCCGCCGATGTAATTGCCCAGGCCCGGGTAGCTGGTATACGCGTTTTGCGAAAGCAGGGAAGAATCGGTCCGGATGAAACGGGTGGAGCTGAGTTCTTCGTAATTGTTACGCCGGGTGAACTGGTAGCTCAGGTAGCTGTTCAGCCTGCCCGAACTTTTGTTGATGTTGAACCCGGCTGTTTGGGTGCTGTACACACCCTGGAAATAAGCGATGTTCGCACTCCCGTTGCTGCCGATCTTAACGCCCTTCTTCAAAACGATATTGATGATGCCACCGCTGCTGGCCGCGTCGAACTTGGCGGATGGGTTGCGCAGGATCTCGATCTTGCTTACGCTGGATGCCGGCAAACTTTTGAGCAGGGAGGCCAGGTCTTCACTGCTCAGTTTCATTTCCCGGCCGTTGATGTATACCGTGGCGGGGGTAAGACTGCTCAGGTACACATTCCCATCCTGGTCAACGATGGTGCCGGGCGTTTTTTCCAGCACTTCATAGGCATTGGTGCTGCTGTTGCTCAGGGCTGTGGCATCCACCACCGATTTGTCGTCTTCCTGTTTGATCACCGGCTTGCGGGAAACAACGGTCACGTCCTGCAGGTCGGTGGTCTTTCTTTTCACCGGTATCGAAAGCGACAGGGGCTTATCGGTGGTTGCGATCATGCGTTCAACGGGCAGGAAATTGACCGACGAAACGCGAAGCAGGTATTTAGTATAGGTATTGAGGGTAAAACGGTTTCCACCGGGTTTGTAAAGCTGCGAACCGATCAGTAGTGTATCCGGAAGTTTGTAAAGGGTGATGCTGGCATCATTCAGCGAGTCTTTCGGCGAACTGCTGAGATTCACCGCCAGGCTGATCACGCTTTGCGCAGCGGATGCGTGGGCAAATGCCAGCAGCAGCAAAAGAGTACTAATGCGGAGCTTCAATGTTTTTCACGGTTAAGATGCAGGCGGCTATTTTTTCTCGAACAGGTCTTTCTTATCGATTACCTTCACTTTCTTTCCTTCCTTGAGGGTTTTGCTTACCACGTCGTAGGGTCCGGTCACTACTTCCTGTCCGTCTTTTAAACCCTCGGTGATCTCGATATAATTGATGTCCTGGATGGCGGTCTTTACTTTTTGCTTGCTTACTTTGCCGTCTTTGTCGATTACGAATACCACCACGTCCAGGTCGTCATCTTCTGATCCGTTGGCGGCCTTGATGTCGGATTCGTCTTTTTTCTTGCCGGCGGTTTTCGTGCTGTCGCTCTTTTCACGGGTGGTTACGGCATTGATGGGAACGCTCAATACATTGGCGTGTGTTTGAGTCTGGATATCGGCATTGGCGCTCATGCCCGGTTTGAACGGGAATTTTCCTTTACCGATGAGGTCCATATAACTTTCCGGCAACAGGCGGATGTATACTTTATACTGTGTTACGTCTGAGCTGCTGGTAAGTGCGCTTTGGGTAGCCGCCCCGTTATTGCTGCTGGCGATCTGTGTTACAATGCCTTTGAATTTCCGGTTGCTGTAAGCATCCACTTCTATCACGGCGCTGTCGCCGAGCTTTACTTTGGGCACATCGTTCTCGCCTACATCCACCCGCACTTCGATCTTGCTCATATCGGCGATGCGGAGCATTTCGGTACCGCTCATGAGGTTGCTTCCCACCACGCGTTCGCCCTGTTTTACATTGAGCAGGCTCACCACGCCGTCCATCGTAGCCATTACGGCGGTGCGGCTCAGGTCTTTATTGGCTTTTTCAAGATTGGCCCTTGCGCTTTGAACGGTTGCCTGTCCGCTGCGGATACCTTGTTTGGCGGCGTTGTAGTTGGCCTGGGCGCTGCGGAGGTTGGCTTCGGCGATGTTGAATTCATTCCGGCTGATCACTTTATCGTCGAAGAGTTTCTTCTGCATATCATAGGTGCGCTGTGCCTGGTCGAGTTGCGCTTTCAACGCCTCGATGCCGGCCTCCGAATTGGCTACCTGCGCTTCGGTCTGCGCTACGCCGCTGGCGGCCTGGTTACGCTGGATATTGTAGATATCGGCATAGATGCGTGCCAGTACCTGGCCTTTCTTCACCGAGTCGCCCTCCTGTACATTGAGTTCGGTGATCTCGCCGCTGATGTCGGGACTGATCTTCACTTCCACCTCCGGGTAAATCTTCCCGCTGGCATTCACCACTTCGGTGATGGTGCGTTTCTGCACTTTTTCGGCGGTTACTTTCAGGCCTTCGTCTTTGCCGAAGGCGCCGGTTTTGCTCAGTACTACCAGTAATACAAGTAATATTCCCAGGCTGATCAATATCCATTTAAGCGACTTGCTCATATAAAACGTTTGTAGGTTTTTTGGGTGAATAGGCAAAAGGGAAAACCAACAAGCAAGACACTTATTGGCTCCGGCCTTTTACGTTATAATTTTATTCCGAGCCCTTTATAGAATTCCAGCACTTTCATCTTGAACACATAGTCATACTGGTTCAGGGCGTTTTCCAGCCGTGCCCGGAACAGGTTGTTCTGGTTGGTGATGAGTTCGAAGGTAGACAGCATGCCTACATCGTACCTTTTTTGTGCGAAGCTATACGTGCGTTCGGTTGTTTCGAGTGTTTTCTTTCCGGCATTGAATTTTTCCAGCGCCACCACCGCGGCATTGTAGGCCTGGTAGATGTTTTGTTTCAGGGATTGATTGTCGAGGTCTTTCTGCAGTTGCCAGTTCCGCGTGCTGATCCGGCTTCTTTCGTAAGCCGTACGGGCGCTGTAGCCATTGAAGATGGGAATGCTTAGTCCCAATCCAACCGATTGACTGAAATTCTGGTTCAGTTGCGAGAAAAAGGCCTGCTTCCCGTACGTGTATTGGGTAAAAGGCGAAAAACTGTACACATTGTAATCAACCGAATTGACGGTTACCTTACCGATGGGTGGGTTGGTCGTGAATGATCCGGTAGCTTCCATCGACCGGCTATTGAACCGGCTGCCCAGGCTGCCGAAAGCAGATAGGGTTGGGTACATGTTTCCTTTAGCCGCCTTTGCGGTTTTTTCAGCAGCTTTCAGCTTATAATCATTGTATTTCTGCTGCGGCATGTTGGCGATCGCGGAAGCGTATACATTTTCGGGTTGCAGGTCGGCGATCTTGTCCACGGGAATTTTATCAACCGGTGGTGTATCCACCTCGAAGGGAGCGGCGGCATCCATACCCATATAGGCCTTGATGGTAAGGATAGCCTGCTGCACATTTCCTTTGGCGCTGATCAGGGTCGAGCTGTCGCGGGCCACCTGCGCCTCCAGTTCAACGGCGTTCAGTTCGGGCAGGGCGCCGGCGTCTACAAGTTTACGGGTATTATTGAGTTGTGCGGTTGATTGCTGGAGCTGTATCCCTGCTATCTTTTCCTGTTCTTTGGCGAGTAATATCTGGAGGTACGAGTTGGCCACGGTAAGGGCGATGTCGTTTTTCAGTTTATCGGTACTCGCTTTGGCCGCCATCAGTTCCCACTCGTTGGCGGCGATGGTATTGCGTTTACTGAACCAGTTGAAGATATCGGCGCTGCTTTGTAATTGCATGTTTGCCGAAAGATAACTCTGCGTGATAAGCGTAAATGTAGTGGGGTCCTGGTTTCGGCCACTGCTGTAACCACTGTTGCCACTGAAATTCAAATTCGGCAGCTGTCCAAGTTTACTTTGTTTCAACTGCAGTGCGGCGATCCGGCTTTGCAGGTCGGTTTGTTTGATGGAGATATTGTTGGCCCAGGCATATTCCACGCATTTCAGCAAGCCCCATTTTTCCTGCGCTTGCAGGCTTGCGGAAACGACCAGTAAAGACAGGAGGAGGGTTGATTTGTAACGCATATGACAAAAATATGACATCCCCCCGGAAACTGCATGGGCATTTTATAAGCGGCCCGGTACATTTAAGTAAAGGGTAGGAAGGCTACCGGTTGGATTACCTCCCGAGAAACCTGGAAAAACGCAGCTATTTAGGGGTAAATCACCATTGCATGGGTCGGGCCGATACTATAATATTGTATGGTCAATCAATTCACCCCGGGGACTGCAAACAACCCGGAGTAATCCTAAAATCAAGCGCTATGAAATCAATACGCATGGGCCTGTACGCCTTTCTTTTTTGCCTGCTGCTGATTTCCTGCGGCAAGACCGGCAGGGATGTATATACCAATACCGATAAAGTGGATGGTTTGTTCGGGCAACTGAAATACGATACCACGTACCGGGCATATCACGGCCTGTTGCTTCAAAGCACGGCGATCATTGTAAATAATTCCAAGAAAAGCGGTAAGTCCGATACGGCGGTATTGAACCGGAAGGATATTTCCCTGGAGGAAAAGTATAAGATTCTGAATTATTCCGGGTATGATGAAATGGTTGCCATCAGCAAGAAGCAGGTTGAGTTGCTTACAATTTTGAATGCCCGCTACCCGGAATTCAAAACCCTGACGGACGAAGAGGTAAGGAAGCTGAATGCGCTTACCAATAAGTATTTCCGGAAAAAACTGCAATGATCGTATACCAGCAAACCAAAATCACTACATATGAAAACGACCATACTTAGCGCCTTGCTATGCATATTGTCAAACGCCCTGTTTGCAAATAACGAGGTAGAAACAACGCCGGTAAATTTATATACTGTTCAAAAGGCCCCTGGCGGCAGCATAACGAAGCCGGTGAATGTCGATCCCTGCCTGGAAGCGGCGTTGAATGCGATCGGGAATGCATTTCAACTGGAACAAAACGGTCATGATGCATGTGCCAATAGTGTAATCAGTGGTGGTATTCAGCCTTCGGAATATGGTGGATGCTGTTATGTGTTCACTCAGCTGAGGCAGTACCTGGTGGCCCAGGTCATCAACAACTTTGTTCCCTGTCCGAATGGCGGCATGGGAATTATTTAACGGCATTACATCTTATCGAAGGCCTGCGACAGGTCGTTGACCAGGTACCCGGGGTCTTCCAATCCTACATAGAGCCGAAGCATGCGATGCTCCGGGTTGGCGATATCGAAATCTTCGGGCTGGATACCGGAGCATTTGGGAATGATCAGGCTTTCATGCCCGCCCCAGCTAACGGCCATGAAAATGTGCTGAAGGTCTTCGCAGAATTTTTCGATCTGCCTTATATTATCGGCCTTCATCGTAAAGGTCAGCAAACCACAGCCTCCTTTCAGTTGCTTTTTAGCGAGTTCATACTGCGGAAAGCTTTCATCCAGCGGAAACAATACCGATTCCACCCGGGGATGCTGTTTCAGGAAAGCCAGTACCTGGGCGGTAGAGGCGGTGATCCGGTCGAGCCGGGCAGGCAGGGTTCGCAAGCCGCGTATCAGCAACCAGGCGTTGAAGGGAGCGATGCCGCTTCCAACCGTCATGAATTCGCTGTTGAAGATCCGCTCCATCATTGCTTTGCTGCCACTTAAAACACCGCCCAGGGTATCGCTATGGCCGCTGATGTACTTGGTGGCTGTTTGCAAAGAAAGGTCGATGCCCATTTCGATCGGCTTCTGGTAAAGCGGCGTGCAATAGCTGTTATCGATGATGGTAACAATGCCTTCGGATTTTGCCAGTTCGGCAACGGCTTTCAGGTCCTGCAGGGCAAAATCCCAGCTGTTCGGGCTCTCGAGGTAGATCACACTTGTATTCGGTAAGATCGCCCTTTCGAAGTTGACGATATCCCGCCCGTCGATATAGGTGGTGCTCACGCCAAACTTCGGCAGAATCACATCGAACATCCGTTGCGCCCAGGTATAGGGCTTATTCACCGAAACGATGTGATCGCCGCTTTTTACGTTGGCGAATACCGAAGCGAAAATGGCGGCGGCGCCGCTGCCGAATACCAGGCAATCCTCCGCGCCGTCGAGGGCGGCCAGTTTCCTGCGCAGGATCTCGGTGGTGGGGTTCTTACCCCGGCTGTACAAAAAAACCGAGTACTCGTCGGCAAAGGCCTTGCGCATTTCGTCTACGGTGTTAAAGACAAAATTGCTCGTTTGCATGATCGGCGGCGAAACCGCGTTGAAATAATGCGCACGCTCTTCGGCGAATTCGTTCAGTATATAAGAGATGTCCATGGTTTATAGTTCGGCATTGCGGGTGTCACCCTTTTTTTTATTGAACAGAAAATAAATAGCAATGAACGCAGCCAGTACGGCAACACCCGTGAGGGCTGCTTTCGGATCCGAAACAGCGATGCTGACCGCTACAAAGAAATAAGCGAGAATGAAGATCAGGGGCATCAGCGGGAATAGTTTCATTTTATAGATGCCGGTGCCATCGAGATGCTTTGTCTTTTTACGGAACCAGAAGATGGTGGCGCAGCTGAGGATCATTCCGAAACTGTCGAGGAAGATGGTGAAGGTGAGTATCTTCTCAAATTCCTGGGCAAAGTAGAGGATCACGATACAGATCGCGGAAAAGACGGTGAGTGAAAACGTAAGTACATTGTTCTTTTCGTTGTGCTGCGAAAATACCTTCGGCAAACTTCCATCCTCGCCCATGGCGTACATCACCCGGGGATTGCTCAGTAAAGAACCATTCACGTATGCCAGTACGCCCAGGAAAAGAAAGGCGGAAAATACAGTAGCGCCGCCTGTTCCGAAGATGCGGTCGATCACAACATAGGCAATTTCCCTTTCGCCTTTCATCTGGTTAAAGCCGACAATATTGTAATAACTCAGGTTCACCAGCATGTACAAACCAATGATCACGAGTATGCCGATGAAGATGCCCCGGGGAATATTCTTCGAGGGGTTCTGCACATCATTGCCCAGGTTGATGGTTTGCTGGTAACCGCCGTAGGTAAAGGATACAGCGATCAGGCTCAGGCCCAGGCTCTTCACCCAATCGGTCCAGGTAAAGGAGGTGGTGGAAGAGCCCGCGTCCGCAATGGTTTTCGCAGCGTACTTATCCGGGAAGAACAATGCGGCGATCAGTACCAGGATCATCATGATCTTGATCAGCATCAGGATATTCTGGGCTGTTGAACTGGTTTTTAATCCACGCAGGTTGATGATATAAAATAAGATGATGGCGGCCGAACTTACGAGGGCTTTGTCGATATCGGTCCAGTTGCCGGGAATGAGTTTCAAAAGATAACCGCTGCCGATGAGGGCAACGCCGCTGATGCTGGCTGCATTACTCACCAGGATCAGGCAGTTGATCGCGAAGGCGATGCTGGGGTGGTAGGCCCTGGCGAATACTTTATAGTAACCGCCGGTTACCGGGTACCGGCTCCCGATCTCCGCGTAGGTAAGGGCGCCGCAAAGGGCAACCAATCCGCCAATGGCCCAGGCGCTGAAATACACCGAAGGCGCGATGGCGTCTTTGGCGCTGGTGGCCGCCGTACGGAAAATGCCCATGCCGATCACGAAGCCGATCACGATCATGGTCAAGGAGAACAGGTTGATCTTGGTTGATTTATTCTGCATGCTGAAAAGATACAGAAAGACATCAAGAACTGGCAAGCTTGCATCGAAAAAACTTCCGTTGGCTATGATTTACATCATTAGGCCGGAAACAAAATCATCTATCTTTGCACGCATGTGTAAGCGGATTACCGCCATATTGCTTTTTCTTTCTTTTACTGCGCAAACTTTCAGCAGCCCGTTCGTGATGCTGGACTATCACCTCAATACTGCGGCCTATGCGAAGAATTGTATCAACAAGGCCCGGCCTAAACTGCATTGTAACGGTAAATGCCAGGCAATGAAAAAAATGCGGGAAGAAGAACGCAAGGAACAGCAAGCCAATGAGCGGGCTGGCGAGTATAAGGTACAGCAGGTGCTGTCTTCCCGGTCCTTCTTTTGTCTGCTGGTGATTCCCGCCCGAACCTCTGAAAAATTACTTCCTCACGGGAGTACCACACTTCCCATCAACCATACCGTTTCTGTTTTCCATCCTCCGCAGTTAGGCTGATCGCTCATTAATCCTGTATGCGTGCAACAGTATTGCCTGTTGAACCTGTATGCGCATGTATCACACCCGTGCCGTGGCGTGGCTGTGCGCTCCATGACCGTTGCCATGACCGGCCCAACCTTATTTTTTTATAAAACAGAAATATTCAGATGAAACGTATTTTAATTATAGGCATAACAACTGCTGCCATTTTTTCTTCCTGTAAGAAGGACGATACACCGGAGTATAATCCCAACGTAAAGGCCGACCTGAGCGTTGAATTCGATAATGTGGCCGGCGCTGCCGATCTGCAAATGAATACCGCTACATACAACAATGCCGCCGGCGAGTCGTTCAAGGTAACCAAACTGAAATACTACGTAAGTAATTTTGTTTTCACCAACAGCAATGGAACCACCTACACCGTTCCCCAGAAAGATTCCTATTTCCTCATTGATGAAAGCGATCCCGCAGCCCGCGAAGCCGAATTGCAGGTTCCGGAGGGAGAATACAAATCGGTAAGTTTCATTGTGGGCGTAGATAGCTTGCGCAATACGATGGACGTAAGCCAGCGTACCGGCGTATTGGATGTGGCCGGAACCGCTTCGGATATGTATTGGGGATGGAACAGCGGCTATATTTTCTTCAAGCTGGAAGGTACCAGCGCCGCTTCAATGATGGGCGGGGTTTTCCAATACCACATCGGGGGTTTTGGCGGATACAGTTCTTCCACAGCGAATAATATCCGCAAGATCACACTCGACCTGACCGCACGGGGCGTGGCCAAGGTGAAATCCGGGAAGAGTACGAATATTCACCTGATGGTGGATATCCTGAAAGCGCTGAACGGCACCACGAATATGAGTTTCGCCACACTGCCGATGGTTCATTCCATTGCGCCCGGTACACCCGTTGCCAATAATTATGTGAGCATGTTCACGCATGAGCATACCGAAAATTAATGGTTATGTACCGGAAATATCTATGGGTAATTGTTGTCCTTATTGCAGGTGTTTCCGCCTGCAATAAGGAAATTACCGCCGAATACGAAAGCTTCAGAGGGTTTGTACAGCCTTCCAACTTTCCGCAGCCATTCTATCGTTTCGGCAACAATGCCGTCACGAAAGAGCGATTCGAACTCGGGCGTAAACTGTTTTACGACCCGCTGCTCTCTTCGAACAATACCATCAGTTGCGGAAGCTGCCATATACAAACCTCCGCGTTTACGCATCATGGCCATGCCGTGAGCCACGGTATATTCGACCGCATGGGAACGCGGAACAGCCCGCCCATCATGAACCTGGCCTGGAGTACATCGCTGATGTGGGATGGCGGGATCGTTGACCTCGACCTGCAGCCCATCGCACCGATCACCAATCATGTGGAGATGGACGACAGTATGCCCAATGTATTGAACAAACTGCGCAACAGTTCCGCGTATCCGGCCTTGTTTCAGAAAGCCTACGGGTCTCCGGAGATCACCAGTACCGGGTTCCTGAAAGCGCTTTCGCAATTCATGCTCATGTGTGTAAGCAGCAATTCGAAATACGACAGCGTAATGCGCAACCAGGCGTTGTTCACGGCGGAAGAGCAGGAAGGTTACCAGTTGTTCAGACAGAAGTGCAATACCTGCCATACCGAGCCGTTGTTCACCGACCATTCGTTCCGCAATAACGGGCTGCCGCCTTCGATGGTCGACGACCCGGGAAGATACCTCGTTACGCAAAAACCGGAAGACCGGTATAAGTTCAAGGTACCGAGTTTGCGCAACCTTTCCTTTACCGCTCCCTACATGCACGATGGCAGGTTATTCACCCTGGATGCCGTATTCGATCATTATACCACACAGGTTCAGCATACACCCAACCTGGATCCATTGTTCCTGGTAAACGCCCAACCGGGCCTGGCCATCAGCGCTGCCGAGCGCCAGAAGCTGATCGCCTTTTTAAAAACACTGAATGACAGAAGTTTCCTGCTCGACAAACTTCTGTCGGAACAATAACATATGAAAAAGATACAATTACTTCTTGCGCTGTTTGTTATTTCAGGCCCTGTTGCCAATGCCTGCGATATCTGCGGCTGTGGCGTTGGCAGCGGTTACGTGGGAATTCTTCCTGAATTTTCGAAGCATGCTTTCGGATTACGTTATCGGTATAATTCCCTGCTTTCACACGTGGGCGCCGGGGGTAACACCACGTATATGACCAGCCGGGAGTATTACCGCACCGTGGAATTCTGGGCCGGGTGGAACATCGGCAAACGGTTCCGCATTATGGCATCGGTTCCCTACGCGTTCAACGAGCGCAGGGGCCAGACGGCCAGCGGAACAAAGAACGGACTGGGCGATATCACACTCAATGGGTATTACCAACTGTTCGATAGCCGCCGGAAACACCCGTCGGGAAAAGGGTATGTTCAAAGCATCTGGGCCGGTGGTGGCATTAAGCTTCCCTCCGGGAAGTACAATGCGGCGGATAAAACCAGCATGACCACCAATACCAATCTTTTTCAACTGGGTACCGGCAGTGTCGATTATCAACTGGCTGTTATTTATGACGCACGGTTCAAACAAACGGGTTTGAACCTCTCGGCCAATTACAAGATCAACGGCATGAACAAACACGAATACAGCTATGGAAATAAATTCAGCGCAAGTATGCAGGTATACCAGCAGTTGAAGCTGCCCGGCAACCTGAAACTGGCTCCCAATGCCGGCCTGGCATATGAAACTTCGAAGAAGGATATCGATAATAAAATCACGGTGGACATGTCGGGAGGCAGGATCTTCCTGGGAACGCTTGGCGCGGAACTGACGTATAACAAGATCAGCATCGGTGCAAACTGGCAAACGCCGCTGTCGCAGAACCTGGCCATGGGTATGGCCAAAGCTAAAAACCGGGGTATGGTGCATATAGCCCTGGCGTTTTAAATCACCAAAAAAATAAACATGAAACAACTCGTACAGCTGATACACAGCAAATTGAAAACATGGTATTATTACCAGGAATTGAAAGAATCATCGCTCGCTATACTGGCAGTGGCGGCCCTGTGGTTCCTGTATAATTACGGGAGCGACCTGGTGAAATGGGCCTTGTTGAGGGAAGGCGCTATCTGGTGCGCTTACTTCATGATCGGGGTCATTACATCGCTGGTGATAAAGATTTATTTTCGCATCCTGGTCATTAAGTACCATGAAAAGGATACAGCTATCGAACTGTTCAAAGAAATTGAATCAACCAAATAAACACGTATGAATAAAATACTCATCTGCCTGTTGCTGCTGGCAGCAGCCTGTAATCAACCCGCAAAAAAACAGGAACCACAACCCGTCCCGGCGCCTGCGCCCATGACCGTATCGGCCGATTCATCCAAAGAAGAACTGAAGAACCTGGCCTTCGATTCCAAAACCGACCTGGTGTGCGGTATGCCCGTAAGGGCCGGCATCGCGGATACTGTTACCTATAAAGGAAAACTCTATGGATTTTGCGCCAAAGAGTGCAAGGATGAGTTCTTAAAAGATCCGCAACAGTATTTAACCTCAAAATAAATTGTATGAACAAAAAGACCGTATGGCTTGCCATCCTGCTGATGGCATTTGGTGCCGCATCCTACGCACAAACCAGTAAAAAACCTGAATGGAAAGAACTAAAGGTCTTCCATTCCTTTATGTCCTCTTCCTTCCATCCGGCCGAGGAAGGTAATTTTACACCGCTTCGGCAAAAGGCCGACAGCCTGCTGATCGTGGCAAAGAACTGGCAGGCATCTGTCATTCCCGCCGATTTCAAACCTGTTGAAACGCGGGAGGCCTTGGCGAAACTGGTGGCGCAGTGCGAACGTGTTAAAAAGGAGGTCGACAATAAAGCCTCCAACGAAGTACTGATGAAAAACATCACGGCTGCCCACGATGTGTTTCACACGATCGTCGGGGAATGCCGGAAGACCGAGGAACATTAAAACAATCATCTTTGTGAAGCCCCGCTAAGCCGGGGCTTTTTTATTTTCTCCACAGTTGTTGGATAAGTTTCTTCCGGGAAAATGAATAGAAGATTAGTTTTGCCCCGGATTTGGTCCCCGCCACGGCGGGGTGAAAAGGGAATCCCGTGAAAGTCGGGAGCTATCCCCGTAGCTGTAAAGGCTTCCTGCATTTCTTCGAATAGAGTAACAGGAAATAACACGTCAAACCACTGTTCCGCCACCGGCGGGATGGGAAGGTAAAGCCTAAGCCAGAAGACCTGCCAGGTTCAGCATCAACCATTTTTCAGCTTTCGGGTGAAAGGCTTGAAGATTTAAGAGCGAAGGGCGCTCTTTTATTTTCTTCTTTTTTATTTCCTGGAAGCAGTCACGCAAAACATTCATGAAACATGAAACAGTTTCTTTTTTTGCTGGCTGCTGTGATATCCGGCAACCAGTTGCAAGCGCAGGCCGACACAACAGCCAAAACACTGGATGAAACGGTTGTCACCGCATCCAAGACGCCCGTCAAACAATCACAAACCGGGAAGGTGGTCACGGTGATCGGCAAAGAACAACTCGACAGGAGCGCCGGTAAAACCGTGGCGCAGGTATTGACCGAGCAGGCAGGCGTTACCATCAATGGGGCCTACAATGCTCCGGGCAGTGTGCAAACAACCTTTGTACGGGGTGGCTCATCGGGCAGAACATTGATCCTGGTCGACGGGATACCGGTAAGCGATCCATCGATGATCAACAATGAATTCGACCTGAACATGTTTTCGATCCATGATGTGGAACGCATCGAGATCTGCAAAGGCGCCCAGTCGACCCTCTATGGAAGCGACGCCATTGCCGGGGTCATCAATATCATTACCGTAAAGAAAGATGTTGCCAAAGCCATCAACGTAAAGGCAACCGCTTCGTACGGGAGCAAAAATACGTTCAGGGGTAACCTGCAGCTTTTTGGTAAAGCCGGAAAACTGAGTTATACTGCCCGCTACGCCAACCTTACGACCGGGGGATTCTCGTCGGCCTACGACAGTACCGGCAGTAAGGATTACGACAGGGATGGATACCGGGGTAATGTGATGAACGCCGCGGTGCAGTACCAGGTGATTCCGTCGCTGCAACTGAAAACCTTTGTACAGTACAGCCGGTATAAGGCCGATATAGACGCCGGTGTTTTTGCCGACGAAAACGATTATACCATCAGCAACAGCTACCTGAACGCGGGTGGAGGCGCCTTCTTTAAAAAAGGCATCGTGAGCGTTACGGCAAACTATCAGTTTGGCGAAATGAAACGCCGGTACCTGAACGACAGTACGGATAAACCGGGCTTTACCAGCTACGAAAACAACCGCTACAGCGCCCGTACGCAGTACCTGGAATTGTACAGCAATATTGAAGCGGCCAAATGGCTGACAGTGCTTGCGGGCGCCGATTATCGCCGGGCATCCATGCGGCAGAAATATTATTCCGAAAGTTTTTTCGGGCCTTATGATCCGCCGGCATTCGACAGTGCCCTGCACCAGACTTCTTTTTATTCTTCTTTTTTCTTTCATTTCCTGGATAAGAAACTGAATATAGAGATCGGGGGCAGAACGAATAAGCATTCCCGGTACGGAAGTAACAGCACGTTCACTTTCAATCCTTCCTTCCGCATTACTAAGAACTGGCGGGTGTTTGGCAGCATCGCTTCGGGTTTCAAGGCGCCTTCGATTTACCAGGTATTTGATGCCTTCAGCGGTAATCCCGACCTGGAACCGGAGAAATCGGTGAACTATGAACTCGGCGTACAGCAATCGCACCAAATCATAAGCAGCCGGGTGGTATATTTTCACCGCGACATCCGGAACGGCATCGATTACGACTACGTGAACTTCAAGTACTTCAATTTTGTAAAGCAGCGGGTGGATGGTGTGGAGCTGGAGTTGCTGGTTCGGCCGGTAAAAAAACTCAGCATCACGGCCAATTATACATATACAGGCGGGGATGAAAAAACGCAAAGCCGCAAAAGCACGAACGATACAACCTATAACTACCTGTTGCGCCGTCCGAAGAGCAGCTTCAACCTCAATACCGGCTACCAGTTCACAAAGGGCCTGTATGCGGCGATCAGCGCCCGGGCGGTCGGCGACCGCTATGATGTAGGCGGATACCAAAAAGAAGATGTATTGCTCAAAAGCTATTTCCTGCTGGGGTTGTATGCGGAGTACAACTGGAAAGACAGATTCAGATTCTTCCTGGATGCGCAGAATCTTACCAATACCCGGTTCTTCGACCTGCGTGGGTATAACTCCATTCCTTTCCTGGTAAATGCCGGTGTTACATTCAGCTGGTAAGCGATATTGTTCAGTATGTGTAAACACGAAACACGGATTTGTCCCCGATGTGCCGGTCCATTTGAATGCAAGGCCGGCACCATCACACAGTGCCAGTGCAGCGCCATCCGGCTTACGGAGGGAGAGCGGGCGTATATCTCCACCCGGTTCGACGATTGCCTTTGCATCGGGTGCCTGCAGGCATTGCGGGAAGAATACGGTCGGTTTACGGAGACCTATGTATTCGGAAAAAGAGCTACCGGCAGTTTGTAGCGGGCTGACTATCTTTGCCGCAAATAAACAGCATGAACTTCGATAACCTGTCGGCCCGTGAGATACTTACCATATCGTTCACCCTTTTCGCGGTGATCGACATGGTGGGCAATATTCCCGTGCTGGCGGCACTTCGGGGGAAAATGGGCGGCGAGATCCGCTCTACCCAGGCCACCCTGGCTTCGGGCGGATTGATGATCCTGTTCCTGCTGGTTGGGCAGCAATTCCTGAATATACTTGGCTTAGACGTGCAATCCTTCGCGGTGGCCGGTAGTATCGTGATTTTTATCATCGGCCTCGAGATGGTGTTGGGCATCGAGTTTTTCAAGCAGGATGGAAACCCCAAGAGCGGCAGTGTGGTGCCGATCGCCTTTCCCCTGATCGCCGGATCGGGTACGCTCACCACCATTATGAGTTTAAAAGCGAATTACAACGATGTAAACATCCTCATTGGCATCCTGATCAACTGCATTTTCATCTATATCGTGCTCAAATCCCTGAAATGGATAGAAAAAATGCTCGGACCGAACGGAATGGTGGTGATCAGAAAATTTTTTGGTGTAATTTTGCTGGCTATTGCCGTAAAGATATTCGGCAGTAATTTCACCCATTTGGGGAAATAGTTCTTTGTTTAATGGTTGATTTGTTTATTGGTGAACGGCAGGCTGATCAAACTAAACCGATAAACGATTAAACCAACCCGGCCTTGTAGTACCTACGATAGCTATCGGGAGGATAGTATAATCCCCACAGCATTGTGGGGGACGAAGCTCCAGCTACAAGGCAAAAGATAATTTGACATATTGGCCTCGTAGTACAATGGATAGTATAATCCCCACAGCATTGTGGGGACGAAGCTCCAGCTACAAGGCAAAAGATAATTTGACATATTGGCCTCGTAGTACAATGGATAGTATAAGAGTTTCCGAAGCTCCAGATCCAGGTTCGATTCCTGGCGAGGCCACACTAACTTCCCGTCTTTCAATGTAACAATTGTAGCGGATTGCTTGCCCTGCACGTTTCATCTTTGCACTCCAATTCATCGCATGGAGATAATCGGTTACTTGCTGGCTGCCCTCGTAGGCATTTCACTGGGCCTGATCGGGGGAGGTGGTTCCATCCTCATGGTACCGATCCTGGTGTATGTCTTTGCGTTGAATCCCGTTACCGCCACCTCGTATTCCCTCTTTATTGTTGGTTCAACATCCCTGGTTGGGGCGTTTAACAACTACCGCAAGGGCCAGGTAAGCATCAAAACCGCCCTCTTGTTTGGCCTGTCTTCCATTACTACGGTATTCATTACCCGTAAACTATTGATGCCTGCTGTACCTGATGTGCTGGGAACGATCGGCCGGATGGAAATTAAGAAATCCATGCTCATCATGGTGCTCTTCGCGGCGCTGATGCTGATGGCTTCCGTTGCGATGATCCGGAGTAAAAAGGAACCGGGAAATGCGGATGCTGAAAAAACGAAAGCCGCTGTTGGTAAGTTATTACTGTACGGGATATTGATCGGACTGGCAACCGGGTTCCTGGGAGCGGGTGGTGGCTTCCTCATCATTCCAGCGCTTGTCCTGCTGTTGCATATGCCCATGAAAAAAGCGATCGGCACCTCCCTGCTGATCATCGCCCTGAATTCCCTGATCGGCTTCACCGGCGATATCGGGCATATCGCTATTGAATGGAAATTCCTGTTCCTCGTGGCTGCCATTGCCATCGCCGGCATATTCATCGGCGGCGCCCTCGCTAAAAAAATCCCCGGGGCCAAACTGAAAAAGGCCTTCGGCTGGTTCGTGCTGGTTATGGGTATCTATATCATTCTGAAAGAGTTATTCTTCCGCGACTGATCGGTCATCCTGCCATCGGTTTCTATTGAATCCTTGCTGCATGACAAGGATCAGTTTTTCCGGTAACAATTGTTACTGTATTACCCGATTCTAGTCAGCAATTTTGTGCAGTGATTCCGGTCGGAATCAAAACAGAAAATACAAACAGATGAACTGTCATTCAAGATGTCCGTAAGCAAGGGTAGCCGATAAAAATACCCATTCATATCATTACATCATCACAACAAATTATACCATCATGAAAATTGAACAGATCTATACAGGTTGCCTGGCACATGCCGCTTATTATATGGAGAGCAATGGTGAAGCTGCCATCTTCGACCCCCTGCGTGAGGTACAGCCCTATATTAACCGGGCCGAAAAAGACAAGGCGAAGATCAAATACGTATTTGAAACCCATTTTCACGCCGATTTTGTGAGCGGTCATCTCGACCTTGTTAAAAAGACCGGCGCACAGGTCGTTTTTGGTCCTACCGCCAAACCCGGTTACGAAGCCATTGTTGCCGACGACGGACAGGTATTCAAAGTTGGCAATGCCTCCGTGAAGATCATACATACACCCGGGCATACGATGGAAAGCACCACGTACCTGGTGATTGACGAAAACGGAAAAGAACATGGTATCATCACCGGCGACACCTTATTCATCGGCGATGTGGGCCGTCCCGACCTGGCCCAGCATGTAGTGGCCGACCTGACCCAGGAAAAACTGGCCGGTCATTTATACGATTCGCTCCGCAATAAGATCATGCCGCTGAGCGACGAACTTGTCGTTTACCCCAACCACGGAGCCGGCAGCGCCTGCGGTAAGAATATGAGCAAGGAAACAACCGATACGCTCGGTCACCAGAAGCAGGTGAACTATGCACTCAATCCCTCATTGACCAAGGAAGAATTCATCAAACAACTGCTCACCGGGCTCACCACGCCGCCGGTATACTTTCCGCAGAATGTATTGATGAACATCAAGGGTTACGAAAGCCTGGATACGGTGATGAGCCGCGGTAAGAAGCCGATGCCTGTTGCTGAATTCGAGGCCATCGCCAATGAAACAGGGGCGCTGTTGCTGGATACCCGCAGCGCGGGTGATTTTGCCAAAGGGTATATACCCAACAGCATCAACATTGGTATTGATGGGAGTTTTGCCCAGTGGGTAGGCGAGATGATTCCCGATGTAAGGCAGGAGATCTTGCTGATCACCGATCCGGGCAGGGAAGAAGAATGCATCATCCGCCTCTCGAGGGTGGGTTATGATAACACACTTGGTTACCTGGAAGGTGGGTTTGAGGCCTGGAAAAAGGCCGGGAAGGAGACGGACTCTGTTCAGCGTATCAGCGCCGCCGACCTCGAGAAAATGATTGCCACGGATAAACCCGTCGTGATCGACATCCGCAAGAAAAGCGAATACGACAGCGAGCATATCGTGGACGCCATCAATATCCCGCTGAACCAGATCAATGAACACCTGGCGGAGTTCCCGAAGAATAAACCCTTCGTGCTGCATTGCGCCGGAGGTTATCGCAGCATGATCGCGGCATCAATACTCAAACAGCGGGGATGGAACGATTTCAGCGATGTGGAAGGCGGTTTTACGGAGATCGCAAAAACAGCCATCCGGAAAACAGATTATGTTTGTCCGACCACGATGTTGTAACATTGAATGTAACATTTGTTACTGCCGGCCCTATATATGTTTTTTACCTTACATAAAAATTAAGCTTATGAAAAAGAACATGGGAAGCGCCGACCGCATGATCCGCCTGCTCCTGGCAGCCGTAATGGTCGTATTGTATTTCACCAACGTGGTTACCGGTACGCTGGGTATCGTGCTGCTGGTGGTAGCGGGTGTTTTTGTACTCACCAGCCTGGTGAGCTTCTGCCCCCTGTATCCGATACTGGGTATCAACACCTGCGGAAAGAAAAAGTAGGATCTTGATCAACAGTCCGGGCGCCTGGCCCTGGCCAGGCGATGCATGTGGCACGTAAACGGGGCTACCGTACATTTGTTATACAAAATACGCGTATCATGAATGCAATAGGACTCGACAAAAAGAAGAGCAAGCAACTGGCCGACAAGCTGAATGTATTGCTTGCCAACTACTCCATTTTTTACCAGAATACCCGTGGGTATCATTGGAACATCAAGGGAGAAAAATTCTTTGAACTGCACCTTAAGTTCGAAGAACTGTACAACGACCTCCTGCTGAAGATCGACGAGGTGGCCGAACGCATCCTTACGCTGGGCTTCAACCCCGAGCATAATTATTCTGCGTATGCCCGTATGTCGGGCGTGAAGGAGAGCACCAAGGTAAGCGACGGAATCAAATCGGTTGAACAGGTACTGGAGTCGTTCAAAATCATCATCATCCTGCAGCGTGAATTGCTGGAGCTTTCGGCCCGCGCCAACGACGAGGGCACCAACGCCCTGATGAGCGATTATATCCGGGCCCAGGAAAAAATGGTGTGGATGTACTCGGCTTACCTGAAAAAATAATGGCTATCGGATAGGGCAGGTTCGCTGTTCGTGTAACCTTTGTTACCGAAAGAGGTGTTCCTGCTCTGTATTTTTGCAAGCACTATGAATACATGGAAACAACGAATGCTGTCGAACTGGCACCTGATGCGGGTATTGCGGCTGCTGATGGGAATTGCCATACTGGTACAGGCCGGTATGATGAAAGATATTCCTTTCTTCCTGATCGGTGTATTGTTCACCGCCATGCCGTTGTTTGATATCGGGTGCTGTGCTTCGGGAACCTGTGTACAGGCGCCCCCGGCCCGGAAAAATGAAAACAAGGAGATCATCTATGAAGAAGTGGTTTAAGAACAACCTGCTCTATATCATCGGTGCCCTGGTTGGCGCGGCAGCCGGTTATATATACTGGCAACAGGTGGGCTGTGCATCCGGCACCTGCATGATCACATCCAAACCCCTGAACAGTACCTTGTACGGAGCCCTGATGGGAGCCCTTCTTTTCGGGATGTTCAAAAAACAAAGGCATTCGGATCCTGTATCTGAAAAATCAAATGAACATGACATTTAACGAGATCATACAATCTGAAAAACCTGTGCTGGTTGATTTCTTTGCGGAATGGTGCGGCCCATGCAAAATGATGGCCCCCATTCTCAAGGAAGTAAAGGCCGAAATGGGCGATGCGGTTACGATCATTAAAGTGGATGTGGACCAAAGTCCGCAGGCCGCATACGCTTACCAGGTTCAGGGTGTACCAACCCTGATACTGTTCCGGAACGGCCAGCCTGTCTGGCGGCAAAGCGGCGTATTGCCTAAAAATTCGCTGGTAAAGATCATTCAGCATCACTCTTAAACCACATACCATGACTTCTTTCGACCAAGCGCCTGGCACCACAAGCCTGGCCGAGATCATCAAACAAGGCGCTTTCCTGGTGGATGTACGTACACCCGAAGAATTCGCCGAAGGCAGCGTTCCGGGTGCTGTCAATATCCCGCTTGATATATTGCCGGGCAAACTGGCCGAATTCAAGGGTAAAGAACATACCGTATTGTTCTGCCGGAGCGGAGCACGCAGCGGCATGGCCAAAACCTTCCTGGAAAATAACGGCCTCCGCGGCATAGTCAACGGCGGCAGCTGGCAGAACGTACAGCAATACGCGAAGAGCTGACCCGATAGCGGGTTCATCAACGTCATTTACGGCAACAAACAACCTATCCAT
Organism: Chitinophagales bacterium; assembly: GCA_017303335.1. Classification (GTDB taxonomy): domain Bacteria; phylum Bacteroidota; class Bacteroidia; order Chitinophagales; family Chitinophagaceae; genus Ferruginibacter. Next base: position 1,460,471 of record JAFLBK010000001.1, read on the forward strand.
ACACGCTTCGGAAAGGTCACGCATATCTTTCTGAGGATACAGTGCGATTCTCCCTATTTTTGTGCAAACTGAACAGGCAGGTATGGATAACAGCATTGATCTGAGCTACATCTTCGAGCCGGAACTCATCAAAGAGATCGAGTCCTCCGGTGAAATCAAACGATTCCACGAAGGCGATCTGATTATGGATTACGGGAAGTACATCCGGATGATGCCCCTGATCCTCAAAGGCACCATCAAAGTGCTGCGGATGGATGAAAGCGGGAAAGAGATACTGCTCTACTACCTGTCCAGTACCGAAAGTTGTTCCATGGCCTACAGCTGCTGCATGGAAGCCAAGAAGAGCGAGGTAAAGGCCATTGCCGAAGACGAAGTGGAGATCATCGCCATCCCCCACGAGAAGCTGGAAGAGTGGCTCTGCAAATATCCCAGCTGGAAGAATTATATCATGCGCAGTTTCAATGAGCGCTTCCTTGAGCTCCTGCGCTCCATCGAAAGCATCGCTTTTCATAAACTGGATGAACGCCTGATCGCCTACCTCAAAGAAAAGCAACGGCTCAGCGGATCCAGCGTTGTCAAAGCCTCCCATTACCAGATCGCCGATGACCTGGCCACCTCCCGGGTGGTGATATCCCGGTTGCTCAAGCAGCTGGAGAATGACAAGAAGATCATTCTTTACCGGAACGAGATCAAGATCCTTCCCGCGCTGGAATAAAAAAACTCCCGCAGTGCAGGAGCCTTTTATTGTGATGAGAAGTAAGAACTTATTGCTTGATGATCATTTTCTGCAGGCGTATGTTCGCATTTTGCAGGATCAGCATATACGATCCCGCTGCCATCGCCGATCGCAGTTCGATCGGATGCACACCGGCCTGCGAAATATTGATGGTGCCGGTTTGCATTGTCTGTCCGCCCGTAGTAAGGATCGAATAGCTGTACAAGCCGGTAACCGACCCGGATGCAACCAGGTCGATGCGGTCGCTCACGGGATTTTTCAGCACATACAATTCCCTGTCGTGATCGGAAACGGTAACGATCGCCGAGTACATAATGTCTCCGCTGCGCAGCACCCCTTTCAGCCGGTAATAGGCTGTTCCCTGGATGGCGCTGTTATCGTTGTTGCTGTATAACTCGGTGCCATTGCGGTTAAACGCCTGCTGCGTGGCAACAGGGCGGAAACGGAATCCATCATCGCTTCTTTCCACTTCGTAATGATCAACATTCAGTTCGTTGCCGATCACGTAGTCGAGGCGGGTATTATCGCCTGTGCGGCTTGCCTGGAAACGGATGATCTTTACCGGGAGTACCCAGGATACGCTTCCGATCACAAAATCGGTGTTGAAGGCGCTGGTACTGTTGGATGTAATGCTTCCGGAGCTTAACACACTACCGGTGGCGGATCCGCCGATGCTTCTCCAGAATGTTCCGTCCCAGTACGAAGCACGGATATCGCTGAGCATGAGCAGGGGGAAGGGTACTTTGGCCAGGTCCCAGTTCATGGTAACCTGTGCGGATCCTCCGCTCACCCTGTTGATGGTCCAGTATTCAAAGGTGTCAACCAGCACCAGGGGATTGTACAGGCTCAGGTGATTGGGCGTTTTGCTGCCGTTGTACCGGGCATTGAATTCGCCGGTAACAGAATAATTACTTAGTGCGATCTCACGCAGGTAGGTTCCGTTGCCTACGGGAAATGTAAAATTGGTATTACCCAGTTTCTTTACCCAGCCATTCACATGACGGGCATCGCCGCTTCCCGAATAGGAAGCGCCGGCCTCATAGATCATGTAATTGGGCGTTGCCGATGTGCTGATGATGCCATTGGTAAACGCATGCACCCCCGAAGCGCTCAGGTTATTGTTCAGCAGGAAGCCCGCGGTATTATCGGTAACCAGGTTATAGGTTTTGAATGTTTGTGCACCGCTGATGGTTTGCAAACTGCTTCCGTTCAGGAATAAGGTTCCGGTGCCGGTTGCCATGGATGCCTGGCTGTTGCTCAGGTCCTGGCTGATGTACAGCATGCCGTTATTGGTGAGCGCTGCGCCCGACGCGTTGGTAAAGCCCCCGGTGATGTGAATGATGTCGCCCGAGTTCGAGATGTACAGCACGCCGTTGTTCTGTACGTTCACCTGCGACATAGACGCAAGGGGTAACAGGAGCAGGAGCGGCAGTTTTCCGGAAGCGGGGGACTTGAAAAAGATCTCCCGCATGCCACGTATGAGCAGCACGAACAGGAAAAATATTTTTACCATTATGTTCATAGTCCTGGTATTGATAGGTGTTAATGCGGGTGATCAGAGTTTGGCTAATATCACCCAGTTTGTTCCGTCGGATTGGATCAATACGCTTTCGTATTGAACCGTCAGTGTACGGGTAGCCGCCCCATCAATGGTTTCGGCGCCGTTCGGATTGATCACCACGTCATTCAGTAGTCCCGATATCTTCTTGATCACATACGTTCTTCCCGAACATCCCGAAGCGGCAGGCAGGCTGATCGTAATGGAGCCCGAGCTGTTGTTGCAAATGATGGTGTGATCATTTACCGTAGCGGTATAGTTGGCCGTCTTGGTGGTTGCGGCATAAGCGGTCGAACCGTTTACGTGCAATATGGAAGTGGGATTGTTGGTTGCGATACCCACATCGCCGCTGCCATCGATACGCATCCGTTCGTTGGTTCCCTGTGTGGTGCCGCCTGTCATGAACACCAGCGATTTGTTAGCCGTGCCGGTGCCGATGAGCAGGTTCTGGCCGATATTATATAGATAAGCATCGTTGGCGCCGCCCATGATTCCGCTGGTATTGCTGCCACCGTTAATGCCCATATCGATGTAATTGGTGGTTTCGCTGCCGTTGTTGGCGGTGGCCACCACATCCGAAGACGCGTTGGCTCCCGATGAATTGTTCTGGATGTTCAACTGCAGGTAGCTGTCGATCGATCCCTTGCCCACGATGGCATTCACGGAGGTGGTTGTGCCTGCATCCACGACCAGCTTTTCGGGATTGGTGGCATTGAATGTTGCCGTACCAATACCTACTTTTCCGGATGTATTCATTACGATGCCATTGTTCCAGGTGATGGCCGACCCCTGTGTATTGTTGTTGGAATATTGAATGAGATATTTTCCCGCTTCCTTGCCCGTTACGAAGTTGCCACCGGCTGTTGTGCCGCTTCTCCAGGACCCGTCGAAATAACAATCGTATGCACTGTAAACATAGTCGTGCGACCAGTTCAGGTTCTGCAGCAGCGGGTAATTGTCGGTGGATGTGGTGAATTGCTGGTGCGGGCCGCTGGTGGATGAATTGGTTCCATCCAGCGCAAACTTGGCATAACCCACGGAGCCCTTTGGGATCGCGTTGGTACCGATACCTACCTTGCCGTTGCCGTCGATACGCATGCGCTCGTTGGAAGATTGCGTGGTGCCGCCGGTCATGAACACCAGCGACTTGCTGGCTGTACCGGTACCGATGAGCAGGTTCTGGCCGATATTATATAAATAAGCGTCGTTGGCCACCCCCATTACACCACTGGTATTACTGCCGCCGTTGATGCCCATATCTATATAATTGGTGGTTTCACTGCCGTTGTTGGCGGTTGCCACCACGTCGGAAGAGGAGTTGTTGCCGGCAGACGTATTCTGGATGTTCAGCTGCAGGTAACTGTTGATAGAGCCTTTACCCACGATGGCGTTCACCGATGTGGTGGTTCCGGCATCTACGAGTAATTTTTCCGGGTAGGTTCCATTGAAACTGGAGGTTCCGATACCGAGGTTGCCGGTATTGGTAAGCCGCATTTTTTCGGTGTTGTTGGTAATGAAGGGCAGCGAATGATTGCTGATCGTTCCTAAGTTGCGGATCGAGGCAAGACTGTTACCGCCCTGTGTCCAGTTAACGCCCGAGCCGGCTGACAGACTCTGGGCCGAGATGTTCCAATTGGAACCGTCACTGATCAGCGTAACCGTCTCGTAGGATTCGTCGAGCACCCAGGATGCATTGCCATCAATGGTTTCTGAAGCCGTGGTGGCAACGGTGAGCACCGGTACGGGACCGGTGGTGCTGGCATTCTTGATTACGTACGAACGGCCGTCGCAACCAACCGCGGTTGGCAGGGTGAGGGTGGCGGCGCTGCTGCCGGTAAATACCAGTACGTTGTCGGTGGTACCGGCCGTGGTGTTAGCCGTAAAGGAACGGTAGTTGGTCGACATAGAGCCCCGCACGTCAAGGGTTGAGTTCGGCGAAGTGGTGCCTACACCCACCTGGGCGTACAGGCCCGCCACCGAGCACAAAAGCAGGAGTGTAAAAACTATTCTTTTCATAGTTTGGATTTAAGGATTGAGTGGTTCATAAAATTGGTTATCGTCATCGGCATTGGCTGCCTTTGTTTTTTTTATTTATTACCATTCGACATTGATGCCGACGATGTAATTACGTTGTGCGCTTCCGGGATTGAACAGGTAAACCGGTATGGTCAGCTTCCGGATCGTTACCCCGAACATGAACCCCCATTCCCCCAGTCCCGGCGTGTCATGCAGCCTGGTATACTGCGAACTGAGGCCGGCATAAAACCAGTGCACAGGCTGAAAACCGAGCTCCGACCAGTTGAAGAAAAAATTGTCCGACCGGCTGTGACGGTTGATCGTGTACTGCGCCTGTGTTGAGAAAAAGAACTTTTTATAGCTGCATTCCGAATTGAGCGCCAGCGAACCCCCGGTGTATTCCCCGAAGACCAGCCCGGCCATCGGCGTCAGGTCGAAGGACAGCGAGCCATCCTTACTGAAACTTTTTCCCAGGTATACGGAAGCGGTTTTGCTGGCTTCGTAATTATACCGGATCTCGGTACGCAACCCCCGCTTACCCGTATGGTGCACCACGGGCATCCACAGGTACTCATTGCCTGCACGCAAGAGGGTATAGTTCTCGATACCCGTCTTGGATTGGGCAAACCCCTCAGGCGGCATCGTAATGCTCCAGGTGATAATTAATAAGAGCTTCTTCACTTTCAACTATATTGACTTTCGCGTGCTGCATTTTTTCATAGAGCAGAATTTCTTTCAGGAACGGGTTCCAGTAAAAGATCAGCCGCTCGATCGGTTTCCAGAGGATCACCCAGCTGAATACGTCGATGGCATTGCTGAACATGGAATGGATGCGGTGATCCTGTCCGAAGATGAGCGGTATCACGCCCTGGCAGAACATGACAACCATGATGCTCATCATCAGCAATATGTAGTTCCGGCGTTTGAACTTCCGGAATTCGGCCTCTTTCAGCATTTTTCTTTTCTGGAAATGACGCCGGATGGTCTTCATGAGCGGTTCCACCATGAAACGCATGTTATCGGTATCACAACAGAAAACTTTGAAGTCGATGTGGGTGTTGCGGCCTGCCGTCGCGATCGAATTGTCGAGGTATTCCTGGAAATCGTGGCCAAGCTGGCGTTTATCCAAACGGGCCGGATCGTGCGGATTGAAGTACGCATGGATGCTGTTACTGTCAATCTTCAGGTAGATGCTGATCTTTTGCGCCGTGGTTCTGGACATGGCAGGTGGTTTAGGATATTGGATGTTTTGGTTGTGTGAAAAGAAAACGGGAATGGCTTGAGAATAGTGTTGCGGGAGATATAGTAAGAGTCGCAATTTTTGTGTAGAAAAATGCCGACGCAGCCCAGAATTTATACTAATTTTATTTCGCAGAACATTCTATCCGGAATACATGAGCGGATGCGCCAGGGTAGATTAATTTTGCTACCCGTATTGATCACTGCAGTCAACAACTAAAATCCAGGGATCCTTAGTCTCTAACAATTGATGCCAGCAAATAAAGCACAGCAAGGCCGGTTCGGGCAAAAAAAAACAGACGCTTCCGGCGGCCTGTTCTCCGTATTGTACAGGCCCGTTTTCCTGGGCTTGCTTGCGTTTGTATTACTCGGGTCTGTTTGCAGCGTCCTGATTTACCAGCGCTATCTTATATTAAAGGAAGAACAACGTAAGGAGGTGTATGATATAGCGCACCGTGCTACAGAAAAACTGCAGCAATCCCTGGCCTACAGTCTTTCCGCTACCAAACTGCTTTCCTTCTTTGTCGACAGCGATGGCAACGTAAATAATTTCGATTCGGTCGCGGCACAGATCATGTCGTCCGGAAACGAGGTCGACGCCTTGCAGCTGGTGCCAGGGGGTGTGATCCGGTACATCTACCCGGCGAAAGGCAACGAACGGGCGATCGGTTATAATATATTGAAAGACCCAACACGGAGCAGGGAGGCATATAAAGCCATCGAGAAAAAGGAACTGTATTTTGCCGGGCCCTTCGAACTCCGGCAGGGCGGCCTGGGCGTGGTGGGCAGGCTTCCCATCTTCCGGGGCGGCACATTCTGGGGCTTCTCGGCCGTGATCATCAAGATGCCTACATTGCTGAAAGCCGCCGGCATTGATACCAGCGGAGCAGGGGGCTATTACTACCAGCTCTCGAAGGTTAACCCCGATACCCGGAAAGAAGAATTCTTCATCAGTCACAAACTTGAAAAAAAGAATGCGGAAACCGTTTCCATCACCGTACCCAATGGCGAATGGAAACTGTCGGTCACCAAAGCCAGCTCCCTCCAGGACTTTACAGATATCTTTTGGTTCATTGGGCTTGGGGTGCTTTTCTCCCTGCTCGGGGCGGTGTTTATATATCATATCGCACAGCGTCCGCAAAAACTCGACGAACTGGTCCGTTTGCGCACCCGGCAACTCAAAGACAGCGAAGCGAAATTTTCGAAAGCCTTTCACTCCAATCTGCTTGGCCTGGTCATATACGATACGGATTGGAGTATTGTAGATGTCAACGATCCCTATGCCGCGTTGCTGGAATCCACACCCGATCAACTCATCGGCCGTTCTTCCGAGGAAGCGGGACTGATCAGTAAAATGCCGGAGGAGAAAGGGAAATTCACCAGCGATGAGATCCGGGAAATACTCGAAGAAAAAGGATACCTGGAGAACTATGAACTGGAGATCGTTACCAGGGATACCGAAACACGTTCCTTACTCCTTTCCATCGAACCGTTGCGGATTGAAGAAACAAAATACTGGCTTGCTTCCGCCGTGGATATCTCAGGCAGTAAGAAGGCCGACAAACTGGTGCAGGAAAGCGAAGAAAAATACCGCAACCTCGTAGAACAGGCCAGCGATGGCATTGTGATCACCGATCTCGACGGCATCATACTGGAAGTAAACAACAGCATGTGCCAGATGAGCGGTTTCGCGGAAGAAGAATTTTTAGGGCAGCCACTTACCCGGTTCCTTCCCGCAGAAGACCAGGAATCCAACCCGCTTCGTATCCAGGAGTTACTCCAGGGACGGTCACTATTATATGAACGCCGGCTGCTTAAAAAAGATGGCTCCGTCCTGGATATTGAAGTCAATTCCAAGATGGCCAGCTCGCATACCCTGATCGGTTTTATCCGGGATATTTCGGAACGAAAGAAAGCGGAGCGGGACCTGCAATACCAGTCGCGCCTGCTCGAAAGTGTTTCCGACGCCATCACATCGCTGGATATGGAACGGCGTATTGTTAGCTGGAACCGGGCCTGCGAAGAACTTTATGGATTTACCACGGAAGAAGTGATCGGTAAACGGGTACCCGAACTGATCTCTTTCGAATACCCGGATTATACGCGGGAGGAAGTGTTCGAGGAGGTATTTGCCAAAGGACAATGGCGGGGCGAGTTCAACTTTATTCATCCCAAAACAAATCAAAAGGTTCACCTGCTCAGCGGCATCAGCCTCTTCAAATCCCGTAAAGGCGAAACCATTGGTTTCATCATTACCAGCCGGGATATCACCGATCAGAAAAAAGCACAGCAACTGATCGCGGAAAGCGAAGAAAAATACCGTACCCTGGTTGAGCAGGCCAGTGATGGAATATTCATCGCGGATAAAAAAGGACGTTTCCTGGTGGTCAACTCGAGCGGGTATAAGATGTCGTTGTATTCACCGGAGGAACTTAACAGCGTAACCATCTACGACCTGGTTTTGCCCGGCGATCTGGAGGAAATGCCATTCAACTTTGCCGATATGATATCGGCCAAAGGCGCCCGGTCCGAACGACGCATGCGCCGTAAGGACGGAACACTGCTCGATGTGGAGATAACGGCCAAATTCATTTCGGACGATCGCTTCCTGGCCTTTGTGCGGGATATTTCCGAACGCAAGAGAGCGGCCGAGGAGATCAGTGTTTCCAACGAACGCTTCAGTATGATCGCGAAAGCCACCAACGACGTGGTCTGGGATCACGACTTTACGATCAATGAAACCTGGGGTAATGAGGGATTATATAAACTTTACGGATTCGATTCTTCCGAAACAAAGATCAATTTCGAGATGTTCATCGACCGGGTGCATCCCGACGAGCGCCAGGGCCTGGTAGACCGGCTGAACCAGGCGATCGAAAAAGGAGAGCATGTGCTCTATGAGCAATTTCATTTCCTCTCTGCCACCGGCGAGTACCGCACTTTCTATGACAGGGCCTATATACAGTACGACGCGGCCGGTAAACCGCTCCGTATGCTGGGCGCCATGCAGGATATTACCGAACGGGAACAAACCGAGAAGCAGATACTGAAAGAAAAGGAACTATCCGATTCGATCATCAACAGCCTGCCCGGTGTGTTCTATTTATATAATAAGGAGGGAAATTTTTTGCGCTGGAACCGGAACCTGGAATCGGTGACGGGTTATTCGGCTGAAGAGATCAGCCGGCTGCACCCGATCGAACTATTCGATGAAAGCGAGAAGCAACTGCTTACGGAAAAGATCAATAGCGTATTCACGAACGGCTACGACTCCGTGGAAGCCGATTTCTTCCTGAAGGATAAACGAAAGATACCCTATTATTTTACCGGGCAGGCGATCGAGTATGAAGGGCAGAGTTGCCTGGTGGGCGTAGGCTTTGATATTTCCGAGAAACAAAAGGCGGAAAAAGTGATCCGCGAAAATGAAAAACTGAACCGGGCCCTGGTAGAGCATGCACCCGAAGCTCTCGTGGTACTGGATGTGGAAAGCGGCCGGTTCACCAGCGTTAGTACGAGTGCCACCCACTTGTTTAAAATGACAGAAGAAGAATTGCTGGGTACCGGCCCGATACAGGTGAGCCCGTTGCGGCAACCCGACGGACGAACCTCCGAAGAAGCCGGTGGCGATTATATTCAACGGGCCATCGATGGTGAAAAGCCGGTGTTTGAATGGACACACCAGGATAAAGAGGGAAATGAAATATCCTGTGAGGTATGGCTGGTTCGTCTTCCGGCGGAAGACCGGGTGCTGATCCGCGGAAGCATCAAGGATATCACCGAACGCAAGAAAGCCGAAGAAGAAATATTGCGATCCAGACGGCAATTCCAAAGCCTGGTCGAAAATATCTCCGGGGTATACTGGGTGAACAATCTCGACACCTACGAAACCCTGTACATCAGTCCGTCGTACGAAACCATCTGGGGACGAAGCGTGGAAGAATTGTATAAAGATCCCGGCGCTTTCCTGGAAGCGGTGCACCCGGATGATAAGGCCCTCCTGCAAAGCGCTTTTGAAAACCTGGCCAGCACCCGCAAAGCAAGCCTGTCGTACCGAATCCTGCGCCCGGACGGAAGCATTCGCTGGATCCAGGTGAAGACAAATGTGGTAGAAGATCCGAAGGGTGCGAAGATTGAATACGGCTATGCCGAAGATATTACCGAAAGAAAACAGGCGGAGGAAAAACTGCAGCAATCGGAAATGAAATACCGGTTGCTTTTCTACAACAACCCATTGCCGATGTGGATGGTTACCATTCCCGACCTGATGATCATCGATGTGAATGACGCGGCTATCAAGCAATACGGCTACAGCCGCGAAGAATTCCTCCAGCTCAGCACCCGCGACCTTCGCCCCGAAGAGGATCTGCCAAACTTCCTCAGCGAAGTAAGAAAAATGGAACCCGACCGCATCAATGTGCTGGCCTGGCGTCATAAGAAAAAGGACGGAACAATCATTCATGTGGAAACCTATAGCCACCAGATCATATACGAAGGCCGTAAGGTGTGGCTCGGACTGTCGCACGACGTGACCGAGGCACATAATGCCAAGGAGCTTTTACAGAAATCCTACGAAGACATCCGCCTGCTTGCTTCCAACCTGCAAAGCATACGGGAAGACGAGCGTACCAATATTGCCCGGGAGATACACGATGAGCTGGGTCAGCAACTAACGGGTTTGAAGATGGACATGCACTGGCTGAACCGCAGGATCAACAGCAGCGACGATGAAGTGAACCAGAAGATGAAGGAGAGCATTGAACTGATCAACGCCACCATCACAACCGTCCGGAAGATCGCCACCGAACTGCGCCCCAGCATCCTGGACGACCTGGGCTTACTGGCGGCACTGGAATGGCAAAGTGAGGAATTCGCCCGGCGTTCGGGTATTGAAGTTCTGTTTACCAATAACGCGGGTGAAATACGGGTGCTGCCCAACGCGGCAACCGCCTTATTCCGTATCTACCAGGAAGTGTTAACCAACGTTGCCCGTCACTCGCATGCGAGCCGGGTTGATGCTTTGTTTGACAGCGACGGCAAAAATCTGTACTTTAGTATCAGGGACAACGGTGATGGCTTTGATGTGAACAGCACCAAAGGCAAAAAAACACTGGGGCTCCTTGGTATCAAGGAACGCAGCCTTTTGATTGGCGGAACCTATGAAATAAACAGTAAACCTGGCGACGGATCGGAGATCCGAATCTCTATTCCGTTAAATCTTGTCGAAACCTCTGATTAAAACGTAAAGTATGTTGCGGATCCTAATTGCAGATGACCATACCATTGTCAGAAGAGGCCTCAAGCAGATCCTGACCGAAGAGTTTTCCAATGCCGTGATCGATGAGGTTCCGGATGCGGAAGAACTGATCAAGAAAGTGATGTCCGAGAAATGGGATGTGGTGGTAAGCGACCTGTCGATGCCCGGCCGGAGCGGCCTTGATGCCCTGCAGCAGATCAAATCAAGTTTCCCCGATCTTCCGGTACTCATACTCAGTATTCATCCCGAAGAGCAATACGCCCTGCGTGCGCTAAAATCCGGGGCTTCGGGTTACCTCAGTAAAGACACGGCCCCCGATGAACTGGTTAAAGCGGTGAAAAAAGTGCTGCTGGGCAAAAAATACATTTCGCAATCCATTGCCGAAAAACTGGCCGACTCCTTCTCGACCAATACCAATAAACAACTGCACGAAACGCTCAGCGACCGGGAATTCGATGTGATGAAACTGCTGGCGAATGGTAAGTCGGTTTCGGATATCGCCGAGATGCTCTCGCTCAGCGTCACTACGGTGAGTACCTACCGGGCCCGCGTCATGGCGAAGATGAACCTAAAATCCAACTCCGACCTTACCAAGTACGCCATCGAAAACAAACTCATCTGATCTTTTTCTCCCTTGTCTACCCTTGTAGAATTAATACTACCTGAACATCAACACCCAGACTACATTTCATCGCCTTCAACCGGGCTAACTTGACAAAGTTTTAATTGTATGCCCGCGACTGCAATGAAAAGCAAATCTGTACTTGTAGTGGATGACTCCGTGTTGATCGTGGAGAGGCTTGTGGAAATGCTTAAAGAAGTGGAATCAGTTAAACAGCTCTTTACAGCCGAGAATTACCATGAAGCCGTGGGCGTGCTGAGCCAGCGTAAACCCGACCTGGTGCTGCTCGACATCCACATGCCGGGCAAGAACGGGATCGACCTGCTTCGGTTCATTTCCAGCGAATACCCCGAAACCAAAGTACTGATGATCAGCAACCAGGTAAGTGAACATTACCAGCGTTTGTGTAAGCAGGAAGGAGCGATTGGTTTCATCGACAAATCGAAAGACTTTGACCAGATCCCTCAGCTAGTTGAGGAATTGTGACGGTCGGAACATATTGATACTATGATTAACCCACGTTGTATTAATGCCCGTATAACTTATTGAAAAATCAACCTTACTGATCATCCAGGTTCCTTGAATGCATTAACAAGCATGAGTAAACTGCCGGGAACGCCGATTCAATGCCAACAATCAGCGTTCCCGGTTTCTTTTTACGCGTAGATGCGGTCTATCGCGGCCTTGTATTTTTCCATGATCACCTTGCGCTTGAGTTTAAGCGTAGGCGTAAGTTCCCCGGTATCGATGGTCCATTCATTTGGCAGCAGTTCGAACTTCTTGATCTGCTCCACGTGGTTGAAGAATTTATTGAAGGAGTCTACCAGTTCCCGGTAGAGATCGAGCACCTTGGGATTGTTCACCGCGTCTTCCGCGGTGGTGAAGGGTATGCCCTTGTGCTGCATCCATTCCCGCAGGTTGGGTATCGACGGAACGATCAGGGCGCCCACGAATTTCTGTTCGGCTCCCACCACCATCATTTGCTCCACGAAGGGCGATTCCTTCATCTTGTTTTCGATGGGTTGCGGCGCCACGTATTTACCACCGCTTGTTTTGAACAGTTCTTTTTTCCGGTCGGTGATCTTGAGGAATTTATTCTCTTCGAATACGCCGATGTCGCCGGTGTGCAGCCATCCGTCGATAATGGTTTCCGCGGTAAGGTCGGGGCGTTTGTAATAGCCCATCATCACACTGGGGCCCTTTACGCAGATCTCGCCGTCGGCTTCCAGTTTTACCTGCTGCCCTTCGATGACCGGGCCTACGGTTCCGAAACGGGTACCGCCTTTTTCTTTCCGGTTCACACTGATCACGGGGCTGTTCTCCGTGGGGCCATAACCTTCATAGATCGGTATGCCGGCCGCGGTGAAGATGCGGATCAGGCGAACCTGGCAGGCGGCGCCGCCGGTAACAATGAAACGCAGGTTTCCGCCAAGCGCCTCTCTCCATTTGCTGAAGATGAGTTTGTTGGCCAGGGCCAGCTGCATATTGTAATAAAGTCCCCTGGATCTTTCATTATCGTATTCATTGGCCAATGCCAGCGACCAGTCGAATAATTTTCTTTTCAGTCCTGTAAGTTCCGCTCCCTTGGCCATGATCTTTTCATAGGTTTTTTCCAGCAGGCGGGGCACGGTAGAAAACAGGTTGGGTTGTACCTCTTTCAGATTCTCTCCGATCGTATCCAGGTTTTCGGCATAGTAGATCGAAATACCCCGGTAGATGTAAATGAAGGAAACCATGCGCTCGAAAATATGATTGAGCGGCAGAAAGCTGAGCGCCCGGGCCGAGGTATCTTCATCGAACGGAAAACTATTTACCGAGTTGAGCACATTGCTTACAATATTGCGGTGGCTGAGCATCACGCCCTTGGGAGTTCCCGTGGTGCCTGATGTATAAATGATGGTGGCGCAATGCCCGGGCAGGATACCCGCTTTTGTTGTTTCCAGTTTGGCGAGGTCTTCTGCCGAATGATCGTTTAATATCGTTTTCCAGTATTCGGCGCCGGCTAATTCATCAAAGCTGAAAACACCGGAAAGACTCGGCACCCGTTCCCGGATGATCGTAACCTTGTCGAGGATATCCTGTCCGCTTACGAATACATATTTAACCGCGGCGTCGTTGAAAATGAATTCCAGTTCATTGATATTCGTGGTGGGATAAATGGGGCATAGGGCAACGCCGATCTGCTGGCATGCCAGGTCGAGCATGAGCCATTCGGGCCTGTTCTTGGAAATGAGCGCAACCTTATCCTGCTGTTCGATCTGCATGTTGTGCCCGCTGAGGCCCAGTTTCACCAGCCCGGCACTGAGCCTGTTCACGATGTCTTTCACATCGGCTGTGCTGTAGGGTGTCCACTGCCCGTTCTCTTTCCCGCAAAACATGTCTTTCTTGGGAAAATGATTCAATTGGTAATCGAGAAAGTCGAAGATTCTTGACTGATCATTCATAAGCAATCGTGATTGGAGGACGTTTATTTGCGCTCGTTCTTAAGCTTTTCGTATTCCCGCTCGGTGAGTGTGTCTTTATCGGTGCGGTAAGCCTTCATGAATTTGGAGAAAAGGCCAATGCCCAATCCCAGCATCACCCACAGGGGCCAGGGTGTACCGGTATTGATACCCCTTCTGCCCGCCGTGAAATACCAGATCACCCAGCAAATGGTGGTGATCACGGCAAAACTCAGCATGCTGTTCTGGAAATCGGCCCGGCGTTTGGCAAGCTGCCACAATTTTTCATCGCGTTGCTCTTCCATAAAGGATTTGTTTAGTGAGACAAGTTAATGAAAAAAGATCATTTTGCCGGCATGTGCAGGTGTGCCCCGCCGTACGGGGAGCAAGTGTATGGGCGGCGAAGCGAAAAAGCGAATCTGCTTAATGATAATACTGTCCGGCCGGTATCCGGAATACCCTGTTTTGCCGGAAGCGGATGAGTTCGTTGTATTCTTTCGGGTGGTTATTGACCCAGGTCTGGTACGTGGCCAGGTTTTGCGCAGCGCCGAAGATCCATTGGTTGTAGGCTTCGAAGAGGCCGTCCTGGATCAGTTGTTTCTGCAGGTCGAACAGGCGGAAAGGGAATTTACCGGCGTGGCTGGCCGACCAGTCGAGAATGAACCGGGTGCGGATCATCGTCAGTGTTTCGGGGGTGATACCGGAATTGGCAACACTGCTTTGCTTGTTCATTGTAGCCAGGAAGGCGCCCACGAAATTGTTCTTTTCGGTGTTGTGTTTCTCCAGGTTGGCATCGGCAAAGAGTTTTTTATATCCTTCAAACAGGAAGTTCTTTACTTCCGGCGCCGAGGCGTTCTGCGGATCCATGTTCAGGAATATCTCTCCGTAAATAAGGCTCCATACCCGGTCGGTGGTGAGGTAATAATACCGGGCGGCGTTGTAATAGTTACCCGGGTAGGCCGGGTCGCTCTCGATGCCCTTTTCCCATTGTTTAATGGCCGAATAATCACCCTGCGACCAAAGCAATTGCCCGAGTTCATTGTACAGCGCCCCGTTGTTGGTCACTTTACGGATTCCTTTCCGGTATATTTTCTCGGCTTCTTTTTTCTGGTCGAGTGCCAGGTACGAGTCGCCGGCGATCTGGTAGCAATGGTCATCGGCGGTTTCCTTGTCGATCAGCGGCCGCAGCACCGATATGGCTTTCGTATACTCCTTCGAATAATAATAATTCAGCGCCAGGTCTTTGGCGATCTCCATGTTTTCGGGCTGAAGGGCAAGCGCCCGGTTGAGAACGATGATGGCGTTGGCGTGATCGCCGTTCTGCATATAGGCCCGGCCGTTCTTGTGCAGTTCGGCCGCGTCCTGCGAAAACACAACCAGGGGAACGACCAGGGTAATAGCCAGCAAAAACTTCTTCATGGTGTATGATTTGGAATAAGCGATCGGGTTCTTATTCATTTTCCGCGGTACCATTGTCGATCAGGTGGGTAAGCAAACCATCCCGGAGTTTGGGTTCGAACCAGGTACTCTTGGGCGGCATCACATTCCCGCTGTCGGCGATATCGAACAGTTGCTGAATGCTTACCGGGTGTAAACTGAACGCTACGGCCATCTCACCGCTGTCTACTCTTTTTTCCAACTCACCGAGCCCGCGTATGCCTCCTACAAAATCGATGCGTTTGTCGGTACGCTGGTCCTTGATATTAAACACCGGGTCGAGCAGGTTGTTCTGCAGGATGGTTACATCCAGTACCCCGATGGGGTCGTTGCCGTAGGAACCTTCCTTCGCGGTAAGCCGGTACCATTGCTTGTTGATGTACATGCCGAATGTATGCAGCTGTTCGGGTGAAAAGGCTTTCGCTGCTTTTTCCACGGTGAATTGGTTGCCGAGTGCGGCCAGTAAACCCGTTTCATCCAACCCATTCAGGTCGCTTACCACCCGGTTGTAATCCATGATGTGCAGTTGGTTGGATGGGAAAAGGGTTGTCAGGAACAGGTCGGCCCCGTCCTGGGCTGCATCGCCCAGGGCTTTGCGCACTTTGGCCGCAGACGCGGCCCGGTGATGCCCATCGGCGATATAGGTGCAAGGCACTTTTTCTTTGAAGAGTGCGGAAATCTTTTCGATGGTATCGTCATCGTTCACGATCCATACCGTATGCTGGATGCCGTCGTCGGCAGTGAAATCGTATACAGGGCTTTTCTTTTTCCAGCCGTCGATCACTTCGTCGATCGCCTCCACCTGTTTGTAGGCCAGGAATACATTACCGGTTTGCGCCCCGGTTGTTTTGATGTGGTTAATGCGGTCGAGTTCTTTCTCGGGCCGGGTGAATTCGTGTTTCTTGATCAGGTCGTTCTCGTAATCGTCTACAGAACTTCCGCAAACAAGGCCGGTCTGACTGCGGCCATTCATCACCAGTTGATAGATATAATAACAGGCTTTGCTTTCCCGGAAAAGGATCTTCCGGCTGATGAAGGCGTCGAGGTTCTCCTTGGCCTTGTCGTATACCTGTTGCGCATGTATGTCGATGCTTTCGGGAAGATCAATCTCGCTTTTGGTGATGTGGAGGAAGCTGGCGCTGTTGCCTTCCGCCTCTGTTTTCGCTTCTTTGCTGTTCAGCACGTCGTAGGGGCGGGATGCCACCTGCCGGGCGAACTCGGCAGCCGGGCGCAGTGCTTTGAACGGGTGAATCGTTACCATGCTTTCGGGTCATTAAGATTTGTAAATGTAGTCGAATTTGTGTTAAGCGTGTTGCAGGGCGAATTCCTTCATGGCTTCGGTGAGTACCTGCACGCTGCCCAGGGGCAGGGCATTGTATAAAGAGGCCCGGAACCCGCCTACCAGGCGATGTCCCTTGATACCCACAATTCCCCGTTCTTTGGTGAAACGCAGGAAGGGTTCTTCGAGCGCCGGGTCGTTCATGACAAAGCAGGCGTTCATCATACTGCGGTCTTCTTTTACCGTGGTGCCGGTGAAGAGCGGGTTTTCGTCGATGGCTGCATAGAGGGCTGCCGCTTTTTCCCGGTTGATCTTTTCGATGGCCGCCACGCCGCCCTGCGCTTTCAGCCAGCGAAGCGTGAGCATGCTTACATAGATGGCGAAAACCGGCGGGGTATTCAGCATGGAGCCTTCCTTGATGTGATTGCGGTAGTCCATGATGGTGGGGATGGCCCGTTTAACCTTTCCGAGTATCCGTTTGTCGACCACCACCAGGTTCACGCCGGCCGGGCCCATGTTCTTCTGTGCCCCGGCATAGATCAGTCCGAAGGAATTGAAATCAAGCGTACGGCTGAAAATATCACTGCTCATATCCGCCACCAGGGTATTGCTGGTGCGGGGTATGGTTTGCCATTGCGTACCGTAGATGGTATTGTTGGTGGTGATGTGTACGTATTTTGCATCGTTGGGTACGGCAAAGTCTTTAGGGATATAGGTGAAGTTGCTTTCCTTACTGCTGCACACCACTTCCACCTTACCAAATAATCGGGCCTCCTTGATGGCCTTGGTACTCCACACACCGGTATCGGTAAAAGCGGCGGTATCTTTTTCATCGAGCAGGTTCATGGGTACCTGCATGAACTGGGTGGAAGCGCCTCCGTGGAGGAATAACACTTCGTGATCTTCATCGAGGTTCATCAGTTCTTTCACCAGGAAGCGTGCTTCATCCATCACCTCCTGGAACGTGGGGGTGCGATGACCGATCTCCAGGATGGAGAGCCCTGTGTTATTATAATTGAGAACGGCCTGGGCCGCTTGTTCGAAGACTTCTTTGGGCAGGATCGAAGGACCTGCGTTAAAATTATGAACCACTACTAACCCGTTAAGTAAAAAAATCGTTGTACCGCAAAAGTACCCAAATCGGGTCAAACCTATAAGGTTTCCGAAACCTTATAGGTTTATTGTTCTTTTCGCCCGATCATCCCATTGCCGGAAGCCCATTGACGGTTGAGTTGTTCAAATTCAAGGAAGTCGGTTGCTGAGAATTGCTGCCCGGCCAGTTCTTTCAGGTCGGGTTGGCCCGCATTCACCCAGGCCGTGTACCAAAAGGAAGCAACCGCGAAAATGGATTGCCGCATCCGGCGTTCGACCATGCCGTTGAGTTTTGAATTATAGGCGATGGTATAGCCCGAGGCGTACTGCCGTACCAGTTTCCCGTTTCGTTCTTCGAAGGAATACTTTGCATCCGCGGGGTAACGGGCGTTCAGGTTTTTTTCAAAAAGCAATACCGTATCAGCTGCACGGGCGCTTTCCAGTACGCGTTTCCAGGTAAATTCTTCCGGGTTTTTTATGTACGCCGCTTTTCCAAGAAGAAAATCAAATTCTTTCTCTGCCAGTAATTCCGGAACCCGGCTTTCCCAGAAGCCATGGATACCGTGCTGACCTGTTAGCTGACCATTGTGGTTGCTGGAAGCATGAAGGGGAACATGCGCATCGGAGATATAGTGTCCGATCTCGGCGCTGTACTTCATGATCAGGGAAAAGTTTTTGGTTTTGAACGCTTCGGTGAGCCGGTAAAGCATGGTTTGTATATGCCAGGGAACGATGCCGTGCCGGTTCAGGGAGTCTTCCCCGAACCGGGCAACCGCGTCTTTCCACCTGCGGGGGAGATCGGGATAAGGGTACGATCCGTACTGATCGATATCGATATAATGCCGGGGTCCCTCAGCAGCCACCAGGTAGCGGCGCTTATCCGGATCAACCGCGTGTTCGCTGAGGAACGGAATGTTCGGCTTGTACAATACCAGCATCTCCGGCGGCAGGAGGAACACCGCGTAGTAATTGATCTTTTGATGGGCAAAGAAACCCCAGCAAAAGGAGTGAAGGGGTAGTGTAAGCGTTGTACAGAACAGCAGAAAAGAAAAGACAGCCTTTTTCATACAAGAAGATTGGCTGTCTAAGCTAGGGCAGGCGCCTGCTGCCGCCTTGTTGTTTTTCCGGTTAAAACAGGGGTTTATCTTTTTTCCGGATCCTCGTCGATATCCGTAACGCCCCCGCTCACGGCAAATTTCATGGTCTGCGCCGCCGTGATGTGTTCGATCGGTTTCACGCGTGCTTTGGGGATCACATATACATTACCGGCAACAGAATAAGCCATGGGTATATATACCGTCACATAGTCGTTCAGGCCAAACTCATCCATGTCTTCCCGGGTCACGAAGCCGAAACGCCATACATCGTTGTCATCAACGTTGGCGAGCACATGCTTGGTGAATTTCTTATTGTCCCCGGCGAAGGCTTCAAAAAAATCGCGGGTGATGGAATAGATATGCTTGATGCCGGGTGTCTTTTCCAGCAGCTTATCGAAAAAGTTGATGATGCGGGACGTGATGAAGAAGGAACTGAAATACCCGATCACGATGAGGATAACGATGATGAGCAGGAAGCCGATCCCGTAGTTCTGCACCCGTACCAGGCCCTGCGCATCGGTATAGGTAAAGATGGGGATCAGGTTATCGATGGTGGTCACGGTCCAGAAGATCGCGTAGGCGGTAATGGCAACGGGCGCCAGTACCAGCAAACCCTGCAGGAAGTACTGGAATATCTTTTTGTAACGAAAATCTCTTTTCATGAAGCTTGTTTTAGGCAGCACCAAAGATAACTGTTTGGAGGTCCATTTGTCGGGGTTTTACCTGCGCCGCTGTTGCCTGGGTCAGCCGCCGAAACGGCAATTTACTCCCTGCTTTCAACAACTTATCCTTTTCGGGGCAGGCGATTCCGGTTTTTGAAAGACCTTGCTGACCCAAACAGGACCGTTGGCTGTACGCTACCCGCCGTTCGTCAAAAAATCGAAAAAATAATAATGGAAACTTTGGTAACGTAAAAAGTTTCCATAGTTTTGCCCCCCATTATGATAATACCAGATACCAAACAACGGATTCAGAAAGCGGCACACGACCTGGTGATGCAGTACAGCATCCGCAGTGTGAGTATGGACGATATCGCAGCGCACCTGGGCATGAGCAAGAAGACCATCTACCAGTATTTCAAAGACAAGGACGAACTGGTGGAAGCGGTGGTGGATGGCGAGATCCACAATAACCAGTGTACCTGCAACGACGACCGCGGCCTGGCGGAAAACGCGGTGCACGAGATATTCCTGATCATGGACCGGATGGTGGAGATGTTCCAGACGATGAACCCTTCCATCCTTTTCGACATGCAGAAGTATCACCCGGCGGCTTTCCGCAAATTTCAGCTGCATCGCCATGAGTACCTCTACAATATGGTGAAGCAAAACCTGGAACGGGGGATACGGGAAGAGTTGTACCGGCCGGAGATAAGCATTGATATCCTGTCGCGTTACCGGGTGGAAACAATGCTCATCGCCTTCAACCCCGAATTCCAGCGCAGCGTGAAGCGCAGCCTGCTGGAGATCGAACAGGAGATCATCATCCATTTCCTCTTCGGGGTGGTATCGCAGAAAGGATACAAACTGGTATTGAAGTACATGGAACAAAAAGGACTGATTAAACATGATAAGTCATAAAACAAGAGCAATGAAGAAACTACTGAAGTATGGCCTCTTCCTGCTGCCCCTGTTCGGCGGGACGATGGAAACAAAAGCGCAGAAGGTCAATTCGTTTACCCTCAAACAGGCCGTGGATTATGCCATGCAGCACTCGGTGCAGGTGAAGAATGCCATCATCGACGTATTGATGCAGCAGCAAACCAACCGGGATATCACATCCATCGCCCTGCCGCAGATCAGCGGATCAGCCGGCATCACCGATTACCTGGACATTCCCACCACGCTGGTTCCCGCCCAGTTCTTTGGCGGTAACCCGGGCGAATTCGCGCCGGTGAAATTCGGAACCAAGTGGAACTCGAATGTAAGCCTCGCGGTAAGCCAGCTCATTTTCGACGGGCAGGTGTTCATCGCCCTGAAGGCACGCAAAGGAACGATCGATTTTCAAAAGGCGCTGCAAGGAGTGACAGAGGAAAACATCAAGGCCAACATATACAAAATATACTACCAGCTGGTATTGAGTAAAACACAAACGGAACTGCTGGATTCGAACATCAACCTGGCGAAGAAACTGCATCGCGATATGTCGATCATGTTCGATAACGGCTTCGTGGAGAAACTGGATGTCGATAAGGCCAGTGTACTGCTCGTGAACCTGCAAACCGAAAAGATGAAGGTCGAAAACATGATCGCAAACGGTTATGCCGGGTTGAAACTGCTCATGGGCATGCCGGTACGCGACAGCCTGGTGCTGACCGATAAGCTGACCGACGACCAGATCAAGGAAGGCGTTTTGGAAAGCAGCCAGTATAATTATAACGACCGGAAAGAATACCAGGTGATGACCATTACAAACAAACTGAATGGACTCAACGTCCGCCGGTATAAGCTCAGCCAGATACCCACCTTCGCCCTGGTAGGAAGCTACAGTGTGCAGGCGCAGCGCAATAAGTTCGACTTCTTTGGCAAGGGCGACTGGTTCCGCACTTCGTACATCGGTCTGCACATGAGCGTACCCATCTTCAACGGGTTTTCACTGCAGGCGAAAAAACAGGGAGCCCGGTTGCAGTTGCGTAAGTCGGAGTACCAGACCGAAGCGCTGAAGAACAGCATCGACAAGGAAGTGGATGATGCCAAACGGAATTTCACATCCGCCATCACCGCGATGGATTACCAGAAGAAGAATATGCAACTGGCGGAAAAAGTATATGGCCAGACCAAAAAGAAATACGAGATCGGAACCGGCTCGGCCACCGAGATAAACCTGGCGCAGGTAGATATGAAAACAGCGCAGACCAATTACATCACCGCTTTGTACGATGCCATCATCGCTAAAGTGGATTTCCTCAAAGCAACCGGTAAACTTTAATACTAACAGACTAACTATAAACAGATGAAAAAGCTCACATTCGCACTTTTAACCGTAACAACGCTGGCGCTGTTGGCTGCCTGCGGCGGTAGCAACAAAGACGCGGCCGCCCTGATCAGCGACAAAAAAGCCGCCATTGAAAAATTGAAATCCCAGAACACCAAAAACGAAGAGGAGATCAAAAAACTGCAGGCCGAACTGGAGAAGATCGACAGCAATACGGCCAATGCCGCCAAAATAAAACTGGTGAACGTGGCGCCGGTGGTGGTGCAGGATTTCAAACATTATATCGACCTGCAGGGTCATGTCGACGCGGAGAACATCTCCTACATCTCTCCCCGTGGTATGCCCGGCCAGGTGAAGGCCGTATATGTAGTACAGGGCCAGTACGTAAAGAAAGGGCAGGCCCTTTTAAAACTCGATGATGCCATCATGCAACAGCAGGTGGTGGCCGCACGCCAGCAGCTGGAAGGCATCAAAACACAACTCAGCTTTGCCCGGAACCTGTATAACCGCCAGAAAAATCTCTGGGAGCAGGGCATTGGTACCGAAGTACAACTGATCACCGCTAAAACAAATGTGGAAAGCCTCGAAAATCAACTGAAATCGGCCCAGGAAAGCGTACAGGTAGCCGTTGAACAACTGAAAACAGCCAACGTGGTAAGCGACGTGAACGGCGTGGCCGATATCGTGAACATCCGCGTAGGCGAAACCTTCCAGGGTATGACCCAGGCCGGCCCGCAGATCAAGATCGTGAACACCAGCAGCCTCAAAGTGGTGAGCAATATCCCGGAAAACTACCTCACCCGTTTGCATAAAGGCACCCCGGTGGAAGTGGTTATCCCCGACGCGAATAAGAAAGTCACTTCTTCCATATCCCTTATCAGCCAGGCCATCGACATCACCCAACGCGGTTTTGTGGCCGAGGCCCGCATCCCGGCTGATCCCGCTTTAAAACCCAACCAGACCGCCATCCTGAAGATCATGGACTATACCGCTCCCAATGCCGTGGTAATACCGGTGAATACGGTGCAAACCGACGAAACCGGTAAGTATGTATACGTACTGGTGCAGGGAAGCAATGGACGATCCGTTGCCAAAAAACAAACGGTACTGATCGGCGAGGTATATGGAAATAATGTAGAGATCAAAAGCGGCTTGAAAGGCGGCGAGCAGCTGGTGGTGGAAGGATACCAGAGCCTCTACGAAGGACAGCTCATCAGCACCGGAACCAAATAAGAAGAATCAACGAGAATCCCGATCGCCATCGGGAGCTGACAACAAAACTATTTAATGATGAACAACAGCATCGAAGGAATATCAAAGAAATTCAAGGAGTTTGGCTTAACCAGCTGGGCTGTCGATAATAAAACGGCGATCTATATCATTGCCATCATCGTGTCGCTGTGGGGGCTGATCAAGTTCAATACCATGCCCAAGGAGCAATTTCCCGATATCGTGGTGCCTACCATTTCGGTGGTGACCGTGTACGTGGGTAATTCGCCCAAGGATATTGAGAACCTGGTGACCCGCCCCATTGAAAAGCAACTGAAGGGCATCAGCGGCGCCAAAGTGAATAAGATACAGAGTACGTCGCAAACCGATTACAGCCTGATCGTGGTGGAATTTGATACGGATGTAAAAACCGAGATCGCCAAGCAAAAGGTAAAAGACGCCATCGATAAAGCCAAGGTGGATCTGCCCACAGACCTTACGTCGCAACCCGAGGCGCAGGAATTCGCGTTCAGCGAAATGCCCATCATGTTCGTGAACGTGAGCGGCGATTACGATGGCATCAAACTGAAATACTATGCCGACAAGATGCAGGATCATTTTGAAGACCTGCCCGAAGTGACCCGCGCCGAGATCGTGGGTGCGCCGGAGCGGGAGATCCAGATCAACGTGGACCCTTACAAAATGAGCCTCGCCCGCATCAGCTTCATGGACATTGAAAACGCGGTAAGCCGCGAGAACCGCGATATCACCGGCGGCCTGATCGAAGTGGGCAACATGAAACGCACCCTGCGGGTGAAAGGACAATTCACCAGCGCCCTCAACCTGCAGGATATCGTGGTACGAAGCAGTGCGCAGGGAGCCTCTGTTTACCTGAAAGACATCGCCGAGATCAAAGACACCATCAAGGAGCGGGAAAGTTTTGCACGCCTCGATGGAAAGAACGTGGTTACGCTCAACATCGTAAAACGGGCCGGTGAGAACCTCATCGATTGCGCCGATAAAGTAAAAGCCGAAGTGGCCGATATGCAGAAGAAGGGTGAGATACCCGGCGACCTCAACGTGGTGATCACCGGCGACCAGAGCAAGCAAACCAAAACCTCTTTCAACGAACTGGTGAATACCATCGTGATCGGCTTCATCCTGGTACTGGTGATTCTCATGTTCTTCATGGGGGTTACCAACGCCTTCTTCGTGGCGCTCAGTGTGCCGTTAAGCGTGTTCGTGGCCTTCCTCTTCCTTCCGGTAGCGGATGCCATCATCGGCACCAACGTTACACTCAACTTCATTGTGCTCTTCGCCCTGCTCTTCGGGCTGGGGATCATTGTAGACGATGCCATCGTGGTGATCGAAAACACCCACCGTATATATAATAATGGTAAGGTGCCCATTGTCCGAAGTGCGAAGGAAGCCGCCGGCGAGGTATTCATCCCCGTATTGGCGGGTACGGCTACCACACTGGCCCCCTTCTTTCCCCTCCTGTTCTGGAAGGGCCTGATCGGAAAATTCATGATCTACCTGCCCACCATGCTCATCCTTACCCTGGCCGCATCGCTGATCGTAGCCTTTGTGTTCAACCCGGTATTCGCGGTGAGCTTTATGAAACCGGAAGGAAAAGAATTTGAGTCGCCGAAGAAAGCCCTGTTCAAAAAATGGTGGTTCTGGACCATGATCATCCTGGGTGTGGTGTTCAACCTGCTCGGCTTTGCCACCGGCGCACAGATCGGTTCATTGGGATCCGATGCCGCGGCGCTGACAGCGAAGAAGTACAGCATGCACGGGTTCGGTAATTTCCTGCTCATCATGGCCGGATTGGTACTGCTGAACCGTTTTGTACTGCAGGATATCATCTATAAATTCCAGCATCGTTCCCTGCCCAAACTGATGGCCCGTTACGAAAAGCTGTTGCGCTGGGTGCTGAAAGGATGGCGCCCGGTATGGATGTTCGCGTCTTTATTCGGCATCTTTTTCCTGTCGGTGATCCTGCTGATGATGCGGGGAAATAAATCCACCTTCTTCCCCAGCGGCGATCCCAACTTCATCTACGTATACCTGAAACTGCCGGTAGGCACGGATGTGAAATATACCGACAGCATTACCCGCATCCTGGAAAAACGGGTGGAGAAAGTGCTCGAAAATGAATTGCCTTCCAAAGGCGGTATCGTGGAGAGTATCATTTCCAACGTAGCGGTGAGCGCCAACAATCCGCGGGATAACAACCGGAGTACCCAATCGAACCTCGGTCGTATACAGGTGAGTTTTGTGGAATTTGAAAAACGCCACGGAAAGCAGACAAAACCCTTTATGGATGAGATACGTGAAAAGACCAAGGGTATTCCCGGCGCCAGCGTGGAAGTAGGCCAGGAAGACGGCGGACCCCCAACCGATCCCCCGGTGAACATTGAAGTAAGCGGCGACGATTTCGAAAGCATCGCCAAAGTGTCCACGCAGTTGTATAATTATTTAGATACAAACCAGGTGGAAGGAGTGGAGAACCTGCAGTCGAACGTAGACCTGAGCAACCCCGAGATCACCATCAATGTAGACCGCGAGAAGGCGATGATGGAAGGACTGACCACCGGCCAGATCGGGATGGAGATACGGACCGCGGTGTTCGGTAAAGAAGTAAGTAAACTGAAAGACGGCGAAGACGAATACAAAATACAGCTTCGTACCAGCGATATGATCCGCAACAACATCGCCGACCTGATGAACCTGCGCATCACCTTCATGGACATGAATACCATGCGGGTGAAATCGATACCATTGAGCGCTGTGGCACGGGTGGATTATACCAATACAACCGGCGGCGTAAAGCGTAAAAACGTTCGGCGTACCATCCAGCTGCAGAGCAATGTGCTCGACCCGACGATGGTTGGCCCCGTGAACGAAGAGCTGCAATTGAAGATCGACGCCTTTAAGGCAAAGAATAAAATACCGTCCGATGTTACCATCAAACTGAGCGGCCAGAGTGAACAGGAAAAGGAAACGCAGGTGTTCCTGGGTAATGCCTTTATGATCGCCATGGGCATCATCTTCCTGATCCTGGTACTGCAGTTCAACAGTATGAGTAAGCCCTTCATTGTGATCACCGAGATCTTCTTCTCCGTGATCGGGGTGCTGCTTGGCTATGCCCTTACCGGTATGACCATCGCCACCATCATGCTGGGTGTGGGTGTGGTAGGCTTGGCGGGTATTGTGATCAAGAACGGTATCCTGCTGATCGAATTCACCGATGAACTGCGGGGCCGTGGCGTGAAAACACGGGAGGCTGCCATACAGGCGGGTAAGATCCGGATCATCCCGGTACTGCTGACGGCTGTGGCTACCATCCTGGGCCTGTTGCCGCTGGCGGTTGGTTTCAACATCGACTTTATTTCCCTCTTCCAGCACCTGAACCCGAAAATATTCTTCGGGGGCGATAGCGTGGTGTTCTGGGGGCCGTTAAGCTGGACCATCATCTTTGGTCTCATCTTCGCTTTCTTCCTGACCCTGATCATGGTGCCGAGTATGTACCTGATCTCCGAAAGATTGCGCCGCCCGATGGAGCAATTTTATGGCGGAAGGTGGATAGCCATTTTCGGATTCCTGGGCCCCTTGTTCTTCATCTTTGTGGGACTGATGTACCTGGTACGAAGAATACAGGGTAAGAAAGTATGGAACGGAAAATTGAAAGAGATTAAGTCCTGAAAACCGTGATACATCAAGCATGACCCGATTGGCAAAGTGATGAGCTTTGCCAATTTTTTTTCCGCTCGTCCTCTTTGGGTGAGAGGCTGTATATAAATACCATTTAACTTCACATAAAAAACAAAGCCATGATTTCAAATCACGCAATTGACTACAGGATCTATGGAGAAGAACTCCAGTTCGTAGAAATTGAATTAGACCCCAATGAAACTGCCATTGCCGAAAGCGGCGCCTTCATGATGATGGATAACGACATCCAGATGAATACCATCTTCGGCGACGGAAGCCAGCAACAACAGGGCGGCCTGCTGGGTAAACTGTTCAGCGCCGGCAAACGGCTGCTGGTTGGTGAAAGTTTATTCATGACCGCCTTTACCAATGTGGGCCAGGGAAAGAAACGGGTGAGTTTTGCCGCCCCCTATACCGGTAAGATCATCGCGTTCGACCTGCAGCAACTCGGCGGTAAGATCATCGCACAGAAAGACGCCTTCTTATGCGCCGCTAAGGGAGTAAGTATCGGTATCGAATTTCAGCGCAGGCTGGGTACCGGCATCTTCGGCGGTGAAGGTTTCATAATGGAAAAGATAGAGGGCGACGGGATGGCCTTTGCCCATGCCGGGGGATATGTCATCGAAAAAGAACTGAAAGCAGGTGAACTGCTGAAGGTGGATACCGGCTGCGTGGTGGCGTACACCGCCGGTGTTGACTTTGATATTGAATTTGTGCGGGGAATCAAGAACTGGATGTTTGGCGGGGAAGGTTTGTTCTTCGCTGTGATGCGGGGGCCCGGAAAAGTATGGTTGCAATCACTTCCGATCAGCCGCCTGGCTGGCCGCATCATGCAATATGGAACGTATAACCGTAAGGAAGAAGGAAGCTTATTAGGAGGGCTGGGCAACCTGCTCGACGGAAGAGAATAGATCCATAAACAGCAAAAACAAAAGGGGCTTTTTTCAGAGCCCCTTTCTTATTATAGATAACCATGATTAACCCCTTTTGCCTCTTACCTTGGTACGGGTAACTTTTACTTTGCCGCCCCTTGGCCCGGTTACGGTGGTGCGGGTGCGTGTAACCCGGTAATTCTTCACGGCATGTGCATGGCGGGTGCGAACCACTACCGAGCTGGCCCTGAACGGGGTGTATACCCGGTGTGCCACCAATACGCGATGGGTGCGAACAACCCGGCAATGCGGATGATAGCGGAATGCCAGCGGGTGAAATACCCTCCAGGTTACCGGGCGCCAGGGCCTCCACCATGCCGGGTACATGCGCCAGCGCCAGGGCGAAACCCAGGGAACATAAGCCGGGCGGTATACGAAACGAACGCAGGGCCACATCCATACATTTACCACGATCGGGTAATTGCCTTCATCGTAATTAAAACTGGGGCCATTCTTGGCCGGACTTTCCTCTTCATCGCCATCGGTTCCATCCGAAGCTTCCACGATCACCTGCTCGCCATAGATCTCTTCATCACCCACGATCTGCAATACGGCCGACTCACTGCCATTCTTCTCCAGTTCGATCACGGCGATATCCTGGTTCTCGTTCTCAGAAACGGCAACCTGCAATACGAAAGCGTGTGCGTCTTTCTCGGATTTGTCGATCACCCGCACATAATCAATATCGCCATCGCCATTCAGGTCGAGGTTGTTGATATTGTTGGATTGGGTGTTGATGAACTTTTCGAACTCTTCCGGCGACCCTGCCTTCTTGAACATTTCGAGGGCGCCCTGCAGGCTGAAATTATCCCCGGGCAGACCGGTAGAGTCGGCCCCTTCCTGCGCAACGGCGGTTCCGGCAAACAGCATGCATCCTGCGATCAGTCCGGCGAGTAATGGAATTTTTTTCATTGTATCGTGTTTATGTGAATAATAAAGGCGGTGCTTAAGATGATATGCGGCCAACAAAGTTTAAAGCCCTGTTGAGGTTTTTTTAACGTTTCAGGGCATACTGTATTGTTTGAACCAGGCCCATTGTACCCGGGCGGCTTCCATCCAGTGGTTATCGCCGTTGGGGTATACATGTCCCCTGGTATATGGTAGCAGAAAGTTTAGCGAGGTCGAAAATTCTTTAAAAAAAACCGGCCTGGAAATTTGGCGGTTTAAATTCTTTAATCGTATATTTGCGATATAAGATAAAAAAACATGGCTATTCACAAAAAAGAATCGTTTTCCCAGAAAGAGCAGGACCTGGCAGCTTTTGCCAAAGCACTGGCGCACCCGGCCCGTATTGCGATACTGAAAGTACTGGCCCAGCGCAACGAATGTATCTGCGGACAGATCGTGGATATTTTACCCCTGGCGCAAAGTACGGTAAGCCAGCATCTGAAAGAGCTGAAGACAGCCGGGCTGATCAACGGAACGGTAGACGGACCCCGGAGTTGCTACTGCATCAACTGGAAAGCCTTCGATAAATTCAACGAGGAATTCAGTTTCCTGTTCAACAAGCTGAAAGTGCAGAACGAAAAGGCCTGCTGCTGATATATACATCTACTAATTTAAAAAAGCATAACCATGAACAACGAAAATCAAATGAAAGAGCTGGTACGGGAAAAGTATACAGCCATCGCATTGCAGGACAAAGAACAGAATGCCGCTTCCTGCTGCGGCGCCACTTCCGCCTGTTGCGGCGACGAGGTGTACAACATTATGGCCGACGACTACAGCAAGCTGGAGGGCTACAACCCGGATGCCGACCTGGGGCTTGGCTGCGGCCTGCCCACCGAGTTCGCGAAAATGAAAGAAGGCGATACGGTGATCGACCTGGGCAGCGGCGCCGGCAACGATGCCTTCGTGGCCCGAAAGGTTGTGGGCGAAAAAGGCAAAGTACTGGGGATCGATTTTACCGAAGCCATGATCCTGAAAGCACGGGCGAATGCCGAGAAACTGAATTACAACAACGTAGAGTTCAGGCAGGGCGATATCGAAGACATGCCGGTTACTTCCAATTACGCGAATGTGATCGTAAGCAATTGCGTGCTGAACCTCGTGCCCAATAAATACAAAGTGATCAGTGAAATATTCCGGGTACTGAAACCGGGCGGACACTTCTCCATTTCCGATATCGTATTGGAAGGAAAACTGCCTTCCAAATGGAAAGAAGTGGCTGAACTTTATGCCGGCTGTGTTTCAGGCGCTGTACAAAAAGATGTATACCTCGAAATGATCCGGGAAGCAGGTTTCAGCAATATCATTATTCAGAAGGACAAAACCATTCATATCCCCGATGATATCCTCGCCAATTATCTTACACCCGAAGAGATAACCGAGTACAAGAACAGCAATACCCGTATTACAAGCATTACCGTGTATGCGGAAAAGCCGGCGAAAGACGAACGGAAATGCTGTGAACCGGGAAGCGGTTGTTGCTAAGCTGTATTTTCTCACCATAAAATATAAAGCCATGAACAGAAACAACACAACACCCTTTTGCTGTGAATCAAACAGCGGATGCTGCGGCCTGACCGATTTCGGTTGCTGCTGAAAAACAGGCTGGCAGTGATCTTCATTGCCAGCCTTTTCATTTTCTTTTAAAAACAAACATAGTCATGAAAACAGCATTACTTTCACGCACAGAAGCAGGTAAGGGCGAAACTGGCCTGGATTACCTCTGGCTTAATGGAGAGCGGGTGCTTGGTATCAAAGGACTTTCCATCTACGAGTCCTGCGACAAAATCGGTACGATCAGCTATATCAGCAACCAGGAGCGGGACACCCTGAACCGGATCCTGCAGGAAACACTGGAACGCCATCCGGAGGAAAGTGTTGGCGATCCGTGGCCCCAGCTGGTACGAACGGCCAGGGAATATATCTCGGGCCAGGGGTATTGCGTACAAAAAAAGAATAAGATTACGATTGAACTCAGGCAATCGGTGAGCCTGGTAACCACGCCGGATATTTTACCGCTGCGTGCAAACAGCCCGCTGACCGATGCGGGACTCTGGTTCATTCATAACCAGCGCCGAACCCGGCGCACAAGGAACTTTATCAGTCATTTCTAAAATCATTCTGCATGCAACCCACCCAAACAACTGTATTGAAGATTGCGTTGAGCGAAGCGGAACGTACCGAAGTAATGCGCCTGCTCGCCGAGCAGAAATTACCGGTTACCGATATCCGGGAAGAAACACTTTTATACCTGTTGCAGGATGAAGACCAGGCAGTAGGTACGGCAGGGCTTGATATTTTTGAAGACTGCGCCCTGTTGCGGAGCATCAGCGTGATACCCGGCATCCGCGGTAAGGGATATGGTAAGATATTAAATGAACAGATCGAATCCTTCGCAAAGGAAAGCGGGATCAATTGCCTGTACCTGATCACGCATACGGCAAAGGATTTTTTCAACAGGCAGGGGTATTGTGTAATCGCCCGCGACGAAGCGCCGGAACCGATACAGCAAACCGATCAGTTCAGCAGCCTTTGCCCTTCCACCGCCGTTGTAATGAAAAAACGTTTATGACCATGAAAAAACTACTCTTTGTTTGTATTGAGAACAGCAACCGTTCCCAAATGAGCCAGGCATTCGCCACGATCTTTGGCGGCAAAGATGTACAGGCTTTCAGCGCGGGCAGCAAGCCAAGCGGTATCGTAAACCCCAAAGCCATTGCGGCCATGCGGGAACTGGGTTACGACCTCAGCCGGCACGACAGCAAAAGCCTCGATGAAGTAAAACAATTCGCGCCTTTCGACGCGGTGGTAACGATGGGCTGCGGCGATGCCTGTCCCTGGATGCCTGCCAAACAGTTTATCGACTGGCAGATACCCGATCCGAAAAATATGGAACCGGCCCAATTCAATGAGGTGCGTGACCTGATAGCGGGAAAAGTAAAACAACTATTGTCCGACCTGCAATAAAAAATGCTTCCGTTTTGCGGAAGCATGTTGCTTTTTATAGTAAGCGATTATCGTTTGCTGATCTTCGACAGCAGGCGCAGGATCTCGAGGTACAACCAAACGATGGTTACCAGCAATCCGAAAGCGCCATACCATTCCATGTATTTGGGGGCGCCCATTTCAGCGCCGTTTTCGATCATGTCGAAGTCGAGGATAAGGTTCAGCGCCGCCAGCGCCACTACAAAGACAGAAAAGCCGATACCCAGGGCGCTGCCCTCATGCAGGAACGGAATATCGATCCCGAACATGCGCAGCACGATGGAGATCAGGTAAAAGATGGCGATACCGGCGGTAGCGGTAATAACGATCGCCTTGAATTTTTGTGTAGCCCGGATGATCCGGAAACTGTAGAGCAGGTACATGGCCGCCGCGGTGCCAAAGGTGAGGCCTACCGCGTTGATCACAATATTCGGGGCCGTTTCGGCAAAAGCGAAATTATAATAGGCCGATATCGCTCCCAGGCACAAGCCCTCCAGCAAGGCATAGGCGGGCGCCAGGTAAGGACTCCACTCTTTCTTGAAAATGATCACAATGGCGAGCACCAATCCGCCGAACAGGCCGGTATATAACAGGGGCAACACATTGCCTCCTTCGGCAAACTGTTTCCAGGAATAAAAAGAAGTACCCAGTACCATCAGGAACAGGAACCCGAATTTTTGCAGGGTGCCGCGTACCGTCATCGCGTTTTCGTTTGTAACCACGTCGCCCAATACGGTGTCTTTGAATCGTTTTTCCGAGAGGGTGGGATTGCCCGATTTGAATAGTTCCATGTTTATCAAGTTTAGGTATTAAAATTAGTGGTTTATCGGTATTTAAAAAACGTAAATCCACTCCTTTTACGTGTGCATGCGCAGCCCCTCAATTCCTTATCTTTGCCGCATGGAAGCGTTGTTAATACAGATCGAAGAGCTCAAAAAAGAGATAGCCGCGTTCAACGGGGGTGATGCCGAGGCTTTTCGCATCAAGTACCTGGGTTCCAAGGGCCTGGTAAAGAGCCTCATGGGCGAAATGAAACAGGTTCCGGCCGAAAAGAAGAAAGAAGCCGGCCAGTTGCTGAACGAATTCAAACTTTTTACGGAAGAACGATACGAGGCGCTCAGGTCGGCCTCTGCCTCTAATGGCAAGGCGCAAGCCTCCAACATCGACCTGAGCCTTCCGGGCGACCCCATGCCCCTGGGAAGCCGCCACCCGATCAGCCTGGTGAAGAACCGGATCATCTCCATCTTTCAGCGCCTTGGCTTTGCTGTGGCAGAAGGACCGGAGATCGAAGATGATTTTCACAACTTCACGGCGCTAAATCTGCCCGAAAATCATCCTGCCCGCGACATGCAGGATACCTTCTATATTTCCCATCCCGCCACAGGCGGGGCCGATTGGCTTCTGCGTACGCATACATCCAGTGTGCAGGTTCGGGAGATGGAAAAAGGAAAGCTACCGATCCGCATCATTTGCCCGGGGCGGGTATACCGCAACGAAACCATCAGCGCCAGGGCGCATTGCTTCTTCCACCAGGTGGAAGGTTTATATATCGCCGAGAATGTTTCCTTTGCCGACCTCAAACAAACCCTGTACTTCTTTGTGCAGGAGATGTTCGGTGAAACGGTGAAGATCCGCTTCCGGCCCAGTTATTTCCCGTTCACCGAACCCAGCGCCGAGATGGACATCAGTTGCCTGATCTGCGGCGGCGAAGGTTGCAGTGTTTGTAAACGTACCGGCTGGGTAGAGATACTCGGTTGCGGCATGGTGCATCCGAATGTGCTCGACAACTGCGGCATCGACAGCAGCAAATACACCGGCTTTGCCTTTGGAATGGGTATCGAACGCATCACCATGCTCAAATACCAGATCAAAGACCTGCGCCTTTTCAGCGAGAATGACGTGCGCTTCCTCGACCAGTTCTCCGGGGCGGTATAATTAATCCATCAACCAGCATGCAGCAATCAATACAATCAGTCTGTGTGATCGGCGCCGGCACCATGGGCAGTGGCATTGCACTCAGCGCTGCGCAAAGCGGGTTCCCCGTTATTCTCTTCGATATCAACCAGGCGGTGCTCGACAAAGCCATTACGTCGGTGCAGAAGAACCTGCAGTTCCTGGTCGATAAGCAGAAAATATCGGCCGGAGAGAAAGAAACTGTCTTCAACCGGATACAGTTCATCAGTGAGATACATCAATGCAAAGCCGATGTGATCATCGAAGCCATCATTGAAAAAACAGAAGCCAAGGTTTCGGTATTCAATCAACTGGCTGCAGTCAACAGCGCCGATACCATCTTTGCCAGCAATACTTCTTCCTTATCGATTTCGGATATCCAGGCGCATGTCGATCATCCCGAACGGGTCGTGGGCATGCACTTCTTCAACCCGGCGCACGTGATGAAACTGGTGGAAGTGGTGAAGGGAGCACAAACCGCCGAGGCTGTGGCGCAACAGATATACGACCTCTGCCTGCGACTCAAAAAAACACCGGTGATGTGCAAAGACGCTCCGGGCTTTATTGTGAACCGCGTAGCCCGGCATTATTATCTCGAAGCCATGAAACTGGTGGAAACAGGCGTGGCAGGCCTTGAAACAGTCGACGAGGTGATGGAAGCTTCCGGGTTTAAGATGGGGCCCTTCCGTCTCATGGATCTCATCGGCATGGACATTAACCTTACCGTATCTCAATCGCTCTACGAGGCTTTTGATAAAGCCGAACGTTTTACCCCATCGCCCTTACAGATCGATAAGGTGGCAAAGGGCGATCTGGGTAAGAAAACAGGGAAAGGATTTTACCAGTACTAATCATCATTTACTCACCAGGGCATATACGGCAAAGGAAGCCAGCCAGTGTTCTCCTTCATAATTGCCACTCGCTATCTGCGGCAACGCCGCTTCCAGGTGCTGGTTGGCCAGTTGCAGCAGCCGGTCGTTTTTGGTAGCGGCGGCGATTCCCTTCAGGCACCAGGCCCTGCTCAGGTTCAAACCGTCCAGGTGCACCAGTTTTCCATCGGTCCGGTCCCGTACTTCCCCGGGTTTTATGTCGAGACGTTTGTCAAAAAGCCGGGGCATGAATTTTTTCAGCCAGCCTGTATATGTTGTTGCCGGAAGGATCTTTCGCATCAGGTCGGCTTCTTCGAGGCAGGGACTTAAAAAATCGCTGCCCCCGGGTTCCCAGCCAAACGGGCAGTTCTCATCTTTATAATAGAATCGCATCGCCGCTTCCCTGATCGCACGGGAGAGTGCTGTGTCGTTTTGGTGGCTTGCATAATCGTACATCATGCTGAGTCCGAATGCCAGGTTGGTATGCTCGCCCACGCGGATGGGATAAACCAGTTTTGATAAATAGGTTACGGTAAGTTTCGATAATTCACTGGCCAGGGGTTGCAGCGCATCGCTCCATTTCCGGGCATCCGCATCGTTCCAGCTCAGCAATTCATCCTGCAACTGCAGCAGCCAGGCCCAGCCATAGGTTCGTTCAAAGCTTTTATTGTCTTTCGAACGGAACAAACGCAGTTCCTGCTGGATATTGGCCGCGGTAAAATGAGCGTTGAAAAGACCGCGTATTTGGTTTGCTTCGGGAAGGCCGGGAAAGGATTTCAGCAGGCGAACCAGCATCCAGTGACCATGCACGCTGCTGTGCCAGTCGAAACATCCGAAGAAAGCAGGGTGATAATTTTTCGGCGCCGTGATCAGTGACGAGTCGCCAAATGTGATACCGGTCTTGTAGGGCCATTCTTTAGCGGCACAGCGCAACGGGAGTTGGGCGAAATGGGAAGCGCCGGTCTGCGTGAGAACGATCTGCCCGTCTTTCCGAATATAATGCCGTTCCTGCGCAAGCACAGCGACTGCAAAAAAAAGCGCACCGGCCAGGAGGAAAGAAAATTTACCCGCCATCTTGATTATTTTTGAAAACTAAAGTACCACTTATTCATTCACCGCCTTATAAGATATCGGTCCTCAATGAAACGGCGCTGCTGGTTTCATTCGGTAACCTGATCGACACCGCGATCAATGACCGGGTGATCGCCCTGCACGCATCCCTCACCCGCGATCCCTTTCCCGGCTTTATCGAAAGCGTTCCGACCTATGCATCGCTGGCGCTGTTTTACGATCCTTTGCAGGTACGGATTAACCGGGCTCCGCATGCTTCCGCCGCGGATTTTGTAGAAAGCATCATCCGGCAGCGCATTCGTTCACTGCAAGCGGAAGAAGGATCGGTTCATAAAAATCTTGTCACGATCCCGGTGTATTATAACGGGGAAGACCTGGAATGGATCGCCTGTCAAAAGAAGCTCACGAGCGAAGAAGTGATTGCCATTCATTGTGCACGTACTTACCGGGTATTCATGATCGGGTTTTTGCCGGGATTCGCGTACATGGGAGCGGTTGATCAGCGGATTGCCGTGCCGCGACATGCAGCACCCCGAACAAAGGTAAAGGCCGGCAGCGTTGGTATTGCCGGTTCGCAAACAGGCATCTACCCGTTTGATTCGCCCGGTGGCTGGCAACTGATCGGGCAAACACCGTTGAGAATATTCAATGCAAACAAAAATCCGGTTTGCCTCCTGGCGCCGGGCGACGAAGTGCAATTCATTTCCATCAGCAAAGAAAAATTTGAAGCGCAATATGAGCATCCGGGTTCTTAAACAAGGTATCCTGGCCAGCGTGCAAAGTCTGCCAAGAAATGGTTATCGCCACCTGGGCATTGGTTCGGGCGGAGCGATGGATGCTTTCGCGATGCAGGTGGCCAATTTCCTCGTGGGAAATGAAGAGGACGCGACTGTTATCGAGATGCATTTTCCGGCGCCGGAAATTTTGTTTTTGGAGGATGCGCTGATCAGCCTGGCGGGAGCCGATTTTGACGCATGCGCCGGTGAGGAACCGTTACCAGCCTGGAAACCCTGCTTTATTACCAAAGGTTCGGTATTGAAATGCGGGAAACCGGTTTGGGGTTCGAAACTATACCTGGCTGTCAGGGGAGGATGGGAAGCTGAACAATGGTTGGGAAGCAGAAGCACGCATCTGAAAGTTGCGGCCGCTGGTTTTCGTGGACGAACTTTTCAGAAAGAGGATGTAATTGGTTTTGCGAACCAGCCGGCTGTTTCCGGAAAGCAAATAAGCGGCTGGAACATAACCGTACCGGGTCTGCCGGAAATATACCCCGAAGAGAACCGGATCCGTTGTATCCGCGGACCGGAATGGAGCCTGCTTTCGGAAATTTCAAAAGAGGCATTTGGTAAAGAAACGTTCGCCATCAGCAATCAAAGCGACAGGATGGGATACCGGTTAACCGGTTCGCCGATGAACCAGGACCAGCCCGTGGAAATGGTATCTTCCCCGGTGGATGCAGGCACCGTGCAATTGCTTCCCGATGGAAACCTGATCGTACTCATGGCCGATCATCAAACCACGGGCGGTTATCCCCGCGTTGCTTCCGTGCTGCAGGCGGATATGCCCGCGCTGGCACAGTTGAATCCCGGCAATCGCTTTTGTTTTACGATTGTTGAACCCCGGCAAGCCGAAGAAGCCTTAATTTCAAGTAAACAAAATTTGCAGGCGATAAAAGAACGTTGCCTGCGGTATTATCAAAAGCATAACCCGCATTGATCGGCATAAACTGCGATATGGGCGAAGGCATCGGCAATGAAGCATTGCTCATGCCCTATATACACGCTGCCAATATTGCCTGCGGGTATCATGCGGGCGACGAAGCTACGATGGAGCAGGTGGTTGATCTTTGCCTGCATTACGGAGTGCATATCGGCGCACATCCTTCTTTTCCCGACCGGGCGAATTTCGGAAGAACCACGATGCAGCTTTCACTTGCGGAGATCTATACGCTGGTGACAGACCAGTTAACGATACTGAATGCGGTGGTGGTTAAAAAGGGAGCGGAGCTGCACCATGTGAAACCGCACGGGGCTTTGTATAATATGGCTGCACAGCAAACACCGGTTGCGCATGCGATCGCCCGGGCGGTAAGGGATTTTGATCCTTCACTTGTTTATTACGGCTTATCGGGTTCGGTTATGATTGACATGGCGGAAGAAGAAGGATTGCAAACAGCGAACGAGGTTTTTGCCGACAGAACCTACCAACCCGACGGATCGCTTACACCCCGGTCGCAACCCCATGCGCTCATAACCCATGAAGCCCTTATGCTGGAACAGGTGCTGCGTTTTATACAGGAACAACGGGTACGAACCATAACCGGCGAAGAGATACCGATTAAAGCCGATACCATTTGCATTCATGGCGACGGAGTTCATGCGCTTGCATTCGCCAAAGCCATTCATACCACACTGCGTGAAAAAAACATCATCCCTTAGCGGCCCGTTCCTCGGAGCGGCATTCCTGATGGCTACCTCCGCCATCGGTCCGGGCTTTATAACCCAAACCACCAAGTTCACGGCCGAGTTAAAAGGCAGTTTTGGTTTTGTGATCCTGATCTCCGTACTGATGGATATCGGCGCCCAACTGAATATATGGCGCATCATCAGTGTAAGTAAATTATATGCGCAGGATATTGCCAACCAGGTATTCCCCGGATCGGGCTATGCGCTTTCGGTGCTCATCATCCTGGGAGGCCTCTCCTTCAACATCGGCAATATTGCCGGCGCGGGGCTGGGGCTGAATGTACTTACAGGCTGCAGTGTTCAAACCGGCGCTGTTATAAGCTGCGGACTGGCCATCCTGATCTTCGTGCTGAAAGAAGCCGGTAAAGCGATGGACCTGTTTGCAAAGATCCTGGGTTTTGTAATGATCGGCCTCACGTTGTATGTGGCGTTTCAATCGCATCCGCCGTTGCAGGAGGCGCTGATCAAAAGTTTTGTTCCGGATACGATCAATGAAAGTATCATTCTTACCATTGTTGGCGGAACGGTGGGAGGATATATAAGCTTTGCCGGGGCTCACCGCTTACTGGAGGCGGGCGTGAGCGGTCTCGAAAACATTCAGCCTGTTTCCCGGAGTGCGGTATCCGCTATCCTGATCGCTTCACTCATGCGGCTCATTCTTTTCATTGCCGCCCTGGGCATAGTATGGCAGGGCATTGCACTGAGCGCACAGAATCCCGCGGCTACCGTATTTGAAAAAGCGGCCGGTGGTTTTGGTTACCGGGTATTCGGATTGGTATTGTGGAGCGCTGCAATTACATCGGTGGTGGGTTCGGCATTCACATCGGTCACCTTTGCGAAATTGCTGCACCCGCTGGTCGAAAAAAAATTCAGAACCATTATTATCGCCTTCATTCTCTTTTCCACCGCTATCTTCCTGTTGGTGGGTCAGCCGGTGAAACTCCTGGTGATGGCAGGAGCGGTGAACGGACTCATACTGCCTTTCGCCCTGGGAATAATATTGCTGGCTGCGCACCGCCAAAAAATAACAGGCGCCTACAAACATCCCTACTGGCTTTCCATTGCCGGGTGGATCGTAGTACTTGCCATGGGGTATATGGGGATCAGGACGATCGCAACGATGCCGGGTTAAGATTTCCGCGGCGCATTATTCTATATTTGTAAAAACATCTGCTTATGGTTTTGGTTACGGGTGGCGCCGGGTTGGTTGGTTCGGAACTGATACGCCAATTGCTGGGTCAGGGCAAACAGGTGCTGGCATTGTATAATAAAACCCCGCTGCCCGATTTCGCATCTGCAAACCTTACCCAGGTGCAATGCAATATCCTCGACGTGGTCGGATTGGAAGAAGCCATGAAAGGCGTGGAAGAAGTGTATCACGCCGCCGCGATCGTAACCTTCAATCCCCGCCGCCGCAATGAGATGTTCAGGATCAATATCGAGGGAACGGCCAATGTGGTGAACGCGGGCCTGGAAGCGGGTATCCGGAAGATGGTATATGTGAGTTCGGTAGCCGCACTCGGCCGTATACGCGAAGACCAGCCGATCAATGAAACCATGAACTGGACGCCCGAAACCAGCAACAGTGCGTACGGACAAAGTAAGTACCTGGCCGAAATGGAAGTATGGCGGGGCATCGGTGAAGGGCTCGCCGCCGCGATGGTGAATCCTACGATTATTCTCGGTACGGGCGACTGGAATGGTGGGTCTTCGGCCCTCTTTAAAAACGCGTACAAGGAGTTTCCCTGGTATGCCGAAGGAACAACCGGTTTTGTGGATGTGCGGGACGTGGCAAAAGCCATGATCGGGCTGATGGGAAGTGATATTGGCGCCGAACGGTTCATACTCAGTGCGGAGAACCGAAGCTACCGGGATGTATTCACGTTGATGGCGGATGCGTTTGGTAAAAAACCACCACATAAAAAAGTAACACCCTTTCTTGCGGGTTTGCTCTGGCGTTGGGAAGCGATCAAGAATTCACTGGCGGGTACCGAACCACTCGTAACAAAAGAAACAGCCGCAACGGCGCTTACGAAAGCGAGGTTCGACAACAGTAAATTGCTGAAAGCGCTGCCTGGTTTTTCGTATCATA
The DNA here is from genome assembly GCA_017303335.1 of Chitinophagales bacterium. Lineage (GTDB taxonomy): Bacteria > Bacteroidota > Bacteroidia > Chitinophagales > Chitinophagaceae > Ferruginibacter. The sequence goes on from JAFLBK010000001.1 coordinate 1,500,417, forward strand.
AACTCGAAGAAACCATTACAGATACCTGCCGGGCTTTTCAACAAAAACTTAACAGCCACTGACGTACATTTGGTGCCTGCAAAAGTTTGATCCAAAAGAATATCTGATGAAAAAAAACATTGTATGGCTGCTGGCCCTCCTGCCGGCGCTCGCATTTTCCCAACCAACATTTATTGTAAAGGGTAAGATCATCGACGCGGTCTCCAAACAGCCTTTGTCAGCCGCTTCCGTATTTGCCGAGAATACGACCCTGGGAACCGCAACGGATGGCGATGGCAACTTCACCCTCTACCTGCCGCATGGCGGATATAATCTCGTGATCACCTTCACCGGGTATCAAACCGAAACAAGACGCATCACATCGGGTGATGAGGGCAACAATGATCTTCGGGTGGAATTGAAACAAAAAGAAAAGGAACTCCAGGATGTGGTGGTGAAATCGAGTTCAGAAGTAAAAGATGGCTGGGAGAAGTATGGCGAATTCTTCCTCGAGAATTTCATCGGAAAAACAGCCAACAGTAAGGCATGCGTGATACGGAACAGGGAAGTACTGCATTTCTATTACTACAGGCGTAAGAACCTGCTTAAAATACTCGCCGATGCACCGGTTGAGATCGAGAACAACGCCCTGGGCTATTCCATCAAATACACGCTCGATTCTTTCACACATGATTACAACAGCCAGGTGAGTGTGTACACGGGGTATCCCTTATTCAAAGAGATGGAAGCGTCGGGCGATGCGCAAAAAGTGGCATGGGCTGGCGCACGGCAAACGGCGTACAATGGATCCATTCTTCATTTTATGCGGAGTTTGTACCAGCGGAAACTGGCCGAGGAAGGATTTGAGATACAGTTTCTGCTGAAGGAGAACGACAAAGAACGGGCGTTGACGCTCCGGAACTTCTATGCCGCATTGAATTACAAAATGGATGACAGCACCCATACGGTGGATATTTTGCCGAACCAGAAAGACGTAGCCATTCTCTATAAAAAGGAAACAGCGCCCAGGGAATACCTGGAAGCGAATGCAGGTGCGCCGGATAAATTCCAGTTATCGGTGGTTAATTTTCTGCCCGGCGAAGCCGTGGATATTGAACGCAATGGTTACTACTACGAGCAGAATGATATCACCATAACCGGCTATTGGGCCTGGGAGAAAGTGGCGGATATGCTGCCGTATAATTATATGGACGCTTCCCTGGTAAAGCAGGAAGAATTACCCGTTTCGGCGCCGGCTACGGTTCCGGCTGCGGGTGTAAAGCCCCTGGATCCGCTTACAGCGAACTGGTGGAAAGCAGAAGAGAGCAGGATCATCGAAGGCAATAATGTGTCGTATTACAAACGCGGGCAACAGGGCAATACAGCTAACCTCGATAATGACCTGTATAAATTCAACACCGACAATACCGGTACCTGGTCGTTCAACGGGCAGGAATACAAATTCAACTGGGAATACCTGGGATCGGATAAAACGAAAATGAAGATCACGGTGCAGTTTCCCACACCCCTCATCGTGAACCTGGAAAACATCGTGGTAACGGAAAACAGGCTGAGTTATACCCGCCTGCAGCAATTGAACGGGGTGAACCTGATGGCTATCGAAACAAGAACGATCCGGTAAGCGATTATTTACCCATTACTTTTTCCCAGAGTTCGGGGATGCGCTTTACCCAAACCAGTTCTTTCATTTTTTCCTTGGCATCCTCGATCGGGCTGCCGAAATATACTTTCCCGCCTTCCGTATCTTTTCCAACACCGCTTTGCGCATAGATGGTGGCATTGGCGCCGATGGTGAGTGTTTTGCTTACGCCCACCTGCCCCCATAATGTAACACCGTCTTCCAGGGTTACCACCCCGGCGATACCCACCTGTGCAGCGATCAGGCAGTTCTTACCGGTAACGGTATCATGGCCGATGTGGATCATGTTGTCCATTTTGGTGCCCCGCCCGATGATGCTGTCGTGGCTCACACCGCGGTCGATGGTGCAGCCGGCGCCGATCTCCACATCGTCTTCAATGATCACACGGCCGCAACTGGGCATTTTTTTATACCAGAGTTCCCGGTCTTTTTTGCTGTTGTAATAGAAAGCGTCGCTGCCGATGACCGTACCGGCCTGGATGATCACGTTGTTGCCGATGATGCAATGATCCATGATGGTCACGTTGGGATGGATGATGCAGTTTTTACCGATGCGCACATGATGTCCAACAAATACGCCGGGGTATAAAAAACTGCCTTCGCCGATCCGGGCCGAATCGCTGATGAGTTTAGTGGCAGGTTCAAACGGCCGGAAGTGTTGCACGATCCTGCAGTAGGCTTCAAAAGGATTCTCAACGATGAGCAGGGCCTTTCCTTCCGGCACCTCGGTTTCTTTATTGATGATGATAAAACTGGCTGCGCTGTTCAGGCATTTGTTGTAGTATTTCGGATGATCTACGAATACGAGATCGCCTTTTTCTACCTTATGGATCTCATTGATACCGGTTGCCTGTGCTTGTGTATTACCAACCAGTTTTGCCTGGATCAGTTCGGCGATCCATGTCAATGATACCGGAGCGGGAAATTGCATACGCGAAAATTTTCTCAAAGGTACATTGCTTTGTATTCAGTTGATGGGAACCGGGATGACCCTTTTTCATCCCTTTTCCGGGAATTATTGAAAAAATATTTTTTGCATTTTTTGCAAGTGAAAAGGATGAGTACAACGAGTTTTTTCCGACCTGATTTTTTTCTTCTTGTATACAGCACTCCCGTACATGTACAGCGTCAAAAAAAATCGATTCGCTGAAATACCAGTAAAATCAATGGTTTCAGAAGATCGCATTCCGTGATGAAATGTATGTGCGTGTGAACAACGTTCAAAGAACTGTGTGCATCTGCACGTTATGCGTTTGAATGATCCCGTTCCTTATCCACAGCCAGAAAAAAAATGTTAATAAAATATTCCGAAAATATTTTTCTGTTAGAGAAATTTCTTTTTAATATTGTGTAGGGAATTTTGTTCCCGGTACTTACTAACCCATCTATATAACAAAGCCTGGCAGTCAAACGCCGGGCTTTATTATTTTTGTTTCTTCCCGTTTTTAAAAAACAATGCATGCATAATTCCGAAATACAGCAGGGAGAATTCCGTATCAGTACCGATAAAGCAGAGCTGGATGTAGCGTTGATACACCGGTATCTGTGTTATGAAAGTTATTGGGCCCGCAACATTCCCCGGGCATTGGTCGAGAAGAGTATAGCGGGTTCCTTATGCTTTGGCGTTTACCACCACAACCACCAGGTTGGTTTTGCCCGTGTGATCACCGACCAGGCAACCTTTGCTTACCTGGCGGATGTATTTATTCTTGAAACGTACCGCGGCCGCGGGTTAAGTAAATGGCTGATGCAAACGATCATGGACGAACCCGGGTTGCAGGGATTGCGGCGCTGGCTGCTGGCAACCCTGGATGCGCATGGTTTGTATGCGCAATTCGGTTTCGCCGCACTGGATAAACCGGAGCGCATCATGGGTATGAAACCCTTTGACGAATATCCAGCCCTGAACTCATAACTTTATCCTGTAACTTGCAGTAAAATATCAGAACGCATGCTTAAATCAATGACGGGCTTCGGAAGGGCGGAACAAACCATTCACGACAAGACCTTCCTGGTGGAGATCAAGGCCCTGAACGGGAAACAGTTTGAATTGCAGCTTAAGCTCCCCCCCTTGCTTCGCCCGTATGAATTTGAGATACGAAACATGCTCCAGGAAACCCTGGTACGCGGAACCATCGATTGCGTGATCACCATCAAACAGAATGGAACGTCCAAACCGGTTAATATCAACACCGATCTTATCAAAGCGTATTATAACCAGATCGAAAGCCTGGCTCAGGAATTAAAGATCGATACGAATTCGGTACTGAGCGCTTTGCTGCGCTTACCCGAAGTGGTTACTCCCACGAATGATGTGCTGGAAGAAAATGAATATGAAGAATTCAAAGCGGTACTCCAGGCGGCGCTCACCAACCTGAACCAGCACCGGGTGGAAGAGGGCGGCGTACTGGAAAAGGACCTGGTCAAGCGCATCAGCAATATCAACGAACAGGAAGAAGCCATCCTGAAACTGGAACCCAATCGCCAGAAAAGGATCCGGGAGGAAATAAACCAGTTGCTGGAAAAACATGTGGGCAAGGAAAATATCGATAATAACCGGATGGAACAGGAACTGATCTATTATATGGAGAAGATCGATATTCATGAAGAGCAGATCCGCCTGCGCCAGCATTGCGAGTATTTCAGGTCGATATTACAGGAGTCTGATGAAGGAAAGGGGAAAAAACTCTCGTTCATTCTCCAGGAGATCGGTCGGGAGATCAATACCACCGGAAGCAAAGCCTATGATGCCGATATACAGAAATGCGTGGTGAAAATGAAAGACGAACTGGAAAAAGCGAAAGAACAGGTATTGAACGTGCTGTAGTGATCCCGCAGGCAGCAACCTTACTTAAATTGTATGAGCAAGAATACCATGATCCGGCTGTATCTGTTGATACCTGCCACCTGTTTACTGCTGGCCTCCTGTAAGCAGGTGGACCTTTTTGAAAAAAATACGGTGATACCGGGGAATGCCTGGAAACGCAGTTACCAGGCAACCGGGCAGTTTGTAATTTCCGATACAGTATCGCGGTACAGTATTTACCTGGTGCTTCGTCATACCGATGCGTATAATTATAATAATATCTGGCTACGTGTTGGGCTGGGTGCACCCGGCGATTCCCTGTTCACCCAGCGTGTCGATCTGAAGCTTGGCGATGACGCCAATGGCTGGGAAGGAACCGGTATGAACGATATCTGGGAAGTTCGTAAACTGCTGAACGGAGAGCCCCGTCGTTTCAAAAAGGCCGGCACCTACCGGTTTACCATATCACAGGAAATGCGGGACGATCCCCTTACCGGAATCATGAGTGCCGGCATGCGTTTGGAGAAGCGGGAACCTTAACAAAGCCTTGGGTATAAAATAGCCAGTTCGTCCTTTTTTTCGAAACAATTCTTTATTTTGCGAGTATGAAGATCAAAACCGGGGTATTCTGTCTGTTCCTGATAACTGCGATGGCTGTAAAAGCCCAGGATCAGCATAATGAATATGTACAGAAAGGCGAATTCGGCATTACGGTTGGCGCCGCCCACTACTTCGGCGATCTCAATACCCGGGCATCCATCAACAGGCCCAAACCAGCCCTTGGCCTTTTTTTCCGTAAGCAATTTGGTAATTATGTTGGTCTTCGTCTCAGCGCTCATTTTGCGCAGTTAGGATACAGCGATACCTATAGTAAGAACGAGTACCAGAAAACACGCAACCTGAGCTTCAATTCCAATATCTGGGAAGTAGCGCTCCAGGGCGACTTCAATTTCTTCAAATTCATCCCGGGAGATCCCTACTATGGATTCACTCCTTATATAACATTGGGTGTAGGCGCATTTACCTACGACCCCTATGCATACCTCAATGGTACGAAAGAGTACCTCAGGCCATTGGGTACCGAAGGACAACAGATCGGCTATAATGGAAGAAAACCGTACAGTACCATCGCGGTTTGCATTCCGCTGGGCGTTGGTATTAAATATAATATCACCGACCGGCTGAATCTTTCTTTCGAAATCGCTCACCGTTTTACCACAACCGATTACTTAGACGACGTAAGTACTACATATATTGGTGCCAGCAGGTTTGCACCCAATTCGGCCGGAGCCCTGTTACAGGATCGTTCGTATGAGCTTGATCCTGATAATGTTATAGGTGTTGAGGGCCGCCAGCGGGGTTGGAGCAAACAAAAGGATCAATATATTATAGCTGAGATAGGGCTTTCGCTTAATATCAGCAGCTATAAATGCCCCAGCGCAAAATAAATCGGCCTATTGCTTTTGTTTTTACATTAAATGGCCTATATTTACAGTCCCTCAAGTAACGCAGATAAAATCCCCCTTCTTATCTGATTTTCCTACCAAAGAAGAACAAAGCGTAAATCCGTGTATTTCTGTGATGGAACCATAGTTCAATCCGCACAAACATTAAACTATGGCGTTCATTCGCTGCTGCCTTACCACAGCGGTATTGGTCATTTGCATGTTGTATGCTCAGGCCCAGACCGTTTACTATCCACAGGGGTCGTCTCAGTTGCTCAGATCAACTGCGGAGGATGCTGCCATGCTGTTGCAAAAGGCGGTGCGGAACAGCCAGTTCTCCGTTCAATCATATAATACCATTCCCTCCTACGGGATCATTTTAGTTTACGACCCGGCTATTTCCGACAACCAGGCCTGTAAAGTAGAGAGCGACGGACAGCAGTTTATCCGGTTCACCGCTGCGCAGGATAATGGACTTTGCTTCGGCATCTACCAGTACCTGCATAGCCTGGGTTACCGGTTTTACCAGCCCGGAACGATCTGGGAAAGAATTCCGGCCCTGAGCAGCGCCTACCGGAAAACCGATACCATATATACATCAGCCTATAAATACAAAAGCTGGTTCATCAGCGGCGGACACAACCGCTGGATCATGGACAACAGTACAGTTTACAACTGGGATAATTACTTTGGCGACAATGGCCATAACTGGGCCTTGTACCAACGCAGGAACGGGATGGCGGGCGCTTACCGCTTTGCCGGGCATCGTTCGGATGTGATGACGCCGGCCTACCTGGCAACCCTGCAAAGCAATCCTTGTTATGTTGCGTGTTACGATGGATCCAGGTCGGCATCGAACCGGTCTGTTCCTGATGTAAATAACCAGGCCGCCATGCAATTGTGGGCCACAGGCATCGAGCAGAAATTCACGCAGTACCGGAACGCCATCTTCAGCAACACAACCCTGTATGCGAATCAATACCGCAATTTCAATTATACCAATGGCCTTATCGGCGTCGAAGTACCCGATGGTTCGCTCTGGGGCAACTCAACCGATAACAGTTCCTGCGGCGTTTCGGGTTATCCGAAAGAAAGTGATCAGAGTTTCCGGCTGGCTGACTTTACACTGAATAAGATCAGCACACAATATCCCGACAGGCAGTTCCAGGTATATGCATACTCGAGTCATGCCAACATTCCTTCGCCATCAATTTCCATCAGTAATAAACTGGATGTACAGGTAATTCCGACCGCTTTCCAGAGCGAAAGCAGTGCGAAAGGTCTGATGAACCGCTGGTACAACCGCCACGGGAATATCTCGGAATACCATTACCTGAACATTCCGCAATGGGGCGGCGAAACACCCATGTTCTGGTTGCAGGATATGAAAGAAACATTGCAGCGTATCCGTGAAAAGAAAGGGCAGGGTATTGTGTGGGAAGCATCCCCCGCGAAATTCAGCTCGCTGCCTTTCCTGTTGGCGGCCAATCAGAACCTGCTGGATGGAACTACGTTGGAGAACAGCCTGCGTACATTCTGCGACGATATGTTTGCTGAAGCTTCCGGCAGTGTGTACAAGTTGCTTCAGTGGTGGAGCAATGACAAAACGGTAGCCGCCGGCAATTTTATGCGGGATAATAAATACCGCATACCGCTTTACCTGCAATTGGTGAACGAAGCCGTACAGGCTACCCGTAACGCGGCGCCGGAGGTGAAGGAAAGGATCCGCGAACTGAAGGCATACCTGCATTACATGGTGTTGTACTACGATTGGTTCTTTGATCAGCGGGCTTATAAAGACAAGACGGATAAAGCCGCAACCCTCTGCATCTACCTGGCTAAAATCAATAAACTGCAGCTGGTGAACAGTTATTTCCTGATCCTCGACCAGGTAAGTAAATTCGCTGCTACCGATGCCTTCTATCAGCAATACAATGTAACGAACGGAACGGCTTACCAGAACGGCGCCCTGCCACTGGTTACAGCGGATGAGATTGAGGCTTATTTCCAGCAGGACCTGTCGCGGTACGGAACCCTGGTGGATCAATACAATTTTGAAGAAGCATACAGCATTCAGAAACAGTTCCTCAAAAACAACCTGAAACCACTTCAGAAGATCAATGTGCAGCTCGGGTATACGAACGGGTTCAATTACCCGGGCCGGGCTGAATTTTATATCTATGCACCTGCGGCAGGCAGCTTCAGCATTCAGTACACTCCCCAGTTTGAAATGAGCGGCAAAGGGTATATCAACTTTACGCTGGAGGAAACCGGCAGCGCACTGAATGTGCTGAATGATATCTCCGTTGATAATACGGAAAACGGGAAGTCGGGAACGCTATCGATGAACATTCCCGCCGCCGGAACGTATAAACTATCGGTCGTGTCCCGCTTCAAATCGTCTGCGACGTTGCTTATCACCACGAATGGAAATAACTTTTACAAGAATGGTCCGTTCCTGGGAAGTAAAACAGAAAATTACCGGGGCGATCTGTCGAGCCTGCCCGGTTATTTTTATGTGCCGGCCGGTGTTAAGAAAGTATACTTCTCGATCAACAATTCGTACAGTGCCACCGGCGGTTACGCCAGTGCGGAGAATATCAGCAAAGCCTTTGTTATAAAAGACATGAGCGGATCGATCCTGGTTCCTCGTCTTGCGACCCCCCAGGATTCATCGCTGTTCTATCTCGAAGTACCCGCCGGAACAAATGGTACCTTTCTCCGGGCTACAAAAATGGAACAGTACAATCTATCCTTCGCCAACATCAGTAACCTGCAATGGTATGCCCAGGCCTATGTTCCCTGCTCATCAGCTGATTTTTCCATCTCGGTGACCAACCGTAACGGAACTTGCATTACTACGCTCAATGCGGTTTCGAATACTGCTCAGCTCGAATGGAAGGTTGTTGACAACGGCCGTACCTACACGTACCAGGGTAAACAGGTTGAGTTGCCCGATTATGTCTCACCCAATGCCGTGGTAACGCTTACGAATGGAAGCGGCTGCTCGGTTTCCAGGCGGATAGGCGATGATGCCGCTTACCAGAAAGCGAAGCAGGCTTGCGCCAGCGGGGCGCCCCTCCCGGGTGGGTCAACTCCCGCTGCGATGGTATATCCCAATCCCTCAACCGGGGTTTATTTTTGCCGCCAGGATGGCATTCCCCAGTCGGCCACCGAGATCTGCGTTACCAACACCCAGGGTGCGCTCATTGCACGCTTTAAAAACGTAAGCCAGTTCGATATCAGCAAGGCCCCGGCCGGTATTTACCTGTACCGGATGCTGCTTAACGGAGAATGGCTCAACGGGCGACTGGTCAAACACTAAGATTTGCCTCCAAAAAGCAGATTACCAGCCAAAATTTGTTACTTTTGCCCGCCCAAACCACGCCCAGTGCGTGATTACTCATTTTCAGCTACGTATGAGTTTGAAGGATAAGATCGACATGCAGCGACTGCCCAGTCACATCGCCATCATCATGGATGGTAATGGACGTTGGGCCAATGAGAAAGGCGAAGATCGCCTTTTCGGCCATTTACATGGCGTGGAGAGTGTGCGTAATGTCGTGGAGGGAGCCGCCGAATTGGGTATTAAGTACATGACCTTGTACGCGTTCAGTACCGAGAACTGGGATCGCCCGGAGTACGAAGTAACCGGCCTGATGGCCTTGCTTGTGGATACGATCCATAAAGAAGTGCCCACCCTGAATAAGAACAATATCCGGCTCCACGTGATCGGTGATGTGAGCATGCTGCCGGATGAGGCCCGGGCCGAACTGAACCAGGCCTTACTCGAAACCAGCGGCAATACCGGCCTCAACCTGATCATGGCGCTCAGTTACAGCAGCCGGTGGGAATTGGAAACAGCCATCCGGCAGATCGCTTCCGATGTAAAATCGGGCGCCCTCGACCCCGGATCAATCAACCAGGATCTGATCAGGACCTACCTGGCTACCAAAGATTTTCCCGATCCGGAACTGATGATCCGTACCAGTGGTGAACACCGGATCAGTAATTTCCTGCTCTACCAACTGGCCTATTCCGAGCTCTATTTTACCAATACGCTCTGGCCCGATTTCCGGAAAGAGAACCTCTACGAAGCCATTCTCGATTACCAGGGAAGAGAGCGTCGTTTTGGTAAAACAGGCCAACAGATTAAGAACGAAGAAGCTGCGGGTTGAGAGGTCTTTACGCCCTCTAAAACAAGCAGTTGCGACATATTCGAGGTGGAATGATTTAGGATGAGGTTAACAAATAGTTTTGATTAATGGGCTTAATTTGCCCCCCGTTAAAAACCAATTGATGCAGCGGATCTACAAAGGATTTTTTCTTATTGCTACCTTTCTGTTTGGCGGTCACTCGCTGCAGGCTCAAAATACCGACACCATCCCTGTATCGGTTAATCCCGAACTTCAGAATATTTTCAATTCACGCACACCGAAGGAATACAACATTGCCGGTATCAACGTTACCGGAACAAAAGCCTTTGATCCCAACCTGATCATCTCTATTTCCGGGCTGGCCGTAGGGGATAAGGTACAGATTCCCGGGACGGATGTTTTCGGGAAAGCCATCTCCAAACTCTGGCGCCAGAACCTGATCTCGAACGTACAGATTTTCTTTACCCGCCTCGAAGGACGGGATCTTTATATTGAAATGGTGATCACCGAAAGGCCCCGCCTGGCCGATTTTAAATTCGTGGGTATCAAGAAAGGCGAGAAGGATGACCTGGAACCCAAGGTGGCGCTGGTGAAGGAACGGGTAGTTACCGAGGAGATGAAACTCAGCGCCGTGGAAGCCATCCGTAAATTCTATTACGGCAAGGGATACCGCAATGTAGATATCCAGATGAAGGAAGAAGCCGTTACCTATGCCAGCAACGCGATAGCGCTTACGTTCATCATCAACAAAGGAAAAAAGGTAAAGGTAAACTCGATCAATTTCAGCGGCAATAACAGCATCCCGGAACAGAAGCTGAAAAAGCAGATGAAGGATACCAAGGAGATGAACCGTATCACCCTGTTCCCGGTCGTGATCAAAAATCCCTATGGCGATACCAGCAACCGCCGCACCAGCTTCAAAGAATATGTGGGCAGTATGGATTTCCTGGCACCGCTGAAAACAAGAGATTACATAGATCCATTCTTCCGTATCCGCGGCTTTGCCGGTTCCAAATTCAATGAAACAAAGTACGAGTCCGACAAGGAACGGGTACTCGATTACTATAATTCCAAAGGCTTCCGCGACGCCCTGATCGTTCACGACACACCGATTACGGATCGCCGTAACAACCTCAACCTTTTCATCCAGGTGGAAGAAGGAAGGAAATATTATTTCGGAAACATCGCCTGGCGTGGCAATACCAAGTACAGCGATTCCATTCTGAATGTACTGCTGGGAATCAAGAAAGGCGATGTGTACAACCTCGAACTGCTGAACAAGCGCCTGGGTAAGCAACTGACTCCGGAAGGAGGCGATATCGGGAGCCTGTACATGGACGACGGTTACCTGTTCTTCCGTGTCGACCCGGTTGAAACCGCCGTGTACAATGATACCATCGATTTTGAGATACGCATGACCGAAGGGCCGCAGGCCGTATATGGCAATATCACCATCTCGGGCAATAAAAAAACCAAGGATTATGTGATCCGCCGCGAACTGCGTACCATCCCCGGCGAAAAGTTCAGTCGCTCCGATATCATCCGTACCCAACGCGAATTGGGCCAGCTCGGCTTCATCGACGCGGAAAAGATCAACCCGAATGTGGTGCCCAATGCCGAGAACGGTACAGTAGACATCAACTGGGGCATCGAAGAAAAATCAGGCGACCAGCTTGAATTGTCTGCGGGCTTTGGCGGCGGTATCGGTCTTACCGGTACGCTGGGTGTTTCCTTCAACAACTTCTCTCTTAAAAATATCACGAAGCGTTCTACCTGGGATCCGTTGCCTTCCGGCGATGGCCAGAAACTCACCGCCCGTATCCAGTCGAACGGCAAGGCCTTCCGTTCGTACAACTTCTCGTTCACCGAACCCTGGCTTGGCGGTAAGAAAAGAAATTCATTCACCGTCGCGTATTCCAATACGAAATACGCCAATGCCTACGATCAATACGGAAGCTATTGCAAATCCTGTGGCGATACATCGTATATCAAAACAAGCAGTTTCAGTATTTCGCTGGGTAAGCAGTTAAAGTGGCCGGATGACTATTTCAACCTGATCTATTCCTTGGATGTGCGCCGGTATAAACTGCGCAACTATTCGAATATCTTCCAGGGTATCAGCAACGGTACCTCTACCAATATCAGCTTGCGGATATCCCTCCTGCGCAACTCAGCGGGCCCGAACCCGATCTTCCCGACCACCGGTTCCAACTTCATGCTGAGCGGCCAGTTTACCCTGCCTTATTCCCTGCTGGGAATTACCGATGTAACAGACAACAGTTACCGGCTTCCGGAATTTCACAAATGGCGTCTGAACGCGGAATGGTATGTGCCCATCGGCCTGCCCCGCGGCGAAGAGAAGAACAAACAATTCGTGCTGAAAGTGGCGGCCAAATACGGATTCATCGGGCGCTATAACAAAGACCTTCCCATCTCGCCGTTTGAACGGTTCCAACTGGGCGACGCCGGTCTGAGCAATAACTTCGCTTTACTGGGCTACGATATCATCGCACACCGCGGCTACCCGGTATATGATAAATCGGATCCGAGGGTTAACCCCGATGGCATCACGCCTTCGCAGTTCTTTACCATCTTCAATAAGTACACGGTTGAACTGCGCTATCCGTTCAGCACCAGCGCCGCCAGCACCATCTATGGCCTTGCTTTCTTCGAATCGGCCAATGGCTGGTATAATTTCAAGGATTACAATCCCTTTAAACTGCGCCGTTCCGCCGGCCTCGGCCTGCGGTTCTTCCTGCCCATGTTCGGATTACTGGGCTTCGATTACGGCATCGGGTTCGACCGGTACAACCAGAACAGCGGGTTCAAAGGGGCGGCCAAATTCACCTTTATGTTAGGACAGGAACCTGAATAATACCATCAAAACATCCAACAATGAAAAAGATTGTATTCATCGCCTGCTGTGTGGTACTTACCGCTTTCAGCGCCCAGGCCCAGCGCTATGCTGTGATCGACTCAAAGTTCATATTGGAAAAACTGCCCGAATACAAAGAAGCCCAGAAAGCCCTCGATGCGTTCAGTGAACAATGGCAGCAGGAAATCGATCAGAAACAGGCCCTGGTTGATAAAATGTACAAGGATTATGAGGCCGAACAGGTGATGCTGAGCGATGTGCTGAAAAAGAAACGCGAAGACGAACTGTATAACAAGGAGAAAGAACTGCGGGACCTGCAGAAAAAACGCTTCGGTTTCGAAGGCGATCTTTTCAAGAAAAGGCAGGAGCTCATAAAACCCATACAGGACCGTGTTTACAATGCCGTTCAGAAACTGGCCCTCGAACGTCAATATGATTTTATACTCGACAAAAGTGAGGGAATTACCGTTATCTTTGCCGACCCCAAACTGGACCGCAGCCTCGATGTGTTGCGGAACCTGGGCGTTAAATAAATAGTTTACGGTCCGTGCAGCGATCCGGGTCCGGAAACAGACTTAAAACAAACCAATAAATAGTAAATCAACAATGAAAAAGTTAATCGTAGCAGTTGTGATGCTGTTGGGTGTACTGACCGCCTCTGCACAAACCAAGATCGGTTATATCAATACCGATGAACTGATGGGTATGATGCCCGAAACCGCAAAGGTGGATTCCATGCTGAAAGAGTTTCAATCTACGTTGCAGCAGATGTACCAGACCCTTCAGGCCGATGCCGAGAAAAAGACAAATGATTTCAATGCGGATTCTTCCAAACTTTCCGAGACAATGAAGCAGATTCGCCGCGAAGAACTGGTGAAACTCTATATCCGTTTGCAGAACTACGACCAGGAAGCGCAGGAAAAAGCGCAACGCTATGCCCAGGAAAAGATCGGGCCTGTTCGTGAGAAAGCGCTGGATGCCATCAAAACTGTAGCGAAAGAAAAAGGATACACCTATGTATTTGATGAGTCGAGCAACGCCATGCTGGTGGCTCCTCCCGGAGATGATCTCCTGCCCGCGGTAAAAGCCAAGCTGGGTATCAAAGACCCCGCCCCGGCCGCAAAACCCGCCGGAGCCCGGAACTAAAAAAATATTGAATTACGGCAAAGCCTCCCAACTTCGGGGGGCTTTGTTATTTTTGAAAGATGAAGCAACAACCCATCGGCGTTTTCGACAGCGGCTACGGCGGATTAACGGTATTGAAGGAGATCACGGCCAAACTTCCCCAATACGATTATATCTACCTGGGCGACAATGCCAGGTCTCCTTACGGACCCCGCAGCTTCGAAACGGTATATGAATATACCCTGCAATCCGTAAAATGGCTTTTTTCCCAGGGCTGTAACCTGGTGGTGCTGGCTTGTAATACGGCTTCGGCCAAGGCGCTGCGTACCATCCAGCAGCACGACCTGCCTGCGATCGATCCGCATAAACGGGTGCTGGGGGTTATCCGCCCCACCACCGAAATCATCGGCCGCTTCAGCAAAACAGGCCATGTAGGTATCCTGGCTACCCATGGTACAGTGATCTCGGAATCCTACCCGATCGAGATACATAAGTTTTTCCCGGGGATACAGGTTTACCAGGAAGCCTGCCCGATGTGGGTGCCCCTGGTAGAAAACAACGAGTACAACTCACCCGGCGCCGATTACTTTATCGAAAAAAATATCCATAACCTGCTGGGAAAATCGGGAGAGATCGACACCCTGCTGCTCGCCTGTACCCATTACCCGCTGCTGCTGGAGAAAATAAAAAAAGCTTCCCCTGCGGGTATGACCATCCTGTCGCAGGGAGCCATTGTAGCGGATAGCCTTGCCGACTACCTCAACCGGCATTCCGGAATTGATGCAAACTGCAGCAAAAATGGCCAGATACGCTTTTTTACCACCGATTCAACCGAAGATTTTGATAATCATGCCGCCATATTTTACGGCCAACCGGTAAAATCGGCCCATTTGGCGCTCTGACAGGGAAAAAGCTTCAGATTCCTGCCCGCAATAGCCTGTTTTCCCTTACCTTTGCCGTCCTTTCACAAACGGCAGGGATGGTGCCCCGCCTGTGTAACAAGAGTTCAGGAAAATATTTTGTAAAAGGAAAAACGTAAAAAAATGCCAGGTAAAAAAAGAACCTACCAGCCCCACAAACGCCGTCGTAAATCTGTTCACGGATTCCGTAAGCGTATGCAAACCGCCAATGGCCGCAAAGTATTGGCCAGCCGCCGGAAGAAAGGACGTCATAAACTGACCGTTTCCAGCGAACACGGCTCCAAGAAATAAGCAACAGGTTCTGTAAGGAACCCGATTATGATATTACCAGTCCCGCCTTGGCGGGACTTTTTTAATTTTGACTGCTTGTCAGCCACACAACGATACCGGTTCGGGCGGGAGGAAAAACTCAAAAGCCGCAAAGCCATTGAACAATTGTTCCGGGAAGGGGATTCGTTTTCCGTATTTCCGTTCCGGGTTATCTGGAAGCTGACCGCAACGGCGCCGGCTCACTTACAGGTTGGGTTTACCGTAAGCAGTAAACAGTTTAAAAAAGCGGTCGACCGCAACCGCATCAAGCGATTGACCCGCGAGGCCTGGCGCCTGCAGAAAAATGAGTTGCAGCTGAGCCTGCAGGAGAACGGGAAATACCTGTCTGTTTTTTTTATTTACGTAGGAAACGAATTGCCCGCTTATCCCTTTCTCTTCGGGAAAACAACCAAGGTGATCAAACGCCTCATCAAAATCGCCCATGAAAACCATCTGGCAACTACTTAGCCTTCCCTTCATACTCCTGATCAAACTCTACCAGTGGATCATCTCGCCCTGGCTCGGGCAAAAATGCCGGTATACGCCTACTTGTTCGCACTATGCTGTTGAAGCCTTGAAAAAATACGGCCCGCTGAAGGGCTTATGGCTTGCCATCAAACGCATCAGCCGTTGTCATCCCTGGGGCGGACATGGGTACGACCCGGTACCATAAAAAAACTGCGACAGGTTACTGCCGCAGTTCTATGATCAGGTTTTGATGTTTCCTTAAAAGCGCTCAGCCACTTTATTCCAGTTCACCAGGTTCCAGAAAGCGGCCAGGTAATCGGCACGGCGGTTCTGGTAATGCAGGTAATAAGCGTGCTCCCATACGTCGCAGCCCAGCAGTGGTGTTCCTTTTACATCGGCTACATCCATCAGGGGGTTATCCTGGTTAGGAGTAGAACTTACTTCCAGTTTTCCGTCTTTGACGATCAGCCAGGCCCAGCCGCTGCCGAAGCGGGTCATGCCGGCATTGTTGAACTTTTCTTTGAAAGCGTCGAATGAACCAAAAGCCGCATTGATGGCATCGGCCAGTTTTCCAGTAGGCGCTCCACCCGCATTCGGCGCCAGGCTTTCCCAGAAGAAACTGTGGTTCCAGTGGCCGCCGCCGTTGTTGCGTACGGCCGGACTGATACTGCCCGCGGCTGCAACCAGTTGCTCCAGCGTTTTACTTTCATGCTCGGTACCGGCAATCGCTTTGTTCAGGTTATCTACATAAGCCTGGTGGTGCTTGCCATGATGGATCTGCATTGTCTTTGTGTCGATATGTGGCTCTAAAGCGTCGAAAGCGTAAGGAAGAGCCGGAAGTGTAAATGCCATAGTTAGAATTTTGAATGTTAGATGATGTTTCTGTCGGGATCACAAATCTACGATGCGAAGCCTGATTGTGCGCTTGGCGGTATTATTTCTTTCTGATCTCGAAACCTAGCGTTTGCGTTTGAAGAAATCCTTCATCAGCCGGGCGCAGTCGGCTTCCAATACCCCGCCGGTAAGTTCCGTTTTGGGGTGAAAGGGATTGTTGTGCCCGCAGGATCTGCGGTAGCCGTTCTTCTCATCCGGAGCGCCGTACACGATCCGCCCGATCTTACTCCAGAATAAAGCGCCGCTGCACATCAGGCAGGGCTCCAGTGTTACATAGAGGGTGGCGTCGGGCAGGTATTTGCTTCCCAGGAATCCATAGGCGGATGTAAGGGCCAGCACTTCGGCATGCGCCGTACTGTCGTTCAGCATCTCTACCTGGTTGTGGGCCCGGGCGATCACCTGGTTGTTCAGCACGATCAGAGCGCCCACAGGCACTTCGTCTTTGTCGAAGGCTTTCTGCGCTTCCTTCAGCGCCTGCTGCATATATTGTTCGTCGGTCATACAGGTGGAATTGCTACCTTTCAGCAAATTTATGCGGAATGGAACAATTGGAGCGAATGCGGCAGTTTTTCGAAAGCGGAAAGACCCGTTCGTACGCCTTTCGCCGGGAACAGTTGATTAAACTGAAAAACGCTGTCCGGAAATTTGAAGAACCCTTACACGAAGCTTTGTATGCCGATCTCAAGAAAAGTCCGGAAGAATGCTGGGTAACCGAAACGGGCTTTTTACAGGCAGAATTGAGCAATGCCATTAAAAACCTGAAACGCTGGATGCAGCCGGAACTGGTACCCACCAACCTGCTGAATATTCCTTCCTCCAGCCGGGTGATGAAAGAGCCGCTGGGCGTAGTGCTGATCATCGGCCCCTGGAATTACCCCCTCATGCTGTTGCTGACGCCGCTGGTGGGCGCCATCGCGGCCGGAAATTGTGCAGTGATCAAGGGTTCGGAGTTTGCCCCGGCTACGGCCTCGGTCATCCGGCAAATGATGGAGGAGAATTTTGATAAGGAGTATATTTTTTTCCAGGATGGCGATGGGGCGACCGAGATCCCGGCGATGATGAACCATTTCAGCTTCGATCATGTTTTTTATACAGGCAGTACCGCCGTGGGTAAGATCATTTACAGGATGGCCGCCGAACGGTTGGTGCCCGTAACCCTGGAACTGGGTGGTAAAAGCCCCTGCGTGGTGGAAAGCGATGCGCATATCAAAGTAGCTGCCCGCCGCATCGTGCAAACCAAGTTCAGCAATGCCGGGCAGATGTGCGTGGCCCCGGATTATGTACTTGTGCATGCCGGCATCAAAGAGAAACTGGTGGCGGCGCTCAAAGAAGCCATTGGCAGATTTTATGGAGAGCAACCGGAAGAAAGTTATAATTACGGCAAGATCATCAACGAAAAACAATTCAGCCGGCTTATCGCTTACCTGGACCAGGGAACCATTGTGCATGGGGGGAGAATTGATAAACAGCGATTGTTCATCGAACCAACGATACTGGATAACGTACCGCTGGATGCACCCGTGATGCAGGATGAGATATTCGGTCCCGTGCTGCCCCTGATCCCGTTTCAAACGAGTGAAGAAGCGCTGGCGGTTATCGCGAAACATAAGAACCCATTGGCGTTTTATGTCTTTACTTCGAACCGCCGCACCGAAAAGAAATGGCTCGAAGAGGTGGCTTTTGGCGGGGGGTGCGTAAACAATGCCAGCTGGCATCTTACCAATCATCACCTGCCTTTCGGCGGAAGAGGCTTCAGCGGAACAGGGCATTACCATGGCAGGTACTCGTTCGAAACATTCAGCCATAAGAAGGCCGTAATGAAAACGCCTACCTGGTTCGACCCGGCGATCAAATACCCGCCCTTCAAAGGAAAACTGAAATTATTCAAATGGGTGATCCGGTAATGGGCAGCCGAAGGAAATACCGCGGATTAAAAATAGTTTTAGCCATCGTAACGTTATTATTCGTCGCTGCCTGGGGATACGTTGCCTGGGTAAACCGTAACACAGAAAATATGACCGGACGGCAAAAAATACTGAAAGCTGTTTACCCCCTGTTCATGTGGTGGTCGAACAAAAAAGGAGTGGGCACGAAGAAACTCGGGTCAACAGATGTTGCTCCTCCTGTCTCTTTTTATTCGCTGAAAGATACCCTGATCAATGGAACACCGTTCGACTTCGCTTCGCTGAAAGGCAGGAAAGTTCTATTGGTGAATACGGCTTCCGACTGCGGCTATACCGGGCAATACGACGACCTGCAGAAACTCAGTGAGCGGTATAAAGACAAACTGGTCGTGATCGGCTTCCCGGCCAATGATTTTAAAGAACAGGAAAAAGGGAACAACAACGATATCGCCGAATTCTGCCGGATCAATTTCGGGGTAAGCTTTCCGCTGATGCAGAAAAGCGTCGTGATCCGCAAAGAAGGGCAGAACCCGGTATTCCAGTGGCTCACCGATCCGGTAAAGAATGGATGGAACAAGCAGCAGCCTTCCTGGAATTTCTGCAAATACCTGGTGGATGAGAACGGGAAACTGGTTAATTATTTCGGCTCATCCGTGGAGCCGCTCGGAAAAGAGATCACCGATGCGCTAAACCCATAAACCGATCGTATGTTCGAACAACGCGACCTCAACTTCGTTTACAAATACTTTGTTGCCGAAAAGCAGGAGAGCCTGCTCTTCCTGATATTCGGCATCGCCGCCATCATGCTGGCCATCATCTTTCTTATTTTCATCAAATCCAATCCCTCTTTTTACAAAGGCGCAGCGATCCCCCTGCTGGCCATCGGCATCATCCAGTGTACAGTTGGGTTTACCGTATATGCCCGGTCGGGCAAACAAATGAAGGATGTCGCCTACAACCTCGGTATCGAACCGGCGCAGTACGCACGGCAAACCGAATTGCCGAGGATGGAAAAGGTGATGAAGAACTTCATTCGCTATCGCTGGATCGAGATCGCATTCATCGTTATCGGCGTGGCGCTCGTTCTTCTCTTCCGTTCCAACCCCGCAAGGGCGTTCTGGTATGGATTCGGACTTACCCTGGCGATCCAGGCTGCCATCATGCTGGGAGCGGATTATTTCGCCGAACAACGCGGCCGTGTCTATACAGAAGCACTCGGCACTATCGCCGGTTAACCGGTCAGTTCGGTAAGTTCCCTGAACTCCGGAACCTGGATATTGTAATCGGATATCTTTCCCAATACCTTATTCTCGGTACAGAATGAAACACCGATGCCGGCATTCCGTATCATGCAGATATCGTTGCGGCCGTTACCGACCGCGATGGTATTCTTGATGTCGATCTCAAACCGCCGGCACAGTTCCTCCACGGCATGCGACTTACAATAATCATGGTTGCACAGGGTGCGCCTGGCCGGTAAGAAGAAAGACGGAATGATCACTTCACCTGTGGCCCTGCTTTTGGAAAAAATAAGTTCATTGGCCAGCGAAAAGTGCATGCCCAATTTGTTGGCGATGTGGTTGGTGACCACATCATAGCTTTCGCTGATGATGCCGCAGAGATATCCTTTCTGTTTCAGATGCCGGATCGTTTCAAAACTGTCTTCCACCAATGGTATCTCATCGGCCGTTTTTAGAATGTCAGCCAGTGATATACCCCGGAGCAACCGGGCGATCTTCTTGATGCGCAGGAATGGATTGATCATTTCGGCGGAAATGGCCGAAAGGCTATCGGTAAAGTCTCTTTTCCGGGCAAGGGTATGAATGAAGCTGTCCAGCAGCAGGGTTCTGTCCATGTCGAAAATGGCCATCTGGCGGTAATGATTCTTGTTTTCCTTCAGGGCGAAATCGATCTGCGGATCGTTGGTCTGAAAACTTTTACCGGTGATGAGGTCGATCGTGCCTTCGAGCAACTGCCCGGAGCGTTGTAAGATCGCCTTGGTGACCTCGCTGCTCATCTTGGCCAGTTGCGGAATGGTTTGCATGCGGTTCTCGATATAGCCCAGGCTTACTTCCTGGATGCGTGCGCCATTCCGGTGCATATCGATGAGGATACCGATATCAACACCATAGTCTTCATCGATCATCAGTTTTTCAAACATAGCTTTCTTACCGGCGATCATGCCGCTGAGCGGTTGCCGGAAATGACTGATCGACGGAAAGAGGAATTTGAGCAGGGGTTTGGCCACCAGTTCGGTAACACGGCCTGCCTGCCGGTCGAAATATGATTTTACAAAATCGGCCTCCTGGTTAATGATGGGCCTGGTCAACCGGTCGATAACATCATCCGGGTAGGTGGTGATATCCGCGTCGACAAAGGCGATGATATCGTGCGATGCCAGCATGATGCCTTCCATCATGGATGTGCCCTTACCGCGTTTTGAACTGGTGAACACCCGCACATGCTCCCGGATGGCCTCCTGCACGGTGTTGTCGGTCGATTTGTCGTCGATCACGATGATCTCACTGGTGCTGGATGACCGTTTCACGATCCGTATGACCTGGGCGATCGTTTTTTCTTCATTGAGCGCGGGAATGATGACTGTTACCATAGATTGGTTTTGAGGTGATCAATAAGGGTCCTATGTACAGGGATCGCAGAAAAACCTGCGCAATGCAGGAATAAGGAGTGGATATTAAAAATAGAAAAGGATGAGCGAAGTTCCCGGTGAAACAGATGAAAATACTGTTAAGAAAAAAATGGTTTGCTAAGCGAGAGTGTGTTATATATGACGATCAGCGGGTACTTATTCTACCGGGCATTTTTCGTGGTAGTTGATCAGCTCGATGGGTGTTTTACTGAATGTGAACCCGGCATATTTCACGGCGATCTCGTCGAGCACCGCGTCGATCTCTTCCACGGTTTCGAGTGTTACCAGTTTAAGGCGATAATCTTTGATACCGGGCATTCCTTTCAGGTAATTGGTATAATGCCGGCGCATTTCGAAGATACCCACCTTGGGGCCCTTCCATTCGAAGGACTTGTGCAGGTGTTTTTTGCAAACCGCCACCCGGTCTTCGATGGAGGGCGCGGGAAGATGCTCTCCCGTTTGCAGGAAATGCTTGATCTCGTTGAAGATCCAGGGATAGCCAATGGCGGCCCGCCCGATCATGATGCCGTCGACCCCGTATTTGTTTTTGTATTCCCTTGCTTTTTCCGGGCTGTCGATATCCCCGTTGCCGAAGATGGGTATGTTGATGCGGGGATTGTTCTTCACTTTGCCGATGAGTTCCCAGTTGGCCTCTCCCTTATACATCTGCATGCGGGTGCGCCCGTGTATGGCCAGGGCCTTAATGCCCACATCCTGTAAACGCTCGGCTACTTCTTCGATATTCTTGTTGTTTTCATCCCAGCCAAGTCTTGTTTTTACGGTGACCGGAAGGGAGGTTGATTTTACCACAGCGCTGGTGAGCCGAACCATAAGGTCGATATCTTTCAATACACCGGCGCCGGCCCCTTTCATGGCCACTTTTTTTACCGGGCATCCGAAGTTGATATCGAGCAGGTCGGGGTTGGTAACATCAACGATTTTAGCTGCCAGGGCCAGGCTCTCTTCGTCGCCGCCGAAGATCTGGATGCCGATGGGTTTTTCGTAGTCGTAAACATCCAGTTTTTTCCGGCTTTTGATGGCATCCCGGATCAGGCCCTCGCTGCTTATGAACTCGGTGTACATCAAGTCGGCCCCGTGGTCTTTGCAAACGGCCCGGAACGGGGGATCGCTTACGTCTTCCATGGGCGCAAGTAAAAGCGGGAAATCAGGAAGTTGTATGTTACCTATGGATGGCATTTAATTGTTTAAACCTTCGGCAGATTGTATATTGCGGGGCAAATTTACAACTAATCGGCCTATGCAGTACAGAAGTGTTAAGGGAATGAACGGCGCCAGCCAGGCCGCGATCCTGCTGGTATTTCTTGGCGTAGGCTTCGTGCTGGCGGGGTTGGTGCAGATGGTGATCGCCTTTCCGTTGATACCCGCAGGTACACCCATCGACAAAATGGCCGACGAACTGGTAAAAGCGCTCATGAACCCCGCTCATGTAACCGCTGCCCGGTTGAGCCAGGTATTGGGTACCCTTTTCCTGATGCTGGTGCCTTCGCTGTTGTACTTATGGATCTGTCATGGAAAGAATTTGTTCTGGCTCGGCTTCAACCGCCACATCAATGTACGGCAGATCATTCTCGGGTTCTTTCTCATCTTCCTGGCTAATATCCTGGCAGGTCCGCTGGCCGACCTGAGTAAGACGATCGTAGCGCAATTTCCTTCCTTTGATAAGCAGGCGAAACTGCTCGAAGACGCCTATACCCAACAGGCGATGGCATTGAGCAATCTCAAAAGCTGGGGCGAGTTCTTCCTGGCCATCGTGGTGATGGCTTTTTTCCCGGCCTTGTTCGAAGAGATTTTTTTCCGCGGGGCGATGCAGGAACTGCTGGAGCGCTGGTGGAAAAAACCCCTGCTGGCTATTGTGTTTACCTCGATCGTATTCAGCCTAATCCACATGTCGGTTTACCTGTTTTTGAGCAGGTTCATCCTGGGCTTTGTATTGGGCCTGATGTACCAGCGCAGCAAGAACATCTGGGTGAATGTGGTGGCTCATTTTCTCAACAATACCGTGGCCGTGATCCAGATGTTCTGGATATCGCGGCATGCCAGCAAAGTGGAAGTGGATAAACTGGATCCCCCGGTTCCCTGGTGGGGCGCATTGATTGCCCTGGCCGTTACCATCGCTTTCTTCTGGCTGTTTGAACGGGTATCGGCAAAGAACCGGAAGCAGATCGCTTTCGAGGAACAGGACCTGTACGAGCACAGCGGCATCCAGCAGGAATTAAACACCCATAATCCCGGTTAATCGTGCCATTCAATTTCCAGACATTCAAAACAAGGGCTCTTACTGCACTGCTTTTTGTAGCGGTGATGCTGGCGGGGCTGCTCTGGAATTTCTGGAGCTTTGTGGTTTTGTTTACGGTGATCCATTTTGGATGCTGGTATGAGTTTGTAAAATTGCTGAAGAAGATTTACGGTAGTAAATACTTGCCTTATTGCTTGGGTGGAGTAATATACATCACTCTTCCGGTTTTGATGATGCTGGACTGGGCCCGGGAAGTTACCGTTATTCAGAATGTCAATATTCCGACCTCAACAATTTTTGACAGGATAATTCCCATTGGAATCATTTTTTCCATCTGGGTCAATGATACCATGGCCTACCTCGTAGGTTCTTTCATTGGCCGAACACCGCTCTCCAAAATCTCTCCCAAGAAAACATGGGAGGGTACGATCGGCGGCGTGGTGCTATGTGTGATCGTCATTGGGTTCTTATACCCACTGGTTGTTTCCGCCGCCACCGGAATCAATATCCGCTCGTCGCAGTGGTTCATCATTCCCGCTCTCTGCGCCATCTTCGGCACCATCGGCGATCTGTTCGAAAGCAAACTGAAACGCATGGCTGAGGTAAAAGACAGCGGCAGTTTCATGCCGGGCCACGGCGGTTTTCTTGATCGCTTCGATTCACTCTTATTTGCTGTTCCGGCTGTTTGGGTATATGTATATTTCTTCCTGGGCTAATAACCCAATCCAAACCCGTAACCCGCAACTTGTAACCTGTCTGCCGACAGGCAGAACTTCCTATCTTTGCGCCTCAAACCAACAGAATGACTATACACCGGGAAGGATATAAAAGCATCGGTATCGGCATGCTCATCTTCGGGGCCATCAACCTGTGCATGTACTATTTTTTCAGCGCTTCGCTGATGTGGCTCTGCAACATTGTTTTTGTACTTACCCTGGGCCTCTTGTTGTTCCTCATCTCGTTTTTCAGAATACCCAACCGCAAACTCACCATCAGCGAAAACGCGGTCATCGCTCCGGCCGATGGCAAGGTGGTGGTGATCGAAGAAACGACCGACGAGGAGTATTTTAAAGGCAAACGCCTCCAGGTTTCTATTTTTATGAGCCCGGCCAATGTGCATGTGAACCGGAATCCGTTAAGCGGCGAAGTGGTGTACAACCAATATCATAAGGGCAAGTACCTCGTGGCCTGGCATCCCAAATCCTCCACCGAAAATGAACGGCATTCTGTTGTGATCCGCAACGGAAATACGGAGGTATTGGTTAAGCAGATCGCCGGAGCGCTGGCCAAGCGCATCGTCAATTATTTACAAGTGGGGCAAAAGGTGAATCAAACCGAAGAGATGGGATTCATCAAGTTTGGCAGCCGGGTCGATCTGCTCTTACCTGTTGGTACTAAAGTGAATGTGCAACTGAACCAGGCGGTCCAGGGTGGTGTTACCGTGATCGCCACGCTTTAATTGTTCTTTAATAAATACGGCTTGGCGCTCTGCCCGTTCTGTATTATTTTTACAGGGATTAATCAAAAAAAAAACGAGCTCATGAAAAAAGTACTTTTATTAGCGACTGCTTTCCTCTTTGTTACCGGTGTGGCTATGGCCGACAAAGGAAAAAAGAAAAAATGCGCCAAAGGAAAAACCTGCTGCTCTAAAGAAGCAAAAGCAAAGAAATCCTGCTGCAAAGACAAGGAAAAGTCAACAGCTAAAATGTAATTCACAAGAATGTTCAGCGCCCCGTTCCACCCGAGCGGGGCTTTTTTATGCCCGGTCAGAAAATGTCTTCCAGTTCTTT
This sequence comes from Chitinophagales bacterium, assembly GCA_017303335.1. Taxonomy (GTDB): domain Bacteria; phylum Bacteroidota; class Bacteroidia; order Chitinophagales; family Chitinophagaceae; genus Ferruginibacter. The sequence continues at coordinate 1,525,656 of JAFLBK010000001.1, forward strand.
CAGGTGGGTAACCGTGTAGGTGGGTTTCAGCTCGGTCGTGGCATTGATATGGTTCACGAATACCGAATCCATCCCGGCATTCATGGCGCCCTGGATATCGGCCTCCAGGTTATCGCCGATCATGATGCTCTCGGGCAGTGAGGCACCGGCCTTGTTCATCGCGAAATCGAATATTTCTTTTTTGGGCTTCAGGCTGTTACTGCCCTCCGAAGTGATCACGTGCGTGAAAAAGCCATCGAGCCCGCTGTTGCTGATCTTGCTCCATTGTGTTTTCTCAAAACCATTGGTGATGAGGTGTAATTCGTATCGCTTGCCTTTGAGGTAATGGAGTATTTCCAGGGTATAGGGGAAGAGTCTTTTCTGGGTGGGCAGTATCTCCAGGAATTTAGCGCTCAGTTCCCGCGCCAGGGGTTCGTCGGCAACCTTAAAGTCGAGCATGGTGCGCCACATGCGTTTCCATTTCAATTCTTCAGAACTGATAAGACCCTTGTGGTAGCGGTCCCACAGTACTTCATTATGGTGCAGGTAACTGGGGTAAAATGCTTCGAAGGGGGTGTTGATCCGATCTTCCAGGTCGAAATGGGCGTATAGCTCCAGCAGCGATTCCCGGGCGTTGGCGTCGAAATCCCAGAGCGTGTGATCGAGATCAAAAAAAAGATGCTTGTATGATGGCATGGGGGCGGGTGTGATGGTAACTTTACTTATCATTGCAAGATAACCAATTCAGCAAAGCCGATGAATATTGTAATTACCGGTGCGTCAAAGGGACTGGGCAAAGCCATTGCCGGGCGCTTCGCGGCGGATGGAAAGGCGCATCAGCTTTTTCTTTGCGCCCGTACCAAACATGAACTGGAAGCAACCGCGGAGGAATTGCGACAGCGGTATCCCCATGCGCAGGTGTATACAAAGACCTGTGATGTGTCGGATAAAACAGACCTGATGGCCTTTGCGGAATGGGTAAGCGGCAAGGCCGGTAAAACAGACATCCTCGTGAACAATGCCGGTATCTATTTACCGGGAAGCGCTTATGGAGAAGATGATGGTAACCTGGAAAGCCTGATGTTGGTGAATGTATACAGCGCCTATCACCTCAGCCGGCTCCTGCTGCCCGCGATGATGGAAGCCCGGAGCGGCCATATATTCAACATGTGCTCCATCGCCTCGTTGAACGCCTATCCGAACGGCGGCGCCTATGGCATCAGCAAATACGCCCTGTACGGGTTCAGTAAGAACCTGCGTGAGGAAATGAAGCCTTACGGTATTAAGGTCACCCATGTATTACCCGGGGCTGCGTATACCGATTCGTGGAGTGGTTCGGGCATTGATCCGCACCGGCTCATGGAGGCTTCGGATATCGCCGAAATGGTTTATGCAGCGGCACAACTCTCGCCGCAGGCCTGCGTGGAGGAGATCATCCTGCGCCCGCAACTGGGCGATCTTTGACCGCCTTTCGTTTAACAAATTATTTGACCGGTCAACGGCAAAAATCACAGGCAGCTATTGGCAATGCGTTATTTTTGGGGGCTCTATTATGCGATCGTTGTTACACAAAATGGGTTTACCCTTCCTTCTTGTTTGCAGTAACCTGGCCATGGCGCAGGTTCGGTTTTCGGCCAGCGTTTCTCCTTCCACTATCGGCCGCGATGAGATGGCACAGTTGAAACTTACAGTCGAAAATGCCGGTGAAGTGCAACGCATCGACCCGCCTTCACTGAAAAACTTTACGATCGTCAGCGGCCCCAACCAGGAAAGCGGTATGAGCATGGTGAACGGGCAGGTGAACCGGTATATCGCGTTAACCTATATCATCCGGCCGAAATCAACCGGCAGTTTTATCATTCCGCCCGCAGGGGCCAAGGCCGATGGGGCCGAGTACAAAAGCAACGCGGTTACAGTAAAAGTAGTGACAAACCCCACGGGTAACAGCCCGTTTACCGGCAATTCCGCGAATCCGTTCGCCGGCATGGATATTTTCGATGATCCCGCCCCACGGCGGATAAGCCCGGATTATATACTGAAGAAGGGCGAGGACCCGGTTCAGAAGATTAACAGGAACATGTTTGTGCGGCTGGAAGTGGACCGCAGATCCTGTTATGTGGGCGAACCTGTTGTGGCCACCTATAAACTTTATACCCGGTTAAAGAGTGAAAGCAACCTGGTGAAGAATCCATCCTTCAATGGGTTTTCGGTGATCGACCTGCAGCAGCCCGATAATACCAGTTACCAGGTAGAAAAACTGAACGGCCGCGATTACAATGTATACATCGTCCGGAAAGTGCAGTTGTATCCCTTGCTGGCCGGCGAACTGGAATTGGGTTCCGCCGAGGTTGAAAATAATGTACGCTTCATCCGAGAGGAATATGCCCGCAGCCGCCCCGATCTTTTTAACGACCGGATGACAGAAATACCCGATGGGATGATTCCGGCTGAGGGGATGGAAAGTCAGCGGCTAAGTCTTCGCAATGACCCGGTTACTATAAAGGTTAAACCGCTCCCGGAAAGTGGAAAGCCGGTTGGTTTTGCCGGGGCCGTTGGCCATTTCACGATCGAAACCAAGGTGGAAAAAGAACAATTCAGTACCGATGATGGAAACCGTTTTGCGATCATCATTGGCGGGGAAGGAAATCTTCCGATGGTGAATGCCCTGACTGTAAACTGGCCCGAGGGTATCGATGGCTTCGATCCCAAAACCACGGATGACCTGTTCAAGGGAACGGTACCGGTGGGCGGGCGGCGGGTATTTGAATTTCCGTTCACGGCATCCAGGCCGGGTATCTATACGATACCCGCGCTTCATTTTCATTTCTTCGACCCCAAGCAGGGAAAGTACCAGACGGTTTCTTCGAAGCCCCTGCAGATCAGCGTTACAAAAGGTACCGGTAAACCCATCGTTCCGGAAGAGAAAAAGAAAGAAGATTCACTGCTCGTGCAGTTTTTTAAGAACCGCCTGCGTGTGGTGAGCCTCGTGGCTGTATTGGTAATCGGCGGACTTATATTCTGGTTACGCAAAGATGTAAAGAAGGAAAAGCAGGCGCGGGAACTGATGACAGCCGAAGCAGCGGAAACGGAGAATGTGCCCGCTGAGGATCTGCTGCAGCCGCAACAGGATCCGTTCGTCGACGCAGCGGCATATCTTTATGACAGCGACGGAAAACGTTTCTATCATACGCTCAATGAAGCATTGAAGCATTTTGTTTCACGCAAACTGGACATACCCGCCGAAGAGCTGAATAAGCGTACCATTGCCCATAAGATCGATGCAGGGGGTTATTCGCTCGAAACATCACGCGAATTGGCAGCGCTCATCGATACCATCGAATACCAGTTGTATACGCCCATCGAAGAGGAGGGCAGGAGAAAGGAACTTTACGACAAGGCGCAGGCCCTGGCGCAGGAACTGAATACCCGCCCGGTTTAAGTGTGGGTGAATTTATAGCCAACGCCCCGTACAGAATGGAAATACTCCGGCGCCCGGCTGTCTTCTTCAAAATACTTGCGGAAATTGAGGATGAAATTATCAATGGTCCGGGTAGTGGGATATACATTGTAACCCCAAACTACCTGCAGGATCTTCTCCCGGGTCACCACTTCGTTTTTATTTTCGACCAGCAGTTTCAGCAGCATGATTTCTTTTTTGGTAAGGGCTACCCGCTCCCCGTCCTTTGTCCATGCCTCGGATGCTTTGAAGTCGATTTTGTTCTTACCGAATTCATAGACTTCGGCTACCGGAAGTTTGGAACCCAGCCGCTCGCTTTTTTTGATGAGCTTATCCACCCGCAATAATAGTTCCTCGAGGTTGAAGGGTTTGGTCAGGTAATCATCGGCTCCTTTTTTCAGCCCCAGCACCCGGTCGGCGCTGCTGTTCTTGGCGCTGAGGATGAGTATGGGCATGTCGGGGTGGCTGAGCCGGACGGTTTCGCAAACGGTGATGCCATCGAGTTCAGGCAGCATCACGTCCAGGATCATCAGGTCGAAATGTTCCCGGGCCACGGCTTTCAGGGCTTCGGCCCCGTCGTAGGCCGAGGTGATCTCGTACCCCTCCAGTTCCAGGTTCAGCTTCAGGGCTTCCTGTAAATTCTCTTCATCTTCTACCAGTAATATGGAAAATTGTTTGTCGGCCATGGCGCTAATCTATCTTTTTTCTGAATAAGCGGGTAATTCAACGGTAAAAATAGAACCCGTGGGTGCATTATCTGTCACAGAAATGTTTGCATTGTGCTGGCGGGCGATCTTTTTGGAAAGATACAATCCCAACCCGGTGCCCTTGGCAGCCCGGGTCGCGGCATTGCCCACCCGGTAGTACTTGTTGAATATCTTTTTCTTCTCTTCATCGGAAATGCCCTTGCCTTCGTCTTTTACCCGCAGCGACAACCGGTGTTGTCCGCCGCTCAGTTCAATACGGATGGCAGCTTCTTTGGGCGAATACTTGATGGCGTTGTCGATCAGGTTGTTCACCAGCAGTTGCAGCAGCAGGCGATCACCCAGCACGAATTGATCTTCGGCAATGCTTGCCTGTATATTGCTCTGCGGAAAACGGTTCAGGAAATCCTGCACGCAGTTGTTCACCAGTTCGCTGAAATTGGTTTCCTCATCCGTGATGCGGTAACCACCCGCTTCGATCTGCGAAGAAAGCAGCATGTTGTTGCAAAGGGTATTGAGGCGGTTGGTTTCCTGCAGGGCGGTTTGCAGCAACCGTTGCTGCTGTTGTTCATCGAGCTTACGTTTCTGCATGGTCTCGAGGTTCAGCTTGGCTACCGCGATCGGTGTTTTCAATTCATGCGTAAGCGCCATCATGAAATGCTGCTGGTTCTGGCTGTCTTTAAGCTGTTTGCGGAAAGCCCGGAACACGAACACGGCGCCGGCCACGATCAGTAAAAAAAAGGTAACGCCTTCGCCGGCGTACTGGGCTGTCTTTCTTTTTTCCTGGTCGTAGAATTTAGCCGCTTCCGCCGGGTAGGTGGCGCTGGTTTTATCCAGCTGCCCGATCTCGTAGCGGGTCATCAGTTTGTTCTGCCGGTTGAGGGCAATGAACCACCATACGAGCGCCGCCAGGATATAGGCCAGGAGTATCCAGTAAATGATGAAAATGAGCCGGAGCTTTCTTGTTTTGTCGGGCATGATGAAAGCGCAAAGGTATGCCGAAACGGCGCAGGTTTCTTAATTGCGTTTGTCGAGTCCCCAGCTGAGTTTGTTGCGGAGTGTCTGCAAAAAGTTGTTTTCGTTGAGGCGTACGAGGTTCACCATAAAATTCTCCTTGCGCACAGCCAGTTGTATTTCCTTCGGAACCACCACCCGGCGGCTGTCGAGCGTGCACAAAAAACCGTCGGTTCTTCCTTCCACTTCAAAGGATACGATATTGTCGTCGGGCACCACGATGGGGCGTATGTTCAGGTTGTGCGGCGATACGGGTGTGATGACGAGGCTTCCGCTGTCGGGGAAAACCACGGGACCGTTGCAGCTTAACGAGTAGCCGGTCGACCCGGTGGGCGTGGCTACGATAAGGCCATCGGCCCAATAGGTATTCAGGAATTCGCCGTTGAGGTAGGTGTGTATCTTGATCATCGGCGAAGAATCTTTTTTGTGCAGGGTGAATTCGTTGAGCGCAAAGGGTCCGTCTTCAAAAAGCGGTATGTTGGCGTCGAGGTGAAGCAGGGTTCGTTTGTCGAGCAGGTAGGTGCGGTTCACGAGCGCCTGTACGGCCAGGTGCAGTTCTTCGCGGCTGATGTTGGCCAGGAACCCGAGCCTGCCGTAATTGATGCCGAGGATCGGGATGCCGCTGTCTTTTACAAAGGTCACCGTATCGAGCAGGGTGCCATCGCCACCGAGGCTCATCATGCAATCAAAACTGTCGTCGAGGTCGTCCGATGAATTAAAGGTGGAATAGTTGGTTTTGATGTCGATCGCTGAGTAGAACTGGTTGAAGAAGTCCTGGTAAAAAACGGGCTCTACCTTACTCAACGACAGTTCGTCGAGCAGCTGAATGATATCCTGGTGCTGGTTCTCTTTGATGCCGCGGCTGTAGATCGCTATTTTCATAACCGGGAGCCCGGTGGTTTTTATCAGGCCTGTAAATATAAACCCTAAAATCCGGATTGGTTGTGCAAAAATAAACCGTTTTGTCCTAATTGGTTGAAGCTGTATTCGAAGCGCAGGTTGATATCGTAGAGCGTAAGTATGTCGATACCAAAACCGCCGCTGCAGAGCAGTCGGTTGTTGAGATAGGTATAGGTGTTCTTCTTGTTATAGGCATAGCCGATATCGCCATAGGTTTTCGCAAAGAATGTGAATGGTATCCGGGTAAAGAGTTTTGGAAAGAGGCGGAAGGGTACATAAAAGGAGATGAGCTTCTTTTTCAACGTTGTTTTGACCAGGGCGGTTGCCACGCCATCGATCACATAATACTCCAGCCCGCGAAGATAATTTTCGCCGTATCCCAACCCGCGCTGGTTAATATAGGGCTGTTCGAAGGGCAGGCGGATCTTACCATTGAGGTAAACACTGCTGAACCAGCCCTTGCCCATGCCGAAATACCGGTTGTAGCCGGCTTCTACGGTAAACATATTGATGCCCCCGGTAAGGCCCAATCCTCTTTTCTGAACCGACAGAAAGGCCGTGCGGCCTGTAAGCGGGTACGAGATATTGTTTACGTTGGCATACTGCAGCAGGTAACTGAGATCGATGATGTGCTGGGTGGTGGAGAGGCTGTTGAAGTACCGGGGATTGAGTTTGAGTATCGTATCCTTCACTTCATTGTACGAATACCCGATGCTGAAGTTTTGCCGGATGAAGAGCCCTTTGCGTATGCTGAAGCCGGCGCCTGCATAGATGTATTTGCGGGTGAACCCGGTTTCTTTATGCAGCAGGATGCGGTTCGATGAATCTGTTTTATAGGCGATCTCGCGGTTCTGCGAATAACCGCCGCTTACGATGAAACCGTTTGTGAGCGAACGGTTGCTGTACGGGTTGTTGTACGAAAAGGAAATATTGCGGGTATACCCGTTGATAAGATAGATGCGTAATTGATCACGCCGCCCGCTCAGGTTGTAATGCACGAATTTAAGACCGTAATTCACCCGGTCGAAACTGGCTTTGTAGGTTTTATACCATTCGTTGAAGTTGCGGTCGACCAGCTGAAACTGCGGAACCGGGTACAGGTACCAGCGTTCGGTCACGTGCACATGCACCTGTACATGGAACGAATCGATGGCCGTAAGCGTGAACGTGACTTCATTGAACAGGGTGGTGTTGTACACCTGGTGACGGGCCTGTTCGAGTTCTTTACGGAATGCGGAAACGGTGAGCGAATCCCCTTTCCGGAACTGGATCTCGCGGTAAACGATGTATATCTTGGTTTTTTTGGTTCCTTCCACATCGAGGCGCTGGATGCAGAGTTTGCGGGCCGAATCGGCGAGCAGCCATTGCGGGGCGTTGATGATCACCGGGGCTGTCTTTTGCTTCTGCGCATGACTGGTACGTGAAAGCAGCAGCAGGATGCCGTAAAGGAGTATTGTGCGGAAGTGATTCATGCCGTCGTTGCGTTACTGCCTGGCCGGTTTTGTGAACAGCTGCTGAACAGGGAGGGGCAGCTTAAATATCCAGGTAATTCATCAGGTGGCGGTAGTTGCTGTGGATCTCGTTTTCGAAATTTTCGTTGCCAAAATAATAGATCACATCGTATTCGTACCGTTCGAAGGTGGCTACGATGGCCGCTATTTCTTTTTTGTTTATGTGTATGGTTACCGTCAGCAGGCCGGTTTCGGCGTGTACGGTGGTATTCAGGTGAAGAATGGTGGCGTCGTTACTTTCCACGATGCGGCTGATCTCGGAGATGGCGAACTGGCTGCGTTCCATTTCGAGTACAATGATACCGCCGATCTCGTTGGTGCCGGCGAAATTGCCCAGTGTCTTTAACAGGTCCGACGTTGTGATCACCCCCATGAGTTCTTTCTCTTCATTCACCACGGGTACCACGGTGCTGTCGAATTGATTGCAGAATGTAACGGCGTTGAGGAAATGTTCGTTCTCGTGTACGGAAGCCTTGATAAAATTCTCCTGCATGAGTTCGATAGGCATCCGCGGTTCTTCGGCATCCAGCAGGTCGTCTTCGCTGATCAGTCCCAGGTATTTTTCATTCTCGACAACGGGAAGATGGGTAAGCCGGAAATCATTAACGAGGGTAAGGGCCTTGCTGACAGAATCTTTTAGCTGCAGGCGTGGGATATTGGTATTTATCAGTTCTATTGTTAACATATAACTGGTTTGGGTTATGTACAGCTATGCGGATAACGATGGATGCCGGTATAAAATTATACAGACCTTTTATTTTATTGAATCGCTGCCGCCGGCGTCTTGAATTTTGCCAGGAACTCGTCGAGTAAACGGTTGAATTCGGTTGGTACCTCCATCATCGGCGCGTGCCCGCATTTGTCGATGAAATGCAGCTCACTGTTCGGGATCAGGCGCTGGAACTCTTTGGCTACGAAGGGCGGAGTAATGGTGTCGTTGTTTCCCCAGATCAGGCAGGTGGGCTGTTTGATCTGGCTCAGTTCCTCGCCCAGGTTGTTACGGATGGCGCTCTTTGCCAGGGCAATGATCTTGATCGCTTTGATGCGGTTATTGGTGATCTCGAAAACCTCATTTACGAGTTCTTCGGTGGCCATAGCGGGATCGTAGAAGGTAAGCTCGGTTTTTTTGCGTATGTATTCTTTATCGCCGCGTTTGGGATAGGTATCGCCCATGCCGTTCTCAAAGAGTCCCGAACTTCCGGTGAGGATCAGCGATTTGATACGCTCGGGGTGTTTGAGTATGTGCACCAGCGCCACATGACCACCCAGGGAATTACCCAGCAGGTGTATGTTTTCGAGATTGCGGTGTTCGATGAATTTATGTACGAATTTCTGCAAACCGCCTACGGAGGTATGCAGGAGGTCGAGGTCGAGCAGCGGCAACAGCGGTACCACCACCTTATTGGTCTTTTTAAAATGCTCTATGAGGAACTGGAAATTGCTCAATGCACCGAATAATCCATGCAGCAGCATCAGTGGTTCGCCATTGCCCTCTTCGATGAATTTAAATTTCCCGTCTTGTTTTAGTTCATAACTCATCCGTAAATATAAATTGTATAATATAAAGCGCCATCTCATTCTTTATATTAGGAAGCCGGCGATCGGGGCTAAAATTACGTCAAATACAAGAATTGGCTCTCATTCGTGTCCAATTTTATTGGCAATCGCATTAAAAAAATCCTCTAATTCGCTGAACATGTCTTTGAACCATGGTATGGCACGCCCGATATTGTCCATCAGTACAGGCCCCCAGGGCTTTATGTAGCTATACGTAAGTGATGCACGGATGGTTTCCGTACGGATCAATTGCATTTTTTCCGCGTAGAACAGAGCGATGCTGAACAGGATGGTATACAGGATGGCAAAGAAGGCGATGCCGGCTAAGCGGTTCACCCACCCCAGCAGGGCCATCTCGAATGTTTTCTCAATGAATTTACCGCCGAGCCGCACCAGGATCACCACCACCAGGAATACAAGCAGGAATGCCACGAGCGGTAACCAGCGAACCGAAATGCTGGTGCTGTCGTGCAGGTAAGCCGCTACAACGGTAGACAGCTTAAGCGCAGCCGCCAATCCTATGATGAATGCCAGCAAGGAAAATACGGCGATCACAAAACCCTTCTGGTAGCCTTTGAAAATGGCCAGCACCATCAACACCCCGAATGCCAGGTCGATCAGCATGGATTCAAATTTAGTTATCAGGCTCCGGTCAGCAATTCCTTCACCACGGAGCTGATCATTTTGCCATCTGCCTGCCCGGCGAGTTGTTTGCTGGCAACGCCCATTACCTTTCCAAGATCGGCGGGAGAGGAAGCGCCCGTGTCGGCAATTATTTTTACGAGGATCTCTTTGAGCGCCGCTTCGTCGAGTTGTTTCGGCAGGAATTTCTCGATCACGGCCATCTCTTCTTTCTCCTTCGCTGCCAGGTCGGCCCGACCCTGCTTTTCGAAGATGTCCAGCGAATCCCTGCGCTGCTTCATCATCTTCTGCAGGAATTTCTGTTCGGTGGCTTCGTCGATCTCGCCGCCGGCGCCGGGTTCGGTCTTGGCTTTGATGATCTCCGCCTTGATGGCACGCAGTGAACGCAGTACGGCTTCGTCTTTCGATTTCATGGCCTCTTTCATTTCGGCCATAACTTTTTGTTCCAGGCTCATGGTGTATTGGTTAATGGTTAACAGTTCATGGTTGATAGTTCATGGTTCATGGTGCTTCTTGCTATGAACCATACGCTATGATCTATCAGCTATCAGGCGCCGTTTTCCTTGAGCTGCACCGCTCTGAATTTTTCGAAGAATTCTTTGGCGAACTTTTTCATGTCGTTGCTCATTTCTTCCTGGCGTGTGGCCCGCTTAAACGAATCGGCCATGCCCATCAGCATCTGGTAATAAAAATCCGCCATTTCATCCACCATCATGTCTTTGGTCCAGAGGTCGATGCGCAGGGCGGTTTTATCGGCCCCATCCCAGAAAGCGATGCTCATGGCTTTGGCTTTTTGCATCATATCGGCCGTGCTGTCGCTGGCCTGCCAGTGGATCTGTTCGGGTATTTTGTCGGGGTCAAGCAGTACGTCTATCTTGATGGAGGATTGGTTCATGGTGATTCTGTTTCCGTTTTGGTGAAACTGCCCGGGGCAGACTGCAAATTTAACGGAAATTACCCATTGGCGGCTTTCTTAATAATGGACCAAAGAAGCGCTGTCGCACTGCTTTTGGGGAAGGACCGGGCTCTTTCAAGTCCTTTTTGTGCCAGTTGTTTGGCCATGTCTTCATCCTTATACAGCAACATCATTTTCTGTGCGATGTCTTCAAATACCGATGGGTTGGTACGAAGTGCCGCTTCACCGGTGATTCCGGTGATCGCTCCGGCATCGCTGGTAATCACCGGTACGCCGCATTGCATCGCTTCGAGCAGGCATTGCCCTTTTTCATCCTGCAGCGCCGGGTAAACCAGTGCATAGGCAGCGGCGGTGATGGCGGCTCTTTCGGGTTCGGTGACGGCGGGTAACACCCGTACATCAGCCCGGAATTTATAGGTCTGCAGGTCTTCCAGGAACGATATTGCCGGGGCGCCCAGGATGATCAGCTGCATGTTACTCTTTTGCCTTTTCTTAAAAAAAGAAAAAGCCTTGAGCAGGTTCAGCAGGTTATCGTTTGCATGGCCGGTCGCGATGGCCAGGAAAAATTCTTTTCCATCGGTGTATTGTTGCTTGATCGCTTCCTTATGAGCGTCGGGTTGTTCGGTGAAAAGCGAATCCGCGTAGGTGTGTACCGGCAGGATCTTACCGGGATCTATTGGGTATTTGCTGAGCAGTACTTTGCGGCCATATTCACTATGGGTTATTACGGTCTTCGCCTTTGCCAGGAAACTGCCCGTATGTTTCCGGTAAAAACGAAGATGCATCCCGGAGAATAAAGCGGGGGTGTCAATAAACGACGTGTCATGTACAAACAGGCATTGAGGAACCCGGGTACGCAACGAACAGATGCCTTCGGCTGCCAGGAATACGTCTGCTCTTTGTTTGCGCAACAGGACCGGCAGTTTGTAATTGTACCCGTATTGCAGCAAGAGTTTGTTCGCTGTTCCGGGGCCGGCGGATAATTCCATCGCGTTGGCGGGCAGCCCGGGTAAGGGCGCCGCTTTGTTGGTTCTGATAAAAATAAAACGATGACTGGGTTGTGCGGCAGCAAGTTCAGCCAGTTGGTCGTACGTAAAGAAAGAAGCGCTGTACGGTTGGCCAGGAACCAGGTAGCGTGTATCTACGACGATGTTCATGAGCGGCTGAACGGGTTATTTGATCAGTTTCAGCTTTACCATTTCGATCCGTGTATCACTCATGCTCAGGATATCGATCTCGTAATCGCCGATAATGATATGGTCTTTGGCCCGGGGTATCTGCTGGTGATTTTTGATGATATAGCCCGATAGTGTTTCGGTGGCCTCGTCGTTGGGGAATTCAAGTTTGTACCGTTCCGTGATGTAGTCGAGCTCGAGCCGGCCGCTGAAGATGAATTCATTGGCAGCCAGTTGTTTTTCGACGAACTCTTCGGTATCGTATTCGTCTTTGATATCGCCGAAGATCTCTTCCAGCAGGTCTTCCATGGTTACGATACCGGCGGTACCGCCGAATTCATCCACCACCCAGGCAATGGTTTTGTGTTCCTTGCTGAACTTGTTCATCAGGTCGGTGGCGCTCATGCTTTCCGGAACCGTGGGTATGGGCAGCAGGATCTCTTTTACCGAGGAAGGATGTTTGAACAGGTCGAGCTGGTGGATGTACCCGCTGATGTTATCGATATTGTTTTCGTAAACAACCAGTTTGCTCAGCTTGGTGCTGATGAATTTTTCCTTTACATCCTGCATCGAGGCATCAATGCTCAGCGCTTCGATTTCCTTGCGGGGTATCAGGCATTCCCGAAGCCTGGTTTCGCTCAGTGACAGAGCGTTCTCAAACAGTTCTTTATTGATCTCGTTGCTGGCTTCTTCCTCGTTGCTGGCGCTTTGCTGCATGAAATGCTCGAGGTCTACCTTGCTGAACATGTCTTTCCGGGGGTTGATCTTCACATTAAAGATGTATTTCAGTATCCACTCCGATATATCCACCAGGTAGGAGGCGAAGGAAGAAAACAGCCAGTAGAAAAACTGTACGATATAACTGATCGTTCCGGAACTCATGATGTCGTTGTTCCGTGCCCGGAAAAAAGCCTTGCAGATGAATTCCACGAAAAGCACGATAAGGGTGGATAGCACCGTTTCCACGAAGAGTTTGATGTACCGTACCGATTCACTCAGGTTCTTCGGCAATTTGCCTTCGATCCAGTGCCAGATGGGGAAGAGCATATCAACCACCAGTAAACCATACACCACGAACACGATGTTGATGCCCACCAGGGTGGTTCCGATGAAACGGGCGGGTTTGTCGGCAAAAGCGCCCCAGATGCGGCCGCTATAGGTACCCTGCTTGCGGTTGAGCTCAATGGAAAGCTGGTTGGCCGAAATAAAGGCGATCTCGATGCCGGCGAAGAATCCGATAAGCAGCAGTGATCCGATAATGGCAACGGGCGTGATCCAATCCATGGGGTAAAAGTAATAAACAGTTTTTAAACCGGCCCGTTGTGTTAAGCCTTCAGGAATTCCCCTACGATGGTTTCCGCTTCGGCGCAGGCACGCCGGAGTTCGTCGTTCACCACCACTTTGTTGAAATGGTCTTTGAACGACAGCTCGTACGAGGCCTTGTTGATGCGGGCTGCCAGCGATTCTTCGGTTTCGGTGCCGCGGCTGAGCAGCCTTCTTTTCAGTTCATCCACCGAAGGTGGTTCAACAAAAAGGCTGAGGGTATTTTCGGGGTATTGCTGCTGGATGTGGATGGCGCCTTTCACGTCGATATCCAGCACGGGAACCTTGCCAAGTGCCCAGATACGTTTCAGTTCGGATTTCAGGGTGCCATAATATTTTCCTTCGTACACCATTTCCCATTCGGCGAATTCCTTGTTTTGAATTTTCTGCTTGAAATCTTCCACACTCATGAAGTAATAGTCCACCCCTTCTTTTTCATTGTTCCGGGCCTGGCGGGTGGCGGCGGAAACCGAAAAAGCCAGAACCGGGAAGCTGTTCATCAGGTGGTGCGTGATGGATGTTTTGCCGGCGCCGGAGGGAGCGGTGATGATCAGTATCTTCTGGTGGATGGAGCTCATGCGCAAAGAAACTATTAAAATTTCAATTGCGCTAATGCGCCTTAAAATGCAGTACCAGCGGCGGGAAACCCGAGTTGAGGACCAGTTCGTTCTCGTTGAGAACGGTAATGATATAGCGGTTGATATTGTTCCGGGTGGAAGGGGTGCAGATCAGCATTTTGCCATCTTCGGCCAGTCCATACGTGCCTTGTGTGAGCACCCTGCCGGCCGCGGCGCATTCGTATTCGTGGTTGCTTTTGAAGGTCCAGCTGAGTGTTTCCAGCGCCGCGATAGCACGGGCGGTGTTCAGCGAGTCTTCCGGGTTTTGATGGATTCCGTCTGAGAGCTCCAGGTTTTCCACTTTCACGCAATCCCATTTACGGGTGAGCAATTGCTCTGTTTCGTTCCTGCACGAAGCAATGAACAGGAGGAGGCATGCTACCGGAAGAAAGGCGCTGGTGTGTCGAAGGTTCATGGTCAGCTTACGCGTTTGATATCGGCTCCCAGGTTTCGCAGGCGATCGTCGATGTTCTGGTAGCCCCGGTCGATCTGTTCAATGTTCTGGATAACGCTCTTGCCCTGTGCACTCAGGGCGGCGATCAGCAGCGCCACACCGGCACGTATATCCGGACTGCTCATCGTGATGCCCCGCAGCTGTTGTTCCCGCTCGAGGCCGATCACCACGGCGCGGTGGGGGTCGCAAAGGATGATCTGGGCGCCCATGTCGATCAGTTTGTCGACGAAGAAGAGGCGGCTTTCGAACATTTTCTGGTGAACCAGCACGCTTCCTTTTGCCTGAATGGCTGTTACCAGCACGATGCTCAGCAGGTCGGGTGTAAAGCCCGGCCAGGGATGATCGTATACCGTAAGCACACCGCCATCCAGGTATTTCTGTACTTCATAGAATTCCTGGGCTGGGATGTGAATGTCGTCGCCGTTGAATGTCATTTCGATCCCCAGCTGCCGGAATTTATCCGGGATGATACCGAGGTGTTCGATACCGGCGTTTTTGATGGTGATATCGCTTTGCGTCATGGCTGCCAGCCCGATGAAGGATCCCACTTCGATCATATCGGGCAGCATGCGGTGTTCGGTTCCGCCCAGGGCCTTTACGCCATCGATGACCAGCATGTTGCTGCCGATGCCGCTGATCTTTGCGCCCATGTTGGTGAGCATCCGGCAAAGCTGCTGTATGTAGGGTTCACAGGCGGCGTTGTAAATCGTAGTGACGCCGCTGGCCATGCACGCTGCCATGAGAATATTCGCGGTACCGGTAACGCTGGGTTCATCCAGGAGCATGCCCGTGCCTTTCAGTCCATCGGTTTCGAGGTGAAAGAATCCGTCATCGTGATACGAGAAGCGGGCTCCCAGTTTTTCAAAGCCGATGATATGGGTGTCGAGTCTTCTGCGCCCGATCTTGTCGCCACCGGGTTTGGGTATATAGGCTTTGCGGAAGCGGGCCAGCATCGGGCCGGCCAGCATGACCGAACCACGCAGGCGCCCGCTTTTTTTATGATAGGCTTCGCTGTGCAGGTAATCCACGTCCACGTCATCCGCCTGGAATACGCAGGTGTCGCGGCTCACCCGGTCGATCTTCACGTTCATTTCGCCCAGCAATTCAATCAGCAGGTTTACGTCGATGATGTCGGGGATGTTGGTAATGGTCACTTTCTCCGGGGTAAGCAATACGGCCGAGATGATCTGCAGGGCTTCGTTTTTGGCGCCCTGCGGTGTGATCTCGCCCGCGAGTTTCTTTCCGCCACGTACTTCAAATGATTGCATGCTCAATAGATTCAAATGGTAAAGGTCAAAAATAAAAAACCCCGGTGGCTAAACGTGCATCGGGGTTTTATTTTCTGATTATTTACCGGATCAATATCGTTTTTTGAAATTGCCGTTGCCGCCTCGGTTGTTACGGTTATCCCGGTTGCCGCCGCGGTTGTTGCGGTTGTCCCGGTTGCCGCCCTGGTTACCCCGGCCGCCGAAGTTCTTACGGAAATTGTTGCCGCCGCTTCGTTTGCTGCCATACTCATCGCGGTCGCGGTCGTCGACACGGTGTTTTACAAATGGCCGGTTGGTGAATTCCAGTTCGCCATTGGTGATCGACGAGAGTTCGCCCTGGATGGAGTCGTCGTGAACCAATTCCTTATGCCAGTTGCTGTAGGTGAGTTTCATGTAGTAGGCAATTGCATTGGCGAAGCCTTGTTTCTTTTCCGGGTTCTCTTCTTTCAGCGCTTTATCGATCACCACTTCCAGGTTGTGGCCAAGGTGGTTGAACCTGGGATATTTTTTCGGATAACGAAGTGGCTCGGGCCTGGCTTTTAGGGTTTCCCGTGTCGGGATCGGGTAGGGACTGTCTACATCGAGTGCAAAATCGCTGATGAGAAACAGGTGATCCCATAATTTATGGCGGAAGTCTTCCACGTTTTTCAGGTGCGGATTGAGGAAGCCCATCAGTTCGATAACGGCATAGGCATTTCGTTGCCTTTCTTCCCTGTCCTGGATACTGAGCAGGTATTCCACCATCTTCTGGATGTGGCGGCCGTATTCACGCATGATCAAATGGCTTCGGGTCGTATTATATTCCATGTATGCTTGTTGAAGATTACAAATGTACGGGGTTCGGGGGGAGAAACAAGGGCTGATGCCGTATTAACGGGCTTTTGGGCCATTTTGTTGTCATTCCCCGGCGAGGCTTCTATTGTTCGCCAACCCCCTTTTCTTTCATCAGTTTATAGATGTCGGCCACTTCCACCGGCGATTGCGGGGTAAGGTTTTCCGAACCGGTGGCGGTGATCACAATGGTATCTTCCAGGCGTAGGTGCATTTTCAATTCCTTGTCTTCAATGATCGGCTCCACGTTGAATACCACGCCGGGCACAAAGGGCTTGCTGTAATCACCCACATCGTGAACAGCCATGCCTACAAAATGTCCGACATACCCGAACCAATATTTGCCCAGTCCGTGTTTTTCATATACTTCTTTGCCCACTTTCCGCAGGTCGTCGACGGTTACGCCGGGTTTCATGGCGGCGATGATGGCATTGCGGGCGTCTTTGATGCAGTTGTAGAATTTGAGCTGGGTGTCGGAGAATTTATCGCCCACCGGCCAGGTGCGGGTGATATCGGTGGTGAGGTAGTTGAGTTCGGGCGCATAATCGATCAGCAATACGGTACCCTGTTCCATGGGGTGGTTGTTGGCATTGTAGTGCCAGATCAGGCCCCGTTCCCCGGAGGCGGCGATGGCATAATAGGCCGGGAAGGAAGCGCCCATATTCTCATATACAAAATCGCAGGCCGCAACGGTCTGGTATTCGTACATGCCGGGTTTGGTCACCTTGATGGCCTCGTTGATGCCGAGGCACCCGATGCGGCCGCATTCCCGCAGTACGGCGATCTCTTTGGCGTCTTTTACCCAGCGCATCTCGTCGAGGAAGGGCGTAAGGTCGCTGATGGTAACCGACGGATAGCGTTCGGCGATCCGGTTCCGGAAATTGGCTTCTTTGGAAATGCGTCCATCCCAGGGATCGCTGGCCCGGTTCATCCGGTTCTGGGTGCAGCGGTCGCGGCTCATTTCGGTGGTTTCTTCCGGAGAGAGGCAGAGAAAGACACGGGGGTTCGTGCTTGTCATCCGGCTCAGTATCATAGCCGCGTTGGTCTTCGAAAGCACCCGGTCGAACTTGTATTCCTTTTCGGCGGCTTCGCCGGGTTTGATCATCGCTTCGGTTTTGATGTCGTTGGGGATATTGTCGGGCACCAGCAGCATGCTCATTTTCTGTTTGCCGTCGAGTATCATCATTGCCCCGGGGATCTCTACGCCGCTCAGGTAATAGAAATTGTTATCCTGCCTGAACTTCACGTATCCTTCGGGCAGTTCGGCACCCTGCAGGATGGCTATGCCGTCGCCGATCTTTTCCATCAGCCGTTTACGGCGGGCCGCGAAATCATCGGCTGAAAAATATTTCCACATCGTTTGAGCCGTCAACTCCTGCATAAAGAGCAGGGCGGCCAGTATCCATACCAGTTTTTTCATAAACATGTTTTGGGTAAAAGGTGAAGACAATAAATGTAATATTATTTTCCGGCTATACCTTGCCGCTCATCTTTTTAAACCGCAGGGCAAACCAGGCAAACATCAATACGCCACCCAGGGCATCGGCCAGCCAGTCGGCGAGGTTAAAACTGCGGCCGGGAATAAAGAACTTCTGGATGTATTCGGTGGTGATGCCGTACAGGATGGCAGCGAGGGTGATCCGGATAAGCCAGTTCCATTTCTCCCTGCCGGCCAGGGCCGAGCGCATGACCGGGCGCATGAACAGGTAAGCCAGTACGGCGAACAGGAATGTATGGATCAGTTTGTCGTAATTGATCTCGATGAGCCAGTTGTCGATCTTTGGCAGATCGTAGCCTGGTATACTGATGAGTATCAGTATAACAAAAAACCAGGCGATGCCTGGGTATAGTTGTTTGATCGGGATGATGGGTTCGCGTTGCTGCATGCGGGGAACTTATCCGACCATACCGGCATAGGCGCCTGCGTCCATCAGTTTTTCAACGTCGGCAGGGTTGGTCACGGTCATCTTTACCATCCAGCCGTCGCCATACGGATCGGTGTTCACCAATTCGGGTTTGGCGTCGAGCAGGGGGTTTACTTCGGTGATGGTTCCGGCCACGGGCAGGAACAGGTCGCTCACGGTTTTAACGGCTTCCACGGTGCCGAATACTTCTTCGGCGCCCAGGGCCTTGCCTTTGGAGCTGATATCGATGTATACGATATCGCCCAGTTCACGCTGAGCAAAATCGGTGATGCCTACGGTGGCTACATTGCCTTCGAGCGAAACCCATTCGTGGTCTTTGGTATAACGGAGATTGTCGGGAAAATTCATTGGTTGCGTTTTGGAGTTTAGAGATTCGGGTGCAAAATAAGTTTTTTGTTGTGATTGTTACCGGGTCGGTTATTTGATCACTTCGATATA
This sequence comes from Chitinophagales bacterium, assembly GCA_017303335.1. GTDB lineage: Bacteria > Bacteroidota > Bacteroidia > Chitinophagales > Chitinophagaceae > Ferruginibacter. Next base: position 1,544,367 of record JAFLBK010000001.1, read on the forward strand.
CATGCGTACATCGCCCAGGGGCCTGTCGCCGGGGGCTGTGGGAACCGAGGCGATCTTGTCGATAATCTCGAGCCCGCTTTCCACTTCGCCGAAAACGGTGTAGTTCATATCGAGGAAGGGTGTGCCGCCGATGGTCTTGTACATTTTCCGTTTGAGGGGCGAGAATTTGATGCCCATCTGGAGTTCGAGCATGTTCAGGTCGGCATCGGTATATTGCTTACCCTGCACGATGTAGAACTGGCAACCACTGCTGGCCCGTTCGGGGTTATTGGTTCGTGCGGCGGCGAGGGCTCCTTTTTTATGGAACAGGCTTGTGTCGAATTCGGCCGGGATGGTATAGCCAACATCGCCGCTGCCGAGCATCACACCGGGCGGGGCGTTTTTGCTGGATGGGTCGCCTCCCTGGATCATAAAGCCATTGATGACGCGGTGAAAGATCAGGCTGTCGAAGAAATGTTCGTTGGCGAGCCTGATGAAATTATCGCGGTGTTTGGGTGTTTTGTCGTACAGGCGTACAATGATCACGCCCGAGTCGGTGGTTATCTTAACCCGTACGCCCGGGATGGGTTTGATGGTTTTGGCTACCGCCGGTTTGGCGGGGGCTTTCTTTGCAGCGGTTGTTTTTTTGACAACCGGTTTTTTGGGAGCGGGCTTTTTTGTTTGGGCCTGTATCCCAAAGCAGGCGAGCGATAACAGCAATGTAGCTAATCCGATTCGTAACTTGTTCATAGTGTGTTTAGGCGATTAATCAATAAAATCCTGGTTCTGAAAATAGAGCAATATATGGTCTTTTAAGAAATTTTCCTGTTCGATGCCGGCCAGGGAGGGCATGGCCATGGCCTGGCGGTAATGGGGCCAGCCGTCTTCATCAAGTCCTTCATATACATAATAACCGCTTGGCGCCAGTACCGTACATACGGCGATGTGCATCAGGTCCTGTTTTTCTTCTTTGCTGAATTCCCGATGCCCGGTTCCCAGTTCCTGTACCCCGATGAGAAAAAGGATTCCATCCATTTCGGGCTTGATCCCGAACCGCTCCTTGATTTTAATGCGCAGTTTCAGCCACCGTACCTGCAGATCGTCTTTTGCCTGTTGCATGGCGCAAAGATAACCTACAGCCCGAACTAAATACAGCGATCAAACCAACCTCAAAACAGTATCTTTGCCGAAATTTTTTACCATACATGTTACAGATCAGTTATATCAGGCAGAATGCGGCCCTGGTAAAGGAAAGACTGGCGGTTCGGAATTTCGCCGACCTGTCTGTTGTAGATAAAATACTCGAAAGCGACGAGCAGGTACGCAAGTTGAAAACGGAAACAGAAAGTATCCAGTCGTCGATCAATGCCGCGAGCAAGGAGATCGGTATGTTGATGGGAAAAGGAGAGAAAGAAGCGGCGGAGGCCCGCAAGCAGGAAGTAGGGGCCAATAAATCGGCCCTGCAGAACCTGTCTGCACAACTGGCTGATGCCGAAAAACAATTGCAGGACCTGGTGATCCTGCTTCCCAATCTCCCCCATGTATCGGTGCCAAAGGGTAAAACACCCGAGGACAATGAGGTGGTGAAAGAGGGTGGTATAAAACCGGTTCTTCCCGCATCGGCCGTTCCGCATTGGGAACTGATCAAAAAATACAGCCTGGTCGATTTTGAAACAGGCGCCAAATTAACCGGCAGCGGCTTTCCCCTGTATAAAGGAAAGGGCGCCAAACTGCAACGTTCGCTGATACAATATTTTCTTGATCACAATACAGCGGCGGGTTATACCGAATACCTGCCACCGCTGATGGTGAATGAAGCCACGGCATATGGTACCGGTCAGCTGCCTGATAAGGAAGGACAGATGTACCACGTGACCGTTGATAACTTCTACCTGATCCCGACAGCGGAAGTGCCGGTTACGAATATTTACCGCGACGAGATCGTGAAGGAGAGTGAATTGCCCATCAAGATGACCGGCTATACCCCCTGCTTCCGCCGTGAAGCAGGCAGCTTCGGCAGTGATGTACGGGGATTGAACCGGGTACACCAGTTCGACAAGGTGGAGATCGTGCAACTGGTACATCCATCCAAAAGCTATGATGTGCTGCAGGAGATGCTGGCGCACGTAGAGCAACTGCTGATCAGCCTGGAACTGCCGTACCGCATCCTCCGGCTTTGCGGCGGCGATATGGGTTTTACATCGGCGCTTACGTACGACTTTGAAGTGTACAGCGCCGCCCAGCAAAAATGGCTGGAGGTAAGTTCGGTAAGTAATTTTGAAAGTTTCCAGACCAACCGGATGAAGATCCGCTTCAAAGACGAAGAAGGTAAAACGCAATTACTGCACTCATTGAATGGCTCTTCGTTGGCCTTACCAAGGATTGTGGCCTGCCTGCTGGAAAACAACCAGTCAGACGACGGTATCCGTTTGCCCAAAGCATTGCATGCCTATTTTGGAAGCGGGGTCATCCGGTAAAAATCGGTTAACCTATTCACCCAACAGGATAAAGCCTTATTTTTAGCACCGAAAAAAATAAACACAAACATGAAAAAAATATTCCCTGTACTTGCATTGACCGTATTGGTATGGAGCTGTGCCAAGAAAATGACTCCGGCCCAGACAGAATCTTCTCCCGCGGCGCCGAATACCGGGTCGGTAATCAATAATACCAAACCGGCTGAAACAAATACGGGCAGCGCTTCGGGTGGCAACATAGCTACCGGAAATACAGGCACCGAAGGAACCAAGACAGCCGGTACCAGCAGGGAGAAATCGCCGGAAGAGCAGGCCGCCATTGCCGGGCAGGCAACCTTTAATGCCAAATGCGGTAAGTGCCATGGATTGAAACCAGCGCAGGATTATACCGCCGTTCGGTGGGCCAATATACTGGCGGTAATGGCTCCCAAGGCCAACCTTACCGAAACAGAGCGAAACAATGTGTATGCGTACGTAAGTGCGAATGCCAAGAAATAATCAGGCGGTTTTCATTTTCCGGATCTTCCTGTTCATTATATAAAACCACAGGGGCGGCACAAGGGCCAGTAACATGCTGCCCGGGTACCCGGTGGGTAATTGTGGCGCATCATCGTGATGACGCAGCACCTGGTATTTACGGCTGGCGAGATAATGATGGTCGCTGTGGCGGCTTAACTCAAACAGCATCAGCCGGCCAAGGATATGATTGCTGTTCCAGCTGTGCTCCGGCATGGCCCGCTCGTAAGTTCCACCAGCCGTTTGTTTCCGTTGCAATCCATAGTGCTCGATGTAGTTCACAGTTTCCAGCAACAGGAAACCGATCGTGGCGGCGGCTAAAAAATACAGCGTGATCATCCAGCCGAAAACAAGGGCGATACAGGTGATGAACAGGAGTTGCATCAACTGGGCCTGCAGCATCTCATTTTTCCAATGTAAAGCGGGTAACCCTTTCTTCTTCATTTCTCCGTTGGCGATATTCCAGGCGGATAGGTAAGAGAGGAAAACCGTGCGGAACCAGAATGTATAGAGAGGCTCATTGTAACGGGCGCTGCTGGGATCCCGGGGTGTGGCTACATGTTTGTGATGGCCTTTGTTGTGCTCAATGAAGAAGTGCATGTACAGGGAGGTAAGCAATAGCGCCTTGGCCAATACCTGTTCGAACGGATTAACACGGTGACCCAATTCATGCGCTACATTGATGCCGAAAGTGCCGCACAATAATCCCATGCTGAATATCCGGCCTGTCATTTCCCACCAGGCCAGTTCATGGCTTTTCATCGAATAAAGGAAAAATACCAGCGCCAGGTATTGAAGCGGAACGATGATATATAGCAGCAGGTCATACGTTCTGTCGTGCCGGGCCAATTCTTCTTCCGCGGCGCTCATATTCTTTTCATCGGGCTTGAGAAAAAGTTCAATGAATGGCAACAACACCCAGGCATACAGCATCGGCGACCAGGTGAGCCAGCCCTGGCTGCTGAACGCGAACCAGGCCAGTACATATAAAGTAAGCGGGGACAGATATTTAAATGCTCTTGTATACATGTATTTTTTCTAATGACAATTTAATAAAAGCATTTCGATTTACCGCAGCCGATATATTTGTTAATTTGGATATTAAACCACGCAGTGCCCGTTGGGTCTTAGTGCCCGTTCAACTGTTCAGTAACATTTATTCTTTCGCTATGCCGGTATCCAACCGATTAAAAAATCAGCATCTGTTATGGCGTGCAGCCTTCGGCCCGATGGCTGAAAACGCGGCCGACCTCGATGCAACAACGCCCAGGGAACTCTGGAAACTGCTGCTCAAAACATCCGGGAGTAAACCAGCTAAACTCAATGTATCCCAGCAACTGATCGACAAATATTTTTCCGGTAACCAGGGCATGGATCGGCGTGATCTTACCCGGGAACAACGCAAGGAGATCCAGGATATGTCGCGGGACGCATTGAAAGACCTGAACCTGGAATGGCTCAAGCTGATGGTCAACAGCCAGTCGCAACTCCGCGAAAAGATGAGCCTGTTCTGGCACGGTCATTTTGCGTGTCGCATCAACAACAGTTATTTCCAGCAGGAACTGTTACACGTGATCCGGGAAAATGCCCTGGGTAATTTTAAAGACCTGCTGATGGGGGTGAGCAAGAGCGCCGCCATGCTGCAGTTTCTCAATAACCAGCAAAACCGCAAGCAACATCCCAACGAGAACTTTGCCCGCGAAGTGATGGAATTGTTTACGATGGGCCGTGGCAATTATACCGAGAACGATATCAAGGAGGCTGCCAGGGCCTTTACCGGCTGGGGCTTCAACCCCCGCGGCGAATTCATGTTCCGGCGCAACCAGCATGACTTCGATACCAAAACCGTACTGGGCCGTACCGGCAATTTTGAGGGGGAGGAGATTATAGCACTGCTGCTGGAACAAAAACAAACGGCCCGCTTCATCAGCCGTAAGATCTACCGGTATTTTGTAAATGAAACAGTCGATGAAACGAAGCTGTCCTGGCTGGCTGATCGTTTTTATGCAAACGGATACGACATCGGAAAACTGGTGGAAGATATTTTTACATCCGACTGGTTCTATGAAGAAAAGAATATCGGTACGCGGATCAAATCACCGGTGGAGCTGATCGCGGGGATCCGCCGCCTGCTGCCCATGCAACTGGAAAATGATCAGTCGCAATTATTGTTCGAGCGGGCACTGGGGCAGGTCCTTTTCTTTCCGCCGAACGTGGCGGGATGGCCCGGAGGTAAAAACTGGATCGACAGCAGCTCGCTTATGCTGCGCTTACGCCTGCCGCAGATACTGGCAGCCAATGAAATGGTGGAAATACGGCCCAAGGCTGATGATGATGTGCAGATGGGCATGATGCAGGAAGGGATGCGTCGTTTGAAGGAAACCGCCAAAGGAGGAACCGCCACCATTCAGTGGGACCTGGTGTACAGGATATTTGAAAAAACACCCCGGGAGAAATTACTCGACCAGGTAATGGCCACCCTGTTACAAACCAAAGCAAAACCGGGCGCCGCTTTACTGGAACGTTATGCCAATAAAGAAAGCCGGGAAAATTATATCAAAAGCGCCATCATTAACCTGATGAGCACACCGGAATACCAATTGTGCTGAGTACCGACAAAATGTTTACATGGCTTCTTGCGCCATTCATTCTGACTACTACATTTATTAATTAACGCATATGCTCATAAAAAGAAAAGAATTTCTGCAGGTGGGTTCGCTGGCTACGACTTCCTTCATGTTGCCGAAATTCCTGAAGGCCTTTGAAAAGCCAATGATGGTTCCGCCCGGGAACAAAGTGGTGGTGGTGATCCAGTTCAGCGGTGGTAATGATGGATTGAATACCGTGATACCGGTGCGTAACGACATTTACTATAAAGAACGGCCTGTGCTCGGCATCGCCAAAGAGAAGGCCCTGCTCCTCACCGATGAAACGGGCTTGAACCCGGCCCTCGAGGCCTTCAAAGGATTCTACGAAGATGGCAGCCTGGGCATACTGAACAGTGTGGGATACCCCAACCCCGACCGGTCGCATTTTCGCAGTATGGATATCTGGCACAGCGCCAGCAACAGTAACGAATACATCAACACCGGCTGGGTGGGCCGTTACCTGGATGCGCAGTGTAAGGGTTGTGATAAACCTACACAAGCCGTGGAAATCGATGATGTGCTGAGCCTGGCCCTGAAAGGAGAGCACAACAAAGGGCTTGCGTTCAAAGATCCCCGGCGCCTGTACAACATCAGCAACGGACCCTTTATCCGCGATGTGAACAGCGACCACAAGGCCGGAGAAGAAACCATCGATTACCTGTACAAAACCATGAGCGAAACGCTCAGCAGCGCCGAATATATTTATAAACAAAGCCGGGTTCATCCTACCGACCAGACCTATCCCAACACCGAGCTGGGTAAAGACCTGAAAACGATTGCCTCCCTGATCTTTTCGGATATCAATACCAAGGTATACTATGTAAGCCTGGGCAGCTTTGATACGCACGTGAACCAGGATAACCAACAGAAACGGCTGTTTACGGAACTGAACGATGCCGTTAAAGCTTTTGTGGCCGACCTGAAAAAGAACAACCGTTTCGAGGATGTGCTGCTGATGACCTTCAGCGAATTCGGGCGGCGGGTTGCGCAGAATGCCAGCGGCGGTACAGATCATGGTACAGCCAACAATATGTTCTTCATCAGCGGCGGATTAAAACAGAAAGGCGTACTCAACGCCATGCCCGACCTTGCCGACCTGAATGAGGGCGACCTGAAGCACAACGTGGATTTCAAAAATGTGTATGCAACGGTACTGAGTAAATGGCTGGGTTCGGATGATCAGCAGATATTGGGAAGGAAATACGAGTACCTTAATTTTATCTGATCGGTCAGGGCTGCAGCAGGGGTATTTCTACGATGATTTCGCAGCCCATGCCGGGCGCCGAGTTCAGGATGAATTTTCCGGCAAAGGATTCGGCCCGGTTGCGGATATTGTTCAGCCCGATCCCTTTGCTTGCTTTACGGGTATCAAAACCACGCCCATTGTCAAATGTGCGCATACGCACCGCGTCGGCGGTGAGCGATACCTGCACCTCGATCATATTGGCGCCTGAGTATTTAAGGATGTTCTTCACTTCTTCCTGCAGTATGCGGTAGAGATTCAGTTGAATGTCGTCGGTCACGGCTTGGTCGATCGTCTCGTCGAATGCGACCTGAATGGTGAAACGATTCTCCAGGTTGATGCCATTCAGCAGGGTTTCAAAAATGTCTTTCAGTGATTTCTTCTCGAAACTGGCCGGGGCGATCTCGTGCGATAGTTTCCGGAGTTCTTCAATGGCATGGAGTACGTGTCCCCGGCCGGCTTCGATCAGTTCGTTCACTTTCTCGCGGTCGTGGCTCTTGTCTTTGGCCATGCCCAGGGTAAGCAGGGAGCCTACGAGTATCTGGTTCACATTATCGTGCAGTTCTTCACCTATATGGCGCCGTTCCTGCTCCTGCGCATCAGCGATGGCGCGGGCAATACGCAACTCTTCCTCTTTTTTATACGTGATATCCTGCATGGCCCCGATCACACGGATGGGTTCGTCTTTTTCGTCGAAGATCACATAGGCCCGGTCGTAGATATATTTATAGCTTCCGTTTTCGCAACGGAAACGGTATTCCAATTGGAAATTCCGCCTTTCTTTTCTGAACGCTTTGTCGAGCGCCTCGGATACGTATTTGATATCATCCGGGTGTATGTTAGCCCGCCACCAGCCGGCAATGTCGGTTGTTTCCGTAATGTCGTACCCGAACATGGTCTTCATTCCTTCGTTGTAATGCATCCGGTTTTGCGTGATGTCCCAGTCCCAGATGGCATCGCTGGTGGCCTTGCTCAGGATATCGTAACGTTCAAGCGCCAGCCGCATGGCCCGCTCTGTTTTTTTACGTTCGGTGATGTCACGTACAATAGCCAGGCTGCGCCCGTCGGGTAAGAGGCGGGCATTGATCTCGGCCTCCATGGCAGATCCGTCTTTGCGTTTAACCCGGCGGTTGAAGAGCACCGTCTCCCCGGCGAATATTTTATCGGCCACGGCGGGATTGATGATTACGGGTTCATTGAAGAAAAGATCGGGCAGGCTGAGCCTGGCAAATTCATCCCGGGTGTACCCCAGTTGTTTGTGCGACGATTCATTGAATTCGTAAATCGTTCCGTCGAATGAGTAAATGAGGATGGCATCCGATGCCTGTTCAATGAGCAGCCGGTATTTTTCTTCACTCTGTTTCAGTTCTTCTTCCCGGGCTTTCTGCTCGGTGATATTGTTGAACAATACAACGGCACCGGTTAGATTCCCTTTGCGGTCGAGCAGGGGCGAACCACTGTTGCTGATGATAAGTGTATCCTTATTCCGTGTGTGCAGCAGGGTGTTATTCTCAAGCGAAACCGGCAGCCCGTGTTTGTAAATGCGGGTAACAATGTTATCGAAAGGTTGGCCGGTTTCTTCATTTACCACGCGGTAAACTTTTTCCAGGGGCTGGTTCCTGGCTTCGGTACGGCTCCAGCCGGTGAGTTTTTCCGCGGCCGGGTTCATGTAAACGATCTCGCCGTTACGGCCGGTGGCGATCAGTCCTTCCCCGATATTGTTTACGATGATGCGCAGGTGTTCTTCCTGGGTGCGTAACCGTGCAATGATCCGGCGTTGACGCCTGTTTTCGGCAACCAGGAGGTAAAAAACGCATACGATCAGGAACATGGCCGTGCCGATAAGCATGATGTTGCCGGAGGCAATGGCCCGGAGGTAATTTCCAATGCGTGAACCATTGATATTCGATACCGCTCCTGCCTGGCCGATCTGCACGATCGAAACCGCAAGCAGCAGCAGCGAAGCGAAAAGCACAAACAGCAGAACATATCGCCTGGCTGCTTTCGCGGAGAACTGTTTCAACTGTTTGTACATGTTATGATGTTGGTTTTTCAGATCTGTTTATGCGCTCATGCGGGAACCCGCGTGGCGGATGATGTCGGGCAGTTCTTCAAAATCGGTGTACTTGTCGAGAAAGTAATCGGCCCCGGCCAGTTTGCATTGCTGTTCGGCGTTGACGCTGATCCGGAAGGAGAGCACAATGACGGTGGTGTTCTTACCGCCCGACTTGATCTCTTTGAGCAAGGTGAGGGACCCGTTGTCCGGGAGATTTTTGTCCAGAATCACGACCGTGGGTTTCACCTGGTGGAAAAGCGTACGGGCCTCCTGGAGCGAGAAGGCTTTATAGATGGATTTGTTTTCCAGGGTTTCGGCCAGCAGGCCAGCAATCCGGTCGGGTATCCAGGCCGAACTGTCAACGATCAGAATTTTCATATGTGCGGGTTAATAGTTACGCAAAGTACCCGCAATAACCAATGCGGAAAAATAGCAATAGCATGTTTGGTGGGGTAGAACTACAGCAATGAGTCTTGTAGAAACTAAACGACATGGTCGCCTTTCTACATACCGATATCCGAGATGATGTGGTTGGCAATGGCGTAGCGGGTAAGATCGGAATTGGTGGAGAGGTTTAATTTTTCCATGATCCGGCCGCGGTGGGTACTAACGGTGGTAAGCGCAATGGACAGCATTTCGGCCACCTGGCTAACGGTTTTACCGGCCGCCAGTAATTTGAATATCTCGAACTCGCGGTTGGAGAGTGATTCGTGCGGTTTCTTGTCGACGTCCGTGTCGAGGAATTTTTCGGCGATATCGGGCGTGATGTACTTCTTGCCCATGGATATGCGCTGGATCGCCACGATCAGTTCTTCCGGCGCCGAGTTCTTGTTAAGGTAACCGGCGGCTCCCGCCCGCAGTACCCGAACGGCGTACAGGTCTTCGGGGTAAATACTGAGCACCAGTACCGGCAAGTCGGGTTTCAATACCTTGATCTGCTCCAATGCTTCGAGGCCGCTGCGGCCAGGCATGTCGAGGTCGGTGATCACCAGGTCCCAATTGTGCAGCGACACTTCCTTGATGAGCGATTCGGCATCGCCTACCTGTACAATATCCGCGTTGGGAAATTCATCTTTCAGGATCTGGATGATACCCAGTCGTACAAAACTGTGGTCATCGGCCAGTATGATACGGTTCATGTTCATGATACAGGGTCGGTTGTTTTTTGGGTGATCGGGATGTGAATGCTGATCCTTGTTCCGTTGCCGGGGACCGAAGACAGGTCGAATCGCCCGTTGAGCGATGCCACCCGTTCTTTCATGCCCAAAATACCAAAGGACTTCTTGGTTTTTGTCAACTCGGTGTCAAAACCCAATCCATTGTCTTCAATATTCAGCAAAACACTGTCGCTGTCGATATCAAGCGAAACTTTTACCTGGGTTGCTTTGGCATACCGGGTGATATTGGTCAATGCTTCCTGGAATATGCGGAAGATGCAGGTGGATATTTCTTCGGGTATCCGCATATCGGATTCCGAAGCCGTCATGGCTACAGGGATATGGGTATTGGCCGTAAACTGCTGGGCCTGCCAGCGCAGGGCTTCCAGCAAACCGTAATCGTCGAGGATCACGGGCCTGAGTTCGTTCAGTATCCGGCGTATCGACTGGTTGCCGCCATCGAGCAAGGCGATCACGTTCTGCAGCTTGGTTTTGAACGCTTCCTGGGATGGGTCTGTTTTTTTGGCGATCCAGGAAATGTCCATCTTGATGGCGGTGAGTTGCTGGCCCAGTTCATCGTGTATCTCACGCCCGATGCGTTTTCGTTCTTCTTCGCGGATATTGAGCAGGTGGGTGGTGAGCTGGCGGAGTTTCTGCGACGATTCTTCCATTTCCTTTTCGGCCAGTTTACGATCGGTGATATCGGTGGTGGTGCCCACATAGCCCACGATGGCCCCGTCCGCATCCCGTTCCGGAATGGCCTGGCCGATCACCCAGGCTGTGCTGCCGTTGGGGCGTACAAAACGGTATTCGGATACGGATACCTGCTGGTGGCGGGTCGCTTCTTCCCAGTTCCTGCGTAACATGTCGCGGTCATCGGGATGTACCGCTTCGAACCAGCCGTTGCCCATGGCTTTTTCGTACGTGATGCCGGATATCTGGCACCAGCGTGGATTCACGTAGGTGGTAGAACCGGCCGCGTCGGTATGGAAGATACCTACCGGTGATACTTCGGCCAGTGTGTGGTAACGCCGTTCGCTTTCCACGATTCCCTGTTCCGCTTTCCGGCGCATTTCTTCTTTTTCGAAAACCTCCAGTGCAAAAGCCACATCGCCCGTAGCTTCTTCCAGCAGGGCGATCTCGGAGTCGTCGAAGAAATTTTTTACCGGGGCATAGAATGAAAAGGCGCCGACCACCTTGCCGGATTTAATGATCGGCAATGACATCGAAGAACGATAACCCCGGCTCAGGGCGGCGTCTTTCCAGGGATCCATCGCGGGATCAGCCTCAATGTCGTTGCAGATATAGTATTGGCCATTCCGTATGGCCTGGCCGGTAGGCCCATGGCCTTCGGGTATATCCTTGATGGAGATGGGTTTGATCTCACTCAGGTATTTGTTTTCTTCCCCGGCGTATACAACCGGAACAACGCTTTCAGTCGCTTCATCCACCAGCCCGATCCAGGCCAGGCTGAACTTACCCAGTTCCACCGCGATGCGGCAGGCTTCCTTGAAAAGTGTTTCCTGGTTGGTGGCCCGAACGATCATCTGGTTCACCTGGCTGATGAAGAAGTAGAGCCGGTTCGCTTTTAATATCTTTTCTTCGGCTTTTTTCCGCAACGAAATATCCCGGATGAAGGCGGAGAAGGAAACCGAACCATTGTACCGTACCGGTATGATGGTAAGTTCGATCGGGAATTCGGCGCCCGAGCGATTGACGGCGCTGATCTCAATGATCTTGTTTAGAACCGGCCCCTTACCGGTTTGCCGGTAAAGCTCCATGCCTTTTTGGTGCATTTCGCGGTATTGCGGTGGAATGATGGTGTCGGTGAGGGACTTGCCGGTAATTTCTTCTGCGCTCCAGCCAAAGGTTTGTTCAGCCTGCGGATTCCAGAAAGTGATGAGCCCGGCTTCGTCGATGCTGATGATGGCATCCAGCGCCGAATTCATGATCAGTCTTGTTTTTTCCTCGCTGGTCTTCAATTGCTGTTCGGCTCTTTTCTTTTCCGAGATGTTCCGGAAAAACACCGATACGCCATCGGGCGAGGGGTAGATATAATTTTCGAACCAAAGGTCCTGTTCGGTATGATGTGTTTCCAGGTATGTGTACTGCTGGGTTTCCATTGCCTGCAGCAATGCCGTATAGGAGGGCCGTTGTTTCGCATCCGGGAATTCAGTCCAGATGTTTTTCCCGACCAGGTCGGCTGGCCGGCGGTTGAATATTTCACCGGCTTTCTTGTTCACGTAGGTGAAATTCCAGTTCTGGTCGAACGAAACAAAAGAGTCGGTGATGCGTTCGAAGGTTTGCTCCAGAACATTTTTTGATTCGGCCAGTTCGTGTGTTCTTTTCTCCACCCTCTCTTCCAATTCTTCATTCATGTGTGCAAGCCGGATGGCGGTTTTTTTGCGTTCGGCAAAATCGGAACGTAACTTCTGGATAAAGAAACCCGCCAGTGCCAGGATCGCGATAACCGTAATGGCCAGGATGTAATTGAGGCGGGCGGTCCTTTCTTCGTTGATTTCTTTCCGTTTTGCCAGCAACAGGCTTTCCACGTTGCGGATACTGTCGATCACACGGCGCACATCGGCAGAAAGCTCCCGGCCCTTGCCCGTACGCACGGTATCGATGGCAGCATCCGCTCCGGTGCTATGGTATACGTCGATTGTTTTATCGGAGTAGTCAATTCGTTGAGCGATGTGAAAGGAAAGGGTATCCAGCAGGTTTTGCTGGTCGTCATTGCCTGCCGTAAGTGACCGGAGGGTCGCAAGCTCCTGTTCGGCGGCTTTTTTGGATGTTGCAAGATGTTCGAGGAAAAGTTTTTCGCCGGTAAGCGTAAAGCCCCGGGAAGCGGATTCGTTGTCTTTGATGGCAAGCAGCAATCGCTCTGTGTGGATGAGTACCTGTTCGGTGTGATCAACCATCCGGGCTGCCTGGTTCACCTGCCTCGATTCCGAGATGGATATAAAAAGCACGGCCGTTATGGAGAGTAACAGTAAGGCGATGACAGCCACAAAGATCTTGTCGGTCGACAACAGCAGTCTCATAAATTACCTGATAATGCAATCCAATGAGTAAATCAAATGGGTAAGCCCACCAAGCAGTTTTTCTGATGCACTGAACCGGTATTCCAAGATACACACAAAAAACGGCTAAGTCAATAGTCTGACCCCGCTTTATGTCCGAACAATAAAAACAAAAACGGCCCCGCTTTCAGGGAGGCCGTTTTGTTGAAGTGATTCGTTGTATTCAGACTTTTTTCTTGCTCATGGCAACGCGGTAAAGGGTGAAGCCCATCGCGGCAAAGCAGATCACACCGAATACCTGGTAGCCCGCGGCGCCCAGGCCATTCGATACCTGGTGTTCGAGGCTGATGCTTTCCAGTCCTTTTTCAAAAGGTACTTTCAGTATGGCGTACAATACGCCCGCCAGGGCGCCCCCTGCCACGAGCCCGGTAGCGAACAGGTTTCCTTTGCGCAGGTCTTCTTCTTCATCTTTTTCCCCTTTATACCGTTTGTCTACCACGCCACGAATAAATCCGCCGATGAAGATCGGAAGCGTTGTGGAAAGAGGCAGGTAAGAGCCTACGGCGAAACTCAGGGCTTTGATGCCGCAGAGTTCCATGAATATGGCGATGAATACGCCAACGAGCACAAAGTTCCAGTCGAGGTTATGTCCCATGATTCCTTTGATCAGCGTGGCCATCAGGGTTGCCTGCGGGGCCGCGTATTCTTCCCCGATGGCATGTTGAATACCCTGGGCGGCCAGTTTGGAAGTAGGTGTATCCATGTATTTAATGGTAAAGCCCACAACGATGGCAGAAACGATGGCCCCTACAAACAAAGCGAGTTGCTGGTAACGCGGCGTAGCTCCTACGATGTATCCCGTCTTCAGGTCCTGCGAGGTGGCGCCTGCATTGGCGGCCGCCACGCAGATCATGCCACCCACAACAAGGGCCATGGGTTCATAGGCTTTGCCGCTCCAGCCCACGCCCAGGAAAACCAGGCAGGTGGCCATAATGGTAGCGATCGTCATACCCGAGATGGGGTTGTTGGAAGATCCGATCAATCCCACGATCCGGGAAGAAACGGTTACGAAGAAAGCGCCGAAGATCACGATGAGCACACCAAGCAGCAGTTTGCTTACAATGCCCTGTCCGGGTATCATCGGCAGTATGGCCACGATGGCAACCAGGGCGAGGCTGCCGTATAATACCCATTTTATGTTCAGGTCTTTTTCGGTACGGGCCACGGAAGCGTCGCCGCCGGCGTTTTTAACGCCGCCGATACTTTCTTTGAACGAAGAGATGATGGTAGGTATGGTTTTGATCAGGGTGATAAAACCACCTGCCGCCACCGCACCGGCGCCGATCTGGCGGATATAGGCACGATAGATCGCCTCCGAAGGGTTGGCGAAAGTATGGGTGGCCGCATCCCATCCGAATTTGGCCGGCTTCAAACCGAGTTTATTGATCTGGTCGAAAATTACATCAGCCGGCACCAGGGATGCCAGTAAAGGTATCAGCACAAAGGCGCTCATCACACCACCGGCTACCAGGATGCCCGAGATACGCGGACCGATGATATAGCCCACACCCATATACTCGGGTGTGATCTCGCCATGCACCCGGGCAGCGGGGAATGCCTTGTGATACATTTTGGTGGCGTACTCGGGTACTTCAGCGATCACGTGAAATATCTTTTGCAGGATGGCATAGGCCAGGGCGAAACCCATTCCGAGGAAGGCGGTCTTTGCCAGGTCGCCTCCTTTTTCACCGGCCTTCAACACCGAGGCGCAGGCGGTTCCTTCCGGGTAAGGAAGCGTGCCGTGTTCTTTTACGATCAGTGAGCGACGAAGGGGTACCATCATCAGGGTGCCCAGCATACCGCCGAACATGGCAATGATCATGATGGTGATATAATTGAAATAATCGGCGCTGGTGGGGTCCGACAGGAACAGGAAACCGGGCAGTGTGAATACAACACCGGCGGCGATGCTTTCACCCGCGCTGCCGGTGGTTTGAATGATGTTGTTCTCGAGAATGGTGGTTTTGAAGAGTTTGCGTCCAAGTGAAATGGCGATCACGGCAATGGGAATGGAGGCGGAAACGGTAAGGCCGGCTTTGAGAGCCAGGTATACGGTGGCCATTCCGAAGATGACACCGAAGAAGGCGCCAAGCAGCACCGATTTGAGGGTGAACTCCTTGACCTTCATGTCGGCCGGGATAAAAGGTTGAAAGTTGGACATAGCGGTTGTTTTGGAACAGGAAGATAAATAAAAAGGCGATACCCGCAGGTACCGCCTTCAAATATTTGCACAAAGCGGATCAGGCCGATCCGGTCTTATCTTTTACAATCTGATCGAGCGATTTCACTTTTGAGAAGATAAGCAGGCCACCCAGGATTGCCGCTACGGTGATGATGCCAAAGAATATTCGCTTGTCGGGCATCTGGTCCCAGAAACTGGCCATCACACCGGCTACTTTACCACCCAGGGAAGTGGAGAGGAACCAGCCGCCCATCATCAGGGCTGTTAAACGGGGTGGCGAAAGTTTCGATACAAACGATAACCCGATCGGGCTCAGGCAAACCTCGCTGACGGTAAACACACCGTAGGTGAGGAAGAGCCAGATCGGACTTGCCTTATGTGTGTAGATACTTGGCACCGACATGACCGCCAGCACCATCACCAGGGCGCTGAGGCCCGAGATGATCAATGCCCAGGCGAACTTATTTGCCGTACTTACCGGTCTTTTGCGCCGGGCCATCCAGGCAAAAAAGGCGATCAGGATCGGCGTGAACGCCACGATAAAGAACGGGTTGATCGATTGGAACAATTCGGTATTACCCACCTTGGCCACACCGCCGGGAGGCCATTTATCTTTCGGCATGTTGGCAAAGTAGGGATCGGGCCCCATGGTTTTGATCGCGTGACCCGAATCATCGGTTACCACCCGCATGTAGCTGTCGAGGCTGTCGGTTTGTTGCGGCGCCGTTTCTAATTTCTGCAAGGCATACACGGCGTCGGAAGGAGCTTCCATGAATTCGGGGATCGACCGGTCGGTATGCGATTCGGCCCAGATGGTAAGCCCGGTTGAATTCTGGTTGTAGATCGTCCAGAAGATCACCGATACGGCAAATATGAATAATAGGGCGCCAATGCCTTTCTTGTCCTGCCCGGTTTCTTTTCTCCATAGATTAATATAAAAGGCAATAACCGGTACACAGGCAAAGATGAATGCGTCGGCAGAATCGCTTCCAAAGATGTTGCCGGGTATGATCCAGCCGATGGCTGCAAATACAAGCATCGGAAGAAATACGGTGCCGAATATCTTGGAAGTGGGGGTATCGCCAGGTTGCATGGGCTTCTTTACATCGTACTGCTTGATATGCTTCAGGCTGAGGGCAAGGGTGATCAGTCCAATGATCAACCCGATACCTGCCGCGGAAAAAGCGGCCTGCCAGCTGATCCGGTTACGAAGAATGGCGGCTACGAAATTGCAGAAGAAGGCGCCGATGTTGATGCCCATGTAAAAGATATTATAGGCGTTGTCTTTCAGCGGCTGCAGGTCTTCCCGGTTGTACATGTTACCCAGTAAGGTGGATATGTTGGGCTTGAAGAATCCGTTGCCGATGATGATCAGGCCCATGGCGATATAGGCGGTGTATTCGCCCGGCAGGGCGATGGTAAGGTAGCCGGCGGCCATGAGTGAACCACCAATAAAGATCGACTTGATATACCCCAGGTAGCGGTCGGCCAGTAACCCGCCGATGAACGGGGTAAGGTATACCAACGCGATAAAGGTACCTACCACATCGGCGCCCAGGGCACGGGGCAATCCCTTCCCGGTGCTGTTGGTCAGAAAAAGGAAAAGGATACCTACCATCAGGTAGTACCCGAAGCGCTCCCACATCTCGGTAAAAAACAAAACATAGAGCCCCCTTGGGTGTTTGCCGATCTTTGCTTGATCACTCATAAATAAATGTTTTTAAAATGCTTGTTAGTTGGTTTCCTGCCCAAAATAGGGAAATTATGTTTCAAACGGCGAATTGGCCGGTGCTATTTTGATGAATGAAGCGGGTGTTTCGCCGCTTCTCAACCGCCGTTCGGAAAATATATTAGCGAATTACAAAGCAGAATTCTAAATTGCGAACCGTTCAAGCTTATCCAAAAATTTCACTCGCCCATGAATATTCTTCTGATCGGCTCCGGCGGCCGTGAACATGCACTTGCATGGAAACTGAAACAAAGTTCACTATGCGATAGCCTGTTCATTGCTCCCGGTAATGCGGGTACGGCTCTCTGCGGAACCAACCTGCCTGTGGGCATTACCGATTTTGAGGCGCTGGCAAAAGCCTGTAAGGAACACCGGATCGATATGGTACTGGTAGGGCCCGAGGAACCCCTGGTAAAAGGGGTGACGGATTTTCTTACGGGCGTACCCGGACTGGAAAATCTCAAGGTGATCGGACCTTCCAAAAACGCTTCGCAACTCGAGGGCAGCAAGGCTTTCGCCAAAGAATTCATGACCCGCCATGGGATACCTACCGCCGCCTACGCGGAATTCAACGCCGATAACTACCTCGAAGGGGTCAATTATATCAAATCCCACAAACTGCCGATCGTGCTCAAAGCGGATGGACTTGCCGCCGGTAAGGGTGTGCTGATCTGCCAGCACCCGATCGAGGCCATGTCGGAATTCGACCTCATGCTGCACCGGGCCAAATTCGGCGAAGCCGGAAAGAAAGTGGTCATCGAGGAATTCCTTCATGGTATCGAACTGAGTGTGTTTGTGCTTACCGACGGCGAAGACTATGTGCTGCTTCCGGAGGCCAAGGATTACAAACGGGTGGGTGTTGGCGATACCGGCCTTAATACCGGGGGTATGGGCGCCGTTAGTCCGCTCCCCTTTGCCGACGAGGCTTTCATTCAAAAAGTACGGTCGAGGGTCATCGAACCCACCATTGCCGGACTGAAAAAGGACCAGCTCGACTACAAGGGCTTTATTTTCTTCGGATTGATGAATGATAACGGCGACCCCAAAGTCATCGAATACAACTGCCGCATGGGCGATCCCGAGACCGAAGTGGTTATTCCCCGGGTAAAGAACGACCTGGTGGAATTGCTGCTGGCTACATCGGGTAAAAAGCTGAAAACGGTGAAACTGGAGATCGACGAGCGGGCCGCGGCCACCGTGGTGGCTGTCAGTGGCGGCTATCCCGGCGATTACCAGAAGGGCAAGGTCATCAGCGGGCTGGAAGAAAACCTGCTCGATGATACCATGGTTTTCCTGGCCGGGGCGAAGCATGAAGGCGACCAGGTGGTGACCAATGGCGGACGTGTTTTTACGGTTACATCCTTTGGTACAAACATCGACGAAGCCGTCGAACAATCCAACTACGTGATGGAACAACTCTTTTTTGAAGACATGTATTTCCGTTCCGACATCGGCTACGAATTCCGAAGTGAAACGAATTGATGCGTGTCTTTCCCAACATGCGATTTTACAGGCCTTCGCAGGATCATCTGCTATTCACAACTTTCTTGTAAATGTTGAAAAATACAGGGTTTCCAATTGTTATTTCAAATATTTTCCACCAACTTTGCCTGCATTGATTAAAATCCTTTTTCACACAATTCCATATGGGCCTTTTCAACTTCTTCACCCAGGAGATCGCCATTGACCTGGGAACAGCCAATACCCTGATCATCCACAACGACGAGATTGTGGTGAATGAACCATCGATCGTAGCGCTCGATCGCAACAATCCCAAAAATATTTTAGCCGTGGGCAAGAAAGCGTTGATGATGCACGAAAAAACCCACGAAAGCATACGCACCGTTCGCCCGCTGAAAGACGGTGTGATCGCCGATTTCAACGCGGCCGAACTGATGATCCGGGAGATGATCAAACTGATCTATCCCAAAAAGCCTTTGTTTGCCCCCAGCTGGCGTATGATGATCTGCATACCGAGCAGCATTACCGAAGTGGAAAAACGTGCGGTACGCGACAGCGCCGAACAGGCCGGAGCCAAAGAAGTGTATCTTATTCATGAACCCATGGCCGCCGCACTCGGTATCGGTATCGATGTGGAGGAGCCGGTTGGTAATATGATCATCGACATCGGTGGTGGTACTACCGGTATTACTGTTATTGCTCTTGCCGGTATCGTGTGCGATCAGAGTATCCGTATCGCCGGCGATGAATTCACGGCCGATATCATGGAAGCCCTGCGCCGTTACCACAGTTTGCTGATCGGTGAACGCACCGCCGAACAGATCAAGATCCAGGTAGGCGCCGCGATGAAAGACCTCGACAATCCGCCGGATGATATTCCGGTAAACGGCCGCGACCTCGTAACGGGTATCCCCAAGCAGGTAATGGTGAGCTACCAGGAAGTAGCCGAAGCGCTCGACAAGAGTATCTTTAAGATCGAAGAAGCGATCCTCAAAGCGCTGGAAACAACGCCGCCCGAACTGGCTTCCGATATCTATCGCCGGGGGTTGTACATCACCGGTGGGGGCGCCTTGCTTCGCGGGCTCGACAAACGCCTGAACGCGAAGATCAAGTTGCCGGTACACGTGGCCGACGACCCGCTGAAGAGCGTGGTACGCGGAACCGGTATTGCGCTGAAGCATTACGACCGGTATCCGTTCGTGATGCGCTAAGATTTTATTTTGAATGTTGAATGCTGTATTATAAATGTATCGCCGGAGTTTTATCGGAACAAAAACTAAGGACATTATTCAAC
Source organism: Chitinophagales bacterium (assembly GCA_017303335.1). Classification (GTDB taxonomy): domain Bacteria; phylum Bacteroidota; class Bacteroidia; order Chitinophagales; family Chitinophagaceae; genus Ferruginibacter. Next base: position 1,564,192 of record JAFLBK010000001.1, read on the forward strand.
ATTTAAAATCCAACATTTAAAATATTCTTTCTCCGGTGCGTAACATCTTTCTTTTCATCCGCCGATATTTTAACCTGATCCTCTTTCTTTTCCTGCAGGTGATAAGCATTTACCTCATCGTTCATTACAGCCGCTACCACAACGCCATGTTCAGCAATGTTACAGGTCAGCTTACGGGGAAAGTGAACGAACAGTTCAGCCGGGTGGAATATTATTTCCAGTTAAAGCGCACCAACGATTCGCTGGTAAAGGCGAACGCGAAACTCTACAATAAACTCAAGGCCGATTTCAACCTCCCCGATACGGCGGTGAATATGCTGGTCGATTCACTGAAGATCGATTCGCTGGAAGCGCACCGGCGTTACGTATACTACCCCGCGAAAGTGGTATACAATTCCGTATCCGCCCAGAACAACTTCATCGTTCTGAGCCGCGGCTCGAACCAGAACATACGAACAGGTATGGGTGTGATCGATCCCAATACAGGAGTGGTGGGTGTGGTGACCGATGTGAGCGCTGATTATTCGGTGGTGATGAGTTTGCTGCATAAAGACAGCCGGCTTAACGGCAAATTATTCAAGACCGGCGAAACCGGAACGATCAACTGGGATGGAAAAACGCCGAACATGCTTTCGCTGAAGGATATCCCCAAGGGTGCTAAAGTAGCCAAAGGCGATACCATCATCTCCAGCGGCTTCAGTACCAGCATACCCAAGGGGATGATGGTGGGTATCGTGGAAGAAGCGGTGCCCGATAAAAGCAGCAGCAACTACCTGATCCGCTTTCGTTCGGCCGCCAACTTTTACAACCTGGAATATGTGTACGTGATCGAAAACCGGCAGGCCAACGATATCAAAGCCATTTTAGATAACGTAAAAAAGAAGGATCTGTAGAACGGATGAGCACCCTGGTAAAAAATATAGTACGTTTCGCCCTCTTTATCCTGGTACAGGTTTTTGTGCTGGATAAAATTCACCTGCACCAGCTGGTGACACCCTATATATATTACCTGTTCATCCTGTGGATGCCTTTCCGGATGAAACGCAGCTGGCAGATGATCGTGGCCTTTGCGCTCGGTTTTACCCTCGACAGTTTCCGTCATCACCCCGGCTTTCACACGGCGGCCTGTGTGCTCATCGCCTACATCCGCCCTTTCCTCGTTAACCTGCTGATACCGCAGGAAGGCGCCGATACCAACTACGAAGAACCCTCGTTCAAAAGCATGGGCGGTTTTCTTCCCTACTTCATTTTTACGGGGGTGCTTACGCTGATTCATCATGGCTGGCTGTTCCTGCTGGAAGCCTGGCAGTTCGGGAATATCTGGTATTTTATCACGAAGACCCTGCTGTCTACCGCGATCAGCTTACTGTTGATACTGATCACCGAACTGATCTTCGCCCGGAAGCAGTCCTTCCGGACCAATACCGCGTAAGACAATAACGGAACAAAAAAAATAAACATAAACAGAAGTGCCCGTATTCAATCAGTCGAGAAAGAATGTAATCATGCTGGTGTTCATCGGCATGTTCGTGGTCATCCTGCTGCAACTGATGAACCTGCAGTTATTCTCTCCCAATTACCGTATCCAGGCCGAAGACCAGGGAACATTCCGCAAAGTGATCTATCCCGATCGCGGCATTGTATTCGACCGAACCGGGAAAGCGATCCTGCAAAACACCGTGATCTATGACCTGATGGTGATACCCGGTAAGATCAAGGGTACCGACACCGCCACACTCTGCAGCATCCTCGGCATCGACACGGCCGAATTTCACAAACGCATCATCACGGCCATCATCAAGAATAAAAGTTACCGGGCTTCCATCTTTGAACCTTTGCTCACCAATGAGCGCATGGCCAAACTCAACGAGATCATGTATAAACTGGCGCCGGGTTATTACCTGCAGGAACGTTCTGTCCGGGATTATCCCTTCGACGCCGGTGGCAATATCTTCGGTTACCTCGGCGAGGTGGATTCAAATGTGCTGAAGAACCCGCAATACCAGGGATACGTGATGGGTGATTATATCGGTAAGGCCGGGCTCGAACGTACCTATGAAAAAGTACTGATGGGCCAGCGGGGTATCGAATTCTGGAAGCGGGATAAATTCAACCGGCTCACCGACCGCCTCGAGAACGGAAAGTTTGATACCGCGGCGGTTGCCGGCCAGAACATGTATACTTCCATCGATATCGAACTGCAGGCGCTGGGAGAGAAGCTGATGGAAAATAAACTCGGCTCCATCGTGGCCGTTGACCCCAAAACCGGCGGCATCCTCTGCATGGTGAGCAGTCCTACCTACAAACCCAAACTGTTAACGGGCGCCGAACGAAAAAAACATTTCGCCGAACTGCTGCTGAGCCCGGCGAGGCCCCTCTTCAACCGCTCGGTAAGCGCTACCTATTCGCCGGGTTCAACGTTCAAAACCCTGCAGGCGCTGGTTGGACTGCACGAGGGCGTGATCACCACCGATTTCCGGGTTTCCTGCGGCGGCGCCTTCTATGGTTGCGGCGGCGGCAAGCCCATGCGTTGCCTGGATGTGGGTACGTTCGATCTGCGTAACGCGATACGCATGTCGGATAATACCTACTTCGCCACGGTCATGCAGCGGGTGATCAATAACCCGGTATACCCGAGCCAGGACAGCAGCCTGTCTAAATGGGACCAGTATATGTATGCCTTCGGCCTCGGGCATAAATTAGGCATCGATGTGCCTTCCGAAAAACCCGGATTGATTCCTACACCGGCCTTGTACGACAAGATGCATGGAAAAGGACGATGGAATTATTGCACCTACCGTTCGGTAAGCATCGGGCAGGGCGAAGTGGATGTTACCCCCATACAGGTAGCCAATGAAATGGCCTACATTGCCAACAAAGGCTGGTACCGGATTCCCCACCTGGTGGATTCCATTGAAGGCGGCGATACCTTTGGCATGCTCGAAAAGTTCAAGGAAAAACACAGCGCTGTAGATATTCCCGACAGCGTTTTTGAAGTGGTGCACGATGGCATGCAGGCCGTGGTCGACGGTGGTACGGGCGCCGGTGCCCGGGTAAGCGGCATTCGTATCTGCGGTAAAACCGGTACCGTGGAAAACTATTTCCGGGGCGTTAAACAACCGAACCACGCTTTTTTCTGCGGTTTTGCACCCAGGGATAATCCTAAGATCGCCATCATGTGCGTGGTGGAAAACAGCGGCCGGTTCGGCGGTACATACGCGGCGCCGATCGTGGGCCTGATGATCGAAAAATACCTGAACGATACAATTGCCGCCAACCGGCAGGCCGTGGTGGAAAAGTTTGCCAACATGAACCTGATCCCATCGCGTATCTATACAGAAATGAAAACACTGGATTCGATGCTGCACGCCAAAGACTCGGCGTACCTGCTTGCCAAAGGATATATCCGGCTGATCAAGGATACGATGGATGTGGATGCGTCGGATGAAGAGGAAGCGTTGGACCAGATCAAAATCGACAAGGAAGGAATAAAAAAAGGGAAGCCGGTTAAGGATAGCGGCGACAGGAAGTTTACGATCAAAACCGAAGCGATCCTGCCCGATCAGAAGAAAAAAACCGAATTGAAAGACAGCTTAAATAATTAAACTCCGGCTCCCTCTCCTCAGGGAGAGCGGCCGGGAATGCGGTATATGTACCAGAAAAATCCGGCAATATCAAAAGGCATCGATTGGGTGATGGTGTGGTTGTACGCCATACTGGTTTGCATCGGCATTCTTTGTATTTTCTCGGTCGAATTCCGGAGCAGCGACAACCTTACACAAACCTTCCTGGGTTTTAAAAAGAACTACAGCAAACAACTCTATTTCTTCGCTGCCTGTTCGGTGCTTGCCATTTTTATCCTGCTTACAGATAGTAAGCTCTTTACCGCCATGGCCAACCTCTCGTACCTGGTGGGGATCCTGCTTATCATCGCCACGTTTGTAGTGGGTAAGGAGATCAAGGGCTCCCGAAGCTGGATACCCCTTGGTTTTATGAACCTGCAGCCGGTGGAGCTTTGCAAGATATTCACGGCGCTGGCGCTGTCGAAATACCTTTCGCAGCAGGAAACCGATTTCCGAAGGCCCAAGTCACAACTCATTGCGGCGGCTATCGCGTTTACACCGGCCATGTTCTCCCTGCTCCAGGGCGAAACTGGCCTGGCGCTGGTGTATTTTTCCTTTCTCATAGCCATGTACCGCGAAGGGCTGCCCCCCGGCTACCTCATTGCCGGCGCTTCCCTGGCGGTATTGCTGGTGGCAACACTCTTATTAAAACCTATTCACCTCGTCATTGCCTTTTCCGCAATTGCCGGAGGGATTATCTTTTTCTCCTGGCGCCGGATCCGGCGAAACTATGCCCTGCTGGTATTCGTTCTGCTTGGCTGGGCTTTCTGCGTTGGCTTTGTGCAATTCGCCGTTCCCTTTATTTTCAAACATGTGCTCAAGGGTTACCAGGCCGACCGGATCTTCAGCATGGTGGGTAAATCGAATCCCTATGCCGATGAGAAAACCGTTCAATTGAACCAGGTGGATGAAAAAGCGAAGAAGAAAAAGGAAGAAGCGCAGGATTACAACGTAAAGCAATCCAAGATCGCCATCGGGTCGGGCGGCTTTGCCGGAAAAGGCTTTCTGAAAGGAACACAGACCCAGGGAGATTTTGTACCCGAACAGCATACCGACTTCATCTTTACATCCGTCGGCGAGAACTTCGGATTCTGGGGCACATCCATCCTCATGCTGCTCTATCTTTTCCTGTTGCTCCGGATCGTGCGTATTGCCGAGCGGCAGCGAAGCACCTTCAGCCGGGTTTACGCCTATTCGGTGGCCGGCATCATCTTCTTCCACGTGTCGGTGAATATCTGCGTAACCATCGGCCTGGCGCCGGTGATCGGTATCACCCTGCCCCTGATGAGTTACGGCGGATCTTCCCTGCTCACCTTTACGATCCTGCTTTTTATCCTGATCAAACTTGACGCAGACCGGCAGATGGTGCTGCGATAAAAGCGGGCAATGCGTTTCAGCGATTAAGCTGTTAAGGGTTAATTTTGCCGGATGAAGATCATTCCACTCAGTGAAGGCGCATTTACCATCGACGGCACCAAAAAATTCATCCCCTTCGATACGGAGAAAGACGACCTGCAGCAACGGCCCGTTGGCAGCCTGCTGGTGGAGATCCAGCCTTTTGCCGTGATCACATCCAACGATGTGATCGTGATCGATACCGGGCTGGGGTTTTCGATGCCCGATGGCACGTTACAGATTCACCAAAACCTGCTCAGCCATGGCATCGGTCCGCTGGAAGTAACCAAGGTGTTGCTGAGTCACCTGCATAAGGATCATGCCGGCGGTATTTACAAGCACGACGGGGTGCTGAAGCAAAAATTCCTGAGTTTTCCCAACGCGGTATACTATGTACAAAAAACCGAACTGGATTTCGCCCTGAAGAAAGGCGCTCCTTCTTTCGACGTGGAGGATTTCGACGGGCTGCAGGATTCCGACCAGGTCGTGTTGCTGGAGGGGGATGGAACCATCGATGGGTATATTCGTCACCACATCACGGGGGCTCATTCTCCGCATCACCAGGTATTCTGGATCGAGGAAGACGGGGAGCGTGTGTTTTTTGGTGGCGATGTGGCCCCGCAACTGCAACAAATGAAAAGCCGCTTCGTGGCCAAATACGATTACGATGGAAAGAAATGCATGGAACTGCGGCAGCAATGGTGGAAGCAGGGTCAGCAGGAAAAATGGACCTTCCTGTTCTACCACGACATCAAATCACCTGTTGTACGATTCTGAAACCGGGTACGCCCGGTCTTTTTTGATGAGCGGGTATGCCGGGCTTTATCATAAGTCATACTTTTCCGGAAATCAACGGCATGAAAAAATTAATGATCATACTGGCTGTACTGTTTTCAGCTGTCCGGCTCAGCGCCACAACCCGCCATACCGATAGTATTCCCGCCAACCCGAAAGATGTGGAATCGGTGGAAGCGATCATCGGCGCTTTGTACCATGTCATTTCGGGGCCTGCCGGGGAAGCCCGCAATTGGGATCGCATGCGCACCCTGTTCATCCCGGAGGCTAAGATGATGGCCACGGGTAAGCGGCCCGATGGCAGCATGGCCCGGCGTGTGATGACGGTGGAAGATTACATCAAAACATCGGGACCCTTCCTAGAGAAGAATGGTTTTTTTGAGCGGGAGATCGGTCGAACGGAAGATCGTTTCGGGAGCGTGGTGCATGTATTCAGCACCTATGATTCGAAGAAGACCCTGCAGGATGAGAAGCCGTTCATGCGGGGCATCAACAGCATACAGCTCTGGTATGATGGAACCCGCTGGTGGATCGTTTCGGTATTCTGGCAGGCCGAATCACCCGATGTGCCGATCCCGGAGAAATACCTGAAAAAACAATAGCAATAAAAAAGCTGCCCGGTTGGAGCAGCTTTTTTTTATACGAAGATCATGAATCAACGGATCCGGTGGAGGTAATCGTTGTTCATGAATTGTTTCTGAATGTCTTTCAGGTCGCGTTGGATGCTGGCATCCACCAGTACGCCGCCGGTTTCCAGTACGAAGCCGCCGATCAGTTCATCCTTGATGCGGGTTTCCACTTCAAAGCTTTGCCCGGGTTGGGCGGCCGCTTTTACATTGGCCATGATCGTGTTCTTCATTTCATCCGAGATGGGCGTTGCGGTGGTGATCTTCACCCGGTGGATGTTGCGCAGTGCGTTGAACTGGTCCACGTAAGTAGCGGCGATCTCCGGCAGGTTGTTCTCGCGGGCCTTGAGCACGAGCAGTTTGATGAAAGCGCCTGTGATATTGCTGATGCGTCCCTGGGTAATGGAAGCAAGAATTTTTTCCTTGGTAGAGGGTTTTACGATCGGACTGCGCAGGAGGTTTACAAAATCAGGATTGCTTTTGCAGATGCCCAGAATCCATTTCATGTCGGCGCATACGGCGTCTACCTGGTTCTGTTCGGTGGCCAGGTCGAGTAAGCTCTTGGCGTAGCGTCCTGCTAAACGTGGATTGTTCATTTTCTCAATTTGGTGATTTGAGGATTTGGTGATTTGAAGATCGGGTCTGGCCATCGGCACATCACCGCGTATTCAAATCTTCAAATCAATTCAGTTTTACTTCGGCAGCCAGTGTCTTGATGTAATTCTCCTGTTCTGCTTTGTTGCTCAGTTCTTTCCTCAGTACTTTTTCACTTACTTCCAGTACGAGGCTTCCCACCTGGTTCTTGATCTCGGTAAGGGCGGCCATTTTCTGGTTGTTGATGGAAGCCTGGGCGTCGGCCATGATCTTGGCAGCCTGCGATTTTGCTTCTTCACGGGCGTCGTTGATCATTTTGTCGCGGGTTTCCTTAGCTTCTTTGAGCATGGAAGCCCTTTCTTCCCGGGCTTTTGCCAGGATGGCTTCGTTGTCGTTCTTCATCTGGGCCATTTCCAGTTTGATCTTCTCGGCGGTGGCCAGGGAGTCGGCAATGGTTTGTTCACGTTGCTTCAGTCCGTTGATGATGGCGGGCCAGGCGAATTTCTTCAGCAGGAAGAAAACAACCAGGAAGGCTAACAGTGTCCAGATAAGAAGGCCAAAGGCCGGGTTCAGTAATTCCATGATGCGGTAGTATTAAAGTTCGTTTGTTATGTTGTTGTTTGTTCCTCGACTACGCTCGGAACCGCACAGGTCGCAGGTCGACTTCGCTCCCTGCTGGTTAAAATACTGCATCCGCGGCCCTGTGCGTTGGATGCAGTAAAAACGTGGCAATGATTACAGAACCATTGCAAGGAAGCCTACGATGATCGCGAACAGCGCAGCACCTTCCACGAGGGCGGCGGCAAGGATCATGTTGGCGCGGATGTCGTTAGTAGCTTCCGGCTGACGTGCAATACCTTCTACTGCACCTTTACCGATCTGGCCAATACCGATACCGGCACCGATTGCAGCGAGGCCGGCGCCTACAGCACCACCCGCGTTTGCAACGCCTTCCAGTAAAACTGTTGATAAACTCATTTTGTGTCGGTTTATGTTAAAAAATAAATCACGAATTAATGGGCCGCGGCGTGCGCTTCTTCGTGGTGGTGTTCGCCTTCAAAAGCCTGGCCGATGAATACAGCGGTGAGGTTGGTGAAGATGAACGCCTGCAGGAAGGCCACCAGTACTTCAATGAAATAGATGAAGATGGTGAACACGAGCGAAACAGGTGACGCGGCATAGCCGATCGCCGGTTTGATATTGCCGAAGATGAAGATCAGCGAGATCAAACAGATGATGATGATGTGGCCGGCCACCATGTTGGCGAACAACCTTATGATCAAAGCGAAGGGCTTAATGAATACGCTCAGGAATTCCACCAGCACGAGGATGGGTTTTACAAAACCCGGAACGCCCGGCGGGTTGAAGATATGACCCCAGTAGTGGCCGTTGCTGCTGAACAGGATCACCACGAAGGATATGAGGCCCAGCACCACGGTAAAGGCGATATTGCCGGTTACGTTGGCCGTGCCGGGGATCAAACCGAAAATATTGTTGATCAGGATAAAGAAGAAAACGGTGAGCAGGTAAGGCAGGTATTTATCGGCCTTGTGGCTCAGGTTAGGTTTCGCTACTTCGTCGCGTACGAAGGTGATAACGGGCTCCAGTAAACTCTGCATGCCTTTGGGGGCGGTGGTAACACCCTGGCCGGCCTTGTAGCGTTTGGCGATGCTCATCATGATCCATACCAGCAGGGCCAGGGCGATGAGCATCTGTACCACGTTGCGGGTCAGGGAAAGGTCGAACACTGAAACACTGCTGTCCAGTTTGCCATCCTTGATGGGGATGATGGTGCCGGCGGTGAATTTCTTGGGGTCCAGCCCGAGTTCGTGGATATTGTGCTCGTTCAGCAGCATGTAGTCGTTGTACGGCTCGTGACCGTGATGAAAGTTCGACGACATGAAGAATGAAACGCCACGCTGCGGTGAATAGAGCAATACCGGGAGGGGAATGCTCACGGGTTTTTTGGTTCCGTCGGCCTGGGTGATGTCGAAAAAGTGGAACTCATGACCGTCCATAATGTGGCCAAAAATCACTTCCTTAATGTTCAGCTTTTCCTTTTCTTCGGTAGGGTGGCCTTCCTGACCCGGTTCACCAGCCAAAACCGGCATTGAAACGAGGATCAAAAAAAGGCTAAAAGCCAGTGTCAGTAATGATTTTAGCGCCTTTTGCAACATACAGTTCCCAAATTTTGGCGCAAAGATAGGGTTGGAGGGGTGAAATATGAAATCGGGAGGCAAAAATGTGGCGATTATTTGATGTGCTAATTAGCTGATTATCCGATTCATCAATTTCTGCAGCAGGTATACAAGAAGTGTCAACTATTTGAAAGCGGGAGCTTCGGTTAGGTCAGAAACCAAACCCATTGATTACTACATCGCTACATCAAATAATCAGCAAATCAGCACATCAATCAATCAGGATAACCTGCTTTTCGAACTGCATCTTGTGTAATTGGTAGTAAAACCCTTGTTTTTCAATGAGTTCCTCGTGGGTGCCCATTTCTTTGATCTGGCCTTTGTCGAGTACCATGATCTGATTGGCCTTGCGGATGGTCGACAGGCGGTGGGCGATCACGATCGAGGTGCGGTTAGCGATCAGCTTGTCGATGGCCTGCTGGATCAGGGCCTCGCTTTCCGTATCCACCGAGGAAGTGGCTTCGTCGAGTATGAGGATGGCCGGGTCGTAGAGAAGGGCCCGTACGAAAGACAGCAGTTGCCGCTGGCCCAGGGATAGCGTAGCTCCCCGTTCCATCACTTTATACTCATAATTGCCGGGCAGCTGCATGATGAAATCGTGGATGCCGATGAGCCGGGCGGCGCTGATCACATCCTCTTTCCGGATGGCCGGGTTGCGCAGGGTTACATTGTCGGCCACCGTTCCGCTGAACAGGAACACATCCTGCAACACCACGGCGATCTTCGAGCGGAGCGCATCCAGGTGGTATGCTTCAATGGGGGTGTCGTCGATACGGATCTGTCCTTTATTGACCTGGTACAACCTGTTCAGCAAACTGATGATGGATGTTTTGCCGCTGCCGGTATGCCCTACGATGGCTAAGGTTTGCCCGGCCTCCAGTGTAAAAGACACTTCTTTCAATACATACTGATCTTCGTTGTAGGCAAACCAAACCTTGTCGAACTCCACCTTTCCTTTCATGCCATCGGCTTCTTTATCGCCTTCGTTGATGGCGCTGTCTTCATTATCGAGCACTTTGAATACCCGTTCGCTGGCGATCATGCCCATCTGCAATACGTTGAATTTATCGGCGATCACCCGAAGCGGACGGAACAGCAGGTTCAGGCAGAGGATAAAGGCCGTGATCACGCCTCCTACTTTTTCGGCCTGCCCGGGGTTCAACGCGTCTTTCGCGGCCCACCAGACCAGGAGCCCGATTGACAGCGCCATCACCAGTTCCACCACGGGAAAGAATACCGAGTAGGCAAAGATGGCCTTGATGTTGGCATTGCGGTGTTCCTTATTGATGTTGTTGAATTTGCCGAACTCCCTTTTTTCGGAGGCAAAGGCCTGCACGATGGCCATGCCGGTGATGTGTTCCTGTACAAAAGCATTGAGGCTGGCAACCGCGTTGCGTACCCGGATGAAGGATTTGTTCACGCTTTCTTTAAAGAAATAGGTTGCCAGGATGAGGAAGGGAAAAGGCGCCAGGCATACCAATGTCAGTTTCCAGCTTACGCTGAACATGTAAGCGAGAACGGAGATGATCGAAAGCAGGTCGGCGATGATCGGAATGAGTCCGTCGCTGAAAATATCGTTGATGGATTCGATGTCGTTGATGGTTCGGGTGGTAAGGGTGCCGATGGGTGTTTTATCGTACTGCCGCAGGTTCAGGTGCAGTATCTTGTTGTAGGTGCTTACCCGTATATCCTTCACCACGTTTTGTCCGAGTGAGGCGGTGAGGAAGGTAAAGAAGAAACGGAACAGGGTTTCCAGCAGCAGCAGGGCAAGCTGGATGATGGTGATCTCGATGATGAAACCGCCCGGGCCGGTGATGAAATGAGCGGCTGTATTTCCTTTGATGCCGTCGTTGATGGTAAGCTGGATCAGCCAGGGGCGTATCGGGGAGATGATCGCCAATATGATGGCCAGCAGGAGTGAGGTATAGAATTTACGCTTATAAGGCGCCGCGAAACGAAATACCCGGCGGAGCAACGAGAAGTCGAATATCTTTTTTTTGGCTTGCTGCGGATCGCTCATTGTGCAAATGTAAAAAGGAAAGCAGTCAGGAAACTGCCATTGGTCATTCTTCCTGGATCATGTTATTATATCCCTTCAGGAAGATGGCGCCCAGGTTCTTGTACGGGGGGATATAATCTTCCCAGCTTTCCCGCACCGCCCTGCTGGGGTCGTTGGCAAAAAGACGGGTGAGCGAGGCCCACATGGTTTTCCAGACCAGTTTATTCCCCGATTCGAAGGTTTGATTCAGGTAATTGAGGATGGGCCGGTTGATGTCGCCGGTCCCGATCTCTTTGGTAGAAATGATGTGGGCGTCGGGATTCACGTCGATGATGTCGTTCAGGTTCTTGTACCCGCCGCAGGAACCCAGCACCACGATGCGTGCATTGCCCGCCATGCGTTTGATGGTACGGGGCAGCCAGTAACTGTGTCCGCGGTGCACCACAACGGATGGCAGCATGTTGTTCTCGGCCAGGTAATTATTCAGGTGTACCTGGGCGCTGTCGTCGAGGTTGGCGTCGTTGTCGAGCGGGCGGTTGGCGAATACCCACACATTGCCCTTGCGGGAGCGGATCTCGTACCATTCCTTGCCCGGGCTGATGATCCATTCTTTCGGCGAGAAGGAACTGATGAAGGCGGGGAAGAATTTCTTCCCGTCGTCGTCGCCATACCAGTATACCTGTTGTACGATGCGGCCGCTGTCGTCGCGGATGTCTTTGTTCTCGATTTCATAGATGGAAGGTATACCCAGTACGCTGGTGAGGTCGATCTTATTGGTGCTGTCGGCCGAAAGGAAGATGGATTTTAATAAACTGTAGATCGTTTTTCCCCGGCTGTTGTTGTTCTGCAGGGCTTTCTTCTCGTTCTCGATCACATAGCCGAGGATGGTGCTTTGCAATACCAGGTCGTTGATGCTGCTGTATGAGTCGGCCACATCCACGGCGTCTTCCAGGTTCCCGGTATTATCGAGGTTGGCGATGAAGCCCCGCATCAGCGTTTCGGACGATTGCTTGGGCATGAATTTCAGGAAGGTGTCCAGCTTGTTGTAATTGGCGGCCATCTTGATGAACTTCTTGAAGAAATCGAAATGCACGCTCAGCAGCAGGGAATCGGTGCGGGGTTCGGCCCCCAGCCGCTGCAGCATCCGGAAGAAACTGTGTTTGTAGCTGGAGGTATAGATCTCGCTTTCGCTCATCACCATCATGAAATAAATATCCACCGCAGAGAGTGAATCGATCGACCGCATGCGCTGGTTGATATTGCTGAGGTCGTGCAGGGTATTGATGGGGGTAACAAAATGCTGGATGGCCTTGGTGCGGAGTACTTCGCGGAGGCCATTCGGACCGAACAGGGCGATCGGCGTGTCTTTGGCGGGCGATACCATCCGTTTGAAATATTCGATCTCGGTTTGCACCAGCAGTTTGAAATAGCCCACGCTGTCGTAACCGGTTTCCCCGTCGCCTACATATTTTTTGATGCTCTCAACGGTCTTGCGACCCTTGAGCAGGTCGTCGAGAAAGGGGAAGTAGAAAAGGGCATTGGGTGTCTTGCTCAGCTCCACCACCGCTACCACGAGTGGGTTTTTATTCCGGTGAACCAGCATGCCGAGTTTGGATTCGGCGGCCTGCGCTACCGAGTAGATCGATGTCGGGTTGAATTTGCAACTGATCACGATCAGGGAGTCGGCAAAAGGTTCATTGATATAGGGTTCGATGGTCTGGAGAATCTTGTCGGGATGGATGACACAGAATTTCTGGTAGAGGATCTTCTTGCTGTCGGCGTAACCTTTGTTCTCGGAAAAAATCTCCGCGTTGATGCGGCCCAGGGCATAGGGCACTTCCTGGATAAACGGCGCCATGCTCTGGCTGTCGATATTGGCCTGCATGATCTTCTCGAAATTTTCCAGCAACATGGGGGCGTAGGCCGGGTTGAGTTCCTTGTTGCGCACACCGTGGCGATAACCCCGTACGAGGCTTTCGATATAACTCAGGTAGCGTATCTTCTGGTTATTGCTGATGAGCTTTTCGTTCAACTCCACCTTATCCTGCAGTTCGTTCACCTTCCGCAGCATCACGTCGGCGATGATCTGGTTGATGTCCACGGCATGGGTGGCCCGGATCTGGCCGTCGGCTTTGCCGTCGATCTTATCCAGTTGCAGTTGCTCTTCATTGATCCGGTCGTGAAATAATTGCCGTTGCAGGGGCACTTTTACCGTATCAACGGCAGCCCGGGCGGATACAGACAGGAAAAGCAGGATGAACAATAGCAGGTTTATTCTCATAGACGATGCTGCAAAGATGCTAAAAATAGGCGAGGGGCTGCATATATGGCCTCCGATGCTTTGAAAATTCTTGTTAATCAGCCCGGTTTACTTAACAATTTGATAATACCTCTTCCGATCCCTTTGTTCATGCCAATAAAGGCTAAAGACTATTTTTGCACCCGATATGAGTACGTCCAATACCGTAAAGAAAATATTGATTGCCGATGACGAACCGGATATCCTCGAGATCATTCAGTACAACCTGAAGAACGAAGGGTATGAAGTAGCGGCCGCGAAGAATGGCAACGATGCCCTGGAGCTCGCCAAACGTTTCAATCCCGACCTGATCATACTGGATATCATGATGCCCGGCAAAACCGGCATCGAAGTGTGCAACCTGCTGCGCATGCAACCGGCTTTCAGCAAAACACTCATCATTTTTCTTACCGCCCTGAGCGACGAAACCACGGAGATCAAGGGACTGGAAACCGGCGCTGATGATTACCTCACCAAGCCGATCAGTCCGAAAGTGCTGGTGAGTAAGGTGAATTCGCTGTTCCGCCGTATCACGAAAGAAGATACCGGCCTGCTGCAGATCGGCGACCTGAAGATCGACCGCGAAAAGTACATGGTCAATTACCAGGGGAACGACATTACGCTTGCCCGGAAAGAATTCGAGTTGCTGGCGCTGCTGGCAGGCAAGCCCGGGAAAGTATTCCTCCGCAACGAGATCCTCAACCAGGTATGGGGCACCGAAGTGATCGTGGGCGACCGTACCATCGACGTGCATATCCGCAAGATCCGCCAGAAACTGAATCTCGACTGTATCACTACCGTGAAAGGAGTTGGTTATAAATTCGAGATGTGAGTTCGTTAATTGTTCATGGTTCATAGTTCATAGTTTTTTACTTTCGCAACAGTCGGGCCATGCGCAATGTGCCACGATCAATGAACCAGGATGCTTTCCAAGAAAAATATCTCCCCGCAACAATTATCCGCGTTAACGGCGCTGGCTCTGTCCATCCCCATCGCGGTGGGCATCTATGTATTTAAACCCGTCTGGTGGATCGCGTTGATTTCATTCGGGGTGATCTTCCTCGGTTCATTCGGCCTCATCCTCTATACCGTTCAAACCTTCATCTACCGGAAGATCAAACTCATCTATAAGTTCATCTACCAGACCAAGGCAAGCAGGAAAGAAGAATTTTACTATAAGAATATCCTCCCGCAAAAAGGTATTGATGAAGTGCGGGCCGACGTAGAAGCCTGGGCCGAACAACGGAAGGCCGAGATTGAAATGCTGCAGCAGAATGAAGCCTACCGCAAAGAGTTCCTGCAGAACCTCAGCCATGAATTGAAGACGCCCATCTTTGCGATACAGGGTTATGTAGATACCCTGCTCGGCGGGGCGCTTGAGAACACGGAGGTGAACCGGAAATTCCTTCAAAGCACTTCCCGCAACATCGACCGGCTGGTGAACCTGGTGGACGACCTTGATGCCATCTCCAAGCTTGAGAGCGGCGAACAGTTGCTGCTCATGGATAGTTTTGTGGTACAGGACCTCCTGCGGGAAGTATACGATTCGCTTTCCATCAAGGCAGACGAAAAAGACATCCGTTGTATTATTAAAAAAGGCTGCGAAGCCCCGCTGCATGTATATGCCGATAAGGAAAAGATCCGCCAGGTATTCATCAACCTGGTCGATAACGCGATCAAATACGGGAAACAGCATGGCACCATTGAAGCCAGCTTTTACAAAGTAGACGGCGCCCGGGTATTGATCGAGATCAGCGACGACGGATCCGGCATTGCCGAAGACCACCTGCCCCGCATTTTCGAACGGTTTTACCGTACCGACCTCGCCCGCAGCCGCAAAGTAGGCGGCAGTGGCCTGGGACTGGCCATCTGCAAACACATCATCGAAGCGCATGGTCAAACGATTCATGTGCGCAGCACCATCGATGTAGGCAGTACGTTTGGATTTACCTTACAGAGCCGGAAAGAATAATCTTTTTTGAATCCGGCGAATGCCGGGGTGGTTCGGATACTTAACGGATACTTAATGCAAAGCTAACATTGGAGTAAGACAGGCGTTGTTTCTTTACGAACACCAATCACCGATCCTGTCATGAAAAAAATCCCCTTGTTCCTGCTCGACCTGCTGGTACAGGCATACCTGTTGAGGCTTTTCTTCGTTGATCCTTCTTCCCGTTTGCACAATATTCATTGATGAAGGAGACTAAAAAAAGGAAGGTGGACATACTGGTTCTCTCCGACGTACACCTGGGTACTTATGGTTGTCATGCCAAAGAACTATTGCTTTACCTGAAAACGATCAAGCCTAAGACCGTCGTGCTTAACGGCGACATCATTGATATCTGGCAGTTCAGCAAACGATATTGGCCCAAGAGCCACATGAAAGTGGTGAAACAACTGATGACCTGGCTGAGCAAGGGAGTGAAGATCTATTACATCACCGGCAATCACGATGAAATGCTGCGCAGGTTCGCCGGTTTTAAAATGGGTTCCCTGCGCATCGTGAACAAACTGGTTCTTGATCTTGATGAGCAGAACAAAGCCTGGTTCTTTCACGGCGACGTGTTCGATGTAACCATGCAGCACAGTAAATGGCTGGCAAAACTGGGCGCCGTGGGCTACGATCTGCTTATACTGATCAACCGGATCGCCAATTTCATTTCTGAACGGATCTTTAAAAGAGGAAAACTATCGCTTTCTAAAAAGATAAAGAATGGCGTGAAGACCGCCGTGAAGTTTATCAACAATTTCGAACAGACAGCCGCCGACATCGGTATCAGCAACGGTTACCAGTATGTTGTGTGCGGGCATATACATCAGCCCGAAATGCGGGCGATCAGTAATACACATGGATCGATCCTGTACCTGAACAGCGGCGACTGGATCGAGAATCTTACGGCGCTTGAATACAACGATGGCAATTGGCGGATCTACCGCTTCGATGAAGTGGAAATGCTCGACATGAGCGTGAATGACCATGAGGAGGAATACAACAACAACCAGCTGTTCGAAAACCTGGTGGAAGAATTCAACCTGATGAAACAGTGATGAAGATACTTTATGCTATACAGGGAACCGGTAATGGCCACCTCAGCCGGGCCCGGGATATCATACCCATCCTGCAAAAGAAAGGGGAATTGGATATCCTCGTAAGCGGCATACAGGCCGATGTGGACCTGCCGTACCCGGTCAAGTATCGTTTCAAAGGGCTCAGTTTTATTTTTGGAAAGAAGGGGGGTGTCGACCTGCTCAAGACCTACCAGAAAAGCAATCTCAAACAATTGTACAAAGAGATCACAAGCCTGCCGGTGGAAGACTATGATCTCGTCATCAACGACTTTGAACCCGTGAGCGCCTGGGCCTGCCGGATGAAGAAAAAACAATGTATCGGTCTGAGTCACCAGGCTGCTGTCATCAATAAAAAATCACCGAAGCCAACAAAAAAGGACCCCGTCGGCAAGGCCGTGCTGAATCATTATGCGCCGGTAAGCAAAGCGTATGGTTTTCATTTCGGCATGTACGATAAGGAGATATTTACCCCGGTTATCCGCAGCCAGGTTCGCCTGGCCAATGCCCGCAAGGAGGGGCATTATACCGTGTACCTTCCTGCATACAGCGACGAACGTATCCTGAAAGTACTGGGTGAGCTAAAAGATATCCAATGGGAAGTATTCAGTAAACATACCAGGAAGGAGTATAAAAAAGGGAATGTGCATATTCGCCCCGTGCATAACGATGCATTCATTGATAGCTTCATCCGCTGTACGGGAATACTCTGCGGAGCCGGATTTGAAACACCGGCCGAAGCCCTGTTTATGAAAAAGAAATTGATGGTGATACCCATGAAAGGCCAGTACGAACAGCAATGCAACGCGGACGCCCTGGCGGATATGGGTGTGCCCGTTCTGAAAAGCCTGAAGCGAAAGCACCTCGAAAAGATAAAAACCTGGGCAAATGAAAAGCAATTGATTCTTGTGAATTATCCCAACAACACCGAACGCATCCTGGATATGATCATCCGCAAACATGCCGGTGAGCAACAAAAGGAAACTCCGGAAACGACACCGGGTATTTATACGCTGAAGAAACTGAAAGAAAAGAGCCTGGGTAAAATCATGAATCAAACCGGTATATGAGCATGTTGTTCAGCAGGGATGATTTTGGCGATGCCTTCCGCTGGGGCGTTTCCACGGCGGCTTACCAGGTGGAAGGAGCACACGATGCCGATGGAAAAGGGCCTTCCATTTGGGATGATTTCGTAAAGCGGCGCCGGAAAATCCGCAATGGCGATCACGGGAACCAGGCCTGTAATCACTACCACCGATACACCGAAGACCTGGCGCTGATCTACAACCTTCATATTCCCAACTACCGCTTTTCCATTTCCTGGAGCCGGTTGCTGCCGCAGGGAATCGGTGCGGTCAATTACAAAGGCGTCAATTTCTACAACCACCTGATCGATTTTTGTCTCGAACTGGGCATCGAACCCTGGATCACCCTTTACCACTGGGATCTCCCGCTGGCCCTGCAGAAAAAAGGCGGGTGGACGAACCGGGATATTATTCACTGGTTCAGCTATTACGTGGATTGCTGTATCAAGCATTTTGGCGACCGGGTGAAATACTGGATGGTGCTCAACGAACCCATGGTATTCACCGGGGCCGGGCATTTCCTGGGCGTGCACGCCCCGGGCAAAAGGGGATTGAGCAGTTTTCTTTCTGCAGCACACCACGCAGCCCTGTGCCAGGCCGAAGGCGGCCGGGTCATACGCTCACTTCGCAGTGATTGTAAGATCGGAACAACCTTTTCCTATTCGCATATTGAGCCTTATCGTCATTATGCCGAGAAAGATAATGTGGCAGCCGCCCGTGCCGATGCCTTGCTCAACCGTATGTTCCTGGAGCCCCTGCTGGGGATGGGTTACCCCACGCAAACACTAAAGGTGCTGGAGCGCATCGAGCGGTTCATGTACCCACACGATGAAAAGAAACTTGCCTTTGAGATGGATTTTATCGGGCTGCAGAACTATACCCGGGAATTAGCAACCTATGCACCGCTGGTTCCTTTCGCAAAAGCGAAGCTGGTTAATGCCCGCAAAAGAAATGTAGCATATACCCAGATGGGTTGGGAAGTGTACCCTCCGGCGATCTATGAAGCGCTGAAGCGGGTGGATGCCTACGCGGGGGTCAAGGAAATCATCATCACCGAAAACGGAGCTGCATTCCAGGATGTACCCGATCAGGGTGTGGTTGATGATCCTAAGCGGGTTCGGTTCCTGCAAGACCATATAGCCCAGGTGCTGCTGGCCAGGCGGGAAGGGGTTAAGGTAAATGGCTATTTCGTGTGGACGCTGCTCGACAATTTTGAATGGGCCGAAGGATATTATCCAAAATTCGGACTGGTGCATGTTGATTTTGCGACACAACGACGAGTGGTCAAGAATTCCGGTTACTGGTACCGCGACTTTTTAGGAAATGCGCCTGTTTCTGCCCAGGGAGACGATCCGGGTATGATCCGGAGTTATTGATATAATAATCAGGTAACGACCTGTTGATCCTGCCATAAAACAGGGTAAATAGATTTACCGTGCAGTTTTCAATTTACATTGGGAAGTAAAGAAGAAAGGCCCCGTCTCGAAAACGGGGCCTCTCTCTATTCGTTATAGGGTTGATCAGTATTGCCGGTTAGCGGGATGCACAGCTACGGTAGCAGCAGGTCGGGTTGCTTCATCATGCCCTGGGCCGAAGAAGCGCTGTGTGGCTGCAAGGCATACCAGCAAAGCACCAGCAGCAGGCTGGCAAAGCGGCCGTTGAGCAGCAGCGATTTTGTTTTACCCAACCGTTGGGTGATGGAATGGAAACTGCAGGTGAGCAGGTTGCGCTGCATGGATTCATCAAAGAGGGTAAGTTCGCCGTTCTCGTCCTGGTTGTATACGAAAACGTATTTCCTGCCATCCATTTCCACAACGCCCTTACCCGACCCGGGCTTCAGTTCTTCCACCTTGCCCATGCGGATGCCGTATTCGTTGCGGATGAGTTTCTTGCGGGAGAAAATGCCTTTATCCTCGAAGGAAAAGATCCGTTTGCCCAGCCGGCTTACCATGCGGGCAAAACGGGTGCGGCCGCTGAAGGAGATGTTGGCGAGCCGTTCATCGGCCTCCCAGAGTTCAAATGTTTCGTTCAAAGACCCATTGTTTACGCTAACCCATTTCATAAACATATCGGTTTGGTTGACTGTGAAAATAATTTCTTCTTTTGGGAGATACAGCCCTGTGGACGAGAATGTGGCTTAAATGTGCATAGTAACAATTTGGTAACAGTAAGGTAACATAAACGGCTAAGGGTAAAAAAGACCGGCCCTAAGAATAGGGCCGGTTCAAGCATGAGAAACTTGCTATTTGCTTAAGAAGTTTGAAACGACTGCAACGCTGTGATTGCAAGGCAATTTCCGGAATCTCTTTTACGCCAGCGTTATGCGAATATTACCGGATTGTTATAAATGAAAATCCCGGCACTAGTGCCGGGATCTTGTCAGGGGGTAAGGATCAATATAGAATGCGATTAATTGAATTTGGTCCAGCCTTTCCACCAGGTTGATAAGGCGCCGGCCGGGGCAATGCCGCCACGGAAAGTGGCCGACTGATCAAAGAATGTATCACCGGCGAATTTGGCATCGGTGAAACTGCCCCCGGTCAATATTTTCTGGTTGCCATTCGATCCGGCGAAGGGCGTTGGGTCCGGGGCTGAATAATTATAAGGTTGGATCAGTTTGGCATCCGATACATTGGTCAGCAGATCGTTGTTATAATACGAACCGGTGAACCAGCTTGTCAACGTCGCGTCGGATGTGATCGTAGCGCCCGGTGTACCGCTGAATTTCAGGTTCACGGTATTGCCGGCCAGGGTTACGTTGCGCAGGCGAAGGCTGCTGTCTTCAATGTTCAGGGCGGTGGAGGTTCCGGTTGTGGCGTCGATGAGGATACCCTGCGGCCAGCCCATGATGATGGAGTTGAAGATCGAGATGGCGGAGTTCCGGCGGATCTGCGCACCGGCACGGAACAGGGTATTGCCTGCATTGTTCAACGTTGCACGCGGGCCAATGGCGGTGATGTTACTGAAGATGGCGGTCGTTTTAGGAGTAGCGGTTGTACCGGTGGCGTTGTTGTCGCTTTCGAATGCCTCAGACGTAGAGATGTCGGCGATCAGGGAGTCGCGGATGATAAGTCCGAACTGCACTTTTCCTTTGTATCCGTTATCAGTATCAAAATCGTCGTCCTGCGTTTTCCAGGCGATCAGGTATTTACAATTCACGCTGCCACCGAACCATTCGTAGGCGTCATCTTTCGCGTAGGTTACCTGGATGTGATCGATGGTGGTTCCGCTGCCCACACAGGCGAGGGTCAGGCTGTTCACTTCTTTATCGGGCTGGAAGGCATAACCCGCGTACTCGATCCGTACATATTGCAATACACCCGAATTGTCATTGTCGATGGGTGTTGGCGCAGTTGCATCGCCGGAACCGGCCAGGCCATCGCCGAACGCGTTGTCGATACCGCCTTCTACCTGGAACAGGCCGGGTGTACCGTTATAGCTTAAATTATATCCTGCCTTACCGCAGATCACGATGCCACCCCAATCGCCCGACTGTGGGTTGGGAGAAAGCGACGTGAATACGATCGGTTCATTGGCCGTTCCCTGCGCCATGATCTTTGAACCACGGGTGATCACCAGGGCGGCCACATCGGTTCCGCTGTACGAGCCCTTGATCACGGTTCCCGGTTCGATGGTCATGGTATGGTTTCCCACCATGTACACCAGCCCTTTCAGGATGTAGGTATTGGTTTTGCGCAAAACAGTATCGGCATTGATACGTCCCTGGAGGGTGATGGTTTGACCCGTGGTGCTGCCACCGCCGCCGCCATTGACTACCACTACCTGGATCTCACCGTCGGTTTCGATTTTTCGGCAACTGGTGGTTACCAAACCGGTAAGAACTGCCGTGTAGAAGAGAAACTTTTTCATTTGTATTCGCTTTTAGGTTTTTAGTATTGTTATTATAAAGAATAGTTGAAGGTGATGCTGAACGTAGTGCCGTAGGTACGTGTGAACCGGAAGGCATCGGTATTCTTCTGGAAACTCAGTTTATCGTTCGTGTTTTGATAGAAGTATTGTTTTTTGTTGATGATGTCGGAAATGTTCAGCCGGAATTCTCCTTTTTTCTTCAGCACTTTTTTCGCCAGTTGCAGGTCGAGAACCGGGCGGGGCGCTTCATATATATCGGGAGCGCCGCCAACGATATCGCCCACGAGGTAGATGCGCTGACCGATCTGGTTGAAAAGCAGGGTGACATTCAAACCATATTTCTCCAGGTCGTACAGGATACCGAGATTAAGGATATAGGGCGATTGACCCTGCAGGGAGCGGTTCACATCCAGTTGCTCGTCTTTCACACGACTGTAGATATAAGCGGCATTGGCCTGGAAGGTGAAGTTCTTCATACCGGGGATGAAGTCGAGTTTTTTTCTTGTCTCTACCTCCACACCAAAAGAGTTCGCTTTTTTGGCGTTGGCGTAATTCAATGTGCTGGCGCCGCCACCGAGCCCGTTGAACAGTTGCTCGATCGGGTTATTGAAATGTTTGTAGAAGATACCCGCATTGATCACTTCGCCGGCACGGGGATAGATCTCATAGCGGAAATCGAGATTGGTTACCTTGGTGCGTTTCAGCAACGGATTTCCCTGCACCGAAGCATTGAGCTCAAAATCGTAAAGGTTGAGGGAAGACAATTCCCGCAGTTCGGGCCGTATCACGGTTTGCGAAGCCGATACCCGAAGATTGGTTTTGGGATTCAGTTTATAGGTGGCGTTCAGGCCGGGAAGAAAATCGGTGATGCTGGAATAAGAATGACGCGGATCCCATTTCTTCACGCTTCCCACCAGTTGATCATAATTCTCTACCCGCAGTCCCCATACCACCCGCAGTTTATTGCCGAACTGGTTGTCGAACTGGAGGAAGCCTGCATTCAGGATCGTGTTGGCGAGGTAGCGGAAATTATTTCCCTTGATGGCGTCGAAAGCGAATTTGTCGTCGGTGCCGTTGCCGAAATTTTCAGCAACGAATACCTGGTCGGCCGGTAAAAGGCGGAGGCCGGGATTGTCTTTGGGCAGGTAATTGGCGAAGAGCTGCGCATCGTACAAGCGGTCTTTGATCTGCAGCATGTAACCGCCCTTGATGGTTTGGTTCTGGCCCAGCCAGCGCAGATTGTACGAGAGGTCGCCCCCGGCGGTATAGATATAATCGCTCAGGTTCTGGTAGATACGGCTTCCGCTCTGCTGCGAAAGCGTATTGGATATCAGCAGGCGGAAAGGATCCTGCGTATTGCTTGTTCTTGTATATAATATACGGCGCTGGTCGGGAACATATCCGTCGAGGATATTGAAAGCGCCATACCATTTGAATTTAAGGGGTTTGCTGATGCTGTGTTCGCCCATCAGCTGGCCGGTGAAAAAGGTATTTTCCTTAAATGCGAATTCATTGCCCCGCATCTGCTCAGCCCGGGAATAGTCGTCTCCGTTTCGCTGCGTTGTATTATTATGCGCATTCACATTTACGATCGCCTTGGCGGAGATCTTATTCTTCGGGTTCAGCTGCAGGGTAACGCTGCCGAGGGCGCCTGCCATGATATCCTGCTGGTAACGGGTATCGTTGTATTCCGAGATGATGCTGACCGCGTTGGTCGAAGGGTCTATGGCGTTGGAGCGGTTCAGCAATACCAGGCGGCGGTTCGATTTGCTGTAGTTGATGCCGAAGATGCCGCCCAGGTTCTTACCGAACAATTTCGTGGTGAAACCTCCGTTGGCCTGGAACGAGATGTTTACAGGAGCGGATGATGCGGATGGCGACCATACGTTGCGCATCTGTTTTCCAATGGCTGTTTTCTCGGCAGGCGACAGCAGATCGAATTCCGCTTTGCGGGTATAATCGGCCGGCAGCTTTCTTGTGCCGTCGTCGATACCGAGCCAGTCCAGTTTTCCTCCCTGTGCGTCTTTGTAAAATTTATGTCCGGCAGTTTGTGTGTTGAATCCGCTTCCGATCTGTATGCTGAAGAAGTTCTTCGCCGGAATGTCTTTGGTGTTTACCTGGATCAGGCCCCCGGCCCATTCGCCGGGATATTCGGGAACAAAGGCTTTGTTGATGATCAGGTTATCGATCATGGAAGAGGGGATCAGGTCGAATGAAAATGTTTTGCGATCGGGTTCGGTACTGGTGAGCAGGATGCCGTTGATCATGGCCTGGTTGTACCGGTCGGCCAGTCCGCGGATCACGATGAACTTTCCTTCCTGGATGCTGGCGCCGGGTGTGCGTTTCAGCACTTCGCCGGTATTCTTGTCCGGGCTGCGCCGTATGGCTTCGGCGGATATCACGGAAGCAACCGTATTGGTGGTGCGCTGGAAACTGATCAGGGCATTCACCGTTTCCTTCTTGGCCGATGTGGAACGAACCACCACCTCTTCGCCGGTTGTTGCTTTTACATCCAGGGTAATATCGATGTGGGCGATACCATCGGAACCGGTTTCCACCTCCGAGATTTCTTTGCCCTGGTAGCTGGCAGAACTGATCACGAGTGTATATTTCTTACCAGGTTCCACACTCAATACAAAGCGGCCATCGGTACCCGTAGAGATGCCTTTGCCGGTTTCCTTAATTACAACCGATACACCGGCGATGGGGTTGCCCGTTTTGGAGTCGGTGATCTTACCGTCGATCTTTCCTTTTTGAGCCAGTAGGGTGAAGGGGAATAAAAAAGCAGCTACAAGTAACCATTTCATGCGGTGAATATTTACCGCAAAAGGACGACAAGCGTATTACGTCAAAGTGAATGGAAGGTTAGGTAATTGTTACTGCTGCGTTACGGCAATGTTATGAAACCTGTAATCAGAAACGGAACTGCAGGCGGCAGGTGAACACATTGTCTTTTACATCGGCCGTGTACCCGGTAAGCTGTGTTTTTTCATTCCATACCCGGGCATAGTACAGTACCAGTTTGATGTTCTCGCTGATGTAATAGAGATATCCGACGCCGAGCGTGTTATAGCGGATATTGGCAGCCGAGAAATTGGAACCGGGTGCGCCGATCTCGTTTCCTTTCACCTTGTTGTTGGGATCGTACCAGTCGAATTTAACGAGCAGCTGGTGTTGCGTACTGAACAGGTGTTGCAGGAAATAAAAGTAAGCGCCCGTGAAATGCCGTTGATGAAAACCGTCGGAGCCCGTCAGTAAGGCGGTCGGTGTTTCAGGGTTATTGGCGGTCGCTGTTTGTATGCCGGTGATGAATTCGCCCCGCAGTTCGGTAAAGCGGTTGTGCCCGTTGCTGAATTTGATCTGCAGATCGGCCCCGTAGTAATGGCGGGGAGAGGTGGTGCCGGTATTGGTGGCCGATGAATCGACCCGCATCTTTTTAATACCGTTTTCTGTTCCGGTCGTATAAATGAATTTGGTATTGTTCTGCAGGGCTCCGTGCAGGATGGAAGCGCCGGCAGACAGCTGTATGGATTTGGTAAGATGCAAAGGCTTCAGTGCGATGCGGCCGATGAAGTCCTTGCTGTTGTCGAAATCGCCGCTGGCATTGATGCCCTGGCCATTGAAAACACCGAAATCAACTCTCAGGTATTTGAGCGGATGCTTGTTCTGGCGTACATCGAAGCTGACCATGGCTCCCAGGTCGCGTTCGCTTTTCATGTGAATTTGGCTCATGCGGCCACGCTCCGGGCTTTCCCGGTCGCTGCTGCTCAGGTTCACCTCGTAGCCGAAGGGCCGGGCGAACATGCCGGTGGTAAAAGAAAAGAGTTTGAATTTATTTTCGAATATCCGGCCCCATACATCACGCACGGTAAATCCGCGTTCGTTGGCGTCGAACTGGAATACGATCTGAACGCCGGGTTTTGTTTCCTTACCGAAGTGCACGTAATCGATGCGTACCCGGCTGCGGCGTAGCATAAAACGATTGCTTACCTGGGAGGCGAAGTCGCCCCCTTCGAAATTCTTTGCGCCTTTTGCCGAAGCTACCTGGAACTGGGGCTGGATGTAACCACCGATGCGAAGGTGATCGAATTTTTTGTAGACTGCCAGCAATCCGCGGCCGGTTTCTTTGGTGGTATCAACCATGTCCATGAGGAACTGGGCCTGCAGCCACTGTGAAAATAACAGCGCTGCTGCCAGCAAAGGCAGTGTTTTCTTAAGCATTTGGCAAATTTCGCCGCAAAGGAATAACAAATTAATATTACCCCTGTGTTAAGAAATCATTACCAATCCCATGGCCTGCTGTATTATCTTGCGAAAACCCAACCTTTGCAGCACTAAAAAATGAAATCAATATGGCAGGCTTAAATTCGATCCTGAAGATATTCTTACCCAAGGACCGCGTGTTCTTTCAGTTGTTTGAAAATGTGGCCGATGTACTGGTGAAGATGGGCGAAAAACTGAAAGAGGTGGTTAACGAACCCGATTTCGACGAGCGGGCAAAGCTCATCAAGGAGATCGAGGACATGGAGCACGTGAATGACGATTACACCCACCAGATCTTCACCGAGCTGGGAAAAAACTTCATCACACCCTTCGACCGGGAGGATATCCACTACCTGGCTTCGGCGCTCGACGATATCGCCGACTATATCCAGGCTTCTGCCAAAAAAATCAATTTCTACCGGGTCAACCCCAACGATACCGGTATTCATAAGCTCACCGATGTGATCGCACAGGGTTGTGTAGCGGTACGTAACGCGGTAGGCGAACTGCGCAACATGAAGAATATGCGCCTGATCACCGATGCGCTGGTGACCATCAACAGCATCGAAAACCAGGGCGACGATATCTTCGATATGAGCATTGAAAAACTGTTTGCCGAAGAACCGGATGCCAAAGAGGTGATCAAAAAAAGGGAGATCTACCAGGTGATGGAGATCGTGACCGATAAATGCGAAGACGCGGCGAACGTGATCGAGAGTATCATTGTGAAATACGCTTAAAACCAATTAGCTAATCAACCCATGTGCGGATAGGTTCGAAATAAACCAGGTTTCAGCCAAAGTTCAGGAAATGGCACATCCGCACATCAGCACATCGCAGAAATTATGACCTTACTCGTAGTAATTATCATACTGGCCCTGATATTCGATTATATCAACGGATTCCACGACGCGGCCAACTCCATCGCAACGGTTGTTTCCACCAAGGTGCTCACGCCTTTCCAGGCGGTGATCTGGGCAGCGGTATTCAACTTCGTGGCTTATTTTATCTTCCAGGATCACGCCGTGGCCAATACCATCGGTAAAACGGTTCAGCAAAACTTTATTACCCTGCCGGTGATCCTGGCGGGGCTCATCGCCGCCATTACCTGGAACCTGATCACCTGGTGGTACGGCATTCCGTCCTCCTCTTCGCATACCCTGATCGGAGGTTTGATGGGAGCGGGTATCACCCATGCATACCTTACCAAGGGAGCTACGCCTATCGGCGATATCCTGGTGCTGGAGAACATCATCGGTGTGGTGATCTTTATCTTTCTGTCGCCCCTGATCGGTATGGTGATTTCCATGTTTATCACGCTGGTAACCATGAATCAGAATACCTGGTTGCGTATCGGTATCATCCTGCTTGCCACTGCCGGCACTTTTTTCCTGTTCAATTATTTTGAGCAGAATAAAATAGCCAAGAATGTAGAGAAGTTCTATAAGATCGATAAATACGAAAAAGAGGTAGCGAAAAACCCAGGCGATGAGGAAGCCCGGAAAAAACTGGAAAAGGCAAAGGCTGCTTTCGATAAAGTGAAACCCCTTTTTGCCAGCTATGATAAAGTGGGAGCCAAAAAAATCGCGGCACAGATCAATGAACTGGGCTTGCTGAAAAGCATTGGCGCCAGTAAGTGCAAGGATGCCGTTTCAAAATACCTGGGTATTGATTCATTGAAACGCCGGGCTGCGCTCGACAGTACCTTCAAACCCGAATACGAGGAGGCGAATGCGGCTTTCGAAAAAGTGAAAGACCTTACAGCCGGGTATGCATCGGTGGGACCGGCCGTGGCTGATACCATTGCCTCGGCGCTTCAGCTGACTCCGGCCCAAACGATAAAATTCCGTAAAGCGATCAGCAAGGTGAATGCGGAAAAAGATCTTACAAAGGAAATTGAGAAGGCCGACAATTCCATCATCATGTGGTGCATGATCGGTGTGATTGCCATTTTTATTCTTTCGTATATCTGGGTGGAGAAGATCAAAAATCCCAATGCGTATAAGATCGCCAATATGTTCAAGCGTTTGCAATTGCTTACCAGCGCTGCGTTCAGTGTGGGGCATGGCGGTAACGATGCGCAAAAAGTAATGGGTGTGATCGGGGCTGCGTTTGTAGCGTATAACTCCAATAAATATCCCGATGTGGGTTCGGCGCTTAAAGACCTTGGCTGGGTACCGCTGGCCTGTTATACCGCCATCGGCCTGGGAACAATGAGTGGTGGCTGGAAGATTGTAAAGACCATGGGCACCAAAATCACCAAAGTTACACCGCTGGAAGGCGTAGCGGCTGAAACAGCCGGCGCCCTGACCTTGTTCATGACCGAGCAATTGGGCAAGCCTGTTAGTACCACGCATACCATCACGGGAGCTATCATTGGCGTAGGGGCAACCAAACGATTAAGCGCTGTGCGCTGGGGAGTTACCGTAAACCTCTTGTGGGCATGGATACTTACCATACCGGTAAGCGCTTTGCTGGCAGCCCTGGTGTATTACATCGTATCGCTCTTTGGCGGTTAAGTTGTGTAACGTACAATTTGTGTAAATAGAACCGCTCAATTTTTGGCGGTTTTTTTGTTTTCTTTGCATCATGAAAAAAATACTGGTTACCGGCGGCTGCGGATATATTGGGGCTCACACCATTGTAGACCTGATCGAAAACGGCTATGAAGTAATCTCCGCGGATAATAATTCCCGGAGCAGCGAACGCATTCTTGAATCAGTGGAGAAGATCACCGGTAAGAAAGTAAAAAATTACAAAGTAGACCTGTGCAGTTACGATGATACTTTCGCGATCTTCCAGGAAAATACCGACCTGAGCGGCATCATTCATTTCGCCGCGTATAAGTCAGTTGGCGAATCCGTGGAAAAACCCTTGCTGTATTACGAGAACAATCTCAATTCCCTGATCAACATATTGAAGTGCGCCGAGGAATTTGCGGTGGATAATTTTGTTTTCTCGTCGTCCTGCACGGTATATGGCAACCCGGATGCGATTCCGGTAACCGAGCAAACACCTACAAAGCCGGCAGAATCGCCCTATGGCGCCACCAAGCAGATGGGTGAGCAGATCGTTCGGGATGCGGTATACAATCACAAGGGCAAAGCCATACTTCTTCGGTACTTCAACCCGGTTGGCGCCCATCCTTCCGCCCTGTTGGGTGAATTGCCGATTGGCAAACCACAAAACCTGGTGCCCGCCATCACACAAACGGCTATTGGCAAGTTACCCCAGATGCTGGTTCATGGCAACGACTACCCGACCCGGGACGGAAGTTGTGTGCGTGACTATATACATGTGTGCGACATCGCTCATGCGCATACGCTTGCATTCGACTACCTGTTGCAGGAAAAGAATCAGCAAAACTGCGAGGTGTTTAACCTGGGAACCGGTAACGGGTATACGGTTCTGGAACTGATTAATGAATTTGAAAAAGCGAGCGGTGTAACACTCAATTACCGGGTAGGAGCCCGCCGGCCCGGAGATGTCGTTGCTATTTATGCCAATAACGACAGGGCCCGGCAACTGCTGGGATGGGATCCTAAATACAATCTTCACGAAATGATGGCTACTGCCTGGAAATGGGAGTTGCGCCTGAAGGAAGATGAGAATATTTTCAATACTCCTAATGCGGGACTGAATTGATCCCGCCTGCCTTTATCCTCTTCCCCACACGATTTGTTACTCGTTTAACAGAATGTGAGCAACTTTTTCCAACGCATTTGATGCCCTGAAAATCTTTCTTTTACTTTGCGGCAATTCAAAATAAAATACCTTGAATATGCTCAATACTATCCAGGTTACTGGCAATAAGGACACCCGCAGCGGTTTTGGTGATGGCATCCTGGAAGCCGCCAGGAAGAACCCCCATATTGTAGCCCTTACAGCTGATCTGGCGGGATCTTTAAAGCTAAATGGATTTATAAAAGAATTTCCCGATCGGTTTATTCAATGTGGTATTGCGGAGGCGAATATGATGGGTGTTGCGGCCGGGCTGACCATTGGCGGGAAAATCCCATATACTACAACATTTGCTAACTTTTCTACAGGCAGGGTATACGACCAAATCAGGCAAAGCATTGCGTACAGCGGCAAAAATGTAAAAATATGTGCTTCGCATGCCGGACTTACATTGGGCGAAGACGGAGCAACGCACCAGATACTGGAAGATATCGGGTTGATGAAGATGCTTCCCGGAATGACTGTCATTGTACCCGCGGATTATAACCAGACAAAGGCCGCTACGATGGCCATTGCCGACTATGAAGGCCCCGTCTATTTGCGCTTTGGACGCCCGGTTTGGCCCATTTTTACGAATGAGGCGGATTTTGTTATAGGTAAAGCCCAGCGATTCAGCGAAGGCGCGGATGTGTCTGTTTTTGCATGTGGCCACCTTGTCTGGAAAGCCATCGAAGCCGCGAAGATACTGGCTGAAAAAGGCATCAGCGTTGATCTGTTCAATATACATACAATAAAACCGCTCGATGAAGAGGCTGTTATCAACTCTCTGCGTAAAACAAAATGCGCCGTCACAGCCGAGGAACACAATATCATTGGGGGCTTGGGGGATAGTATCGCCCAGGCAGCCGCCAAAAACTGCCCGGTTCCAATTGAATATGTTGGTACCAATGATACGTTTGGAGAAAGCGGTAAACCAAATGAACTTCTGACCAAATATGGGTTAGATACCGGAAATATTGTAGCTGCAGCGGAGAAAGCGATCTCCCGTAAATGAGCCATTTAAACTTTCTTAACAAAAACCAATCTTAGGGTTGGTTTTTTTATTTTTACCACTGCTCAGCCATTATGAAAGAACTAACCGATGACAAAGAACTGCTCATGCAGTTCCGTGACCCTGCTACCAAAGAGCGCAGTTTCACCCTTATTATCAAAAAATACCAGGAACGGCTTTATTGGCACATACGACGTATGGTCGTTTCGCATGAAGATGCCAATGATGTATTGCAAAATATGTTTATTAAAGTATGGAAGGCGCTCGATAATTTCCGGGAAGACAGCCAGTTGTATACCTGGCTTTATCGGATTGCCACCAATGAAAGCCTTACTTTCCTTGAACAACAGAAAAAACGGGCGGCCCGTTCGCTGAGCGATGTTGAGAATGGATTGAGTAATCAGCTAAAGGCGGATAAGCACTTTGACGCCAATAAATTAGAATGGAAACTTCAGGTAGCTATTCAACAATTGCCTGAAAAGCAGCGCATTGTTTTTAACCTAAGATATTTTGATGAAATGCCATATGAAAAAATGAGCAGGATTTTGGAAACAAGTGAGGGTGCACTTAAAGCGAGTTATCATCATGCCGTGAAGAAAATTGAGCACTTTATACTGAATAGTTAAACTTTTGTCAATCAAAAAAGTCTGATGGACCGGATGGAAAATAGCAATAACATATTACAGGAAATACAGGAGATAAGTCCGCTAATTGCCGCAATAGAAAAAAGGAATGTATTTACGGTTCCGGATGGATATTTTGACTGGGTGAGTGAGAATGTTTTTTCAGCAATTAAGTATGATGATGCGGTTGTTTTCAATAACCAGTCTGGCCATATTCCCCAGGGATATTTTGATGGTTTGGCTGAATCAATCATGACCCGGATCAAGACAGTAGGGAATGAATCCGCGGGAGATGAGTTACGTATTTTATCTCCTATGCTCTACAGTGTACAGAATGAGAATGTATTTACGGTTCCGGATGGGTATTTTGATACTTTCCATGATGTAATTCTTGACAAGGTCAAACCTCGCCCGGCTAAACTTGTATCATTCAAGCGCAAAACATCTGTCGTTATCAAATATTCAGTAGCAGCGGCTTTTACCGGCGTTATGGCCTTGGGTGTGTTCCGGTTTACGGAAACAAGAGGGAAAACCAATCAGTTACCAGATTACGTAATCGACGGCCTCAAGATTAAGGATGTAGACCAAGAACTTTCAAAACTATCCGACGACGCCATCATCCAATACCTGGAAGCCAGTGGCAGTGATGTAAAAACAGCGTTGGTGGTAAATAGTGTTGATGAAAATAACCTGCCTTCAGAAGAGGACTACCTTTTTGATGAGCAAGCGCTGGACAAATACCTGAACAGTATTAATATTAGTGAAACCAAAAATTAGAAATGGACATGAAAAAATATTTACTAACAATACTGATTGCCTTAGGTGCTATTTCCTTTGGGAATGCGCAGGATGGTGGTGAAGATCAAAAGGTAAAGGATGTAAAGGCATTGTATGTTGCTTATGTGACGAAGCAACTGGATCTGACTCCTGAGGAAGCTCAAAAATTCTGGCCTTTGCATACGCAATTCGAAAACGACTTGAAAACGGTAAAGAAAGACCTTCCGGAATTGCAAAAGCAACAAGCCTACCTGGACGTCAAAAAGAAATACCAGGATAATTTTGTTCGGGTGCTCGGAGCCAATCGTTGTGACCGTTTTTTCAGGATCGATGGAGAATTCAAACGCAAGCTCATCGAGATACGTAATCAACGACAGCAAAATCAGCGTCAGCGTTTCAGAAGGATACAATAATGTAGTTGAACTGGGCGTATAAAAAAAACTCACGGAATTTCCCGTGAGTTTTTTTTATAAGGCTCCTGAAATTTAGTGATGAACAATGATCTGTTTTGCGTATTGCTTGCCTTCTACAGACATCTTGTATATATATGTGCCTGCGGGCAGCTTGTCTGTATTCACTGTCAATTGGTAGATTCCAGCCTCCTGACGAGTATTTAGCAGTATGCGTAAGCGTTTGCCAGAAAGATCGAATAAAGCCATCTCTACCTGGCTGTTCTTTGCCAATTGATACTTGATGGTAGCTGATGCATCAGCCGGATTCGGGTAGGCTGTGTGCAATTGTGTTTTCAGATCCCCCAAAATAACCAGCCTGGTTTCACTGTATCTGAAACGACCGTCATAATCAACTTGTTTGAGTCGGTAAAGAAACTTCTTACCGCCGGTAGGAGCATCGATATATGTATAGCTGTGCTGATCCGAGGATGTGCCATTTCCCGAGAGGAAACCAACTTTTTCAAAATGCAAAGCTGCATTATTATCACTGTAAATACTTCGTTCGATTTCAAAACCCTTGTTATTGCTTTCAGAAGCTGTTTTCCACTCCAGCGTTACTTTTCCTTCCGGCTTTTCATAGGCCTTAAATGACAGGTAATTTACAGGAAGCGCTCCCAATACACTGATCTCCCACATACCTTTTCCATGCGTACCAATCCGCAGTTTTCCACCTGAAGTTATGGCCATTCCGAACACGGCAACTGCTGGCAGGCCGGTGCCGGCAGGAAACCAGGAGGTACCGCCGTTAACGGATCCATACACACCAATGTCGGTGCCTGCAAAAAGCTGATTTGAATTCAGGGGGTTGACGACAAACGAATTAACGGGTATATTCGGCAGTCCGGTAGATACTGCAGTCCATGTTGGTGGAGAAGCATTGAGGTTTGTTGTTTTCCAAACGCTGCTCACGCCAAAGGAAGAGAGTGTTACATATGCTGTTGTCTGGCTATTCGGATCTACTACAGTACGGGCAACAGCCACGTTTGGAATCGCGTTGGATGGATCAAGGTCGTTTAGTGTGGCTGATCCGCTACTGGTACCATATACGGCTCCATTATTCAGGCCAACGATCCGCACATTGTCATTTTGCGGGGAGATGCCGATTGCACTGATGGCAACACCGGATACGATCGGATTCTGACTTGCTGCTGTATGGGTTAAACCTGCATCTGCCGAACGGTAAAGCCGGTCAGAGCCATAGTAAATGGTGTTAGGATTGCCGGGCCCCCGTTCAAGCGGGGCATAAAAATTTACGGTGCCGCTGCATGTGATACCATTCGTTGTTACACCCGCACTTTGACACCCCCTGAATGCCCAGAGACCGTCGGAAGCGGTTGCCGTAGAAGCTACGGTGCCATATCCCATCAGGTTTGAAGCATTGAAATAAGTATGATACATCCGCACATTGGTATTGTCAGGGGCATTCTGATCGATCTGCGCATAACCCCCGTCACCGAAATCAGCCCTTGTCCATGTGCCGGCCGGCTGATAAAAATTAGTACCGTTATCCTGTGTACCGCCGATGGAAAAGTTCGGATCAGTAGGATGTACAGCTATACTCATGAATTGTGTGGCCAGAAATTGCGCATTGTGCATGGGGGTCCAGGTAACCCCGCTGTTGGTCGATTTATAAATTCCACCATCCGTTCCTAACCAGACCTGTGTGGCATCTGATGGCGCTACTGTGAATACATGCGTATCAGCATGTACGCCACCGCTGTTGTCGGTAAAACTTACGCCGGCATTTGTCGATTTGCCTGCTATCAGGTTCGGACTTCCGCCCACATAAATCGTATTGGCATTTGTAGGGTCCACGGCTATGGCGATATCATAAAAGCATTGGGCGGTACAAAAGTTATTGTCGATCTGTTGTACCCAGGTAGCACCTCCATCCGTGGAGCGGTAAACCCTTCCTCCTCCAAAGCCAGTTCCTGCATAAACAGTAGCGTTCGGACCAGCCGTATGGTGTATCGCGAATTCTGCGGTAAGATCACTTGTGGTGGTGCCCGTAAATGTCAGTACATTGGTAAATGTTGGGGTGGCTGCCAGGGCATTGGTTGAACGATAGATACCACCACCGTTTGCCACGAGGTTTGCAATCATAATGTTGGGGTCCAGCGGATCAATGACAATATCCCGTACACTGAAATTATTATTGGGCGAAGGAAGTACGCCAATCTGCGTGAACGTGGGGTTGGCCGATGTGGCATTGGTGGATCGGTAAACACCACGGTTACCCGCAACAATCGCCGCAGAAACAATACCACCTACCCCCGAAGTGGTTGCTACAAAAAGGGTCGCAGGATCTGTAGGATGTACTATGATTTTAGAAACTGAGCGGCCGGTAAAAACATCTGCGGCACCTGCATCTTTATTAAAGGGGCCACTCATGTTGGCGGTGGTGCTGGCATTGTCAATCCGGTAAATACCTACACCAAAATAGCTGTCGCTCGAAAAGTTCGGCTCACCTGTACCAATGTAGATCGTTTCCGGTTGTGAAGGAGCGATCGCGATGGAACCTACGGCCAGGCTTTGTGCATTATCCATGATGGCCGTCCAGCTTGTTCCTCCGTTTGTTGTCCGGTATACCCCTCCCTGGGCTGTTCCGGCATAGACTATATTGGGGTTTGTGGGGTGGATTGCGATGGCAGTCACCCTACCAGAGACGGATGCGGTAGGACTTGTTTGGCCGTTGGGGATCGGAGCCGGCCCGATCGAGGACCAGGCAGCGCTGATCAGGTTGCTTTCGTAGGGTTGCAGCCCCGATAACATCCGCATTCGTTGATCTTCCATTTGGCGTATGGCCAGGCCCCGGAGGTGCGGATCAAAAGGTTTGGTGGTATCTATGCCTCGTTTCATTCCAATTGCTTCCGAGCGGCGGCGCATAAAATCCTCCTTGTCTGTCCTGTACCTGGCAAAATCGGGTAAATCCGGATCAGCCTGGCCAATAGCGTTAAGCGTGCAAACACTTGTCAGAAATAGCAGGAACAGGCGAATGATAAATCTGCTTGTTGTTTTGGGAGAAAGAATCTTCATGGATCGAGTATTTGAGTATGGATGAGCGAAAAGACCCGACGAATTTAAGTCTTTATGTAATGATCTTTCTAACTCACATCCCTTCTTTTCCTAACATTTAGTCCATAAACGGTACATTTTCGATCCAGGGATATCCCCAAGCCCGGATTTTGCGAAGGCAGGCATCAATGTCCTGTTCCTCTGTGAACACTTTGTGACCCCTAAGGGGAGTAGTTTTCAATTTCCTGACCCTATTTTTTGCCTTTCCGGCCCTGTTCCCCTACCTTTGCAGCCGATTAAAAAAGGCCTTTCAAAAACTTTTCAATTCGATAATTATGGTAGAAATTAAGCCAGATGAGATTTCAGCGATACTTCGCCAGCAACTCAGCAATTTCAATGCGGGGGCGAGCCTGGAGGAAGTAGGAACCGTTTTGCAGGTGGGTGATGGTATCGCCCGTGTATACGGTCTCAATAATGTTCGCTCCGGTGAACTGGTGGAATTTGACAACGGCGTTCGGGCGATTGCGCTGAACCTGGAAGAAGATAACGTGGGTGTGGTACTGATGGGCGACAGCAGCGAAATCAAAGAGGGAGACAAAGTAAAACGTACCGGCCAGATCGCCTCTATCAAGGTAGGGGAAGGAATGAGCGGACGAGTTATCAATACCCTGGGCGAACCGATCGACGGAAAAGGCCCGATCAAGGGCGAACTCTACGAGATGCCCCTCGAACGTAAAGCGCCCGGCGTTATCTTCCGCGAACCGGTGAAGGAACCGCTTCAAACCGGTATCAAGGCGATTGATGCCATGATCCCCATCGGCCGTGGTCAGCGGGAGTTGATCATCGGCGACCGCCAGACCGGTAAAACGGCCATCGCGGTGGATACCATTATCAACCAAAAGGAATTCTATGCTGCCGGCAAGCCGGTATATTGCATATACGTAGCTATCGGGCAAAAAGCCTCTACCATCGCGGGTATCATGAAAACCCTCGAAGAGAACGGCGCCATGCCTTATACAACCATCGTTGCCGCTTCCGCTTCGGATCCGGCTCCGCTCCAGTTCTACGCTCCGTTTGCCGGTGCGGCGATTGGTGAGTATTTCCGTGATACCGGCCGTCCGGCACTGATCATTTACGATGATCTTTCCAAGCAAGCCGTAGCGTATCGTGAGGTATCCCTGCTGCTCAGAAGGCCGCCCGGACGTGAAGCCTATCCCGGTGACGTATTCTATCTCCACAGCCGCCTGCTCGAAAGGGCCGCGAAAGTGGTTTCCAAGGATGAGATCGCCAAACAAATGAACGACCTTCCGGATTCGATCAAACACCTGGTGAAAGGCGGTGGGTCGCTGACTGCCCTCCCGATCATCGAAACACAGGCTGGTGACGTATCTGCCTATATCCCTACAAACGTGATCTCCATCACTGATGGACAGATCTTCCTGGAAGGTAACCTGTTCAACGCTGGTATCAGGCCCGCGATCAACGTAGGTATCTCCGTAAGCCGTGTGGGTGGTAATGCCCAGATCAAATCGATGAAGAAAGTAGCCGGTACGCTGAAACTCGACCAGGCGCTCTATCGTGAGCTGGAAGCATTCTCCAAATTCGGCGGCGACCTGGATGCCGCTACCAAGAATGTGATCGATAAAGGCGCCCGCAACGTGGAAGTACTGAAACAGGCTCAATACACTCCCTTTGCAGTAGAAAAACAAGTAGCCATCATCTACCTGGGTACCCAGGGATTGCTGAAAGATGTAGCTGTAAGGAATGTAAAAGCGTTCGAAGAACACTTCCTGATGGAAATGGAAAACAAGCTTCCCGAAATACTGGCTGAGTTCAAGAAGGGCAACCTTCCTGAAGAAGGTCTTAAGAAGATGACAGACCTGGCCGCTGGCCTCGTCGCTCAGTATAAAGCATAAATGCTTCAAACTTTAAATAAAAGCCTCCCCAACCGGGAGGCTTTTTTGTGGTTACGGATTCCGGAGATATGATTTCAGAAACGATACGCATTGCTCTGATGAAATGGGATATAAACCCACGAATGGGTACTGGTTGCTACCTGGTTCCCTGGCGCCCGGTTGCCACATGAAGGTTCTTTACTCGCTGATTTACTGCCATTCTTGATTTGTGGGAGGTGCTAATTCCTCCCATTGGGGTTGCTTTTGCCGAAATGGCATAAAAAACCGGCTGGCTTGTGGTTTGTGACGAAGGCTGAAAATTTTGGAAAATGACAATTGGAATTATCGCCGTTTCGCTTGTTTTCATGGTTCTTGGTATGATCGTTCAGTACCGGCTGAAAAGTAAATTCGCCCAGTACAGCCAGGTGCCTACCAGCAGCGGCATGAGCGGAAAAGAAGTAGCGGAGAAGATGCTACGCGACAACGGGATCTATGATGTTCAGATCACGTCGGCCGACGGTTTCTTATCCGATCACTACAATCCGCTGAATAAAACAGTCAATCTTAGTCCCGATGTATACGAAGGCAGAACGGTATCCGCCGCGGCCGTTGCGGCACACGAATGCGGTCATGCTGTGCAACACGCTACTTCGTATTCCATGCTGATGCTTCGCAGCCGCCTGGTACCAATGGTACAGGTCAGCAGCACGCTTTCGCAATGGGTGATCATCGCCGGCCTGGGTATGTTTGGTTTTGGCGGGGGCAATACCACGGTGCTGCTGATCGGCATTATCCTCTTTGCGGTGTCTACCCTGTTCTCCGTGATCACCCTGCCGGTAGAGTTTGACGCTTCAGCCCGTGCCCTGAAATGGCTCGATACGGCTCGTATCACCAACAACAACGAACACGAGCAGGCAAAGGACGCGTTGAAATGGGCGGCTCTTACTTATGTGGTGGCTGCACTCGCTTCCATTGCCATGCTGGTTCAGTATATCCTCATCTACATGGGGCGCAGCCGCGACTAAGCCCAAAACTTATTTTTGCCCAATCACAATCGACTATATTTGTGAATAGTATCAATCAATAAAGCAAGCGTTCTACTATGAATTTTGGAAAAGAATTTGAAAAATACGCGGTGAAGCACCGGGGAATCAGCAGTAATATGCTCGATGGGTACATCAAACACAATGTAACCAACCTTACGCCCAACATCATTGAGGAAAGACCGATGAACATAGCCGTAATGGATGTGTACAGCCGCCTGATGATGGACCGGATCATCTTCCTGGGCTACCCTGTTACCGATGAGGTGGCCAATATTGTTACCGCCCAGTTGTTATTCCTTGAAAGCACGGATCGCAACCGCGATATCCAGATGTACATCAATTGCCCTGGTGGCGGTGTATATGCCGGGCTCGGTATGTACGATACCATGCAGTTCATTACGCCCGATATCGCCACCATCTGTACCGGTATGGCGGCCAGCATGGGCGCCGTGCTGATGTGCGCCGGGGCCAAGGGTAAACGTACGGCACTTAAACACGGCCGTATCATGATGCACCAGCCAAGCGCAGGCGCGGGCGGACAAGCCAGTGACATCGAGATCACCGTCAATGAAGTGAAGAAAATCAAACATGAGTTATACGAGATCATCGCCTACCATACCGGGCAGACCAGTGAAAAAGTGGCCGCCGACTGCGACCGGGATAATTGGATGACAGCCCTGGAAGCGAAAGAATACGGATTGATCGATGAGGTATTGCTCGTGAACCAGCGGAAAATAAAAAAAGACCAGAAATAAAAACGAATATATGAACCTGTACAAGCATAACGGAATACGCTTCGACGAAGAAGACAAGCCAGAGGTACAACCCGAGAACCCGATGGAGAAAATGATGAGCAGCTGGCAATTTGATAAAAAATTCATCGAACAACGCAAGGTTTTCCTGTGGGGAGTGGTGGATGATAAAAGCGCCCGCGACATCACCAACAGGCTGATGTACCTCGAAGCGCTGGATCCGGGAAAGGAAATCACCTTTTATATCAACAGCCCGGGTGGCGTAGTTACCAGCGGCATGGTCATCTACGATACGATGCAGATGATCAGTTCCCCGGTTAGCACGGTATGTATGGGTATGGCCGCCAGTATGGGAAGCATACTCCTCAGCGGAGGTAAAAAGGGCAAGCGCTTCATTTTCCCCAGCGGGGAGGTAATGATCCACCAGCCCAGTGGTGGCGGACAAGGCACCAGCGCCGACCTCGAGATCATGGCTGAACAGATCCGGAAGATCAAACTCCTGGGGGCGGAGATACTGGCAAAAAACTGCGGGCAAACCGTCGAAAAAATACTGAAAGACTTCGATCGCGACTACTGGATGGATGCCCGGGAATCGGTGGCCTATGGTATCGTGGATGGAATTCTGGAAAAAATCTGAGGGCAATATCATTAATCTATATGTAAAAGCCTCTTGTTGAGGCTTTTGTTTTTTCGATCAGTAAGCAACTTTCTGAAATTCAGGCTTGTCTTACTATGGCATTTGCCCGCTTTTATTAATTTTGTGAATTACTGCTGAACAGCTAAAAACCCTATATGGCAAAACAACAAACCCTTCATTGCTCTTTCTGCGGTCGCAGCCGCGATGAAGTAAAGATCCTCATCGCCGGGCAAGATGGCCATATCTGCGAAAACTGCGTAGAGCATGCCGTGGAGATCATAGAACAGGAGCTGGGCAGCACCACGGATAACAAACACTTCAGCACACAGGGACATAAACTCAGCGTAAGGAAACCCATCGAGATCAAAAAATTCCTCGACGAATACGTGATTGGCCAAGAAGACGCGAAGAAGATACTGTCGGTAGCCGTATACAATCACTACAAACGCCTGAATCAGAAACAGGACAGTGATATTGAAATTGAAAAGAGCAATATCATCATGGTGGGCGAAACCGGCACCGGTAAAACCCTCCTCGCCAAAACGATCGCCCGGATGCTCAATGTTCCCTTTGCGATCGTGGATGCCACCGTGTTTACCGAAGCCGGTTATGTGGGGGAAGACGTGGAGAGCATGCTCAGCCGCCTGCTGCAGGCATGCAATTACGATGTTGCCGCTGCGGAAAAAGGCATTGTATTC
Organism: Chitinophagales bacterium; assembly: GCA_017303335.1. Lineage (GTDB taxonomy): Bacteria > Bacteroidota > Bacteroidia > Chitinophagales > Chitinophagaceae > Ferruginibacter. The sequence continues at coordinate 1,604,632 of JAFLBK010000001.1, forward strand.
ATCGATGAGATCGACAAGATCGCCCGTAAGAGCGATAACCCTTCCATTACCCGCGATGTAAGCGGTGAAGGCGTTCAGCAGGGTTTGCTGAAGCTGCTGGAAGGAACCGAAGTGCTTGTTCCGCCGCAGGGTGGCCGCAAACACCCGGAACAAAAACTGATCAAAATAAACACGCAGAATATTCTCTTTATCTGTGGCGGAGCCTTCGATGGTGTCGATAAGATCATAGCCCGCCGGGTAAACACCAATGCCATCGGTTTCAATGTAAACAAGGAATTACAGGAATACCAGCACGATAACCTGCTGCATTTTGTCAATGCCGTAGACCTGAAGCATTTCGGCCTTATCCCCGAACTGCTGGGCCGCCTGCCGGTGGTTACCTACCTGAACCCGCTGGATGCGGTAACGCTCCGGAATATTCTTACGGAACCCAAAAACTCGCTCATCAAACAATTCACCCGCCTTTTTGAAATCGAGGGCATCGAATTGAAATTTGAGCCGGTAGTGCTGGATTTCATGGTGGAAAAGGCGCTCGAATACAAACTCGGGGCCCGTGGACTGCGCAGTATCTGCGAAAGCATACTTACCGATGCCATGTATGAACTTCCTTCCCAGAAAGTAAAACTGTTTGAAGTAACCCTCGAGTACGCTCAGCGTAAGTTCAGCAACAGCAAACTGAGCATGCTGAAAGTAGCGTAATAGTTCGTACCAGCTTTACTCCCGTAAAAAGCATGCTTCCGGCTGTTGTACAAATGGCCGCCGGGGTTTGTACCGCTTTTCTCCCCAATTTTCAAACAAGCAGCCCACATTTTAGGCAGTTGTATCATTTCAGGTTATTTTTACGCCGTTTAAAAACCATCCGCTAAAATCAAATAAAACCAACCAATGGTAGATGTTATCCTGGGTATGCAGTGGGGTGATGAGGGCAAGGGAAAGATCGTAGATTATTTCGCGAAAAATTATGATGTAATAGCCCGTTTCCAGGGCGGCCCGAATGCAGGGCACACACTCTATGTGGATGGGAAAAAAGTAGTACTGCACCAGATACCCAGCGGTATCTTTCACGAATCCAAGACCAACCTGATCGGCAATGGTGTGGTGCTGGATGCCGTTACCCTGAAAAAGGAATGCGGTCATGTAGCAGAGATGGGGGTCGACTTCCGGAAGAATCTCTTCATCAGCGAACGCACGCACCTGATCCTGCCTACACACCGTGCCCTGGATAAGGCCAGCGAACTCTCCAAAGGCAACCAGAAGATCGGCAGCACCCTGAAAGGAATCGGGCCGGCGTATATGGATAAAACGGGCCGCAACGGTTTGCGGGTAGGCAACCTGCTCGATAAAAGTTTTACAACAGAATACATCAAACTCCGCCTCAAGCATCAACGGCTGCTCGATAGCTTCAATTTCCAGGAAGACATCAGCGCCTGGGAGGAAGAATTTTTTGAGGCCATCGATTTCCTGCGTGGTTTTAATATCGTGAATGGCGAATACTTCATCAATGAACGGATACAGAAAGGCCAGCGGGTGCTGGCTGAAGGAGCGCAGGGCAGCATGCTGGACGTCGATTTCGGAACCTTCCCCTTTGTAACAAGCAGCAATACCATTTCGGCCGGTGTCTGTACCGGATTGGGAATCGCTCCCCAAAAAATCCGTGAGGTATTTGGCGTATCCAAAGCGTATTGCACCCGGGTGGGCAGCGGACCGTTCCCGACGGAATTGAATGATGAAACGGGCGAATTGATCCGTAAAACCGGCAACGAGTTCGGAAGCACCACAGGACGCCCCCGCCGCTGCGGCTGGATCGACCTGGTAGCCTTGCAGTTCGCCTGCATGGTAAATGGTGTAACCCAGATTATTATGACAAAAGCCGATATACTGGATAACCTGGCCGAACTGAATGTGTGTAACGGCTACAGGATAAACGGGGAGGAGAAGAATTTTGTGCCCTTCCAGATGAACAAAGTGGATATCGAGCCGGTGTACAAAACGTTTAAAGGCTGGATGAAGGATATCTCCGAAATAACCGAATACGACAACCTGCCCGCTGAAATGAAATCCTATATACAATACCTGAACAGCTACCTGGGCGTTCCCGTGAAATACATCAGTAACGGCCCCGGCAGAGACCAATTATTGCATGCATAAAGAAAAAAAGTTTCAAATATTTTTGGCTATTTAAAAAACCCGTTGAAATTTTACAGCATAACCCTTATGAATTATGGTTCTGATATCTGACAACGCAAAACTGACTACAGCAAAAGCGCCTGCCAGCGCTGCGGTTAAAGCTGCCAAGAAAGCATCCAAGCCTAAGAAAAAAGAGGAGGAGGATGATGATGATGATTTTGATGAAGAAGAAGAGAAAAAACCGGCAAAGAAATCGGCTACCCGCAAAGGTGGGGACGATGACGACGATGACGATGACGAGGAGGATGAAGACGTAGCGGATGATTGGGATACACCTGAAGAAGATGATGACTGGGATCCTGACTTTGACGAATTTGATGTTCCGAAGTCGAAAGGTAAAAAGGCAACAGGAGGTAAAAAATCTGCCGGCGGCGACGACGACGACTTCAAAATGGACGACGATTTCAAAGACCTGGGTTTTGATGACCTCGATGGAGGTGATTTCGACGACGAGGACGATTTCTAAACAGGAAAATAAATCCTGTGAAGCACAGCATATCTTTTCCCGTTACCGATTTTCAAACCTGTAAGATAAAAATGCTGAACTGGGTAAACCGGTTCAGCATTTTTTGTTTTCTCGATAACCGGCAATACGATTTCTCTGAACCGGCTTTTGAATGCCTGCTGGCCGCCGGGGCGGTAAAAATGCTTGCTGCCGATGCCGGTACCGCCTTCGACCAGCTCAGGCAATTTTATGAGGCGAATGAAGGTGAATGGCTCTTTGGCCATTTGGGTTACGACCTGAAAAATGAAACCGAGGCGCTGCAATCCAGGCATCCCGACCGATTGGGTTTCCGGGATCTCGCCTTTTTCATTCCCGAATACGTGATCAGGCTGGAAGAAGAAAAAATAAGTCTTTACGGCCAGGGAAACCTGGAAGATATTTACCGGCAGATCGACGAATCGCCGGCAACCCTGTCAGAAACAAATGATGCGGCATTGCCTGTTATCCATCACCGGATCAGCGAGCATGATTACCTGGCAGCCGTATCAGCCCTGCGCCAGCATATATTACGCGGCGATTGTTACGAGATCAATTTCTGCCAGGAGTTTTATGCAGAAGATGGCCGGATTGATCCCTTGATCGTCTTCGATAAACTGGCGGCCATTTCACCCAATCCTTTCTCCGCGTACTATCGTTTCAATGATCAGTATTGTGTGTGTGCAAGCCCGGAAAGGTACCTGCAAAAAAAGGGTAACAGGATATGTTCGCAACCCATCAAAGGAACTTCCCGGCGGCAATTGGCCGACGCTATTGCCGATGATACAGCAAAGCGGTACCTGGCGGAAAGCGCCAAAGAAAAAAGCGAGAACGTTATGGTGGTAGACCTTGTGCGTAACGACCTCAGCCGTGTTTGCCGGCCGGGCTCGGTTACGGTTGATGAACTGTTCGGCATCTACAGTTTTCCCCAGGTACACCAGATGATCAGTACGGTCAGTGGCGAACTTGCCGAAGGATACGACTGGATCGATTGTATAAAAGCCACGTTCCCGATGGGATCCATGACCGGTGCGCCCAAGAAAAAAGTGATGGAGCTGATCGACAGCTATGAGCAGAGCCGGCGCGGACTTTTTTCCGGCTCGATCGGTTATGTGAATCCTTCCGGCGATTTTGACTTCAACGTGGTCATACGGAGTTTATTCTACAATGCGGCAACCCGCTATCTTTCTTTTCAAACCGGCGGCGGTATCACCTACAACAGCAAGCCGGAAGATGAGTATGCGGAAAGTCTGCTCAAGGGGGAGGCGATGATGCAGATACTGAGTACGTAAATCAGCTTTTTTTCTTCTTCGGATTTTTGGGAGCAGGGTAAATAACCTGCTGATTCGCAGGCGGGGCCGGGTTATCGCCTAATAGCAGTTGAACACATTCGTTCAGTATGCTGTACTTGTTTGCCAGGAATACCTGCATTTTATCAACGGGCAGGCGCAGGTCGTAATTCCCATTGACCGACATCATATTATCAAAGTCTGGATTATACCGGTTGAATTGTGTAATGTCCATCGACAGGTTTTTGGCAATGACCAGTGAATTGTATTTGCCGGAAATAGCCTGCGTGCTGGTATTGGCAAGTTCTTCTTCAGTAAGCGATGGTTTTTTATCGTATGGATTTGCGCCGATACCTGTACCACCAGCCAGGTTTGGGGTGGTGGTGATTCCTCCGGACCCTTCCATCACATAGTGGGTGGCGATGAATTTTTTTACGTGGTTACGGCTTTCGGTAGGCAGGTAGTATTGCAGCGACCAAAAATTCCGGCTCCCGCTTTTTTTGATGGCGGAAAAAACCCGACCGGGTCCGCCATTATAGGCGGCGATCACCAGCAACCAGTCGTGCAGTTGTCCGTAAAGCGTCAGTAGGTATCGTGCGGCGGCGTGCGTGCTTTTATAATAATCCCGGCGTTCATCAAAAAACCCATTTACGACCAGTCCGTAATCGCGGGCGGTGTAGGGCATGAACTGCCAGGGGCCACCGGCGCCCTTCCAGCTGGTTGCGCCCGTACTCAGGTTGCTTTCGATAACAGCGAGGTATTTTAATTCCCGGGGTAATCCGTATTGCGAGAGAATATTATCGATGAGGTTAAAATAGGGTTGTCCCCAGCCTTTCATCTGGATCAGGTGATTGCTGTGCGCTTTCAGGTAGTCCTGCATATAACTTTCCGCATTCGGGTTTACCTGGACCGAGTAGGGCAGGGCCGGATTGTAATTATACTGGGCGAATAAGTTCTTGAATCCGTATTTGGTAACCTGGCTGAAGTACTGCACCTTCTCTTTCTGTGGCGGCATTTTCGTTTTAAGTACTTCCGATATAATAGAATCTTCCACCACCGAATTGGTGATGCTGGTATCGGCTTCCTTTTGTTGCAGAAGCATGCCTATGTTGAGGCAACCTGCTTTAGCAGTGAGCAGGAATACCTGGGTGAGCGCTATCGCAACCAGTTTCTTCATACTGTTTCGGGCTCTGCCATTTGATATTCATTCAACAGGTAACGGGAAAGCTCCAGCAAAGTTAGTTCATCCGCCTTTTTCGTCATCACCTGCAGGCCGAAGGGCATACCGTTGCTGTGTTTGAACAAAGGAATGGAAATGCCCGGAATACCGGTGAGATTGGCAAAAACTGTAAAGATATCGGCCAGGTACATGGCTATGGGGTCTTCGTTCTTTTCGCCGATCCGGAAAGCGGTAGAAGGGCTGGTGGGCATGATAAGTGCATCGTAATCAGAGAAGATTGTATTCGTCTTCTCTACCAGGAGGCGTCTTACCTGTTGGGCTTTGCTGAAGTAAGCATCATAGTAGCCGCTGCTCAGTACGAATGTGCCCAGCATGATACGGCGTTGCACCTCTTTCCCAAACCCCTCGCTACGGGTTTTCTTATAGAAATCGTTCAGGTCCTGTATGTCGTTTTTGGTTTGATACCCATACCGTATACCATCATACCGGCTGAGGTTGCTGCTGGCTTCCGCGGTTGTTAAAACATAATAAGTTGGTACCACATACTCGAGCAGGTTGAAATCGACTTCTTCGATCAGGTGACCCTTGTTTTTAAGTAAATCAATGAGCGCAAATACCTGCTCCCGGATCCCGTTGTCGAGTGATGGATGCTGAAGGGCTTCTTTAAAGTAGGCAATTCTGTACCGGCGGATGGGTATTGCCTTATTTGTGAATACAGGGTTTTCATCATTGAGGGCGGTGCTGTCGTATTCGTCGGCACCACTCAATACCTCCAGTAATAGGGCGATATCGTTGGTATTATTTCCAAAGATCCCGATCTGGTCGAATGAAGAGGCATAGGCAATCAGCCCGTACCGGGATATTCGCCCGTAGGAGGGTTTTAGCCCGATGATGCCACAAAAATCGGCCGGTTGACGTACCGAGCCCCCGGTATCGCTTCCGAGGCTTGCCATACAGCATCCCGCCTGCACCGCTACGGCGCTTCCACCGGATGAGCCGCCCGGAACCCGGGTGGTATCCAGTGCATTCAGAACGTTGCCATAAGCAGAGTTTTCATTGGAACTGCCCATGGCGAATTCATCGCAATTGCAGGTACCAATGATTATCGCTTCTTCATCCAGCAGGCGCTGTACAGCGGTGGCATTGTAAAGGCTTTTAAAGCCCTCCAGTATTTTAGAGGCTGCCGTCACCCGGTGATCCTTGTAGCAGATCACATCCTTGAGCGCTATCACAACACCGTGCAATTTTTTGGGGGTATGTCCGAGGCTACGCAACCGGTCAAGCTCCTGGGCTCTCTGAAGGGCTTCTTCAGCATAAACTTCAGTGAAAGCATTCAGGTGCCGGTTTGCGTCGATTCTGGCCAGGTAATGATTCACAGCCTCTGTGCAACTGGTATGGTTGTTTTGGAGGTCGGACTGATACTTGGCTATGGTGCTAAACGAAAACATGATATGCGTAGCGGCATAAAAAACCGGCTGAAGCATTCCCCCAGGGGTTCGCTTCAGCCGTAATAAGGTTATTTCTTTTTGTATTACTTGTTATCTTTTTCCCGCATTCCTTCCTCGATCTCGCTCTTCACATTATTTTTGGCATCGTTGAACTCACGCATGCCGCGGCCGATTCCCCGCATCAGCTCTGGTATCTTCTTACCACCGAAAAGCAGTAATACTACCACAATGATGAGGATCCACTCACTGCCTCCCGGCATAGACAACATAAATATGTTGTTTAAGATTGATAATGTCATAGTATCGGTTTAGGCAGCAAAGATAAATCAAATAATCACTTGCCCTGCAATTAAATACGTCAAAGTTAACCGGTGATTAACCTGGAACGGGCATAAAGATAATTAGCGAATATAGGTTCTGCCGCAGCGGGCTTTTCCGTTGGCAGCCTGTTCGGGAGAGATACCCCTCATACAGGAAAACAATAAAGTAATGGCAGATACTGCAACGAGTGCAAGAACAATCCTTCTCATGTGGTTTACGGTTTAAAATTTAAAATGAACGTTTCAGATTAACCTTGAGGTAGAAGTCTTTTCGAAGGATTGAATTTTGATCAAACATAATAACTATAATCCCATTTTCATAATTTTTTTAAGAAAAAAGGGAAAATCATTGATTTTCCCTTAAAAAATATATGCAATTGACGATTAATTTTTAGCAACTGCCATCCTTTTCTCACGGATGCGTGCACTTTTACCGCTTCTGTCGCGGAGGTAGAACAACTTGGAGCGTTTTACCTTACCCACTTTGTGAAGTACCACACTCTCGATATTCGGAGAATAGAGGGGGAATAAACGTTCAACACCTACACCGTCGCTGATTTTACGAACTGTAAATGAAGCAGTTGCGCCTGTTCCCTGGCGTTTGATAACATCGCCTTTGAAACTTTGAATACGCTCTTTATTACCTTCTATGATCTTATAATTAACGGTTACGTTATCACCGGCTTTGAAGGAGGGAAGTGCCGCCTTAGCCTTGGTGCCTAATTGCTCGTGAACAAAACTTACTGCGTTCATAATCTTTAATTTTAACGGACGGCAAAGGTAGGGGTAAATACTGAATATTGGCTACGTAAAGCCGAATATTTTTACCTCGCTACGTTCACAGACCTTTTTTCGCGGATTACAGTAACTTTTATCTGGCCGGGGAAGGTCATTTCCGTCTGGATCTTCTGAGCGATCTCGAAACTGAGCTTGTCGCTGTCGCTGTCGGTTACCTTATCGGCTTCCACGATCACCCTCAATTCCCTGCCGGCTTGTATCGCATAGGCTTTTTCCACGCCATTATATGCCATGGCCAGGTTTTCCAGGTCTTTGATCCGCTGAATGTATTGCTGCATGATCTCACGCCTTGCCCCGGGTCTGGCGCCGCTGATGGCGTCGCAGGCCTGGATAATAGGCGAGATAACGTATTGCATTTCAATCTCGTCGTGGTGTGCCCCGATGGCGTTTACCACGGCCGGGTTTTCCCCGTATTTTTCGGCAAGCTTAGCTCCCAACAGGGCATGGCTCAGTTCGGTTTCTTCATCGGGTACTTTACCGATATCATGCAGCAGACCGGCCCTTTTTGCCAGCTTGGGGTTCAAGCCCAGCTCAGAGGCCATGATGGCGCAGAGGTTGGCCGTTTCGCGGCTATGCATCAGGAGGTTTTGACCATACGATGAGCGGAAGCGCATCCGGCCAACCATCCGGATCAACTCTTTATGCAACCCATGAACGCCCAGTTCCATGGCAGTACGTTCACCGATCTCCATGACCTGGTCCTCGATCTGTTTCTTGGTTTTTTCAACCACTTCCTCGATCCGGGCTGGGTGAATACGGCCATCGGCGACAAGGCGTTGCAAGGAAAGGCGTGCGATTTCCCGGCGAAGCGGATCGAACGATGAAAGTACGATGGCTTCCGGGGTATCATCCACAATGAGGTCGACCCCCGTAGCCGCTTCAATGGCCCGGATATTTCGCCCTTCGCGGCCGATGATGGAACCCTTGATCTCGTCGCTTTCGAGGTTGAAAACCGTAATGGCGTTTTCAATGGCCTGTTCTGCGGCAGTGCGTTGTATGGTTTGGATGACGATCTTGCGTGCTTCTTTATTGGCCTTGAGTTTGGCTTCTTCGATGATCTCCTGTTGCAGGGCTACCGCCTTGGTCTGGGCCTCCTGTTTGAGGCTTTCAATAAGTTGGGCTTTGGCGTCTTCGGCAGACAGGCCGGCTACTTTTTCCAGGCGGCGGATATGCTCTTCCTGGTGTTTTTCCAGTTCGGTGCGCTTGATGTTGACGATTTCGATCTGGCGGTTGAGGTTCTCTTTAATGGCTTCGTTGTCCTTGATCTGTTTTTCGAGATTCTGGTCTTTTTGATTCAGGGATTGTTCCTTCTGTTTGATGCGGTTCTCCGACTCGGAAATTTTCTGATTCCGTTGCATCACTTCGCGGTCGTGATCGGCTTTGAGCTGAACGAATTTTTCTTTGGCCTCCAGCAGTTTTTCCTTTTTCAGGGTTTCGGCCTTCACCTGGCCATCGGCAATGATCTTCTGTGCCTGCTGCTCTGCTTCTTCAATTCTTTTTTGTGTGTTCTTGGCGAATACCAGTTTACCCAGTATTAAGCCCAAAATGAGTGCGGCTACGCCAATGATAACGTATATTATTATCGGTTCCATTGAATGTTTCTGTTTTAAAACGGTTCAAAATCATATAATTACTCTCCTTCGCCCGGGAATATCCGGAATACCAGTGAGTTGTTTAGCCTACGAAGATACGTAAATTGTTTGTAGAATAGGAGCCCCCAAGGGGAATTATGGGCAGGTTTGGGTAACGGCTTACTTTACTTTATCCAGTTGTCGCTCAATTTTTTGCAGGGTTTCCATGAATTCCCGCTCCAGGGAGGCATCGTTGCCCGTTTTGGATTGGGTGGCATACCAGATAAGCACCATGGCGATATAATCCTGCATGTCTTTGCCGGCGAACTGGGTTTTGAAGTCGATGATCTTTTCGTTGATCGTTTTAAGGGTCCGGCGGATGGCTTCCTCATCGGCGGGTTCGGCCTTGATGCGGTAACTCCGGTCGCCGATCACAATGTTTATGGGAATAAGTTCTGCCATGCTTTATTCACTTAGGATGCCAATACATTTATCGATATCGCGTAGATAGTGGTTGATGGTTTTCTCAAACTCTTTTTTATCCGCTTCATTCATATTCCCGGCGGCGGCTTTCAGTATACCTACCTGTTGCCTGAGCGTTTCCACCTGCTGGGCGCTGGTCTCTTTTGCCTTTTTCAGTTCTTCGATCAAAGCGCTCTGGCGCAGGTTGTCCTTCTGCAACTGCTGGTAGTCTTTGAGTACCTGCTGCAGCTTGTCGTTTACCCGCCTGATATGTTGCTCGAGTTCACCCATGCCACTTACTTGCGTATTTCCGCATTCAGTTCTTTTTCAAATGTAGTGATGATACGGTTCATCATGGCGTCGATCTCTTTGTCGGTAAGGGTCTTCTCCTCATCGAGGAAGGTAAAACTCACTGCCATCGATTTCTTGTCGGCGCCCAGTTTTTCGCTTTCAAATATATCGAACAAACTGATCGATCTTAGTTTCTTGACCCCAGCCAAACGGGTGGCGTTTTCCACCGATTCGTAGGGAAGCGATTTATTCACCACGATGGCCAGGTCGCGGTTAACCGATGGGAACCTGGGTACTTCCCGGTATTCGATCCGGTTCTTGCTGTTGATCTTCACCAGTTTATCCCAATACAGGTCGGCGTAAAACACCGGCTGCCTGATATCGAAACCTGCCAGTTTATTGGCATCCACCAGGCCTATAACGGCTATGGGTTCTTTGTTAATAACAGCCTGCAGCCCTTGCGACAGATCGGGGTTTTGCAGGACTGTATATCCTTCCGCTTTCAATCCCAGCATGGCCAGCACTTTTTCAAAAACCGCTTTCAGGTAATAAAAATCCGATTTTACCGACTTGCCTTTCCAGCTATCTTCCGTTGCATTGCCGGTGATATAAATTGCCAGGTGATTGCTTTCGGTATACTTGCCAGTTTCGGGAGTCGCATAGGTTTTGCCAAATTCAAAAAACTTCAAACCGTTATTCCTGCGGTTGAGGTTATAGGCAATGGATTGCAAACCCGTTTCGAGCATCGATGGCCGCATGCTATTCAGTTCTTCGCTCAGGTTGTTGATCATCTTCACGGTTTGCTGCAACACCGCGTCGTTGTAAAAAGCGCTGTTGCTGATCGAATTCGTGAATATCTCCCGGAAGCCTGCGCCGGCCAGGTAATTGGATACTTTTTCGGCATAGGCAACAGGTTGCGCCAGTGTTTCAGTTGCGGGTGCGATCGTGATCATGGATGGTATCTCTACATTGTCGAGGCCGTCAATGCGCATGATCTCTTCCACGATGTCGGCCGGCAGACTGATATCGGGTTTGCTGTACGGAACCGCGAAGCGCATTTCATCGACTCCTTCCTTGCACAATTCAAATCCCAGGCTGCTCAGTATATCCTTAACGGTATCGGGGTGATAATTTTTCCCGCTCAGTTTTTTCAGGTAATGAAATTTCAGCGCCACTTCGGTCCTGGGTTTGGGCGCCGGGTAAATATCCACCACATCGCTGGCGATCTCGCCTCCGGCGATCTCTTTGATGAGCATGGCTGCCCGTTTCAGTACGTTAACGCAATTGCTGATATCTACTCCTTTTTCAAAACGGGCGGCGGCATCGGTTCGCAAACCATGGTTAAGGGATGTCTTGCGGATGTCAACCGGGTTGAACCAGGCGCTTTCCAGAAATATGTTCCTGGTTGTTGCAGTCACGCCGCTGCGGAGTCCGCCATACACGCCACCGATGCACATGGGTTCTTCTTCGCCATTGCAGATCATCAGGTCGCCGGCATGCAGTTTCCGTTCTTTTTCATCCAGGGTGGTAAAGGGCGTTCCTTCCGGAAGATTTTTCACGATCACTTTTCTTCCCTTGATGGCATCGGCATCAAAAGCGTGCAGGGGTTGCCCGGTTTCGTGCAGGATGAAATTGGTGATGTCGACAATATTATTGATCGGACGAAGTCCGATGCTTTTCAGCCTGTCCTGCAGCCAGGCCGGACTTTCGCCAATGGTTACCCCCTCGATGCTTACGCCTGCATACCGCTGGCACGCATCGCTGTTCTCCACCAGCACCTGCATCTGCATGCCCTGGTTATCTGGCTTGAAATTATTTTTGAACGGAGATACAACGGTTGTGTCCTTTTTGTCGTGGTGTGTAAGGTAGGCGCAAACATCCCTGGCAACACCGAGGTGGCTCATCGCGTCCATGCGATTGGGTGTAAGCCCGATCTCGATGATATAATCTTCCTGCGGTTTGAAATAATCCGCCGCCGGCGTTCCGGGTTTTACGTCGTCCGGCAATATGATGATACCGGCATGACTTTCCCCGATACCGATTTCATCTTCGGCGCAGATCATTCCCTGGCTTTCCACACCACGGATCTTCGCTTTCTTCATGGTGAGCGGTTCCCCATTTACCGGGTAAATGGTGGTGCCGATGGTGGCCACCACTACCTTTTGTCCGACAGCTACATTGGGAGCCCCGCATACGATCTGCAGGTTTTCGGCAGCGCCTGTATTCACCGTGGTCAATTTGAGTTTATCCGCGTCGGGGTGTTTCTCGCAGGTGATCACTTCGCCGATCACCAATCCCTGTAAACCGCCCCGGATGGATTCGTATTTTTCAAGGCTCTCCACTTCGAGTCCGATCGACGTAAGAATTCTGCTCAGCCGCTCCGGTTCGATCTTCACGGGCAGGCCTGCCTGTCCGGTAGGCAGGTAGTCGCAAAGCCAGTTATAACTAATGGTCATCTGTTGATACTGATTGATTGTTGACGGACAAAGATAGTTGATTGCAGAGGAACTGTAATACGTAGGGATTCAAACTAACGAACCCTTCGTAAAAAAACAAACACGGTTTCAAAGCGCTGGGTGCAGAAAAAGAAATTTGGCCGCGATGCGATTGTGCATAAAAACGCCCTTCTGTTTCCTGTTCCTGCATTTTTGTTTGTTAGTTTTATGTGGATAAGGCCTTGATAAGCTACCTTTGCTGTGAACGGGAGGTGGAAAACACTTGCAAAACATTTTTCGTTGGGGTTGTGGATAAAAATGAAACCATCTTTAATCTCGGTTTGCAACTACCTTAGCCGCCCTGCATAGATTAACCCTAACCAGAACCAGTATTCAGGCACATGGAACTTACAAATTTCAATAAGGATAAAAAATTACGCCGTAAAGCGCCCGTTGATCTGGGCACCATGGTTTTCGGCAAGGTACCGCCTCAGGCGAAGGAACTCGAAGAAGCTGTATTGGGCGCTATCATGCTCGAAAAAAGCGCTTTCGATACCGTGGTGGAGATATTGAAACCCGAATGCTTTTATGTAGACGCCAACCAGCGTATTTACCGGGCCATGCAGGGACTTGCGATCAAGAGCATGCCCATCGACCTGCTCACCGTGGTGGAAGAGTTGCGCATCCGTGAAGAACTGGACGGAGTGGGTGGGCCGTACTACATTACCAAACTCACCAACGCGGTGGTTTCTTCGGCCAACATCGAAGCGCATTCCCGCATCATTCTCCAGAAATTCATTCAGCGGGAACTCATCCGCATCAGCGGCGAGATCATCGGCGATGCCTATGAAGACAGTACCGATGTATTTGATATGCTCGACGACGCGGAAGGAAAACTCTTCGAGATCACCAACAATCACCTGCGTAAGAATTTCGACAGCATCGATACGGTACTGGTGAAAACCATCCAGCGCATCGAAGACATGCGCAACCGCCAGGAAGATATTACCGGTGTACCTACCGGTTTTCCTTCACTCGATAAACTCACGTATGGCTGGCAGCCTACCGACCTGATCATTCTCGCCGCCCGTCCTTCCGTGGGTAAAACAGCCTTTGCCCTTAACCTGGCCCGGAGCGCCGCGATGGATCCCGTTAAACCCACCGCGGTCGGTTTCTTCAGCCTGGAGATGAGCAGCGGGCAATTGGTGCAGCGGATACTCAGCGCCGAAAGCGAGATCTGGCTCGAAAAGATAGCGCGGGGTAAGCTCGAGGAACACGAGATGAAGCAATTGTACAAACGGGGGATCGAGCGTTTATCCAAAGCGCCGATCTTCATCGATGATACCGCGGCCCTGAATATTTTCGAACTGCGGGCCAAATGCCGCCGGCTGAAGAATAAGCACAACGTTGGGTTGATCCTCATCGACTACCTGCAGCTGATGAGCGGAAGCGGCGACAACCGAAACAGCAACCGGGAACAGGAGATCAGCCGCATCTCCCGCGACCTGAAAGGCCTGGCCAAGGAACTGCAGGTGCCCATCATCGCTCTTTCGCAATTGAGCCGTGAGGTAGAGAAGCGGAAAGAAGGAGCCAAGATCCCGCAACTGAGCGATCTGCGTGAATCGGGCGCCATCGAACAGGATGCCGACCTGGTTATGTTCCTGTACCGGCCGGAATACTACGACATCACTGCCAATGAATTCGGCGAAAGCAATAAAGGCGAAACCTATGTGAAGATCGCCAAGCACCGGAACGGTAGCCTGGATACGGTTAAATTAAAAGCCCTGCTGCACATCCAGAAATTTGTGGAAGAAGAAGGCGGTGGCGATTTTGCGTCCGGCCTGCCGGGTGGAAGCTGGAAACCGGTCAAAACAGATGGCGGCGATGAAGGTGCACGGCTCTATATCCAGAAAGGAAGCAAGATGAACGATGGAGAGTTCGACGACGATGCGCCTTTCTAAGTAAGAATTAAATGAATAAGTTAGAATGAAGAGTAGACATGTTTTACTCTTCATTTCCATTTATGGCACTTCCATTTTTTTATAAAGAAGATATTGCTGCCGGTGCCGAACAGGTAATACTGGATGAAGATACCAGCAAGCACATCGTGCAGGTGCTTCGCATGCAGAACGGCGAACAACTGCAACTCACCGATGGAAAGGGAAACCTGTTCACCGGCGTGATAACCGACAACAACCGGAAGCGTTGTGCGGTAGCCATCCTTCAAACCACAAACCTTCAACCTCAAACCAGGAAGATTTCCATCGCCATCTCCCTGCTGAAAAATACCAGCCGCTTTGAATGGTTCCTGGAGAAAGCCACGGAGATCGGTGTATCGGAGATCATCCCACTGGTATGTGCACGTACCGAAAAAACAGCGTTCAAGTACGACCGGATGAAGAGCATCCTGGTGAGCGCCATGCTGCAGAGCCAGCAATGCCGGTTGCCGGTGCTGCAGGAACCAATAAAATTCAATCAGCTGGTGCAGACAGCGCCGCATCCGCAAAAATTGATCGCACATTGCGAAGAGACAGGCGTGAAGCAAGCGCTTTCCACGCTGCAGCCCGTCAGTGCATCCGCCATCATTCTTATCGGGCCCGAAGGTGACTTCACCCCGGAAGAAATTCAACTTGCTTTGGGAAACAACTTTTCTGCCGCAACGCTGGGTAATACAAGGCTGCGTACGGAAACGGCCGGGGTGGTGGCGGCCAGTTTACTTTGCCTGGTCTGAGTAATTTTTATCTTCTTCCTCCAGCACCGGCTCATTCAGTTTCACCACCCGTTTGTTCATTTTCCGGCGCATGGCCATGTTCAGCATTTCCACGCAGAAGGAGAATGCCATACCGAAATAGATATAATTTTTCAGTCCCAGTTTTTCAGACGTTTCATGATCCCATCCGCCGATCACCAGGCTTAGCCCGATCATCACCAGGAACGAAAGCGCCAGCATCTTAATGGTAGGGTGTTTATGTACAAAGGACGAAATGACCGGGCTGAAAAGAAACATCACGATCATGGCCACTACCACCGCCGCGATCATGATCTCCACATGTTTGGCGGTACCGCCTGCGGTTATCACGCTGTCGAAAGAAAACACCGCGTCGATCAGCATGATCTGGGCAACGGCCTGCGGTAAGGAAAGTCCTTTTGCTTTTTTTGTATCCACATTCGGGTCTTCGCCCTCCAGTTTGGCGTGAATCTCTTTAACGGTTTTATAGATCAGGAACAGTCCGCCCAGTATTTCCACGATGCTGGCCAGGTCGAACCCTTTATCGCCGATGGAGAAGATGGCCTTTCCTTTCTGCGACAGCAACCAGCCCAGGGCCATCAGCAACAGGCTCCGGGAAATGATGCCCGTTATCATCCAGATGCGGCGGGCCCGTTTGCTCAGCGAGGCGTCTTTTAGCCGGCTCATGATGATGCTTACAAAGATCACGTTGTCGATTCCCAGCACGATTTCGAGGATCACAAGGATGATAAAACTGATGATACTTTCGGATGTAAAAAGATGCTCCATGCGTATTGATAATTGTCTATTGGTATTTGTTGATCTGCCGGCATATGTTTTTAACGATGGATGGGCCTTCGTAGATGAAGCCCGTCCACACCTGTACCAGCGAAGCGCCCGCGTTTATTTTTTCCATCGCGTCGGCGCCGGTAAAGATACCGCCGCTGGCGATGATGGGAATACGTCCCTGTGTTTTTTGATGAATGTACTTTACAATTTCGGTACTTCGTGCCTTTACAGGCAAACCGCTTAAACCGCCGGCGCCAATAGTTTGCAGTTTATGGTGTGTAGTCAGCAATTGTTCTCTGCTGATGGTAGTGTTTGATGCAACGAGACCATCCAGCTTTATTTCTAAAGCAAGTTCAATTACAGCATCAATCTGTTCTTGTGTAAGATCAGGAGCTATTTTCAGCAGGATCGGTTTTTGGGTTTTGCATTTTGAATTTTGATTTTGCAGGTTCGTCAGAATTTTATGCAACGCATCTTTCTCCTGCAATTCCCGCAATCCCGGCGTATTGGGCGAACTCACGTTCACGACGAAATAATCCACATAGGGGTGGAGCGCCAGGAAACATTTCTCATAATCCTTCCAGGCTTCTTCATTGGGTGTGATCTTGTTCTTACCGATATTGCCGCCGATAACCAGGTTCCGGGTTCCGGGTTCCGGGTTCCGGTTTTTTTCTCTCCATGCTTTCAGGCGCTTTACGACCTCGTCAACCCCATCGTTGTTAAATCCCATGCGGTTGATGAGCGCCTTGTCCTTTGGCAGGCGGAACAACCGGGGTTTGTCGTTGCCCGGTTGCGGCAGCGGGGTAACGGTGCCGATCTCCACACAGCCAAAGCCAAGCGCTTCGAGTTCGTTCAAATAACGGGCGTTCTTATCGAAGCCGGCACCGAGCCCAATCCGGTTTGGAAATTGAATATTGAATATGGAATATTGATTATTTCCTTTCGGATTGAAGATCGATGCTATTACTGCCTTTCCTCCGGGTAACCGGCAAAGAAACCGCAGGCTGTTCATCGAAAAATAATGCACCCACTCCGGGTCGAAGAGGAATAAAAAAGAGCGCAGGAGTTTATACATGACCGGGCATTAATGATAGGCTTTCAGTTTTTCGACCACTTCCTTGCTGAACAGCATGGGAACGATGCTGCTTTCCTCATCGTAGTTCACAAAACTCCACTCGTTGGCGAATTCATCTTTGATGGCTACCAGGTACGAAAGCATGTTCACGTGCAGTACACCCTCGGCCCGGCTGAACCGGATATTCTCCTTTCCGAATTGCATCCCCATGAGTTGTGTAAATAATTCCTCGTTGGTAGAGTCGGGGGCCGACTTGAATTTCATGCGCATGATCATGGTATGGCTGATCTTGGCATAGCGTCCCTTGCCGGAAGAAAACACCGGGAAAATGGTCTTCACCCGTATCGAGTCGAGCGTAGCGGTAAATTCCTCGTTATCCAAAGCCGCCAGCAGCTGTTCCTTCATTTGGTCCCGTGTGGCCAGGGTGAAAATCTTCGGGTAGGTGTAGTCGAGAATCTTGTCGATTTCGGATAACTGGGTATAGCCCAGGATTTCCTGCAGCCTGCGTGACAGGGCGGTATCCTGCTGCGCATGTGTTACCGTGGTGCTGGTAATCAGTACAAGGACCGACAAAAGGAATCTTTTCATAATGATGAGCGCAAAAATAGGCTACGGTTCGGAGTTTTTTGGTTTCATCCGGAAATAATAACTTTGGTTCCGAAAGTTGCATAAACAACTAAGTAGGTTGATAGCAAATGGTTCATAGTTCGTAGAGAAACTAGTTGTTGCTATCGACCATGAGCTATGAGCCATGAACCATTAACCTTTTTCTCATGCAGGAAGCATACATCGTAGCCGGGTTCCGGACAGCCGTAACCAAAAGTAAAAAAGGAGGATTTCGTTTTACACGCCCCGACGACCTGGCGGTGGACGTGATCAAGGGATTGCTGGCCAGTGTTCCGCAACTGGATCCCAGGCGGGTGGATGATGTGATCGTTGGTAATGCCGTTCCGGAGGCCGAACAGGGTTTGCAGGTTGGCCGGATGATATCGGCCAAGGCGGTGGGCATTCACGCTCCCGGCATCACGATCAACCGGTATTGTGCCAGCGGACTGGAAAGCATCGCGATGGCTACAGCCAAGATACGCACCGGCATGGCCGAATGTATCATCGCCGGCGGAGCCGAAAGCATGAGCCTGGTGCCGACAGCCGGTTGGAAAACCGTACCTTCTTACGCCATCGCGGAAAAAGAACCGGATTACTACCTGAGCATGGGACTTACCGCCGAAGCGGTTGCCAAAGAATACAGCATCAGCCGCGAAGACCAGGACGCATTCAGCTACAACAGTCACCTCAAAGCCGGCAACGCGATCAAAGAAGGATATTTTAAATCGGGCATATTGCCGATCACGGTGGAAGATATCTATCTCGACGGGAAGGGAAAAAAACAGAAACGGAATTTTGTGGTGGATACCGATGAAGGCGTACGTGCCGATACATCGATCGAAGGATTGGCCAAACTGAAACCGGCATTTGCCGCGGGTGGTTGTGTAACAGCGGGCAACTCTTCGCAAACAAGCGACGGCGCAGCCTTTGTGATCGTGATGAGCGATCGCATGATCAACGAACTTGGTTTAAAACCCATCGCCCGCCTGGTGAATTGCGCCAGCGCCGGTGTACATCCCCGCATCATGGGCATTGGCCCGGTAGAAGCCGTTCCGAAAGTGTTGAAGCAGGCCGGCATGAATATGTCCCAGATCGACCTGATCGAACTCAATGAAGCATTTGCCTCCCAGTCACTCGCCGTTATCCGTGCACTGGAACTCGATCCCGCGATCGTAAACATCAACGGGGGCGCTATCGCACTCGGGCATCCGCTTGGTTGCACCGGTTGCAAACTCACCATCCAGCTGGTGAACGACATGAAACGCCTCAATAAAAAATACGGCATCGTAACGGCTTGTGTCGGTGGCGGACAGGGGATTGCGGGTATCATTGAGAATATCCAGTAATACACGTTCTCGTCCCGTGTAACCACTCATCCTGTTCACTGGGCCGGCCGATTTTTATGCAAACAGACATGTTTTCTCATCCTGTGCCAAATACAGTTTATGAGAAAATTCTTTTTTCTTACAGCAACCGGTTTACTCCTTCGTCTCACACTCGCTTCACAGGATATTCAACTCACCGTAGATGGTAAAACCAATAACGGTGTCCGGCTTCAGCAGGTAAAGATCGATGTTAAGGTTTGCGGTACGATTGCACGTACCACCTGGGAGATGGTATTTAAGAACAACACGAACCGTATCCTGGAAGGCAACCTGAATTTCCCGCTGAAAGATGGGTTGAGTGTAAGCCGTTATGCGCTCGACATCAATGGTAAGATGCGGGAGGCCGTTCCGGTAGACAGGGCAAAGGGTACCGAAGTGTTCGAGGCTATTGAAAGCCGGAGAGTGGATCCCGGCCTGCTGGAAAAACTGGATGGCAATACATTCCGTACCCGTATCTATCCCATCAATCCACACAGTACCCGTACGGTGATCATCGGTTACGAGGAAGAACTGCATGCCGCGAATGAAGCATCGCTGAACTATTATCTACCCCTGAACCTGAAAGATACCGTATCCGATTTCAGCCTGCTGGTATCCGTGATACAAAATGCCGCTCCGCCCGTTTTCGATCCTTCCCTTACTGACAATCTCCGGTTCAGCAGGCACAACAATCTTTACGAAGCATCCGTACAACGGAAAGATTATGTGCCCGCTGTTCCGCTTTCCTTCTCCATTCCCCGGCCAACCGATGCAACCGATGTGATGCTGCAGGAGTTTGAGGGCAACTATTGTTTTGTGATCAATACGCTGCTGAACAAAAATGAGCGGGAACGGAAATTACCCTCAACCATCGCGTTGCTTTGGGACGCTTCCCTGAGTGGCGCTGCACGAAACAGCGAAAAAGAAATGAAATTGCTGGATGCTTATCTCCGGCGGGTGGGTAATGCGGAAGTGCGTCTGACTGTTTTCAGCAATACGATACGAAGTGTTGAAACGTTTTCCGTTGCCGGGGGTAACTGGCAATCGTTGCGGAATGCGCTCGACAGCACCCGGTACGACGGCGCTACCAACTTCGGTAACCTGAATCTTAAAGATATCCGGGCCGATGAATTCCTCCTCTTCAGCGATGGACGGCATACACTGGGCGATGGATCCATTCAACTCCCCGCTAAGCCGGTTTACTGTGTCAACAGTTCGGTGATGGCCGATTACAGCCGGCTGAAGATGCTGGCTTTTAAAACCGGCGGAGCCGTCGTGGACCTGCAGAAAGAGAGCCCGGAAGAAGCGCTCCGCAAACTCACGCACGAGTCGTTTCGTTTTCTCGGCATCCGGCAAAACGACCGGGTAAAAGAATATTATCCTTCTTTACCCGTTGCCGTGAATGGTGCATTCTCGGTCGCCGGCATCACCCAAGAAGACAACCGGGAGATCGTACTGCTGTTCGGTTACGGAAACCAGGTTACGGCAGAAAAGAAGATTTCCATCAATAGCGAAACACAGCTATGCGGTGATTTCGACATCACCCGTGTATACGCACAAAAAAAGATTTCCGAGCTCGATATTTTCTACGACAGGAATCGTCCGGAGATCGAACGGCTGGGCAGGCAGTTCGGCATCGTTACCCGCAACACATCGCTGATCGTTCTGGAAACCCTCAACGATTATGTTCGCTACAAGGTGGAACCGCCTGCCGAGTTGCGGCCCGAGTATGAACGCATCATGAAACAGCAGCAGGATCGCATCGTTCGCAATGAAGAAGCGCAATCCGGTTTCCGGCAAATGATCGAGCAGTTGAAAGACTGGTACAAGATTCCGCCGGAAAAAAACACCGTGGCGGCTACCGGGCAACCACAGCCGGCAACCAACCCAGCGCCTCAACAGGCAGTGCAACCAACTGCTTCCGCTACCAGCAATCCCGCGACTGCCGCAACAGGTTCCCGGGTGGTAGCCGGACGAGTGACCGATGCGCAGGGTGACCCGGTTTCTTTCGCCACCATCAAAATCAAGGGAACCCGTACGGGTGTTTCAACGGATGCCAACGGCAATTATTCCGTTCAGGTAAATCCGGGAGCTGTACTGCTTGTTTCCGGGGCGGGTTTCAGAGAGGTGGAAGCGCCTGTGGGTACACAAAGCACGTTGCATACAATACTTGAGAAAGGTGCGGCCGATTTAAAAGAGGTAGTCGTAATAAGTGCTTATGGTATTAAAAGGAGTTCGCATTCAACCACCAGTTCGGTACAAACACTAAGCGGGGATCAGGTCAATACAATTAAACAAACAAATGTAGCGGGTGCGCTGGCGGGGAAAACATCCGGGATCCAGGTGCAAAACAGCCAGGTTTTCAAGTTGGGGGCCGAACCAGGTATAAGAATGCGTGGCGAAAATGAATGGGCGTATCACCCAAACGGGATGGTATTCAATACAGATACAATACTGCGGAAAAAAGAGCTCGTGCAAACAACGACCGCTGATCCGCAAGCGCCGTTCAACATCGACAACTTCGATTACATGAAGGAACTCAAACGCACGAGTGCGTCCGAACGCTATGCTAAATACATGCAGTTGCGTTCATATTATTTCAGTAAGCCGACGTATTTCTTTGAAGTGGGTTCCTGGTTCCTGAAAACAGGCGACCGGGAACATGGGCTCATCATTCTCAGCAACCTCGCCGAACTCGAGAACAGCAGTTATGAATTGTACAAGATGCTGGGGTATAAGTTGAAGGAAGCGGGTGATTACGCGGATGAACTTTCTGTGTTCAAAAAGGTATTGGAATTACGGCCTTCGGATCCGCAGAGCTACCGCGATTGCGCCCTGGCCTACGCCGACCTAGGCCGTTACCAGGAAGCCCTGGATATGCTTTATGAAGGAATGACAAAAAGATACAGCCCGGAATTGAGGAATAAGTATAACGGCATTGAGGAAGTTTTCCTTACCGAGATTAACCACATCGTATCGATGCACCGCAAACAGGTAAACACCCAGAGGATCGGTAAGGAGCTGATCGTGGATATGCCCACGGATGTACGGGTGGTGATGAACTGGAATAAAAATAATTCCGACATCGACCTGTGGGTGACCGACCCGGCCGGTGAAAAATGCTACTACGGAAACCGGAAAACAAAATCCGGCGGCCGTATGTCGGACGATTTCACCGATGGCTTCGGTCCCGAACAATTCCTGCTGAAAACCGGCGAAAAGGGAAAATACCGGATACAGGTGAATTATTACAGCGACCGGCAATTCACGATCGCCGGCCCCACCACGGTAATGGCTGAGATATACCTTCATTACGGTACTGCGAAGGAAGAACGGAAGATCATCTGCCTGCAGATGCAGAAAGGGAAGGAAGGCGAAGTGTTTATCGGTGAAGTGGAGCTGTGAACGCGGTTGAGCCATCCCCCGTGATGGCTCATGCTTTTTTGACTACTTTTGCATGCTCAAGAAACGACATGCAGCTCATCCCCGTAACAAACAGCGCTACAGCCGGTGAATTCCTGCTGGCGCCCGTGGTTTTGCACGGCAGCGATCCCAATTGGGTTCGTCCGCTCGATAAAGACATCAACGATGTATTTGATAAAGAGAAGAACAAAGCTTTTCGTTTCGGCGAAGTGATCCGCTGGGTATTGAAAGACGATGCCGGCAAACTCATCGGCCGCATCGCGGCCTTCACCAATAAGAAATACAAGAACAAGGGCGACGATATTCCCGTGGGCGGTATCGGTTTCTTTGCGTGCATCGATAACCAGGAGGCGGCGAACCTGCTGTTCGACAATGCCAGGCAATGGCTGATTCAGCACGGAATGGAGGCCATGGACGGACCGATCAATTTCGGCGAACGGGACCGCTGGTGGGGATTGATCACCGAGGGTTTTTCTCCCCCGGTGTACGGGATGAACTACAATCCTCCCTATTATGTCAAGCTGTTCGAAAATTACGGTTTCGGGGTTTTCTTCAACCAGGTCTGTTTTGGCCTGGACCCCACCAAGCCGTTGGCGGCGAAAACGATGGAACGGCATAAGCTGCACGAAGCCAACCCGGAGATCAGCCTGGAAACGATCAAGAAGAACAACCTGGATAAATACGCGGCCGACTTCGTGGAGGTATACAACAAAGCGTGGGCAGGCCATGGCGGATTGAAACAAATGAATAAGGAGCAGGTATTGATCATGTTCAAGAAAATGAAGCCGGTGATGGATGAAGACATCGTGTATTTCGCCTACCACAACGGAACGGCCATCGCCATGTTCCTCAACCTGCCCGACCTGAACCAGTACTTCAAACATTTCAACGGTAAACTCGGCTTGTGGCAGAAACTGCAGTTCGTGTGGAGGCAGAAATTCAACCCGGCCCGCAAATTTGTTGGCCTCGTATTCGGCATAGTGCCCGAATGGCAGGGGAAAGGCATCGACTCCTACATCATCGGCGAATGCCGTAAGATCGTACAGAAACCCAACCAGCTCTACCTCGATTACGAAATGCAGTGGATCGGCGATTTCAACCCCAAAATGATCAACGTGGCGGAAAGTTTCGGCGATACCTACCGCAGCCGTACCCTGGCAACCTACCGGTATTTATTCGACCGCACCCGGGAGTTCAAACGGCACCCGATGGTATAAAAACAAATTCGATTTTAAAACATAGAATTCCGAAATTGCGGCGTATGGACAAGTTTATTGTTTCGGCGAGAAAATACAGGCCCCAGAACTTCTCAACCGTGGTGGGCCAGGCCCATATCACCACCACGCTGAAGAACGCGATCCGGAATAACCAGCTGGCGCATGCCTTCCTGTTCTGTGGTCCGAGGGGTGTGGGTAAAACCACCTGTGCCCGTATCCTGGCCAAAACAATCAACTGCGAGAACAAGACACCCGACGGCGAGGCCTGCAATACCTGCAACAGCTGCGTATCCTTCGATGCCGGCACCTCGCTCAACATTCATGAACTGGATGCTGCCAGCAACAACTCGGTGGATGATATCCGTACCCTGGTCGAGCAGGTGCGCTTTGCACCGCAGGCCGGCCGGTACAAGGTATACATCGTGGATGAGGTTCACATGCTCAGCTCCTCGGCCTTCAACGCCTTTCTCAAAACACTGGAAGAGCCGCCGCCTTATGCCATCTTCATCCTGGCCACCACCGAGAAACACAAGATACTGCCCACGATCCTGAGCCGCTGCCAGATATTCGATTTCAAACGCATCACCAACAACGATACGATCGAGCACCTGCAGGAGATCTGCGATAAGGAAAGCATCCGGGCCGATAAAGCCGCCCTGCACGTTATTGCGCAGAAGAGCGAAGGCTGCATGCGGGATGCCCTGAGTATCCTGGATAAGATCGTCAGCTTCACCAACGGGGAACTGAACTATTCCAATACACTCGAACACCTGAACATCCTCGATGAAGATTATTATTTCCGGATGCTCGATCACATGCAGCAGCAGCAATTAAGCGATGCCATGCTGTTGTACGACGAGATCAACCGGAAGGGATTCGAAGGCGATACCCTGCTGGAAGGTTTCAGCGAATTCATCCGGAACCTGCTGGTAAGCAAAGACGCGAAGGCCGCCATCCTGCTCGAAGTGGCCGACGATTTCAAACAAAAATACCTGCAGGCCGCCGGGCAGATATCCGCCTCCTGGCTGCTGGCCGCACTCAACCTGCTCAACGAAGCGGAGATCAATTATAAACAGGCCCGCAATAAGCGGCTGCATGTAGAGCTTGCCCTCATCAAACTATGCTACCTCTTGCAGGCCGTGGAACTGACCGATAGCAACGGGGCTGTAGCAAAAAAAAAACGGATTGAATCGGCCAGGCCGGTAGCGTTTCGTAAACTGCCCATCGTTGCCCTGAAGGAAGAACCGGCAGCGAAAACACCTGCCCCGGAAAATGTACCCGAAGCCAAACTGGTCATTGAACAGGAAGCGCCAGCTCCACCACCGGTAAGCAAAAACAAACCCGCAGAATCTCCTGCTGCCGCCCCAGAACCCAAACGATCCCTGGGTTCGCTCGACGCCATCCGCAAAAAGATAACAGCCCAGAACAAGGCCAACGGAAACGGAAGCCGGGAACTTACCGACGAAGAACTGAAGACCTGCTGGGACCTGTTCATCCAGAAACTCAGCGAACGCAAGAACCATTCGGCGGTGACCAATTTCAAAGACGCCGAATTGCGGATCATCGATAATAATTCCATCGAGATCATTACCGGGAGTAATATTCAGCAGAAATTCATCGAACAGGAGCGGGCCGAACTCATCCACTGGCTGCAGGATCATTTCAGCAACCGCCAGCTCATTTACAACGTGGTGATCGTGGAGAATGAGCAACAGGCCGAACCCCGGGAAAAACCCCTGAATACCAAGCAGCAGTTTCAGAAGATCGTGGAAGAATATCCCCTGGTGCAGGAACTGAAAGACAGGCTCCGGCTCGAACTGGATTATTAAGGGTACGGGCCCCCATTTCCGCATTTTGCCTTAATTTCGAACCTCAATTAAAATCAGATAGTACTATTATGGCTGAAGTGATACGCATGCCGCTTTTGAGTGACACCATGACCGAGGGAAAGATCATCGCCTGGAATAAAAACGTGGGCGATAAAGTGAAAAGCGACGACGTGCTGGCCGAAGTGGAGACGGATAAAGCCACCATGGAAGTGGTGGGGTATGCCGATGGAACACTCCTTTATGTAGGCGTACCTGCCGGTACAGCCGCCAAAGTAAATGATATCATCGCCATTGTGGGAAAGGAAGGAGAGGATTATAAATCATTGCTCGGAACTGATCCCGCAGTTGCTAAAACCGCGGAAACCATCGCACAACCACAAACCTCAAACGCCAAACCCGAAACGCCAAACCTTAATACGCAAACCGTTTCGCTTCCGGCAGGCGCCAAAGAGATACGCATGCCACTGCTCAGCGATACCATGACCGAAGGAAAGATCGTGGCCTGGAACAAGAAGGTAGGCGACTTCGTGAAAGCCGACGACGTACTGGCCGAAGTGGAAACCGATAAAGCAACCATGGAAGTGGTAGGGTACGAGGAAGGTACCTTATTATATGTAGGTGTGGAAGCAGGCAATGCCGCTAAAGTAAATGAGATCATCGCCATCGTGGGCAAGGCCGGAACCGATGTAAGCGCTTATGTAGCCGCCGAAAAATCCGGCGCCAATGCGCAACCTGCAGCCGCGACGCAGGCTGCCGCACCCACAGCCGAACCCGTAACCAGCAACCAGCCTGCCGGCCAGGCAGGCCCGCAACCGGATGCAAGCAGCAACGGTCGTGTAAAAGCATCACCCTTGGCCAAGAAACTGGCAGCCGATAAAGGAATCGACATTAATAAAGTAAGCGGAAGCGGCGATGGCGGACGGATCGTAAAAAAAGACATCGATAATTATGTGCCTTCTGCAACCCCGGTTGCTGCACCGGCCGCTAAACCGGCAGCAGCGCAAGCGCCGGTGTTTACCACAAGCGCCCAGGAAGGACATACCGATATTCCGCTCACGCAGATGCGCAAGACGATCGCCCGGCGGTTGGGCGAGAGCAAGTTCAGCGCCCCGCATTTTTACCTTACCGTGGAGATCAACATGGACAATGCCATGCAGTCCCGCGCCCAGATCAACGAAGTAAGCCCGGTTAAGATATCCTTCAACGATCTTATCATCAAAGCCGTAGCGCTTTCGCTGCGCCAGCATCCTTATTTGAACAGCAGCTGGATGAACGACTTCATCCGCCAGAATCATCATATTCATATCGGCAGCGCCGTGGCAACACCCGATGGACTCATCGTTCCGGTGATCCGACATGCCGATCAGAAATCGCTTTCACAGATCGCCGCCGAAACCAAAGAACTCAACGGAAAGGCGAAGGATAAAAAATTGCAGCCGCATGAGTTCAGCGGCAACACCTTCACCATCTCCAACCTGGGCATGATGGATATCGAAGAATTCACGGCCATCATCAACCCGCCCGACAGCGCCATCCTGGCCGTGGGGCGTATCAAGGAAGTGGTGGTGAAGAAGGGAGAGGGCTTTGCGGTGACCAATGTCATGAAACTTACGCTCAGTTGCGATCACCGCGTGGTCGACGGAGCGGTAGGCGCATCCTTCCTGCAAACATTGCGAAAATACCTGGAGAGCCCGGTGACCATGCTGGTGTAAGAACTTCAACGAAAAAATATCGCCGGTCGCCTGACCGGCTTTTTTGTGTCCGGAATTTATTTTCAAAAACTTTTGAAAATTCAAAAATAGTATTATCTTTATGCTATAAACGGATCAGCATGAAACTTTCAGAAGCCAAAGCGCAGTTCATCAGCAGTTGGGGAGCTTTCGGCACCCATTGGGGTATCAACCGCACCATGGCGCAGATACATGCCTTGCTGCTGATCAGTCCCGACCCGCTCACGCAGGATGATATCATGGAAGAACTGAACATCAGCCGCGGGAACGTAAACATGAACACCCGCGAATTGATCTCGTGGGGATTGGTCGACCGGGTATTGCTGCCCGGTGAGCGGAAAGAATTTTTTACGGCCGAGAAGGATATCTGGAAGGTGGCCACGCAGATCATCAAGGAAAGAAAGAAACGCGAATTGGATCCGATGCTGAAACTGCTGGCCCAGCTCGAAGACATCGAGGGCGATAAGAAAAGTAAGGAGGCGAAACAGTTCATCGATACGGTGAGCGGGATCCGGAACTTCGGCGGGCAGGCCGATAAAATGCTGGATGTAATGATACGGGCCGATGAAAGCTGGTTCCTGGGGAGTTTATTGAAGTTCTTTAAATAGTGAATGGCGCCGGCAGAACCCGGCAGGTTCAACAAGCCGCGGAGCGGCTTTTATTTGAAAATGATCTTTCACAGTTTTCTGAAAATAAAAAATAATTCAATGAAAAAGTTCAAACAAACCGATCTCTGGATCAGTATCGGGCTTATCGTTTTTTTTATCGTGTACAACCTCCTGGCGCATACCCGTGATCTTATTTCCGATAATGTATTCATGGCCTATTTTGTCGTGGGTGGCTGGCAGGTGATCAGCATGATCGTTCATGCGGTAACAAGAACCTTCACCCGCCCGGTGGGTACCCGGTTGGTTTACCACTGGATCAGTTTCATCGCACTGGCCACCATGCCCCTTGGCTCTTTCTGGATACTCCTGTTCGCGGCCCCCTTCATGGCGCTCTTCTATACCTGGATCTGTTACCGGGAGATCCGGAAGATGAATACAAGGCCACTGGACAGTTTAAAATAAGCAGTATGAAAACAGATCGGTATACCCTGGTTTACGACGACAAATGCCCCTTATGCGCCGCGTATACAAAACTGTTTGTGAAGACGGGAATACTGGGTGCAGCCGGAAGAAGGAGTTTCTCTGATGTGGAAACAACGCTGTTTGAAAAATTTGATGTGGACCGGGGCCGGAATGAGATTCCCCTGCTCGACACGCAAACAGGAACTGTTTATTATGGCATCGACGCACTGCTCGAATTGCTGGGCCAAAAGATGCCCTGGATCAAAACCATCGGCCGCTTTGGGCCACTGTACTGGTTCCTGAAAAAATTATACAGGTTCATTTCGTATAACCGCAAGGTGATCGTGGCTGTTAAGTGTGGCCCGGGCCGCTTCGATTGCAGTCCGGCTTTCAGTTTACGCTGGCGCCTTCTTTTCCTGCTCGTCTTCCTTTGCCTGAATACCCTGGCCCTGTTCCCGGTGCAGCGATATGTATTGGCGAACAGTATTTTCAGCGGCGCCTCAATTACCCATGTACAAACCCTGCATGCCTTACTGGTTGGCAGCAACCTGCTGCTGGCCGCTACGCTGAGCAGGTACAAGGCAATGGAATACATCGGGCAGGTAAATGTGCTGGCTATCATCAGCACGGCTTTGTTGATGCTGCTCGCCGGGTTTAATAAATATGTGTGGTCCGATCCCCTGCTGAACAACGCGGCCCTTTTACTGATGCTGCTTTTTATCGGTAAGGAATATATCCGGCGTATGACGTATGCGGGAACATTGCGTAACCTGTATGTAACGGGTATCAATATTATCTGCATCACCGGTTTTATTTTCTTGTTATTACGCTAAATCAAAGTATATGAAACTCATGATTCCCAACTGGCTCATTATTCTCGGGGGATGCGGGATGATCTTCACCGCATTGATCTATCCGTATATCCGTCACCGGGTGTTCGACTGGTACAGCGATATCAAAAAATTGAAACCACTCAACCAGGAAATAGCAAAAACCTATGGCCGCTATATCCAGGGCCTGAATTTTTCTTTTGGTTTGATCACGATCCTTTTTACATCCGACCTGAAGAACAATACAGGCCTGGCCGTAGCACTAACAGGTTTGATCGCCGCCTACTGGACCGGGAAAGTGATCACACAGTTTGCCTACTACCCGATGTATGAGATACCTGAGAAGACGATCTTTAAAGTGGGAGAAGTATTGATGAATGTCATGTTCATCGTGTTCTCTGTGATTTTTATAGCACTCTTTATTTCAAATCTGAAAGGCTTCTACGCATTGTAATATGGAAAACAAAAAACTAATCATAGCGGGCGGAACCGGTTTTATCGGCCAGGCCATCTGCAATTATTTCGGCGCCAGCAATGAGATCGTGGTTCTTACCCGTCAATTGCCTGGTCAGCAGAATAACGCATTCGGCGAAAACAGAATCCGGCCAGCGGCAGTGCGCAATATGCGTTCGGTGCAGTGGGATGGAGCCACAGTAGGCGATTGGTCGAAGGAGATCGAAGGTGCTGAAATGATCATAAACCTCGCTGGAAAATCTGTAAACTGCCGGTATACAAAAAAGAACAAGCGGGAGATATTCGACAGCCGTACTCATTCGGTGCAAGCCATCGGGCAGGCTATCCGCCAGGCAGTACATCCTCCCAAATGCTGGATCAATGCCGCCTCGGCAACGATCTATCCCCATGCCACGGATACGGCCCGCGATGAAAGCTTTGTTCATTTCGCCGATGATTTCAGCGTGCAGGTCTGTAAGTTATGGGAGAAGACTTTTTATGAACAACGAACGCCGTTCACCCGGAAGATCGCGTTGCGTATGGCCATTACGCTGGGTGCAGGTGGAGTAATGACGCCTTATTTCAACCTGTTGAAGTTTGGTCTGGGCGGCCGACAAGGCAGCGGTAAACAGATGTACAGCTGGATTCATGTCACGGATACCTGCCGCATGATCGAGTGGATCGCGGAACATACAGATATGGAAGGAACTTACAATTGTGTTAGTCCGAATGCTGTGACCAATGAAATCTTCATGCGTACGCTGCGCCGGGCAACCGGAAATAAATTCGGCCTGCCCGCATACGAGTGGATGCTACGCATCGGTGCATGGCTGATCGGAACGGAACCCGAGCTTGTATTGAAAAGCCGCTGGGTATTGCCAACACGAATACTTCAATCGGGATTTACATTTTACTATTCAGATCTCGATCAGGCTTTCGCGGAGATCGTTGCACAAACGCCCCGAAGGCGTTACCATTTGTTCTAACTTTGCAACATGCTCCAGCAACCGGTCATATTGTTCGATGGTGTGTGCAACTTCTGTAACAGCAGTGTGCACTTTATTATCAAACGAAACCGGAAGAAGGATATCCGCTTCGCCGCCCTGCAGTCGGAAGCCGGCAAACGGTTGCTGAACGAATACCGGTTGCCGGCAGGGGAGATGGAATCGATCGTATTCATCGAGAACGGCAACGCGTATCAAAGATCGGCAGCCGCCTTGCGGATCTGCAGGCGGTTGAGCGGCGCCTGGCCGCTTTGCTATGGCTTTATACTCGTTCCCCGGTTCATACGGGATGCTGTATATAACTGGATCGCTGCGAACCGGTACAAATGGTTCGGCGTACAGGAGCAATGTATGATACCCACACCGGAAATCCGGGAACGCTTTTTAAACTGATATGGAAACAAAGAAAACACTGGTGCTCGGCGCTTCGGAGAACCCGGCACGTTACAGCAACCTGGCCATTCACCGGTTGCTCAGTCATGGTCAGCCGGTTGTAGCCATTGGCAGCCGCAAAGGCAAGGTGGCATCCGTTGAAATCGGAACGGAAAAAGAGCCGTTCGAAAATATTGACACTGTTACCATGTACCTGAACCCGGCGCGGCAGCGGCAGTACTACGACTATATACTGTCTTTACATCCCAAACGCATCATCTTCAACCCGGGCGCCGAGAATGAAGAACTGGAAGAACTGGCCCGGGAAAACGGTATCCTGCCCCTCGAAGCATGTACCCTCGTATTGCTGAACACCGGCCAGTTCTGAGGTAACCGGCCGGCACTCAACGTTTTTCTACACCGGTCTATACTAAAGTTCTATTCCGGGCGTTAATGCCTGCAGAACACGTTATCCATTATCCAAAAACAAAACCATGAAACATTTTGCAGGTCTTGCAATAATGTGGCTGCTTTCCGTTATTGTCACCGGCGCTCATGCGCAAACCGGCAGCAAGCCAAAACAATTCAGCCAGTTTCCCGATGTGATCACCTGTACCGAAGCGCAGCTCAGCCGCATTTTTGATGCAGCCGTGGGGCAGACTGTACAGTTATCTTTCTCCGATAATTTTTCTTTCGACGGACCCGTGATCAATAATGTTGTCAGGTACAGCAACCTGCAATCGGCCGTTATCAAATCTCCTGCTTTCAACAATTCC
Source organism: Chitinophagales bacterium (assembly GCA_017303335.1). GTDB lineage: Bacteria > Bacteroidota > Bacteroidia > Chitinophagales > Chitinophagaceae > Ferruginibacter. The sequence goes on from JAFLBK010000001.1 coordinate 1,636,360, forward strand.
ATTTTCAGTGTATCCCGTATCACCAACAACGATCGTTCGGTTACCTATGTGGGCCGGATCATCAATAAGAATTATTTCGACGGGTACGAACTCAAACAGGACGCTTCGGGCAAATACCGGCTTGTCAAGATTGAAACCGACCGGGCGATACCCGATTGCGCCCGGCCCTGATGCCGCTGAAACCACATTCATGAAAATCCCCCCAATCCATGAATCATGAAAAAAATAATTGCCTTACTGCTTACCATTTTTTTGCTTACCACTGAAGCCATCGCTGTTCCCAAACTGAGCAGCTATCCCGCGGCGCCTGCTACCATCTTTCTTGATTTCGACGGGCATTATGTGCAAAGCACCGTCTGGAATGGCGGTAACTCGTTTTACTGTGCGCCATCCGGTCTTACCGATCCGCAGATCACGGAAGTCTTTAACCGGGTTGCCGAAGATTACCGCCCGTTTTCGATCAACATCACCACCGATTCTACCGTATTCCTGGCAGCGCCGCTCACCAAACGTATCCGCGTCGTGATCACCACAACAAGTTCCTGGTACCCGGGTGTGGGCGGTATCGCCTATGTAGGTTCATTCACCTGGGGCGACGACACGCCGGCCTTTGTTTTCAGCGACCTGCTCGGACCTTATAGTCCGAAAATGGTGGGCGAATGCTGTTCGCACGAAAGCGGGCACACGCTCGGTCTTTCGCATCAATCCAGGTACGGCGCGGATTGCATCAACCCCGTAGAGCCCTATAACAGCGGAACCGGTAGTGGTGAAACAGGCTGGTCGCCGATCATGGGCAACAGTTATTACCGCAACATGAGCAACTGGAACAACGGCCCTACTCCCTATGGATGTACCGCCGTGCAGGATAATCTTTCCATCATAGCCACGCAGAATGGATTTACATACCGGGCCGATGATTATGCCGAAGCGCTTAACAGCAATGCCTACGCGTTGACGCCTTCGGGATCTGCCGTAAACGGACTCATCAGCACCAATGCCGATAAAGACGCTTTTAAAGTGACGCTGGCGCAGAATACCAATGTGCATATCACCGCTGTTCCTTTTAATGTAGGCAGCAACTATATCGGGGCTAACCTGGATATCAAGATCGAACTCTATAATGCGTCTGCGGTTCTCATTCGAACCTATGACCCTGCGGCGACGATGAGTGTAACCATCGATACCATGCTGAATGCGGGTACCTATTACCTGAAACTCGACGGTACGGGCAATACCAATACCGGCGAATACGGCAGCCTTGGGTCGTATACGCTTAATTTTACTTCCGGCGCCCTGCCCATCCACGCGGTGGAACTTTCTGGCACAGCCGAGAAGGGTAAACACACACTTAACTGGAAGATCATTGCCGATGAACCGGTTCGTGCCATCGAGGTACAGGCATCCGATGACGGGATTCATTTCAGCAATCTGACCAATACCGGTGGAACCGTAAACAGGTTTACCTACCAGCCGTATAAAACCGGAACCATCTATTACCGCCTCAAGGTAACTTCTGTACGGGATCAAACCGTTTACTCCAATACCATCGCCCTGCGGGTAAGTGGTACGGCCGATAAGCTGTTCCGTGTTTCCACCCTGGTGCAGGATGAGGTACTGGTTAATGCCTCTCAAAACTATCAATACCAGTTGCTGGACATGAACGGCAGAACGCTGCTTACCGGATCGGGCCTCAAGGGAATCGCCCGGGTCAGTGTTGCCCAACTTCCGGGGGGTATGTATATGATCCAATTCTTCAGCAACGGTGAAAAGCAAACCGAACGAATTATAAAACAGTAAGGCAGATTTCATGTAGAAATCGAGGGGACAGCGGGGGCTGTCCCCTTTTTCATTTCCGGCCTTTTGATCGATGCCGGCTTACAGGCCTGTCGAAACTGTTCGAGCCGCTCCGTAGAACGATTTGTAGATTTTGGCGCTTTTGAAATAAGCCTTTTTCAGGTGCGTTTGCATCATGAATCTGTTATCCGAAAGAACCAAAATCCATTACCATGAAACAACCTGCATTCCGTGCGTTGTTGCTGCTTGTGCTTATTGGCTGTACAGCCGCGGCGCATTCCCAAACCGGCAGCAAACCCAAACAATTCAGCCAGTTCCCCGACCAGATCACCTGTTCCGAAACCATGCTTGCCGACATCTTCCGTAACCCAGCGGGAGCCAGCATCAGCATTTCCTTTTCACCCGCATTTTCGTTCGATGGCGCGGTGGTGAACAATATAGTGAAGTACAGTAACCTGCAGAGCGCCGTGATCCGTTCGCCTTATTTCCATAATAGTATTTTCAGCCTGTCGAGGATAACGAATAAAGACAATTCCATTACCTATGTTGGCCGCATCATTCATAAAGACTTTGCCGATGGTTACGAACTGCGGCAGAATGCTTCGGGCCTATACCAGCTTACCAAAATAGAAACCGACCGGGTGATGCCGGATTGCAGCCAGCAATAGCATCAAGCGGTGACTTACCCTAAATCCACGACTATGAAACGATTTTTTACCCTTATTTCAATCAGCCTTTTCAGTTTAACTGCTTCCGCCGTTCCCAAACTGAGCAGTTTTCCATCGGCTACGGCAACCATATTTCTTGATTTCGACGGGCATACCGTTCAAAGTACGGTCTGGAATGGCGGCGCTTCGTTTTATTGTGCCGAATCGGGTCTTACCGAAGCGCAGATGACCGAAGCGTTTTACCGTGTTTCCGAAGATTACCGGCCATTCAACGTGAACATCACGACCGATTCAACGGTATTCCTGGCAGCGCCCCTCAACCGCCGGGTGCGTATCATCATCACCACCACCAGCGCCTGGTGCCCGGGAGTGGGCGGGGTGGCCTATGTAGGTTCTTTTACCTGGGGCGATGATACACCGGGATTCGTGTTCAGCGATCGCCTCGGTCCTTTCAGTCCGAAAATGGTAGGAGAGGCTTGTTCGCATGAAAGCGGCCATACGGTAGGGTTGGCCCATCAATCGCGGTATGGGGCCAACTGCAGTACGCCCGAAGAACAATACAACAGCGGAGCCGGCAGCGGAGAAACGGGCTGGTCGCCGATCATGGGCAACAGCTATTACCGGAATATGAGCAACTGGAATAACGGACCAACACCTTACGGTTGCACCAATATGCAGGACAATCTTTCCATCATCACTACCCAAAGTGGTTTTGGCTACCGGCCTGATGATTACACGGAGGCATTGAACGCAACCGCCTACGCCTTGCCATCCACGAATTTTACGGTAAACGGCATCATTACCACCAATGCCGATAAAGATGCCTTCCGGCTGGGCCTGGTACAGAGCAGTAATGTACACATCACTGTCATACCCTTCAATGTGGCCAATAATTATATCGGCGCCAACCTCGATGTAAAACTCGAGTTGTATAATAACGCCGGTTCATTGCTTCGCACTTACGACCCGGCTGCCACGATGAGTGTAACGATCGATACCGTGCTGGATGCCGGAACTTATTATCTCAAGATCGATGGAACCGGGAATACCAATATCGGCGAGTACGGAAGTTTGGGCGCCTATACGATCAGCGGTACTTCCGGCGCTTTGCCGATCCACGCGGTGAACCTGTCGGGCAGTACCGATAAAGCCCGTCATAACCTGAGCTGGAATATCATTGCCGATGAACCCATTAAAAGTATCAGGGTGGAATTGTCGGAGAACGGAACCGATTTCACTGAACTGACCAGCGTAACGCCTTCGGCCCGGAATTTTTCGTACAATCCCGGGAAGGTGGGCATCCTGTATTATCGCCTGAAACTGACCTCCGTATTGGGCCAGGAGGTTTATTCAAACACCCTTGCGCTGAAGGGAACAAACAATATTGACCCCCTGTTTTACGTTTCTACATTCATCCGGCAGGAAATAGCCGTAAATGCCCCGGGCAATTACAGGTATTGTGTAGCCGATATGAACGGAAGGATCATTGCCACGGGCAATGGCCCCAAAGGATTGAACCGGATCGACATGCGTAAACAGCCGGATGGTATGTATATCATTCAGCTGATCACAAACAATACACGACAAACAGAACGAATTATAAAACAGTAAGGTAGATTCATGTGTAAGTCAGGGGGTAGCGTTAGGGGCTATCCCCTCTTTTTTTACCCACAGCTGTGCGTTACCCTTCTGTTACGTGCCGGCGTTTGTTGTTTTATTCCGTAACTTTAGAAAACCCCGTTTTATGTTATGGAGAAAATTTAACGGCGACCCCATCCAGCTCCCCATCAAAAGCGCCGTAGAACAGGCGATCAAAAGAGAATCAGAAGCAGGCTACCATCTCAAGGTTTGCATCGGTACCGACAGCCAGGTAAAAGGCCGCGAAACCGAGTTTGCCACCGTGATTGTATTCCTCCGGGAAGGTCATGGCGGTTTCATGTTCATTCACAATGAAAAAACGCTGCAGAACTACAGCATCAAGGAACGGATGCTGGTAGAAGTGGCCAAAAGCATTGAGATCGCCTACGAGCTCTGCGACCTGTTCACGCTGTATGATGTGGATATGGAGGTTCATGCCGACATCAACACCAACCCGCATTTCAAAAGCAATGAAGCGCTGCGGGAGGCCATGGGCTATATCCTGGGAATGGGCTTCGCCTTCAAGGCCAAACCGGAGGCTTTTGCCAGCAGCAGTTGCGCCAACAAAGTGGTGAACTGAGCCGGTTGAAAACCATCTTTCCAGCATGTGTTTTCAACACAGGCCGGGAAGCCAACCCTCTTAGTGATCCGAATTCATCTCCCCGATAAAAGAAAGGATCTTATCTCTTCCCGATTTTTTCACGGCGCTGCTCGAAAAGTATTGCGGCAGAAACTGCCAGGTCTTTTTCATGGCTTCGGCGAAGGCATTGATGTTCTTTTGCACCGTACTCTGGTTCTCTTTATCCGACTTGGTGAAGATGATGCTGGCGGGCACGCCCCATTTTTTCAGTAATTCCAGGAATTCCAGGTCGATCTTTTGCGGCGAATGCCGGCTGTCGATCAATACAAATACCATCGACAGGTTCTCCCGCTTGCGCAGGTAATTCTCGATCATCTGCTCCCAGCGCCGCCGGCTGCGCTGACTTACTTTGGCAAAACCATAACCCGGCAGGTCGACGATATACCAGTTGGTTTCGGCTGCTTTACCTGTGCCATCCGACGAAATGACCTCAAAGTGGTTAATAAGCTGTGTTTTTCCCGGCGAGGCGGATGTTTTGGCCAATTTATCATTGTTGCAAAGCATGTTGATCAGCGAGGATTTACCCACGTTGCTCCGGCCGATGAAGGCATACTCCGGCCGGTCGGGTCTGGGGCATTTGTCAAAGGAGGGACTGCTGATCAGGTATTGGGCAGATTTGATGACCATGGGGCAAAGATACAGGAAGCCGGATACAGGATTCAAGATACAGGATTCCAGATGCCAGATACCAGAACAGTGAAGGCTGCTTCCTGTTTAACCTTCCTGTATCCCGCATAGCGTATCCTCTAACCCCTATCCGGTATCCACCCCCAAACCCCTATCTTTGCACTCCATGGCGGATTACGCACACGATACCGTTGTACCGTATAAAGACTCAGACCTCAGGAAAAAACAGCAGGTGGCGGGTATGTTCGATGACATCGCCTTCCGCTACGATTTTCTGAACCGTTTCCTCAGCGCCGGTATCGACGTTTCCTGGCGGAAAAAAACCATCCGCCAATTAGCGGCGCTTCATCCCAAATCGCTGTTGGATGTGGCAACCGGTACAGCGGATATGGCCATCATGGCATCTGGTATGTTGAAACCGGAAAAGATCGTGGGGATCGATATCAGCGACGGGATGCTGGAGATCGGACGGGCGAAGCTGAAGAAACTCAATCTGCAAGACAGGATACAGCTGTTAAATGGAGACAGCGAAACAATAAACTTTGAAAATGATTCGTTTGAGGCGGTGACCGTCGCGTTCGGGGTACGCAATTTCGAGAACCTGGAAAAAGGATTGGCGGAGATCAGGCGGGTGTTAAAGCCCGGTGGTAAACTGGTTGTTCTCGAATTCAGCAAACCCAAGGCACCGGTCGTAAAAGGCATGTACAACCTGTACATGCGGTACATCTGCCCCGGCGTGGGTAAATTGTTCTCTAAAAACCGCAGCGCATACCAATACCTCGACGAATCGATTAAACAATTTCCGGAAGGGAAAAACTTTACCGCGATCCTGGATAAACTGGGATACCGGAACACGTATTCTAAACCCCTGAGCTTAGGTATATGCAGCATTTATTGCGGAGAAAAATAACCATTCTTGCCCTTGTTTTCTTTTCGGTCCCTGCAACAGGCATCGCCCAATTGCGGGAGCGCCTCAACCTGCCCGACCACGACGAAAAAAAGATACACTTCGGTATCAACCTCGGCTTCAACCGTTCTCATTTCAGCTTTACGCATCACGTGCCCACGTTCCTGCAACAGGACAGCATCATGGTGATCGAGAGCATCAACAGCACCGGTATCAACCTGGCATGGCTGGTTAACCTTAACCTGAGCGAGCACTTCGCCATCCGTACATACCCGGTGAACCTGACCTTTACCGAAAAGGCATTCGAATACAACCTGCCCACACCCGATAGCCCCGAGGGCGAAAGCTTTGTTACCCAAAAGAAAGTACAATCCATCACCCTCACCTTGCCGATCCAGTTGAAATTCCAGAGCGACCGGATCGAGAATTTCCGGGTGTATATGATGGCGGGTATTAAGGGCGAATACGACCTGGCTTCCAACGCGGGGGCCCGCAAGGCCGAGAACCTGATCAAACTCCGCCGTTTCGATTATGGCGCGGAAGCGGGTATCGGTTTCCACTTCTATTTCCCGATGTTCGTTCTTACACCGGAGATCAAAATGGGATGGGGTATTGGCAACCTGCACAGCCGGGATGTTAATCTCAAATTCTCCAATACCATCGACAAGATCAACTCGCGGATCATCTCCTTCTCTTTAACGGTGGAATAAAATCTCTTCTGATGCCGGATACCTGATTCCGGAAATAACCCGGCTACCTAACAGGGATCCGGTATCCCGCATTTAAAAATCGTAGCGGCGGTTGAACATATTCAGCCGGATGGTGCCCATGATGGTCGTGCTGTTCGACCAGGTTGGAGCAAGCAATGTTTTATACCGCCTGTATTGTCCCGATACCTCGAGAAATAAATTTTCCCGCAGTTCATAAGATACCTGCAGGTAGCCATTGAAGCAGGTGGCTTTGTTACCGCTGCCGATGCCGAAGCCATCATTGCCCGAGCGGGTGGTATAATCGCGGAAGATGTTTCCGCCGAAATTCTTCCCGGTACTGTCGAGCCCCTGGTAATAATACATGGCCTGCAGGTAAACCCGCCATTTAGGAGCCGGCTGGTACTGGATGATGGCGAGCATTTCCTGGAAATTGGCGCCCAGGGGATGAGCCAGTGGTTGGTTGTAGTGTGTATAGTTGGAAATGGTATCGTTGTGTGAATACGTGAATGGACGAACGCGGTTCGCTTCCACCTGTATGTCGAGGTTCGGAATGCCAAAAGCGTCTACGTATTTAACGCCGAGCTGAATGCCCCACTTGTTTACCCAGCTCTTCGGTCTGTTCCTGATCTCCGAGAGGATGAATTCATCCAGCAACAGTTGTCCGTACAATTGCGCCCGGTGGGCGATATTGGCCTTGAAATCAAAACCGGCCAGCGCATTGTCGGGACTGCCAACGGTTCCTTCAATATGCCGGTAGAAGATGATCGGGTTGAGGTATTGGAAATCGAACCGGTTCTTGCGGCCGAAGATCACACCTTCGAAGAAACCCACGTTCAGCCATTTGGTGATGTTCATGCTGAGGTGGTGCATGGCCGCGTATTTGCGGTCGAGCAGGGTATCGCCTCCTTTTTTGAACTGAGGCATAAGCTCCATGAACAGGTTCTGGTAATTGATCTTCCAGATGCGTGTATTGAGTTTCAGGAACAGGTAACTGTTGCCCCAATCGCTGAGGAACAAACTGCGGTAGCCGTTGCCGATGAAATTCTTGTCGTACCCGAACTGGATATCGATGGCTTTGGCCGCGTTGAACGTGATATAACCCCTTGCGTCGAAATAATCGGTACCGGTTGTCTTGAAGGGTTTATAGAAACCTACGCCGGGTACGGCTTTATAGGTGTTGATATTGTTCTGGAAGAATTGGGGTCCCCGTTCCTGGTTGTCGGTGAGGTAGGTGGAAAATCCCACTTTCTTCCCGATCATGCCCCGGGCGGTAAGTCCGCGGCTGTTGAGGTAAACGTACTGGTTCTTCGCCCCGGTCTCATAGCCGGCGCTGAACTGCAGCACCGGGTTCACCGCCAGGAAGAAATTAGGGGTCTTTACTTCCAGAAAATTCGGTTTGGTAACGTAGAAGGTTTTGAAGACCGGGAACCGGCTTTTGAAATCGCTGGTCTTCCCGGTTACCCATTCGGTATTATTCATCAACAATCGCTGCAGGTTGTATTCATCAATGGCGGTGAGGCCCTGGTCCATCCAATCGGGATATTTGTCGCGGCCGGTAAGTGTGTCGATATAACCCAGGCGGGCGCTGTCGATGAATTCGGCCTGTTCTACAATGTACCGGCGGTTAAAGGGTTTTAATGTTGAGAAGTTGAGGTGTGTGTTCCGCTGCTGCTTGATCTCCATCCGTTCTACAAAGTGATTGTCTTTCGAGCCTTGCATCAGGTAGGTTCCCTGGGCGGTTGCCCAAACAGGGCTGCCGATAAAAATGAGCAGTTTGATCAGGCTTTTAATAATTTGCATCGGATAGTTTTAGTTTTTACAGGTATCTTCAATTCAAGATATGCAAAAATACCTTTTTAAGAATATACAAGTGGTGAATGAAGGGAAAATTCAATCACTGGATGTACTCACCAACGGCGATCGCATTGAGAAAATTGCGCCGGCGATTGATACCCCGTCGCGGGTTACCGAAATAAACGGCGAAGGCAAATATCTTTTCCCGGGCGTTATCGACGACCAGGTTCATTTCCGGGAACCGGGCCTCACGCACAAAGCGTCGATCTACACAGAAAGCAGGGCCGCTGTTGCCGGCGGCGTCACCAGTTTCATGGAAATGCCCAACACCATTCCCAATGCGCTTACACCGGAATTGCTCGAAGCGAAATACGATATCGGCGCCCAGACATCACTGGCCAATTATTCATTCTTCATGGGTACCAGCAATACCAACGCGGAAGAAGTACTGAAGATGAACAAGCGTAAGAAGGATGTATGCGGGGTGAAGATCTTTATGGGCGCCAGTACGGGCAATATGCTGGTGGATAGTCATTCCACGCTCGATCGTGTTTTCCGGGAGAGCGAGATGCTGATCGCCACGCATTGTGAAGATGAACGGATCATCCGTTCGAATTACGAACGAATCAAAGCGGAGAAAGGAGAACTCCGGGCTTCGGATCATCCGCTGGTTCGTGACGAGGAAGCCTGTTTCGAATCATCCCTGGTGGCGATCAAATTCGCCCAGAAATACAACAGCCGCCTGCACATCCTGCACATCAGCACCGAAAAGGAATTACAACTCTTCGGTAACATGATGCCCCTGGCGGAAAAACGCATCACAGCCGAAGTATGTGTGCACCACCTTCATTTTACCGCCGATGATTACGACCGGCTTGGCTATAAGATCAAATGCAACCCTGCCATCAAGGCCCCGCACAACAAAGAAGCGCTGTGGAAAGCATTGCTTGATGACCGGCTCGATATCATCGCTACCGACCACGCCCCGCACCTGCTTACCGAAAAAGAAGGCCCCTACGAACATGCGCATGCCGGGCTTCCGCTGGTGCAGCATCCGTTGCTGCTCATGCTCTATTATCATAAGGAGGAGAGGATAAGTCTTGAGAAGATCGCGGAAAAGATGTGTCATGCGCCCGCTCTTTGTTTCCAGGTAGCGAACAGGGGCTTTATACGCGAAGGTTACTTTGCCGACCTGGTGGTGGTGGATCCCGATCGCCCGTTTACGGTAAACACGGAGAATATTTTTTACAAATGCGGCTGGAGCCCGTTGGAGAATTTCCACTTCCCGGCATCTATAGCAGGCACGTTTGTAAACGGGCATCGGGTGTACGACCAGGGCTCCTTCGACGAATCGGTAAAAGGACAACGGCTCACATTCAACCGCTAACACAAATCAACCAGGGATAGGGAATGGATATCGACAAAACGACGCTTGACGACCTTTCTGTTTTCCGCCATGGCGATGAGATCGCCGTCGCCGATAAACTCGATCGCTGCACCACCACGCACGGAAGTGAACAACTGCGCATTAATTTCAGCACAGCCCTCAAAACACAGGAGGAAGTGATCGCGGTGCAGCAAACGCTGAAGCTCATTCTTGCCTGCCAGGCGCAATGGCCCCGCACGATCAGCAACGGTACGGTGATGGTGGTGGAGAAATATTTCGACTCCAACATCAGCGTTATTCCTTCCAATCCTTCTCCCTTCCAGGCGTATATGTACAAGCTGCTGCATAGTCCCGACTATGCGCTGGTAACTTACTCCGCCAAACATTGTTTCGACTTCATCAAGGGGTTTCAACAGCTGCTGCAGTTGTTCGACGGGAAGGAGCAACCCGCCCCGCTGAAACAGGTGCTCGGTAATATCCGACAGGCAATCAGCAAGCCGCAGTTCGATATCGTGACACGGCATGCAAATGCCGAGTCGTTGCCGAGAGCCCAGTTGCTGCACTTTGCGCATTTTGTACGCTATCATTATAAACACCACATGCACGACCTCGTAGTTTGGTATGCCCAGCTGGATGCCTGGTATGGCATGGCCATGGCGGTTCAGCAGTATGGCCTGGTATTCCCGGAGTTTGTACAAGCCACCGGGCCGGTGGTAAAGGCGCAAGGGCTCTATCACCTCCTGGTGGAAGAACCGGTGGCCTACGATGTGTTGCTGGACCGGCAAACCAATTTTCTTTTCCTCACCGGGGCCAATATGGCCGGCAAAAGCACCTTCATCAAATCGGTTGGCGTTGCGGTTTTCCTGGCACATATCGGTATGGGGGTGCCGGCGAAACAACTGCGACTTGGTTTTTTCGACGGGATGCTCAGCAATATCAATGTGGTGGATAATATCACCCGGGGTGAAAGTTATTTTTACAATGAAGTGAAACGTATCAAGGCCACCATCAGCAAGATCAGCGACGGCAAGCGCTGGCTCATACTCATTGATGAACTGTTCAAAGGCACCAATGTACAGGATGCGATGAAATGCAGCAGCGCCGTGATCGAGGGCCTGCTGAAAATACAGAACTCCCTGTTCATCCTCTCTACCCACCTTTACGAGATCGGCGATGGATTGCGTAAATACCCCAATATCAGTTTCCGCTATTTCGAAACCACCGTTACCGATGAGCAGCTGAAGTTCAGTTATCATCTTAAAGAAGGCATCAGCAACGACCGGCTCGGTTACCTGATCTTAAAGCGGGAAGGCGTGGTGGAAATGCTGGAGCGACTTTGAAAGCTGGAAGCATCTTGTTGAACATTGATCATTGAACATTGGGTAGTGAATATTTTAATAATGCTCAACATTCAATGCTCAATCGTAAACCGTAAATTTATTCAATGAAACGAACCTTACTGCTTATCACCGGTCTGCTGTTGCTGCTGGCCACCGAAATACTCCGGGTTTATTTCATTATGCCCTTCCCCGGGAGCCAGAAATCCAACACGATTGATACCGCGTATTTCATCAGCAAATACATTTGGTGGATACGGGCCCTGGGACTGATCCTCATCCTGCCGGCCGCGGTTACCGTATTCCGCAGCGGCAAGGTTTGGAAAAAGGTAGTGCTGGGGATTTTTGTTCTTTTCTATGTATATGTTTTCTACCTCTTCAATTTTAAGTTCCTTGCCGATAAAATGTTCTACCAGCCGGAGCATAAACTGCTGTCGGCCGTTGCGGCGAACAAGGTAGATAGTAATAAACTGGTGATCGGTGTACAGATCAACGGCGAAGCCAGGGCATACCCGATCGAGATCATCGGCTATCATCACCAGGTACAGGACACGGTAGGGGGAACACCCGTGATGGTGACCTATTGCACCGTGTGCCGTACCGGCCGGGTGTATAGCCCGTTTGTAAACGGCAGGTACGAAAGATTCCGCCTGGTAGGCATGGATCATTTCAATGCCATGTTCGAAGACGCCACGACGAAAAGCTGGTGGCGCCAGGTTAATGGTACAGCGATCGCCGGGCCGCTGAAGGGAACGGCGCTACAAGAAATCCCTTCGGAACAAACACGCCTCGCCGCCTGGATCAATGCCTATCCCGGCACGAAGATCCTGCAACCCGATCCTGTTTTCGCGGATCAGTATAAAGGACTGAAAGGATTCGACGACGGTACGATCCCGAGCAGCCTCGAGAAAAGAGACAGCGGTTCCTGGCAATTCAAATCCTGGGTAGTGGGCGTGCAGATCAATGGAAAAGCAAAAGCCTACGACTGGAACGAACTCGTAAAGCAACGGATCATACATGATACAATTGACCATACAGGAATTGTGCTTGTGCTGGAGAAAGACAATGCTTCTTTTCATGCATGGGCAAGCACTATCGGGGATACTACACAATTGCGCTTCAGCCTTAATGAGGAGGCCACGGTGCTGAAAGATAACACAGGATCAGTCTGGAATATGAACGGTGACTGTATCGAAGGCGAATTAAAAGGGAATAAACTACGTGGCATACAATCTTACCAGGAATTCTGGCATAGCTGGTTGAGTTTTCACCCGGAAACAATTCGTTATACTCCGGAGAAATAAGTATGCTGGTTCATACATAAACCACATTTTGTTTCCCGGGGTACTATAATAACGCTTTCTTCATGTTTGGGTGAAGATTCGTTTATATGCCTGTTCCATCTTTGCGGCATAAAAACGTATCGTTATGAAAAGAATCATCTTCAGCCTGGCCATGATTATGGCCTTTTCCACCTTGCAATCTTTTGAAACCCCCGCCCAGGGTGTACAACCTGCAACCATCACCTATCTCGGTGCCAGGGAGAACGGAGTCGTATTTGAACTGCGGCTTGATGTTGCCAGGGGCAAGCGTTCCGAACTCGTGATCCGTAACCGGAAAGAGGAAATCATCTACGAAGAGTACATTAAAGAGAGCAAACTCGTGAAACACTTTGTTCTCCCGTATGATGAAAATGATGAGTATGTCTTTATTGTCCGGAACGGTAACAGCCGGTATGAGAAGAAATTCACGGTGAGCCGCGTACAAACCACCAGCATTACTGTCCAGGAGGTCATATAATGTCACTCCCTGTTATGTCTGGCCGGGCTGCCTTTTCAGGCATGGCCCGGCATTTTTCGTGTGGCTGGTTTGTCAAGTGAAATGACTTTTTTGCCGTTGTTGGTCGCCCGACCAACAACAAACATCACGGTTAAAACTCCAAAAAATCACCGGAAAATACCCAAGGCCAGTTGATCATTGTTGCTGACTTTATTGACTAATTCATCCGCATGTTAGTCAAAACCTTCGGCAGCGCTGTGTATGGCGTGGATGCCGTAACCATTACGGTAGAAGTAAGCGTCAACAACCAGGGAAAGGATTATTTCATTGTAGGCTTGCCCGACAGCGCCGTTAAGGAAAGTCTGCAGCGGGTCGAAAGCGCCATCAAGAGCAATCATTATTTCATGCCCCGCACCAAACTCGTGGTAAACCTGGCACCGGCCAATATCAAAAAATCAGGTACCGCCTTCGATCTTCCCATTGCCATCGGAACCCTGGGCGCCACAGAACAGATCGGGCATCCCGAAAAATTAACGGAGTATGTGATCATGGGCGAGCTGAGCCTGGATGGAGAGATCCGCCCGATCATCGGCGCCCTGCCCATTGCCATACAGGCACGCAAGGAAGGATTCAAAGGCCTGATCGTTCCCCGGCAAAATGCACGGGAGGCGGCCATGGTAGGCAACCTGGATGTATATGCTGTATCGCATATCAGGGATGTGATCGGGTTTTTCGAGGATGCGGATTCGTTACAGCCCGTCATCGTCAATACCCTGGAAGAGTTTGCCCAGGCGCAGAGCGATTTCGAGATCGACTTTTCCGATGTGAAAGGGCAGGAGAACATCAAACGTGCCCTGGAGATTGCCGCGGCGGGAGGGCACAACGCCATTCTTATCGGTCCGCCCGGCGCCGGTAAAACCATGCTCGCCAAACGATTGCCCACCATACTGCCGCCCCTGAGTTTGCAGGAAGCGCTGGAAACAACCAAGATTCATTCGGTGGCCGGCAAACTGCCCGAGAATGCCACGCTGGTGTCGAAGCGGCCTTTCCGCAGTCCCCATCACACGATCTCGGATGTAGCATTGGTAGGCGGTGGCGGAAATCCCCAACCGGGCGAAATATCGCTTGCTCACAACGGTGTTTTGTTTTTGGATGAATTGCCCGAGTTCAAGCGTCAGGTACTGGAAGTGATGCGCCAGCCAATGGAAGAGCGAAGAGTTACCATTTCCCGGGCGAAGATCGCCCTGGATTTTCCCGCATCGTTCATGCTGATTGCTTCGATGAACCCATGCCCCTGCGGTTTTTTCAATCATCCCGAAAAAGAATGCAGCTGTGCGCCCGGCGTGGTGCAGAAATACCTCAATAAGATATCCGGTCCCCTGCTCGACCGGATCGATCTGCACGTAGAGGTAACGCCGGTGGATTTTAATGAATTGTCATCCAAACAGGCATTCGAGAAAAGCGGCAGCATCCGCGGGCGTGTAATGAAAGCAAGGGAAATACAATATGAGCGGTATAAAAAAGCGGAGGGTATCTATGCCAATGCGCAGATGAACAGCAAACAACTGAAAGATATCTGCCAGATCAACTCTACGGGTCATACCTTGCTCAAAACGGCAATGGAAAAACTGAATCTTTCCGCACGTGCCTATGACCGTATCCTGAAAGTGAGCCGTACGATTGCCGACCTCGCAAATAGTGCCGACATCCAGCCGCCACACCTGGCAGAAGCCATTCAATACCGGAGCCTCGATCGTGAGGGCTGGGGAGGATGATAGCAACAAAACTGAAACTATATGGCAAATAAGGATATACAGGTACTTGTATTGGAACAGAAAATACTGAGTAAAATATACGTGATCCGTGGACAGAAGGTAATGCTCGATGCAGATCTTGCTGTAATGTACCGGGTAGAGACCCGGCGCTTGAATGAGCAGGTAAAGCGGAATAAAAGACGATTTCCGAGAGACTTTATGTTTACACTAACCGAAGGTGAATATGCTAACTTGATGTCGCATTTTGCGACTTCAAGTTTACCGGCTGAAGAATCGAACTGGGGAGGCAGAAGGAAGCTTCCGAATGCCTTTACAGAACAAGGAATTGCCATGTTGTCGAGTATCCTGAACAGCGATGTGGCTATTGAAGTCAATATCCGG
Organism: Chitinophagales bacterium; assembly: GCA_017303335.1. Classification (GTDB taxonomy): domain Bacteria; phylum Bacteroidota; class Bacteroidia; order Chitinophagales; family Chitinophagaceae; genus Ferruginibacter. The sequence continues at coordinate 1,651,797 of JAFLBK010000001.1, forward strand.
ATTATCAGGGTATTTACAAAAATGAAAGAATATGCCCTTACACATAAAGAAGTACTGATTCAACTGGCAAAACTGGAAAAGGAAGTAAAAACGAATAGTCGGGATATCGAAAATATTTTCATTGTACTTAAGGAGCTGATCGAAAAGCAGCATAGGCCTGTTCCGCCCCGAAGACGTATTGGTTTCAGGAGGAGCAATGAAGAAGAATAGGTTCGCGATCCACCATTTGGGCCGGGAACCGGAACGTTTCTATGCCAGTCTGGCACGATTCCCTAACTTGTCCGATATTTGCAGCCTTACGCCCCTAAATCTTTTTTTTGTGAAATTACTGCTGCAATACCTAAAACCATATAAATGGCTGGTGGTGCTCACCATGACACTCGCTGCCATTAACGTGGGCTTTTCGCTTATCGATCCCATCATATTCGGTAAGCTCATCAACCTCGCCAACTACAACCAGAACGTGCAGGGCCTCACCGACCCGGATTATTTCTGGGGCAAATTCGTATGGATCAACAAACTGGGCAACCACGAAGCGCTATATGGTGTGATGTGGCTGCTGATCGCTTCGATCACCGTGGCCATGGTGAGCCGGATCGCCAAAAACTTCCAGGATTATTTCCTCAACGTGGTGATCCAGAAATTCGGTGCCCGGGTATTCACCGATGGATTGCAGCATGCCATGAAACTCCCTTACCAGGAATTCGAAGACCAGCGCAGCGGCGAAACCCTTTCGATCCTCACCAAAGTGCGTACGGATGTGGAACGCTTCATGAATAGCGCCATCAATATCCTCTTCGGCGTGGTGGTGGGTATTGTGTTCGTATTCGTGTACGCGGCGATCTACATTCACTGGAGCATACCGGTTGCCTACATTGTAGGGATCGTGGTGCTTACCCTGATCACCAACCTGCTGAGTAAAAAGATCAAATCCATTCAGAAAACGATCGTCGGGCAAACAACCGCCCTGGCAGGCTCCACCACCGAATCGCTTCGTAACATCGAACTGGTGAAAAGCCTGGGGCTTACCACCCAGGAAGTAGGCAGGCTGAATAAGAACACTTATAAGATACTGGGATTGGAGCTTACCAAGGTAAAACGTATCCGCAGCATCAGTTTCATCCAGGGAACCCTGGTAAATACCCTGCGGCAGGTGATCCTCTTTATTTTGATGTGGCTGATCTTCCACAAACAGATGGACGCGGGTCAATTGGTAACGATGCAGATATTTTCCTTCTTTGTGTTTGGTCCGCTGCAGGAGATCGGCAATATCCTGCTTTCGTACCGCGAGGCCGAAGCGTCGCTGAACAATTTCCACGCCCTGATGAAAAAAGAACCCGAGCCCGTACCCGCGAGCCCGAAATCACTGGGTAATATCGAAACGCTTTCTTTTGAAAGTGTATCGTTTAAACATAAAACGGCGGCGCAAAAAGCCATCGACCGCATCCGCTTCAACGTTAAGACGGGCGAAACCATTGCTTTCGTGGGCCCCTCGGGCTCCGGCAAATCAACGCTGATGAAACTGCTGGTGGGCTTGTACCGTCCGCAGGAAGGAAAGATATTATACAATGGCCTCGATGAAACGGAGATCCATTTCGAAGACCTGCGCAAACAGATCGGCTTTGTTACCCAGGATACCAACCTGTTCAGCGGTACGATCCGTGAGAACCTGATGTTTGTAAATCCATCGGCCACGGAGGAAGAACTCAACGATGTGCTGGTGAAAGCGAGTTGCACCAACCTGCTGGCCCGGGCCGAGAAAGGCCTGGATACGATGATCGGGGAAGGGGGATTGAAATTATCCGGTGGCGAAAAGCAACGGTTGTCCATCGCCCGCGCCCTGCTGCGCAAGCCACACCTGCTGATCTTTGATGAAGCCACTTCCGCACTCGATTCGCTGACCGAGGAAGAGATCACCAATACCATCCGCGGGATATCCTCGCAGAAAGAACAGATCACCATACTCATCGCCCATCGCCTAAGCACCATCATGCACGCCGATAAGATCTACGTGCTGGAACAGGGTGAAGTGGCCGAAACCGGTACGCACGAAAAACTGCTGGAAGAAAAAGGACTATATTACGCCATGTGGCGCCAGCAGATCGGCGAACGTAAAAAACAATCAGCACCCGCCTTAAATTAATACCATGACCCTTGTTCAATTCTTAGGACTGGCAGCCGGCACCATCACATCCATCACCTTCCTGCCCCAGGTGATACGCATCTGGCAAACAAAATCGGTGAAAGATATTTCGATGATCATGATGATCCTGCTGCTGGTGGGTACATCCTGCTGGCTCACCTATGGCATTCTCCTGAAAGACGTAGCCATCATTTATACCAATGTGATGGTACTGCTCATGAGCCTCATTATGTTCTATTTCAAGATACGCTACCGCTGAGCTGTAACTTTTGTTACCAACAAGCCTGGATGCTTTTATAACTTTGCCGCATGGAAAATAAACCGAAGCCGAACTACTACTGGAGCATACTTGCCATGAAATGTCCCCGTTGCCGCCGGGGGCCCATGTTCAAAGACAGGAATCCCTACACGAATCTTAAACTGTCTCACATCTTCGATATGCACGATAACTGCCCCGTGTGCAACCAGAAATACGACCTGGAACAGGGATTCTGGTATGGCACCGGTTATGTGAGTTATGCGCTGGCGGTGGCGGTATCGGTGGCTACTTTTGTAGCCTGGCTGGTACTGATCGGTATCTCGGCCGATGACAACCGCATCTTCTGGTGGCTGGGATCGAATACGGTATTGCTGGTGCTCCTGCAGCCCTGGCTCATGCGCTTAAGCCGGGTGATCTATATCCGTTTCTTTGTGAAGTACGACGATAACTACGAACATACCAAACCGAAGGAATTCGATTAATCCTCTCCCTTGCGGAAAATATCGGTAAAGATGTTTTCCTTGTTCAACTCTTCAATATCGCTCAATACGAGCTCGATGGCCTTGGTGCTTTTGTTGATCTCCAGCAGGGATAAAATGATCGAGAGCAGCAGGAAGATCAGGCTTGCCGCGAAGATCCAGTGCGCCATCTCCATCCACCCCCGGAAGATCACATACATGCACAATACGCAACAGAGAAAACTGAGTACGCCCAGCGCCTGCATATACCGGATGAGGTTGATGCGGGAACGCAGGTTTTTGATTTGTTTGAGTAAGTTCTTTTCCCGTTCGCCGCGGCTGTACTCCTCGTGCAGCTTACGCACCAGCGAGGCCAGAGATAAAAAACGGTTGGTGTAGGCCAGCATCAGTAAGGTAATGGCAGGGAACAGCAGGGCGGGAGTGTTGATGTCTATGTCGATCATACTACAAAGTAAGTTTCTTTTTGCTTCTTTGTACACAGGCACCCCGCACTTATAGGGCTGCTTCAGCCGCTATTGCGTAATATTGCAGTTTAGCCCCAGGAAATTCAAATGACTGTCAACAAACGCGGAATTCTTTTTACGATCCATCACCTGGCCGGACTGTTCACCGGGCTGTTCATCCTGCTGATGTCGCTTTCCGGATCGGTATTGATCTTTCGCCATGAGCTGGATCAAAAGCCGGTTGTTGTTCAAACTTCATCTCCGGCCATACCGGTCGACAGCGCCTATCGTCTTATCCGGCAGTATTACCCGCATGCGCAGATCAGCAGTTGTAATCTCCCGGATGGTCCGGCCGATCCGCTTTCTTTTTTCATCTACGACGCTTCCTGGCAAAACGGCGAAAAGGCGCTCGAGGTATTCCTGCATCCGCAAACCGGCAAACGGTTGGGAAGCCGGGGTGGCAGCGATGACCCTGGTAACAATTTTATGAGCTGGTTGTCGAAGTTTCACAACTCGCTGCTATTGGATAAAACCGGTGAATGGCTGCTGGGATTTTTTGCGATGCTGTTCCTGGTCAGCCTGGTTACGGGCCTGTTCCTGTTTCGTAAAAGCCTGTTACCTGTTTTGCTTTTCCGCCGGTCGGCCTGGCGTACAAACAATCTTCATCAGCTGGTGGGGGTATATGCGCTCCTGTTCAACCTCCTGATCGCCGTCACGGGTTTCTGGATGCAGCGTTATGTGTTCAAAAAGGAATTCTATCAGTCCTACGATTTCAACATGACCATCAAGCCAAGTCCGGCATACCCCTATCGTTTCGATTCGGCCTATGCGGCGGTGAAGAGCAGGTACCCGGATTTTACCGCCTATGTCATTTATTTCGCCCAGGGCACAAAAGGAAAAACGGCTGTGTATGGCAGCCGGTCTTCCAACGCGTATATTCATTCAAAAAAATTCGCCGACGTGATTTTCCTGGACAGTAGCGGCGCTGTTTCCAAAACCCGGTTCATCAACGAAATCAGCGCCGGTGACCGCTACGATATCATCAACTCGCAACTGCATATGGGCCGGTACGGAGGTTATGGGATCAAAATACTCTATTGCCTGTTCGGACTTTCGGGCAGCGTACTGAGCATCACCGGTTTCCGGCTCTGGCGCAAACGGAAGCGCCGTTCTGCTGTGCTTACTTCTTCCAGGTAAAATTAAGCGGCACATTCAGTTTGATGCTGAAGTTCCGTCCCATGTTAAACACACCTGTTCTTCCCGTTGCCTGATTCTCGGCCGCGTACTTCAAGCGGCTCAGGTGATTCTGGTACGCTGCATCGGCCAGGTTGATGCCGCTGAAGCTGAGACTGAACAGGGTTTGCTTTTTCCCGTTCACGATGTCGGCGCCGAAGCCCGCATTCAGCAATGTATAACCCGGCGTGGTTGTTTCCGTATTATAAGCCGTGAACACGTTTTGTTTCCGGAAGGTATTGTCGATCTCAAACTTCACGTAGAAGTTTCGGATGTTTTTACCCAGCGAGTTGAAATTTCCTTTGAACTCCGTAACTAATTTCGACGCCGGAACAAAGGGGAGGTATTTGCTTCCTTCGATCGGGTTGTTCAATTGGCCGGATACCATGGAAAAGGTATTCAGGATGTGCAACCAATCGAGCGGATGCGGATGAATATCCACCGTGGCTTCCAGCCCGGCCATGCGGGCTTGGGTCTGGTCGAATTGAAAGGCCGTAAGCAGGTCGCCATTCACATCCACCAAACTATCGCCTCCGGCAGCGGCTTCCAGTTTCCGGTAGAAGATAAAATTCCGGAAACTGTTGAAGAATGCCGATAAGCCCAGGGAAAGATGTTCGGTATTGAAATCGAGTCCGCCGTCGAATTGCAGGCTCGTTTCGCTTTTGAGTGATGTGTTCCCGTATTCATACCGTGTGGTTCCTTCGTGTGCGCCATTCGAAGCCAGTTCAGGCAGACTGGGCGCCCGGAATCCCCGGGCTATATTGAACTTGAGGTTTAGCTGGTCGGTGAGTTGTGCGGCAATACCGGCGCTACCCGAAATATTGGAAAAGGATTTTTTAAAGCCGTTCCCTTTGACCGATGTGCCGTCGAGCAGGTCTTCGGCATTCACATTCCGGTTATCGAAACGCAGTCCGCCGCTCAGGGTCACCTTATCAATCGTCTTTTGCGTATAGGCGTACATGCCGAAATCGAACAGGCGGTAATCGGGTATCAGCTGCTCCACGCCTTTGTTGCCGTTATTCTGCTGCATGCCATTGATGCCGATGGATGTTTTCCAGCCTTTGTTCTCGGCAATATGGAATTGCGCCGTGTAGGTGATGGTTCTGAGGTCGAAGAAAAGCGAACGCTCGTTCGGGTCATCGGGGTTACCGAACTCTTCGCGGCGGTTTTGCTGGAAGCCGATATTGAATGTAAGGTTATTCCTTCCGAGGCGGATGTTGTTATCGGTAGCGATCTTGAAATGCCGGATATGCTGGTAAGGTATCTGCGGGGTGATGCTTTTGAAGTCGGCGCCGGTGGCTCTCTCCGTTATGCCTCCGGCCAGTTCTTTGGTGAAATATCCTTCCGCATCCCGCTCACCTTCCACCAGTCCTGCTTTCAGATCGAAATTACTCAGCAACAAATGACTGAATCCCCATTTCCCGTTGTAACCAATATAGCCGCCCAGGTTTTGTTCCCTGAACTTGGAGTTGAACACACGCCCGTCGTATTTATTGCGGTAATCCGCCGCCGCTTTGTTGGAGGTATAGATGTTCCAGTTGAAGCCGTTTCGGTTGCCGCCCACATTCGCGTAAAGACTGCGCAGGTTGTTGTTGCTTTGATAATTGCCGGCGATATTGGCCCGGATCGTATTCACGGGTACGGGTACATTGCTGATGATATTCACCACGCCGGCCATGGCATCGCTGCCATAGATGATGGAGGCGGGGCCTTTTAATACTTCGATCTTGTTCACGCTTGCTTCGTCAATCTCGATCCCATGCTCATCGCCCCATTGCTGTCCTTCCTGCCGCACACCGTCGTTGATGGTGAGCACCCGGTTATAACTCAGTCCCCTGATCACCGGCTTGGATATGGCAGGGCCGGTAGCCAGGGTTGATACGCCCCCGATCTTTGTGAGCGATTCGATGATATTGGTGGATGTGTTCTGCATGAAATCCTGCCGGCGTAACACCGATACCGCGAAAGGAACTTTGCGCTGCTGGGTAGCGCCGCTTACGCCGGTAACCACCACGGCGTTGTTCTCCACCACCGACCCGGTAAGTGTGTAATCTTTTTTTATGTCGGTCGAGAAGTCGATACTCTCCACGATCGTGTTGTACCCGATGTGCGATACTTCCACCAGGTGTTTACCTGCCGGGATGCTCCGGATGCTGAAACGACCTTCCGCGTCGGTGGATGACCCGATGCGGATATCGGCGATGTATACCGAAGCGGCTTCGATGGGTTTGCCGGTTTTGGCATCGGTAACCTGCCCGGTAAATGTGTTGTTGACTGTATTGAATTTATCCCGTGCAAGGGCGTTCCCCTGGGCCATAGAGGTATTGATGAAACCGGGAGTGCCGGCAAGCGCCAGCAAGACTGAAATAAGGATCCGCATGGATGAAATGTTTAGCTGTTAAATAATGATGCTGCGTATTCCGGGTGGAATGGACTATTTATCATTATACAGCTGGGGGGCCGCGTAGGGAGAAATAATACCGGGCTGATGCCGTAACCGAAACAACCGCCTGGCCTGGTTCCGGGGTGAATATTTTTTCCGGAACGGCGATCCTGATCGCTTCTGTTCCGGTGAAAGGAGATTCGGCAACGATGTGATCGCAGTGGCAATAGATCTTTTGCGTGCCTACCTGGTCGGAAGAGCCGTCATTAAACTTCCTGACCGCATCCGTATGATCGGCAACCCAGTTGTGCAGCACAATGGTTGGTGTAATGCTGAGTGAGAATACCAGCATCAATAGGGCCGCAATACTTCGTTGTATGATGGATCTTTTTGCCAATATGAAATTTGCTACAATGTTGCAAATATACACAATCCCGGTTTATTGTCAATATTCCGCTTTTGATATTTCAGTTATCTTCAAAAGAAAATTCAGCATGCAGCAGTATATTCTGGCGCTCGACCAGGGCACTACCAGTTCGCGGGCCATCATCTTCGATGCCAGCGGAAGCATCATCAGCATGGCGCAAAAAGAATTCGCCCAGCTCTTTCCCCAACCGGGATGGGTAGAGCATGATGCCGGTGAAATATGGAGCACGCAGTTGGGAGTGGCGGCCGAAGCCATCAGCAAGGCCGGATTATCGCCCGAGCAGATCGCGGCCATCGGCATCACCAACCAGCGGGAAACAACGGTGGTATGGGAACGGGCCACCGGCAAACCGGTTTACAATGCCATCGTTTGGCAAGACCGCCGAACGGCCGGTTTTTGCGACGATATACGGGCGAAGGGCCAGGATACGATCATCCGGGAAAAAACAGGGCTGATCGTGGACGCTTATTTCTCGGCCACCAAGGTGAACTGGATATTGAATAATGTGGCCGGGGCAAAAGAAAAAGCCACAAAGGGCGAACTGTGTTTTGGCACCGTCGACAGTTGGCTGGTATGGAACCTCACCCGCGGGCAGGTGCATGTTACCGATGTGTCGAACGCATCCCGCACCATGCTTTGTAATATTCACACACTGCAATGGGATGAGGAATTATTGAACCTGTTCGGCATTCCCGCCAGCATGCTGCCCCAGGTACGCAGCAGCAGTGAAGTGTACGGAAAAACGCAGAACCTGCTTACGGCCCACCAGATTCCCATTGCCGGTATTGCCGGCGACCAGCAGGCTGCTTTGTTCGGACAGATGTGTACCCAGCAGGGTATGGTAAAGAATACCTACGGCACCGGCTGCTTCATGCTGATGAATACGGGCGACAAACCCGTGGCATCGAAAAACAACCTGCTCACCACCGTTGCCTGGAAGGTGAATGGCGTAACCCAGTATGCGCTTGAAGGCAGTGTATTCATCGCGGGGGCGGTAGTGCAATGGCTGCGGGATGGTTTGGGAATCATACGCAACTCCAAAGAAGTGGAAGCGCTGGCCACCGCTGTTCCCGGTACCGAAGGCGTTTATGTTGTTCCGGCATTCGCCGGTTTGGGAGCGCCGTACTGGAACCAATATGCCAAAGGAACAATGGTGGGCATTACCCGCGGAACCACCGCAGCGCATATCGCCAGGGCTTCACTTGAAAGCATCGCCTATCAAACCATGGATGTACTGCAGGCCATGGAAGCGGATTCGGGTATCTCCATAAAAGAATTGCGGGTTGATGGGGGCGCTACGGCCAATAACCTGCTGATGCAGTTTCAGGCGGATATTCTGAATACAAAAGTGGCAAGGCCGGTTGTTACCGAAACAACAGCGCTTGGCGCCGCTTACCTGGCGGGGTTGGCGGTTGGGTATTGGAACAATATCGACCAGATACAAAACCAATGGCAACTGGATACTGCTTTCGGCCCGGCTATGAACGACGAAGACCGGGTGGCGTTGAAGAAGGGATGGCAGCGGGCCATTCGCTCCGCCATAGCCTGGGCGGAGGATAAATAATTATAAACAACAGCGTACAAAAACAATATTGACTATTTTTCCTGATCAATACACCTGCTTATGACCAACTTTCTCTTCGAACTGATCGGCACCGCCTTCCTGATCCTGCTGGGTGATGGCGTTGTGGCCAATGTAGTGCTCAACAAAACAAAAGGAAACAACGGCGGATGGATCGTCATCACGGTTGGCTGGGCCATGGCTGTTTTTGTGGGTGTGTATACATCGGCTGCTCATAGCGGCGCACACCTGAACCCGGCTGTTTCTGTTGCCATGGCTGCCGCCGGAAAATTGGAATGGTCGGTGGTACCCACTTATATCGCCGGGCAATTCGCCGGTGCCATGCTGGGTTCTCTGCTTGTATGGATCGCCTATAAAAAACACTTCGACGAAACCACGGATGCCGACGCCAAGCTGGCGGTGTTCTGTAACAGTCCGGCCATACGAAATACCGTCGCCAACCTCGGCACCGAAATCATCGGCACACTGGTGCTGGTGCTCGGCGTGTTTCTTATCAGCGGCGCAGATGTAAAACTTGGGTCATTGGATGCGTTGCCGGTTGCCCTGCTGGTATTGGCCATCGGGTTGAGTTTGGGTGGGCCTACGGGTTATGCGATCAACCCCGCCCGCGACCTGGGCCCGCGGATCATGCACTTCATCCTTCCCATTCCCGGTAAGCGGGATAGCGACTGGGCGTACAGCTGGATACCGGTGATCGGTCCCCTGCTCGGCGGACTGCTTGCCGTGCTGGTATATAAAACCATCCTTTAATTAATCCTTACGGATTTCGAGATCCGCCACGATGGGGTAGTGATCGGAGAAAGGCACATCGAATTTGTGGTACTGTGCCACACGGAATTTTTTATCGGCCAGGATATAATCAATGCGCAGCGTAGGCGAAATGATGCGCAGGGTTTTGCCAAAACCCGATCCTTTTTCGAGAAAGGCATCCTGCAGATCGCCCCGGGCGGTGAAATACGAATACGAATTGGGGACATCATTGAAATCGCCGCATACGACCGCCGGGTACGGACTTACCGTCACTTTCTGATTCACCATCGAAGCCTGCCAGGCTCTTTTGACATACGCATTACGCAGCCGGTAGGCAATGGCTTTGGAACCTGAAATACTTGCTTTCGAAGGATTTTTCAGGTCATACAACGCTTTGTAATGATAATTGTCGAACATCACCGACTGCAGGTGCGTGGAGAATACCCGCACTTTTTGCCCGGGCATATTCACATCGGCATAGATCACAGGCTCGGAATAATCCTCGAAATCATAAAAGAAATGCGTTGTGTCCGTGAGTGGATATTTTGAGATGATGGCCACCGCCGTAATAAGGGTTGTGCTGTATATCTTGTATGTATAATTGGTATTCACAAAGTAGCTGTATTTATACCCGTTTTCCTGCAAGGCCTGCGGAATCGTATCTCTCCGCTTTTTCTCTTTCAGGTACACATACTCCTGCAGGCAGAGTACATCGGCATTGCTTTTTTTGATCAGTTCGATCATCTCTTCCTCGTAATCGGCTTTTTTACCATCCGAACGGTTCGATACCCCCCAGCTCGAGAGATTCCAGGAAAAAACCCGGAGGGTATTGGCCGGTTTGGCGGCGCTGAATTCCTGCGGGAAATGGAAACTCCACATAACGGTCACCTGCCTCCAGCCGCATAACAATACGGCCAGGCACACAAAGGCCCATCTCGAACGCCGGAATATCCAATACGCGAGAAAGATCAGGGTGCCGAGGAACAGGAGGGGAAAGATCAGACCCATCATGGCAATGAACCACGACCTGCCGGAATTGATGAAAGGCACGAGGCAGGCCAGCAGGTAGAGGATCAGGGTGATGATGTTAGCGCCGATGAAGGCGATTCGGGTAAACTTTTTAAGCCGGGCTAGCATGGGGCAAAATTAACCCGAAATGGGGTATTTCGGCGGGTTTGCCGATCTGGTGGCCGGTATGCCTCCCGGGGGCCCGTGCCGGGGCATGTTACCGGCGTTTTTCAATGCCTTTTTTACTCCAAAAACCCCTGTTTATAAATTTCAAATTTCAAACTTGTTCCCATACCTTTGCGGCTCAAAATAAGACCTTCATTACAATAAAGATTCATTTATGGCCAATACAGGTAAAATCAAAACAGTCATCGGTGCGGTAGTTGACGTTCAGTTCGACAACGACAGCAAGCTGCCCGAGATCATGAACGCCCTTGAATTAAAGCGTGAAAACGGAGATACCCTTGTGCTCGAGGTTCAGCAGCACCTGGGTGAGGACAGTGTTCGTACCATCGCGATGGACGGAACCGAGGGCCTGGTTCGTGGGATGACTGTGGTGGATACCGGCAAAGCGATCACCATGCCTACCGGCGACGCGATCAAGGGCCGCCTGTTTAATGTAACCGGGGATGCCATCGATGGTCTGCCCCAGGTTAGCAAAGCCAATGGCCGCGCCATTCACGCAAAACCCCCGATGTTCGAAAACCTGAGTACAGCCAGCGAGGTTCTGTTTACAGGTATTAAAGTGATCGACCTGATCGAACCCTATGCAAAGGGTGGTAAGATCGGTCTGTTCGGTGGTGCCGGTGTGGGTAAAACCGTATTGATCCAGGAATTGATCAACAACATTGCGAAAGCGTATAGTGGTTTGTCTGTGTTCGCCGGTGTGGGTGAGCGTACCCGTGAAGGAAACGACCTGATGCGTGAGATGATCGAAGCGGGCATCATGAACTACGGCGAAGGATTCAAGCACAGTATGGAAGAAGGTGGCTGGGACCTGAGCAAGGTAGACCTGAAAGGACTGGAAGACAGTAAAGCGACCTTCGTATTCGGACAGATGAACGAACCGCCGGGAGCCCGTGCACGTGTTGCGTTGAGCGGTCTTACCCTCGCTGAATACTTCCGCGATGGAGACGGTTCCGGACAAGGAAAAGACATCCTCTTCTTCGTAGATAATATCTTCCGTTTCACACAGGCAGGTTCCGAAGTATCGGCCCTCCTGGGTCGTATGCCATCAGCGGTGGGTTACCAGCCTACGCTGGCTACCGAGATGGGCTTGATGCAGGAACGGATCACCTCTACCAAGAACGGTTCGATCACATCGGTTCAGGCGGTATACGTACCGGCGGATGACTTGACCGATCCGGCTCCGGCAACAACCTTCGCTCACCTGGATGCCACCACGGTATTGAGCCGTAAGATCGCCGACCTTGGTATCTACCCGGCTGTGGATCCGCTGGATTCCACATCCCGTATCCTCACACCGCAGATCGTGGGTGATGAACATTACAATTGCGCCAACCGCGTTAAGCTGATCCTTCAGCGTTATAAAGAATTGCAGGATATCATCGCCATCCTTGGTTTGGATGAATTGAGCGACGAGGATAAACTGGTGGTATCAAGGGCACGTAAGGTACAGCGCTTCCTGAGTCAGCCGTTCTTCGTGGCCGAACAGTTCACCGGTCTGAAAGGAGTGCTGGTGCCGATTGAAGATACGATCCGCGGTTTCAACGCCATCATGGACGGTGAAGTGGATGAATACCCGGAAGCCGCTTTCAACCTCGTAGGTACGCTGGAAGACGCGATCGAAAAAGGTAAGAAACTGATGGCTGCCGCGAAGGCATAACCCTGAGCGAAGTCGAAGGGTTGCTGATTGTTTCGAGCGTAGTCGGGAAACAGGTATAAAAAAAATTTATGACATTAGAGATATTAACTCCGGAACAAAAGATATTCAGCGGCGATGTGTACGGTGTGCAGTTGCCGGGTATCGGCGGCTCCTTCGAGGTGCTCGACAAGCACGCCCCGATGGTAAGTGCGCTGAAAGATGGCAGGCTAAACATCCTCAAGAGTAAAACGCAAACCACTTCGTATACCATTAAAAGCGGTTTTGTAGAAGTGCTGAATAACAAAACAACCGTTCTGGTGGAAGGCGCCCAGGAGGCCTGATAGCGAATAATCATTTTCAAAAGCCCATGCAGCAGCGTGGGCTTTTTTTATGCAGTTCAGTCTAGTTGTTTTTTCAATTGTACGAAAGACCAGGCGGTGAACGGGAGAATCAGCAGGAGTGTAACGGGTAGCCAACGATGCGTTAGCAGGCAGAGGATCGATGTGACCAGGAGTAAGAACAGGGGATACAGCAGGAACAACAGGCCTACAATCTTGGAATCGAAATGGCCTGGCTCTTTGTTCATCCCGTCGGCCATTTTTTTTATAGCGAGATACAGTGGTGCGTGTACGATGAATCCGACAGCCGCGGGAATGGCCAGTACGATCTTTTTCCAGAGTGGCTGGCGAACGTAGAACTTCTCATGGAGCGTTTCCTTGTCTGTTTTGGCAATCTCGAAAACATAGCCGGATAATTGCTGGCGCAGCAGGTCATTGAACTGGCGGATGGCGATACCATCAACAGCCTTGTACGCTACCTGCTCCCGGGTGATCTTATCGCCCAAAAAGATGTGGATGTTTTTTCCGAATCGTTTGAAGGAACTGTAATTGATGGCAACGGGTAATACATCCAGGCCGATACCATCGTTCCAGCTGCTGATCGCCAGGCGGGCTGTTCCTTTTCGCAGCGGGCGCAGGTGCCATTCGTTGATGCACCGGCCTTCACTGAATATGAGGATGATGCCGTTTTTTCGGAACACTTCTTTACATTGGTCGAAGGTTTTGTAATTCTCTTCGAGGTTCTCCACGCCTTCCGTAACACGGTATACCGGGAATATCCTGAACAGGTACAGCATGCGGGCAGCCCATTTGTTTTTAAATGCGTCGCCCCGTGCAAGGGAATGAACGGGTTTGTTGAAAAGCGTGCAAAGGATGATGGCGTCCAGGAAAGAATTCGGGTGATTTACCGCCAATAGCAAAGGGCCTTTATGCTGCAGGAGATGCCGGTTGCTGATACGGATATTCCTGCAGTACAGGGGCAGTGCAAGCCGTGCGATGATCTTGATGAAGGAATACAGCAAAAAGCAGTTGGTTTGACCGTAAGATACTATAAATGGAACAAGCGGGCATTTAGTTCAGCTGCGGATCGATCGGGTAATTGACCAGTTCTTCGTATTTGCCGCCGAGGTGACGCAGGCTTTCTTTCCAGATATCAGCATGCGGTGTTTCAAAGGTGAGACTGGAAGTGGCGGCTACGGTAAGCCAGCTTTTTTCTTCCATTTCACCGGCCAGTTGCCCGTTGCTCCAGCCGCTGTAGCCTACAAAGAACTTGATCTTCGCCGGATCAATGCTGTTGTTCCTGATGAGCGCAGCTACGGTTTCAAAATTACCACCCCAGTAAATATCCTTACTTACCGGTACGGCACCGGGGATCATCTCCGGGCATTGGTGAATAAAATGAAGGGTGTTCATCTGAACAGGTCCGCCATAAAATACCGGGTAGGGAAATCCGTCAAGGTCGGGTACAAGTTCATCCAGGGTTTGGGTAATCTGTTTGTTCAATACGAGGCCAAAACTTCCCTGGTCCTGGTGTTCGCATAAAAGCACAACCGTGCGGATGAAGTTGGGGTCTTTCAGAAAAGGTTCCGCGATCAGTAATATGCCAGGGCCCGGTGCAATCATATTTCTAAAATAATATTTAATCCGCAAAAAAAAGAGAGGTTCATCGCCGGCTCATTTTTTAAACCTTAGTTAAAATTAAGGTTTGCATAGTTTTGCGTATTTTACCGGATTATACTGATTTACCTTTACCGGCGCATGAAGAAGATTTTCCCAATTATCACCGTGCTGATCCTGCTCTCGCTGCTGGGGTTGATCTTCTTCCAGGTACTCTGGATACAAAGTGCCTGGGATTCCCGCAACAAACAGATCGAAGAGAATTTTGTACAGGCCGTAGCCAATGCCGGCAGCATACTTACCCAGGAAAAAAATCTGCTGCTTCAGCCACCACAAAAGACCGATCTTCTTTTTCCCGGCGACCGGCTGCAAATGCAGTATTTCCGGCCTTCGGTGATCAAGCGTTTTTCCCGCGACGAAATAGCCGAGGTTGTGCGCAATTCCCTGAATAAATTCAACCTGCAGCACTTTCCCTTCGAATTCAATGTTCGGGTAAATGCCATCAACGGCGAACAGGTGTACAGCGATAATTTCTTTAAATATTACGCCGACTCGTCCAATAGCCTTAGTATCGTGTACCCGCTTGAGCCGCCCAGCGGAAGCAATTTCGAGAACCTGGTCCGCGAAGAATTGCTGTATGTGATCGTTCCGCACCAACAGCGCCTGGTCTGGAAAGAGATGATCTGGTTCATCCTCGGAGCCATCTTCTTCACCTTTATCATTACAGCGGCCTTCTTCATTACGATTCGTACGCTGCTGAAGCAAAAGAAACTCAGTGAGATCAAATCAGACTTCATCAACAACATGACCCATGAGTTCAAAACGCCATTGGCTACCATATCGCTGGCGGTAGATGCGCTGAAGAACGAGCGGGTGGCGGCGGACCCGGAGAAGAGCCGCTATTTTACAGGCATCATCAAGGAAGAGAACCTGCGGATGAACAAGCAGGTGGAAACCATCCTGCAGGCCGCGTTGCTCGACAAGCAGGAAGTGCAGCTCAAACTGAAGCGCATGGATGCGCACGACCTGATCGCCAGTGCGCTGAATAATATTCAGCTGCAGGTGGAAGAGAAGCAGGGTAAACTGGAAGTGCATATGGAAGCGGAGAAGGACATCATTATGGCCGATGAAGTGCATTTCACTAACCTGATCAATAACCTGCTCGATAACGCGGTGAAGTATTCAAAAGAAAATCCGCACATCAAACTCAGTACAAAGAATGCGGGCAATATGCTTAAGATCCGCATCGAGGATAATGGCATCGGTATGAGCAAGGAGACCATCAACCGCATCTTCGAAAAATTTTACCGGGCCCATACCGGCAATGTGCACAACGTGAAAGGTTTTGGATTGGGATTAAGCTATGTAAAAACCATGGTGGAAGCTCATCATGGAACCATCCGGGCCGAAAGCGTACTGGGCAGGGGAAGCGCATTCACGATCATCATACCGCTCGCCAAATAAGATCATCTTTTTGAAACCGGTACCACCAGTTTCAATCCACTCCATACATCACTTACAGCGCAGACTTTTACATCCACCAGGCCATGCTGAAGTCCAAACGCACGAATCGTGTCTTCGGTAATATCCGTGGCCATGCCTGAACTTTTTTTATACCACGATACCCAAACAATCACCGACGTATTCTTTTTGCAGACACGCAGTATTTTTTTCATCTCGCTACTGAACTCCTCTCTGTTTTTTGAAAACAGGTGAATGAGATCAGGCAGCTCATTTGCGTTCACGTATTGATCACTGATGTCCTTTTCCAGCAGCGAAAAATAATCCATTGGCGGGTGCAATACCAGCAGTTTCATCCCGGGCTTGATGCCCAGTTTTTTTAAAAGCGGGGTACCCGAATAACCTGCCGTTGCCATAGTCGCTTGATTGCTGTTAACAGTAATTCACCGGTTTCCACACTCAATTCACAGTGCAATAGCAGTTTTTGGGACTAAACCCGCTGCCAATCGACAAAAAGCCATGTGGAAAAAAAACTTCATGTCAAAATTGCTTCGAAAGTGGGAAAAAGTGTTATTTTGTGGAAATATCTGTAGAAATAGGTATAAATAATTGAAAATGATAGGTTTTCTGGGTGAATATGAGGCCACTTTGGATGCCAAGGGGCGCTTCCTTTTGCCAGCGGGCTTTAAAAAGCAGCTGCCAGGCGAAACTGCGTCGCTATTCATCCTGAACAGGGGCTTTGAAAAATGCCTCACCCTATACCCCCAGCAAAGCTGGGATCCTATTTTTTCTGAGATCAGCAAACTGAATGATTTTGATCCGAAGGTACGTGAATTCAGGCGCTACTTCCTGAACGGCGCCATCCAGCTGGAACTGGATTCGGCCGGGAGGCTGCTGATTCCGAAAAGTCTTGCTGAACACGCCGGCCTGGAGAGAGACATCGTGCTGGTTTCGGCGATCAACAAAATCGAGATCTGGGATAAAAGTAAGTATAAGGAGTTCTTTGAAACGTTTACACCACAGGCTTTCAGCGAACTGGCCAACGCGGTGATGAATAAAACAACCGGCTGATTACCGCTAATCGCTCAAATGGATGGCTAACGGAGTCAACGATACGCAAGGGGAGGGTTCAGGATACCACGTGCCTGTATTGCTTCACGAATGCATCAGTGGCCTTAACATAAAGCCCAACGGCATCTATGTCGATTGCACGTTCGGCGG
Source organism: Chitinophagales bacterium (assembly GCA_017303335.1). Taxonomy (GTDB): domain Bacteria; phylum Bacteroidota; class Bacteroidia; order Chitinophagales; family Chitinophagaceae; genus Ferruginibacter. The sequence continues at coordinate 1,668,966 of JAFLBK010000001.1, forward strand.
CGGTGGTCATAGTTTGGCGATACTGAAGCACTTGAATGCACAGGGCCGGTTGATCGCTTTCGACCAGGATAAGGACGCGGCCGCTAATATTCCCGCTGATGAAAGGGTCTTGTTTGTTCCGGAAAATTTTCGGCACCTGCAACGCTTTCTTCGTTTGCATCGGGTACAACAGGTGGATGGGATCCTTGCCGACCTCGGCGTTTCCAGTCACCAGTTCGATGAAGCGGATCGTGGTTTCTCGACCCGCTTCGACGCAGCCCTGGACATGCGGATGGATCAACGCCAGCAACTGACGGCAGCAACAATCATCCGCGATTATTCCGAGCAACAGCTGCATAAACTCTTCGAACAATACGGGGAGGTCACCAATGCGAAGACGCTGGCCCGGACGATCGTTACGCAACGGGCCGTAACGCCCATCCGCACGATCAGTGAATTCAAAGCCGCCATGCAGGCCATCGTAAAAGGCAATCCGCAGAAATACTTTGCCCAGGTCTTTCAGGCATTGCGCATCGAAGTGAATGATGAATTCGGCGCATTGAAAGACATGCTCCGGCAATCGGTTGATGTACTGAAGAGTGGTGGCCGTATCGCGGTCATCAGCTTTCACTCGCTCGAAGACCGGATCGTAAAGAACTTTTTCCGCCAGGGCTCCTTCGAAGAAACCGCCCCGGATGAAGTCTTCGGCCATCGACCCGATAATCCCTTAACCCTGATCACTAAAAAACCTGTTACCGCTTCAGCCGAAGAACTGAAAGCAAACAGCCGTTCCCGCAGCGCCAAGTTGCGGGTGGCTGAGAAAAAGTAAACGTTTCGAACCCATCCATTAAAGCAATGACCGGACGCTATGCAGGAAGAAAAAAACATACAGGAACAGCCGGCCGCCAATCCCAAAGCCGACCCCATGATCCTCGGGTGGAAGAAATTCTTCAGCCATCGCTGGGTCGTGAAGAACATTCCCTTTTTTCTTTTCCTGTCGCTGCTGGCGGTATTGTATATATATAACGGGCACCTGGCCGACAAAATAACCAGGAAGATCAGTGTAACGGAAAAGCGGATCAAGGAACTGGAATACGAATACAAGACAGCGAAAAGCGAGGTCATCTTCCGCAGCAAGGCAAGCGAACTGATCAAAGCGGTGGAACCCCTGGGTCTGAAAGAACTGAAATCACCCCCGTATTTGCTCGGGAAGAAATAAAGGAACAAACATTTAAACGAACTGTAAGCACAGGTTCAATTTGGATATTAAAAAAGACATACTCTGGAGAGTCTACCTCTGTTTCCTCGGAATGGTGTTGCTCGGCATCGTAGTGGTGGCCCGGGCTTTTTACATCCAGCAGGCCGAGGGAAAATACTGGACCAACCTGGGCGACAGCATGCACCTGCGTTACCTGCCCATCGATGCCGAACGGGGTACCATCTACAGCGAAGACGGAAACATGCTGAGTACCTCGGTGCCGGTATTCGATATCTATATCGATTTTGCCGCCGAGGGGCTGCGGGAAAAAAACGGGGAGCGCTTTACCAAAAACATCGATTCACTCAGCATATGCCTGGCCAATCTGTTTAAAGACAAAACAGCCGCCGCGTACAAAAAAGAACTGCAGCTGGGTTATCGCAATAAAGAAAGATATCACAGTCTTCGTAAAAAAGTATCCTTTTCGGATTACCAGCAATTCCGGGATTTCCCCCTGGTAAAACTGGGTAAGAACAAAAGCGGTTTCATTGTAGAAACCAAGGACAAACGCATTAATCCCTATGTACTACTGGCCAACCGAACCATTGGCCTTTCGCGTAACAACGCCTCGAACGTAGGCCTGGAACAGAGCTACGACAGTCTGCTCAAAGGCAAAACGGGGCAACAACTGGTTCGGTATGTGGCCGGAACCTATCTGCCGGTAGATGGAGGTGAGGTGGAGCCCGAGAACGGGAAAGACATCATCTCCACCCTGGATACATACATCCAGGATGTAACCGAGAGCGCCCTGATGAATATGCTGGTGCGTAACAATTCATTGCATGGCACCGCGATCGTCATGGAAACCGCCACCGGCAAGATCAAGGCCATCGCCAACCTTGGTAAGCAGCGCGACAGTGTTTATACCGAAGACCTGAATTACGGCATCGGTAAAGCCACCGAACCGGGTTCCGTTTTCAAACTCGCGACACTGATGAGTTTGCTGGAAGATAAATACGTCGACATCAACAGCATCGTCGATTGCGAAGGCGGACAAAAAAGATTCTATGGTCTGCCGATCCGCGATTCGCACCTGGGCGACGGGGCGATCACCGTTAAAGACGCCTTCGCCAAAAGCAGCAACGTGGCGTTTGCAAAACTGGCCGACCAATATTACCACGAACAGCCGGCGAAGTTCCTGGAACACCTGCATCGTTTCCGGCTCGACCAGATGACCGGTGTGGATATTACCGCTTCATCCGGCAGGCCCCTCATCAAGAAACCAACCAGCAGGAGCTGGAGCAAGACGACCATCCCATTCATGGCGCATGGTTATGAAGAACTGGTGACACCCCTGCACATGCTGATGCTGTACAACGCGGTTGCCAATGATGGCAGGATGATGAAACCCTACCTCGTAAGTGCGATCCGCGAATACGGGGTGGAAGTGCGGAAGATCGAACCCCAGGTACTGGTGGAAAAGATCTGCAGCGATCAAACATTGAAACAGGTGAAGGAATGTATGCTGGAAGTGGTGAACAACCCGCACGGCACCGCCCGGAAACTGAAAGACAGCAGTTACCAGATCGCCGGTAAAACCGGAACGGCGGTAACCGCTCTCAACAACAAAGGGTACAACAAGGGTAATAAAATATACCAGGCCTCATTCATTGGATACTTCCCGGCCGAACAACCCCGGTATACCATTGCCGTGGTGATACAAAACAGCCGCGAATCACGTATGGTATATGGGGCCGACGTTTCGGGTGCTGTGTTCAAGGAGATCAGTGATCGTATCTATGGCAGCTACCTGAGCACCCGGAAATTCACAGCAAATCCGAAGGCAGACAGCACCGCCTATTATTACCACGGCGCGAAGGATGAATTCGTATCGGTACTCAATTACCTCAACATGCCTTTTATGGATTCAGCCAGTAACGGGTATTGGCGGTATGCACAGGTGCAAAACAACAAGGGTTTGCTGAAGCTGAAGAATGAAACGGCGGCTGCGACGATACCTGATGCCACCGGCATGGGGCTTAAAGACGCGGTGTACCTGCTGGAGAACGCGGGATTGAAAGTAACGGCCACCGGTCGTGGCAAAGTGATCAGTCAGTCACTCCTGCCCGGCATGCCACTCAATAAATCACAAACGATCAACCTGGTGTTGAATTGATATTACAAGACGTACTATATAAGGTTTCGATCCGATCGGTCAAAGGAGATACTTCGATCGCTGTGAACAGCATTGCCATCGATTCACGCCTGGCCAAGCCCGGTTCCTGCTTCATTGCCCTGAAGGGAACAAAATCCGACGGGCAGGCATACATCGACGCGGCCATTGAGAAAGGTGCAACAGCGATCATTTGTGAATCGATCCCTGCGAATGCAACGGATGGAATTACCTATATCGAAGTGGAGAATACGGCGAAAGCCGCAGGCTATATCAGCCATAATTTCTTTGGCGAGCCATCCACCCGGGTAAAGCTGGTTGGTGTAACCGGAACGAATGGAAAAACAACCATTGCCACCCTGCTCTGGAAACTGTTTTCGGGCCTCGGGCATACCTGCGGGTTGATCAGCACGGTGCAGAACCAGGTAGGCGATAAAGTGCTCGAAGCCACACATACCACGCCGGATGCCGTAAGCATCAATGCCCTGCTGAAGCAAATGGTGGAAGCAGGTTGCACCCATGTGTTCATGGAGTGCAGCAGCCATGCCATTCACCAGTACCGGATTGCGGGCTTACAATTCGCGGGAGCCTTGTTCACCAACATCACCCACGATCACCTTGATTACCACAAAGCATTCGACGAATACATCCGGGTAAAGAAATCCTGGTTCGACGAATTGCCCGCTTCGGCCTTCGCCATCAGCAATGCCGACGATAAACGGGGCGCCGTGATGTTACAAAACTGCCAGGCGAAAAAACAGTTCTACAGCCTGAAAACGATGGCTGATTTTAAGGGAAAGATTCTCGATAACAGTCTCGAAGGATTGCACATGACGATCAATGACAAAGAAGTGTACTTCCGGCTGATCGGTGAATTCAATGCCTACAACCTGCTGGCGGTATACGGAGCCGCTGTATGCCTGGGAGAAGATAAAGACAAGGTATTACAGGTACTCAGCAGCCTGGATGGAGCCGAAGGAAGATTCGACTACCGGATCAGTAAACAGGATAAGATCACCGGCATTGTTGATTATGCGCATACCCCCGACGCCTTGCTGAATGTGCTGGCCACGATCAAGAAACTGCGCCGCGGACATGAGAAGATCATTACCGTAGTGGGCTGCGGCGGCGACCGGGATAAGACCAAGCGCCCGGTGATGGCAGAAGTTGCCTGCGAGTACAGCGATAAAGTGATCCTCACGTCCGACAATCCACGCAGTGAAGATCCGCTGGAGATACTGAAAGACATGGAGTCGGGGCTGACCGTAACGACTAAAAAAAAAGCCATCTCCATCGCCGACCGCAAAGAAGCGATCAAAACGGCGGTGAGCCTGGCCGATAAAGACGATATCATCCTGGTGGCAGGAAAAGGACATGAGAAATACCAGGATATCAAAGGGGTGAAATACGATTTCGACGACAAACAGGTGCTGAATGAAATGTTTGAATTGCTGGAGAAATGATGTGCCGATGTGGCAATGAACCGATGTGATGATTTGCTGATGTGCTCGTGTAGCCCGTTAGCGTGAGCGAATTAAGAATAAGAAGAAATCAGCTGATCGTTGAATTGGCTAATTGACAAATTAATATGTTGTATCACTTATTTGAATGGCTGCAGAATGAAGGGTATAAATTCCCGGGCAGTAACCTCTACCGGTTCCTCAGTATCCGGGTGATGCTTGCCATGCTGTTGAGCCTGGTGATCACAACGATCTATGGAAAACGGCTGATCCGCTTCCTGCAAACAAAACAATGGGGCGAAAGTGTACGCGACCTGGGGCTCGCAGGCGAGCAGCAGAAGAAAGGAACGCCTACGATGGGTGGTATCATCATCATCCTCGCCATCCTGATACCCACCGTTTTGTTCGCACACCTGGGAAAAGTATACATACGCCTGATGGTGGTTTGTACCATCTGGCTCGGCACCATCGGTTTCATCGATGATTATTTAAAGATCCGGGCCAAACGAATCGCACAGAAAAAAGGAATTCCCTATAAGAAAAGCGACAGCGATGGCCTGGCGGGCCGCTTTAAAATATTCGGGCAGGTGATGCTGGGCCTCATCGTGGGCGCCACGCTGTATTTCACGCCCAGCGTGGTGGTGAAAAGGGAGGTTCAGACCAATATGGTACTGGGCCCTATTGAAAGAACCACCAAGTTTGATACGGTGGTGATCGATGGTAAACAGCATATATACGCCTCCGTGAAAACGCCGATCACCACCATCCCGTTTGTAAAAAGCCACGAATTCAATTACGCGAAACTGCTCCCGGAATCCTGGAGGGATTATACCTACATCCTGTACATACTCATTGTCATCTTCATTGTAACGGCGGTGAGCAACGGGGCCAACATTACCGATGGACTGGATGGCCTGGCAACCGGTGTGAGCGCCGTCGTCGGCATTGCGCTGGGCATATTCGCCTACGTGAGCGGCAACATCAAGTTCGCCGAATACCTCAACATCATGTACATACCCAACTTGGGCGAACTGTCGATTTTCATCGCGGCATTCGTAGGAGCCTGTATCGGGTTTCTCTGGTACAACGCCTACCCGGCCCAGGTATTCATGGGCGATACCGGCAGCCTGGCGCTCGGTGGCATCATCGCGGCCCTGGCCATTATTGTGCGGAAGGAATTGCTGATCCCGTTCTTCTGCTTCGTATTCCTGGTGGAGAATTTAAGTGTGATGATCCAGGTATCGTATTTCAAATACACGAAGCGAAAGTACGGGGAGGGCAGGCGGGTGTTCCTGATGAGCCCCCTGCATCATCATTATCAAAAGAAAGGATATCATGAAAGCAAGATAGCAGTACGTTTCTGGATCGTGACCATACTGAGTGTGGTGATGGCCATTGTTACACTGAAACTGCGGTAAGTGTTTTTTGAAAAACCAACGGAGATCTGCAATACAGATTGCAAGTTTTTCAAGTGGCGAAGGATCTGTTTCTATGAATCAAGATGTACCCGACCGGCAACAACCCGTTAAGTTCTATCCATTGAAAGACCATTTAATCCGTCATTGATAAATGACAAACGGAACATGAACAAACGGATCGTCATACTGGGCGCAGGCGAAAGCGGCGTTGGAACGGCCCTGCTGGCAAAGCAGAAGGGCTACGACGTGTTCGTCAGCGATGGCGGCGAGATCCGCGACGACTATAAACTGGAGCTGAAGGCGGCAGGGGTTGAGTACGAAGAACGGCAGCATACAACGGAGAGGATATTCAACGCGGCCGAAGTGATGAAAAGCCCGGGCATACCCGAGAAGAACGAACTGGTGAAACAGATCCGGGCGAAGAACATACCCATCATCAGTGAGATCGAATTCGCCTATCGCTATAAAGGGAACAGCCGCATCATTGCCATCACCGGCAGCAATGGGAAAACAACCACCACCACGTTGACCTACCATATCTGCAAGACCGGTGGCGCCGATTGCGCCCTCGTGGGAAACATCGGTTATTCATTCGCCAAACAGGTAGCCGTGGATCCCAAGCCTTTATACGTGGCCGAGATCAGTTCCTTCCAGCTCGACGACATCAAAACCTTCCGCCCCGATGTGGCGGTACTCACCAATATCACCGAAGACCACCTGGACCGCTACGAGTATAAGATCGAGAATTATATCAGCAGCAAGTTCCGGATAGCCATGAACCAGCAACCCGAAGACGTATTCATTTATAACCTGGATGATGAAGTGACGGTGAAAACGATCAGCAACTATTCCATTAAATCAACACCAGCCCCATTTACCATGAGTAAACAACTGCCACAGGGAGCTTACCTGCTCAACGCCAAACTGCACCTGAAGTGGAAAAATGAAGAGATGCAGATGAGCATTGAAGATTTCGCCCTGAAGGGAAAGCACAACCACTACAACAGCATGGCCGCCAGCCTGGCAGCCACCGCTGTCGACATACGGAAAGAAAAGATCCGGGAGGCGCTGCAAACCTTCCAGACCCTCGAACACCGCATGGAAACCGTTGCCACCATCAAGAACGTTGAGTTCATCAACGACAGCAAGGCCACCAATGTGAACAGTACCTGGTATGCGCTGGAGAGCATGGAAAAGCCCGTGATCCTCATCCTGGGCGGTGTTGACAAAGGAAACGACTACACGTTACTCAGCGACCTGGTGAAGGAAAAAGTGCGGGCCATCGTTTGCCTCGGAACCGATAATAAGAAGATACACGAAGCTTTTTCCGATATCGTGCCGATGATCATCAATACCCAAACAGCTATCGACGCCGTGCGTTCCGCCTTTCATGTGGCGAACAAGGGCGATGTGGTATTGCTAAGCCCGGCCTGCGCCAGCTTCGACCTGTTTAAAAACTACGAAGACCGGGGCAACCAGTTCAAGAAAGCGGTGAAAGAATTATAACCCTTACCCCAACCCTCTCCTCCAGGAGAGGGCAGCGGGAAAGGAGAAACGTAATAACATGCGAAGTGTGAATTTGTAAAATAAATAATAGCCCGACCTCCCTCTCCCCAAGGAGAGGGAACGAGGGTGAGGTATGGCAGAACAAACAATCATACGATCCCTGCTTACCCCCAACATCAGTAATATGGGTGGCAACCTGGTGAGTAAAACCCGGGGCGACCGTGTTATATGGGGCATCGTGGTCATTCTCACACTGGTGAGCCTGCTGGTGGTATACAGCAGCACCGGTTCACTCGCATATAAATACAGCAAGAGTACGGAAAGTTATCTCTTCAAGCAGTTTGGCTTCATCGTGCTGGGGGTGCTGGTGATCTATTTCGCTCACCGGGTGAACTATACCATCTACTCGCGGGTGGCGTCGATCTTATTTGTGGCTTCCATCTTCCTGCTTATCTATACACATTTCTTTGGGGTAAAACTGAACGAAGGAACACGCTGGATCAAATTGCCGGTGATCAACATGACCTTCCAGACATCCGACATGGCCAAGCTCGCCCTGTTTATGTACCTGAGCCGGCAGTTGAGCCGCAAACAGGCCGTGATCAAGGATTTCAAAAAAGGATTCCTGCCGGTGATCATCCCGGTGGGCATCATCTGCCTGCTCATCGCCCCGTCGAATCTTTCCACCTCGTTACTCATCGCCGGTACCAGCATCATGCTCATGTTCATTGGCCGCGTACGTACCAAACACCTGCTGGTAACGATCGGACTGGCGATGATACCCGTAGTGCTGCTGCTTACCATCGCGGTAAGCACCTACGACAAAAAGGAACAACGCACCAAAGACCTTCCGGGTATTTTGAGCGTGGGACGGGTACCTACCTGGATCGGGCGGATACAAAGTTTTATCTACAGCAAGAAGGAAGATGTGAATGAAAGACAGTACCAGGTGAACCAGGCCAAGATCGCCATCGCCTCGGGCAGCTGGACCGGACTGGGTCCCGGTAACAGCAAGGCAAGGAACTTCCTGCCGCATTCGTACAGCGATTTTATCTATGCCATCATATTGGAGGAGTATGGTTTGGTCGGCGGTGTGTTCATTGTGTTCATATACCTGTTGTTCCTGTACCGTTGCATCCGGCTATACCGTAAATGTCCTTATGCCTTCGGCGCATTCCTGGCCCTGGCCCTCAGTTTCATGCTGGTGATACAGGCCATTGCCAATATGGGCGTGAACGTGAATGTATTTCCGAATACCGGCGTAACGCTGCCACTGATCAGCATGGGCGGAAGCAGTTTCCTGTTCACCTGCCTTTCGATCGGTATCATCCTGAGCGTGGCGAGGAATGTGGAGCAACTGGAAGGAAAGGAGCAACCTGTAGCAGTGAATGGATAAACGGATCATCATAGCAGGCGGTGGAACGGGCGGACATATTTTTCCGGCGATCGCCATCGCCAATGCACTGAGGAAGATTGAACCGCAAACCGAAATATTGTTTGTGGGCGCCAACGGGAAAATGGAAATGGAGAAAGTGCCGCAGGCGGGTTACGTCATTGAGGGGTTAGACATCGCGGGGTTCAACAGGAGTTCTTTGATAAAAAATATCGGGCTTCCGTTCAAACTGATCAAAAGCCTTGTGCAGGTACGCGGGATATTCAAGCGTTTCCGCCCGGATGCGGTGATCGGCGTAGGCGGATATTCGAGCTTCCCGGTATTGCGCTTCGCCCAGTCGAAAGGCATTCCTTCTTTCATTCATGAAAGCAATTCCTTCGCCGGCAAGGCCAATATCATGCTGGGCCGAAAAGCCACCCGCGTATTCGTGGCCAGCGATGGCATGGAAAAATTCTTCCCGGCTGCAAAGATCACCGTAAGCGGAAACCCGGTACGGGCAAATATTGCAAACAGCGGTTTGAGCCGGGAAGAGGGGATCCGGTTCTTTGGTCTCGATCCGGCTAAAAAAACAGTGTTATCCATCGGCGGAAGCCTGGGCGCAAAAAGTATTAATGAATCGCTTGATAAAGCCATCGATGAATTTGGTCTTAATAACCTGCAACTCATCTGGCAAACAGGCAAACCCTATGCGGCACGGGGAAAAGAACGGGCGGCGGGTCGCCCCGATGTGTGGGTAAGCGATTTCATAAACCAGATGGAATACGCTTATGCAGCTGCCGACCTGGTGATCAGCCGGAGCGGCGCCATGGCCATTGCCGAACTCTGTGTCACGAAAAAAGCGGCCGTGTTTGTGCCCTTTCCCTACGCGGCGGAAGACCATCAAACGGCCAACGCACAAAGTTTAGTTAATAAAGGGGCCGGCATATTGATACCCGATAGGGAGGCGTTAGAAAAACTCGTTCCGGCCGTGGTTTCCCTGTCGAAGGACGAAACAAAACAGGAATCACTGAAGCGGCAAATCGGGATGCTGGCTGTGGCAAACGCAGACGAAAAAATAGCGACAGAGATACTGAAGCATATCGGATGAAAGACATAAAAGACATAAAGCGGATTTATTTCCTGGGCATCGGCGGTATCGGCATGAGTGCGCTGGCCCGCTATTTCAACGCCCGGGGAGTAAACGTGAGCGGATACGACAGAACCGAAACGGTATTGACGAAACAACTGGCAAGCGAAGGCATTGCCATTCATTACGAGGATCACACCGGGCTCATTGACAAGGAAGCAGAACTGGTGGTATACACACCCGCCATTCCGAAAGATCACCAGGAGTTGAATTACCTCCTGCAACATGCCTATACCGTGGTAAAACGGAGTGATGTGCTGGGTATGATCACCAACAGTTCGTTCAACATCTGCGTGGCAGGTACGCATGGCAAAACAACCACGAGCACCATGATCGCACACATCCTCCGCGACAGCGGCTACGGGTGCAATGCGTTCCTCGGCGGCATCGCGGCGAACTACAACAGCAATTTCTGGAGCCATGAACGGAATGTATGTGTGGTGGAAGCCGATGAGTACGACCGTAGTTTTTTGAAACTGAGTCCCGACGTGGCCATCATTACGGCGATGGATCCCGACCACCTGGATATCTATGGTACGGCAGAAAATGTGGAACAGGCGTTCATCGATTTCTCGGCCCGGGTAAAGGATGGTGGTTTGTTGCTGAGCAAGTACGGACTGAAACGCGGCGGAGAATTGAAGGCCCGCAATCATAAAACGTATCACCTGCAGGAAGCCGCGGCCGATGTGCATGCGGCGGATATCGGGGTGAACAGCGGAAGCTATACGTTCCATGTTGTGGCAACTGAATGGACCCTTACCGACGTGGCGCTGAACATGGGAGGCATGCATAACATCGAAAATATGGTGGCGGCGATAACCGTGGCAAAGCATCTCGGCATTGACGACGAAAAGATACTGTCGGCCGTACGTTCTTTTAAAGGCGTAAAACGCCGGTTCGAGTTCATTGTAAAGAAGGATGACCAGGTGTTCATTGATGATTATGCGCACCACCCGGATGAATTGCGGGCCCTGATAACTGGCGCAAAGAAAATGTTCACGGGAAAGAAGTGCACTGTGATCTTTCAGCCCCACCTGTTCACCCGTACCCGGGATTTTGCTGACGGCTTCGCCGAAAGCCTCGACCTGGCGGATGAACTGGTACTGCTGCCCATTTACCCGGCCAGGGAGTTGCCGATAGCGGGGGTTACAAGCCAGATGATCCTCGACCGTATGAAGAATACGAACAGGCAACTGATCGAGAAGGAGCGGCTGGCCGAGTGGGTAAAAGCGAATAAAACGGAATTACTGATCACCGCCGGTGCCGGCGATATCGATACCCTGGTGGAGCCGATAAAAAATAGTTTGGAAAACTGATTGGAACAAACAAAACGATACAGCATTAAAAAGATCCTGCTCACAACCCTGTGGGTGGTATTGGGCGCCGCTTCTGTGCTGTTACTGGCAGCTGCTATCCGTAAGAAAGATACCAGCCGATGCAAAGGGGTGGAGATAACCATCAAAGGCGCCGATGCGAATGTCTTTGTCGACGAGGCGGATATCATGCAAGGCATCCGGCAGGTGGAGAGCGGCGACCCGGTCGGTAAACCGGTTGGCGCCTTCAACCTGAAAATGATGGAAGCGCAGCTGGAAAAGAATATCTGGATAAAGAGCGCCGAACTGTTCTTTGATAACAATGAAGTACTGCGGGTGAACGTGCAGGAGCGGGAACCGGTGGCAAGGGTGTTTACCGCAACGGGAAACAGTTTTTACATCGACCAGGAACTGACCATGCTGCCATTGAGTGATAAATTCTCGGCGAGGCTTCCGGTATTCACCGGCTTCCCGTCCGACGCCAGGGTGCTGGCACCTGCCGACAGCAGCCTGCTTGCCGAGATACGGGATGTTAGCCTGGCGATCCAGCAGGATACTTTCTGCATGGCCCTGATCGACCAGGTGGACATAACAGACCGGCGTGAATTTGACATGCTGCCCAAGGTGGGCAACCAGTTGATACGCTTCGGTACCGGCACCGATGCAGAAGAGAAACTGAACAAGTTGAAGTTGTTCTATAAAGAAATTATGGCCACAACCGGGCTGGCCGAATACAGTGTCATCAGCCTGCAGTATAAGAACCAGGTGGTGGCAAAGAAACGGGGAGCCGAAGACATCGCGGCGGATGCGCAACGTACCATGCTGATGATGCAGGCATTGGCCGAGCGGGCTAAACAACAAGCGAACGATTCTTTACAGATGATACAGCAGGACAATGAACGCAATACTGTCGACAGCAGTATGATTCAGCAGTCCATCGAGCGGGAAGAGTCTGCACAACCATCCAATACTTATGAAAAACCGAAACCACAGGAAGAAGGGGCGACACCGGCAGTTACCCAAACCGTAGCTGCCCCTGCTGCCAGTGTGCCGGCGAAACAACCGGCAAAACCCGGCCCTAAACCAGCAAAACCGGAAACCGGGAAACCAAAACCAAAAGCAGTAATGAAAAAACCGAATACTCCTATCCCCTAAAGGGGTATAATGAACTAAATACAAATAAAACAAACATCCTTATCCCCCTTTAGGGGATAGGGGCCACAAACACAAAACATACAATTATGAATCAGGAAAACCCCATCATCGTAGGTCTGGATATAGGCACTACCAAGATCGCCGCCATCGCCGGACGCAAGAATGAATACGGCAAGCTGGAGATACTTGGCTTCGGACGTGCCAACAGCAACGGTGTTCAGCACGGCATGGTGCTGAATATCGATCAGACCATCAAGGCCATCGAAATGGCTTTGAAGAATTGCTACGACTCGAACCCCAACCTCGAGATCAACGAAGTTTATGTTGGTATCGCGGGTCATCATATTAAAAGTTTGCAAACACGCGGAGATATTGTACGCCAGACTGTGGAAGAGGAGATCCGCCAGGAAGAGATCGACCGCCTGATCGCCGATCAGTACCGTACCTATATACCGGCCGGCGACCAGATCATTGATGTGATCCCGCAGGAATTCACCGTCGACAATTTTCAGAACATCCCCAATCCCATCGGGTACAGCGGGGTAAAAGTGGGAGCCAACTTTCACATCATCACCGGTGATAAGAATGCGATCCGCAACATCAACCGCAGCGTGGAGAAAGCCGGACTGAAAACAAAAGACCTGGTATTGCAACCCCTCGCTTCCGCCGCCGCTGTCATGTGCGACCAGGACCTGGAAGCGGGTGTGGCGATCGTGGATATCGGTGGTGGTACCACCGACCTTGCTGTTTTCTATGAAGGTATCCTGAAGCACACGGCCGTGATTCCATTCGGCGGCGAGAATATCACCAATGATATCAAAACCGGGCTCGGCGTTTTAAAAACACAGGCCGAGCAGATGAAGATCCAGTTCGGCAGCGCCCTGAGCGATGAAGCGAAATCGAATGCCTACATCACGATCCCGGGTCTGCGGGGTATGCCGGCCAAGGAAATATCGGTAAAGAACCTGGCGGGGATCATCCAGGCACGGATGAGCGAGATCATGGACTTTGTTACCTATCACCTCAAACAGGTTGGTTTGGATACCCGCCTGCTGAACGGGGGCGTGATACTCACGGGCGGCGGTTCGCAACTGAAACACCTGATCCAGCTCACCGAATACGTGACCGGGCTGAATGCCCGGATCGGTTACCCGAACGAACACCTGGCCGGCGGTCATATCGATGAACTGGCCAAGCCGATGTACAGCACCTGTATCGGCCTTATTCTGAAAGGATACAATGATTATGAGAATAAGAACAAGCAGTTCGAGGAACAGTTCCGCAAAGTGGAAGTGCCGCAAAGTCTGCAGCAGCAACCGGTGGATGAAACCCTGGCCATGGAAAATGCCGGACCGGTTAAAGTGAAACAGCGCAAATCGCTGAAGACCTTCATGGATGGATTCAAGAACGGTTTGATCGACCTGTTCAAAGAAGAGGAAGACGCCAAATTATAATATTGAGTGGTAAATGATAAATGTTCGCACACAGCCAATGTCTTTCACGCAGGTACAACATTCATCATTTTTCATAAAAACGATTAACCTATTAATTACTAATTGCCGCGTTGAAAAATGCAGCGATGCACAAACAAACGATTATGATACATTTTGATTTGCCCAAAGAACAATCCTCCATCATCAAGGTGATTGGTGTAGGCGGAGGCGGAAGCAATGCTGTCAATCACATGTTTTCCCAACAGATCGAGGGAGTGAATTTTATTATCTGCAATACCGATGCACAGGCGATCGCGTTGAGCAAGGTGCCGAATAAGATACAGCTCGGACCACATCTTACGCAGGGACTTGGCGCCGGCGCCAATCCTACGATCGGCCGCCAGGCCACCGAAGAAAGCCTGGATGAGATCAAACGAATCCTGGAAGTGAATACCAAGATGGCCTTCATCACAGCCGGCATGGGTGGTGGAACGGGCACAGGTGGCGCTCCCATCCTGGCCAAGATCTGTAAAGACCTGGGCATACTCACTGTGGGTATTGTTACCACGCCGTTCGCTTACGAAGGCAAGAAGCGCATCGCACAGGCCGAAGAGGGCGTAATGCTGCTGAAGAACCATGTAGACACCCTGCTGGTGATCAGCAACGATAAACTCCGTCACCAGTTCGGCAACCTGAAAATGAAAGAGGCGTTCGCCAAAGCGGATAATGTGCTGGCCACTGCCGCGAAATGTATCACCGATGTGATCAACAGTACCGGCCAGATCAACGTCGACTTCGCCGATGTTTGCACCGTAATGCGCAATGGCGGTGTGGCGATACTGGGAAGCGCTGCCGTGGGTGGAGCCAACAGGGCCCAGGAAGCCATCGAACAGGCGATCAACTCACCACTACTCAACGACAACGATATCAAGGGCGCTAAATGGATACTCATCAACATCAACTCGGCCGAGGGCGAACACGAGTTCACCATGGATGAAGTGGAAGTGATCCAGGATTATTTGCTGAGCCAGGCAGGTGAAGATACCGATGTGATCCTGGGTATGGGCTACGATAACACACTCGGCGAAAAGATTGGCATCACGCTCATCGCTACCGGCTTCGAACACAAGGATCCCTTTGTACGTGAAACGCCGGTACGCAAAGAAGAGAAAGGAGAAGAAAAGATACTGATGACACTTGAAATGCCGGCGAAGCCGCAACCCAAACCGGCTGTGAAAGAAGAAACTCCTGTTGTAGCTGAACAACCCGCTTTGCAGATCGACGAAAAAGAAGAGGAAAAAGCCATCGCCGAGATCACGGAAGCGCCGGTTGCGCAAGCCGGGCCGGACGATCTCATGCCAACACTCAAAGAAGCGGAAGAGGAACAGCCCGTGAAATTACCTGGTAAAACTACTGTGGACAAAATAGAGGCAGCTCCGGAATTTTTTGAAATATCTTCGGCCTCTGATCAAATACCCATCGTGGCATTTGATATTCCGCAAAGTCCTCCACCCGCTGAAAAACCAGCAAAAGCAAAACCCGAACGAAAGAATATTTCCGTAGTTGATAAAGACGCTAGCAATCCTCCGTCGTCAGGAGGATACCTGGCTAAACCTGCACAGATCTATGTGGAGGAGCAGCCAAAACCAGAATCCAATCCGTCTGAGGAGCTACCCCGGTTGACATCCAGCGAACAGGATGACGAACCTGTGATCGAGATGCAGCTGGTGGTTAAATCCCATCAAGCGGCGGAGGAGGAGCAACATGTACAACAAACTCAGCCCATCAAGATGTCTGATGTTGAGGAACCTGCCATGCAGGACGAAGCAGAAGACCTTAGGCGCCGGGCCATGGAGCGGATTGCAAAACTGCGTAATTTGTCATTCAACATCAACGCAGCCGATCCTAACAACGAGTTTGAAACGGTGCCTGCTTACCTTCGCCGCAACATGGAACTTCACAATTCCATCGCGAACGTCGAAACTTTCTACAGCAACTACACCGTCAAATCCGACGACAACAACCAGGCTGAGATCAGCACCATCAACAGTTTTCTGGACGGGAAAAAGCCCGATTAAAATAGTACGGCCCTGCCTGCGAAGGCGGGGCTTACCTGTGTTTGTGTTTGTATTTTAAGTATAAGCCCCGCTGGAATGGCGGGGCTTTTTTATGCATTGCTGGTTACGGGGTTTTGTTACCCGTGCCGGTAGGAGAATCAGTTCAGGGCGATCACGCCGGATTCGGCGAGCCACTTATTGATGGTATCAGCGATAACAATGACCGGTTTTTTGGCGGGTGCTGGTGCTGTTTCAGGTGCCGCAGGTTGAACCGTGCTCACCTGCGCTCTCAGTTTCTTGCGGGCCTCCGGGTCATCCACACCGGCGATATCGCAGGCTTTATCAAAATCGGCATGCATGCCATATCCGGCTGTAATACTGGCGGCTTCCCCCAATTCGGGAAAAACCATCAGCTTCTTGACAAAGTAATGGAGTATACCATCGATCGGTTTGCTGTGTACGGTGTAATCGTGTTTCATGTTTCTTGTTTTACGAGGTGTATGTTTAACTGGTTCCGGATGCCGGCATATGCCCTTTAGGAAATACATACGTGCGGCATGATTGAATGGTTTTTTACCCGGAGGTTTAAGGAGATGGATCGTTTTGGTTTGGCTGCACGTGAATACACGTACACTCATTCAGAGGATATTAAACAAACACCTTTTGAGAGAGAACAAGAACAATGATCGTTCAGAGGATAGGTACGGTTGTGAAGAATAGACAATGTAAAACTAAGGATCGCTGCCTGCAATTACCCGGGTTGAAGGGCGTACTTATTCACATTATTAATTTTTGATCGTGTAAAGGCTTAGCTATTAATCAGCGATTTTGCCGTGTACCGGGTGTTGGCGAACTCTTACATGCTTTCCAGCAGTTTTTCAAGCCGGTCGAAATTCTCTTCATTCTTTTCGGGTGCAAATGGTTTGATCTTATTACAGGTTTCTGCGGAATCAAAGATCATTTTGAATACCAGGCGTGTTTGATCATCCTGTAATTCATGAAAGAAAACCTGTACACGAAACCAGGGTTGCGAGATCCGTTTCCAATGTATGAATGAAGGTTTCCGGATTTCCAGGAATTCGACCTCGTTGGCATAATTTCCTTTCTCCGGGCCATGCATCATAAAACGCCATCTGCCGCCTTCCCGGAAATCGAATTCATAAAAGGTATTGCTGAATCCTTTTGGTCCCCACCAGTTCTGCAAGCGGGCAGGTTCTGCCCATGCTGCGAATAAGGTTTCCCGGGGTACCCGGAATACCCGGGTTGAAACGATTTCGAGATCCGGGTCGTAAGGATATTCTTCGTCGATCGGGTTAGTCATTCTTTGAAGAATCGGGCCTGGCAGATGTGTTTGCGGGAGCCGCTGCCGGCGTAGTGCTGATGCTGGCTGCCGGAGCAGGGGCTGGTTTACTGTTTAGCGGCGAACCAACCGGAATATCACAGCGATGACCGGGCTGACCGTGTGGTGGGTTCATTCCCGGTGCCGTTGCCTGTGCTGTGGGAGCCGCTGTGGTAACGGTGGCCGCCGGGGGGGAAGTGGTTTGTGGTTTACTGTTCAACGGCGAACCTACCGGTATGTCGCAGCGATGACCGGGTTGGCCGTGCGGGGGATTCATACCTGCTGCAGTGGCTGTTTGTGCCGCAGGTTGCGGAGTAACGGCAACAGGTTGTTGCACGGTTGCCGAAGGTGCGGGTTGAACGGCGCCACCGATCGTAACCGGTTGCGAGGTGAGGGGTGAAGAACCCGTAACCACCGGTGCCGGCGCTTGCTGAACAGCCGTTGCTATGGCAGATGTGGCGCTATCCTTTTTTTGGGTAGACTTGATCTGGTCGGCCTCTTTTTGCAGGTCCTTATCTACATAGTCTTCCTTTTCATTTCCAGCGCAGGAAACAAGGCCGGTGAATGCGAACAGTATTATTGTATGAACGAGTGTTTTCATGTGAATGATTTGAGGTATGCAAAATACGGCAGTTTGGGCAAACCCGGTGAAGGTCATTTCTTCGGCTTTAACTCCATATAGTACTGTTTCTGCTTTTTGTCCAGTTTTTCAATGGCAGCCCGGAGCATGGTCCGGGGCATGACAGGGGCGTATTCATTCAGGAATATCTTCAGTTTTTTCAGGTCCTTATCCCCCGCGAAACGAAGCATCCAGCCTGTGGCTTTGTGTACCAGGTCTTCCTTGTCTTTTACCAGCAAGGCGGCGATCCGGAATGTATCGTCTGTTTCGCCCCGGCGGATAAAATAGCAGGTGCTGAGGATGGCGGTTCTTCGTTCCCAAAGATTTTTTGAACGGGCCAGTTTATACAAAACAGTTCTTGATTTATCGAAGAGATACAAGCCGGTCATGTACAGGCAGCCAAGGTCTACCAGGTCCCAGTTATTCACCCGGTCGTGGCGGCGCATGTAGAGTTTGTACATTTCTTCCAGCCGGGCTGGTTCGATTTTTTTATTCCTCGATTCCTTGTCCATGATACTGATGGCGCCGGCCCTGGCCTCGTGGTAAGGGTTCTCAAGCAATGTTTCGAGTTCCTTTACCGGCATGCCTGCAAATGTTTTTGCCAGCGTAAACAACTGTCCCATTTTCACGCCCAGGAATTTATCTCCGGCGGCATACTGGCCCTCTCCGGATTTGAAATAGCGCTGGATCTTTTGCAATTCGGTAGCGGATTGCAGGGCTTTCAGTTCTTTCAGGAATGCGGCAGCGGTGAGGGTCCGAACGGATGAAATTGCCTTGGCCATGATTTATCAATGTGTGGAAAATAAAGATACATAAACCCTTTTCGGCGCAGCATAAAAAAATCCCGGCAGTATGTGCACAGGGATTTTACCAGGACCTTGCCCGTATTTTATTAATGCATCAGCTCAATTCCGCGAAATACTTGTGGAAATACGGAATGGTTTCGATGCCCTTGTAATAATTTTCGATGTTGTATTTCTCGTTCGGACTATGCAGGTTGTCGTTATCAAGACCAAAGCCCATGAAGATGATCTTGATGCCCAGCTCTTTTTCAAGGATAGAGCAGATGGGAATACTGCCACCACCCCGAACCGGTATCGGTTGTTTACCGAAAGTGGTTTCAACAGCTTTGGCTGCAGCCTTGTAGCCCTTACTGTCGATGGGTGTCATATACGGTTCGCCGCCGTGATGCTCAAAAGCGTTTACCGTTACGCCGGCAGGGGCAATGGAACGGAAATAGTTCAGCAGCATTTCGGTGACCTTGTGTGATGACTGATTCGGCACCAGGCGTGCGGATATTTTGGCGGATGCTTTTGAAGGGAGTACTGTCTTCGCACCCTCGCCCTGGTAACCGCCCCAGATGCCATTCACTTCGATGGTAGGACGGATGCCGGTACGTTCGTACGTGGTATATCCTTTCTCGCCCCAGAGTTCCTGAACGCCCAGTTCATCTTTGTATTCCTTTTCATCAAACGGGGCTTTGTTGATCAGGGCCCTTTCTTCGGGACCCGCCACCACCACATCGTCGTAAAAACCAGGAATCGTAATGTGGTTATTTTCGTCGTGGCAGCTTGCGATCATTTGGGCAAGGATGGTAATGGGGTTGGCAACGGCGCCACCATAGGTGCCGCTGTGGAGGTCGCGTTTGGCGCCGGTAACTTCCACCTCTATATAACTTAATCCGCGTACCCCGGTATCCAACGAGGGGTTTTCCATGCTCAGCATCGAACTGTCGCTGATCAGGATCACGTCGGCCTTGAGGAGATCTTTGTGCGCTGCCACAAATTTGCCGAGGTTCGGTGATCCCACTTCTTCCTCACCTTCGATCAGGAATTTGATATTGGTGGTCATGCTGTTTGTCTTTGTAAGTATCTCCAGCGCTTTCACGTGCATGTAAAACTGGCCTTTGTCGTCGGCGCTTCCCCGGGCGAATACCTTTCCGTCTTTAATAACGGGGTCGAAGGGGCCGCTGTTCCAGAGTTCCAATGGCTCGGGGGGCTGTACATCGTAGTGACCGTATACCAGCACCGTGGGTTTGGAAGGATCAATGATCTTTTCGCCGAACACGGCCGGGTGACCATCGGTAGCCATTACTTCGGCTTTATCGCAGCCGGCGTCGAGCAAACGCTGCTTTACGGCTTCGGCGCATTTGAGCATATCTGCCTTGTGTTCACTTTTCGCACTCACCGAAGGAATGCGCAACAGATCGAGCATTTCATCTAAAAAACGATCTTTATTTTTTTCCTGGTATTCTTTCCAAACCTGTGACATAGTTGTATATATTTAATGGAACGAAGATACGCGGTTTGCCCGTTAAAATACCCAATCAACGGTATGCAGCCCGGATACCGTGATTCTATATTTACGCTGGGAAAATCAAGTTATGCAGGAATGAAAAATAAGAAACTCAATGCCTGGGTAATGATCGCGGCCGGATTGCTTATCATTGCAATGGGGCTGTTCGTTTATTTTGAGGCGCATACCATCTACCCGGATTCCGGTTCTTCCCGGGTGCAGGATTTGAACCGTTTGCTGCGTACCTTTGGCCGCTCCGGAACATCCCTGCTTTTCGGGGCGATCGGACTGGCCATTGTTTGCGCCGGCTTTTGGAAACATAAAAAACAACAATGATGAAATACACACGTAACACACTGCTGCTTCTCTTTTTACTTTTTGCCGGACAGGTCATGGCCCAGGGAAAGATCGGGTATATAACCCCGGATGAGATCTACCCCCTGATGCCGGAAACCAAAAAAGCCGACTCCGCCCTGCAGGCCTACCAGAAAGAGCTGGCCGAAGCATACCAGCAGCTGGAATCAGAAGTAAACGAGGCGTATGGAAAATTTGTAAAAGATTCAGCGAAGTTGTCGCCCGCGGTACGGGAGGCAAAACGCGGCGATCTGCAAACCAGGATCGCCGATCTGCAGAACAAGGAGCAGCAATTCAATAAAATGCTGGAAGATGCCAAGGAGAAGCAATTAAAACCCGTACGGGACAAGATGGTCAAGGCGATCCAGGAGGTAGCGAAGGAAAACGGCTACGCACATGTACTGTATAAAGAATATGCCCTCGTGTTCCCGGAGGCGGATGATCTGGCAGACCGGGTGAAGAAAAAACTGGGTGTCAAATAAGAGACGCTTTTCTAACAATTTTTTATAACTAAACGACAGGCCGCAAATAACCTGTCGTTTATATTTGCGCCAGATTGTTTGTCAACCTGCCTTATGAAGGGCAGATTTATCAGCCTTTGTTTTAGTTGGACCTGCTTGGGGTTCTGTCTAATGCAAAGGCTGAGTCCATTTCAGGAGCCGCTGTCTTTCAGTCTGCGTATGCCAAGAGAAATGAGTCCGGTAAGCAGGAATAGCACGGCTACAATGGCCAATGACCATTTTGCTACAGAAACCACGGTTGTAAACAACGCTACTCCGTCGGATACAGAACCACCGAGTGAAACCAGCATCCCGGCATTCTCCAGTATGTCGAGAAAGCCGGCGAACAGCGCACCGGCCGCTATCCGGTTACCCCATACTGTTACAGGTCCTTGAATAGTCGCTGCGATCTTCCGGCA
This sequence comes from Chitinophagales bacterium, assembly GCA_017303335.1. Lineage (GTDB taxonomy): Bacteria > Bacteroidota > Bacteroidia > Chitinophagales > Chitinophagaceae > Ferruginibacter. Next base: position 1,690,703 of record JAFLBK010000001.1, read on the forward strand.
GGCCAGGAAAAGAAACCCGGCATAAAAGAAAAGGAAGAGAAAATCGAAATAGGTATTGGTATGCGCAGCCGCCATCCGGTTCATGCCGTCGGGTGCCGACCAGGCGGTCATCACCGTTGATACCTTATCGGCACTATGGGCGAATTCGAGATCGAGGATACCAAGCGGCGTGGCGCTGGTTTTAAGGGGGGCGCCGGTTCTGGCCATTACGATCATCATTACGGCGGTGCCGAGGAAAAAGAAAAGAAGCGGGAACTTTTTCATGCAGGGGTATTTAGCAGTAAAAGAGAAAGCTAATACATTTTTCGTTGTACCGGTTTTCTCTTTTCCCTTTTAGCCCATCTTTTCGAAGCGCTGCTGCACAAAATTCCAGTTCACCACATTCCACCAGTTGTCGATATAATCCGCCCGGCGATTCTGGTATTTGAGGTAGTAGGCATGTTCCCATACATCCAATCCGAGTAAAGGGAATCCCTTGATCTCGCTGATGTCCATCAATGGGTTGTCCTGGTTGGGTGTGGAGCCGATCTTCAGGGTTTTATCCTTGCTGTCTATGTATAGCCAGGCCCAGCCGCTGCCGAAACGATTCTTGCCGGCATCGCCGAACTGTTTTTTAAAGGCGTCAAAAGAACCAAAGGTTTTGTTTAACGCGGCGAGCAATGAACCGGCTGGCGCATTGCCTTCTTTTTTCGGTTGCATCGATTGCCAGAACAATTCATGGTTGTAATGTCCGCCGCCATTGTTGCGCATTTTGGTAGAGAAGGTGGATATCCTGGCGAGCACATCTTCCAGCGGTTTGGTGATATCCACTTTTTCGGCTGCCGCCGCTTCTTTCAGGTTCTTGGCGTAGGCGGCTGCGTGTTTGGTATAGTGAATTTCCATGGTCATGGCGTCGATCACATTTTCCAGCGCATCGTATTTGTAGGGTAATGGTTGCTGATCGAAACCTGTCGGGAACAGCGAACCGATCCTGTCTGCCGGGTTGGTAAAGGATTGCAGAATAGGCGTTGTGGCGCTCAGTCCAATGGTCATAGCCAGGCCGCCTTTCAGTGAGGTGGAGATGAACTCTCTGCGGTTGGTTGATTTTCCTGTTGCCATACGATTATGTTTTAGAGGATGAGGAATCTTTTTTCGGTCTTCTGACGGCGCCCTGCAGGCCTTTGAACAGCCGGTAATAGAATTCTTTGTTGAACAGTTGTGAATCGTGCATGGCCTTATAGGTCAGGAAGACGCCAACGGGTGTAAGTACGAGTACGGCCAGCCACATGCCGATGAAAGGAGAGGAGATGCCTTCCTTCACGAATTTTTCGCCAAACATATTCAGCAGGTGGAAAATGAGGAAGAAGATGATGGCCACTACCAGGGGCATTCCGAATCCGCCCTTGCGGATGATGGAACCCAGCGGGGCGCCCAGGAAGAACAATACAAAACAGGCCATCGATAAGGAGAATTTCCGGTGCCATTCGATCTTGTGATAGCGCACTTCCATCTTCCGGCTTTCGGCCTCATTCACCGCGTTCTCCGCGTTGATCTTTAAGGAAGCGGCCATGCTTTTGGCGGCATCCCACACATTCGCCCGGGCCGAATCGGGCAGGAGTGCATCGAAGTTATTGAAGAGCGGAACGGTCGTGGGGATTTTTTTCCAGGTACTGTCGGGCACATTCGAATAGTGCAGGTATATGTCGTACGCACGGGCCGAACGGGCAGCGAGTGTATCGTTCAGCTTGTACAACGAGTCGAGGAATCGGTTGATCTGCCGGGCGCTCAGCATCTTGAAATTATTTTTGTAGATGCTGTCGTTCGTGTTTTGTTTCTGCAATGCGCTCAGGTCGAAGAGTTTTTTGAAGGATTGAAAACCCAGCCGGATGTATTCGGTGGCGGTATCGCTCAGGTTCCCGTTCTCCTGGTAGCGGAAACCGTTCTCGAGGTTGAACTCGAGGAATTTCTGATCATCCGAAATGCGCATCACGCCTTTCTCGGCGATGATGCAGTTATTCTGCAGCGGGTTCGTTTGTTCGTAGATGAGTACGTTCCGGATGGTCTTTCCATCCGATTCCTTTTTGCCGGCCTTGATGGCATAATTGGGAATATGGGTGAAGAAGACCCCTTCCCTCAGGTCGAAGGCGGGTTTCTTATAGTAGATGTCGTTATACAGGGCTACAAACTTCAGGTTGGCGTAAGGGATCACATAATTGGCAAAAACGAAGGTGATACCGCAGAACAGAACAGCCACCCAGATCAGCGGACGCATGAAGCGCAGCAGGGAGATGCCGGATGATTTGATGGCAACGAGTTCGAAACTTTCCCCGAGGTTGCCAAAGGTCATGATGGAAGAGATGAGGATGGCGATGGGCATCGCAAGGGTAAGCATCGAAGCGCTTACATACCAGAGAAATTGCCCGATGGTGATGAAGTCGAGCCCTTTGCCCACGAGGTCGTCGAGGTACTTCCACAAGCCCTGCATCATGAGTACAAAATAGGCGATGAAGAACGTTATGATGAACGGCCCGATGAATGCTTTCAGAATAAGTTTGTCGAGTTTTTTGATCATCACCGGTGGAAATACAGTGAACAGTAATTGTAGTAATTTGAAGCCCGTATGGAGCCAACATCAAAATTAACTCTTTCTCCCGAGGAACTGGAGCTTGTTTCCGACAGCAGATGGATTTTAACGAAACAGGCCATCATTGGCAAAGTATATGGGATCTTTGGCGGGCTGGCGGAACGATACCAGGCAATCGGTGCGGCCCATACCTTACCCGCCGATGTATTGCGCATGACACCCAAAATAGCGCGGGGAGAAAATTACCGGCAATTGCCCTATGTGATGCTTGATTATCCACGGTGTTTCGATGGGGATGATGTGTTCGCCATCCGAACCCTGTTCTGGTGGGGCAATTTTTTCAGCCTTACATTACAGCTTTCGGGAGAATATAAAAAGATGCACCAGCTCAGACTCTGCCATGCATTTGAATCATTGAAAGAAGCTGGATATTACCTGTGTACCAGTAAGGATCCCTGGGAACATCATTTCGGGGAAGATAATTACCGGTTGGTAAAGGAGTTTTCCAGCGAACAGTTCGCGGCGTACGTTACGGGCAGCACCTTCGTTAAACTGGCTCTGCGGTTTCCGTTACCCGGCTGGAATGAAATACCCGGAAGACTTGAAAAGAATTTTTACGCGATGGTGGAGTTGGTCGGATCTTAACTGCCAAGGCGGTGAAAAAGCTCTTTCACCTGGTAATCCCACAACTGGCTTTGGTCCTTGATGTCTTTTTTATCGGCAAAATCGCTGATGACGAGAATCGTTTGATTTGTTACTTCCGACTTTTCGATCCGCCATTCAAAATACTCATCCTTTGCCTGGTGGTCCCAGCGGAACCGAACAAATTTATCTTCTTCTGTTTCCAGTAACTGGGCCTTGTCTACGGTACCATTCCAGCTAAAACTGTATACGCCGTCTTTTTCATCCACTTTATCAGCAAACCATTCCTGGAGGCCGGCGGGGGATAATAAAAATTCATATAAGATACTGGGCGAACACCTTACAGGGAATTCTATTTTATATAAAACTTTCTTACTCATTCTGTTCGTTTAATATATCGTTGCAATGTTGCAATAATAACAAAATAATCAGCTTGACAAATTATTTAGCGCAGTTTTTTTGTTTTATAAAACAGCATTAAATGTTAAACAATCCAAGCTTCAATCTTCTGAAATCCAGTAGGTTAGATTTTTTTTTTTGGATGCATATAGGAAATAGCATAAATTACGTTAATAGATTTACGAATTTTTAACAAGTTGTTAACCCCCATAGCTATTTAAACATAACCTTTAAACCAACAGGCTTATGAGCATGCGCCAGCTTAAAATCACTAAGTCTATTACCAACCGTGAGAGCCAGAGTTTAGAGAAGTACCTGCAAGAGATCGGAAAGGTTGAATTGATCTCCCCCGAAGAAGAAGTCAAATTAGCCATCCGCATCAAACAGGGCGATCAAAAGGCATTGGAGAAACTGACCAAGGCCAATCTTCGTTTCGTGGTATCGGTGGCCAAGCAGTACCAGAACCAGGGGTTGACCCTGCCCGACCTGATCAACGAGGGTAACCTGGGATTGATCAAGGCTGCACAACGTTTTGATGAGACCCGGGGTTTCAAATTTATTTCATACGCCGTATGGTGGATACGCCAGAGTATCCTGCAGGCCCTGGCCGAACAATCCAGGATCGTACGGCTTCCGTTGAATAAAGTAGGATTGACAAACCGCATCAGCAAAGCCTATTCGCAACTCGAACAGGAGTTTGAACGGGAACCAACTCCCGAAGAACTGGCCACTTTGCTGGATATGGATGCCGATGAGATCGCCGATACACTGGGCGTTGCCGCCCGCCACGTGAGCATGGACCAACCCTTGGCCGACGGGGAAGAAAGCACACTGATCGACGTACTTGTGAATCAGAATGCAACCGACACCGACGATGAACTGGCTTTTAAAGCTTCGCTGAAAACAGAAATCGATCGCTCACTCAATACACTCACCGAGCGTCAGAAAGACGTAATCCGTTTTTTCTTTGGTATCGGGGTAGATCATGCGCTGAGCCTCGAAGATATCGGCGAACATTTCAACCTCACCCGCGAACGGGTTCGCCAGATCAAAGACAAAGCGATTACGAAACTGCGTACCGCCTCCCGGTGCAAGCTCCTGAAAACTTACCTCGGAACATAACAGTTACCGTGTAAAAGATATACCGGCCGGCAACGCTTATCTGCCGGCCTTTTTTATGACTATGCCTGCCGGAATTCGATTTTAATAATCCTTTATTTTCCCCGAAATTTGCCCCACTTAAATTACTGTAGATGTCCATCGAAATAAAAGTTCCAACGGTAGGGGAGAGCATCAATGAGGTGACGCTCGTGAAATGGCATAAGAAAGACGGGGATTGGGTGAACCGCGACGAAGTGATTGCCGAACTGGAAAGCGAAAAAGCCACCTTCGAGCTCAATGCCGAACAGGCCGGCGCAATCAAGATCATCGCTAAAGAGGGCGACACCCTCCATATCGGTGATGTGGTATGTTCGATCGACACCGCGGCGGCAAAACCGGCTGAAGCGGCTGCTGAAGAAAAAGCGGCCCCCGCAAAGGCGAAAGAGGAACCAAAGAAAGAAACGGCGAAACCCGTAACCGCAACCCCGCAACCCGACATCAAAGCAACACCTGTTGCCGCGGCCATCATGGCCGATAAGAAAGTGGATGCAAAAGGGGTTACTCCATCCGGAAGCAATGGAAAAATATTGAAGCAGGATGTGATGGAAGCCCTCAATAACCCGGGACGGAAACCGGGATCCGTATTATTCGATCGTACCGACAGGGCCGAGAAAATGAGCAACCTCCGCCGCACCATCAGCCGCCGGCTGGTGGAGGCCAAGAACACAACAGCCATGCTCACCACCTTCAATGAAGTGGATATGACCGCTATCATGGCGATACGGACCAAATACAAGGACAAATTCAAAGAACTGCACGGCGTCAACCTCGGTTTCATGAGTTTTTTCACCAAGGCCTGTACCTATGCCCTGATGGAATGGCCGGCCGTGAACGCATATATCGACGGAGACCAGATCATCTACCACGATTACTGCGATATATCCATCGCGGTGAGTGCACCGAAAGGGTTGGTGGTACCCGTGATCCGCAATGCAGAAAGTCTGAGCATGGCCGGCATCGAAGCGAAAGTGGTGGAACTGGCTACCAAAGCAAAAGAAAACAAACTCGCCATCGAGGAAATGACCGGGGGCACCTTCACCATCACCAACGGAGGCGTGTTTGGTTCACTGATGAGCACCCCGATCATCAACATACCGCAATCGGCCATCCTGGGCATGCATAAGATACAGGACAGACCCATGGCCATCAACGGGCAGGTTGTGATACGCCCCATGATGTACCTGGCGCTGAGCTACGACCACCGCATTATTGACGGCAGAGAGTCGGTAGGCTTCCTCGTACGTGTTAAAGAACTATTGGAAAATCCGGAACTCCTGCTCTTCGGGCAAGACCCGGTAAAGAGCCTGCTGGAATTGTAGTACAAGATCCTTCGACGATAATTTTAAAGCCTGCAATCAACCGCAGGCTTTATTTTTGCCGCATGCGGCAGCAATCATACCTGAACTCGGCAAAGAAGATACTGGAATCCTATGCAGGCGATATTCCCTTTGCCGCGTTCCTGAAAAAACAGTTCGCTGCCAATAAAAAATTCGGATCAACCGATCGCAAGCAGATCGCGGCGCTTTGTTATCATTATTTCCGTTTGGGCAATGCCGCTTACCAGATATCGATAGAAGAAAGATTGATCACCGCCACATTCCTCTGTGAGCAATCGCCCAATGAATTTCTTGCTTTTCATAAGCCGGAATGGAATGTACGCACGCACAAACCTGTTGAAGAAAAGATCGCGATCGCCCAAATCGATATCCGCAAGTTGTTTCCCTGGGCTGATGCGTTAAGCGATGAGGTTGATCCCGTCGCTTTTTGTTCTTCATTCTTTACCCAGCCTTTATTCTTTTTACGTATCCGGCCCGGTCAGAAAAAATCAGTGCTGCGGAAACTGGATGATGCAGGGCTGCCGTACAGCCTGGTTGGCGATGATTGCATCGCGTTGCCCATCAGTACAAAGATCGATTCGCTGCTCGTGCTGGATAAGGAAGTGGTGGTACAGGATTATAATTCCCAGAAGGTATTGGATATACTGAAGCAACACTACCCGGTATCCGCCATACATCGCCCCGTATCTGTCTGGGATTGCTGCGCCGCCAGTGGGGGCAAGTCGTTGCTGGCTTATGATATACTGGATGGGAAGATCGAATTAACTGTTTCCGACATCCGGGAAAGTATCCTCATGAACCTTCGAAAACGATTTACTGCTGCCGGCATCAACAAATACCATTCGCTTATCGCCGACCTGCAAACCTCAAACCCGAAACCTCAAACCTCAAACTTTGATCTCATCATCTGCGACGCTCCCTGCACGGGCAGCGGAACCTGGGGCCGCACGCCGGAGCAGCTTTGTTTTTTTTCCGGAAACCGCATTGCGGAATACGCGGCGCGGCAACAACAGATCGTTTCGAATGTGATTCCGAAACTGAAAAAGGGCGGCATGTTCATCTACATCACCTGCTCGGTGTTTAAAGCCGAAAATGAGGCGATCGTGGACTTCATTAAAGAAAAATTCCACCTGCGTCTTCTGCAGATGGAATTACTGAAAGGGTATGATAAAAAGGCCGACTCCATGTTCACGGCGGCCTTTGTGCAATCGGGATCGCTTAGCGGTTCATGATCCGCTTCACCACTTCTTTTTTATCATTCACACGAACCGTAACGAAGTAAATACCTCCGGCCATGGGTTTCATCGGGATGATGTAGGATTGAGAACCTGCCGGCTGCTGACTCGTGGCCGAGTACATCAACTGGCCCGCCGCGTTGTGCAGGATGATATCCACTTTCGCTGATGCCTTTCTTATCACCTGTACGGTAAGTTTATCGCTTACCGGGTTCGGACTGATCACGATCTTTTCTACCAGGGATACGATGCACAACTGGGGATCGTTTGTAATTACAACCAAAGCGGTATCGCCGCAGGAAGATGGATTGGTGGCGATCAACCTATACGTGCCTGCCGCGGTTACACTGGCCGGTGTGGTTACAGGAATGCCGCCAATGGTCCAGGCCGTCGTTAACCCGGTGGTATTGTAGAGTGTGGTAAGATTCACGATGCTGTCGGTGCACTTGCTGATGGCCAGGTCGGCGCCGATCGCTGGTTTGGGTAAGATGCTGAGATTTACCGTGGCGGTATCAGGGCAACCCGAATTGTTGGTGGCGATCAACTGGTAGATGCCTGCCACTGTAACCGCTGTGGGCGTTGTAACCGGGTTTCCGCCCAGGGTCCAGGAAGCATTGAGCCCGGTTGTGCTGAATTGCGATGTGAGATCGAAATGGCTTCCGCTGCAGACACTTGCTGTTTTATCGGCTCCCAGGTTGGGCTTTGGGGTAAAATTCACCGTGATGGAATCGATGTAGAAACTGGTGTCGGCAGCGATGTTCATTTTCAGGCGGTACTTGATGCCACTGGCGGTATAGCTGCGCAGGTCATCGGAGAATGTAAAGTTTCGCGATTGGAATGCGCCGGTGGAAGCCATCGTGCTTGCCGTAACATAGGCTGGATCAGATGGAAGTTTTCGTTCCACCACCAACCCGATCGCCGAATCGGTTTTCACCGTCCATTGCCAGCTTACACTGCAATTGCTTACCTGCGGCGCCTGTTGGGTGAACAGTTGTTTGATCAGCATCACAAATGCCTTCTTCATATCGGGTATGCCGTAGCCCACCCGGGTATCCGGGTTATTGGCACGGGTTGCAGCCTGCTGCATCACGGTGATGATGCCCATGTTGTTGATCTCGGGGAAGGCTTGCCAGAGGCAGGTTGTGAGTCCAGCCATATTCGGACAGGCAAAGGAAGTTCCGCTGCCGAAAGTGGGTTGCCCGGTGGAAGGATTGGCGATCACAGCGCTTACACCCACGGCGGCAACGGAGGGTTTCACTTGCCCGTCGCTGCTGGGCCCGTAACTGCTGAAACCGCCTACGTTGCCCGCTACCGACACGGCGCCAACGGCCATCACGCTGTCGGCATCCGAAGGTGTAATGATATAATGCCATGCACCATTGCCCTCATTGCCTGCAGCCAGCACCAGCAGCATACCTTTTTTGGCAGCGATGTCGGCGCCTTTTGCACTCAGGGTTGTATTGCCATCCATGTTGGCATAGGTATAATTGAAAACGGGGTTGTCGAAGTTGAAATAGCCCAGCGAGGTAGAAGAAATGTCAACCCCCAGGCTATCGGCTCTTTCCATACCCGCAACCCAGTTTTGTTCTTCGATGGGGTATTCGGTGGCGGCGTCTTCGGTACGGTAAAGGTAGAACGATGCTTTGGGGGCGGTACCGACAAATACACCGGGCATATTGGCCGCAATGGTACTGAGGCAGTTCATGCCGTGGGTATGATCTTCATCGACGCTTGCGTTTCCGGCAACAAAATCCCAGGTACCCAGGATTTGTCCATTGTTGCGTACGCTGTCGAATGTGGGCAGACTGAGGTAATGATAAAAGCCCGCATCCAGTACAGCCATGTGCATGCCCTGGCCACGGAAGCCCCGGTTGTGCAGGAACTCGCCGTTGTGGATGTGTACCTGGCCATAACTCTGGCCATAATTATAAAAATCCCCGGTTACGATCGAAGAAGGATCTCCCGGCGGGATCGGTGTGAGCGGTTCGTTGAGTTTGTTGTTGGCGAAACCGCCGCCGGGCGCCTGCCGGCTGGCAATGGGGCTGGCGGCGATCACAAAGGGGAAACTGTTGATCTTGGCCAATGCGGCCGCGTCGTTGGTTTGAATGGCTACCTGGTTCAGCCATTTGGATGTATTGAGGATGGTAACAGCACCGGCAAGCCGGATGCTGTCGATATACCGGGGTGTGATCGGCAGGTCTGTTGAGTCGATGGCGATGCCATACCTTGTTCTGCGTTGAATAGACCGGGCCGTAAGGTATTGGGATGGATTGGTAAGCGAATAGGGGTTGGTTCCCTTGTCACGCAGTTTTACAATGTAGCGGGAGAACTGGGCACGGCCTTCCGGTATCCCGGCGATCAGTGCGATAAAAAGAACGAGTACAAGTTTTTTCATACACAGGATTTATTCACAAATAATATGATCCAGAGATGCTTTTTCCGGGTGTTGGGTTGCCTCAGCCGGGCGCCTGTATCAATCTTATGAGCCCTTGTTGGTCGCTCGTCGCCTTTGTTGGTCGCCTGACCAACAAACTACTGACTGTTATAGGCCCATTTCAGCCAGGTGGCGCCCCAGGTGAATCCGCCGCCAAAAGCGGCCAGGATCAGGTTATCGCCTTTCTTCAATTGATTTTCCCATTCCCACAGGCATAACGGTAATGTACCAGCTGTGGTATTGCCGAATTTCTGAATATTGATCATTACTTTTTCTTTGGGAAGTCCCATACGGTTGGCCGTGGCGTCGATGATGCGCAGGTTGGCCTGGTGCGGCACCAGCCAGGCAATATCGTCGGCACTGAGGTTGTTCCGCTGCATCAGTTCATAACTCACGTCGGCCATGCCTTTTACAGCAAATTTGAAAACAGCCTGTCCTTCCTGGTAAACATAGTGTTCCCGGGCCAGTACGCTTTCAACGGTGGACGGTTTTACCGAACCCCCGGCCTTCATATGCAGGTACTGCCTGCCGTTCCCATCGCTTTTTAGTATACTATCTTGAATACCATAGCCTTCGGTATTGGGTTCCAGCAAAACGGCCCCGGCTCCATCGCCAAAGATGATGCAGGTGGTGCGATCGCTGTAGTCGATGATACTGCTCATTTTATCGACCCCTACCACCACCACTTTCGAATACCGGCCGCTTTCAATAAAAGCGGAACCAACGGAAAGGGCGTAGAGAAAGCCGGAACAGGCCGCTCCCAGGTCGAAGCTGAAGGCGTTTTTGGCGCCGATCTTATCCGAGATCACATTGGCCGTGGCCGGGAAAACCATATCGGGCGTTACGGTTGCGCAAATAATGCATTCTATTTCTTCGGGGCTGATGCCGCGTTTGCGGCAGATCTCGAGCACGGCCGGAGCGCCGAGGTCGCTGCTGCCTTTTCCTTCTTCTTTGAGTATTCTGCGCTCCTCAATGCCGGTACGGGTGCGTATCCATTCGTCGTTTGTATCCACCATTTTCTCCAGTTCGAAATTAGTAAGCCGGAATTCAGGAACATAGCCACCTACGGCGGTGACAGCAGCATGTAATTTTTGCATGAACCAGTGTTTAACTAAGTATGTGCTAAGGTTTTAAAGATCAGTAAAAATACAGGAAAAAAGCATACTCTCATTTTAGGGCTGTGGCTGGTAAAATATCCGTATTTTCGCTATTGACTGTATATTAATTATGTACGCATACCTCCAAGGAAAGTTTACATACAAAAGCCCCGCCCTTGTTTACGTAGATGTGAATGGACTGGCTTTCGAGGTTAATATCAGCCTGAACACATATTCTCAGATCCAGCACCTGGAGGAAGGGAGGTTATACACCCACCTGCAGGTACGGGAGGATGGACACTTTCTCTACGGTTTTTCCGATAAGAGGGAGAAGGACATGTTCCTGCTGCTGATCGGTATCTCCGGGGTGGGTGCAGCCACCGCCCGTATGATGCTTTCTTCCCTGAAACCGGAAGAGATCAGCAAAGCCATCCTGCAAGGCAACGCAAAATTGCTCGAGAGTGTCAAAGGAATCGGAAAAAAGACAGCCGAACGGTTGGTCCTGGAACTCAGGGACAAACTGGGAAAACAATCCCCGGATGCCGGCCTTTCCGTACATGTGGACAATAGTTTGGAGCAGGATGCGTTAAATGCTCTGATTGCCCTCGGTATACCGAGATCCCAGGCAGAGCAATCCATCCAAAAAATCATCCTAGTCGAACCATCTGTACCGAAACTCGAAGACCTAATTAAAAAAGCCTTAAAAGCTATTTGATCGAACTCGACGTTAACTGATTTACCGGATGTTGCTTATTAGAAAAGACAACCTAAAACTAATTGGCTGTGTGTTGTTGGCGGGATCGCTATTCCTGCTGCAACCGGTATCTGCGTCGGCAGGATCCCGCACCCCCAACCTCTTTCAAACCAAAACCGATACGCTTCCCACCAATCTTCCGTATCCCATCCGCGACCGGCGGGGCGATTTCCTGAATGGCGGCGAACGAAGCACCTTCGACCTCAAACCACCTTCCAACGTACGCGACTCGGTGGTATATGATCCCAAGACCCGGCGATACATTGTTTACGAAAAGATCGGCAACAAGTATTACCGCACCACCACCAGTTACAGTTTCGACGAATACTGGAAGATCAAAGGGCGTCAATCCGAGAATGAATATTTTCAGAAAAGGGCCAACCTGACCAGCATCCTCAACCGCGGCAGGGTAAAACCCAAACTCACCTTATACGATAATCTCTTCAACCGCCTCTTTGGTAACGGAAAGATCAGCATTACCCCGCAGGGTAACGTAGACCTTACCGCCGGTTACCAGGGGCAGAATATCAAAAACCCGACACTGCCCGAACGGGCCCGTAAGAACGGCAACTTCGATTTTGATATGAATGCCCAGGTGAACGTGAACGCGGATATCGGCGGCAAACTCAAATTCCCGATCAACTACAATACGCTAGCGAATTTCGGACAGGATAACCAGTTGAAACTCGATTACACCGGCCTGGATGACGAAATCATCAAGCGTCTCGAGCTGGGTAATATTTCGTTTCCTTCCCGCAGTACCCTGATACCCGGCGCCCAACAGCTCTTTGGTATCAAAACCACCGCACAGTTCGGGAAATTGTTTGTTACAGGCGTGGTGGCCAACCAGAAATCGCAGCGCCAATCGGCCAATATCTCCGGCGGAACCGCTTCGCAGGTATTTGAGCTGAAAGCGGATGAGTACGAAGAAAACAGGCACTTCCTCCTGGCCCAGTACTTTAAAGAGAACTACAACACCGTGATGGGCAAACTGCCGGCGCTTACGGCGCCTGTGCAGATCCTGCGCATGGAAGTATGGGTTACCAACCGCAACGGATCCACCACCGAAACAAGGGATGTGGTGGGCCTGGCGGCATTGGGCGAAAGCGGCGGCCCCGTATCTACCGTGCCTTCCAACGGAACCAACACGCTGTACGCAAACATTATCTCCAATCCATCGAACCGGAACTCATCGCTGGTGTTCAACAATCTTGTGGGTTTGGGGCTGCAGCCGATACAGGATTTTGAAAAAACATTCGCCCGCAAACTCGATTCCACCCAATACGTATACAACAGGCAGGCAGGATTCATTTCGTTAAGTCAGCCCCTGCAAACGGATGAAGTACTGGCGGTGGCCTACCAGTATTCCTACAATGGAAAGATCTTCCAGGTAGGTGAATTTTCGCAGGACCTTCCGCCGGACAGCGCCGTGGCCACCCAGAAAGTATTGTTCCTGAAACTACTGAAAGCTACATCGCAACGCCCCACCTTACCCATCTGGGGCCTGATGATGAAAAACGTGTATGCGGTTGGTTACGGAACATTGACACCCACCGATTTCAAACTCGATGTATTATACCAGGAACCCGGTTTGGGCTGGAAACGCTACGTGCCTTTCGGCGATAAGAACCAGGGTTTCCCCATCATATCCCTGGTGAACCTCGACCGGTTGAACAACCAGCTCGATCCGCAACCCGACGGCGTTTTCGATTACGTGGAAGGATTCACCGTTTACTCGCAATACAGCCGGGTGATGTTCCCCGTGCTGGAACCCTTCGGCCGCGACCTCGCCAAGGCGATCTATACCAACCCCAACCAGCCGTTTATCAAAGACAGCCTGTACTATGCGCTCTACGATTCGATCAAAGCCGTGGCACAGCAATATCCCAACCTGAACCGCTTTGTACTGAAAGGATCAGCCAAAATATCCGGTTCATCGGATATCAGCATCGGCTATAATATTCCCCGTGGTTCGGTAACGGTAACAGCGGGTGGGCGTCAACTCATCGAAGGGATCGATTACGATATCAACTACGACCTGGGTACCATCAAGATCACCAACTCAGCGATCATCAATTCAGGCATACCCGTACAGGTGAATTACGAAAACAACGCAACCTTTGGTTTACAGCAACGCAGTTATATGGCGCTGCGCTGGGATTATATGGCCAAGAACACGGCAAAGAAACAATTGTCGTTCGGTGGTACGGTGGTGCGGTTGAGCGAACGGCCCTTCTTCAGCAAGGTAAGTTATGATAACAGCGGTACGGGCGGAACCAATGAGCCGATCCGCAATACCATGTACGGACTGGATGTGAACTATAAGACCGATGCCCCGCGACTGACCAAGTTGCTGGATAAACTTCCTTTCTATTCCACCACGGCTCCTTCTTCGGTGAACTTCTTCGCCGAGGGAGCTTACCTGAAACCCGGCCATGCGCCGCAGATCGGAAGAGGATCGAAAGGGATCATCAACATCGACGATTTCGACGGTACCCAATCCGGTCTCGATCTTCGTTTCCCCGCCGTCAGCTGGGCGCATGCATCGGTACCTGTTGGTGCTACCGCTTTCGGCAGTAACACATTGCTCTTCCCCGAAGCAACACTGAACGACGATATCAACGCGGGCCGTAACCGGGCCAAGATTGCCTGGTACCAAATCGAGTCCATCCTCCAGCAATACCGTGCGTCCAACAATCCCATCAACGACCGGGTGGAACTGAGCGATCCCCGTGTACGGCAGGTGTACCAGCGTGAGATATTCCCGCAGCGTACCACGGGCTTTGGCGAAAGCCAGCTGGTGACATTCGACCTGGCTTATTATCCCACCGATAAAGGACCTTATAATTACGACGCAACAGGAATTACGGCAAATGGCAAATTGCAGAACCCGGCACAACGCTGGGGTGGTTTGATGCGCAGCATCGATCAACCCGATTTTGAAACGGCCAATATCGAGTTCATCGAATTCTGGCTGCAGGATCCCTTCATCAATTCGCCCAGGAACCCGAATATCGCCAGCTCGAACGGCGGCTTCCTGTATTTTAACCTCGGCAATATTTCCGAAGATGTTTTAAAAGACGGCAAACGTTTTTATGAAAACGGGTTGCCCACTCCCAATGCGCCGGCGCCGATCGAAAATTCGAACTGGGGTCGTGTACCCCTGAACCCGATCCAGGTGACCAACGCGTTCAGCAATGATCCGAATGACCGTAAATACCAGGACCTCGGTTTCGATGGCCTGGATGATACTGCCGAAGCCAACAAACGCTCTGCGTATCTTGCACAGATACAGGCCAACTTCGGCACCGGCTCCAAAGCCTACCAGGACGCTTTGCTCGACGCTTCCAGTGATAATTACCACTATTACCGCGGCGATGATTTCGACCAGCAGAATACCGGTATCCTGGGCCGCTACAAACGATTCAACAACCCGGAAGGCAACTCGCCCGTTGCTTCCACCGGAACTTCGTATTCATCCGCGGCTACCTTATACCCGGATGTGGAAGATCTGAACCGCGACAACACCCTGAACCAGACAGAAGAGTATTTCCAGTACATCGTTCAGCTGAAGCCGCAGACCAACCCGATCATGTCGATCGGCAGCAATTACATCGTGGATAAGAAACCGGTAACCGTGAACCTGATCGACGGAACATCCCGTACCGAAACCTGGTACCAGTTCCGCATTCCCATCAGCCAGTTCGACCGGAAAATCGGTAACATACCCGACTTCAAATCGATCCGTTTCATGCGTATGTTCCTGACCGGTTTTCAAGACAGTGTGGTGCTTCGCTTTGGCGAATTGCAACTGACACGGAACGTGTGGCGGAAATTCCAATACAAGATCGATACAACCGGTGTATACAGTCAGCCAACACCCGGTATCACTTCGTTCAACCAGGGTGCGGTGAATATTGAAGAGAATGACAAGCGTACACCATTGCCCTATCGCACTCCCCGGGAGATACAGCGTGTGCAAACGCTCAGCAACAACGGTGTTAACCTGCTGCTGAATGAACAATCCATGACGCTGCAACTCTGCAACCTCGCTAAAGATGATTCAAGAGGCGTGCAGCAAACTTTTGCCAACCGCGACCTGCGCCAGTTCCGCAAACTGCAGATGTACATTCACGCGGAAGAATCGCAGAAGGTGAGTCCGAACCTCAAGGCCAAAGACCTCACCGCCGTGATCCGCATGGGTACCGATTTCGTCAACAACTATTACGAGATACGCATCCCGCTCTACCTCACTAAACTGGATGCGGCCACCACCATGAGCCCGGATTCGGATGAATACAACGATTCGCTCTGGAACCCGGCCAACTCACTCGACGTGGATCTGCAAACCCTCGTTAAACTCAAGCAGGCCCGGAACGCGGATGTTGCGGCATCGCCGACGGTCATCTACCGGCAATTGCAGGGAAGCGGTCATACCTATTCTGTAATGGGTAATCCCAACCTGGCGGAGATACGCGGTGTACTGATCGGCGTTGAGAATACCAATTCCGCGACGCCGGCATGCGCCGAGGTTTGGGTGAATGAACTGCGGCTTTCTTCGATCGATGAAGAAGGCGGATGGGCGGCCCTTGGACGATTGGATGTTAACCTGGCCGACCTGGGTACCCTGTCCATTTCGGGTAACATGCATACCCGTGGTTTTGGTACGCTTGAACAACGGGCCAACGACCGCTACCGCGATAATTTCTATCAGTTCGATGTATCGGCCAACCTGGAATTGGGTAAACTGCTGCCGAAACGCGCCGCTCTTTCGATCCCGGTATTCGCCAGCTATACACAGAACGTCAGTACGCCGGAATACGATCCCTATGATCTCGACGTAAAACTGAAAGACAAACTCAAAACCGTATCCGGTTCCGCGAAGGATTCCATCCGTAACAACGCGATCGAATTCAACTCCACCACTACGGTGAACTTCACCAACGTACGTAAGAACCGCACCAGCACCAAGGCTCCGAAGATCTACGACATCTCCAACTTTGATGTAAGCTACTCGTACCTGAAGATCAAGAGCCATACACCACTCATCGAAAGCAATGAAGTGGTAAAGCATCGCTACGGTTTGGGCTATAACTTCTCGCCGAAACCCCGTTACATCGAACCATTCAAGCGGTTGTTCCGCAAGACCAAAACGCACTGGTTCGACCTGGTGAAGGATTTCAACTTCAACCTCATTCCATCGCAGCTGACATTCCGGGCCGATGTGAACCGGCAGTTTGGCGCCATCCGCCCACGCAGCGTAGGGGCCAGCAAATATTCGATCCCGGAAACCTATGATAAGTATTACACCTTCCAGCGTGATTATATTCTTCGCTGGAACCTGACCCGTTCCATCAACTTCGACTTTACGGCCACCAACAATTCACGGATCGACGAACCGGCCGGTCGTATCGATACGAAGGAAAAGAAAGATACCGTTTGGCGCAACCTCACCAAGGGTGGACGCAATACACTGTATAATCATACGGCTAACTTCACCTATACGGTTCCCACGAGCAAGCTGCCGCTGATCGACTGGACAACCCTGAGCCTTCGTTACCAGGCAACCTATACCTGGGTGGGCGCTTCCCGCCTGGCGGTTGAACTCGGTAATATCATCGAAAATGGCCAGCAGAAAGAAGGAACCCTGCAACTCGACTTCACCCGCCTGTACCAGAAATCGAAATGGATACGGCAGCTGGACCAGCCATCCAATATTGAAGACAGGGCCAAATGGCGCAACCGTATCACCAAGGTGAAGGACACCATCATCAAAAAGAACGGACAGAAAGTAGTTAAGACAAGAAGGATCGTAGATAAATCAGCCATGCCTTATGTAGGTGGTGCCGAAAAGGTATTCGGTAAACTGCTTACCAGCCTCAAGCAGGTGAATGTTTCCTTGTCGGAGAATGCACATACCCGTTTGCCCGGTTATATGGACAGCACCCGGTATTTTGGTCAGAACTGGAAGAGCATGGCTCCCGGTGTGGATTTTTTGCTGGGGCGGCAACCCGATACTAACTGGCTGAACCGGGCCAGGGATAAGGGCCTGATCACAAGAGATACCACGTTCAACTCCCTGTTCTCGCAGTCGTTCGATCAACGCTTAACACTCAGCGCCCAGATCGAACCGATCCGCGACCTGAACATCACGCTCAACATGAGCAAGACCTTCAACAAGAATTACACGGAAACTTTCCGCAACATCGATACATCGGGCGGTACCAATCACCGCTTCTATCACCTGAACCCCTATGCGGGCGGTGGCTTCGATGTGTCGTACGTGGCGTTCAAAACACTGTTCGGCAAATTCGATCCGAATCGTGTTTCCGAAACATTCAAGAAATTCCAGGAATACCGGCTGATCATGTCGCAACGCCTGGGCGATAAGAACCCCTACAGCGCGGGCCAGCCGGTAGGCGCTGATGGATACCGGTATGGATACGGCCGTTACGCTACCGACGTGCTGATCCCCGCCTTCATCGCCGCGTACACCGGCCAGGACCCGAACAAGGTTTCACTGATCAACCAGAACAACCCCAATATCAAATCCAATCCGTTCCGGGGCATAAAACCCAAGCTGAACTGGAAACTGGATTACAGCGGCCTGAGCCGTATCAAGGGATTGGATAAACTGTTTACCAACTTCACGATATCGCATGGCTATACCGGTAACCTCAGCATGAATGGATTTACTTCCGCCCTGCTGTACCAGGATGTATCCCGTTTCGGTTATCCTTCATTCTTTGATACCGTATCGAAGAACTTCATCCCGTATTTCCTCGTGCCCAACGTAAGCCTCGGCGAGCAGTTCTCTCCGCTGATCGGCATCGATTTCATGATGACCAATCAATTGCAGGCACGTTTCGAATACTCGAAGACAAGACAGCTGAGCCTGAGCCTGGTCGACTTCCAGTTGAGTGAAGTGCGCAGTACCGAGTTCTCGTTCGGCGCCGGCTATCGTAAGCGTGGCCTGAAGAACCCGCTCAGTTTCCTGAACGTAAAGTGGCCTAAGTTCCTTACCGGAAAGAATGGCAATGGTTCCAAGCTGGAGAATGAGATCAATTTCCGGATCGACTTCAAGATCCGCGATAACGTAACAGCGAACAGCCGCCTCGACCAGGATAATAATTTCGCTACCGGCGGCAGCAAGGATGTAACCATCTCGCCATCGATCGATTATTTCCTCAGCAACCGGGTGAACATAAAACTGTTCTTCGATCAGCGCCGGGTGAATCCCTATATCTCTTCCAGCGCACCGATCGTGAATACAAGGGCCGGCGTGCAGGTGCGGATATCGTTAACGCAATAATGAAGACATGGTCTGACCTGCCTGCCGTAGGCAGGCGACCCAGTCTGACCATGTCTTGGTTGCATAGAATAATAACGAGAACAGGGTGAAAAAGACCCGGCTCCAGGTAAAATAAAAAAGCCTCCCCACCGGGAGGCTTTCTATTTGGATGGAATTTTTTATTGTTCGGTTTTCTTCAGCAGCATCACATAACCGCAAAGCTCTTTCTTCTTTTTGTTCACCTGTACCGGTTTGATCATGTGGTATTCGGAGAACTGGGGTATGTACGAGTAGCTGATCACGTTTCCATCAACATCGCCCCAGTATTTTTTCTGGTAAACGACCTGTTTTTCATTCCAGTCGTACATCCGTACTTCATAGAGTTTGGAGCTCATATCCCCGATGAAAACGAATTGGTACCAGCTTCCCTGGGTAAGGGGTACAATCACGGGCATTTCGTATTCGCTTTCCATCTGCATGGAAGCTTCTTTTACTACTTCAAAACCCTGTTTGGCGAGGATCTTTTTAACGCTGTCGGCCTGGGCCAGTATGGATGGACTGGAGCAGGGGTTCTGGCGGATGACATTATTCTGAGCGGAAGCCGATCGGCTGCATAGGGCCAATACAAGAAAGCATGATAGGGTAATAAGGTTTTTCATTTGTCTTTTCTTAGGTTGTGGATAACAGCACAATCTACAGATTAGTAACGGGCTTTGCAAGCAAAAGGCTGCCAAAAAGCCGGTTTAATCCGGTTTATAACGGGAATCCGGTTCCCGCTATTGCCCAAAAACGGGAAATAAACTATTGATTCTTATGGAAATAATAGGTTCCGGCCTGCTGGGTACAGGTGATAACGAGATCGTTGATGCAAACATGGGCGGGAAGGGAGGCGCAATACCAGATGGTATCGGCAATATCCTCCGCCTTCAGGGGGGTGAGGCCATTATAGACTGAACCGGCCGTTTTTTCATCGCCTTTGAACCGGACCAGGGAGAATTCGGTTTCCACGGCGCCGGGATGGATACCGGTAACCTTGATATTGTGTTTCAGCAGGTCTACCCGCATGGATTTGGTGATGGCATCCACCGCGAATTTGCTGGCACAGTATACATTGCCCTTTTCATACACTTCTTTCCCGGCGATCGAACCGAGGTTGATGATATGGCCTTTTTTAGCCCGGAGCATGTAAGGAAGCAGGGCCCGGCTCACATAAAGCAACCCGTGTACATTGGTGTTGAGCATGGTTTCCCAATCGGCCATATCGGCGTCTTCAAAACTATCCCGGCCAAGGGCCAGCCCGGCATTGTTGATCAGTACATCAATTGATTGCCAGTTTTCGGGGAGATTACCGAAAGCGGTATCAACGGCTTGCTTGTCCTGGACGTCGAAACAAAGTGGTAACACCACGATGTGGTATCTCTTTTCAAGATCGGTCTGTAACGCGGAGAGCCGGTCGTTCCGGCGGCCGGTGATGATGAGGTTGTATTGGTTGGCGGCGAATTTTTCGGCGCAGGCTTTACCAATGCCCGCGGTGGCTCCGGTGATAACGGCGATCTTATTCATGCATGCAAAATAGGAAGATGGGGGCGAAATATAAAACGATACAGCCACATCGGTCGGTGAATGCGAAATATGCCATCCGTTCTTTCGGGGTAATGAAACGATTCTTCGCTTACGCTCGGAATGACAAATGCGCTTAGAATGACAAACTCATTACCGTACCAGGACCGCTGAACCTTTTTTCTTCCGGATCACGCCCTTATAGGTTACCGCTTCGGCCTCCCATACAAAGGCGGCAGGATCCTGCGGCTTGCCCTTGTAACGGCCATCCCATCCTTTTCCTTTTTCGGAAGTGGCAAACATGAGTTCGCCCCATCGGTTGTACACCCTGAAATACGTGAGGTCCTTCATACCGATGAGTATCGGGCGCAGTACATCGTTGGTGCCATCGTTGTTTGGCGTAAAGGCGTTGGGCACGTAGATGTCTTCGGTCATGTCGAAGAGGTGAACCAGTATACTGTCTCTTCCCACACATCCTTCCGCGGTGGTAACGGTTACGAAATACTGAATATCGTTCTGCGGCAATGAAACCGGGTTATGAATAGTGGGGTTGTTGAGCCAGGTTGCAGGCGACCAGAGATAGGTGGATCCACCGGTGGCGTTCAGGAACAGGGGTTGTCCTT
The DNA here is from genome assembly GCA_017303335.1 of Chitinophagales bacterium. GTDB lineage: Bacteria > Bacteroidota > Bacteroidia > Chitinophagales > Chitinophagaceae > Ferruginibacter. The sequence continues at coordinate 1,711,799 of JAFLBK010000001.1, forward strand.
TCACCACGCTGGTATCCCGCGGACCGGCATCGGCATTTACACGCGGATATACCCGAACCCAAACCGTGTCTTTCACCGGTTTCGGACAACCCAGGGTATCCCGTACCGTAACGATGTACTGGATGCTGGCGGTTGGCCTTACCGAAACCGGGTTGGGTATTAACCGGTTGTTGAGGAAGCTGGCCGGGCTCCAGGCATAGATGCTTCCGCCTGTTGCCTGCAGTTGTGCCGAAAAGCCGGAACAGATATAATTATCCGGTCCTGCCTGCGCAACCGGGTAAGGAACCACCTTAATGGTAATATCATCTTCACTGAAACATTTGCCGATGCTCGAACGCACCCGGTAGGTGGTGGTGGCGAGTGGTGCGGCCAGCGGGTTCTTGACCGTACTGTTGTTGAGGTAGGTCGCCGGTGTCCATTGATAGTATAAGCCGTCGCTTACAGGGTTAAGGTAGATGCCATCCGTCTGGCAGATGGTGGTATCGGGTCCTGCATTCAGGGCCACGCCGGGTTTCACATCCACAAATACCGAATCGCGGTTCTTGCAACCAATGGCGTCGGTAAGGTTAACATAATACCAGGTCGGAACATCGGGACTAACCAGCGGACTGGCAACGGTTGTATTGCTGATCATGTAGTTCGGGCTCCACACAAAATTGCCCGTGCCGCTTGTGCTTAGTTGCAGGGTATCGATGGTACAGATCAGCGTATCATTGAGTGTATTGATCGCAGGCACAGCGCCAACATCCACAAATACGGTATCGGTTCGTAGTCTCGGACAACCGGCCACACCAACGGCCACCACGTAGTTGGTAGGTACGGTGGGTGATGCGATCGGGTTGGGAATATTGGGATTGCTTAATCCCGTTGTGGGCGACCAGGAATAGGTAAGTCCGCCTGTTGCATTCAGCTGCACCGATGTTTGTCCGCTGCTGCACACAAAAGCATCCGGACCTGCATTGGGCCGGGCCAGTGCTGTTACATTGATCGTATGTGTTTTGGTGGCGATGCAGTTATTGCCCCATTTGGTACGTAAGGTGTAGGTTGTATTGGTTGTAGGGTATACGCGGGTTGTATCGTTGGCAGGCGATTCTACCGTGGCCGAAGGTGCCCACTGCCAGGTGATATTGCTGCTGTAATTGGCGGTGCCCCGCAGTACCACGGTATCTTCCTCGCAAATGGTTATGGGCCCGGCGATGGCATTGGTAAGATCGAATTTGGGGATCACTTTCAGTGAGTCATTGGTAAAACAACCATTGGCATCAGTAAGTTTTGCATGGTACCAGGTGGTGATGGCGGGGAATACCTGTGGCGTGGCAGTATTGGCGCCGATGATGCTGATCGGGGGTGTCCATGCAAACGTTCCTGTTCCAACGCCATTCAGCTGAAGCGTGTCGAGTCCGCAATACACCGAATCGCCCGGGAAAACCGAAAGCGGCGGGTTGCCGAATACGGTTACCGGCCAGGTGTAGGTTTTATCGCAACCCTTGCTGTTCGTCACCCGCAGCTCCACATTGTAGGTGCCTGGCAGTGCGTAGGTATATACGGGGTTCTGCAGGTGGCTGGTATCGGCCAGCGTAGCGGGATCGCCAAAATCCCAGCGCCAGGAACTGATGACGCCGTAGGTGGTATACGATGTATCAGTGAACTGCACAGGCCTGTTCACGCAGGGTGTTGTATTCAGAAAGCCGGGCAGGAACATGGGATACACCCGGACAGGCCTGATGATCGAATCAACACATTGCCCTAAAACCGAAACCTTCAGTTTTACATAGAACACGCCGGTATCGCTGAAGGTATGTATAGGGTTGGGGGTATTGGCGGTATTGTTGGCTCCGCTTGCCGGGTCGCCGAAATCCCAAAGCCAGGCATCCGGGTTACCGGCACTGTTGTCTTCGAAGTTGACGGTGAAACCATCACAGGTAATAGGGGTGAAGTTGGGGTTGGCAGTAAGGGGTACACAGGCATTTACTGCAACGATAAGATCTTTCCGGTGTACAGTTATCAAAACACCATTACGGTAAACGGAGGCACAAACACAAATTACATATTTGCCGGCCGCTGGTGCTATCCCTGATATTATTCCGGTTGAAGGATTAATTGTAACCTGACTTCCCATTGGAGACGAACCTGTGTATGGGGCGATGTAGGTTACAGAACCGTAAGGGGGAGGAGCAGGGTCATCAAAAGCAGCATTGCCGGCGAGTCCACCATTATACGCGTCACAAAAATTATAAACGAGCGAATCTCCCTGCGTATCTGTAGCACTGAAATCAAGTGTAAATGGAGAGTTCTCACAGATGGCGGATATGGGTAGTTTATAAGCGGGGGAATTATCAGTTTGTGGATTTGGTAAAACATTCAAACCCGGAATAACGCATGTATAGGTGGCTCCCTGGTTATTTACAATGTTTCTTGAATCCTGTCTGCTATAAGTTTGATAAGCTAATGTATACCCAAACTGATTATCCGTCAGTTCAACAACAAATGAATATGTTTTGTATACATACGGCAAAACAGGCGGTGGTTGTATGCAAGGAGATATTATGATTGGAACCGGTAAAGGATTTACAAAATCTTCCACAGCTGCCCAATTATTGTTTACGGCCGGGCCATTGACTTTTGTACCATCATCATTATTGAAAATTCCAATGATATATTGAGCTGCCAGGGCGGCCCCGGTAGGGCTATCGCCTTTCATTAATAATATCCGTATCCTATAGAGTTTTGAATTAGGTGCTGCACCCGGCCCCAGGTATTCATACCGCATTTCCCCACCGATAATATGGGTGGCATGTACTTCCGCGAACAAAAAGATCAGCAGGAAGGAACAAAGGACTTTTTTCATAATGCAGTGGCGTGCTGGAATAATGCCGCTAAAGCTAGCAAAAAGCCCCGGCTATTCAAAGCCGGGGGCGGGATAAATTACCGATCGGAGGATAGCGGCAATTTTTTAAGAGGGTTTCCCGCTGGTGGCATGTGTCATTTCCGCCGTTGTTGGTCGCCTGACCAACAACTGACTATCGTCCATCGAGCCTATTTTTAAAATGTGTATCTCCATCACCATCATACGGAATTCATGACGATTACCAACCTAAACTGGCTACCTGTTCTGAACAAGGATCACCATAAGCAGATAGTTGTTGAAGCACTCCGGCATCGGGTAAAAGCAGATGTCCTTACACTATATGCCTTTGTATTAATGCCGAATCATTTTCATGCTATCTGGCAGATACATGATCATGTGAAAAAGGAAGACTTCATGCGGGACCTCTTGAAATTTACCGCAAGAAGTATTTTGAATTTTATGCGCATGCACGAGGACCCAATGTTAAATTCTTTATTGGTGAATGCCGCAGACAGGAAGTACCAGGTATGGGAGAGAAATTCCTTAGGTTTTGATATCTATTCGCACCGTGTGTTCGTGCAAAAGTTGGATTACATACATTGGAACCCATTACAGCCCCGGTGGAATTTGTGCAGCCAACCTGAAGAATATTATTACAGCAGTGCGTTGTTTTATGAGACGGGTGGTAAAGAAGGTGGATTTGATATGCTGACGCATTTTCGTGATTAAACGAATGATTGTTGTTGGTCGGGCGACCAACAACGGCGGCGACCAACAATGAAAAACCATCACAAACAAAGAAATGAAGCTATCTGCAAAATCGCGTTTCGCTACCGTATCAATATCACGGTTCCCTTCTTCTTCACTTTATTGTTCAGGTAATCAACGCCCTCGGCATACCAAACAAAGGTGGCGGCTTCCTGGGGTTTACCACCGAAAGTACCATCCCAGCCAGTTACGTTGCCCGAGGAGGAGTATACCATCTGGCCCCAGCGGTTGTACACCCGGAACACATCGATCGATTTCATGCCAATGGCGATCGGGCGGAACAGGTCGTTGTTGCCATCGCCGTTCGGCGTAAAGGCATTGGGTACATAGAAACTCGGACTTAACCGGTACACTTTCACCAGTATCGTATCCGTATCGAAACAGCCGATTTCGTTGCTCACCCGCACTACGTATTCGATATTGTTCTGCGGGTTCGATATGGGGTTTTTAATGTTGGCATCGTTGAGCCAGGTGATCGGCGTCCAGGAATAATTGGTTCCGCCGGAAGCGCCCAGCTGCAGGGGTTGGCCAAGCACTACCGATGTATCTCTCGGCCCGGCATCGGCAGTGATCCGGTCTACATAAAGTATCATCGTGTCACGTACCGGTTTCGGACAACCCAGTACATCCCGTACCGTAACCACGTACCGCACATTGTCGGTGGGTTTTACCGAAACCGGGTTGGGGATGTTGGTGGCGGTAAGAAAGGCTGCCGGCGACCAGGAATAAATACTTCCACCGCTGGCCAGCAGTTGTATCGAATTGCCGAGGCAGATATGCTTGTCGGGTCCCGCATCCGCAACCGGGTACGGAATGGGCGTTACACGGATATCCGTTTCGGCCACGCATTTACCGATGCTGGCCCGCACGTGATAGGTGGTGGGTACCAATGGTGTAGCGATCGGGTTTCGGATCGTTGGATCATTCAGGGTATTGCCTGCGGGGTTCTCCGTCCATAGGTAATACAGGGCATCGCTTTGTATGCGCAGCAACACGGGGTCGGTTTTACAGATCGTCGTATCGGGAGGAGCCAGCAGCGTTACAAAGGGTTTCACTTCCACCTTCACCTGGTCGCTTCCCTGGCAACCGAAAGCGTCGGTGATGGTGACCGTATAGGTGGTGGTCACATCCGGGCTTACAAAAGGATCGGGGCTGTTGATATTACTGATCATGTAATTGGGGCTCCACACAAAACTGCCCGTGCCCACGGCATGCAGTTGAAGGGTATCGATGATGCAGATGAGCGTATCGTTGCTTACGGTAAGATCGGGTTGGTCTTTGATATCGATCTTTTTGTACAGTGTGTCGATACAACCCCGGGTGGTTTCCACGATGAAGGATACATCATAACTGCCGCTGTTCAGGTAGGTATGCGTGGGATTCTGTATCGTGGAGGTATTGGTGGGGGATCCGGCTTCGCCGAAATTCCAGGTCCATTTGCTGGGCGGGCCAAAGGTTGCGGTGGTAAGATCGGTGAACTGGATGGGCGTGTTCTTGCACTGTCCGGCAAACGTGAAATCGGGAAAGAAGCCGGGATAAACTTTGATGTCCTGGAAGGTAGAGTCGATACAAAGTCCGGCAGAAGATACCCGGAGTTTGATCCGGAAAACACCGGCTGCCGTGAATGTATGTACCGGGTTGGCCAGGGTAGAGGTATTGTTGACACCACTGGCCGGATCGCCAAAATCCCAGAAATAGTCGGTGATGTTTCCGCTGCTGCTGTTGTATTGGCCAAAGTCAACGGTAAATCCATCGCAGGTTACGGGTATGATCGAAAGTTGCGCAGTGGTGATCGTGCATTCGTTGGTACGTACAAGAAAATCTTTCCGGTGTTCGGCGATCATCACGCCATTGCGCCATTCTTTGATCACCACATTCACCACATACTTCCCGATATTGGCCGGGGCAATGCCGCTGATGACGCCTGTGCGGGGGTTGATGGTTACCTGCGAGCCCAGCGGAGATGTTCCCGAATATCCTCCCTGGTAGGTTACGGTGCCATATAAGGGAAGATCGGGCGGTGTTCCGTCGGCAGTTGCTGTAAACGAACCTCCATTGTAAGCAGCTTCAAAGTTGTAGCTGAGCGAGTCGCCATCCGGATCAACCGCACTGAACTCAAGCGTGAACGGGCTGCCATAGCAAACCAACGCGGTGTCTTTCAGGTTTACCAATGCGGTGGAGTTATGCCCCGTGGGCAGAATATTGGTACCCGGCATCGTGGCTTCGTATGTGGCGCCCGGCACCCCGCTGGTTGTTGAAGCGGTTGAACTTACATTTAAGGAAGCAGCCCGGCAGCAGGATTGGTAAGCCAGTCTGTAACCGCTTGAAGTATTGGCCAACTCTACCTGCGCCGAATAGGTATTGACCTTATAACAAACCTCCGGTCGGTTATCCAGGCAGGGCGGGTAATAGCTGAGGTTGATCTGCGGATTGGCGATCAGTGCAAGCGTAATGGTGGCAACCCGGCTATAGGGTGCAACGTTGTTGAAAACACCGATAAGCGGGTTTTCCGGCGGACAGGCCACGCCCGTGCTGCCACCGCATATCTGACCGCATTCCGTAAACAGGCGCAACATAACGGTATACCTGCTTGTATTGGGCTGTGAACCGGGCCCGATATAGATATACGCAACTTCCCCACCTACGATATGCGAGGAAAAAGCCTGGGAAAAAGAGAACAGGAAAAGCAGTACAGCGAAAAATTTCTTCATAGCGGCGGGGTTGGCGCAATAATCAGACCTAAAAATAGCCTAAATCGCTGTTTGGCAGGGGATTTTTTTATCCCAAAAAAGATAAGAAAAAGTGATTGACCAGCCCCGTTTCCTCCCACATACCCATATGAGCGCTGTTGCGCAGGATATGTACATGCGATAGCCGCGGGAGATAACATTGCTGCATGCTTTGGGTAAAAGGAACGGCATTGTCGTGCAGGCCCATGATAAACAGGATCGGCCGCGGAAAATTCCGCAGTACCTCCGTACGGTCGGGGCGGGCGATCATGGCTTCGTAATACTGGATCAATGCTTCCGGGCTGAAATTCCGGCCTTTTTCAACGAGGGCTTCGATCGCTGCCTGGTGACCGGCCGACCATTCTGTGCCAAAGAGTCCGGGTATGGCGGTGCGCAGGAAATCATAGGCACCGTAGGTTCTGATGAATTCGATCGATTTGCGGCGGGCGGTTTTCTTTTCCTCGCTGTCGGCATAAGCGGTGGAATGCACCAGGCCAAAGGACGAAAGCAACTGCGGATACTTTTCGGCAAAGCATAGGGTGATGTATCCGCCAAGACTATGGCCGAGCATGGCTACGCCTTCTGGTTTCCCCTTCCATTCCGCTTCGAGGATCCGCTTTATTACTTCAGCATAGGTTTCTATATCGGCGCCGGGTATCAGCTCCGATTGTCCGCTGCCGGGCAGGTCGGGGATGATCAGCCGGAAATGCGGTTGCAGAAACGCTGCCTGTTTTTCCCAGATATCGCCGTCTTCCCCAAAACCATGAATGAGCACAACGGGTTTGCCACTGCCGGTAACGCGGTAAAAAATCGATTTGCTCTTGTAGTAAATTATTTTCTCGTTCATAATAACCTGGTTACTTTTTGTCTTGATACAAAAAGTAACAAAAAAATCAAGGCAGGAAGAATTACTGCCTCTTCCTGCCGTACAGCTATGTTGAGCATTTGTACTTCGGTGACTTCAGCATTTGATCTCGGCTGGTTCCATTTCAAATGGTCTGTAAAAGCAGCAAGCCTCAAATAAACGGAATAGTTCCGAAAATCTGTCACAGGATTTCACGAAACATTCAGCTGCCCAAATTGGGTCTTGCTCTTTTAGCGGTTGGCGACAAATCCTTTCAGCGCACTGCGGTAGATCAACAGCAGTACAAGAGGGATTAAGCCATTGTTCATCTGCTGTGGCAGGAAGAACCAGCTGATGAGTACAAGGCTCAGTGCAATGGCCGTAAAGCTGAAATATTTTTTAACCCAGTTCTTTTTACTGCTTACGAAGAAAGCGATGACCGCATGTGTGGGCCAGGCCCAGAGCAGGTTGAAATTATTCCGGCACATGGGGTGATCGGTGGCCGTCCACATCAGTATGAGTATGATGCCCAGCATACCGGTAAGGAAAAAGAAGAGTCCGTCGAAGCCAAGCAGGGATGCCTGTATGAATTTTTTCTTTGCAAAGCCAAGCAGAAAGATGAACGCGAACAGCATACTGAATGTAAGCAGCGGGGTAAAGAAAAAACTCTTATTGCCAACCGGTGTGAACGGGTAGAGGTTCTGCGAGGAAAGCACCATCGGGTGTGCGCTGCTGTCGAGGCTTTTCATCAGGTTGTCGGGCAGGAACTGCATCTGTTCGGCCGTCATCACGGCGTCGCAGGGCAGGCCGAGTAAGATGTCGATGCTGAGTTTACTCCAGTCTTTCCCGTTGCGGTCGAGGTACTGGTGTATGGCCTGGCGGAAACGGCTGCCTTCGGGCATTACCGGTTTACGGCAGAAGGAAGAGTCGTGTTCTTTTTTCAGGATGTCGCGGAGGCGGGTGGTGCAGTTGTCGAAAAAGAAATCGTAGCGGTAATACTTGTTTTCTTCCTTGATGTTGTTGTTGAGAAAATCCAGGATCGTTCTTTTTTCGGCGGCTGTCAGGTTCAGTACCTGTTCGGTCATGCCCCGGTTGGTATACTGGTAAAGGGATTTGAATCCCCAGTAACCGTCTTTGTCGTTGAAGTACTCGGTTGATACATAGTAAAGTAGTTTCCCCCGGGCGAATTTTATATAGAAATTGGGATCGTCGAAATTGAAAGTGCCGTAGTTGTATACGATGTCGGTGACCGCGTTGCTGTCTATCACCCGGAAAGCGCTGTGGCCGAAGGTGGAATACAGTTCATCGCCGGGCGTACAGGTAAGCAGCGAGATGCGCAGGCGGGAGCTGTCCTGGGCGGCGACTGAAGTGAAAACTAAAAAGTGAAAACCAAAAAGTAAAAAAAAAGGGAAGAGCCTGATTTTTTGCATTGCGATCTTTATGGGCATAAAAATAATCAATAAACAATACGCAATGTTCAATTTTCAGTTGAACATGTTTTGTTGAACATTGTTCGTTGAGCATTGATTGTTGAATATTCCAGTCCTGCCGGAGATATTTTCATCCTTACTCGTCGCCAAGATATTACCGGCTGTAGTTTGGCGCTTCTTTCGTGATCTCGATATCGTGTGCATGGCTTTCCCGCATACCGGCATTGCTGATCTTCACGAAATGGGCTTTCTGCAGTTCGGCGATCGTGCTGGCGCCGCAGTAACCCATACCGGCCCGGAGGCCGCCGGTAAACTGGTGCACCACTTCCCGCAGGTATCCTTTGAAGGCGACACGTCCCTCGATTCCTTCCGGAACGAATTTCTTCACGTCATCTTCCACGTCCTGGAAATACCGGTCGCTGCTGCCCTGTGCCATAGCGCCGAGTGAACCCATGCCGCGGTATTGTTTGAATTTTCTTCCTTCGTAGATGATCGTTTCACCCGGACTTTCCTCTGTTCCGGCAAACACATTGCCCATCATCACGCAACTGGCACCTGCAGCCAGGGCTTTTACCATATCGCCGGTATACCGGATACCACCATCGCTGATGATGCCCACTTTCTTTCCTTTGAGCGCAGCGGCGGCTTCCATCACGGCGGTGATCTGCGGAACACCGGTACCGGCCACGATCCGGGTAGTGCAGATTGAACCCGGTCCGATACCCACTTTCACCGCGTCGGCGCCGGCATCGGCCAATGCTTTGGCTCCGGCCGCCGTTCCTACATTACCGGCGATCACCTGCAGGTTCCTGTATGTTTTTTTGATGTTCTTCAGCGCATTCATAACACCCTTCGTATGACCATGGGCGCTGTCGAGGCAGATCACATCCACCCCCACTTTATACAGCGCTTCCACCCGTTGCATGGTATCGCTGGTGATGCCCACACCGGCACCCACGAGTAAGCGGCCAAAGGAATCTTTCACCGCATGCGGGTGTGATTTCAGTTTTAAAATATCACTGAACGTGATGAGCCCGGTTAGTTTACCCGACTTATTGACCACGGGCAACTTTTCGATCTTGGTCTTTTTGAATATCAGCTCGGCCTTCTTCAGGTCGGTGCCTTCGGGAGCGGTAATGAGATTGTCTTTCGTCATAACCGTACTTACCTTGTCTTTGTAATTGGTTTCGAACCGCAGGTCGCGGTTGGTGAGAATGCCCACCAGTTTGTGGTTGGCATCCACGATGGGGATACCGCCGATCTTATTCTCCCGCATCAGGCGCAAGGCTTCACCGATGCTGGCATCGGGGCGAAGGGTTACGGGATCGAGGATCAAACCATTCTCGCTTCTCTTCACTTTCCGAACCTGGTCGGCCTGCTGGTCGATGCTCATGTTCTTATGCAGGATGCCAAGCCCTCCTTCCCGGGCCAGGGCAATGGCCAGGGCGGCTTCGGTAACCGTATCCATGGCTGCGCTGAGCATGGGCACATGCAGCCGGATCTCTTTGGTGAGCCAGGTGCTGATATCTACGTCGCGGGGAAGTACCTGCGAATACGCCGGCATCAGTAAAACATCGTCGAAGGTGAGTCCTTCGCCGTAAAATTTGTTGGAACGGGATTGAGCGGGGGAATTAATTATTGTTGCCATAGGCAAAGGTAGGGCAGGGGAATTAAAAAGTAAAAATTTAAAATGAAGAATTACGGAAAACCACTGCAGGAGCCTGTTTTGCCGGATAAGTTTTGTAGATTAGGGGATCAATCCTATCGCCATGAACCGTTTTATCCATACCTGTATCTTCCTGCTGATCCTGCTGCCGGCCTGCAAAAAGAGCGGAGACCTTGTTCCGCAGACCCGCAGCTTTTACATGGGCACCACACCCTGGCCGGCCGATTTTACAGCGGGCGAGCTGGACAGCGCCTATAAATTCATCAACGAACATTGCGATATCGTTTCACAACATTTTGACGATGGCATTCCCTACGAGGAGGCTTTTTATAACAGGCCCTGGCCTGCCAACCTGCTACAGGATATTCAAACCCGGAAAACAAGGGTGGCCGCGGGCAAAAAAACGTTCTTAAGTGTATCGGCCCTGGCGCTTACGCGGGTGAATAAGGCAGAGTATTACCAGAATGTTCCGGTTACCGACAGCATCCGGAATTACTGGCGGCAGCAGCCCTTCGATAACAGCAAGGTTGTAACGGCCTACATCAATTACATCAGCCTGCTGATCGATCAGTTTCAGCCGCTATACGTGAATTATGGGGTGGAAAGCAATTCGGCTTTATGGAACGCAGCCCAGTTCCTTCCATACAAAAATTTCCTGGCGCAGGTGTACACACAACTGAAGGCAAAATATCCTTCGATTCCTTTTTTTATCAGTTTCATGGTGGATGAAACCGCGGAAGGTTTTAATAATGCCGGTCAGTTGCTCGCTTATACCGATTTTACAGGCCTGAGCGCTTATCCCTATACCCATGTGAGCTCTTCGGCCAACGGCAATACCGATCCCAAACTTTTCCCGGCCGGCTTCTTCGAACGCTTTATTAACCTGGCTCCCGCCAAACCACTGGCTTTCGCCGAAACAGGTTATATCGCCGAAGACCTGGTGATACCGGCTTACAGCCTGAATAAGCAGGGCAATGCCACCTGGCAGAAAGAATATCTTGAAATGGTATTGAAACTGTGCAACGATAAAAAGGCGAAGCTGTTCATCTGGTTCTGTCATAAGGATTACGATGCCGGCAACAATACGCTTCGTTCATTGGGTTTGTACCAGGATCTGTTTGGATTGTGGGAAGATACCGGCCTCAAGGATGAAAACGGCAGAGAGCGGCCGGCTTATGCAAGCTGGTTACAATGGATGGCGAAGAACAGGGTTCCATGATCCTGGTTCATTATGTTGTTGGTCAGGCGACCAACAACGGCGTCGACCAACAACGGCGTCGACCAACAACGGCGTCGACCAACAACGGCAATGAACTTCAAGGATGCCGATGCACTGCATGGTGTAAAAATCCATCAGCATAGTTTATAGATCTTCCCCGGCAACGCGATCACCACGCTCTGCATTTCGAGCGATAACAAAGCCGCTGCCAGGGCGCTGCTGCTCATGCCGCTTTTGAAATACAATTCATCGATCTGCAGGCTTTCCTGCTTTTGCAATAAAGCCACGATGTTCTTTTCGTCGGCTGTAAGCTCGATGAATAATTCCCGTTGTTTTTTGGAAGCGGGTTTTTCTTTTTCCTGCCAGTTCATGAAAGCCAGCAGGTCATCAGCGGTGCAGATCAGCGCCGCCTTGTTGTTTTTAACGAGGTAATTGCATCCTTCACTCTTGCTGTCGGTGGTACGGCCGGGAACGGCGAATACATCCTTGTTGTATCCGTTGCCGAGTTCCGCGGTGATGAGCGAACCGCCTTTCTTACTGCTTTCAATAACAACCAGGGCATCGCAGATACCTGCTACAATGCGGTTGCGCCGGGGAAAGTTCTGCTTGTCGGGATTGGTATTGCTGATATAATCAGTCAGCAACCCGCCCTGTTCGGTCATTTGTTTGGCGAGTGTTTTATTCGGATCGGGGTAGATGCGGTCGAGCCCGTGCGCCAGTACGGCCACCGTTTCCAGTTTGTTCTTCAGGGCCGCTTTGTGTGCGATGGTATCAATGCCGAAGGCGAGTCCGCTAACGATGAGCGCCTGTGTGGTCTTCAATCCGGCGATCAGTTCTTCGCAAACCGATTTGCCGTACGAAGAATTGTTGCGGGTGCCAACAATGGCGATGATGCGGGAGCTGTTGAGATCGGCGGTGCCGCGGTAGTACAGCAGGGCGGGTGAGTCGAAACAATGGAGCAGGCGTTGCGGGTAGCGATCGTCGGTGATGAAGAGCGCACTGATCTTATACCTGTCGATGAATTTTATTTCTTCTTCGGCGCTCGTAAAATCCGAGAAGGCTTTGATCGACCGGGCCCGGACGGCGCCGATGCCTTCGATCTTTTCCAGTTCTTTTTTGCGGGCGTTGAAAACCGATTGCGCATCGCCGTAGAGACCGATCAGGGCCTTGGCGTGTACGTCGCCGATCTGCGGCACAAGGGTGAGTGCGATCTGGTAAAGAAGGTCGTTGTTCATGATCCCGTGAACAACAATGGTAGTGAAAGGATCAGTTGCCGGTTACCGAAAGTTCTGTTCGCCGGTTGAGGCTTTTCCCTTTTTCAGTTGCGTTATCGGCCACCGGTTTTGTCGAACCAAATCCTTTATAACTGAGTCGTTGATTACTGATGCCTTTGCCGAGCAGGTAACCCACAACGGCTTTCGCCCGGTTTTCGGAAAGCAGCAGGTTGTTGTTGGACTGTCCTACATTATCGGTGTGCCCGTCGATCTGGATCTTCAGGTTGGGGTTATCGTTCAGCAAGGCAACCACTTTGTTCAGTTCGGTCATCGACTCGGGTTGCAGGTTGTATTGATTGGTTTCGAAGAAAATATTTTTGAGTACGATGCTGGCTCCTTTTTCGATCGGCTGCAAGGGAATATCCACAGTAAAAATGGAATCGATGTTCTTATCGAGCAGTGAGAAACGGTCTGAATAAAACAGGAAACCTTTTCGGTTTACATTGAAGAGGTAGTCGGTACCCACGGGCAATGTAGCGAGGTAATTGCCTTCCTCATCTGTTTGGATCCTGCTGAGCAGGTTCCCGTTTTTGAGGTCGAGCAATTCAACGGCGGAGGGAAGTCCTTCGGTTGTTTTCTTGTTGAATACCTTTCCTTTTACCCAGAGTGTTTTCAGCGGGCGTATATCATCCCGCAATTCGAAACTGTATATGTCCAGTCCGCCACGGGTATCTTTTCCATCGCTGGCGTAGTAAGCGGTTTTTCCATCCGCGGCCACGATCAGCGATCCTTCGTCGTCGATGCTGTTGATCGGGTAGCCGAGGTTTTCGGCCATGGTCCAGCTGCTGTCGTTCACTTTCTTGCTGAAGAACAGATCGGTCATGCCATAACCCGGGTGCCCGTTGCTGTTGAAGTAAAGCGTTTGATTATCGGCGTGCATGAACGGGCAGCTTTCGTCGCCGCTGGTATTCACGGCTTCGCCGAGATTTTCGGGAATGCTCCATTTGCCATTGGGCAGGCGGTGCGATACCCAGATGTCTTTTCCACCAAAACCACCGGGCCGGTTGCTGGAGAAATAGAGATCGCGTTTGTCGGGCGAAAGCGATGGCGTCGATTCCCAGGCTTCGGTATTGACCGGTGCGCCGAGGTTCTTCGCTTCACTCCAGCCGTTGTTGGTGCGAACCGAAAAATAGAGATCGCAACTTCCGGCGCCTTCGGGATAATTGCAGCCGGTGAATACAAGCCATTGCCCGTCCTGCGAAATATTCTGTGCGCCTTCGTTCAGGTTCGTATTTACTTTTCCGCCGAGCAGGGCCGCTTCACTCCATACACCATTCACCCGGTTGCTTTCGTAAAAATCTTCGTCGTTGTCTACCCGGCGGTTGAAGATCATTTTTTGTCCGTCGATCGTAAGCGAGGGAAAATATTCGAGCGCTGTGGTGTTGATGCCGTCACCGGCGTTCCGCGGCGAAAAAATATAATGGGCGGCGGGATGTTTTTTTTCGTAGTCAAGCGCAAACTGGTAGGTGGATCTGCGGTATTTACCCGCGTTTACGCTCTGTATGTTGAGTTTCGGGTTGGCGAGGAATTCGTTCACCGCGTTTAATGCCTGCTGAAACCTGCCGGTACCAGCCAGGGAGATGGAATAGGGAAGCAGGTATGTTTTCGAGTAAACGGAATCCATGCCCAGGGCGGTCTCGAAATCCTGCACCGAAGCGGAATAATTTTTCATGTCGGCCCGGATGCCGGCGCGGGAAAGAAATACGTCCACGAATTTCGGTTCCAGTTTCAGTGCGTCATCCAGGAGGCGGATCGCTTCCGCGTAGTTATGCGATGTCGCTTCTTCATACGCTTTGCCGTAGAGTTCACCGGCTTTGGGATTTACCTTATCGGGATCGTACCACTGCGCGGGTGCAACGAAGCAGGAAAACGAAAGCGTGAAAACGGAAAGAAGAAGCCGGAGAAAAATATGCGAAGCCTTGTTTTGCATCAGTAGAAATTCAGTACGTGAAGGTAAAACGAAATGACAGCGGATTTATTCTGCGGTGGCTTTTATAACAATCCTTTTATGGCACGTTGATGTATTTGTGCAGCTGCAGGGATAATTCCCATTCCGGATGCTCCTTGATGTACCCGATGATCAGCGGTGTTACCTGGTCTGCCTTATCCCATTCGGGCTGCAGGTACAGTTTGCAGGATGGGGAAACAAGCGCCGCGTATTGTTCGGCCCAGTCGAAATCCGACCGGTTATAGACAACAACTTTCAATTCGTTCGCATGCGGCAGTATCCCGGGCAGCGGCGCTTTGAATTTTTTTGGTGAGAGGCAGATCCAGTTCCAGGAGCCGCTGAGCGGGTGAGCGCCGGATGTTTCAATATTGGTTTCGTAACCTTTTTGCTGTAACGCGGTGGTAAGTGAGTCCAGGTTGTGCATGAGCGGTTCGCCGCCTGTGATCACAACGAGTTTGGCCGGTGTTTGTTCAACCGCTGCAACCAATTCATCGATGGTCATCCGGGGATGATCCGAGGCATCCCAGCTTTCCTTCACATCGCACCACACGCATCCCACATCGCATCCACCGAGGCGGATGAAATAAGCGGCACGTCCCTGGTGGAAACCCTCGCCCTGCAGGGTGTAGAAATGTTCCATCACGGGAAAGGCGGCAGAGCCTGTTGCGGTTGTTTGCATGATTGCGGTGTTCGGCTACGCCTGTTTCTTGTATTTGGTTTCGCAGGCCATCAGCGTGTTCATGAGCAGGGCGGCGATGGTCATCAACCCCACCCCACCGGGTACCGGGGTAATGTAACTGCATTTGGGAGCCACGCCGGCAAAATCAACATCGCCCTTGATGGCGAAGCCTGATTTTTTGGATGCATCGGCAACACGGGTGATGCCCACATCAACCACCACGGCGTTTTCTTTTACCATATCGGCTTTTAAAAATTCGGGAATGCCCAGGGCGGCAACGATGATATCCGCCTGCAGGCAGATCTCTTTCAGGTTCGATGTTTTGCTGTGACAAACCGTTACCGTGCAATTGCCCGGGTAGCTGTTGCGGCTTAATAAAATACTGATGGGCCTGCCAACGATATTGCTGCGGCCGATCACCACGGCGTGCTTGCCGGCTGTTTCGATCTTATAATGTTCCAGCATGAGCAGGATGCCGTACGGGGTGGCGGGGATGAAGGTGGGTAAACCCTGCACCATCTTGCCGATGCTTACAGGATGAAAGCCATCCACGTCCTTATCCGGGTGAATGATATTGATGATGGTTTCTTCGTTGATCTGTTTGGGAAGCGGAAGCTGAACAAGGATGCCGTCTACATCTTCGTCGTTATTCAGTTTTTCAATGGCGTTGATGAGTTCCTGTTCGGAGATCGTTTCTTCAAAACGCAGGAGGCTGCTTTTGAATCCCACTTCTTCACAACTCTTTACCTTGCTGGCTACATAGGTTTCGCTGGCGCCGTTGTTGCCAACCAGGATGGCGGCGAGGTGCGGTGTTTTTTTGCCTTCTTTTTTAAGCAGGTCGGTTTTGTCTTTTACTTTCTCTTTAACGGAGCGGGAAACAAGTTTACCATCTAATAGTTGCATGGGGCAAAAATACGCAACTCCCGGTTGATTTTCTCCTTGCATGCGCAACAGCGCTGATTATTTTGAGCGGGTTAATACCTTCCTCATGAAAACGCTTTTCTTTCTTCTTTTGATCCTGTGTGATGTTTCTTCATTGTATGCACAATCGGTGCGGTACCCGCTGGCACAACCGTATGCCGGCTTGTCGGCTTATAGTTTGGTGCAGCATGATCCCTTGTCGTTTACCGGTAACCAGGCGGCCCTGGCGCAGCTCAGGCAGGCAGGGTTGGGTATTTATGGTGAACGAAGATTCATGTTGAAAGAAAACAGTTCCTACACGATGGGTATCGCTGTACCTACCCGGTTGGGTAATGCCGGCCTGGTGCTGCAGTATGCGGGTTTCGCCCATTTTAATGAAAGCAGGGTCGGACTTGCCTACGCCCGCAGGTTGGGGTCATTGCTGGACCTGGGCATTCAGTTTACTTATTATGGATACCGGGTTCCGGCTTATAGCGGCGCTTCCACGGTTACCGTGGAAGCTGGTATCCTGTTGCACCCGATCGATAAATGGAATCTGGGGGTGCATGTGTACAACCCGGTTGGTGGCCGATTGGGTAAATCCACGTCGCCGCTGTTGAAGCATGAAAAGCTGGCATCGGCCTATAAGATCGGTTTGGGGTTCGACGCTTCGGAACAGTTTTTCATCAGTGCGGAAATTGTAAAGGAGGAAGACAAGCCGGTAAACGCGATCGCCGGATTTCAGTATCGCTTCGCCCAGCAGTTTTTTTTGCGTGCGGGATTTGTTTCGGAAACAACCCTGCTGTATGCGGGGGCTGGTATAAGCTGGAAATTGTTCAGACTTGATATCTCTGTATCCTACCATCCGCAATTGGGCTTTTCGCCCGGTATCCTGCTTATTGCACAACGTAAAAAGAAGCAAGCATGATGAAGTTTTTCTTCATAGCCATCTCTTGGTTGTTGTGTTATGGTTCAATACATGGGCAAGGGGTGCAGTCGCCCCATGCAATACTCGAACAACAGTTGGAAAATGCAACACCCGAGCGTACGGAATCGGAAGCAGATGACGATCAGCTTATGCAGCAACTGGAACAATACCGGCGTGATCCGTTGGATCTGAACAATGCCGATGAAACAGAGTTGGCGGCGCTGATGCTGCTTTCGCCGCTGCAGATCCAGCATTTCATTAAATACAGGAGCATGCTGGGTAAACTGGTTGATGTGCTGGAATTGCAGGCGGTGCCGGGTTGGGATATATATACGATACGCCGGATCCGGCCTTATGTGAAAACAGGTTCGGAGCAGGGTTTGAAAAAAAACCTGGCAAGCCGTCTTCGGAATGGCGACCATCATATCCTGTTTCGGGTATCACAGGTGCTGGAACAATCAGCGGGATACAGGCCCGATTCGGGCGCCATCAATTATTACCGGGGTTCGCCGCAAAAATATTTTCTGCGATACCGGTACGACTACAAGAACCTGCTTCAATATGGCTTGGTGGCTGAAAAGGACCCGGGTGAGCAATTCTTCCGGGGCGGTCAGAAAAGCGGGTTTGATTTCTACGCATTCCACCTGTTTATTAGAAATGCAGGCCTGGCGAAAGCGGTTGCGTTGGGCGACTTCACCGTGAATATGGGGCAGGGCCTGATTCAATGGCAAAGCCTGGCATTTAAGAAGAACGCGGATGCCGTGAAGATAAAACGGGAATCGGCGGTGCTGCGGGCTTATCATTCTGCCGGCGAAAGCAATTTCTACCGGGGTGCCGCTGTAACCCTTGCCAGGCGAAACTGGCAGGCAACGTTGTTCGGCTCTTCGCGAAAGCTGGATGCCAATCTTGCTGCGGACAGTACTGCGGGTGTGGATGATTATGTAACATCGCTCCAAACCTCCGGGCTTCACCGCACGAATTCGGAATTGGCCGATAAAGGAGTGCAAACGCAAATTTCCTGGGGCGCTGTCTTGTCATACAGGTATGAGCAACTTCAAATTGCGTTGAATACGGTGCATCACCTATTCGGTTCACCACTACGTAAGGCTCCCGAACCCTATAACAGGTTTCAGCTGACCGGGACCAGGTTTGGCTATTACAGCATCGATTACAGCTACAGTTTCCGGAACATCCATCTTTTCGGCGAGGTTGCCGCAGATCGAAGGTTTACAGGTGCGCTATTGGCTGGGTTGATCGCATCGGTTTCGCCGTCGGTAGACCTGGCGGTTCTGTATCGAACCATGCCTCCAGCCTATCAAACCATACATGCGTCGGCATTTACAGAAAATACCAATCCCGGAAATGAGCGGGGGTTATATATAGGAACGGTGATCAGGCCTGGTCCGCGTATCCGGCTGGATGCCTACATCGACCTGTTCCGGTTTCCCTGGCTGAAATACCAGGTGGATGCGCCATCGGGAGGATCAGAGGCCTTCGTTCAATTGAGTTATGTACTTCCACGGCGGGTAGAGCTTTATGCCCGGTACCGGGTTGATAACAAGCCCGGTAACAGCAACGAAGTAAATGCAGTATCCAACTGGATTTTAACGGAATCAAGAAAGAATTTTCGGCTACACCTGGTATGTTGGATGGGGAGGAGCCTGGCGGTACGGGCAAGGATTGAAACGACCCGGTTGCAAGGGCGGGGGAAGGTAAGGGATGAGGGCTTTTTGTGGTACCTCGATCTGCTCTTCGGAAATAGCCAAAAACGACTCTCCGGAAACCTCCGGTTACAGTACTTCGAAACGGGTAGTTACGATAGCCGGATATATGCCTACGAAAACGATGTTCTTTACAATTATTCGGTTCCCGCATTTTATAATAAAGGGTATAGATATTATATAAATATGGCTTATGATATATCCCCGAGATGGAAAACCTGGCTACGATGGTCGCAAACCCTGTATCGTGATGAAACCTTTATCGGGAGTGGGCTAGATCAGATCCCGGGAAACAGGCGTTCGGAGGTTCGGGTGCAGGTTCAGTACCGCCTTTAACATTTTTTATAGTTTGTGCAGCAGATCGGCATATGTCGTTGTCCTATAAGGAAGATGACCCAGGAAGGGTATTTAATTTAACATTATTTTGACGTTAAGAAAATATCCTTATTTTTACACATCATTAAACTCAATCTAAATGCACATGAGAAGATTTTTAACACTGTTTACAATGCTCATGCTCTGCGGAGTGTTAGCATTTGCCCAGAGCCGGGTGGTGACCGGTAAGGTTACTGATGCAGACGGTAACCCGGTGTCGTTTGCAACCATCAAGATCAAAGGCTCTACTGCGGGTCTTTCTGCTGATGCAAACGGTTCTTACTCTATCCGAGTGAATCCGGGAGCAGTACTGCTTATTTCCGGCGCAAGCTTTAAAGAAGCTGAGGTTCCTGTTGGAACGCAAACCGTTTTGAATACAATCCTCGAAAAAAGCGGAACGGATCTGAAAGAGGTGGTTGTTACCAGCGCTTTCGGTATCAAGCGTGCCGCCCGGAGTACAGGTTCCAGTGTTCAGCAATTGACAGGCGACCAGGTTAATACCATTCGTCAGACCAACGTGAACAACGCCCTTGCTGGTAAAGTAGCAGGTGCGCAGGTACGTAGTCAGTCAGTAGCAAAACTGGGTGCTGAAACAACGGTTCGTCTTCGTGGTGAGAACGGCCTTGGTGTAGGTGGTGGAGCCCTCTACGTGGTAGATGGTACGATCATGCCCAGCGGTGCGGATATCAACCCCGACGATGTTGAAGATTATTCAATTCTCCAGGGTCCTGCCGCAGCTGCCCTGTTCGGCCCTGATGGTGCCAACGGTGCGATTGTAATCACCCTGAAAAAAGCCAAGAAAGGTGCAAAAGGAATCGGACTTGAATTGAACACAGGTGTTCAGTTCGATAAAGTTTATATCGTTCCTGATTACCAAAACTCATACGCGGGTGGCGCATCTGGTGACTTCTATCTGTATAAGTGGAAGGCTGGTCAACCAGAAGCATGGAAAGCGCTCGACGGAAAATATTATCACGATTATACGGATGACGCCAGCTGGGGTCCCCGTATCGCCGGACAGGAATACATTCCCTGGTATGCATGGTATCCTAATAGTGAGTACGCTTTCAAAACTGCAAAACTCACTGCGCAGCCTACCAACGTTCGTGATTTCTGGGAAACCGGTGTAACAAAGACAAACAATATCAGCTTTGCGAAAGCTACCGATAACCTGAGTTTCAGGGCTTCTTACACCAACCTGGATATTAAAGGTATCACGCCAACAGAATACCTGAAACGTCACACTTTTAACGCTAATTTCTCTGCCGATCTGAGCACTCGCTGGACACTTGCTGCCAACGTGAACTATATTGCAGAGAACAGGAATACAGAAAGCGACGACGGTTATTCGAACCAAACAACCGGTTCATTCGGTTCCTGGTTCCATCGTAATATTGATATGGGTAAAATGAAAGAACTGCGGAACCTGAAGAGCGCTGAAGGTATTCTTTCCAGCTGGAACCACGGTAACCCCGATGGTTATTCAGCTGCGGCGCCTGCTAAATTCTATGGTGGTAACTACTGGTACAACTTCTATCAGTATTTCGATTATGTCCGTAACGATAACCGCAGGGATCGCGTATTTGGTGATGTATCTCTTACTTATAAAGTTACCAACGATCTGAAAGTTAGGTTAACCTACCGTAAGCAGCAGTTGACTACAAACAGCGAAACCATTTACAAGAGCGAACTGGAAGCCAGTGCTAACCAGATGTCATTCAACCCTTACCAGGGGAATGCCCGGGCCGCTTATGGTACTACCAACACTTTCAGTGATCGTCAGAACTATGAAGGTCTGATCACCTATGGTAAAAAGATCAAGAGCTTCCAGATCAACGCCAACGCTGGTTTTGATATCTTGAAGACCAGCTTCCGCGGTATCAATGCGAACACCATGGACGGTCTCAGCGCTCCAGGTCTGTATGCGCTTTCTAACTCAAGGTCTGCGATCAACTACGGAAATACACGCCAGGCATTTACCCGTCGTGGATTGTTCATCCGTGCAGATATCGGTTACCGTAACTTCCTGTTCGTGGAAGGTTCTTACCGCAGGGACTATACGTCAACTGAACCGCAAGGACACGCGATCGATTCTAAATCAGGCGCCCTTTCATTCGTGTTCAGCGACCTGACCAGAAAATTCATTCCGTTCATTACATACGGTAAACTCCGTGGTTCTATCGGCCAAAGCCTGAACACACTGGGTATCTTCCAGCTTAACCCTACTTATACAATCGGTGTTAACCAGTGGGGAGGTAACTTCCTTACTACTGTACCAAACAGCCTTGTTGATCCTGCGCTGCAAGGTGCTACCAACGTAGAAAAAGAAATCGGTCTTGAAATGCGTTTCTGGAAAAACCGTTTCGGTTTCAACGTTACTTACTGGGATCGTACCAACAAAGACTTCCCGGTTAACGTAAACGTAGCTGCACAAACCGGTTACGGCGCTGTATCTGTAAACGCGGGTGAGGTTGCTAAAAAAGGTTGGGAAGCTACCGCTTTCCTGAAACCGATCGTTTCAAAGAATCTTGAGTGGGAAATCACCGGAACATGGGGTTACCTGACCAAGAATGAAGTAGTAAGTATCTATCCTGGTATCAACAGGCTGGCAATATCTACCGGTGCATTCTCTGGTACTTCATCTGCTTACGCGGTGAACGAAATCGGACAGCCCTGGGGCCAGATGTTCGGTGGTGGTATCACCAAGATCAACGGTAAACCGCAGTTAACAAGCGCTGGTTTGTATATCCGCCAGGCTGATACTAAATTCGGTTCTGTTCTTCCGCAATACACTGGTGGTATTCAGAATAGCTTTACGATGTTCAAGAACTTCACCATCAATGTTAATATCGACTACTCTTATGGTGGTAAATTCTTCTCTCTGTCCGACTTCTGGGGTACATTCTCTGGTCTGACAGCACGTACAGCTGAACTGAACGACAGGGGTATTCCTGTTCGTGATCCGGTTGCTGACGGTGGTGGTGTACACGTATTTGGTGTGGACGCTACGGGTAAAGACGTTGACTACTATGTAGACGCTCAGACTTATTTCCACCAATTCAGGTCAAACAACATCTCTGAGAATAGCATATATGATCTGACATTCGTTAAGTTGAGGGAATTAAGCATCGGTTACAAAATTCCGGTGGATAAGCTCGGAATCGGTAAATACGTTCGTACCGCCGTATTCTCTGTTGTATCCCGTAACCCATGGCTGATCTACAGCAAAACAAGGGGCTTCGATCCGTCAGAGATCAGCAATCCTTATGGTGAAGATGGTCAGCTTCCCGGAACCAGGTCATTTGGTGTGAACTTAAAACTTGGTTTCTAATTCATAATCACCTTAAAACTTATATACAATGAGAAATAAGTCTTTTAAAACATTGGCATCAGCCTCCCTCTTCGCCCTGGCGATTGCGGGAGCCGGGTGCGCCAAAATAGACCAGTTCGGGGATACGAATAACAACCCGAACGGTATCTCGAATCCGATTCCTTCCGCGTTGCTGACGAACGTACTGTCTCAATTGGGTGGTTTCGGAACCAACACACGTACCGTGACATATGCACAGTATGTTTCCGAGAACCAGTACACCGACGTTTCCCTGTATGCTTTGCCGCAACTGGAAATGGGAGGTACTTATTCAGGCCCATTGCAGGATCTGCAAACCATTATTGATTATAACAACAGCAACCCGGGTGCAGCCTCTGCCTACGGTTCAAACAACAACCAGATCGGTATCGCCCGTATATTGAAGGCATACCTGCACTGGCAAAATACCGACAGGTGGGGTGATATCCCGTATAGCGAAGCGCTGAAAGGTGCTGGTAACTTCACGCCCAAATACGATCTGCAGGAGGATATTTACTTCGACATGATCAAGGAACTGAAGCAGGCCGCTGCCGGTTTCGATATAGGTGCTCCGATCAAAGGTGATATCATGTACAACGGCGATATGGCTAAATGGACGAAATTTGCCAACAGCCTTCGCCTTGTAATGGCTATGCGTCTTACCAAGGTATACCCGGCCGCTGGCGGCAAAGCTGCGGTAGCCGCTGCTGAAGCTGTAAATGCACCCGGTGGTTTGATCACTTCAAACGCGGATAACTTCACGCTGAATTTCCCGGGCGGGTTCTTTAAAAATCCCTGGTTTGCAACATACGAAGCACGTGACGACTATGCAGAAAGCAAAACCCTGGGTGATGTGCTCAATGGTTTGGGCGATACACGTCAGTCTAAATATGGTACAAACAATGTTACTTTCCCGTATGGTTTGACCAGGGACCTGGCCGTTTCATTCTCTAACAGCGTAGGTAACGGGCAATCCCGCGTACTGGCTGCCAGTATGAGGGCTGATAATTCGCCTACATTTATTTTACCGGCTGCTACCGTTCTTCTGGCAAGGGCTGAAGCTTATGAAAGGGGATGGATCACAGGTCCTTCAAGTGCCGAAGCTGATTATAACGCTGCAATTGCCGCTTCTTTCGAACAATGGGGTGTTACCCTGCCCGCAGGATACCTGAGCGGCCCGGCTAACTACCAAAGCGGCGCTGGCGTTCCAAGCAATGTAGGTGCAGGCACAGCTCCTTATGATCAGTTCCGTGCAGCTGATAATAATGTACAGGATGCCGCCACGCCGAATAAACTGGCCCGTATCGCTCTTCAACGTTGGATATCTGCTTATCCGAACGGTAACGAAGGTTGGGCAGAATGGCGCCGGACCGGTGTTCCGAATCTGAAAGGAACCCGTTTCGCTACCAATGCAGGCAAACAGATCCCACGCCGCTATGTTTACGGTGTTAATGACTACAGCCTTAACAACGAGCAAACAAAAGCTGCTGCTGCCCGTATCACCGGTGGTGATACACAGGATGGCCGCGTATGGTGGGATAAACCATAATGATGATCATGAGCCACCAGGTGTTTTCCCTGGTGGTTCTTCATAAATTTTGTAAACAACACACAAAATCACTAAACATGAAATATGTAAAATTCGCAAGGCACATAGCCATCCTCGCTGTAGGAGCTTTAGTGTTCAGTGCCTGTAAAAAAGACAAATTGGCCTCGCCAATGGGTGATGCAGGGCAAACCCTGGTAAAGATCATCAATGGAGGTACGCCGGCCAGCATTGTTAAAAAGCCGGTTGACTTTGTACCTTTTCCCAGCACAGTACTGGCTGTAGAACTTCGCCGCGATATTCCGAACGAAACGGAATTGAACAAGACTATGATCGTTACTGTAAAAGACGATACGGCGGCTGTACGTGCTGCTAACCCGGGTTATATTCAAATGCCTACCGCTTGGTATACCCTGCAGATGGACGGCGTAAAAACCGGTGGCCAGGGCGGTACTATCACTTTCACTTTTAAACCAGGTGAGTTCTCAAAAGAGATATATGTAACGATTCCGAACGCTACGCTGATGAATCCAAGTTCATTGTATGGTCTTGGTTTTACCATCACCACTGCGGATGCAGGTGGCGTGATCTCTACCCAAAAAGCGGTGGTGGTTGAAATCGGCGCTAAAAATAACTGGGATGGAGTTTACAGCAATGTTAAAACAAACACTTTCCTGGATGTTACCAATGCGGCTTTCACACGCCTTGATGATGATCAGCAATATTCACTGATCACCACCGGAGCAACCAAATGTGTGGTGATGAACGATGACCTCAATGGTGGTGGTGTTGGCTATATCTTCTCTAATGCAGGTTCTGGTACATATTATGGTGGTTATGGCATCGTGATCATCTTCAACCCTGCTACAAACGCGATCAGTGAGATCTATAACTATTATGGTGATCCCACAATGCCTCCTTCACTCGGACAACCTACTTCAGGCGGTAGCGGACCACCAAATTACTCTTCAAGCAATACCCGCAGGGCTGTACTGGATCCTTCCGGCGTAAATGCTGTACAGGGAAATAAAGACATTAAGATTAAACACTGGTTAGTTCAACCCAGTGCAGTACCTACTCCCCCAAGCATCAGAACTTATTTTGATGAGACTTGGAAATATGTTGGCCCGAGATAATAATTTCAGTGACAACTGATCATATAAACAAAGAGCCTCGATTGAGGCTCTTTGTTTTTTACCTTTGTACAAAACGACAACAATATGAGTAATCAAGCCGATCAGCCCAACCAGATCAATATTGAGATTTCGGAAGAGGTTTCCGAAGGAGCCTATGCGAACCTCGCAATTATAACGCACAGCCACGCGGAGTTTGTGATTGATTTCGTAAACGTCATGCCGGGCACACCCAAAAGCAAAGTAAAAAGCCGTATCATATTGACCCCTTTCCATGCAAAGCGCTTCATGAAGGCCATGGTGGATAATGTGAAGAAATTTGAAGCTGCCAACGGCACCATACAGGATATGGAAGCGGTAGAAGTGCCGTTTAATTTTGGCGGGCCTGCCGCCCAGGCTTGAGTTGTTTGCGGGGAAACCTTTTACAGGATCCCGTCATCTGCAAAACTGTAATAACCTTCATCGCTCACGATTATGTGATCGATCACCCGGATATCAATATAGGCGGCCGCGTGTATTATCTTACGGGTGAGTTCTTCATCAGCCAGGCTTGGCCGAAGCCCC
This sequence comes from Chitinophagales bacterium, assembly GCA_017303335.1. Lineage (GTDB taxonomy): Bacteria > Bacteroidota > Bacteroidia > Chitinophagales > Chitinophagaceae > Ferruginibacter. The sequence continues at coordinate 1,737,720 of JAFLBK010000001.1, forward strand.
CCGGAAGGATGATTGTGACAGAGAATGATAGAGGTAGCGCCTTCCTCCAGGGCTCTTTTAAGAATCACCCGGGGATCTGCAACCGTACCGGTGATGCCACCACGGCTGATGATCTCGAAGCGTAGTATCTTATTCGATCTGTTAAGATAGATTACGGCGAATACTTCGTAAGAGAGATCCCGGAGTGTTGATTTAAGATAGCCGGCAATTTCACCACTGGAGCGGACTACCGTTTTACCCGCGGGCAATAAGCCCTCCCTGCGCCGGCCAAGTTCAAGGGCAGCAATAATTGATACGGATTTGGCGGTACCAATACCCTTGATCTTTTTCAGGTCGGCCAGGCTTCGCTTTCCTAAGTCATGAAGACTGTTATTACAAGCGGATAGCAGGTCCCTGGCCAATTCAACCGCACTCTTCGATTTCGTGCCATTATTAAGAAGTATTGCTATAAGTTCAGCATCACTGAGCGTTTCAGCACCCTTATCCAGGAGTTTTTCCCGTGGCCTGTCGCCGGTAGCCCATTTTTTTATTGATGTGGATGTGTTGTTGACATTTTCCATGAAAGCTTCCATAAATCATCTAAATAAATGATACTTTCGCAGCGAAGTACATCTCTATCTTTTCAATGTAACATTCTATGGAATCAAATGCAAAGATTTTTTCCGGTACCGGCTCGCAGTATTTAGCGGAAAAAATTGCGAAAAAGTTCGGAGAACCTCTGGGAAAAGTTAATATCCAACGATTCAGTGACGGTGAGATATATGTAGAGTTCAAAGAAAGCATCCGGGGACGTTTCGTCTTCCTCATCCAAAGCACATATGCGCCTTCCGATAACCTCATGGAACTGTTGCTGATGATCGATGCCGCCAAGCGTGCTTCGGCTTACAAAGTGATTGCTGTGATACCGTACTATGGTCTGGCACGGCAGGATCGCAAAGACAGGCCCCGGGTCTCGATTGGATCCAAGCTGGTTGCCAATATGCTTACCGCTGCCGGTGCAGATCGGGTGATTACCATGGATCTGCATGCGCCACAGATACAGGGCTATTTTGATATACCCGTAGATCATCTCGACTCATCCGCCATATTCATTCCCTATATAGAAAGCCTGAAACTCCCTAACCTTACTTTTGCCGCTCCGGATGTAGGTAGCGCAAATCGTATACGTGAGATCGCCACCTATTTTGAGTGTGAAATGGTAATATGCGACAAGCACCGCAAAAGAGCTAATGAAATTGCCAGTATGGTTGTTATTGGGGATGTGACGAACCGGGATGTAGTCTTAATCGATGATATCTGTGATACCGGCGGCACCCTCGCAAAAAGTGCGGCGCTGATGATGGAGAACGGAGCCCGCAGCGTACGGGCCATGTGCACGCACCCTGTTTTGAGCGGAAACGCGTATAAAAACATTGAAAATAGTGTTCTTTCAGAATTGGTTGTGTGCGATACCATTCCCTTGCGGGGTGAGTGCACAAAGATAAAAGTGATATCCACCGATGAATTATTTGCAGTTACTATACGTAATGCTTTTGAAAACAAAAGTATAAATAGTCTTTTTATGCGAAGCAGGATGGAGAATAAAAAGTAAGCTCTTATCGGGATTCTGACTATTTTCTCCGGATTTTTCCTTTGGCCCTTGGAGGTTTTCCGTTACCTTTGCGCCTCACAAAAACCAAAAAAATGAAAGCAATTACAATCGAAGGCCAACTGAGGACCGACAGCGGGAAGAAAGCCGCCCGCCAACTTCGCTCTCAGCAATCTGTGCCGGGTGTAATTTATGGTGGCTCAAAAGAAATTAATTTCCATGCTCCTGCTGCAGCATTCAGAGACATCGTTTACACACCGGAATTCATTCTGGCAGAAGTAAAGGTGGACGGCAATACCTACCGCTGTATCCTAAAAGATCTGCAGTTTCACAAAGTAACCGATGAGCTACTGCATGTAGATTTCCTCGAACTGGTAGATGACAAAAAAGTGATCGCAACTTTGCCGATCAAATTTGTGGGTACTCCAGCGGGCGTAAAAGCCGGTGGTAAGCTGGTAACAAAGATGAAGACTCTCAAGGTAAAAACACTTCCGAAATACCTGAGGGAAAGCATCGAGGTGAATATCGATAAACTTGAACTGAATAATAACATCCGCGTGGAAGATGTGGTTGCGGAAAATATGGAGATATTGAACTCTCCCCGTATCCCGGTAGCTTCTGTAACGATGACACGTCAGTTGAAACAGGAAGAGGCAGCAGGGGGAGCGAAAACAGAAACTCCTGCAGCCGCCGCAGCGGCCCCAGCAGAGAAAAAATAGGGAACCATGTTATTTCATTGATAGTAAGCCTTCCTTACCGGGAAGGCTTTTTTTTCACCGGCTGGTAAGGCCATGAAACTTTAATTACCTTTGCCAGCCTAAAACAGCATCACCATGGGAATGGATAGAAATACGGTCATTGGCTTTGTACTGATAGGAGCGCTTTTGATAGCTATGTTTGTTATCAACAGCAGAAGCAACCAGGCTTACCTGGCTGAGCAGAAACGGGTGGAGGATTCCATTGCTGCGGTAAAAGCAAAGGCAGATAGTATTTCACGAAAGGCGGATGCGCCCAAACTGGATTCTCTCGAAAAACGTAAACAACAGCTTCCGGGTGCTTTTATTACTGATTCCTCCGGTGTCGAGCGCTTTGATACACTGGAAAATGAACTGGTCAGGGTTGTTTTGACGAGTAAGGGGGGGCAGCCTAAACAGGTTGAATTGAAAAACTTCAGGAATGCGGAGGGAAAACCGGTAGTTCTTGGAAAAGGAGGCTTTAATAAATTGTCGTATACCTTCAATGCGAAAGATAACGGAGCGCTTGAAACCGGGAATATCCTTTTCAGTATATCCGGTAAGCAAAACAATGCCGATAAATCGGGAAGTATTTCCTACACACTGCAGGATACCACAGGTAAACAACTTGTGCACACCTATTCTTTGGCGCCGGGGAGTTATATGCTCGACCTGAAAATATCCGTGAGCGGAGCCGATAAACTGTTTACAAATAATGCCATGAACCTCTTCTGGCAGACAGAAACAGATAAGGCTGAGAATGATCTTCATTACGAACGTATGCAGACACATATCTGCTACCTCGAAAACGGAAACTACGATTTCGAAAACCTGGGCTCGGGAGACGATAAGAACTTCGAGAAACCGGTTGACTGGCTGGCCGTCAAGCAACAATTCTTCGTGTCGGCGATCGTAGCGAAAAATAAAATGCAAAGTGCCATTGTGAAATGGACGGTCCCAGCGGATTCCCTGAAAATTGTGGCTCAAACGACGGCAAGTTGCCGTATTGCTATATCTGGAGGAGCCGTTACCGAGATACCTCTCCAGTTGTATTATGGCCCGAGTGATTATAACGTATTGAGTAAGTACAATAATAAGATGGAGAATATTGTACCATACGGAAGCGGAATATTCGCTTTTGTAAAATATATCAACCGGTATTTTCTATTACCCATTTTTGATTTCTTGCGGGAACACATCGCCAGTATGGGCATTGTAATTCTCATTCTTACATTGATTATACGATTGATTACATCTCCTATCTTATATAAAAGTTACCTGAGCGGAGCTAAAATGAAAGCCTTAAAACCCGAAGTAGACCTGTTAAAGGCCAAGTTTTCGGATAGTAAGACAGGCCAGCTCGATCAGCAGGGATTTGGGATGGAGCAGATGAAATTGTGGAAGTCGGCCGGGGTTAGCCCATTGGGGGGATGTCTTCCGGCACTATTGCAGATACCTATATTTATGTCTCTCTATTATTTCTTCCAGTCGAATATCTCTCTGCGGGGTGAAAGTTTTCTGTGGGCAAAAGATCTTGCTGCGTACGATTCCATCTGGACATTTGGACATGTTCCGCTGCTTAGTACTCTTTATGGTGATCATATTAGTTTGTTCACCATTACCGCTACCCTCACGAGCTTAATCATTTCCATATACAGCATGAGCAGTATGCAGGATAATACAAATCCTGTAATGAAGTATATGCCCTATATTTTCCCGATTCTGCTGCTTGGAATATTCAACAATTTGCCTTCGGCGCTTACCTGGTATTATACAGTTTCAAACACGATCACATTGATACTTCAGATAATTATTCAGAAGTATATTATTAACCATGAGAAAATACTGGCGCAAATTGAGGAAAACCGTAAGAAGCCGGTAAAACCAAATAAATTCCAGGAACGCCTACAAGCAATGCAGGAGACACAGAAAAAACTACAGGAAATGAAGAAGACTGGAAAGTAGGATGAATTTGAACTATATCGATAAACTGCATCGGATCATATCCGGTGCAGTTTTTTTATGCTGGAACGAAGGTTGGCATAGGATTTTATTACCTTTATCCCAAATATAAAAAATGAAAAAAGCCAGTTTTTTTTTGATCCTCATTGCATCCTTTCTCAATGCTGTAAAGGGGCAAGGGCAAAAAATGCTTTCTGAGGGTACATTAATTTACAACGTTGAAATTGTGTCAGGGAACTCGGTAAGTACGGCAACGAATACAATATACCTCAAGGGTAACAATTGCAGAACGGATATGGTAAGTACCTTAGGTAGGGAAGTCACCATTTTCAATTCAAAATCGGATAAAGCTGTAATCTTAAAGGAATTCAGTGGTCAAAAGTTAATGATTACCCTTACCCGTGAAAATTGGAAGGATAAGTGCAAACTGAATAGCAATATTAAGTTCGAGCTGACTGCTGAAACCAAAGTAATAGGAAACTATACTACCAAAAAAGCCATAGCAAAATCTGCCGATGGGAAATCCTTCGTAGTGTATTATACCCCTGAATGGTTACCTGGAAATAAGGAATACGATCCAACCTTTGCGAGTTTGCCGGGATTGCCTATTGAATACGAAATTGAGTCGGGGAAGACAAAATTCAAGTACAGCCTTGTTAAAACGTCTTATGAACCTGTGCAGGTTTCACAATTCGATTTCCCGAATTCGGGATACAGAGTAATGACATACGAGGAAAATCAGCAATTGAAAAAGGGGGCGAGTAAATGAAAGAAATGATTTCTTAATGAGGCTTAATGATTAATTTCATTCCGGTATATCCTTGGGAGATTTCAGGAACAGCCATTACCTGTTTTTGTGGTATAATGTAAACAGTATTCCCTTTTTTATAGGTTAGCAGGGTGTTTTTGAGAACTGTTTTTCCATCACTTTGCTGTCCACTGATTAAACTACCAGTATACTTAAGGCCGGATTTTAGGTTCAGGGAGATAGAATTTCTGAGTGACCCCGTGTTGGTGATATTCAAAGAAGCGGTCGCTTTATTCTTTTTGCCAATTCCCCGATCAGCCCATGCACTCAAAGCCATACCACTAAGTATAGCTATCCCGAGTATCATTTTGGCATTTGTAGTCATTGGCTTCAACTTTTCAAGACAAATATATTGAAAATAATCTGCTAAAACCATACCACTCATCCATTCTTTTTACACATCTTTAACGATTTTGTGAAAAAGGGTATGAAAACTTGCGATTTCATATAAATGTCATTAATTTACAATAACCTATAAATCATGAGCAAATATCCTTCCCGTCAGGACCGCGATGAAATTAGGGCCCTCCTGCAACAATTTGAGAACCTAAAGTCCGGAAAAACCAACTCATTTCTCGAAGAAGATTCCTTCGAACGTATTATAGATTATTACGATGAGAAAGAGCAGCTTCCGCAGGCCCTGGAGGCTTCGGAATATGGAATTGAGCAATACCCCTATTCCTCTCTTTTATTACTCAAAAAAGCTGATTTGCTGATAGCGCTTAAGCGATATAAAGAGGCTCTGGTTATTCTGGATCATGCCGAAACATTGGATAGTAAAGATGCGAATCTTTATATTCTGAAAACGGATGCTTACCTGGCCCTTGATCTTCAAAAAAAGGCTGCCGCAGTATTGGAATCTGCTATTGCTGACTTTGAAGGAGAGGAAAAAGTCGATCTGCTGTTCGAACTGGCCGATGTGTACGATGATTATGAGAATTTCGATAAGGTTTTCGATTGCCTGAAAACAATCCTTGAGCAGGAACCGAATAACGAAGAGGCTTTATATAAAATCTGTTTCTGGACGGATTTTACCGGACGAAATGAAGAAGGTATCCGTTTGCACCAGCATATCATTGATGATTTTCCCTATAACGAATTAGCCTGGTTTAATCTCGCCGCGGCTTACCAGGGGCTTAAATTATACGAGAAAGCCATTGATGCCTATCAGTACTCAGTCGCTATTGATGAAAAATTCGACTATGCATACAGAAATATGGGCGATGCGTATATCCGGCTCAGGAGGTATAGGGATGCGATTGAAGTACTTGAAAAGGTGCTTGAACTGACCAGGCCCGAAGATGTTATTTATGAGGCAATTGGCCATTGCTATGATAAAATGGGTAATCACGCACAGGCCAGATTCAACTACCGCAAAGCCAGCCACCTGAATGCAAATGATAGCCAGTTGAATTACAAGATCGCTTGTACATACATGAACGAGGGACAATGGGAAAGTGCCCTAAAGAACCTTGAAATTGCCTTACGCATCCATCGGATGCAGCCAGAATACAACCTGGCAATGGGGCAATGCTATATGGAATTGGATAAATTGGAGGAGGCTATTACCTGCTTTGGTAATGTGGTACGGGTAAGACCCAAGAATATCGGAGGCTGGTCGGAGTTGCTCAAATGTTTGTATAAAGCCGAAATGTTTGAAGAGGCATTAGAATATGCAGACGTGGCTTATGAGCAAACCGACAAGAAGCCCATCTTTATTTTCTATAAAAGCGCCTTTCTTTTTACCCTTGGTAAAACCAAGGAGGCGCTCATCCAACTTGAGTCAGGTATGAACCGGAACCCCAAGCTGGTCAAAAAATTCGTGGAAATAAACCCTTCCTTTCTGCAGCTTCAGCAAGTGGTGGATATTATCGCCCGGCACAAAAAGAAGCGCTCCCTTTAATAAGCAATCCATTCGTATTGAATAGGAGTTTATCTTTGCAGTCCTTAAACGACTGATCATGAACTTTAACCTTACTCAAATCCCCAACCGCAATAAGAAGCCCCGTACGCACGGAATCACGATGGTAATGGACAAGGGACTCAGTGTTGATGAAGTGAAGAATTTTATGAGTGCCACGCATCCGCATGTGGACATGGTAAAGCTGGGTTTTGGTACTTCGTATGTTACCCCCAACCTCAAAGAGAAGCTTCAGGTATACCGGGACTACAACATGCCGATCTATTTTGGCGGAACCCTCTTCGAAGCCTTTCTTATCCGCAATCAGTTCGAAGATTACATCAGTGTATGCAAGGAATTCGGTGTGAGTTATATGGAAGTCAGCGATGGATCAATCACCATACCGCATGCTGAAAAATGCGGTTATATCGAAAAACTGGCCAAACTGGGTATTGTTCTGAGTGAAGTCGGTAGTAAAGACGCAGCGCATATTATTCCCCCTTATAAATGGATCGAATTGATGCGTGCCGAACTCGATGCAGGCTCATCTTATGTGATCGCGGAGGCGCGGGAAGCGGGAAATGTAGGTATCTACCGCGGAACCGGGGAGGTACGGGAAGGCCTGGTACAGGAAATTCTTACGCAAATACCCGAAGAAAAGATCATCTGGGAAGCGCCGCAGAAAGCCCAGCAATTATATTTCCTCCAGCTGATCGGTTGTAATGTAAACCTGGGTAATATTCCCCCCAATGAGGTCATTCCACTGGAAGCTATGCGTATCGGCCTGCGGGGCGATACCTTCAACTTATACCTCAACAAAGAAAGCTGATGTTAAAAACATATGGGATCATCGGATTTCCATTGCAACATTCCTTTTCACAGAAGTACTTTACCGGGAAGTTCGCCACAGAAGGGATAAAGGATTGCGTATACCGGAACTTTCCGATACCTGCCATCGGCAAACTCCCCGAACTCCTCTCACTGGAAACTTCGCTCATCGGCCTCAACGTAACCATCCCGTACAAGAAATCCGTACTTGGATACCTGGACCGAAGGGAGAAACTACCCGAAGGCCTGGATGCCTGTAATTGCATTCGCATACAAAATGGAGAACTGATCGGGTACAATACCGATGTGATCGGGTTCGAGCGATCCCTTCTTCCCCTCCTGGAGCAACAGCATACGCAAGCCCTCATCCTGGGTAATGGCGGCGCTGCGGAAGCGGTTCGTTTTGTATTGCATAAACTGGGTATCCCGTACCGGGTAGTAAGCCGGAAACTGCAAGCGGGAACTTCGCTTACTTACGCCGACCTGGATGAATCCGTTATCCGGTCTCATACGCTCATCATTAATACAACCCCGCTCGGAACATTTCCCGAAGTGGAAACATACCCGGATATCCCTTATTCTTTTCTCTCTAAAAACCACTTGTTGTACGACCTGGTTTATAACCCGGCTAAAACGGTTTTTTTACAAAAGGGAGAAGCAGCGGGCGCTGCCATCAAGAATGGCTACGAGATGTTGCTGATCCAGGCCGAAGAGAGCTGGCGGATCTGGAACGAAAATCAGGACTGAAGAATTTCCTTTAGTTTTTCAGGTATGGCAACCACCTTTTTAGCGCTGTAATCGTAACAGATCATCCCTGTTCTGGCATGGGCTAGCAACAAGTCTATGTTATCCCGGCTGACCGACATCCGGTAGTAGAGTTCGAAACCAACCCTCGATCGTTCGCCCACCCCGATCTGTACCACTATCGTATCGCCATAAAAGGATTCACTCTTGAATTCAACACACAGGTCGCTCATGATCAATCCGGCGCCTTCGATATTCAATTCCGTGTATCCGTATTGCTGCAGCCATTGCATGCGTGCTTCATGGAGGATGCTTACAAAGGCATCGTTGCCCAAATGATTGCCGTAGTTGATGTCGGTGATGCGAACGGGTACCTGGAAACTTCCCATGAACTGCTCAGGCATCTCGAGTTTGATGCGGGCCATATCTGCTGGTTTAGGATGACAAGAAAGCGATCATTTTTTCCATCGCTTTTTTTCGGTGACTGAATTTGTTTTTTTCTTCCATGCTCATCTCCGCGAATGTACGGTCGCTGCCCTCGGGTACAAAAACCGGGTCGTACCCGAATCCCTCATTTCCTTTTCGTTCATCGATGATACGGCCGGGGCAGATACCTTCGAACCGGTATTCTTCTCCGCCGAGGATCAGGGAAATGACTGTCCGGAAACGGGCCGAACGATCGGTCTTTCCTTTCAGCTTGCCCAGCAGTGTATCGATGTTGGCGTCGAAACTCCGTACGTCTCCGGCATAGCGGGCGCTTTTTACACCGGGCTCCCCATTCAAGGCCGGCACTTCCAATCCGGTGTCTTCGCTGAAACAATCCTGCCCGGTAAGCCGGTGAATGGTTTGCGATTTTTCCTGCGCATTGGCCTCGAGGGTATCGTGTGGTTCGGGAATATCGATGTCGATGCCCGCTTCCTGCAGGGGGATGATGTGAAAACGGTTGCCAAGTACAGCCCGTATTTCGGCTACTTTGTGCTGGTTGTTGGTGGCAAAAATGAGTGTTTGCATGCGGTGGATCAGTTCAGTGCGAAAACTTTTTTCAGGCTGTTCCAGAGATTGAGTTTCGCTGTTTTGTCGCGTTGAAGTTCGGATAGTGAAACCGCGGAAAGATATACCTGGTTGTTGAACCGCTGGAGTTGATAGTGCGGAAACTGGAGCGGCAGACCGATCGTTTCCGGATCGGTACCAAAGAGTAAAACCGTTTCCGTCCCGAACTGATCGGTGATGGCGGTATAATCTGTTTTGTTTTTGTTGAGATTGATCAGTGCGATATCGGCCATACTCAGTTTGCAGGCGTTCATGATCCCCAGCAGGAAGTTAAGATCGTCTTCCGGTAAATACAGGGAACCGGGATCATCCACCAGCACAACAACATGCCTCCGGCATTCGCCCAGTGATGCAACGCCAGCCTTACCGGAAGGCTTCTTGCTTTCATTTGCGGGATTCAAATCATACAATGATTTGCTGTACAAACTTTCAAGTACGATTGGTGTAAGTTGAATATTATCTAAACTCATTACAATGCAATTAGAAAGAACCCTATAATCTTCTTTTTTTCGTTTCTTTGCCGTAAAATTAATTGATTATGATTGCTGCAGGAAATATCAATATTACCCGGGTAGAACGGAGTAAATTGAAAGATATCAACCTGACCAATATTCCTTTCGGTAAATACTTCACCGATCATATGCTGGAGGTTGATTTTGAAGACGGAGAATGGAAGAATGCAGAGATCAAACCCTACCAACCCCTTTTACTCGAACCCTCCCTCGCTGCCTTGCATTATGGCCAGGCGATCTTCGAGGGTATCAAGGCTTACAAAAACGAAGCGGGAGCGGTTTCCATTTTCCGCCCGCATGATAATTTCAAACGGTTTAATGCTTCGGCCGAGCGCATGCAGATGCCGCAGGTTCCGGAAGAATTGTTCATGGAAGGGATGCGCATGCTTGTAGAGCTGGATAAGAACTGGATACCCCAGCAACCCGATCACTCACTCTATATCCGCCCGTTCATGTTCAGTTCGGATGAAATGATCGGTGTACGGCCCAGCGAAAAGTATAAATTCCTCATCATCCTGAGTCCAACAGGCCCGTATTACAATGCCCCGATGCGTATTTACGTGGAAGAACAATACGTACGTGCGGTACCGGGCGGGGTGGGCTATGCCAAGGCGGCCGGTAACTACGGAGCCGCTATGTATGCCACTGCCCAGGCCAAGAAAAAGGGTTACGACCAGGTGCTTTGGATGGACGCCTACGAGCATAAGTATGTGCAGGAATGCGGCACCATGAATGTCTTTTTCATTATAGGAAACAAGGCAATTACGCCGGAACTGGAATCAGGTACTATCCTGGCCGGCGTTACCCGCGACAGTGCCATTACCGTTCTCCGGGAAATGGGTTTCGACGTTGAAGAGGGGCAACTCAGCATCGACAATATCATCGATGCATACCGGGCCGGCATCCTTTACGAGGTATTTGGTACCGGTACCGCGGCTACCATATCGCTGATTAAAGAGCTCAGGTACAAGGACTTCACAATGACCTTTGATGTGGATAACTGGCGCACAGCCCCCGAACTGAAAAACAGGCTTAATGCCATCCGGTATGGCCAGGCACCTGATACTCACGGCTGGATGCATCGGATCTGACCATTTTTACCGGGATAAACTTTTGAACCGCCCTCGGGCGGTTTTTGTATTTCCGGGGAATAAAAATTGAGTTTTTTTGCCTATAATTTTCTAAAATCAAATGATAAACCCTACCTTTGCCGTCCTAAAAATAAAAGGTACCAAATGCCTACAATACAACAATTAGTAAGAAAAGGAAGAGAAGTTATCAAGGCGAAGAGCAAATCCAGGGCCCTGGATAGCTGCCCCCAACGCCGCGGTGTATGTACAAGGGTGTATACCACTACGCCTAAAAAACCAAACTCGGCGCTGCGTAAGGTAGCCAAGGTGCGCCTCACCAACAAGATCGAGGTGATCGCCTATATCCCGGGTGAAGGACATAACCTGCAGGAGCACTCCATCGTGCTGATCCGCGGTGGCAGGGTGAAAGATCTTCCGGGTGTTCGTTACCACATCGTACGCGGTAGCCTGGATACGGCCGGTGTAAAAGACCGCAAGCAGAGCCGCAGTAAGTACGGCGCTAAGAAAGAAAAAGCCAAAAAATAATCCTTCGGGGCTGCCAACGGGCGGCTTTGAAAAAACAGCATAACAATGAGGAAAGCACAACCGAAAAAGATTCCGATTGCACCAGATCCCAAATTCAACGATAAACTGGTCAGCCGTTTCGTTAACAACCTGATGTGGCAAGGCAAGAAAAGCGGAGCCTATGATATCTTCTACACCGCTTTGGAAAAAGTAGCGAAGCAAACAGGTGAAGATGGCTATGAAGTATGGAAAAAAGCCCTGGCGAATATCACCCCGGGTGTGGAAGTACGCAGCCGTCGTATCGGTGGCGCCACCTTCCAGATTCCTTCCGAAGTACGTGCCGATCGTAAGGTATCCCTCAGCATCAAATGGATGATCAAATACAGCCGCGAACGTAACGGACGCAGCATGGCTGATAAACTGGCCAACGAGATCGTAGCCGCCAGCAAGGGCGAAGGCGCTGCTTTCAAGAAGAAAGAAGACACACACCGCATGGCCGAAGCGAACAAGGCATTCGCCCACTTCCGCATCTAATTATCAACATTTTTACTATAAAAAGCCCCCGGCATAACCCGGGGGCTTTTTTCATGCGGTTGGCCTTTGCCAATCCAAAAAAAAATGTATATTTGCGCCGCTAAAAAGTCCAGCGCAGAAGATGTTGAAAGGGGCTGTTCTTATTTAGCATACTATGAGAGTACAGTAAAACATATCAAATGACCCACGTCGCTCTGTATGCAGCGATACTACGGGTTCCGTGTCTCTTATTTCCCGATCATTCAAAATCAATAAATCAATTTATAACAACCTATCCGCCCGCGGGAGGGTAGGGCAAACAAAACAAAATGGCAGATTTACGTTATCAAAGAAATTTTGGAATTGCCGCTCATATCGATGCCGGCAAGACAACGACTACTGAACGTATCCTGTACTATACAGGTGTGAACCACAAAATCGGTGAGGTGCACGAAGGCGCCGCCACCATGGACTGGATGGCACAGGAGCAGGAAAGAGGTATCACGATCACTTCTGCTGCTACCACCTGCTTCTGGAACTTTCCCACCAACCAGGGACAAAAAGTAGCCGATACCAAACAATTCAAATTCAACATCATCGATACTCCGGGTCACGTGGATTTTACGGTGGAAGTAGAACGTTCCCTGCGTGTACTCGACGGTTTGCTGGCCCTGTTCTGCGCCGTATCCGGTGTAGAGCCTCAGTCGGAAACCGTTTGGCGCCAGGCCAACCGTTACCGGGTACCCCGTATCGGTTTCGTGAATAAAATGGACCGCAGCGGTGCCGATTTCCTGAACGTGGTAAAGCAAGTGAAGGAAATGCTGGGCGCTAAAGCCGTTCCCCTGCAATTACCGATCGGAGCCGAAGATAATTTCCGCGGTGTGGTAGACCTGATCACCATGAAGGGGATCATCTGGGAAGACGCCACGCAGGGTATGACCTATAAAGAAGTGCCCATTCCGGAAGATATGGTTGAAGAAGTGAACGAATGGCGCCAGCACCTGGTGGAAGCCGTTGCCGAATACGATGACAAACTGCTGGAGAAATTCTTCGATGATCCCAACAGCATCACCGAGGCCGAAATGCACGAAGCGATCCGCAAGGCGGTGATCGATATCTCGATCATCCCGATGATGTGTGGTTCTTCCTTTAAGAACAAAGGCGTGCAAACAGCCCTCGACGCCATCTGCCGTTACCTGCCGGGTCCGCTCGATATCGAAGCGGTTAAAGGTACACACCCGGATACCGGTGAAGAACTGATCCGCAAGGCGGATCCGAAAGAACCGTTCTCGGCCCTGGCCTTTAAGATCATGACCGATCCGTTCGTAGGCCGTTTGGCGTTCTTCCGCGTGTACAGTGGCCACCTGGATGCCGGTTCCTACGTTCTGAATACCCGTACCGGTAAGAAAGAGCGTATCAGCCGTATCATGCAGATGCACGCCAACAAGCAAAACCCGATCGACTTCATCGAAGCAGGTGATATCGGAGCCGGTGTTGGTTTCAAAGACATCAAAACCGGTGATACACTTTGCAACGAAGACAACCCGGTTGTACTCGAATCAATGACTTTCCCGGAACCGGTGATCTCGATCGCGATCGAGCCGAAAACACAGGCCGACGTGGATAAAATGGGTATGGCCATCGCCAAACTGGTGGAAGAAGATCCCACCCTGCGGGTTAAGACCGACGAAGAGACCGGTCAGACCATCCTCAGCGGTATGGGCGAACTGCACCTGGAGATCATTGTAGACCGTATGAAGCGTGAGTTCAAAGTAGAGATCAACCAAGGCGCTCCGCAGGTGGCTTATAAAGAGGCTTTCCATAATACGATCGAGCACCGCGAGATCCTGAAGAAACAAACCGGTGGCCGTGGTAAGTTCGCCGATATCATCTTCGAAATCGGCCCTGCAGACGAAGAGTTCCTGAAAGAGAACGATGGTAAATCGCCGTTCCAGTTCGTGAACAGCCTCTTCGGTGGTTCTATCCCGAAAGAATTCGTTCCGGCTATTCAGAAAGGTTTCGAAAGCGCTATGAGCACAGGTGTACTGGCGGGTTACCCGATGGACAACCTGAAGATCAACGTAAAGGATGGTTCGTTCCACCAGGTTGACTCCGACGCGATGAGCTTCGAGCTTTGCGCCAAACAAGGTTTCCGCGAAGCGGGCCGTAAGGCTAAGCCGGTATTGCTTGAGCCGATCATGAAAGTGGAAGTACTGACCCCGGACCAATACATGGGTGATGTTACCGGCGACCTTAACCGCCGTCGTGGTATGCTTGAAGGTATGGACAGCAAGCATGGCGTACAGGTGATCAAAGCCAAAGTGCCATTGAGCGAAATGTTCGGTTATGTGACCCAACTCCGTTCACTGTCTTCCGGCCGTGCTACCTCCACCATGGAATTCAGCCATTACGCTCCCGCACCAAACAACATCGCGGAAGAAGTGATTGCTAAATCAAAAGGAAAGATCAAAGTAGAGGATTAATCCCCTGCTTTCCCGATAAAACCCCATCTGCCACCCGGTAGGTGGGGTTTTTATTTGTGGGTATTTCCACATTGGTGGTGTTGAAAGCGATTTGTATTTTAGAGGATAACCCGGTACTATGCACAACATCCGTTTAGAGAACCTGCTGCTGATCGATATAGAAACCGTTTCCGAGCAACCCCGCTTTGAGTCCTTGTCGGAAGAATGGAAAATGCTCTGGCAGGAGAAGGTACAGCGCAGCCTGCCTGAAGGCATCAGCGCCGAAGAATTCTATCCCCAGCGGGCAGGCATCATGGCCGAGTTCGCGAAAGTTATCTGTATCAGTATCGGTTATTTCAAAAAGGAGGGGGGAACGTATTTTCTGCGGGTAAAATCCTTTTTCGGGGATGATGAGAAAAAACTCCTCCAGGATTTTTTAGCCACGCTTCAGCAACTGGAGGCAACGAATACAAAATGGAATTTCACCGGGCACAATATCAAGGAATTCGACATGCCCTTTCTGTGCCGGCGGATCATCATCAACGGGCTGGTGATACCGGCTGTGATGGATTTCCAGAACATGAAACCCTGGGAAACAAATATGGTGGATACATTCCAGTACTGGCGTTTTGGCGATTATAAGCAATTCACCTCACTCAAGTTGCTGGCTGCCGCCCTGAAAGTGCCTTCTTCCAAAGATGATATCGATGGCAGCATGGTAGGCGATGTGTATTGGATAGAGAAACAACTGCCGCGGATTGTAACCTATTGCCAGAAGGATGTGGTTACCACGGGGAATATTGTACTTCGGTTCAAGAACATGCCCCTGCTTACCGAAGAACAGGTGGTGATCGTAAGTACCTGAGTAAGTCAAAAGTGAAAGGTCAGAACCAAAAACCGCCAATACTTTTTGGTTTTGACGTTTAACCTATTGGCTTCCGATATTTCAATTGACTTTCTTCAGCATTGTAACATACACTGGAAAGTGATCGCTGTACCCGTAGTTGTAGGTTGTACCGTCCCAGGTCCTTTTGGGATAACCCTTGTATTTCCCTGTCTGTTGAACCAGGAATTCCCTGTTGAAGATATTGGCCCGGTGGAAGAAATAGCCATTCTGTTCTTTATCGAGCCAGGCCTGCGAGATCACCACCTGGTCGAACAATCCCCAGGCATCCTGGTAAGCGAGTGTACCGATCCCTTGTTTGTAATAATCAACCCAGGGGTTGAAGAGGCCGCCGGGCTTTACATCTTTTATCTTTCCTTTTGTGCCAAGCACCCTGGTCAGGCTCGGGCTGATCGGGTCGTCATTCAGGTCACCCATGATCACGATCTTGGAACGAACATCGATCGCCACCAGCGAATCCACCACCCGTTTGGCCACCGAAGCTGCGGCCGCACGTGCCGGGATGGATCGTTCCTCGCCCCCGGAACGGGAAGGCCAGTGATTCACCATCACATGAATGGTATCGCCATCAAGGATCCCTTTTACGTATAGAATATCGCGGGTGAAATACGAATCTTTTGAGCCGCCGGGCAGCTTTACAAAAAGCGGTGCGCTGTAGAGTGGTTTAAAGTATTTCGGGTTATAGAAAAGCGCTACGTCAACACCCCGGGCATCCGGGCTGTTGTAATGAACGATCTTCCAGCCCCTGTTCCTCAGGTCCTTGTGTGCGGCCAGGATATTCAATACCGTGTCGTTCTCGATCTCAGCAACGCCAAGAAGCGCCAAACCATCCGGGTTGATATCCGTGCCCATTTGGGAAACCACGGAAGCCAGGCGATCTACTTTGTCGAGGAAAACACGGGTACCATAATGCCGTTCACTTTCGGGAAGAAACTCCTCATCATCGACTTTCGGGTTGTTTACGGTATCGTAATAATTCTCCAGGTTGTAAAAACCGATAATGGCCGGGCGAAAACTGTTTTTTTGACTGTAACTGAGTGAAAATGAAAGACAGAAAACGAGGGTCGCCGCGATGAGTTTTTTCATATAAAATCGTAATGATGACCAAAGTTATTCAACCGGATTTGAATTCTGGTATTTTAAAATGACTAATATGTTATGTTTGAAACTTTGCACCCGAAAACCCCTTTAAATCCCTACATTTGCTGGCTTTTTAACCGACTAATTTATGATGCCAAAAACTAAACATTGCCTGCTTATGATCCTCTTTTTTGGGGTTTTTTCGCCGGCAGCATTTTCACAAAAAGTCAGAACACGAGATACCATCCCTACCCGTGATACCTTGATCGAAATTTTAAGGGATAACCAGCAGGATAATATCCCGGTAATTTCCCTGGATGAGAACGACGGACAGGACGGAAGCGCCCAGAATATTTCCTCCCAACTGAGTGCAGGACGTGATCCCTTCCTGAACGCGGCTACCTTTAAATTCGGTGCGGTACGTTTCCGCATCCGGGGGTACGACGCCGACCAGTTCGGCACCTTCATCAACGGGGCGCCCATGGAGAATCTTGATAACGGCTTTACGCCCTACGGACAGTGGGGCGGCCTGAACGACGTACTCCGTAATCGCGAATCTACCAATGGCCTGATGCCAACCACGTTTGCCTATGGCGATATGGGCGGGGCAACAGCTTTCGATACCCGCGCCTCTCACCAGCGTAAGCAAACTTCCATCAACTATGCTTCTTCCAACCGTAACTATGCCAACCGGATCATGATTACGCATTCCACCGGTTTGAATAAGAAAGGATGGGCCTTCTCGATCTCCGGTTCACGCCGCTGGGCCGATGAAGGTTATTCCGATGGTACCTATTACGACGGTTGGTCGTTCTTCGGGGCTGTCGACAAGCGTTTCAACGACCGTCACCTGGTTTCTTTCGCCGCCTTTGCCACCCCAACCGAGAATGGCCGCCAGGGCGCATCGGTTCAGGAGATGGTTGACCTGGCCGGGAATATTTTTTACAACCCATACTGGGGATACCAGAATGGTAAAAAACGCAATGCCAGCATTGCCCGGACATTTCAGCCGATCGGCATCCTTACCCACGACTGGAAAATAACAGATAAAACAACCTTAGTGACCGCCGCTTCGATTACCTATGGTAACCGCAGCGTTACGGGGCTCGATTGGTACAATGCCGCCGACCCACGCCCGGATTATTACCGCTACCTGCCCAGCTACCAGCTGGATCCCAATTTCGCGGAGCAGGTGCGCCGGGAGCTGCTCAACGATGTGAACAAACGCCAGATCAACTGGGATGCCCTGTATATGACGAATTACAACTCGTACGATGTGGTGAAGAATGCCTTCGGTATCATCGGCAACGATGTAGCCGGTAAACGTTCGCATTACATCCTCGAAGAAAGAGTGGTGAACACCCTGAAATATACCTTCAACAGTACGCTCAACAGCACCCTGTCGGAGCACGCCTCTTTGTCGGCCGGTATCACCTACCAGTCGCAGCGTAACAATTACTACAAAAAAGTGGAAGACCTGCTGGGCGGTGATTTTTATGTAGACGTGAACCAGTTTGGCGAACGTGATTTCCCCACCAACCCCAGCGCCGGACAGAACAACGTGCTTATCCCCAACCGCATCGTGGGTGAGGGTGATAAATTCGGTTACAATTACGACCTGAACATCAAACGCGGATCGGCCTGGTTGCAGGGTGTTTTCAAATTCCGTAAGTTCGACCTGTTTGTTGCCACCGAACATTCCTACACCAGTTTCTACCGCTTCGGCAATGTGAAAACCGGTTTGTTCCCGAACAATTCCTACGGCAAATCAGCTACCTATAATTTTTACAACTCGTCCATCAAGGGAGGCATCACCTACAAGATCGATGGACGTAATTACCTGTTCGCAAACGGTTCGTACGGTTCGCGGGCGCCCTTCTTCGAAAACGCCTTCATCGCTCCCCGAACACGCGACTTTGTGCAGGAGAACCTGAAATCAGAAGAGTTCCTTACCACCGAAGCTGGTTACGTGATGAACGCACCCAAACTGAAGATCCGTGCCACGGGTTATTTCACGCAGTTCAAGAACCAGCTTGATGTACTTACCTTCTACCACGATGAGTTCCGCAACTTTGTGAACTACGCCATCAGCAATATCGGCCGCATTCACATGGGTATCGAGTTCGGCGCCGAGGCCAAGATATACAAAGGACTCAGCATCAACGCGGCGGCCGCCATCGGGAAATACTATTACAATACACGCCAGGAAGCGACCGTTACAATCGATAACAGCGCAGCGGTGGCTTCAAAAGAAACCGTTTACTCCAAGAACTTCTACGTGCCTACGCCGCAGCAGGCCTTCACCATCGGGCTCGATTACCGGTCGCCGCAGTTCTGGTTCATTACGGCCAACTTCAACTATTTCGACAAAATGTACCTGAGCATGAACCCGATCCGCCGTACGGCGAACGCCGTGGATGGTGTGACCGAAGGTTCGGAACTCTGGCACCAGATCATCGACCAGACGAAGCTGAAATCGCAATATACCGTAGACGTATTCGGTGGTTATTCCTGGTTGATGAACCGTAAGTTTCACAACCTGAAGAAAAGAACATTCCTCGTGTTCAACGTAGGCGTAAACAATATTCTCAACAACCAGAAGATTGTATCCGGCGGTTTCGAACAGTTGCGTTTTGATTTTGCCGGTAAGAATGTAAACAAATTCCCGGAACGGAGATTCTATGCATACGGCATCAACTATTTCGCCAGCGTAGGCATCCGCTTCTGATCCATCATACACACAAAACAAACTTTTTAAACGATACATTTTATGAGCAAGATTCTCAACTTATCGACTGCCCTTATGCTGGTGATCTTCGCCGGTATGTTCAGCGCCTGTAAGAAGTCATTTGATAACCCGCCCGGTCCGGCCGATCCGGCCATGGTGGCAAATACATCTATCAAAGCGCTGAAAGCCCTGCATACATCTTCCGGCGCCTATGATATCATCACGTCCGACCTCGTGATCTCCGGTGTGGTGGTGGCCGATGATAAAAGCGGAAACCTGTACAAACAATTATACATCCAGGACGCCACCGGCGGCATCCAGGTATTGCTTGATGCCACGAATCTGTACGGTACCTACCCCGTAGGCCGCCGTGTATTCATCAAATGCAAGGACCTTTGCATCAGTGATTACAATGGATTGATCATGCTGGGTGTGAAAGCCACCGTAGCCGGTAACCCTTCGGTGGAAGGCATCCCCGGAAACCTGATCAGCAATTATGTAACCGGTGGTTCTATCAACAACCCGGTTGTTCCCATCGCCCTTACACAAAGCCAGCTTGGAACGAGCATGCAGGATCAATACCTGGGATCCCTGATCCAGTTAGACGGATATGAATTCTCCGACCCGAATGCCACTTTCTCCGATACCTCGGCATACAAGAGTACCGTTAACCTCGATATCAAGAATTGTTCAGGTCAAACGATCATCATCCGTACAAGCGCTTACGCGAACTTTGCGGGCAAGAAGGTGCCAACGGGTAATGGAAAAGTAACCGCGATTTATACGGTATTCGGTTCCACCCGCCAGCTCATTATCCGCGACGAGAATGACGTGCAGTTTACCAATGGCCGTTGCAATATCTTCGAAGAATATTTCAACTCACTGGTTACAGCCGATAACAATCTCGATTTCGCATTCCCGAACTGGAAGAACATCGCACCCAATGCCACGGCGCTCTATAAGAACGCCGTATTCGGTACTTCCGGAAAATGTGTGAAGGTTACGGCATTCGGTACCGGGCTGAATCTTGACACCGCCTGGATGATTACACCACCGATCGCCCTGCCGGCCGGAACACCTCAACTGAGTTTCAGTACCGCGTACCAGTTTGCGCAAGGCCCTACCACCATTCACGCATTCGTATCTACCAGCTACAACGGGGGTAATACGCCCAATACAGCTACCTGGACTCAGGTGAGCACCAATGCGCAGATCCCGGGCAATACCGCAACCAATAACTCAGGCACCTATAGTTCTTTTGCCAACACGGGTAATATCAGTCTGGCTGCATGGGCCGGGCAAACGGTTTACATCGCCTTTAAATACACCGGCGGTTTAACCGGTGGCAGAACAACCAATTTTGAAGTGGACGACATTCGTGTAACACGTCAATAATCTGATTACCGCATTCCGGGGGCATCCTTTTCAGGGCCCCCGGAATTATGATACGCCTGTTTCTTATACATCGACAAACATTTTTATGAAAAAACTTTTTACTCTCCTGATGGTGCTGCTGGCCTCGCTGACTGGTTTTTCGCAGTCAACAACCATCGTCATAAGCCAGGCTTATGGTGGCGGCGGCGGTAGTACAGGCACCTACCTGTTCGATTATGTGGAATTGCATAATGTGAGCGGAACAACGCAATCGTTAACCGGTTTTTCTTTACAATATGGATCGGCCACAGGCCAGTTTGCGTCTACGGCAACCAATCTCTATGCGTTTCCTGCCGGTGCATCCATACCGGCCGGCGGATACCTGCTGATTCAATTAGGACCCACAGGTACTGGTGGCGCAGCCCTTCCCGTAACGCCCGATTTTATTACGGGCAACCTCGCCATGAGCGGTACCAGCGGTAAGGTTGTTTTGGCGAACCAGGCTACGGCACTGGGCTGCGGCGCTACAGCAACACCCTGTACCCTGCCTAACCCGGCCATCGTTGACCTGGTTGCCTGGGGAACAGCCAATAACGCGGAAGGAGGTGTTTCTGTGAACAACGGTGTAGCCATCACTTCCACACAGGGCTGCGTACGTAAAACGCTTGGTTGTACAGATACCGATAACAACAACAGTGATTTCGATGTGATAACAGCTCCTGTTCCCCGGAACGGTGCCAGTGCGGTGAATCCATGCGGACCTCCTGTACCAACTTTATCAGCGAGCACCTTAACATCGTTCGGCAATGTGTGTATCAACACGACAGCCGGGCCCAATTCATTCACGATTACCGGTACCACACTTACCAGCGCAAATGTGACCGTAGCGGCATTGACAGGCTTCAGTTACGCAACCGCTGCCGGCGGACCGTATACTGCATCGCTGAGCCTGCCGCAGCCCGGTGGATCTTTTTCGCAGCAGGTATTCGTTCAGTTCAACCCAACCCTGGTTCAGTCGTATAACGGCAATATCGTTGTGGGTGGAGGCGGAGCGCCTTCTATCAATGTGGCGGCCGTTGGTTCCGGTATCAATCCGGCACCGATTGTAACAACCGGCGGTTCCAGCGGTGTTACATCCAATTCGGCCACACTGGCCGGTACCGCTACCAGCGCCTGCGCCGCCATAACCGCATATGGTATCGAATACAGTACCACCAATGGATTCCCCAATGGAAGCGGGACACAGGTGCCCTCCACCAATATCTCCGGTGGCAACTTCAGCAGCAATGTAACAGGGCTTGCAGCAAGCACTGTTTACTACTATAAGGCCTATGCTACCAACTCGGTAGGCACAACCTATGGAACGCAGCAGACATTTACAACGGCTGCGCCTTCTTCGGTTCTCTCGGCCTCTGCACTTACCGCTTTTGGCAATGTGTGTATCAATACGACCGCGGGTCCGAACAGTTTTACGATCACCGGAACAGGCTTGACGAACGCGAACGTAACCGTAGCCGCGTTAACCGGGTATAGTTATGCCACGGCTGCCGGCGGACCTTATACGGCTTCGTTGAGCCTGGCTCAACCCGGCGGCGCTTATTCGCAGCAGATCTTTGTGCAGTTCAATCCTACCCTGGTTCAATCGTATAATGGAAATATCGTGGTAGGCGGCGGCGGTGCGGCATCCATCAACGTGGCAGCATCCGGAAGCGGTGTTAACTCAGCGCCGGCCCTGACCACCGGAATCGCCAGCGCCATTACCACCAACTCGGCAACCTGCGCCGGTACGATCACATCGGTGGGTTGTACAGCCGTAACAGCTTATGGTATCGAATACAGCACAACGGCCGGTTTCCCGAACGGAAGCGGAACGGCTGTGGCATCGACGAACCTTGCTGGCGGAAACTTCTCTTCCAACCTGGCGGGCCTGGCTCCCAATACCACCTATTATTATCATGCTTACGCCAGCAATGCCGGTGGTACAGGTTATGGAACGGAGCAGAACTTTACCACGCAAGCCTTGACACCAACGATCAATACAACGGCATTGACAGCCTTTGGCAATGTTTGTATCAATACCACCGCCGGACCGAACACGTTTACGATCAACGGATCGGCGCTTAACAATACCAACGTAACCGTTGGACCACTGGCTGGTTATAGCTTCGCTACAGTCGCCGGCGGACCTTATACCGCATCCCTGAGCCTGGTACAACCCGGTGGTACGTATACACAAACCGTGTACGTGAACTTTACACCTACGGCCGTTCAGTCGTACAATGGAAATATTCCTGTAGGCGGCGGCGGTGCGGCAGCCGTTAGCGTAGCTGCCAGCGGAGCCGGTGTAAACTCAACGGCTACAGTTACCAGCGGCGTGGCCAGTGCTATTACGTCGATTTCCGCTACGGTGGCCGGGAGCATTCTGGCTTCGGGTTGTTCGGCCGTAACAGCCTATGGCATCGAGTTCAGTACCACCAATGGATTCCCCAATGGTTCGGGTACCGCGGTGGCTTCCACCAACCTGGCCGGCGGTAACTTTACATCCGCACTTACAGGCCTTACCCCGAGCACGGTATATTATTATCACGCGTATGCAACGAATGGCGGCGGAACCAGTTACGGAGCCCAGGGAACTTTTACCACGGCAACGCCGGGCTTATCGGCCAGCGCATTGACGGCGTTTGGTAACGTATGTCTGAATACCGTAGCCGGACCGAATTCATTTACCATTACCGGTACCAATTTAACCACCGCTAACGTGAGCGTTGGACCACTGGCCGGTTATACATTCTCTACCACATCGGGTGGTACCTATACCGCTTCGCTGAGTCTGACACAACCCAGCGGTGCTTATTCGCAACAGGTATTCGTACGCTTTACACCAACGGCTGTTCAGTCGTACAACGGAAATATCCCGGTAAGCGGTGGTGGAGCGGCAGCCATAAATGTGGCTGCCAGCGGCGCCGGTATCAACACCGCACCTTCGGTAACAAGCGGGGCAGCCAGCGCCATCACGCAAACGAGCGCTACCGTTGCGGGTACGATTCCCGCGGCTGGTTGTACCGCGGTAACGGCCTATGGTATCGAATACAGCACCACGAACGGCTTCCCGAACGGCAGCGGTACGCAGGCAGCGTCAACGAACCTGAGCGGTGTGAACTTCTCATCCGCATTAACCGGACTTACGCCAAGCACGACATACTATTATAAAGCGTACGCTACCAATGCGGGCGGAACAAGTTATGGTGTACAACTCTCGTTCACGACGGCAACGCCGGTGCTGACAGCCACACCGCTAACAGCCTTCGGCGCCAACTGCATCAATACCACAACAGGACCCAATACCTTCACCATTACCAGCAACGCGGTACTGGTTCCGAATATCACGGTTGGTCCGCTCAACGGGTACGCCTTCGCAACCGCAGCGGCCGGACCTTATTCAGCTTCGCTGAGCCTGGTACATGCTGCCGGTCCTTACAATCAAACCATCTATGTACAGTTCACGCCAACGGCTGTTCAGTCGTACAATGGCAATATCCCGGTAGGCGGCGGCGGCGCAGCTACCATCAACGTAGCGGCCAGCGGCAGTGGTATCAATACCACGGCAACGGTCGTTACCGGCAATGCCAATGTGCTTTCGGCCAATGATGTAACCCTGGATGGAAACGTTAGCAATATCGGGTGCAGTCCGGTTACCGCTTATGGTTTCGAATACAGCAGCATCAGCGGGCTGGCCAACGGCCAGGGAACCAAGGTACCTGCTTCGAACCTGGCTGCCGGCAATTTCTCAACCGGTATCACAGGCCTGGTACAGGGCGCCACGTATTATTACAGGGCCTATGCTACGAACAACGGCGGTACCAGCTATGGTGCAGAGAAATCATTCACCATGAAGAGCATCGCCGATGGTTTTGTATTGTATGGCGTTCCGGTTAAACGCGGCGGCATCCTGCACTATACATACAAGGGACTGAAGCCGGGTCA
Organism: Chitinophagales bacterium; assembly: GCA_017303335.1. Lineage (GTDB taxonomy): Bacteria > Bacteroidota > Bacteroidia > Chitinophagales > Chitinophagaceae > Ferruginibacter. The sequence goes on from JAFLBK010000001.1 coordinate 1,762,486, forward strand.
TTACAGCGTACAGGTCATCAACAGCATCGGCCAGCTGGTGCTGCAGCACGAGATCAACACGCCGGTGAACTTCATCGATGATCAGTTCACGATCCCCGGTAACCTGTCAACAGGGGCCTACAGCATACAGATCGTTAGTCCGGATTTCAAGGCCGTGAAGAAACGGTTCATGGTCTGGTAAGAGATTAAGATCAATATTTTTAAAGAGCAGTCCGGGAGGGCTGCTCTTTTTTATGGGAGATGGATTCGGGATGCAAGATGCAGGATGCCGGATAGGGGTACCTGATGCATTCCTTCTTCCCCTCAACGACTCCTGTAAGGGACGTTGAGGAATGCGGTAAATTATGATAATACGCAAGGTCCCCGATGGGAGGTGTTGTGGGGAATTAGAAAATGAATGTTGTTGGTCAGGCGACCAACAACGGCGGAGGTCCCCGGTGGGAGACGTTGCGGGAATTAGAAAATGAAAGTTGTTGGTCAGGCGACCAACAACGGCGGAGGTCCCCGGTGGGAGACGTTGCGGGAATTAGAAATGAATGTTGTTGGTCAGGCGACCAACAACGGCGTCGACCAACAACGGCGGCGGAAGGCGGTTGATCCTGCACCTGGTATCCTGTATCCGGGCCTTACGTGTCATCCTGACAGCAAAGGCCCGTTGGTATTAAGTTTGTAAATTTGCCACCCAAAATAAAACACTATGCAAAAAGGCAGTATACGGGTACAAACCGAGAACATCTTTCCCATCATCAAGAAATTCCTGTACAGTGAACATGACATTTTTTTGCGTGAGCTGGTGAGCAACGCGGTAGATGCCAACCAGAAACTGAAAACGCTTTCTTCGATCGGGGAAGCCAAAGGAGAACTGGGCGACCTGAAGATCGAAATCCGGATCGACAAGGAAAAGAAAACACTTACGATCAGCGATACCGGGCTTGGGATGACGGCTGAAGAGATCGACAAATACCTGAACCAGGTGGCGTTCAGCGGGGCGGAGGAATTCCTGGAAAAATACAAGGGACAGAATGAAGCAAACATCATCGGGCACTTCGGATTGGGTTTTTACAGCTCATTCATGGTGAGCGATAAGGTGGAGGTGTTCAGCAGGAGTTATAAAGAAGGCAGTGCGGCGGTACGCTGGGAATGCGATGGCAGTCCGGAGTTCGTCCTCGAGGAAGTGGAAAAAGAAACAAGGGGCACCGATATCGTGTTACACCTTAACGCGGAAAGCCAGGAATTCCTGGAAGCGTACCGGGTCCAGAGCGTGCTGGAGAAATTCTGCCGCTTCCTGCCTGTTCCGATCTTCTTTGAAGAGAAACAGATCAACAACCCCACACCGGCCTGGACAAAGAAACCATCCGAACTGACAGCGGAGGATTACCAGAACTTCTACAAAGAGTTATACCCATTCGGCGAACCCCCGCTTTTCTGGATCCACCTGAACGTGGATTATCCGTTCAATCTCACAGGCATCCTGTATTTCCCCAAGATCAAGCAGAGTTATGAAGTACAGAAAGACAAGATCCAGTTGTATTGCAACCAGGTATTTGTGACCGATGAAGTGAAGGACATTGTTCCCGAATTTCTGATGCTGATGCACGGCGTGATCGACAGTCCGGATATTCCGCTGAACGTAAGCCGCAGTTATTTGCAGGGTGATCCGAATGTGAAAAAGATCAATGCGCACATTACCAAGAAGGTGGCCGACAAACTGGAAGAGATATTTAAAAATGACCGCAGGCAGTTTGAAGAGAAATGGGAGAGCCTCGGGTTATTTGTGAAGTACGGCATGATGACCGATGATAAATTCCTGGAAAAGGCGAATAAATTTCACATCATGCACGACGCGAAGGAAGAGAAATTCTATACACTCGAAGAGTATCGTTCGGCGGCTGAAACCCTGCAGAAGAATAAGGATGGCAAACTGGTGATCCTGTATGCCACCGACCCGGTGCAGCAGGACGCGTATATCCAGCAGGCGCTGGCCAAGGGTTATGTGGTGGTGAAACTGGATACGATCATCGACAACGGATTCATCAACCAGATGGAAATGAAATGGGAGAATGTACAATTCACCCGGGTCGACAGCGATATCATTGATAACATCATCGACAAGCAGGAGGGAGGCGACAGTGTTTTGAGCAAGGAAGATGAAACAAAACTGAAAGACCTGTTCACGTTACAGGTACCCGATCTGCATGTATCCGTGGAAGTGAAGGGACTGAGCGCCGAAGCGCCGCCCGTGGTGGCCACCCGCCCCGAGTTCATGCGCCGGATGAAGGAGATGGCGGCGATGCAGGGAGGTATGGGCGCTTTCTATGCGAACATGCCCGACGAAGTAACGCTTACCGTAAACGGGAACCACGCGATTTATAAAAATGTATTGGCCGAAGCCGAGAAAGACAAGCAGGAAAAACTCGTTCACAACCTGGCCGACCTGGCCTTGTTGTCGCAGGGATTACTGAAAGGAAACAGTCTTACCAGTTTTATCAACCGTACGGTGGAACTGATGAATTAACCGGTACCGGAATTGAATAAAAAATGGGGATCGCGGATGCGGTCCCCGTTGTTTTTGACAGGTAAAGGATTATGGTACAGCCGTGAAACTGCTGGGTGATCCGGCAGGATCGAAACGAATTTGCATCCACGTGGTGCCCCCGGTTGTGGTGAAGGAATAAAAATATTTCTGTGTCAGGTTGTTGTCGAGCTCCGCGGGCGTAGCGTCCCTGTCAACAGTCATTGTTCCGTTCTGCCATCCCCGGTAATGACCCTGGCAGGCATGAAATACGAAACTTCCTTCCTGTTCGTCGAACGTCACCGTACCGATCGCTTTGGTGGCGGTGCTGAGGTTCAACCCGGCATTGGCCATGTAATAGAATTCGGCGTGCTTTCCGTCGGCGCTGAAGCTGAAATATTTTCCGCTCTGCCAGGCGTTGCCCAGCATTTGTCCGTTGTAGGCATTCACGATCTGGGTGCTGGAATTGAACCCGCTTGCCCAGTTGCCAACCATGGAGGCAGGAACGGAGGTTGAAGGAAGGTTACAGCTGACGGATGCCGAATCGTTGTTGTCTTTTTCGCAACTGGTGCCTGCTGTAAGGGTAAGGATCGCAAGCGCCATCAATACTTTTTTCATTGTTTTGTTTTTTATGGTTATAAAATCCGGCGGCTAAATTAGGGTCGGGCCGAAGCCCCGCCCAGGGCAACAGGCATGAACTGCTTAATCGCGATGATGAATTGAAGGGGAGCGCTTGACCCGGTTGTGGCGGGGCTTTCAGGGCCAGGCAAGTATCGAGGCTTCGAGGTATTTCATTTTCTGCACGTGCCATATTTCGGTACAGCCGGCTGCAAGAAACAGTTCTTTGTGCAATGGATTTACATATAGGATGCGCAGGAGCCTGGGGTTGGCCTGCATGCTTTTCTGTATGTTTTCAACGACTCCGCCCAGGATCACTTCGTCGAATGGGTTGAACAGGAAGATGCAATCCGCATCCGCCGGTATCTCGAAATAAAAAGCGTCGTTGTTGATGATCTTGTATCGCAGGTTTGGAAATTGATGTTGGGTGACAGCAAGATTCTGATTCGCCGCATCACAGAGTTCTTTGGAAAAGTCGATGCCCGTCAGTTTCCGGAAACCAAATGCCGCCGCCACGCAAAGCGCACGTCCTTTGCCGCAACCGATGTCGATAAAATGCGTAAACGGGATGGGTTCACGAACGCTGTTTAGCTGGCCGAATATTTCTTCCAGCAGTTTGTAACTGACAGGCATGTAGATGGTGGCGTGTTCCGTATCAATGCCAAGTTCCCCGAGCGATTCCAGTTCATCGGCGCCGGTGCTTTGGATCGCGTATTTTTTTTCACCCCTGACCTCTTCCCGGATGATCCGCCAGGCAATCGGGATATTCCAGTTCCAGGCCAGGTAGGCGAAATATTTTATGTAGGCGAACCATTTCATAGAGGCTGGCTGGGTCGTATATCGATCACTTTCAATTGCAATGTGGTGTTGCCGTTCCATTCATTTTCATCGAGGGTAAAAGCCATGTCGAAGGGTTGGGAAAGAACCGGGAATTTTCCGGCAAGGTTAAACCCGATGCCGGTAAAACTGATGTTGTCCTGTTTTACCACAAAGCGAAGATGTTCTTCCTTCACCACTTTTGAATAGCCGGTATCCAATACCCGTTCAGCCACGAAAACGGGGCGCATGTTTTCGGGCCCGAAGGGTTCCATCTGGCAGATGATACTGTAAAAACCGGCGTTGATGTCCTTGAAGCGGATCACGGCATCCACCGTTATCTCGGGTACCAGCAATTGTTCGGGAATGGTGGCAGAAACGGTTTCTTCGAATTTCGCCGCGAAGGCTTCAACCTGCTCCGGCAAGAGCGACAGGCCCGCCGCGGCAAAATGGCCTCCGTACCCGAGCAGGTGCTCCCGGCAGGCATGGATGGCTTCATAGAGGTTGAATCCCGGTACACTGCGGGCGCTTCCGGCGGCTATATCGCCGCTTTTGGTGAGCACCACCGTAGGCCGGTAATAGGTTTCGATCAGGCGGCTGGCCACGATGCCAACAACACCTTTGTGCCAGTGTTCGCGGAATACCACCGTTGTTTTTTTATGTTGAAGCGAGGGGTCGGCATTGATAATGGCCAGCGCTTCGCTGGTGATCTCTTTATCCGCTTCCTTGCGATCCGAATTATCGCTGTGCAGCATTTCGGCATAGCCAAGGGCTTTCGGGTAATCATCTTCGAGGAACATCTGCACGGCTTTCCGGGCATCATCCATTCTGCCGGCCGCGTTCACCCGTGGAGCGATCACAAACACCACATTGTTGATGGAAAGTTTTTTCTGGATATTGCCGAGGTGAATGAGCGCCCGGATACCCGGGTTCGGCGCTTCATTGATTTTCTGCAGTCCGTAATAGGCCAATACCCGGTTCTCGCCGGTCATGGGTACAATGTCGGCGGCGATGGCCACTGCTACCAGGTCGATATATTCTTTGTAGTGTTCTTCTTCCAGGTTCAGGTGCCGGGTGAGGGCGGTGATGAGTTTAAAGCCAACGCCGCAGCCACAGAGTTCTTTGTACGGGTAAGGGCAATCTTTTTGTTTGGGGTTGAGAATGGCTGCCGCCGGCGGCAATTCGGCATCAGGAAGGTGGTGATCGCAAACAATAAAGTCAATGCCCAGGGTTTTTGCATAAGCGATCAGTTCAACGGATTTGATACCACAGTCCAGCGAAACGATCAGGGAAAAATTATTTTCTTTCGCATAGTCGATTCCCATTTTACTAACGCCGTATCCTTCGCGGTAGCGATGCGGGATATAGAAATCCAACAGGGCGGGGTCGTAAATTTTACAGAGAAACCGGAACATGCAGGCAACCGATGTGGTGCCGTCAACATCATAATCGCCAAAGACAAGAATTTTTTCTTTACGGGTAAAAGCCGTGAATAAGCGGTCGACCGCTTTTTGCATATCCTTCATCAGCCAGGGATCGTGGAGGTCGGTCCACTGCGGCCGGAAATAGGCTTTTGCCCGGGTGAAATCATCGATACCACGTTGTACAAGGATACCACAGATGGCGTTGCTTACCTTCAGTGCTTCCTGCAGCGCATCAGTTTTTTTTGCATCGGCTTCCGCGATTTTCCACCTGCGTTCCATGTGATCAGTATTTCCTGTCGGTAGTATAACGAACCAGTTCTTCCAACGCCGAACGGGCAGGGCTTTCGGGGAAGAGGTGTAAGATAGCGAGCGCCTGGTCGCGGTAATTGTTCATTTTCTCCGCGGCATATGCGATTCCCCCCGATTTATTGACCGTGTCTATCACATACCTGATTTTTTCCGGGTCCTTGTTCTCATTTTTCATGATGTAGACCAGTTGTCTTCTTGTTTTCGGATCGGTCGTGTTGAGTGTATGTATCAGGGGAAGTGTGAGTTTCTTTTCCCGGATGTCGTTCCCGGTTGGCTTACCCACATTGGCGGAGCCGTAATCGAAGAGATCGTCTTTTATCTGGAAGGCGATGCCGACTTTTTCGCCAAAGGACTTCATTTGACCGGTTATCGACGCATCACCACAGGTACTTTGCGCTCCTGCGGCGCAGGCCGAAGAAAGCAGCGATGCTGTTTTTCCCCTGATAATATCGAAATAAACGGATTCGTCGAAGTTGAGTTTGCGGGTTTTCTGAATCTGGAGCAATTCCCCCTCGCTCATTTGTTTGACGGCTTCGGAAAGAATATGCAATTGCTCGAATTCGTTATTACCGGTGGCCAGTAACAAACCTTTGGAAAGCAGGTAATCCCCCACCAGTACGGCGATTTTCTTATTCCAGAGGGCGTTGATCGAGAAGAAACCCCTGCGCATCGGCGAATCATCCACCACATCATCGTGAACCAGTGTGGCTGTGTGCAATAGTTCTACCAGGGCAGCGGCTCTGTAGGTGCTTTCATTGATGGGACCATGTAATTTTGCGCTCAGCAGTACAAACATGGGGCGAAGTTGTTTGCCTTTTCGTTTGATGATGTACTTCATGATCGTGTCCAGCAGGGGTGTTTCGCTACGGACAGCCTCGGCAAATCTCTTTTCAAAAACCTTTAATTCGTCCCCTATGATGTCGTTGATGAACTGCATATAAAATTCCGGCAATTTACCACAGCCCCGGGGCCTGTCAAAGTAAAACATTGGCTTTTACGTGGATTGCAGTTAAAAACAGTGTTTTTTCGTGAAAAAAATGATAGTTTTGTGCAACGAAACCCGAACTGGCTGTGTCTTGCCCCGAAAAAAGTTCAAGCGGAAAAATTTTAACTTAACCTAAATAACTTATTAAAAAGTTTGATTATTAGGCAGCAATTGATATTTTTGCTGAAAATTAATCCGTACAAATTAATTAAAAACATTAATTATTAAAATATGGTAAGCAAAAAGTACAAATTCTTATTAGGGATATTGCTCCTTGCCTCTGGGGCCTTTGCCCAGGTAGGCGGTCGGGGAAGTGTTTACGATTCCTCTGTAATACCTGCAAAAAGAATGGCCCAGCAAAATGAGTTCTGGAACAGCACATACAATTTCCCCGCAAAACCCCGCAACATGTGGGAGATCGGAGTTTCCGGGGGTATGTTCACCGTGAGTGGTGACGTAGCAGCTAAATTGCCGACCCTTGGTTTTGCTGCACATGTTCGCAAAGCTTTCGGTTATGTATTCTCACTCAGGCTTCAGTACCTGAACGGAACCGGTAAAGGAATGAACTGGGTATCCAGCCAGAATTTTGGAAAAAACCAGGGCTGGAATACAAAATACAATGCGCCTGTACGTGTGCCGGGTAATCCCGACAGAACCGTAGGAACACTCGATGCTACCGGAACACGACCATTGGACCAGGTTTTCTATAACTATAAAGTAAAATTGCAAGACCTGTCTTTACAGGGTATCGTTACGTTGAACAATGTTCGTTTCCACAAGCAAAAAACAGGAATGGTGATTTATGGTGGCGCTGGTATCGGTATCTCTGCTTTCCAGACCAAGGTGAATGCGCTGGATGCCAGTGGTAATCCATACACCACCCTGTTCAATTCCATTACCACCACAAATTACAGCGGAAGGAAGTCTATATTGAAAGCTTTGAAAGCCGGTATGGATAAAACCTACGAAACCGATGCAGACAATGAGCTTACCCGTCGTCCTAAACTGGGTAACAACACACTTAAACCTTCGGGTACTGTATTGATAGGTCTCGCCTTTAAATTAAGCAACCGTATTAACCTGGCCATTGAAGACAGGTGGTCGTTTGTAAAAACGGACCTGCTCGACGGTCAGCGCTGGCAGGAGCATGCCTGGGGTGATGCTGCTCTGACAAGCGATTTTGATTCATATAACTACGCTTCCATCGGTTTGAACGTTAACCTGGGTGCTAAATCGGTACAACCGTTATGGTGGCTGAACCCACTGGATTATGCATACGACGAACTCCGCAATCACCGCAATGTTAAGATTCCGAAGAACGATTGCAACGATGCGGATGGTGATGGTGTTTGTGATCATCTCGATCGTGAACCCAATACGCCTGCCGGATGTCCTGTTGACACACACGGTGTGACAAGGGATACCGATGGAGATGGAGTACCGGATTGCAAAGACAAGCAGTTGATCACACCTACAGAATGTCAGCCTGTAAATGCGGATGGTGTTGGTAAGTGTCCGGAACCAGAGTGCTGCAAGAACAACACAGGTATGGGAGGAGATAAGGCCGTACAATGCCCTTGCGATTACCCAAGCCTCGGATTCAAAGGCAATGTACTTACACTGAACGCCGACAACAGGGCTATGCTGGCAACCGTTGCCGCCAAAATGAAGGCAAATCCAACATGTACGATCACAATCAATGGCTATCCTGAGGCCTCTAAAGCTTCACAGGCAAACTGCCAGAAGCGTTTGGATGCTATCAAGAAATACCTTGTTGAAAAAGAAGGTATCAGCGCCGACAGGATAACAACGAATTGCGAAGTAGGTGGTGGTGATAAGAATACCGTAGACGTTAAATGTAACTAATACTGATATTATTTAATATTAAGGCCCTCGTATGAGGGCCTTTTTTATTTATTGGAAATCAGTTTCTTTAGAGAATCCTTAACGCCCTGTTTTTGGTAATTTCTTGACTTACTGGCATTTTTGACCTATTTCCATTAACTTTGCCTACTTTTTTATGAAACGAATTAAAACGGTATCCGCGGGGATCTTGCTCGTCTTACTGGTAACGGCCTGTAATAAATACAATAAGATATCCAAGAGCAAGGATTATGAATATAAACTGAGCATGGCGGATAAGTTCTATGAGCAGAAAAAGTATAAGATCGCCCAGCAGCTTTATGAAGAACTGTTCACCGTTTTTAAGGGTACAACCAAGTTTGAGGAATTATATTACAAAGACGCATATTGTTTCTATTACATGAAGCAATACGCCGATGCGGAGAGTTTATTCAAAGGGTTCCTGGAAGTGTTTCCCAACAGCAGCAAGGCAGAGGAAGTGGATTATATGCGTTCGTACTGTTTTTACAAGCAGTCGCCCAAACTGGAACTGGAGCAGGTAAATACCACCCGCGCCATGGGAATGATGCAGACTTTCATCAACACGCATCCCGGATCGCCGCGAAATAAGGAAGCGTCGGATATCATTGATAAGTGCAGGGAAAAACTGGAACAAAAAGAGTACAGGGCGGCGGAGTTGTACTACGCAATGGGTCAGTATCGTGCGGCCGCTATTGCCTTTGCCACCCTGCTGAATAATTACCCCGAATCGAAGAAAGGCGAAGAGTACAAGTTGAGAACCGTAAAGTCGTATTATAAATTCGCCAAGCTCAGCATCGCGGATAAACAATTGGAGCGCTACGAGAAAGTGGTTGATGAGTACGAGGATTTTGTTGACCGGTACCCGGAAAGCAAGTTGCTTAAAGAAGCGGAAAGCTATAGTAACCTAAGTAAAAATCATATTAAAGACATAAAAAATGAGCAAACTCAGACGTCAGCTAAGCGCTAACACCAGCAGTGTGGTAGAGCCCAAAAAATTATCCGAACTGAAGGATAAGACAGGTAATGTGTATGAATCCATCGCCATCATCGCGAAAAGGGCCAACCAGATCAATATCACCCTGAAAGAGGAGCTGCACAATAAACTGGAAGAATTTGCCAGCCATACCGATAGCCTCGAAGAGATCCATGAGAACAAAGAGCAGATCGAGATATCCAAGGCGTATGAGCGCATGCCCAACCCGGCGTTACTGGCTACCACCGAATTCCTGGAGGATAAAGTATACTTCCGGAAAAATGACGAAGACCTGTTCAGCTGATTTTAGCTCCCCGTTTAGTCAATAAATCATAATTTTAACCCGTATACGTTGTTGTAATACGGGTTTTTTCATGTTGCAAGGCAAAAAGATATTACTAGGGGTCACCGGCAGCATAGCCGCTTATAAAATGACCATACTTACGCGGCTGCTCGTTAAGGCAGGGGCCGACGTGAAGATCGTAATGACACCTGCCGCAAAAGATTTTGTAACACCTCTATCACTTTCCACCCTTTCCCGGAATCACGTACTGACCGGCCTCACAGAAAACGACTCGTGGGCCAACCACGTGATGCTGGGCCGCTGGGCCGATATCATGCTTATAGCCCCCCTGAGCTGTAATAGCCTCGCAAAAATGGCGAACGGTATATGCGACAACCTGCTGATGGCCGTATACCTGTCGGCAACCTGCCCGGTTGTTGTAGCGCCGGCCATGGATGAAGATATGTGGCACCATCCTTCCACAGCTGATAACCTTCAAAAGATCCGTTCATACGGCAATGCCGTTATACCCGTTGAAAACGGAGAACTGGCAAGCGGACTCGTGGGAGAGGGCCGGATGGCAGAGCCCGAATCCATTGTTAGCTGGCTCACCGATTTTTTTTTGCGAAAAAATGAACTGGCAGGTAAAAAAGTACTGATCACGGCGGGCCCTACCTATGAACCACTCGACCCGGTACGTTTCATCGGGAATCATTCATCCGGAAAAATGGGAGCAGCGATCGCTGCGGAAATGAAAAACCGGGGAGCCGAGGTTACTGTCGTGGCCGGCCCCGTATCCATTTCGTTCAGCGAAGGGATCAGGCTGGTACGGGTTGGTTCGGCCAGCGAAATGTTCGATGCCTGCATGGCTGTTTTTCCGGAAACGGATATCGCCGTGATGAGTGCGGCTGTAGCGGATTATACGCCGGTTCAAATGGCCTCACAAAAGATCAAGAAAACAGACGGAGCGTTCACCGTAACGCTCACTAAAACGAAGGATATACTCAAGCACCTGGGGCAAACAAAAAGGAACGGCCAGTTCCTGGTTGGATTTGCGCTGGAAACCAACAACGAAAAGGAATACGCCTTGCAGAAACTGCAAACCAAAAATGCCGATATGATCGTCCTTAACTCGCTGAATGACGCAGGCGCTGGCTTCGGGCACGACACCAACAAAATCACTATTTTTGACAGGCAGGGTAACGCATTCCCGTTCGAAACCAAATCCAAGCGGGAAGTTGCCATCGATATCGTTAATACCATTATTCAGCAATTGCATGCGAACATTTATTAAGCTAGTACTGATCCTGCTGCTGGTTTCGGCCGATGTTAGCGCCCAGGAACTCAAGGCGAACATAACGGTTGTAAGCAACCAGGTGAGCAATAATATTAACCAGAATGTTTTCCGGACCCTGCAAACCGCCTTAAACAATTTTATCAATAACCGGAAATGGACGCAGGATAATTTCGCTCCCAATGAACGCATCGAGTGCAATTTTTTACTGAACCTGCAACCGACGAATGACCTGAATGTATACAACGCGTCGCTTACCGTACAAGCTGCCCGGCCGGTATTCAACACTTCCTATGTATCGCCTATTGTCAACTTCAAGGACGACAACATTATTTTCAAATACGTCGAGTTCCAGGTGATCGAGTTCAACGAGAACAGGGTTTCGGGTTCTGATCCCTTAACCGCCAACCTCACAGCCGTATTGGCCTATTACGCCTACATGATCCTGGGGTTTGATTATGATTCGTTCTCTCTCCGCGGGGGCGATACCTATTTCCAGAAAGCGCAGAATATCGTGAACAATGCCCCGGATGGCCGCGGCATATCCGGCTGGAAGGCGTTCGACGGCCAGCGCAACAGGTACTGGCTTGTCGAGAATATGCTTAACAGCCGTTACGCGGTGATGCACGATGTTTATTATAACTACTACCGTCTTTGCATGGATAAAATGTACGAGGATGAAAACGGAGCCCGTGCTGAATTGCTGAACGTACTCAACCTGCTGAACAATTTCGTGACCGATAACCCCAATAAAATGATCACCCAGTTCTTCTTCCAGGGTAAGGCCAGCGAATTGATCAAGATATTTTCAAAGGCGCCCCAACAGGATAAGGCAAGGGCTTCAGAAATGCTGCAACGCCTCGACCTGACCAATGCGGGCAAGTATAAAGATGAGATGAAATGATCCGGATGATCGCTTTCTTCTGCACCGTTAGCCTTTTATTTTCCTGCGGAAATAAAGAAAAACAAACTGCCGGCATTCTCAAGCCGGAGAAAATGCAGGCCGTTCTGTGGGATATCATCCGGGCGGATGTTTTCACCACACAGTACATAGCCAGGGATTCTTCAAAAAATCTTACCGAAGAAAACCTGAAACTGCAACAGCAGATATTCGTCATCCATCACACCAGCAAGGAAGAATTCTACCGGAGTTACAGCTACTACAAAAACAACAGTAAAGAAATGCGGGCGATACTCGACAGCATGGTCAGCCAGGCCGACCGGAAACGAACCACAGGTATCAGTCCCGACAAAATACCCTGATATGAACAAAGTATACAAAAACGCGGCGGAAGCCATTACCGGAATACGGAACGGCTCCGTGATTATGCTCGGGGGCTTTGGCCTTTGCGGCATCCCGGAAAACTGTATCACCGCCCTGGTGGAAGCCGGCGTGAAGGAGCTGACCTGTATCTCCAATAACGCGGGTGTGGATGATTTTGGCATCGGCCTGATGCTTCAGCGAAAGCAGGTGAAAAAGATGATCTCATCGTACGTGGGCGAGAACGCCGAATTCGAACGGCAATTGCTGAGTGGCGAACTGGAAGTTGAACTCATACCACAGGGTACGCTGGCTACCCGCTGTATGGCTGCCGGTTACGGTATGCCGGCCGTTTTTACACCGGCCGGTGTGGGTACCGAAGTGGCGACCGGTAAAGAGACACGGATTTTCAATAATAAGGAATACCTGCTTGAATACGCTTTTGATGCCGATTTCGCCATCGTGAAAGCCTGGAAGGGCGATACACATGGTAATCTGATTTATAAAGAAACCGCCCGCAATTTTAATCCGCTGATGGCCATGGCCGGTAAGATCACGATTGCCGAAGTGGAGGAACTGGTGCCTGCTGGCGAACTGGACCCCAACCAGGTTCATACACCCGGTATCTACGTTCATCGCATCTTCCAGGGCACCGGGTACGAGAAACGGATCGAACAACGAACCGTGCGGAAACGGAGCTAAACCCGGCAACCTTTATTATCAGCAAACGACCTTCGCAGATCTTAAACGACTTAAACGAACCAACGATGTCTTTAACCAAAGAACAGATCGCACAACGCATAGCGAAAGAATTACAAGACGGTTATTATGTGAACCTGGGCATTGGCATACCCACCCTGGTGGCCAATTATATTCCGCAAGGGATGAATGTGGTACTGCAGAGCGAGAACGGCTTGCTGGGTATGGGACCTTTCCCTTTTGAAGGTGAAGAAGACCCCGACCTGATCAATGCGGGTAAACAAACAATCACTACGGTGCCTGGCTCCGCTTTTTTCGACAGCGCCATGAGTTTTGGAATGATCCGGGCGGGCAAGGTAGACCTCACGGTACTGGGTGCCATGGAAGTGAGCGACCAGGGCGACATTGCCAACTGGAAGATACCCGGCAAAATGGTAAAAGGCATGGGTGGGGCCATGGACCTGGTGGCCAGCGCCAAAAACATCATCGTGGCGATGATGCACACCAATCCCAAGGGCGAAAGTAAACTCTTGCCCGAATGTACACTGCCGCTTACGGGTAAACGTTGCATCAAAAAGATCGTTACCGAAATTGCCGTGCTGGATGTAACAGATCGCGGTTTCAAATTGCTGGAAAGAGCTCCCGGCGTATCGGTGGAAGAGATCGTTTCCAAAACAGCCGGCAAGCTGGTGGTGGAGGGCGAAATACCCGAAATGACTTTCTGATCTCTCCAACTGTTTATAAAATCGAATCCCCCGGGTAAACCGGGGGATTTTTAATGAGCAGTTAGGCTTGTTTGGCATTAAGCTTTCGGAGCGGCGGCCAATATTTCCGCGTTGGCACCGCTGGCGTATTTTTCAAAATTCTTGATGAATTGCCCGGCGAGGTTCTTCGCCATTGCATCGTAGGCATCTTTATCTGTCCAGGTATTCCTCGGGTTCAGTATTTCCGATGGTACGCCCGGGCAACTGGTAGGCATGATCATTCCAAAAACCGGGTGATCTTCAAAGCCCACATCATTCAGATCGCCATTGAGGGCGGCCGTGATCATGGCGCGGGTGTAAGCCAGTTTCATGCGGCTGCCAACACCGTAGGGTCCACCGGTCCAACCGGTATTTACCATCCACACATTCGCGTGGCTTTCATGAATCTTCTTGCCCAGCATTTCGGCATACTGCGCCGGGTGCAGGGGGAGGAAGGGGGCGCCAAAGCAGGCGCTGAAGGTTGATTTGGGCTCGGTAACGCCGGCTTCGGTACCCGCTACCTTGGCGGTATAACCGCTGATGAACTGGTACATGGCCTGGCCGGCGGATAACTTACTGATCGGGGGCAGTACACCGTACGCATCACAGGTAAGGAAGAAGATATTCTTCGGTGTTTTACCGATTGATGGTTCCAGCGCATTGCTGATGTATGACAATGGATAACTAACGCGGGTGTTCTCGGTGATCTTTTTGCTGCTGAAATCGATCTTGCTGGTTCCGTCGATAAAGGTTACGTTCTCGACCAGCGCTCCCGGGCGGATGGCCCGGTAGATCTCCGGTTCTTTCTCTTCGCTCAGGTCGATGCATTTAGCGTAGCAACCGCCTTCGAAGTTGAATACGCTGTCATTGGTCCAGCCATGCTCATCGTCGCCAATGAGTTTGCGGTTGGGGTCGGCGCTGAGCGTTGTTTTACCGGTGCCGCTCAATCCGAAGAAGATGGCGGTATCGCCGGCGGTTCCCATATTGGCGCTGCAGTGCATGCTGAGCACATTGGCACGGGTAGGGAGCACGAAATTGAGCATGGTGAAAATGCCTTTCTTCATTTCTCCGGTATAGCCCGTTCCCCCGATGAGGATCGTCTTATGGGTGAAACTGATTACGGCGAAATTCTCTGCACGGGTTCCGTCAACAGCCGGATCGGCCTTGAAGCCCGGGGCCTGGATGATATGCCAGTGCGGCGTGAAATCTTCCAGTTGCTGTTCTTCCGGGCGGATGAACATGTTGAAGCAGAAAAGATTGCTCCAGGGATTTTCGTTGATCACGCGGAGTTTCAGGCGGTAGGCTTCTTCGGCGCAGGCAAAACAATCGCGAACCCAGATCTCTTTATCGGCCAGGTAAGCGAGCATTTTTTCCTTGAGCTGGAAGAAGTTCTTTTCTTCGAATGGAATATTGAAATCGTTCCAGTGAACGGTATTTTCGGTGAGGGCGTCTTTAACGGTAAACTTGTCTTTGGGGCTCCGTCCGGTGAATTTACCGGTATTGATCAGCAGGGCCCCGGTGTCGTTCAATACCCCTTCGCCACGCTGAACGGTTTGTTCGGTGAGTTCGGCGGGAGAGAGCTGGTAGTGAATCTTTTTTGAGGTGGATAATCCAAGGGTTTTGAGTGCACTGGTTGGTGCAGCAAGCATGGTTGATACAGACATAGCAAGTAGAGATTTAGGTTTACGCAATCGTTGCCGCAAAGGTAAATCAAGTCTGTATGAAGGGGGGTAAACCGGTACCCGGATATTTAAAAATGGTATGCAGGTTCAGGCTAATTATTTGCGATCATTCAAAATCGACAGGTTTTTTTAAAAAAGATTAAATAATCGCTTCCAAACCTTGAACGGCGTTAATTTTTTGAGGCCTTTGCCTGCATGAAATGTCAGGATTTTTTTTAAAACAACACCCGATTTTGTTTCCAACCCGTTCAGAACCAAGTTCCGAAATGCCCCTACGGAAACAGCATTAAAGAGTATATTGCAGGTCAAACAGCTTGTATGAAATATCTCCCCCTAAATCCCGAAATCTTCATTCAAAACCGTAAGCGTTTTGTGGAGCGGATGGAAAAAAACTCGATCGCCATTTTCAACAGCAACGATGAATTGCCCACCAACGGCGACCAGTTGTTCAAATTCAAACAGAATTCCGATCTGTTCTGGTTAACCGGCATCGAGCAGGAAGATACCATGCTGGTTTTATTCCCCGACAATCCCGATCCGAAATACCGGGAAGTACTGGTATTGGTTCGTCCGAACGAGCTGAAGGAAAAATGGGATGGCCACCGTCTCCGGGCCCATGAAGGAACATCCATCTCCGGCATCAAAACGATTCTCTGGCTCGATTCACTGGAAGCGATGCTGCAGACCTGGATCCACCTGGCCGATACCATCTACCTTAATACGAACGAGAACGACCGCAAGGCCAATTGGGTGCCCGTACGTGATTACCGGTATGCCGAAATAATGAAACAGCGGTACCCGCTGCACCAGTACAAACGCAGCGCACGGATATTGAAAGACCTCCGCGGCATCAAAACAGCGCTGGAGGTAGATGTACTTCAAAAAGCGATCGATATCACCGACAATACTTTCCGCCGCCTGCTGAAATTCATCAGGCCGGGCGTAATGGAATACGAGATCGAAGCAGAGATATACCATTCATTCCTGATGCAACGGGCCACCGGGCCGGGTTATGGTTCCATCATCGCCAGCGGCGATCGTGCCCGCACGCTTCATTACGTGGAGAATAACCAGGAATGCAAGGAGGGCGAATTGCTGCTCATGGATTTCGGCGCTGAGTATGGCTATTACAATGCCGACCTTACCCGAACGGTTCCGGTGAGTGGAAAATTCAGCCGCCGGCAGAAAACGGTGTACAATGCCTGTCTGCACCTGCATCACTATGCGGCCAGTATTTTAAAACCGGGTATCAGCATCGTTGATTATACCGAGAAGATCGGTGATGAGGCCACGGTCATATTCCAGAAGATCGGCTTGCTGAAGAAATCGGATGTGAAGAATGAAGACCCCGAGAACAGGGCCTACCGGAAATACCTCTACCATGGTATCTCGCATCACCTGGGCATCGATGTACACGACCTGGGTACACGTACCGAACCGATCAGGGCGGGCATGCTGTTCACCATCGAACCGGGCATTTATATCGAAGAGGAACAAATGGGTGTGCGGATCGAAAATAATTTCTGGGTTACCCGTAACGGCAATAAAGACCTGATGAAGAACATACCGATCACCGTGGAAGAGATCGAAGCACTGATGAAACGATAATTACAATTTGAAGATTTGAGGATTTGAAAATTTGCAAATGAGTCATCGCCATCAAATCATCAAATCAGCATATCATCAAATCACCAAATCAACATATTAACCTTGATGAAGCAAATCCCTAACCTGTTCACCCTTCTTAACCTGGTATTCGGCTGCCTGGCCATTACGGTTATTCTGCAGAATGGAATTGTGATACAGTACGATGCCGATGGCAGCCAGTTGATCGATATTCCTGAGAAGATATGGATGGCTTCCCTGTTCATCGGCCTGGCTGGTATCGTTGATTTTTTAGATGGCTTTGTGGCCCGGCTTTTTAAGGCCAGTTCCGAAATGGGCAAGCAACTCGATTCCCTGGCCGATGTGGTAAGTTTCTGCGTGGCGCCCTCGATGATCCTTTACCAGTTCCTGCGTATGGGGCTTGCCCGGGAAGAAGATGGCCTGAACGCATCGGTGACCTGGCTGGTACCCGCATTTGTTCTGGCCGCCGCGGGCGCCTGGCGCCTGGCCAAGTTCAATATCGACGAATCGCAGTCGTACGGTTTCAAGGGAGTGCCAACCCCGGCAGTGGGTTTACTGGTGGCCTCGTTTCCCCTTATTTACTGGAATAACCATACGCAGCAGGTGGTAGATATTCTTTTTAATAAATGGTTCCTCTATGCCGTCATCGCCCTGCTCAGCTGGCTGATGGTAAGCAACCTGCCCATCATGGCCCTCAAGTTCAAGGATTACAGCCTGGGCGGTAACTGGCCCAAAATCCTACTGCTGGCCGTAGCGCTTGTGTCGGGATTCCTGTTTCACTGGCTGGCCGTTCCCATCGTGTTTATCGTATACATTCTGTTATCTTTGCTGCTCAAAAAATCAACCTCATGACGTATACCGTGCAAATAAAAGTAATGCCGCTGAAAGACCTGCTCGATCCGCAAGGAAAGGCAGTAATGGGTGGTTTGCAGAACCTGGGACTGTCGAATGTTTCCGACGTACGCATCGGTAAGCACATCGATCTTCAGATCGACGCGGCCGACAAGGAGGCAGCACGTTCTGCGGCGGAGGAAGCAGCCAAAAAACTGCTCGCCAATCCGGTCATGGAAGTGTTTGAGATTACCGTAAATTGATTTGAAAATTTGAAGATATGGCAATTTGAAAATTCTTTCACGTGGTATTCTTGCCGCTATTTCAATCGCTCATCTTCAAATCCCCAAATTTTCAAATTACCTGATTGATGCTTTACATCGTTCCTTCTCCCATCGGCAACCTGGCCGATATCACATTCCGGGCTGTAGACGTGCTGAAAACCGTTGACCTGATCCTGGCCGAAGATACCCGCACCTCTTCCATACTGCTCAATCATTACCAGGTACAGAAACCGGTTACGTCCTATCACCAGCATAACGAACATAAAGTACTGGCGCATCTTGTTGAACAACTGGCTTCCGGTAAGAACATGGCCCTGATCACCGATGCCGGTACGCCCGGCGTGAGCGACCCCGCCTTCCTGCTGGTTCGGGAATGCATCAAGCATGACATTGTTGTTGAATGCCTGCCCGGCGCCACGGCTTTTGTGCCGGCGCTCGTGAACAGCGGCTTGCCGATGAACAGTTTTTGTTTCGAAGGATTCCTGCCGTTGAAAAAAGGGCGGCAAACCCTGTTAAAAAAACTCGCCGAAGAGGAGCGCACCATGGTCTTTTATGAAAGCCCGATGCGGCTGGTAAAAACACTTCATGACTTCATCCAGTATTTCGGGGCCGATCGGCCATGCTGTGTGAGCCGCGAACTCAGCAAAAAATTTGAGGAAAACAAACGGGGATCCTTACAGGAAGTACACGATCATTTCAATAACAAAGCGGTTAAAGGAGAAATTGTGATCGTTGTGCAGGGGAAAATATAGTTATGCAAAAAGGCCGGTTTGATCCGGCCTTTTGAAACTTTTATATCGGTAAAACTTATTTCTTTTTGTTTCCTTTACCAGCAAGGTGTACCTGCAAACCGACATTCACGGGGATATAGAACCTGGAATAATCCGAAGTGTAGTCATAACCACTTCCTGTAGATGGGCGGTATTCATATGAGGTCTTGGATTTTCCATAGTTGAAGCCCACGGAAGCATAAAGGCCTACACTTGCATTGAAGAAGTGTTCATAACCGAAACTAAGGCCTGTATTCCAATCACCTTTTGGTTTGGTGGTAGTTTCGCTACTGCTGCCACCACTTGATTCACTCTTGCTCTTGCCGCCAGCTATGCCATACTGGAAATTTACCTGGGCGAATGGTTTACCCTTATTGCTTCCTCCAAAATAATAACGTGCAAGGGGGCCAATGTAAAAGGATGGTTGCGTGTATTTACTTGTTGTGGTGGTTGAAGAACCCGTGTTGCTGCTGGTGCTCTTGGAGGAATAGAAACTTACACTGATGCCACCCCCAATTGCCAGATTATCTTGAATGAACCAGGCAATGTTGGGGTTAACACTGATCGAAAAGCTGTTTCCGTCACTGTTGTAAACAGTTGGTGTGTTCGAATACGTTGTCTTGCTGTCGCTGTTTGTATAGCTGATGCTTCCAAAGCTTACACCAACAAGTTTATCTCCTTTACTGGTTTGAGAAAAAGCCGGTAACAATGCAAAGATTCCTGCTGCGAGGAGAGAAAGTTTTTTCATAAAAACGAATTTTGGTTAAGTGTTATATGCATCCAAAATGCGGGAAATGGTGATCCGCAAAATCAAGTTTCGATTGAAAATCAATACTTAGTTTAGTTTTAACCGAAATATGACGCGGCTAAAACGTTTTATTTTCGGTTTTATTGTGCTTCAGGATTCTGTTATTGAATCATTCGGTATAACAGATTAGTACCATGCACTAATGTTTTCCAATAACTTTCTCTGGATATTTGGTACCCAGCATACTTCCGCAGGGTATCCAACCGGTATCAGTAAAAAAGGCTTTTCATTTTCGGGCCGGTCCAGGACCTTCGATAAAAAATTCATGGGCGATGGGGTATGGGTAAGCGCTGCCAGCCCGGCCTGGTGAATGGCGGCCAGTAAAAAACCGCATGCCAGTCCAACGCTTTCGTTGGCGTAATACACATTGCCTTTCGTACCATCTGCCTTTATCTCATAACTTTTTTTGAAAACAACGATCAGCCAGGGGGCGATCTCGAGGAATTCTTTCTGCCAGCCGGTTTGCAGGGGCGCCAGGTCGGCCAGCCATTCGGCGGGCATGCGGCCGTTATAGCTTTCATATTCTTCTTTTTCCGCTTCGATCCGTATTTGTTTTTTGATTGCCGGGTCCTGTACCGCACAAAAGGTCCAGGGTTGTTTGTGGGCGCCGCTCGGGGCGGTCGACGCCGTGCGGATAAGATCTTCGATCACCCGTTTGTCAACAGGCCTGGACGAAAAATCCCGGCAGGTGCGGCGTTGATCCATCTCCGTATAAAAATCACGGGCCCGTTGCTGCGTTTCAGCGTCGGTATACGCTGTTCTTGTATAGGCTATAAAGGGGTAGCCATTTATCAGTTTTTGGTCGTTCATATACCTATTTTACCGAAATTTACCCCTATTAAATTATTTTAAATGAAGAAAGTCATTTTTGGTATTTCCGCTCTTTTGAGTGTTTGTGTGAGCATCGCTCAACCCTCCCGCTGGCAACAGGCGGTTAAGTACAACATGAATATCGATATGGATGTAAACAGCAACCGCTTCACCGGTAAGCAGAAGCTGGAATATACCAATAACTCTCCCGATGTATTGAAACGGGTGTTCTATCATCTCTACTTCAATGCCTTTCAACCCGGAAGCAGCATGGATGTCCGCAGCCAGGAACTTGGAAAGATCATGGTGAATGGCCGGGCCGATTGGGATGGCCGGGTGCGTGACCGGATAGCGAAACTGAAACCCGAAGAGATCGGTTACCAGAAGATCGTTTCCCTGAAGATGAATGGCGTTGCGCAACCGTTCAAATACCACGAAACGATTCTCGAGGTGAATCTTACCAAACCCATTGCGCCAAAGACAAAAGTGATTTTTGAAATGGAGTTTGAAGCGCAGGTGCCTTTGCAGATCCGCCGCAGTGGCCGGGATAATCCGACCACCGGCGTCCGGTACAGCATGGCTCAGTGGTATCCCAAGATCTGCGAATACGATTATGAAGGATGGCATCCCACACCCTATATCGCCCGTGAATTTTATGGTGTATGGGGCGATTTTGACGTGACCATCCATATTGATAAGAACTATAAACTGGGGGGTACCGGTGTACTGGTGAATGCCAATGAGATCGGCTGGGGCTACGATTCGCCGGGCACCGATCTGAAGCCAACCACCCGGGAAAAAAGAGCCTGGCATTTTGTCGGCACCAATATTCACGATTTTGTATGGGCTGCCGATCCGGAATACAGGCACCTCTCGCAAAAAGTACCCAATGGTCCCACATTGCACGTGTTGTACAATGTAAAACCCAACGACAAGAAGAATGATTCGGCCTGGGAAAAGGTATTGCCTGCCGCCGTGGCGGCACTGCCTTTCATCGAAAGCAATTTTGGAAAATACCCGTACCCGCAATATTCTTTCATCCAGGGTGGAGATGGTGGCATGGAATACCCGATGGCCACCTTGCTCATTGGCCCCGGTTTGGGTACTGTATTTCATGAATGGATGCACAGCTGGTACCAGATGATGCTGGGTACCAATGAAAGTTTATATGCCTGGATGGACGAAGGGTTCACCAGTTATGCCGAAGACCTCATCACAAAATTCTACGACAAGAAATCGGCGATGCAGGGTTACCGGGAAGCATTCCAGAAAAACCCGAATAATAAGAACCTGAAAGAGATTGTGGAAACCTGCCCGGAAGATCATGCCGGCGCTTATTTCAGTTACTATAGCCTGGTCAAAAGCGGTTTTGAAGAACCCATGACCACCCACAGCGATCATTACAATACCAATTTCGGATACAGCACAGCCGCATATTCCAAGGGCGAAGTATTCATGGAGCAGCTCGGGTATATCGTAGGGGCTGAAGTGCGGAACAGGATATTACTGGAGTACTACAGGCAGTGGCGTTTCAAACATCCCAATGCCAACGACCTGGTTCGGGTTGCCGAAGAGTTGAGTGGCATCCAGCTCGACTGGTACAAAGAATACTGGGTGAACACCACCAAAACCATCGATTATAAGATCGATAGTTTGTGGGAAGAGAATGGGGTTTCAAAGATCCGCCTGAAACGTATCGGCCAGATGCCGATGCCGATCGACCTGCAGCTCACATTCAAGGACGGTACTTCCGAAATGTACTATGTGCCGCTCAATCTTATGTTTGGCGCCAAACCGAATGAAAACGCTTCGCAAAAACGGGAGCTAATGGAAGAATGGAAATGGACACACCCGACCTACGTGGTTGAGATCAAACGCCGGCTTACCGATCTGAAAGCGGCGGAGATTGATCCTTCCCGGCGCATGGCGGATGTTGACCGGAAAAATAATTTATTGGAACTGAACTGGTAATCCGGTCTGACCTGCCTGCCCCAGGCGGCATGTCTGACCGATAATGGTTTGCAAATGCAAATAGAAATCCGACGGCTCAATAAAACTGACGTACCTGTATTGGCCACGATAGCCCGCGAGGTGTTTTACGACACCTTTACCGGAACCTGTACCGAAGAGGATATGCAGGGTTTCCTGGATGCCGCATTCAATGAAGAAAAACTGACCAGCGAGATAAGCGACCCGGAGAATAAATATTTTTTTGCCGAGATCGACGGCCAACCCGCGGGTTACCTGCAGTTCATGGAAGATTACTCCGGATTTCCGCTGATGAAAAAATGGAAGGCGCTCGAGTTAAAACGCATTTACGTGAAGAAGGAATTCCAGGGTAAAGGAGTTGCCCAGGCCTTGATGGATTTTATTCTTCGCTATGCTTCGGATACCGGGTATGAAGTGGTTTGGCTGGGTGTGTGGGAACATAACAAGAAAGCCCAGCGATTCTACGAGAAATACGGCTTCGAAAATTCCGGGCACCCGCACGATTTCCCGATAGGAAGTACGCCGCAAACTGATTTTTGGTTCTGGAAGTTCCTGTAAAATTAAACCCCGTAAAGAACGGGGTTTAATTTTTTGTGCTTGTTTGGAATAGAGGCTCAGCGCCCAAAATATTTGTTCACCGCTTCGATCCGGTTACTGACGTGTAACTTCTCGTAGATGTGGTATACGTGTTTACGTACCGTTTCGGAACTGATGGTGAGTTTATCGGAAATCTCTTTGTATAATAAACCGGTAGATAACATTTCCAGGATCTCGTTCTCCCGTTTCGACAAAACAGCCAACCCTGAAGCGGGGGCGGTGCTGTTGGCGGCAGATCCGCTGTTCGCCGGACTGTTTTGAAAAGCGGCTACCACTTTCCGGGCGATCTGGCTGCTCATCGGGGCGCCGCCTTCGATCAGTTCGGTAATGCCTTCCAGTAATTTTGCCGGGGATGTTTTTTTAAGAATATAGCCACTGGCGCCTGCGCTCAATGCTTCGAATATTTTCTCGTCCTCGTCGTAAATCGTACACATCATGAATAAAATATCCGGGTGACTGGCCTTTAACTCACGAACCACTTCAATGCCGCTGATACCGCCCAGGCCGATGTCCATCAAAACCACTTTCGGATTCAGGATCGGCAGCTTAACAAGCGCCTCTTCACCACTGATACAGGAACCGGCGAGCGTGTATTCATCAGATGCCTCGATAATCTGTTCCAGCGCAACACGGATATCGGTGTTGTCTTCTACAATAGCGACTGATTTATTCATACCGCAAAATTGAGGCTTTATATTAGTAACGCCAATACCACAAAGCGGGTAACCCGCTATTATTTATACGGCACGTAGAGCAGGTATTTCTCTTTGAAATAGGGTTCCTGGAAAAACTGGTCGATTTCCCAAACCATTGGTTTGCAACCGCTTTCAAAGATTTCCTGCGCCAGGTCGCCACCTTTGAGGCAAACAAGCCCGTTCGGGTTGTCTTCCCTGGCGGAATTTTTCCGGATCAAGGGCCTGCTCCATCTCCACAGGTCCTTGAGCGGGGCTACTGCCCGGGAAACGACCGCATCAAATTTTTGGTTTTTGATATCCTCGGCCCTGCTGTGCTGAACCGTAAGATTCTGCAATCCGATAGAAGCCGCTACCTCCGACACCACCTTCAGTTTCTTATTAATACTATCCACCATGTGGAATCTTGCGTCCGGGAATAAAATGGCAAGCGGTATACCCGGAAACCCACCACCACAACCCAGGTCCATAACCTCCATGCCGGCGGAAAACGAAAACGTTGTGGCAATGGCGAGCGAGTGAAGCACATGGTGTTCATAGAAATGATCCATGTCTTTGCGGGAGATCACATTAATCTTCGTATTCCATTCTTCGTACAACCCTTTTAGTGCTGCCAGTTGCCGGATTTGTTCATCGGTGAAATCGGAAAAATAGCGGGTTATTATTTCCATTGCTTTTTGGGTTTTTTGAACAAAGCCGGTACGAAAAGCAGGTAATAGAAAAACATCCAGATATCGATGAACAGGAACCAGGGGTAGAGATCTTTTTCATTCAGTTTTTTCATGGTCGGATATAAGATGAACGCCTGTGCCAGGAAGCGAACGCCGAATACAATCAACGACCATTGCCAGTTGAAGAACAACAGGGAGAGCACCAGCAGCGGATAAAAAAGAAAATGGGAAAAGGAATACAACCCCAGCAGGAATTTGTGCGATGGCTTGTAATATTTTCCGGTGCTGTAATGGCGGTTCTTCTGGCGCAGCCACTGGCTCCAGCTCTTGGCGGGTTTACTCAGGGTAAACGCTTCCGGGTCAATGTTGATCTTTGTATTATGCCGGGTGGCTGCCATGTTGATGAACAGGTCGTCGTCGCCGCTGGGTATATGGTTATGCGCTGTAAATCCTTTGTTGCGGAAGAATACCGTTTTTTTATAACTGAGGTTGCGGCCAACACCCATATAGGGTATGCCGGCCAGCGCATAGGAAAGGTATTGCAGGGCCGTATGGAATGTTTCCCAGCGTACCAGTTTATTCAGCAAGCCCTTCTTTTTATGGAATGCGCCGTAACCCAGTACGATCTCGGTGCCGTCATCGTAAGATTCCTGCATCTTTTCAATCCAGGATTCGCTGGCGGGTACGCAATCGGCATCTGTCAACAGCACCACCTCATATTTGGCGGTTTTGATGCCGACGCTGAGCGGAAACTTCTTACCGGGAATAAACTTGGCCTCCTGCTTCAGCTGCACCACATGCAACTGTTTGTAGGTTTTCTGGAATTCTTCGAGCAGGTATTTGGTTTCATCAAATGAATTATCATCCACCACGATCACTTCGTGCGTGGTCCGGTATTGCTGGATAAGCACCCCGGGGAGATTTTTCACTAAATTTGCCACTTCATCGCGGGCGCAGATAATCACCGATACAGGATGTGTTTGCGAAGTGTCTTTCGGTTTGGACTTGTACGCCGCAAGCCGGATAAAGAAAAACAGGTAATAGAAGACCTGTATCAGCGTGATGAAGCAAAAAAAATAAAAAAGCAGTTGCCAGTAGAGGGTAAAATCCATTGCGCAAAAATAAGAAATGGAATGATGTGACCTGAGGCAAAACCGGCGAACTGCACACTCATTATCAACATAGCGAATTCATGGCAGCACTTACGTTCGACCTTCAGCATACCGATTCCATAACCCGCGCCCGCGCCGGAAGGATTACCACCGACCACGGTGAAATAGATACGCCGATCTTCATGCCTGTAGGTACAGTGGGAAGCGTAAAAGCCGTAACGCAGCAGCAATTGTACGAAGATGTACAGGCGCAGATCATCCTGGGCAATACCTATCACCTTTACCTGCGCCCCGGATTGGAGACACTGGAGGCAGCCGGTGGCTTGCATCGGTTCAATGGCTGGCATAAACCGATCCTTACCGACAGTGGCGGGTACCAGGTTTTTTCCCTGGCCAACAGCCGGAAACTTACCGAGGAGGGCGCATTGTTCCAGAGCCATATCGACGGTAGTAAGCACCTGTTCACACCCGAATCGGTGATGGACATTCAGCGCAGCATCGGCGGGGATATCATCATGGCGTTCGACGAGTGTCCGTCTTATCCCAGCGACTATGCCTACGCGAAAAAAAGCATGGAGCTAACGCATCGCTGGCTCGACCGGTGCATCGCCCGTTTCAATTCCACCCCGGATAAATATGGCTATACGCAGAACCTGTTTCCAATCGTGCAGGGAAGTACCTTTAAGGATCTTCGCACTGCTTCGGCCGAGTTCATTGCTTCCAGGCATGCTACCGGTAATGCCATCGGCGGACTGAGTGTTGGCGAGCCCACCGGATCCATGTACGAGTTTACCGCACTTTGTTGTGAGATCCTTCCCGTGCAAAAACCCCGCTATCTCATGGGCGTTGGTACGCCGTGGAATATACTGGAGGCGATCGCGTTGGGTGTGGATATGTTCGATTGCGTGATGCCAACCCGGAATGGCCGTAACGCCATGCTTTTCACAAGTAATGGGGTCATTAATATCGATAACAAAAAATGGGAACGCGACTTCAGTCCCATCGACGAAGCTATTGATAGCCCGGTCAGCGGTTATTACAGCAAGGCTTACCTGCGGCACCTCGTAAAAGCGAAAGAAATACTGGGGCTTACCATTGCCAGTGTTCATAATCTCGCGTTCTACCTCTGGCTGGTTCGCGAAGCGCGGGCACATATTTTAGCGGGCGATTATGCATCGTGGAAAGCGGAAATGGTGGTTCGCCTGCAGCAACGCCTCTGACCTGTTCACCACCCATTAACAAAGGACCTTTGCAGCGGCACAATAATTGAAAAACGGGGCCAGTTTATTTTTTAATAATTATCTTTAAACCAACTAAAATTATTTGTGCAATGAAGCAGAAATTCTTTTACTTCCTTCTCACACTGCTGATGCCTGCCCTGGCCTTTGCCCAGGGAGGGGCTGTTCAGAATGCCAGCATACCCAAGGATGCGCCGGTAAATGTACGGATGACCGATTTCAAGAACAATGAGCTACCCAATGAGATCGTGATCTTCCGCAGTTTTGCGAATGGAAGGGAGTACCAGGGGCTTACGGATTCCACCGGGCGGTTTTCCATTCGTCTCCCGTCGGGCGATAAATATGAATTGTTCATCCTCGGGTTCAAAGACTCCACCTCGTATAACGTTCTTGATATTCCTGCCCTGACGGGTAATTCTTATTACAAAAACCCGTTCAAGATCGATATTCAATTCCTGCCGGCAAAGAGCTTTGTCCTGGAAGACTGTAATTTTGAAACCGGTAAGGCTGATCTTTTACCCGAAGCGTTCCCGGTACTCGATGAATTGGTGGCCTACCTGAACAGGAAGGATGATGAGCGCATCGAGATACAAGGTCATACCGATAACGTTGGAACGGCCAAGAGCAACCAGGTTCTTTCCGAAAACAGGGCTAATACCGTTCGGAACTATCTTATCTCCAAAGGAATCGACCCCAACCGGCTTACCGCCAAAGGATACGGTTTTTCTGTACCGGTAGCGGATAATAAAACAGCGGAGGGCAGGGCCCAGAACAGAAGAACAGAAGTTAAAATACTGGAATAATAAGCATGCTGTTATAGCATAAAAAAACATCCGCTTTTGGCGGATGTTTTTATTTTACGAACGTATGTTCTTTATTCGGCTTTCGGTGCTTCGTCGGCAGTTGCGGCGCCGGCGGCGGCATCACTGTCCATCTTGGCTTTCAGATCGGCCAGAACACCCAGGTCGCCCAGGGTAGATTTCTCTACTTTGCTCTGCAGATTCTTCACGGCCTTTTTGGTTATTTCCGCTTCCGCCTTACGCTCTTTCATCACAGCCTGCTTTTCTTCTTCCACGGCTTGTTCCCAAAGACGTGTATGGCTTAACACGATGCGTTTGTCGTTGCGGTCGAATTCGATTACCATGAATTTGTTCACTTCCTCCGCTACGATCGCCTTGCCATCCTCCTTCATCAGGTGACGGGCAGGAGCGAATCCTTCCAATCCGTATGGCAGCTGAACGATGGCGCCTTTGTCGTCCTTGCGGATAACGGTTCCTTCGTGTATGCTTCCAACCGGGAAGGTAGCTTCAAGCGTGTTCCAGGGATCTTCTTCGATCTGCTTGTGACCCAGCTGGAGTTTGCGGTTGTCTTTGTCGATGTTCATGATAACCACATCGATCTTATTACCCACTTTGGTGTATTCGTTCGGGTTGTTGAAGCGCTTCAGCCAGCTCAGGTCGCTGATGTGGATCATGCCACCGATGCCGGTAGCCAGTTCCACGAACACGCCATAAGGGGTGATGTTTTTCACCACGCCGGTGTGTTTGCTGCCTTCGGGGAAGGTAACCTCGATGGTGCTCCAGGGATCGGGTGTCATTTGCTTGATCGAGAGGCTCATTTTACGGGTCTCTTTATCGAGCGTAACCACTTTGGCTTCGTATTCATCGCCCAGTTTGAAGAACTCTTTGGCGTTGATCGGTGTATTGGCCCAGGTGATCTCACTTACGTGAACAAGACCTTCAACGCCCGGCATGATTTCCAGGAATGCGCCGTAATCTTCAATGTTCACCACTTTGCCTTTCACGATTTCACCTTCTTTCAGGTTCTCGGTAAGGGTATCCCATGGATGCGGGGTCAGTTGTTTCAGACCCAGGCTGATGCGTTTTTTGTCGTCGTCGAAATCGAGTACCACCACGTTCAGTTTCTGGTCCATTTTCAGCACCTCGCTCGGGTGGTTGATACGGCCCCATGAAATATCGGTGATGTACAACAAACCGTCTAAGCCGCCAAGGTCGAGGAATGCACCGAAATCGGTGATGTTCTTGATCGTTCCTTCCAGTACCTGGCCTTTTTCGAGTTTGCCCATGATCTCGGCACGTTGTGCTTCGATATCACTTTCGATGAGCGCTTTATGCGATACAACGGCGTTCTTGATGGCTTCGTTGATCTTAACCACTTTGAACTCCATTGTTTTACCAACGAACTGATCGTAATCGGTAACCGGTTTAACGTCGATCTGTGAACCGGGTAAGAAGGTTTCCATACCGAATACGTCCACGATCAGGCCGCCCTTTGTTTTGCTGGTAACCTGGCCGGTAACGATCTCGCCGGTACGGTGTACTTCCACGATACGCTCCCAGGCACGGGTTGTACGGGCCGATTTACGGCTCAGGTGCAGGTTGCCGTCGCGGTCTTCTTTTTCCACTACCATTACTTCCACTACATCACCCACTTTAACGCCACCGGGAAGATCCCTGAATTCGTTAAGGGAGATCAGACCATCGCTTTTGAAACCGATGTTTACCACGGCGTCGGTCTTGGTCAGGGATTCAATGGTGGCCATGATCATTTCGCCATCGTTGATCTGTTTGAAAGTGTTGTCGTAAACCTTGTCGTATTTCGCTTTTTCATCGGCGGAATAGCTGGTTACGTTCCGTTTGTCTACGCTCCAATCAAAGTCGTCGTGAGCAGTAGCCACGGCTTCCACAGGCACGTTTGTTTTCGCAGCAGTTTCGGCGGCTTCGCCTCCGGAAACTTCCTGTGCATCTGCGTTTAATTGTTTGAAAATAGTAAATGACATATAATATCCCCGGGTTTTTGAACGGGAGGGCAAAGTTAGGCAAAAGAAGCCTGAAAGGAGGAGAAAAACCTGTCTTTTTAGGGCTGTCCTCCGGCAGCAGATAAGGGGTTTATTATTAGAGAGTTATTCCTCAGGAACCTTGTTTCTCATACTCTTGTATAAACCGGTTTGACCCGCCAGCGAACCCGGAAAACACTACTGGGGAATACCGGCAGTACATATATTATATAGAGCAGCTGTAAATAAAAAGTCCCCCGGAATATTCCGGGGGACTTTTTTATGGAAAGTGTTTGTTCGGTTTATTGAACAATTACCCTACACATGGTGAGGCGGTTTCCGTTCATGTCGCCCACTTCAACCCAGTAAACTCCTTTACCGTGTTTACGCAGGTCAACATCCATTCTGTCGTACGGTCTGCCGATGGTGTAGAACTGGGTAAGAACCCTGTCGCCATTTGCATTGTACACAGTAACAGACCTAGGCAATACGTTGTTGCGAACGCTGTAGTACCTAACCTGGAACTGTCCGCTTGTCGGGTTCGGATAAATGAAGCACCTGCTGCTTGCAGAATCAAGTATTGCTACCTGGTTCGAAGTATTGGTGCAACCATTTACGTCGGTTACCCGCAGGCTGTATACACCCAGTGCGTCAACGTCTACATTCAGTATTCCGGTTGTAGCACCCGCTACGGCAGCGCCGTCGCGTAACCAGGTATAGGTTTGTGCTGCAGCAGGAGATACGGTAGATGTCAATGTAGTTCTCATACCAGGCATTAACCTTGTGTACGGCGCAGCGGCGATCACGATCGTCGGCAGCGGGTTCACAGTGAGGGTAACCTGGAATGAAGTAACACTTGCGCAAGGAGCAGCGCCGGTTACAACACAGCGGTAGAAGTAACCGCTCATGCTCACCGGAGGAGCTGTAATGGTAAGAGTAGCCGCAGTAGCACCGGCATATACACCACCGTTAGCAACGTTGGTCCATGTATTACCTGTGTTGGTGCTTACCTGCCACTGATAGCTGAACGGACCAGAGCCTGCTGCTACCACAGAGTAGGTAGCTACTTTATCGGTACATACAACCTGGTTAACCGGTTGTGTAGCGATGCTGGTAGGCTGGTTAACGGTAACCGTTACAGTTCTCGGGGCAGAAGTACAACCCGGAGTCGGATACTTGAAGCGGATGCTCCATCCACCTGCGATCTGACCCTGATCGCCTGCAGCGTCATCCACCACCATCAGTCTCCAGGTACCATTCGCATTGTCGGTGCTTGGGAACAGTGACAGGGTTGGGTTTGCCTGGGCAAATACACCAGGACCCGGAGCAGGCCAGTTATCAGCACCCAGACCATCAGCGAAGTTGGTCGGGCGATACGTGCCTGTTGGGTTAGCAGCGCCTGTGTTCATGGCAGCGCCGTTATCCTGGAATGTATAGGTAACGTTGGTTGGAGCGCCTGCACCACCTACGTCAGACATCAGGATTACGTTTACACCTGTTGGAGACTGGAGGAGTACATCCACGTCGTTGCTCCATGTATGGCTCAGGCCAGCGATTACAACATTCTCAACAACAGCACCGGAAGTCGGTAATCCGGTCACAACGATCGGAGACGGATACAAACTACCATTACCTGATGAAGGTATGGTGATCGGTGCAGGGTTAGAGAATGTCTGGAATGCGTCGAAACCTACGCTCTGAACAGTTACCTGGTATGGATAAACACCACTTGGTGTCGGACGAGCCCAAACGCAGTTAGCTGTATCGCCTGCTACATAAGGAATGGTAGCGGCAGCGTCCCTGAACAGTCCGGCAGCTGGTGACCAAACACCAGAAGCTGGAGGTCCGTACAGGTAATCGAACGCGATAGACCATGATGTAATGGTACCGGCATCACCTGCGAACGCATCGTAAGCAGCCAATGTCCAAGGACCATTTGGTGTAGAGTACAGGTTAGCCCAGTTGTTGGTTGTAGGCAGGAAGCCTGTAGGACCAGCGGCCGGTGTACCTGTTACAACACGGTCGGCCCTCCAGGTACCTGTGTAAGGACTGGTACCGGTACCGATGGCAGGAGCCGTATTGTCGGAAGTGAAGGTTGTATTGGTGAAACCGGTTGAAGGACCAGCACCCGTAGCACTCAGGAAGAAGCTGAGGTTGATGATCTGGTTGTTTGGCGCCCTCAGTACCATGGCAACGTCGCCTGCCCAGGTATGGCTCATGTTAACGGTCACCCTTGTATTGGTGATCTGAGCGGTAGAAGGCAATGGAACGTTGATGGTATGGTTACCACCGGCAGGAGTATTATCAGGTACTGCTACGCTGATCGCTCCTGAACTGTAAGAAGAAGTGAATGGTGAAGGTGCCAGTGAAGACGTAATGCAGAGTTGAACCGCATTCTGTCCAAGACACATCGCAACATTGGTTGGGTTAACAGCCGGAACCGGCGGTGTGTACACCACGTTCACGGTAGCTGTATTCGAACAACCGGTTGTTGTATTGGTTCCGTTCACGGTGTATACCGTGTTAACAGCAGGGGCTGCATATACAGTAGCCAGGTTGGTACCTGTGTATGCTGTAGTAGCCGTTGCGTTTGTATACAAACCTGTGTTCGGAGACCAGATGTATGTGTTGGCACCACTTGCTGTCAGGGCTGTACCGTTGATACCTGCAACGCCACCGCAAACCGGAGAAGCCGGAGAGATGGTAACGTTCGGCAATGCATTCACAGTAAGGATTGCACCTACTGAGTTAGCAGCCGGAGGACAAGTACCGCTGATCACGCAACGATAACGGTAGCCGTTCATGGCAACAGTTGTCGGGTTGATGGTCAGGGTTGCAGTAGTTGCACCTGAATACGGAGCACCGTTGGCGATGTTGGTATAGGTACCACCACCGTTGGTGCTTACCTGCCATTGGTAGGTAATTCCCTGGCCGGTACCGCCTACTGTGAATGTAGCCTGGGCGCCTGCGCAAACAGTTGTGTTGCTGGGCTGGGTTACAACAGCGGGCAGTTGATATACCGTGATGGTAACAGCTGCTGATGTATTACATCCGTTCGGCGCTGTACCAAGAACCGTATACGTACGGGTAGATGATGGCGAAGCGGCAACCGGGTTGGATGTAGTAGAGCTCAGGCCGGCAGCCGGAGTCCACAGGAACGTCCAGCCTGCTGGAGGACCGGCAGGAACTGAATAGTTCAGGGTCAAAGACCAGCTGGTAATGGTACCCACATCACCACCTGCGTTGTCGCGGGCAGCGAATGTCCAGTTACCATTCAGGGCCGTTGTATTATACAGCGGAGCAAACGTCGTTGCTGTTACGGTATAACCTGTTGGTGCGGGAGCTCCTAAGGCTCCATCCGGAGCATAGGTTCCGGTGAACGGAGCCGCAGCGGCAGACAGCAGGTTTGTTGATGTAGAGTTGATGGTTGTGTTGACGAAGTTGTCGCCGGAACCACCCCTTCTGTTCACCAGGTTCAGTACCTGGTTGTTTGGCGCACGCAGGAACAAGCTAAGATCACTATCCCAGGTATGTGTGATATTGAAATTCACGCTTGCACCTGTACCCACAGCTGTGGCCGGGATACCAGCAATAGCGATGGTGTGCGAAGCGCCGGTAGCGCTTGCATCGGGAATTGCAACAGCGATAGCGCCTGAACTTTGGGTAACTGAACCCAGTGTTGGAGGACCTAAAACAGTCAGCAATTTCGGATCACCGGCGCAAAGCGGGCCAGTGGGGTTTTCAGTGATGGTCAGGCCATTCACGGTGGTTGGTAATACCGTGATGGTTGGTGTACCACTGTTGCCTGTACCAACGCAGCAAGGATTACTTGCGCTGGTTACAGAAACCAGGCTATACGTAGTATTTGCCGTTGGAGTAACAGGGATGTAGTTACCACTGGTGTAGTTGTTTACGTTGAAGTTACCGCCTGGGTTCGCGTTGATCACCAGGTTGTAAGTGTCTCCAGGAATACCGCCCTGGATGTCAACGATCAGGTTAGCGGTAGAACCGGTACATGTTGTGGGTGGCGGGCCCGGGCTCAGGGTCCTGTACACAACATCATCGATACCGATGAAGTCGGAGTTGGCGCCTGAAGGACCACCATTTTCAACAAAATAACGGAATGCCAGACGACCAGCAACGCCAGCACCTGGTAAACCGGTAATGGGGATCTTGAATTGTGTCCAGCCGGTAGGATAACCGGTTGCCGTATACGTCGGGTTGATATCCAGGAGTTGGGTAGAGTAGTCGCCAACGCTTGTAGCGGTAGCGCCTACGTTAACACCCTGGTTGGTGGTATTCATCCATACCTGCAGCCTGTCTGGGAATGTACCGGTAGTAGTGCGGGTATAGAATGAAAGGGTATCGCCGTTTTTCAGCGTGGTAGCCGGCATGAAGAGCCAGTTGCTGATGGTAGCGAGACCAGAACCGTTGTTGAAGTTGGCAGCGATGTACGAAGTAGCGGCACCACTGTTAGCGGCGAAAACGCCCGCGTTACCCTGGAACCAGCCGGTAACACCGAGCGGGCTACTGAGGTTTTGCGAAGCCCAGCCTGCAGGCAGCGGAGCAGCAACATCAAATCCCTGGTTGAAAACTGTTGTCGGAACCGGAGGCAGTAAAGCTTGGCTCAGCACAGAAGGTCCGATAGGAATACAAGCCGGAGGCGGTGTACAGGTCAGACCAGTAACAGTCAGGGTGTAGTCGCTGGCAGTACCGGAAGCGGCTGTGTTGGGGTTTGCTGAAAATACAGCGAACACAACAGTAGCATTGGCAGCCAGGTTGAAACTGAAGGTCAGACCAGCTGGAGGAGCAGGAGTACCTGTACTCACGTAAGGGTCTGCGATGTAGTTGGTTGCCAGGTTTGCCGGGTTGAATGTACCCAGCCATGCTCCCGCCTGGATGTTGGCATTCGTTACGTCGTTGGTCGTAAGAGTAACGGTAACGCACTGCGAAGCGCAGGTCAGGTTCTGCATGGTGTACGTGTCATAGAAATACTGACCGGCAGAGAACGTACCCGGGAAAGGCTGCGGTACGGCGCAGGTACCGCCAGGGGTACCGGGCCTGAACAGCCTTGCAGGCATTGAGTTATCACCGGCAAGCAGGGCTCCGGTGAAGGTACAAACAGCCGATGTGCTGTTTTCGATCTGAGGTCCCTGGAAGCTTTGGCTCTGCGGAGCTTTTGCCATAGCCGCCAGTTTCTCGGCGAATTGTTTGTTCAGAACAGGGTTATCGCTGGGCATGGCTGCATCCGTAGCGACACCTGAAACGGTGCTCCGGTTTGGCATTGCAGCCCTGACCTGTTCTTTGGTCATACCCGGAGTGAACGTGACAGCAGAATTTTGTATACGCTTCCCATCTTTCTTAGGCGGCGTTACAACATTCTGCGCACTCGTGACATAAAATGCGCTGGTCAGAACAAGGACCGGAAGGACCGTTTTGAGCAGCAACACTTTAAGGTCTCTTAAAGTAGTTTTTTTGTGCATAATAAATGTTTTAGTTTGATGAAATAACCAAATACAAATACCGGAAAGGAGATCCGGCTTTTGCAGTTAGTCAGAAAGATGTTTAAAGGTAACAACTTTAACGTTAAGTTAGGAAATTTTCGACCTTTTTTTTTGGCCCCGAATTGCTGCCGGAGACGAGGCCTGCCGCACCCGGTGTGGATGCCCTTCAACCTATTGCCTTTCAATTGGTATGAAGTGATAAATTCCGGGCTCAGGGCATTAAAAAACCCCCTGTAAAAAGGGGGTTAAATGTATTCATCAAACCGGTAATTTCTTACCTGATTCAGGATTTGCTTTTTGCTTTCTTAGCAGCGGGCTGAGCTGTCTTTTTTGCCTCGGCCTCCACTTTTGGAGCAGCGGCTTTATCGGAAGCTACTTTGTCGGCAGCCTGTGTTTGTTTGGCTTCTGCAGATTTGGCCGTTTCGCCGTCAGACGTGGTAAATGCGGGTTGAACCGATTGGGATTGTGCTTTTGCGGCTTCTTTCTTGGCCTTCAGCGCTTCGGAAGTTTGAGCAGAAGCAACAGTGCCAATGCCAAGCATTACGAATGAAACAAGTAATAATTTTTTCATTGTGTCTGTTTTTATTGATGGAATGATTCTTATCCAGTTGCCAAATGTATACTTTTCTGGCAGAAAAAAAACAGGCGATGGTATTTTTTTTATCCGCTGATATCCTGCTTTCCGGCAGGAACCAGTTCTTCCAGTACCGCCTCATCAAAATCCAGGAGCGATGAAAGTTTCTTGTCGGCGGCAGCCCAGGCGGCCCGTGAAAAAGAGGCGGGTTCGGGTACAATGATGCATTTCATGCCAGCCGATTTGGCGGC
Organism: Chitinophagales bacterium; assembly: GCA_017303335.1. Lineage (GTDB taxonomy): Bacteria > Bacteroidota > Bacteroidia > Chitinophagales > Chitinophagaceae > Ferruginibacter. The sequence goes on from JAFLBK010000001.1 coordinate 1,798,523, forward strand.
GATCATGCCATTGAAGGAATCTTCAAAACAGATGCATTGACGGGGATTCGAATCGAGCTTGCCGGCGCAATCCAGGTATACCTGCGGATGGGGTTTTCCATAGGGCAATCCCTCGGCCGACGCGATGGCTTCGAGTTGGTGGCGGATACCCAGTTTATTGATCACCACGTCAATCAAGGCAGGGCCGGATGATGTGGCCAAACCGGTCCGGAATCCCCGGCTCCTGAAAAAATCCACGATGTACGTGGCGCCCGGCATGGGCTCGCCCTGCTTTTTTACCAGTTCCACCACATGCTGTACAATGCGCTGTTCGGCTTCTGCCAGCGCTTCTCCGGGAAGCCCGAAATGCGTAAACCAGTATTGCAGGAATTCTTTTGTGCGCATGCCGGTTGTAAGGGCGTATTGCTGTTTGGTCAGCCGGATATGGTGTCCGTCGAAATAAGCTTCTGCAGCCTTTCCCCACAAGGGTTCCGAGTCGATAAGCAGGCCATCCATGTCGAAGATCACGGTATTCAGTTCCATGCCTGCGAAGGTAAGCCGGTCTGTTTTTTTCGGGCCTGAAAAGTTAGGGAAACAAGTTCTACGGAGTGATCAATTCATACGGAGAATGTATAAATTGCACGAAACTAACCAGGGCGAAATGAGTAATTTGCTGAGCAGGATCAAGCATTCTTCATTGGTAAAAAAGTTCGTGTACACGGCCGTCGGAATCTTCTCTTACCCGGGACTCAACATCATCAATAAACTACAGGTGAACGGCATGGATAAACTCCGTTCGCTCCCGAAAAAAAACGTATTGTTTGTGAGCAACCACCAGACCTATTTCGCGGAGGTCATCGCCATGCTCCATGTATTCAGCGCAGTGAGCTGGGGCCGGAAAAAGCGGATCGGTTTTCCCTTTTACCTGCTCTGGCCATATACCCGGGTACAATTTGTATCGGCGGAAGAAACGATGAAAAAGAATTTTCTCAGCAAGTTGTTTGCGCTTGCGGGATCTATAATGGTGAAGCGGGTATGGGTAACCGACAGCAAGGAAAGCCGCAAGGGACTCGATCCCAGTGATACACGTAAGATATCAAGAGCGCTGGATAAGAACTGGGTCATCACATTCCCGCAGGGAACCACTACGCCCTTCGTGCCGGGCCGCAAAGGAACAGCCTTCATCATCAAGCACCAGCGACCGGTCGTGATACCGGTTGTGGTGAATGGTTTCAGCACAGCTTTCGACAAGAAAGGGGTGAAGCTCATCAAAAAAGGAACGGGGCTTTCGATCACGTTCAAGGAGCCGATGCAGATCAATTACGAAGATTCCACCGAGCATATCCTGGAGCAGATCATGGATGCCATCGAACAGAGCGACCGCTTCCGGCCGGCTGAAAACAGGCGCCGGGAAACAAGAACGGGCCGGGCTTAATCCTTTACGAATAAGGCTTTCAATTCCGTCGCTTCTTCGGGTTTCATCTTTCCGCCCAGGATCAGGCGCAATTGCCGCCGGCGCAACGCGCCATTATACAGTTTCTTTTCTTCTTCCGTTTCCGCGATCACCTGGTTCACTTTCCGCGGCTTGCCATTTGGGTCAAGCGCCACAAACGTATAATACGCTTCGTTGCTTTTGTATTTGTATTGCTGGATCGCGTCTTCGCCCCACACATTCAGGTGCACCTCCATGCTGCTGTTGAAACTGCGGGTGAGGCTCGCCTCGATGTGTACCACGTTGCCCAGTTTGATCGGGCTCTCGAAAGAAATATTATCGACAGAAGCGGTTACCACCGGGGCGCCGCAATGTTTCATCGCCGCCAGGGCCGCGGCAATATCCATCCAGTACATCAACCGGCCGCCCATCAGGTTTCCGAATGTATTGGTATCGTTGGGAAGAACCAGTTCCGTCATCACCACGAGCGACTCTTTGACTTTCTTATCCATCATTACTTTTTTTGACAAAGATACAGGGATTCTTTGCTGCAACCCGAAGAAGCGGCAACGCAAGAAAGCGTACTGGCCGAACCGGTTACCACTCATCGATATCAGTAAAAAATATGACGGCAATTAGCAGTGAATATTTGGCGGTTCGTTCTTGTTTGGCGAATTTAGCCGGCAGAATTGCTATTATATGAAGAACGAACCAGCGCCCATTTCCTTTGATAATACAGAATACGCCTTCGCGGCCAAATCCGACACGGAATTAAAAAAGGCACACTTTCTCTTTAACATGATGGGGAAACCCTGGTTGGTGAACGCGGGGATCCGCTTTACACCCCTTGCGATCAAATGGCATCTGCCGTTTACCAAAACGATCATCCGCGCTACTATTTTCCGGCAGTTCGTAGGTGGGGAAACACTCGATCAGACAGCCGCTGTAGCTGCAAAACTGGCGAAATACAATGTGCAGGTGATCCTTGATTACGGCGTGGAAGGCAAGGAAGGTGAAGCCAATTTTGATCATGCACGGGACGAATTCATCCGGGTGATCAATTACGCGGCCACGCAGGAAAACATTCCGTTCATGAGTGTGAAGGTAACAGGCTTCGCCCGCTTCGCCCTGCTCGAGAAACTGCACAGTGAAATGAATAAACTGGAAGGAAGCCTGATCAAACGATACCTGAAGGCGGTGAACAATCTTTCGGACGACGAACGCGACGAATGGCACCGGGTACGCCTGCGCACCCAGCGGGTATGCGAGGAAGGAAACAAACGAAACGTAGGCGTGCTCATCGACGCCGAAGAAACATGGATACAGGACCCGGTAGACGCACTCACCATCCTGATGATGGACATCTTCAACCGCGGGAAAGCCGTTGTTTATAATACGCTGCAACTGTACCGGCACGACCGCCTGAAATTCCTGCACGATTACCACGCGGCGGCGGTGGAGCGTGATTTTATCCTCGGCGCCAAACTGGTTCGCGGAGCCTATATGGAAAAGGAACGGGAACGGGCGGCTGCGATGAATTATCCATCGCCCATACAGCCCGATAAAGAAGCCTGCGACAAGGATTACAACGCGGCGGTGGCCTATTGCGTGGAGCATCTCGACCGGATCGCGTTGATCGTGGCGTCGCACAACGAATACAGTAATTTATATACCACGCAATTGCTCGATCAGAAAGGACTGCCGCACCATCACCCGCATGTGCATTTTTCGCAACTCTATGGCATGAGCGATAATATCACCTTCAACCTGGCCCGGTCGGGTTGTTCGGTAAGTAAATACCTTCCCTTCGGCCCGATCAAGGACGTAATTCCTTACCTCATGCGCCGTGCACAGGAAAACAGTTCCGTTTCCGGGCAAACCGGGCGGGAACTGGGCCTAATCAAAAAAGAAATGAAACGCCGGGGGCACTAAAAAAAAGCCCAATCACCGTTTTGTCTGCATTCAACCGGGAGGTTGCACCGGCGTGCTTTGATTTGCCGGATGAACACTGTATCTTGTCAAGAAAAAAAATATGAACCAGGAAAACACCGCAGATAACCTGAACATCGGAGAAGAAAAAAAACTTCCGACAGGATTGAACGTACTGACCATACTTACGCTGATCTGGTGCGCCTATGAATTATACAGCGGCGTCAATAATTTCATCTCCGGCAAGAAGGCGCTCGAAGAAATTGAAAAGAACCAGGAAAAACTCGAGAATGCGCCGGCCTGGGCTAAGAAATTTGCCGGCCCGGAGGTGCAGGAAATGATGACAAAAGCGGTGGAGAATAAAGTGCCACTGCTGATCATCAGTCTTGTTGCCGTGGGACTTTGTGTTTTCGGGGCTTTGCAGATGCGGAAACTGAAAAAAGAAGGATATTATCTCTGGCTGGTTGGCGAAATATTGCCGTGGATCGGTTCGGCTATTTTTATACCGATTTTCTACAACACAGTATTTGCTTACTTCATGGTATTCCCCATCCTGTTCATCATCCTGTATACGGTACAGCGTAAACACTTGTCCTGATAAAAAAATAGGAGCAATAAAAAAATCCCGGAAGTACATTCCGGGATTTTTATTACCAGGCCTTGCTGGCCGTTCCGTTCAGCAGGCGGATGATGTAAAGATGTTTGTTTTCGAAATAGTCGGGAGCGCTGCTTTCTTTATTGATCAGTACCGGGCGGAAACTGTAATCGGTGATCACCCGGAAACTTTTGTCGTTGATATTGTCGAGGAACCCGTCGTGGAATTTGCCCAGTATCCGGGCGAAGAGGTATACGGCTTCAAATCCTTTGAACACCATATCGCCGGGCAATGTCTTGTACTTCTTCTTGTACGTTTCATTGATCCATTTGCTGAAATCATCTGTTTTGCTGTTGAAGTACGGGGTGGTGTAATAGATGGGCATATCCGTCATTTCTCCCTTCCGCGAAAGTGCCGTAAAGCCATCCCAGGTGGGCATGCCGATGAGGGTGATGGGATATGATTTTTTCAGTTCAAAGCATGCCTTGGCCAGGTTGGTCGCGAATGTTTCATCGAGGCTTCCGCCGATGAGAACGCTGTTCTGGTTGCTGTCGAGTTTGGTTTTAAGAAACGCGGCATTGAGGTTATTGCTGAACTGGATGGTTTCGATCGGGAGCAGTGCTTTCCCTTCCTGTTCGTTGATCTTTTTGAAGAAGGACGCCACCATATCTTCCTGGCTGCCTGGCTGGCGGCAGAGGTATATCTTCTCAGTGCCGTGCTTCTGCAGGAGATAACTGTAGATGGCCTCGCAGTGCGAGCGCAGTGTTGAGTTTACGATAACCAGGTTCGGGTTGCGGGTAATGCCGGCATCATTGGGATAGGTGGCCGAAATAAACGGAATGTTTTTTTGCTGTGCGAAGGCCGCGAGTTGCTGGAAGTCGGCGTCTTTCACGCTACCGATGATCAGGTTCAGGCTATCGAGTTTACCCTGCTGTATCAGCGAGGAGAGTGGCTGCGTGTACGATTTGCTGTCGTAGATGGCGGCCTGTATGTAATCGCTGCCCGCTTGCAGGCTGTCGAGCGCCAGCTGGGTGCCACGGATGAAATCCACCGCGGGTACAATAAAGCGGGGCATGCTTTGTTTGTATCGGAAAGTATTGTTGCTGAAAACAGAATCGAGATAAAGGGGGGCAAAGATGCCGATCCGCAGGGATGATTTTTGGGCCGAATCAACCTGCGCCCGGAGGGGGTGAAGGCTAAAAACCGTTGCACACAAAAACAGAATTACCTGGAGCCGCTTCTTCATTACTAATTTTAAATTCTTCATTCTTAATTAATCTATTCCCATTCAATGGTTGCCGGCGGCTTGCTGCTGATATCATACACCACCCGGTTGATTCCTTTCACGTTGTTGATGATCTCATTGGAAATGTTCGCCAGGAAATCGTAGGGGAGGTGCGCCCAATCGGCTGTCATACCATCCACGGATGTTACGGCCCGCAACGCAACGGTAAACTCGTAGGTTCTTTCGTCGCCCATTACGCCTACGCTTTTTACGGGTAACAGGATCGTACCTGCCTGCCAGACGCTTGTATAGAGATTGTATTTCTTCAAACCATTGATATAAATGGCGTCGGCCTCTTGCAATAACCGTACCCTTTCCTCGGTTACTTCACCGAGTATGCGTATGCCCAGGCCGGGTCCAGGGAAGGGGTGGCGGTAGAGCATTTCATGCGGTATGCCCAGTTCAAGTCCGACCTTCCGCACCTCATCTTTGAATAAGGAACGTAAGGGTTCCACCAGTCCGAGTTTCATGGTTTCCGGAAGCCCGCCCACATTGTGATGCGATTTGATGGTGGCCGACGGCCCGTGAACAGAGAGTGATTCGATCACATCGGGATAGATGGTTCCCTGCCCGAGGAGTTCAACACCCTCGATCTTGTGCGCTTCCTGGTCGAATACTTCGATGAATGCATTGCCGATGGCCTTGCGTTTTTCTTCGGGGTCGGTCTTGCCTTCAAGTTTATTGTAAAAATGTTTCCGGGCATCCACGCCGATAACGTGCAGGCCAAGCTGGTTATATATATTCAGTACGTCTTCAAATTCATTCTTCCGCAGTACCCCGTTGTCTACAAAAATACCGTAGAGGTTTTCGCCAATGGCTTTGTTGATCAGCGTGGCGGCAACCGTGCTGTCGACACCACCGCTCAAACCCATGATCACTTTCCGGTTACCGATCTGCGCCTTTAAGGCTTCAACGGTTTCGGTAATGAAATGGGCGGGCGTCCAGTCCTGCGTGCATCCGCAGATATTTACCAGGAAGTTCTTCAGGATGATTTTGCCTTCGGCGGAATGGTATACTTCGGGATGGAACTGCAATCCGTAGAGCGGGTGCGTGCCGTTGTTGTTATGCCGGAACGCGGCAACCGGGATGCTTTCTGTAGTGCCCAGTATTTCGCATCCTTCGGGCAATACTTTGATGGTGTCGCTGTGACTCATCCAAACCTGCGAACTTTCGGATACATGCTGCAGCAGCACATCTTCCTTGAGTTTGCTGAAAATGGCCCTGCCGTATTCGCGTTTATCGCTTTTCTCCACCCTTCCTCCATACAGCTTGGCGGTAAGTTGTGCGCCGTAGCAGATGCCCAGTACCGGAACCTGCCGGGTCATTTCTTTTACATCCACCACCGGGGCGTTTTCTTCGTTCACCGAAAAAGGCGATCCGCCCAGGATGATGCCTTTTAATTCCGGACCATAATGTATCGGTTTGTTGTAAGGAATGATCTCGCAGTATACATTGGCTTCCCGTACGGTTCGGGCGATAAGTTGTGTGTACTGGGAGCCAAAATCAAGGATGAGAATTTTTTCCGTCATAGTAGGCTGCGAAGGTAAACAATTACGTCAGGATTTTACCCGCTTCCTGCCGTTGCGGATGAACAGATTGATTATATTTACGCAAACTTTTGCGCCATGAAACAGTTTTTTCTCTTCCTTTTTTCCGCTGTCATTCTTGCTTCCTGCGATATTACCAGGGGCAGCGGTAATATTATTACCGAGAGCCGGTCGGTGGGTGGCTTTACCGGGGTATCGGTAGGAGGCGATTTTGATGTAGAGGTGAAGATCGGTCCCGAGACCAAATTGGTGGTGGAGGCCGATGATAATATCATGAAGTACATCGACACCCGTGTGTCGGGCAATATGCTAAAAATACGGACAGAAGACATGCACAACTACCGGGATGTGCATATGAAGGTATATATTACCACTCCGTCGCTTACCAAAGTGTATGCATCCGCCAGTGCCCGGGTAGATGTGCTCGACCTGCTGAAATCGGATAATCGACTCACATTCAATGCCTCCAGTTCCGCAGATATCCAGGCCGAGGTGGAAACCCCCGAAGTAGAGGCCGATGCCAGCAGCGCCGGCACCGTAAAACTCAGGGGGCGTACCCGCACCTACAAAGCCCAGGCTTCCAGCGGGGCCGATATCCGCTCCTACGACCTGCTCAGCGAAAATACCAAGGTATCGGTGAGCAGCGGGGCAAAGGCCCAGGTGCACGCCAGCGTAAATCTCGACGCCCAGGCCAGCAGCGGCGGGGATGTTGGTTACCGGGGCGGAGCCGCCGTCAGCAAATCGGAGAGCAGTGGCGGCAGTGTCAGTAAAAAAGACTGATCCTTAACGTACTGCCCGATTCCTTTCCTTCTTTCAGCAAAATCCTCTTTTACGGAAAAAAACTTTCTGTAATCCTTTGCTGTTTACATGCCTTCCCCTACCTTTGCACTCCCAAATCAAAAAAGGTATTTTAAAAGTTCTTTTCATATGTCACAGAGAATCAGAATAAAACTGCAGTCTTACGACCACAACCTGGTGGATAAATCAGCCGAAAAGATCGTAAAAACTGTACGCAGTACAGGTGCCGTGGTAACAGGTCCTATTCCGTTGCCTACGCACAAGAAGATATTCACCGTATTGCGCTCGCCGCACGTGAACAAAAAAGCCCGTGAGCAATTCCAACTCTGCACGCATAAACGTTTATTAGACATTTACACCAGCAGCAGCCGTACCGTGGATGCCCTGAGCAAACTGGACCTGCCAAGTGGTGTGGATGTTGAGATCAAAGCCTGATGAACTGTCCCGGTACTGAGCAACGTCGAGGTATAAGGGACAAGCAAAAGGTAAGCTCTTAAAAAAGAAAAAATAGTGAACATCCATCTCCTCAATCCTGAGCGTAGTCGAAGGAAGGAGCGCTGGATATAAATAAGATACAATGAAAAGTATTATTGGAAAGAAGATCGGCATGACCAGTGTCTTCGATGCTGCCGGCAAGCAAACAGCCGTAACGATCATTGAGGCAGGCCCATGCGTGGTTACTCAGAAAAAGACCGTTGAATCAGACGGCTACAATGCGCTCCAGATCGCGTTCGGCGATAAAAAGGAAAAGCACTCCACCAAATCAGAGGTTAATCATTTCTCTAAAGCGCAAACCTCTCCCAAACGTTTCGTAAAAGAAATCCGCGATAGCGAAATTGACAAGAATGTTGGTGAATCCATCACTGTCGACATTTTTACCGAAGGTGAAAAGGTGGAAGTAGTGGGTACTACCAAGGGTAAAGGTTTCCAGGGTGTCGTACGGCGCCACGGATTCGGCGGTGTGGGCCAGCAATCGCATGGTCAGCACGACCGTCAGCGTGCCCCGGGTTCAATCGGTAACTCTTCCGACGCCAGCCGTGTATTCAAAGGGATGCGCATGGCGGGCCGTATGGGCCAGGACCGGGTGACCATGAAGGGCCTGAAAGTGGTGAAAATCTTCCCCGAGAAGAATTACATCCTCGTAAGCGGTTCGGTACCGGGCCACAACGGTTCAATTGTTTTAATTCAAAAATAAAACTGCATAAGACCTATAAGGTTTTTAAAACCTTATAGGTCTGCAAAACATACACACCATGCAAGTAGACGTTTTAAATAAAGAAGGAAAGAAGACCGGCAGAACGGTTGAGTTACCGGAAGATATTTTCGGTATCGAGCCCAACGACCATGCCATTTACCTGGCTGTGAAACAATACCAGGGCGCTCAACGCCAGGGTACACACAAGGTAAAAACCCGTATGGAAGTGCATGGTTCTTCCAAGAAGCTGCACAAACAAAAAGGTACCGGTGGCGCACGTAAGGGTAACCTGCGTAACCCGCTGTACAAAGGCGGTGGTACCATCTTCGGACCCAAGCCGCACGGTTACGACATCAAGCTGAACCGCAAGGTGAAGGACCTGGCCAAGATGAGCGCTCTTGCCTACAAAGCGAAAGACAACGCCATCGTGGTACTGGAAGACATTCAGATGGATACCCCGAAAACAGCCGCTTTCACCGGTATTCTCAGCAATCTGAACATCGCCGGAAAGAAAGCCCTGGTGGTGATGCCCGAGTACAACGACAACCTGTACCTGAGCCTTCGCAACGTGCCCGCTGTGAATGGCACCCTGCTGAGCGATCTGAATACATACGATATCCTGGACGCGAATGTGCTGGTACTTACCGAAAGCGCCGCCCGGATTTTCACCGAAGAAGCAGTTGAAGCATAAGCATAACACAAACCATTAAAATTAGTAAGACATGAAACTGTCTGATGTATTGATAAAGCCGATCTTATCTGAAAAAGCCAACAAGCAGGCTGAGAAAATGAACCGCTACTCTTTTGTGGTGGACCGCAAAGCCAATAAGCTGGAGATCAAGAAGGCGGTAGAAAATTTCTACGGTGTGCAGGTGCAGGATGTGAATACCATCGTGGTTCCTTCCAAAGCAAAAGCCCGCTATACCAAGGCCGGATTCATCGTGGGCCGCAAGCCTGCCAAGAAAAAGGCGATCGTGACTGTTGCCGAAGGCGAAACCATCGACCTGTACGGAAGCAGCATCTAATCTGAATTCATGAATGGTGGTCAGCACCGCAAAGTTTTGACAAATAAAAGCGTTTAACAATGGCATTAAGGAAATACAAACCAACAACAGCAGGAACCCGGTGGAGGATCGGTAACGCCTACGAGGAGATTACGACCAATGTTCCCGAGAAATCACTGCTCGAGAAACAAAAAAGCACAGCAGGTCGTAACGCCCAGGGACGCCGCTCCATGCGCTACATGGGCAGCGGAAACAAAACCATGTACCGGGTGATCGATTTCAAGCGTGATAAGAAGAATATCCCCGCTGTTGTAAAGACGATCGAATACGATCCGAACCGTACGGCTTTCATCGCCCTGCTGGCTTACGCGGATGGCGAAAAGCGTTACATCATCGCTCCGCAGGGATTGCAGGTTGGACAAACCGTTCTGAGCGGCGACGAAGTGGCTCCGGAATTAGGAAACGCCCTGATGCTGAAGAATATGCCGCTCGGTACCAACGTACACAATATTGAAATGCAGCCCAGCCACGGCGGTATCCTGGTACGCAGTGCCGGTACCTCTGCCCAGCTGAGCAACAAGGAAGAAAAATACGCGATCCTCAAAATGCCCAGCGGCGAATTGCGGAAAGTACTGATCAACTGCTACGCTACCGTAGGTGTGGTGAGCAACAGCGATCACAACCTCGAGAGCATGGGTAAAGCCGGCCGTAACCGCTGGAAAGGCATCCGCCCCCGCAACAGGGCCGTGGCCATGAACCCGGTGGATCACCCGATGGGTGGTGGCGAAGGAAGGGCTTCCGGTGGTCACCCACGCAGCCGCAAAGGCAAATACGCGAAAGGCGAAATCACCCGTACACGTGGCAAAGGATCCGATAAGATGATCATCCAGCGCCGGAACGGAAAGAAATTAAGTAACTAATCAATCACTGTTAAAATGGTTTCCTGCCCTGGCAGGAGGCAAATCAACAAAAAAATAAAACATGGCTCGTTCATTAAGAAAAGGACCTTACGTAGAAACCAAGCTGAATGAAAAGGTGATGGCGGTAAACGAAGGGAAAGCAAAAAAAGGCGTGATCAAAACCTGGAGTCGCCGGAGCACGATCACCCCGGATTTCGTAGGACAGACATTCGCGGTACACAACGGGAATAAATTCATCCCGGTTTACGTAACCGAATTCATGGTGGGACATAAGCTGGGCGAATTCGCACCTACCCGCCAGTTCAAAGGTCACTCAAGTAAAAAAATCGCTTAAATCGTTTAATCGTTTGTTCGTTGCAACGTTTCAAACGGCTTAAACCATTCAAACAATAAAAAATGGAAGCAGTAGCAAAATTGAATAACTACCCGACGTCGCCCCGCAAAATGCGTTTGCTGGTTGACCTGATCCGTGGTATGGAGGTTGAAAAGGCATTGGCTGTTCTGGAACACAACCCGAAACACCCCGCCGTTCCCCTGCGCAAACTCGTTCTGTCGGCCATCAACAACTGGAAGCAGAAGAATGAAGGCGGCGACGAAACGAGCCTGGTAGTGAAAACAGTTATGGTCGATGGTGGCCGCGTGATCAAACGTATGCGCCCCGCGCCGCAAGGCCGTGGTTACCGGGTACGCAAACGCAGCAATCACGTAACGCTCGTTGTAGACACAAAAGCAAGTAAAAATTAATAATAAAAGCATTAACCACTAATATGGGTCAGAAAACAAATCCGATAGGTGCCAGGTTAGGAATCATCCGTGGATGGGACAGCAACTGGTTTGCCACCAAAACGGACTATTCCAAAAAACTGATTGAAGACAACAAGATCAGGAATTACCTGAACGCACGTATCAACAAGGGTGGTATCTCCAAGATCGTGATTGAGCGTACGCTCAACAAACTGATCGTTACCATCCACACCTCCAAGCCCGGTATCATCATCGGTAAAGGTGGTGGCGAGGTTGACCGCATCAAGGAAGAGCTGAAGAAACTCTGCGGTAAGGATGATGTGCAGATCAACATCCTCGAGATCCGCCGCCCGGAACTGGATGCCAACATCGTAGCGGATACCATCGCCCGTCAATTGGAAAATCGTATCAATTATAAGCGTGCCATCAAAATGTCGATCGCTTCTGCTCTCCGTATGGGCGCCGAAGGGATCAAGGTGAAAGTAGGTGGCCGTTTGGGTGGAGCCGAGATCGCCCGGAGCGAGGAGATCAAACAGGGCCGTACCCCGCTGCATACCCTGCGCATGGACATCGACTACGCGAATGTGTTCGCACTGACCGTATACGGTAAGATCGGTATCAAGGTATGGATCTGTAAAGGTGAAGTGCTGGGCAAGCGTGACCTGAACCCGAACATGGTAGCCGGTGGTAAAGACATGGGCGAACGCCAGGGCGGATTCGAAAGAAGGGATGACCGCCGCGGCGGTGGTGAACGTAGGGGTGGTAGCGACCGCGACCGCAGGGGTGGTGGAAGAAGAAACTAATTAACCGATTTGAAACGTTGGTGATGTGCTGATCAGATAGTTAAAAGCAATCATCATCAAATCATCAAATCTCCAAATTATCAAATTGAACTAAGATGTTACAACCGAAAAGAACGAAACACAGAAAGACCCAGAAAGGAAGAATGAAGGGAGATACCAAGCGTGGTGCCACCCTGGCTTTCGGAACATTCGGACTGAAGGCGATGGGTAGTGTGTGGATGACCAGCCGCCAGATCGAGAGCGCACGCCAGGCCCTGACCAGGCACATGAAACGTGAAGGTAATGTGTGGATCCGCGTTTTCCCCGATAAACCTGTAACCGCTAAGCCGGCCGAGGTGAGGATGGGTAAAGGTAAAGGTAACCCGGAAGGATGGGCAGCCATCGTACAACCCGGAAGGATCCTGTTCGAATGCGACGGTGTTCCCGAGCAGGTGGCTAAAGAAGCCTTTGAACTCGCCGCCCAGAAACTGCCGATCCTGACCAAGTTTGTGGTTCGCCGCGATTACAAAGCGTAAGAAAATTTGAAAATTAATCGGTTTGAGGGTTGAAGATGTCCCCGGTTATTCAATCAGCACATCATCAAATCGTCAAATCAGCAAATCGAATAACGATGTCTAAGAAAATTGATTTTTTGAACAGCCTGAAAGGTTTGAATGAAGCCGACCTGAAAGCGAAGATCGCCGAAGACGAACAACGCCTGAAGAAGTTGTCATTCTCGCATGCCATTTCTCCCCTGGAGAATCCGCAGAGCATCCGTACACTCCGCAGGGACGTGGCCCGGTTGAAGACCATGCTGAAAAAAGTACAATCAGGGTTTTAATCAATCCATATAAATTAAAAGAAAGTGGAAAGAAATTTAAGAAAAACAAAATTGGGTGTGGTGTCCAGCAACAAGATGGACAAAACCATCACCGTTAGCGTAGAACGTAAGGTGAAACACCCCCTTTACGGAAAATTCGTGAAGAAGTCGACCAAGTTCCATGCGCACGACGAAAAGAACGAGTGCAGCATCGGTGATACCGTACGCATCATGGAAACAAGGCCTTTGAGCAAGTTGAAGCGCTGGAGGCTCGTGGAGATCGTGGAAAAAGTAAAATAATACAGTTTATCGTTTACGGTTTGAGGTTTGAAGTTTTAATACCGCATAACATCAAACGTCAGACATCAAACAACAAATCATAGAAAGATGATACAGCAAGAAAGCAGACTAAACGTAGCGGATAACAGCGGCGCCAAAGAGGTGCTTTGCATCCGTGTACTGGGTAACAGCGGACAGGATTATGCAAAGATCGGCGACAAGATCGTGGTAACCGTAAAAGATGCCATGCCTGCCGGCGGTATCAAGAAAGGTACGGTGAGCAAAGCCGTGATCGTACGCACGACCAATAAGCTGCGGCGTAAAGACGGATCCTACATCCGTTTCGACGACAACGCCGTGGTACTGCTGAACGCATCCGACGAACCCCGCGGTACCCGTATTTTCGGGCCCGTAGCCAGGGAACTGCGTGATAAAGGATACATGAAGATCATTTCACTGGCACCGGAAGTGCTGTAAGCCGCCGTCCGCGAAGGATCAGCAACGAAGAATAATCAAAGAAATAAACGCTGCAAAGCAACAAATAAAATGAGTACAAGATTCAAACCCAAATTCAGCATCAAGAAAGGCGACTCCGTGGTGGTGATCACCGGTGAAGACAAGGACCTGAAGAAGCCACGCAAAGTGCTGGAAGTACTGTTAGAAAAAGGCCGTGTACTGGTAGAAGGCGTTAACATCGTAACCCGGCATTCAAAACCCACTTCACAGAATACCAAAGGCGGTATCGTGAAGAAGGAAGCGCCGATCGCCATCAGCAACGTGATGTTGTGGGATGCCAAAACCGGCGGTCCTACCAAGATCAAACGTACACGGGAAGACGGTAAATTAGTTCGAATTTCTAAAAAATCAGGAGGGGTAATAAAATAATGAGCACAAAAACAAACACTCCCAGATTGGCAGTTAAGTACAAATCAGAAGTTGTACCTGCCTTAATGAAAAAGTTCAGTTACAAAACGGTGATGCAGACTCCGCGTCTGACAAAGATCTGCCTAAACCGTGGCGTGAACGGAGCCGTGACCGATAAGAAACTGGTAGACATCGCCATCGATGAACTTTCCAACATCACCGGTCAGAAAGCGGTAGCCACCATGTCGAAGAAGGATATCTCCAACTTCAAACTGCGTAAGCACATGCCCATCGGCGCAAAAGTGACACTGCGTGGTGTGAAGATGTACGAATTCCTCGACAGGCTGGTGTCCGTGTCGCTGCCCCGCGTACGCGACTTCAAGGGTATCAACGACAAATCCTTTGATGGTCGTGGTAACTACACCCTCGGTGTTACCGAGCAGATCATCTTCCCGGAGATCGACATCGATAAGGTGAACAAGATCACCGGTTTGGACATCACGTTCGTAACAACCGCCGGTACCAACGAAGAAGCATACGAATTGCTGAAAGAGCTGGGTATGCCATTTAAAAACATCAAGAAATAATTAAAATACACTATGGCAAAAAAATCAGTTGAAGCCAGGCAAAGAAAGCGTGAAGCAATGGTTGCTAAATACGCCGAGAAAAAGGCCGCGTTGAAAGCAGCCGGCGACTACGCCGCACTGGATCTGCTTCCGAAAAACGCGTCTGTCATCCGCCTGCGTAACCGCTGCCAGCTGTCTGGTCGTCCGAGGGGCTACATGCGCCACTTCGGTCTCTCCCGTAACATGTTCCGGGATATGGCCCTGCAGGGTAAGATCCCCGGCGTGGTAAAAGCGAGCTGGTAAACCAAGGCCGGATACTGGCTACCAGATACTGGATAACTGCATACAAATCAAGAAGCAACCATCAAGTATCCAGCATCCAGAATCAAGTATCCAGAAAAGGATATCGCATTGTAAAAAAAATATTTAAATCAATTAACTGACATAACAATGGTTACTGATCCGATAGCAGATTACTTAACAAGAATCCGTAATGCCCAGATGGCGAATCACCGGATCGTGGAGATCCCCGCCAGCAACCTGAAAAAACGCATTACCGAGATCCTGTATGAAAAAGGATACATCCTGAAGTACAAGTTCGAGGATAACAGCAAACAAGGCGTTATCAAGATCGCTCTTAAATACGATCCGGCCACCAAGGTTCCGGCCATCCAGAGCCTGGAAAGGATCAGCCGCCCGGGTCTGCGTACCTACGCCAAACCGGCCGAATTCCGCCGCGTGAAGAACGGACTGGGTATCGCCATCGTATCCACTTCCAAGGGAGTGATGACCGATAAAGAAGCGAAGGCCCAGAATGTAGGTGGTGAAATATTGTGCAATATCTATTAATCAAACAAGGCTCTCCCGATACATTAAGCCGGACCTATAGCAGGCTGACCGGTCGGAGAGAAAAAAATAACAACTATGTCTCGTATAGGTAAAAAACCGATCTCGATCCCTGCAGGGGTAACTGTAACCGTAGGAAGCGGAAACGTGGTAAGCGTGAAAGGACCCAAGGGCGAACTGAAAGAAAACATCGACCGCGACATCACGGTGGAAGTAAAGGATGGCCTGGTGAATATCGGCCGCCCGACCGACCAGATCCGTCACCGTGCCATGCACGGCCTGTACCGTTCACTCATCAGCAACATGGTGAAAGGCGTTACAGAAGGCTACACCAAACAACTCGAACTGGTGGGTGTGGGTTACAAAGCCGCCAACCAGGGTAACCTGCTCGACCTGTCGCTGGGTTATTCGCACAATATCATTTTCGAAGTTCCGAAAGAACTGAAAGTGACCACGTCGCAGGAGAAAGGTCAGAACCCGATGATCAATTTTGAAAGCATCGACAAGCAGCTGATCGGCCAGGTATGCGCCAAGATCCGCAGCCTGCGCAAGCCTGAACCATACAAGGGTAAGGGGGTGAAATTCGCCGGTGAGGTATTGAGGAGGAAAGCCGGTAAAGCAGCCGGTAAGTAAGTGAGGTGATTTATTGGATAATCTGTTTACCAGTACGGGTTAACCAGCAAACCAATAAACAAATAAACAAACAACAAATTTCCTGGCAGTATCAGGAATAAAAAATAAGAATATGAACAACAAGTCAACAGCAAGGCAAAAGATCAGGTACCGCATCCGCAAAAAGATCAGCGGTGTCGCTTCCAAACCACGCCTGAGCGTTTTCCGCAGTAACAGTGATATCTATGCGCAACTGATCGATGACAGCAACGGCGTTACACTCGCTGCCGCTTCATCCAGGCAGAAGGATATCCAGGCTCAAAAAGCCCCGAAGACGGAGAAAAGCAAACTGGTTGGCGCTGCCATCGCTGCCAAAGCCAAAGAACTCGGAATCTCTGCAGTGGTATTCGACCGCGGTGGTTATATCTACCATGGCCGTGTTAAGGCGGTTGCGGAAGGAGCCCGTGAAGGCGGACTGGTATTCTAAATTGTAAACTTTCTAATCAGAACATAGATGTCAAACGTAATCGTAAATAAAGTAAAAGCCGGCGACCTCGAACTGAAAGACAAGGTGGTTGCGATCAACCGTGTTGTTAAAACAACCAAGGGCGGACGTGCCTTCAGTTTTTCGGCCCTCGTGGTGGTAGGTAACGAAGCCGGTGTGGTTGGACACGGACTTGGTAAAGCCAAAGAAGTTCAGGAAGCGATCACCAAGGGTATCGAAGATGCCAAGAAGAACCTGATCAAAGTGCCCATCATGCACGGTACCATCCCGCACGACCAGCTTACCAAAGAAGGCGCCGCCAAGGTATACATCAAGCCGGCCGCCCACGGTACCGGTGTGATCGCCGGAGGCAGCATGCGTGCCGTTCTGGAAGCAGCCGGAATCACCGACGTATTGGCCAAGAACCTCGGTTCTGCCAATCCGCACAACGTGGTGAAAGCTACGTTTAAGGCGTTGGCCGAATTGCGTGAGCCCGTTTCTGTTGCCAAAACACGCGGCGTTTCGCTGAAGAAAGTATTTAATGGATGATAAACGTTTAACGTTTAAAGTTTAATGTTCAAAGTTCATCGCTCTTAACCTTAAACTTTAAACCTTGAACCTTAAACAGATTAAGGTATGAAAAAGATAAAAGTAACACAGGTAAAAAGCACGATCGACCGCCCGGAGCGTCAGAAAAGGACCATGGAAGCGCTCGGACTGAAAAAGATGAATGCCTCTGTAGAAATGGAAGCCACTCCGCAGATCCTGGGTATGGTGAATAAAGTGAATCACCTCATCCGGGTTGAAGAGGTAAAGTAAAAACTCAAAAATCAAAAACGAAAAGTCAGGGTTTCAACTTTTGACTTTTTATTATGTAAAGCGAGCCCCGTTCAGGAACCTGCCGGAAGCTTTCGGGGCGTAAGTTTAAAATAAAAGCAACATGAAATTACATTCTCTCAGGCCTGCAAAAGGCGCTACGCACAAAGAAAAAAGAATCGGACGCGGTGAAGCCAGCGGTAAAGGCGGAACCTCTACAAAAGGTAACAAGGGCGGACAGAGCCGTGCCGGTTACAAGAATAAAAAGGCGCACGAAGGTGGCCAGATGCCGATCCAGCGCCGTATCCCCAAACGCGGATTCACCAACCCGCATCGCGTAGAATATAAAGTATTTAATATCGGTCAGCTCGACCAGCTCGCGGAAAAATACAGCCTGACCGAATTCAGCCTGCAGAATCTCTATATCAACGGACTTATCAGCCAGACAGACAATGTGAAGATTCTCGGCAACGGCGAACTGAAAGGCAAATACAGCTTCAAGGTGAACGCGGCCAGTGAAAAGGCAAAAGCGGCCATCGAAGCTGCGGGCGGATCCATCGAGATAGTTAAATAATTTCACGATATTTGCCAGACCTGCCTGCCGGCAGGCAGGCCCCCGCCGCGGTCATTTTTAATTCAGCGGAAAACATTTAAATCGCTACATTCTGTGAAGAAATTCATTCAAACACTAAAGAATATCTGGAGCATAGAAGAACTGCGCAACAAGATAACGTTCACCCTGCTGCTGATCTTTATCTACCGCGTGGGTTCTTATATCGTGCTGCCGGGTATCGATCCCAATAAATTAGCTTCGCTTACCGATAATACCAAAACAGGTATGCTGGGATTGCTCGACACCTTCGTGGGTGGCGCATTCTCCAAAGCATCGATCTTCGCCCTCGGCATCATGCCCTATATCTCCGCGTCGATCTTCATGCAGCTCATGACCATCCTGGTTCCCCAAATGGCCAAGATCCAGAAAGAAGGCGAAAGCGGACGTAAAAAGATCAACCAATGGACACGCTACCTCACCGTACTGGTTACTGCCTTCCAGGCCGCCGCGTATATCGGCTACCTGCGCAGTCTCGGTGAAGCCGTGGTTCCTTCCTACAGCGCCTATTTCTGGCCTTCAACCGTGATCATCCTCACCGTAGGTACGCTCTTCGTGATGTGGCTGGGTGAAAAGATCACCGACAAAGGCCTGGGTAACGGTACTTCCATCATTATCATGGTGGGTATCCTGGCACGTTTCCCGGCATCCATTCAGCACGAATGGGCCTCACGCATCACCCGCGGCGCCGGCGGTATCCTCATCATGCTGATCGAGGTGGTATTGCTGATCGCTGTAATCCTCGGTGTGATCCTGCTGGTGCAGGGAACCCGTAAGGTACCGGTGAACTATGCCAAGCAGATTGTAGGCAACCGCCAGTTCGGCGGCGCCCGCAACTTTCTGCCACTGAAAGTAAATGCATCCGGTGTAATGCCGATCATCTTCGCCCAGGCCATCCTGTTCCTGCCGACCTTGTTCTCGTACAACGGAACAGCCAGCTGGACGAAATATTTCACCGATCATACCCATGCCGGTTACATGATCGTATACTCTGTCTGTGTGATCGCCTTTACCTTCCTGTACACGGCTCTTATCTTCAACCCGAAGCAAATGGCCGACGACCTGAAGCGTAACAACGGTTTCATACCAGGCGTTAAGCCGGGGCAGCCAACCGCGGATTATATCGGTACCATCATGGACCGCATCACCCTGCCGGGCGCTGTGTTACTGGCCTTCATCGGTATCCTGCCGGGTATCATCCAGGTATTGTTTGGTATGCAGCAGGATTTCTCCACCTTCTTCGGCGGTACATCACTGCTGATCAACGTAGCGGTGATCCTCGATACCCTGCAACAGATCGAAACACAATTACTCATGCGCCAGTACGATGGCCTGATGAGCAGCGGACGTATCCAGGGCAGGCAGCAGGTAACCACTGCCGGCGGCGTATAAAACGAATACCTACCCCTTAGGGGGACTTAAAAAATAACATTAAGCCCCGACCTTGCGTCGGGGTTTGTTTTAAAACAAGCGATGATACACTACAAAAGCAAAACGGAGATCGAACTGATGCGGCAAAGCAGTTTGCTCGTGAGTGAAACGCTGGCACTGGTGGCTTCGCATATCAAGCCGGGTGTTACCACACTGGCTCTTGATTCAATAGCCGAGCAATTCATTCTCGATCATGGAGCAACGGCTTCCTTCAAAGGATATCACGGCTATCCGTTCACCTGCTGCATTTCGGTGAATGATGCCGTGGTGCATGGTTTCCCCGGCAAGCAGGAACTGAAAGACGGCGATATCGTTTCGGTTGACGTAGGGGTGTTTAAGAATGGTTTTCATGGCGACAGCGCTTATACATTTGCCGTTGGCGAGGTCAGTGAAGAACTCCAGCAATTGCTCCGCGTTACGAAAGAATCTTTATACAAGGGTATCGAAAAAGCCATCCACGGAAACAGGGTAGGCGATATCTCCTGGGCCATCCAGGAACACACCGAAAAGAAATACGGTTATGGGGTGGTACGCGACCTTGTGGGGCATGGCCTTGGCCGACAGCTGCACGAAGAACCCCAGGTGCCCAATTATGGTAAACGCGGTACCGGCGCCAAGCTCAAAGAAGGAATGGTGATCGCCATCGAACCCATGATCAACCTGGGTACACGGGATGTTTACCAGGATAAAGACGGATGGACCATCCGCACCGCCGATGGAAAACCCGCCGCCCATTTCGAACACGATGTGGCTATTGAGAAAGGCAAGCCCGATATTCTCTCTTCCTTCGCCCCCATCGAAGCGGCCGAAAAGGCGAATGCCAACCTCTGCTCTTCGTATTACGGTTTAGAGAATCCGGTACTTTAATTCCACCCGTTCGTCGCTCCAGATATTGTCCGGGCTGATATAGGTATCCTTGTAATGGATCACCACGCCTGCCCGGGCGAAGATATCCCTGACGAGTTCACTGCAGATATACGATTTGTTCTTCTCCCGCCGGCTGATGTGAAAGAGGATGCGGATCATGATGCGGAAGATCTCGTAGTTGTCGTAAGGCCTAGTGAGTTCATCCAGCCCGAAACTGATTCCCTTGTTCAGGTTTTCCTTTTGCAGATCGATATTCAGTTTGGCGATGGCGATCTGTCCCTTGTAGGGCCGTTTGGTACCCTTGTAATTTTTGAGGTAGTTGGAAAGCGGGATCAGGCGTATACCGATGCTGGGCTCAGCTTCCAGTACCAGCACCCTGCCCAATTCCTCATCTTTGTAGATCACGGCCACATGACTCCAGGTACTCCGGGTCAGGTTCTGGATGATACCGGAAAAGGTGTAGCTGCCGCTGCTGAAAAAGATATGGCCTGTTTTAAGGTGTTCCCGGATCTTTTCGTACGGGATCACCGGCATCTGCAATAAATCTTTTTTATTGATCTTGTCGGCCATGACGGGTGGGTTCAATGTTATGTGTATGTTTGAAGATACAAATTAACGGGATGTATAAAAAGCGATTGATCGTGATCGGAGGGGGAGCCGCCGGATTTTTCTGCGCAGTGAACGCTGCCCGCATCTGTCCGGATTTGGAAGTGATCATCCTGGAAAAAACAAGTAAACTGCTCGGCAAAGTGCGCATCAGCGGCGGCGGCAGATGCAATGTCACCCATGCCTGTTTCAGCATCGCCGACATGATAAAGAAATACCCCCGCGGCGGATCCTTCCTCAAAAAAGCCTTTCATCATTTCTTTACGGAAGATACCATCCACTGGTTCCGGGAACGGGGTGTGGAATTGAAAACAGAAGCCGACGGGCGCATGTTCCCGGTTACCGATTCTTCGCAAACCATTATCGACTGCCTGTTGAAAGAGGCAAATAAATACGGGGTGCAGATCCGCATGAACAGGGAACTGAAACAACTGTCGGCCGAAAATGGCCGTTGGTCATTGCGTATTAATGAAGATGAGATCATGCAGTCCGACTTCGTATGCATCGCCAGCGGCGGATATCCAAAAATGGCACAATATGGCTGGCTTTCAAACGCCGGTGTGGAAGTGGAAAACCCGGTGCCATCGCTGTTTACATTCAACCTGCCCGAAAGCCCGGTCCGTTCGCTGATGGGCGTTACGGTGGAAAATGCCCGCGTGAAGGTCGCGGGTTCCAAACTTACCGAAGAAGGCCCTCTTCTCATAACACACTGGGGTATGAGTGGCCCGGTTATCCTGAAATTATCCGCCTGGGGGGCGAGGGAACTGGCGGCCCGCAACTGGGAGTTCAGCATCCTGGTGAACTGGCTGCCGGATTACAACGAGAACAGTTTGCGGGACCTGTTTCAGCAAAAGCGTTTCGAACTGGCTTCGCAAAAGATCGCCAACCGAAACCCCTTCGGCCTGCCCAACCGGCTCTGGGAATTCCTGTTGACGCAGTCGGGCGTCAGGGAAGACCTGCGTTGGGCCGATCTTCCGGCAGCCGCACAAAACAAGCTCATTAAAAACTGTTGTGCCTCCGAATACGCGGTGAAAGGGAAAACCACGTTTAAAGAGGAGTTTGTGACCGCCGGTGGCGTGAAACTCAGCGGGATCGATGTGAACAGCATGCAGAGCAGGAAATACCCGAACCTGTTTTACGCCGGCGAGGCGATCGATGTGGACGGCATTACCGGCGGATTCAATTTTCAGAATGCCTGGACCACGGGCTGGATCGCCGCTAAGGGTATCGTTTCAAACGTTTAATAAGTAACCAGGTTGTTTGAAACGTTAAACCCTGAAACGGTGAAACGTTTTCACTGCCTTAACCGGCTTTTCGTTTACTTTTGTCGCGTCAATTTCATGAAAAAGATCGACCGCTACATACTCGGAAAGTACCTGACTACTTTCTTTTTTTGCCTGCTGTTATTCACAGTGATCGTGGTGGTGGTTGATATCAGTGAGAAGACAGATAATTTCGTGAAGTCGAAGTTATCGGTATCCCAGATCATCATGGACTATTACATCGGTTTCATTCCCCGGATCGATGCCATGCTTTTCCCCCTGTTCGTATTCATTTCGGTCATCTTTTTTACCTCCAAAATGGCCGGCCGTTCCGAAGTGATCGCCATCCTCAGCAGCGGGGTGAGTTTCCGCCGTTTCCTGGCGCCATACCTCGTTGGCGGACTGATACTGGCAACCATTCTCTGGGCCGGTTACCAGTACGTGGTGCCCAAGGCCAACCAGATCTGGGGAAATTTTGAGGCCCGGTATATCGATGGGCCGGCAACGGTGCAGAACAATAATTCCGTGGTGAAGCAAAAGCTCTATTTTAAACTCGACTCCAACAGTTATGTGGGTATCCGGAGCTATGATACCGTTACCAAGACCGGCACCGGGCTTTTTGTTCAGCGTTTTGCGGGGAACAAACTGGTGTATAACCTGCGGGCCGAGAATTTCAGTTGGGATTCCGCGTCGAAGCAATGGAAACTGATCGAACCCCTCGAACGCAGCTTTGATAGTTTGTCGGAGCGGCTGCGGAAAACGCCGGTACGGTACGTCAATTATAATTTCAAACCCCGCGACCTGCGCAAGGACGATTATTTCAAAGACCAGCTTCCCACCCCCGAGCTGAATGCCTTCATCAAGGTAGAGCGGATGCGGGGATCGGAGATGCTCAATGCCTTATTGGTGGAACGCTATAACCGCGACGCTATTCCTTTTTCGGTACTGATCCTCACCATCATCGGCGCTGTGCTCGCCTCCCGGAAAATCCGGGGGGGCAGTGGTCTGCACCTGGCCATCGGCGTGGTCATCAGCGTACTCTATATCCTTTTCAGCCGCTTTTCCATCGTGTTCGCCACCAAGGGAAATTTCACGCCGTTGCTGGCCGCCTGGACCCCCAATATCCTGTTCGGGCTCCTTGCCTTGTACCTCTACCGGCAGGCGCCCAAGTAAGCCTTTTTTTATCAGCCCGTTTTACCAAACTTTCTCCTGAAACTTTTGTTTAGGAGGCGTATCCATCGTAATTTTAGCCGCCTCCCAAGAGCGATTGCCTGCTGGTTTTGTACCGGCTGAAAGGCAATGACAGCAAGGCGAAAATCGGATCCGTAAAAACACGTTTCATCAATACTATAACTGAGTTATTATGGGCATAATCAAAGACAGGTTCAAAGAGAAAGCCGATGCCGTCGCGACGGAAATCAAAGATCTTTTGAAAGAGCATGGAAACAAAGTGATCGGGGAGGTAACCCTCAGCCAGATCTACCAGGGTATGCGGGGTATGACAGGGCTGGTATCGGAAACATCGCTGCTGGATGCGCAGGATGGTATCCGTTTTCGCGGATACTCGATACCCGAATTGCGTGAAAAACTTCCGAAGGTGAATGGCGGAACCGAACCGCTTCCCGAAGGATTGTTCTACCTGATGCTGGTTGGCGAATTACCCACCGAAGAAGATGTGCAGCACCTGAGCAGCGTATGGCAGCGCCGCAGCCATGTACCCAACCATGTGTTTGCCACCATTGAAGCACTGCCTGTAAGCACACACCCCATGACACAGTTTGTGGTGGCGATCATGAGCCTGCAAACGGAAAGTCAGTTTGCCAAACGCTACGCGAAAGGCATGAGCAAGAAAGAATACTGGGATGCCGTGTTCGATGATTCCATGGACCTGATCGCACGCTTACCCCGTATCGCCGCCTACATCTATCGCCGTAAATACAAGAACGGGGAACATATTCAACCCAATGGATTGCTCGACTGGTCGGGCAACTTCGCCCACATGATGGGATACGAAGATGAAGGCTTCCATGAACTCATGCGGTTGTACATGACCATTCATGCCGACCACGAAGGTGGTAACGTATCGGCCCATACCACGCACCTCGTTGGTTCGGCGCTGAGTGATCCCTACCTCAGTTTCGCGGCAGGCATGAACGGACTCGCCGGCCCGCTGCACGGCCTGGCCAACCAGGAAGTGATCAAATGGATCTATGAAATGCGGGAAGAGATCGGTGTAGAGATACCAACGAAACAGCAGATCGAGGAATACGTAAAGAAAACACTCAACGAAGGCAAAGTGGTTCCCGGGTACGGGCACGCGGTACTCCGCAAAACCGATCCGCGTTTCACCGCCCAGATGGAATTCGGCAAGAAACACATGCCCGATGATCCATTGGTGCAAACCGTCTGGAATATCTATGAAGCCGTGCCGCCGGTGCTTGGATCGATCGCCAAGATCAAGAATCCCTGGCCCAACGTGGATGCGCATAGCGGGGCCCTGCTGGTGCATTATGGTTTCGTGGAGTATGAATTCTACACGGTATTATTCGGTGTATCAAGGGCACTGGGTGTACTGGCCAGCCTTTGCTGGGACAGGGCCCTGGGCTTCCCCCTCGAAAGGCCCAAATCCGTTACCACCAACCTCGTTAAGGACTGGCTGGCCGGTAAAGAGGAGATCTGGGAAGGCTAAGCAAAAGCAAGCAACAACACTGTATAAAACCGGAACCTGTTTCCGGTTTTTTTGCTATTTTGAGCGACCTAAAACGAATATGATGAAAAAAGCGATCGCTGCAATCCTGTACCTGTTCATGGCTGTAACGGTATCTGCCCAAAGCGGTAAAACCACAGCGCCGGCGTCTAAGAACAACCCCCACCTGAAAGTATTCAATCAATCCGTAATGAGCGGCGACGTGCCTTCAGCGGTGGTGGCGCTCAATTATTATGTATCCGATCAGGGAGCCAATACCGTATACGAAGACACGCTGGCGATGCTCTACATGCAACTGGGTTCCTATGTTCAATGTTATTACTGGGCCGATAAACGTTCTAAACTGCGGCCCAACGACAATAACCTGCTTGAGATGAAAGGGATCTGCCTCGACAAATTGCAGCAGCCCAAGGAAGCCATTGCGGTTTTCGAACAATTGTATTCCAAAACACAAAATCCCTATCACGCGTATAAGCTGATGGAACTGCAATATGGCATCAAGCGGCTGGCCGAATGCGTGGCAACCGGTATGGCGGTAGAGAAGCAGACCTTCAAGCCCGAATACACCATGACCTACAATGTCGGCGAACAGATGGGCCGTACCTACCTGCAGGCAGGCATTTTCAACATTCATGGATTGGCCTTATACGACCTCGACAGGAAGGCTGAGGCGAAGCAGTATTTTGAAAAAGCCCTGGTGCTCGACAGTACCTTTATGCTGGCCAAACAGAACCTGGAAGCGATGAAAGCCATCGAAGCCGGGGCCGGTAAACCGAAGGCAAACAACCCGTCGCCCGGTGCTCCACCGGCCAATAAGCAGGACTAAAAAATGATTTTGCACCAAGCGTCAGGGGGCCTATATTTGCACTCCATTTGGGGGGTTAGCTCAGCTGGCTAGAGCGCTTGCATGGCATGCAAGAGGTCGTCGGTTCGACTCCGATACTCTCCACAGAACGGGACAACTCGATATTTTTGAAGAGTTGTCCTTTTTTATTTCCTTCAAAACCCTTGTCTGTATTGAGTATTAGCCGGATGGCTTCATTGATCCGGCGAGTTCGACTTTTGTTTTTTGAAAAAAGCATTTTTTCGGGGAAAATCGAACTTAATATTTGTGTTTATCTGACTTTCGGAACGAAAACTGGTAATCTTTTATGACCCGAGAATAAGGCTTAAGGCTCACCCAAAGCGTGGGCCTTCGATATTTGAGTCAGGGCATACCAGTGCTTAGTTCCTGTAGCTATATGTCCAAATCTTATTTATTTCCCATCAGCTATTAGGGACTACGGCGACCCAAAATCTCAGTTTATGCATGAAAAGTTCAGTTTTACTGCAGGCGGCATTTCTGGCCGCTAGCATGGCCTGTCGACCGCAGATCACCTAGTGCTTACCGGTACATTACTACCGGCCTAAAAGATAAACAGGACAGTGTAAAAGGCCGGAAAGCCAGGGTTATCGTCTCGCCTGGATAGGGAATATGATAACAGTGCCCGGCGATCAAGGCAACGAACGCAGTTTTCAACTCTAGTCCTTCAAAAATGGAGATGCTTTTAGGGGGCATGCCATTTAATGCTATGAAACAGCTAACGGAGGGTTCTACTTCTACTTGTGCATCCCAACGGCCAATGCCCCTGGCGAAATATGAGACAAATACGCCTTTGATCTGTCCGGGCTGGAACGTGAATGGCATTACCTGATTTCCCTTGCATTTTCTCAATTAACCGCTAAAAAGTACTGACATGACCAACCTATTCAGAATACCGCTCTATTTGCTGAGGGCAACAACTATTTTGGCCTCCTGCGCAAGCAATTTAGGTATCCAGAAATTCGCAGAATCCTGCTCGAATTTTAATGAACCTCCCGTTCTGATTAACAATAATTATCCTACAGAGAATATGTACCGAAATTAATAAAAGGGGTAAATGCCTTTAAACAGGTAGACAAATCCGGGGTAACTAGAGCGTCAAATTGCAAATTTAGCAAAAAAGAGAGAGGGTATTTGTAATTCTCAGGCAAGGTACTGCTAATCCTGATATTAGAAGATTTCCAGCTGTGGAGATTGTTTTAGCCCAGGTCGGGAGGTCCGATAATGATAATTTATTTGGGGAGGGAAGAATTTGATGACGGCCGGATTCTTAATGTTAGTGGAGGCTGTATGTTCGCCCGGTTGGCGATGATTTTAGGATTTGTGATTTCGAATTTACCGGATTTTGGTGAAGTATCAGGTCAACCCCTTGCCGCTGCCCGGCTTTGTTTTTATGCTGAAATTTGCTTGTCAGGCCCCCATTGCAGCCAATGCCCGTGTTGTACGCTGTACCTTTCGATTCTTCTTATGAATTGTAGCCCCAAGAGTTTCGTAACTGCTGAAGCATCTCTTTGGGAATATTGTAGGCTTTTAATATGGGCTTCCCAAATTGCCCAGCTACACCATATATTACACCTGATTTTAGCCCATTTAACTTTGTAATATCTGCGCAATCGACAAGAAAACTACTTTTTACATTCCCCTTTATTTTGGTAACACTTCCTTCTGATATTTTGATAATAAATGTGGGATTCTGAATCCAACAAAATATGACTTTCAGGTTTAATAAAAGATTGTTCATAATGAAATCAAAGATCGACTAATTTATGGAGTGTAAAAATGGTATAGCGTACAACGAGCAGGTATTGCCGAAGTGCAGGGAATAGAATTCCGTCCGCCCCGGCTAACTGCTGCTGAATAAAGATATAAAAGCTGATGATATGCACATAGCTAAATAGATAAGGTCAAGCTGGATATGCAGCTCAATAAAGTTACAACAGTTGAAACACGGCTTCCGTCAGCCTGCATTTTGGCAATACCCATGTTGTATGTTCGCCCTTCGTCTTGGTGATTTGAAGTGAAAGTATGTGTCCACCGAAGCAGGGTGTGTCCCGGAAGCGTGGGAACAAGACAGGCTCTTTTGCAAGGTTGGCTTTTGTGTGTCGACTTTGTGTGCCTTGCAAATGTGCCTGACTTGGTGCATCGGCTAATTAAGATGTCTATACTCATTAGGCGTATAACCCGTTTCGCTTTTGAACAATCTGCTAAAATGCTGTGTATGCTTAAAGCCTAATTCATAAGCAATTTGACTAAGTGTCTTACTTTGGTCAAATATTTTTTCTTTGGCAAGATTGATTAGTTTGAATTGAATATGTTCCAGGGGAGATTTGCCTGTTTCTTTTTTAATCAAGTCTCCAAGATAGTTTGCTGATAAATGCAATTGGTCGGCGCAATATTTAACCGTCGGTATTCCTGCTTCGGATAAATCTTCCTTCTCAAAATATCCGTTAAGCAAGTTTTCAAACCTGATTAGTATATCCTTATTCGTGTCGCTCCTTGTAATAAATTGGCGGTCGTAAAAGCGAACACAATAACCCAACAGTAATTCAATATTGGCAACAATAAGCGTTTTACTATGTTTATCAATGGGGCGTTTAAGTTCGATTGAAATTTTTGAAATGCAATCCAGCACCGTCTGTTTTTCCTGTTCTGATAAATGCAATGCCTCAAAGACTTCGTAAGAGAAAAATGAATAATTCTTAATGTTATGCCCTAACGCTGTGCCTCTTAAAATGTCTTGGTGGAAAAGCAATGTCATGCCCTTATAGTTTGTCTGCGTTTCCATATTTGGCTCAACGGTCAGTATTTGTTCGGGAGCACTAAATATGATAGTCCCGTTCTGGTAATCGTAATAGTTTCGCCCATACTTGATATTACCGCAATGAGTTTCTTTCAGGCTTATTGAATAAAATCCTAACCTAATTCGTGTCACTTCATCAAAATTCTGTGGGGTAGCTTCTGAAAGGTTTATTACACTCACCAGTGGGTGAAATGTTTCTACTCCGAATGCTGTATTGTACTCAGATATATGCTTTATGTCATAAATATTTTCCATGTTCTTCTCTTTACTATGCAAAGAAACACCCTTTTTGGTAGCCATTTCTATTCGCTTTACAAAACCAGTAAAAGTGTTACAACAAACAGTAATCTGTATAAAGGACACCCCATTTAGTCATCTCACCTTTGCATCAGAAAAATCAAAATTTAAAACAAAATGCATACAGTAAAATTAAATAATAATGTAGAGATGCCCATTCTTGGTTTTGGTGTATTAATAGACGATGCTCAAAAGTGCGAACAAAGTGTTATTGATGCCATTAATACGGGCTACCGGTTAATTGATACGGCATCAGGGTACTTAAACGAAGCTGCAGTTGGCAACGGTATTAAGAAAAGCGGTGTAGCAAGGGAAGAACTATTCATTGCTACCAAACTTTGGATTCAAGAAGCAGGTTATGAGAAAACAAAACTTGCATTTGAGAAATCCTTAGAAAAACTGCAACTTGATTATTTGGACTTATACATGATTCATATGCCATTTGGCGATGTATATGGCTCATGGCGGGCTATGGAAGAACTTTACAAAGAAGGTAAGGTAAGAGCCATTGGAGTTTGCAATTTTCAGCCAGACCGTTTAATGGATTTAATGCTGTTCAATGAAATTAAGCCAGCAGTTTGCCAAATAGAAACACACCCATTTTGCCAGCAAAGTGATACCCTTAAATTTCTTCAAGATAACAATATACAAATAGAAGCCTGGGGGCCATTAGCACAAGGGAAAAACGACATTTTCAATAATGAAATATTAGTTGCTATTGCCGGAAAGCATAACAAATCAGTTTCGCAAGTCGTACTTCGTTGGCATCTACAGCGTGGCGTAGTTGCTATTCCAAAGTCAGTGAACAAGTATAGAATTGAACAAAATTTTCAGGTGTTTGATTTTGAATTAACCACTGAAGATATGAATGCTATTACTCATTTGGATACTAAAACAACCTCATTTGACCTTCGGAATCCTGAACTGATTAAGATGATGGGAAAGTTTAAGTATGATATTTAAAAAAACAGTTTCAAATAAATCTCAAATAAAATAAAAGATATGAAGTCAATTAAATTAAAAAAAGCAGTGTTGGCATTACTCTGCTTAACAATCACAACAATGTCATTTGCACAATCAAAAAATGACTCTCTTACAAAAGCAAAAAAAACTCAAACAAAATTAAACTCAATTATTATGGAACGAGTAACTTTCAAAAACAATGGAGTAACGATGGTTGGCAATCTTTACTATCATGAACACATGGATAGAACAAAGAAATATCCAGCTATTGTATGTACACACGCAGCCGGAATGGTTAAAGAACAGGCTTCCGGTTTATATGCCCAAAAATTGTCAGAACAAGGATTTATTACACTTGCCTTTGATGCTTCACATCAAGGCGAAAGTGGTGGCGAACCTCGTTTTTTAGAAGCCCCTGCTGAAAGAGTAGAAGACATTAAAGCAGCAGTTGATTACCTAACCACATTGCCTTTTGTAGATGCAGATAAAATTGGTGCATTTGGTATTTGTGCAGGTTCAGGGTACTCTATTCAGGCAGCAACTACTGACCATCGCATCAAAGCTGTAGCAGGCACAAGTGGTACCGATGCCGGAGCAGCCATTCGTGAAGGTTGGTTAGGCGACCAACCTGCTGCCGTACAATTGCAAATACTTGATATGGTTTCTAAAGAACGCACTGCAGTTGCCAACGGTGCAAAACCTACTTATGGTAACTATGTACCAGAAGCCGTTGACCTGAAAGCCCCGGTTACTATGAATGAGGCTTATGAATACTATCGTACTCCTCGTTGTCAAAAACCTAATTCTCAAAACAAAGTGCTTTTGCTGAGCCTTGACAAAGTGATGGCATTTGATGCTTTTAAAAATATGGAAACACTTTTAACACAACCATTGTTGATGGTTGTTGGAAGCAAATCAGATGCGATGTATTTAACAGACAGGGCAATTAGTAAAGCTACTTCGTCTGTGTCTAAAGAGAAGTTTGTAATTGAAGGTGCTACTCACGTAGATTTATATGATAAACCACAATATGTTGACCAGGCTGTAAAAAAGATGGCTGAATTTTATAAAGCCAAATTGTAAAGATTAAAAGCTGATAAGAATTCCGTCAGCCGGGGTGTGTGGGTTGTGTGTTGGCATTTTTAGCTCTTGGCAAGGTTGGCTTCGTGTCTGGGCATTGTGAGCCTTGCCATGTGCTAAAAATTGCGTGGGGAAGCTTGGTAAAGTCATGGTTTGTGTCAAACTGCAAGCTGTGTCCCAATAGGGTGACATACAACGTTCGAGCATTTACGCTGTTGGAGGGAGGATTTGTACGTCCGCCCGGACGGCGATGCTTTTAGGATTTGTGAGTTCGAATTTACGGTAGTTTGTCTGAGGATCAGGTCCAGCCCAGAACTGATGCCTGGCTTTGGGTTTTAGCTGATGTTCGCTTGTCTGGCCCCAATAGCGTAAATGCCTGTGTTAGCGGAAGTTATGGCTTAGTTCTCTGCAATCGCCATAGCATAGTCCGTTATTTCCGTAAATAAAATTGACAATCGTTTAATGTCATCACCCCTGTCGAATTCAAAAAAAGGATAATCGAAAAGCAAACATGTGAAATCTCCAAAGTATTCAACTCGC
The DNA here is from genome assembly GCA_017303335.1 of Chitinophagales bacterium. Classification (GTDB taxonomy): domain Bacteria; phylum Bacteroidota; class Bacteroidia; order Chitinophagales; family Chitinophagaceae; genus Ferruginibacter. Next base: position 1,830,045 of record JAFLBK010000001.1, read on the forward strand.
CCACCCTCTATTTTTTTGGAAATTATGTACGATTTAAGTTTGTTATGAAATTCAATTGGAGCAGTATCGTAATAATTAACTACAATCGATAAAGGTATCCCAAATTGCTCCCATAGGTCGTACCAAATGCCAAAAAAGACATCACATTTTATCGGCTTTTCCTTATAATAAAAACCAATTTCCTCATTAGAATCTCTTGACCATTTTAACCCCTCATATGATTGAAATAATTCCACAATCATTTCGGTAAACATTTTTAACTCCCTAGGAACACGAGGATTGAATGAATATGGTCTATCGTTATTTTCCACTTTCTAACTTGAGGGTGATGAAATAATTTCCGCTAACGCCCCCAGCATTTACGCTGTTGGAGGGAGGAGGTGTTCCGTCCGCCTGGTTGGGGATGCTTTTAGGGTTTGTGAGTTTGAAATTACCGCGTTTTGTCTTAGGATTAGGTCAGCCCAGAACTAATGCCTGGCTTTGGGTTTATGCTGAAGTTCGCTTGTCAGGCCCCAATAGCGTAAATGCCTATGTTAGGCGAAGGCTATTGGAGTAGTCGGGTAGAAGGATCTCTTCTTCCATCCCAAATTGATAAAACGAAAATTTTTTTAGGGGATATTTCGTAGAAGATAAGATAGTCACGAACTATTTTAACTCTTACATCTTCAATTTCAGTTTTCCGACCGATGAAAGGATTTTTACTTATTTCCCTGAGAGCTGTAATTATAAGCTTATTAAGTTTTATGCTGTAGGTTTTTGATTTATTTCTTTTTACCCAATATTCTAAAATTTCACGACGTTCAGTTTGAGCTGAAACTGTCCAAATTATTTGTCGAGCCATTCGGATATTTCTTTATTAGCTGACAATTCTGTTATGTACTTTTTTTGTTTTACCTCTTGCTTAGCATCCATAATTCTTTTCTTTTGAGGGGCGGTGAGTTTAAAAATACCCTCATTGAGTTCAAAATCAAGGACCCTTTGTATTTCTTTAATTACGTTTGTCTCCTTGATCTGAGTAATTTTATTTATCAGGTCTATTTTTAAGTCGGCTGTTTTCATTATCTGATAGTTTATGTGTAAATATACAGAAATTAAAATTCAGTTAGTCTTTCGCTAGCTTTCGCCTAACGCCCCCAGCATTTACGCTGTTGGAGGGAGGAGGTCTTAGGTCTGCCCGGTAGGGGATGATTTTAGGATTTGTGAGTTCAAAATTAGTGTGTTTTGTCTTAGGATCAGGTCAAGCCCAGAACAGATGCCTGGCTTCGGGTTCTAGGTTGAAGTTCGCTTGTCAGGCCCCAATAGCGTAAATGCCCGTGTTGGCTGCAGTTGTTTAAAGCTTAGTTAACCATTCAGGTTTATTAAGCTTAAGGTACCCTTTAAATTCTGCTTTTGAAAATTCGGAAAGTCCATTGAAATATCTCTTTGAGAAAGTTGAAGTTCGAACCATGATCTCTGCTAATGATTCGCCACAAGAACTTTGGATAATATTATCTTCATTTGGATCCGAAGCACATTGGTACAAAGCCAACAAAACCTCTTCGCCGTCATAGTCTGCTAAATCCATTGCACAATCATCTCGTAGACCTAAGTCGGCAGTTTTGTCAAGAAGATACTTAAGTAGATATTCTTTTTCTTTCATTTTACTGTCTATACAATTGCAGCCAACGTTCAAGCATTGGCGCAGTGGGAGAGAGGCTTTGTTCGTCTGCCCGGCCGCGGATGCTTTTAGAATTTATGAATTTGAAGTTACTGGGTTTTACTGAAGGATCAGGTCAACCCCTGACCGATGCCTGGCTTTGTTTTATGCTGAAGTCTGGGTGTCAAGCCCCCATTGCCGCCAATGCCCATGTTAGCAGCAGTATTACATGTCCTGCTTAAGTAAACTGTCAATAATTTCTTTTCTAGATTTCCTTAAAAACCCAAGGAATTCCGCTCTGTATAGACTATCCATTTTTAACTCTAATATTTCATTTTCCATGGCTCGAGCCTTTTCTTCTTCCCCTTTAAGAATTAAAGTATATGCTTTGTCAGAGAGTAAAACTTGATAAGCAATATTGCTTTTTGACATTGTGTCAAGTATTTTATCTATATAAACTTTTGCAAGGGAAAGATATTTGTCAGCCATGAGGGAATCGCCTTTTTCTATATAGAGGATTCCGGAATAAAGGTAGTATTCAGGAATTGTCGGCCTTATCCTAATCATATTTTGTAATGTATTTAGCGCCTTATCCTTGTCATATGGTCTGATCATTCCTAGAAAACTAAATTTAGTGCTATATGCCGCTAAATAGTTACTATCTAATTTTATTGCTTGGTCGATTATAAATATGGCTTTTTTAAAGTCATTTTTGTGGACCCCTTCGTTAGCACCACTATCAAGAAGTTTTCTAGCTTGTGGATTTACTGTATGCTTCGGTTTGCTGCTACTTGTTGAACAAGCGGAGAGTGCAAGAAAAAGAAATAGTATTAGATTTCGCATGCTCTGAAAATATTGCTGCTAACGTTCGAGGCTTGCCGCAGGGCTGGTATTTTATAACAGTCAGCCCGGCAACTGAAGCCGATTAAAAAACTGATGCTGAAGTTAACAACTAAAAGCCAAATAGAATTCGGTCAAGCCCGATATTAGCTGATAGCAGTACAACTGATGATTGTTATTCCGTCCGCCAGCCTTGCGGCAAACCTTTTGTTGGTGGCAGTTATAGTTCTGTATCGTTAAAATACTCTCTGATTTTTTCTGAAATCTGTCCACCATTTAAAATGTCTCGTAAAAACTCATCTGGTAAGATGAACCAAGTTGCATAGCCTCTGGAATTAGGTTCTCCAACACAAACAATTTTTCCCGAAACTTTGTCAGGATTATTTAATTCTCGTTCTGTGATATTCCATCTAATACCGATGCAAGGGTTTCCTTGCCATTGAATAATTGCAACTGAATATTCCCCTTGTATTGGTCCTCCGTCATAAATTGGTGTGACACTGTCAACACAATCTTTTGGACTTAATACTGTGTTTGCTGGATAATGCTTTGCCATATAAGGTTAATACTTTTAAAGAAGGTTATTAGGCTACGTCTATTAATTGTTGAAGTTCATTAACGCCAAAGTCGTAAATGTGATTAGCAAGAATTGACTTATAAACGGGCAACATTCTTCTATAACGTATCATGGAAGCCATGCTATGCGAATTAATATCACGTTCTGAATACTCAGTATATTTTTCCTGCTTTTCAATCATGAAGGTTGCAAAATGATAATGGTCGTCATTATTTGCATCAAAACCGTCAAACTTGATTTTGTTTAAATCTAAAGCTGCTTTTTCTGCTGCTGTCAGTCTATCAATAGCATTTGAAATGTATCGAAACATAGTTAGTATGTCATGGGTTTCTGTGCATACCTCTCTTGAAGTCTCTTCAGAATTTATATGCTGCAACGCCTCTGAATATAAACCCGTATATCCATTCTCAAAAATTTCTGCATCGGTCAAATGACTTTCGGTGTTTGCTGTGTCAAGGAATGACAGGATTTTGAATTGATTAGCTAAAGTCGCTCTTTCAAAAATTGTAAGTGTGTCCATTGTAATGTTTTTTTAATTTATGTTGAAAGTATTAGGGTGTCACAAATAATTGCCACCAACGTTCGAGCATTGGCGCAGTGGGAGTGAGGCTTTGTTCGTCTGCCCGGCCCGCGAATGCCCTTAGAATTTGAAAATTTGAATTTACTGGGTTTTACTGAAGTATCAGGTCAACTCCTGACCGCTGCCTGGCTTTGTTTTTAAGCTGAAATCTGCTTGTCCAGCCCCCATTGCCGCCAATGCCTTTGTTGGCTGAAGTTTTTGTTATAGAATTGTAAGGACTCTCGGTTTTGCATGTCTTTTAGAACCATCACTTCCAGTGACACGGATGTTAGTTAGTAGTATCTTGTCGTTAGGGCTTAACTTTTTAAGCAGTTCTTTTGTTATGTCATCTAATTTATTTCCAATATTTACATGAGGTGCTGTTACCGATGTATCTTTTATTAGCTGTATTGTAAAACTGTCGACTGTGTACCTAAACCATTCTGAACAAATAATATTATTGTTGTCATCGATTTCTGCTCTGGAGTATAATTGTGAGGCTATCTCTATTGCAGAAACTGAGTCTTTGCCAGATCCAATTTTTAAAACGGGTTCTGGCAATACTCTAACTCTAAAATCTGACGTGCCGATTAATTTTAGTTTGTTATTCTCTTTGACTTTTACTGTTATTGTGGCAATGCCGACTTTGGAGGGATATAAAGTGTAATAACCATCCCCTTTCTCAATAGTCCCATTATCAGTTGAAACTCTCAAATCCGTAAATTTTTTATCCTTTGCGAAAATTGTCACAGGTGTCGGAAGGTATTGGTATGTGCTATTACCTAGATTATTCGAGATAATTAAATTCTGAGAAAAACTAGTTTGTGAAATAATTAAAAGGATACAAAGAAAAGAGACAATTTTAAGCATAGTGTTAATAATTTAAATACTCTTCTCAATTTCAGCCAACGTTCGAGCATTGGCGCAGTGGGAGTGAGGCTTTGACCGTCTGCCCGGCCCGCGAATGCTTTTAGAAGTTGGGAATTTGAATTTACTGGGTTTTACTGGAGGATCAGGTCGATCCCTGACCGCTGCCTGGCTTTGTTTTAGGCTGAAGTATGGGTGTCAAGCCCCCATTGCGGCCAATGCCTTTGTTAACTGCTGGCGATTTACTTTATTCCGAGGGAGGTGATTATTTCCTCTAAGCTTTTGTTCTCATTTCCGAGGAAAAGCTGCAATAAAGAAGAAATACTTTCCGCTTCCCAAGAGTTTACAGATAAATTAATTGTTTTTGAATATGTCAAAAGACTTTCAAGAGTAATTGGTGGAGGCAATTTTTTGTATAATTCTGATAGTAGCTCTTTTGATGTGGATACCCCTGACTTTGGATAATCATTTATTGCGTCAAGCAAAGTACTTTGCATAAGAGTCTTGCTATTCATACGCTTGCAGTTAACGGTCCTGCATTTACGCTGTTGGAGGGAGGAGGTGTTAAGTCCGCCCGGTTGGTAATACTTTTAGAGTTGTGAATTTGAAATTACGTTGTTTTGTCTGAGGATCTGGTCCAGCCCAGAACTGATGCCTGGCTTTGGGTTTTAGCTGAAGTTCGCTTGTCATGCCCCAATAGCGTAAATGCCTTTGTTGGCTGAAGTTATTGTTTCTTAAAATTGTAATTAGGTGTCATACTTTTTACGATTCTGTCTGTTATTTTGCGAACAGGATTATAATATTCAAAATAGGTGAGAGATATTTTATTTCCTGTCTTCTTTAACAATTGAATTTCAGCCTTGTCAAGTGGCATAATAGTCAAGAATTTCACGGTGTCATTTTCATTCCTTAGATAGAGATAGTATTCCTTGGAGTTTATCTTTTCAATTTTCAAAAATTTACCTTCAAATTTCTTAAGCGAGTCTTGCGAAATTGTGTTCTTTGGTATAGCAATTAGCAAACATAATAGGGTAATTGTCAATAAAGATATTTTAAAAGTCATGGGTTTATAAATAATTTCAGCCAACGTTCAAGCATTGGCGCAGTGGGAGTGAGGCTTTGTTCGTCTGCCCGGCTGCGGATGCCTTTAGAATTTACGAATTTGAATTTACCGGATTTTGGTGAAGAATCAAGTCAACCCCAGACCGCTGACTGGCTTTGTTTTTAAGCTGAAATTAGCTTGTCAGGCCCCCATTGCCGCCAATGCCCCTGTTAGCTGGCGTAAAACGATAAATGAGGGATTTCATCAGGGCAAGGCATTGTAAAATAAAGGCTCAATAAATAGGGAAACCACAAACAGAGCGATGGTTATGAGAGAAGCAATAATTACGTTTCTTCTCCTACTAAAATATAGATTATAAGATAGCCATACTAATAAAACCGAAAACAGGCTTATCCAAATACCGCAATACACCATCGCTTGTTTGTCACTTAACCATGATCTCTGAGAAAAATAAGTGTTTAGGCCTAAGCCTCTATTGCTGAATTCTTGGAAATCTATAAATACTGTATAAAAACAAACTATAAAGGCAAGTACAACTAATAGTGTATATAGGGCACTTTGAAAATTAAACCTTTGAATTGGTTTACTCTGCATAATTCGCTATGATATTTCGAATATTATTTATGCCAGCTAACGTTAAAGCATTGGCGCAGTGGGAGTGAGGCTTTGTACGTCTGCCCGGCGGCGAATGCTTTTAGAATTTAGGAATTCGAATTAAAGCGTTTTGCTCAAGGATCTGGTCAGCCCCGGACTGCTGCCTGGCTTTGTTTTTAAGCTGAAATTAGCTTGTTAAGCCCCCATTGCTGCCAATGCCGCTGTTGTGTGCAGTTTTGTTGAATGCTAATTAAATGTTCGCATGTAACGTCTTGTATCATTAATGATGTCTGGGTCATAGAATAAATTTGATACATGCTGTCTTACAATTCTAATTGTGTCTTCTGGGTTTCCCGCTGCCATATTTCTATATGCTTGCATAACTTGGTTAAAAACATCGTCAACTATTTGTGCAGGAAGCTGATTGTTTGACTTTTCTTTGAACTCAATTAACAGGTCAAAGAAATAGTATCTCAGTAATGCAAGAACATGGTCACGTCTGACTGCTTCATAAGTATTTTCCAACCTGCCCCAAAGACCTCGTAAGTCATTTTCAAAAGTCTCGGTCATGTCTGGAAGCCGAACAGAACCATATAAAGGATGGTCAACTTGAATGTTCAAAGGATTTGGTTGTCCGTGTTTAAACGCAACACGAAAAACGTCAGAGAAATTTTCCATATCATCGCTGTTTTCAAATTCTTCTTCACCGATTTCTTCATCTTCATCCTCGTCATTATCTTCTTCGTCAAATAAATCCGAAAAGTTTTCAGATTCTTTAGTTTGAATTTTGACCGTGTTTATGATTTTACTATTTGTAACATCAATTCCCTTTTTGGCTAACATTTCAACAATTTCTTCTGTGACAAAAAAATATTCAAGATTGATTATTGAATCGTTAACGAACTGTGGGTCTAATTCAATTAAATCCCGGATACTGACACCCTCATATTTGCCTTCTAAAAAATAATAATTTTCATTTCCAAACAATTTCCTTGGTAGTTCATAACTAAATTCAATCAGTTCTTTTCCTCTATAGGTGTTATGGATTGACATGTCTCGTATCCATGTGTTGAATGTTTTGTTTCTGAGTTGAACTTTTGAAAAAGCGATGTCTTGAATGATTTGGTCAATTGTTAATGTAGGCGGGTGTTCGTTTTCTACACAAAACTCAAGTACAGAATACAAATTAAGCAAACAGTTTAAGTCGTCGCCGCTATTGCCCAATAGTACCGCTTTTTCATATCGTACCTCTACATTGTCTGGGTGTTTCTTCAAAAAGTTTGTCAGTAGAGTTAGACCTCGGTGGTGTTGTTGAGTTTGGTCTGATAAAATTCTTACATTCCTGTAAGCTGCTACTTGGTTAGGGTCTATTGTTACGACTTTTTCAAATAAATCTAAAGCTTTGTGTGGGTCGGTAGTTGTGTTGTTTAACCCTTTGTTGAATAGATAAATAACATTTAAAGGGTCATTAGTGAGTAACTGGTCGTATAGCACTTCTGCCTCAGTATTTTGTCCTGCTCGCCTATATCGGTTGGCTAAATCTAAAGTTGCAGTGTCTGTCATTGTCTATTTGAAATGGGGAGTCGCTTTAAAATTGCACACAACGTTCGAGCATTTACGCTGTTGGAGGGAGGATTTGTACGTCCGCCCGGTTGGCGATGCTTTTAGGGGTTGTGAGTTGGAAATTACAGTGTTTTGTCTTAGGAGTTGGTCCAGCCCAGAACTGAAGCTTGGCTTTGGGTTTTAGGTTGAAGTATGCTTGTCAGGCCCCAATAGCGTAAATGCCTGTGTTGTGCGTTCGTGCTCTAATTGTTCTAGTGGCATTAATTCATTTAGTGGATTTATATACTGAACGATAACCCATCAACCATCCGAATGGTGCAAAAAGAAAATAGGCAAAAATCTGCATAAACCATGGCGGCTTCGTTATACGAATTTCATTCTGATGTTTTAGCATAATCACCGAACCATGCAATAAATTTGGTATTCCATGCTTATTCAGTTTCCCATCTTTTGATAATGCAAAAAATGTTTCAAAAAATTCTTCAATATGCAAAGCAGGTCTAAACTCCTGAATGTAATAACAATCGCTGTCTCCAGAATTGTAAAAAAAATGCGGTGTTTTTGCAGGAATATTGATTGAATTACCTGCTTCCAGCACTTGTTCATTTCCATTGACGGAGAATACACACGAGCCTGAAATGATTTTGAAGTTGTTTTCCTGAAAAGGATGAATATGCTCTGGCTCTTTAACACCTGTAGGTGGGCTTACACATTCAATCTCTAATAACTCTCCTTTTGAAGATGAAAATGTTTGAATGAAAAGCATGGTTTGCCCTGTCCTTATATTTGTAATTTTGTCTCCTGGATTTGCCATTGTACAAATGTTTATTTATTTGACTATATCAGTAGATGGCTTTTGCCGGCCTAACCACCAACCTATTACACCGCCTACTGCTGCCCCAGCAATAAGACTGCCCACTGCGCTGTATAATATGATAAGCCCACTACTATATAAATTAGTCGAAGCTAAGGTGGCTGTATCAAAGGCGCCTCCTGCCAGAATAAAAATGAAAGCACCTGCAATAGCGCCTTTTTTACCATTGATACCATTACGCCAATTAGAAAAAACATAAACAAACAAAAAACTAATAAGTAAACTCGCAATCACAATTAAGCGAAGGTCAACATCCAGCCCTTTGGATAATCCAGCGTTCGTGAATTTTGCATATGCATCATTGAGAAATAAGAAGCCGAAAGCAATGCCCTGTATTAAATAAGTTATTGCTCCCAAAATTCCAGCGATAAAAATCTTTGTATTCATTTGACGTTGATTTTTTTCTGTTTGTTCAGTTTGCAATGCCTCAAATACATGACGCACAACGTCCCCAGCATTTACGCTGTTGGAGGGAGGAGATGTTTGTCCGCCCGCTTGGTAAAGCTTTTAGGGTTTGTGTATTTGAAATTACCGCATTTTATTTGAGGATCAGGTCCAGCCCAGAACACATGCCTGGCTTTGGGTTTTAGCTGAAAATATGCTTGTCAGGCCCCAATAGCGTAAATGCCTATGTTGTGCGTTCGTGCATGGGTCACTCTTTTATGATTTTAAAATTTACTTTCCTGAGCATGTATATAATACCGGAGATTATCAGCCCAACGAGTAGTATAAATAAACTATGACTACCAAATGTGTCTGCAATAACTTGTGTAAAAGTTCTAAAATCTCTCGTATTTTCATTTAAATCTCTTACTGACATACCTTGACAACTTCCGGAATGACTAACGCCTAAGGAGCATTTATAACTACAGCTAGCGACCGAATACGTTGGTGCATCATATGTATAATTCCAGTCTACTGGGATTACATGTAGTATGATAACTAATGATATACTTATTAAAAATCCCCAAAGACATGAGGTTAGTAATTGTTCAGAAACGGATATTGTTACTTGTTTCATTTATTGGATAATATCTAACTATCAAAAGCCATTAGTTTTATTAACTATCTCCTTTATTAAAGAAGAAACATCCGGAGGCAAGTAGTCTAAAAGTTCTGGTTCAATTTCTATTATTTCATCATCAGAAATTTTATAAACTGGTTGCTTCCCATTGTAATTGTCAATGTAGGAAAAGGTTAATTGATTAAACTGGCTTTTAAAATATTCTATTTTGTCCACGATAGAAGTAATTTAATCTCATTATGCATGACGCACAACGTTCAAGCATTGGCGCAGTGGGAGTGCGGCTTTGTTCGTCTGCCCGGCTGGCGATGCCTTTAGAAGTTAAGAGTTTGAAGTTATCGGGTTTACCCAAGGATCAGGTCAACCCCTGACCGCTGCCTGGCTTTGTTTTATGCTGAAGTATGGGTGTCAAGCCCCCATTGCCGCCAATGCCGCTGTTAGCGGTTCGTGCTATCTCATTTTATTTTTGCGTAAATTTTTCCTTTCCAGAATATTGGTGTTTTGGGATCTTCGTCGTTTTTAAAATTGAAACTGAATATGGCTTTGATAATTCCTTTGGCCCAAAGTGTTTTATCAAGTGTTATATACCCGTCTGTGCAATAGAATAGCGCACTTCCTCCCGAAACTACACTAACTAAATTGATAACTGCATAACAAGTGTCTTTGATAAATGAAAGCTCAAGACTACAGTGTGTACCTTCATTTAATTGAGAGGCTAGAAAAACGGTGTCTCCTGATTTTCTTGACGCTTCGATAAAGTTAGTGCCAGCCCATTCATAACACCAAGCAGTTGATGACAGTGAATGAGGAATGTGTGAGGTGTCAACAAATTTGTAAAAGGACTTTAATGAATCTTTTTTTATTTTCCCCTTAATGTCGAACATGTCATGAACTTCATCCGGACAAAACCGTCGCATGTCACTTGCCCATATGAATTTCTAAATACTCCTTCTGGATATTCCCATTTGTGCCTAAAAGAAAAATCTCCCTTTAATTCTTTTAGCCAACTAATTTTAATTGGGGAGGAGTTCGTGATCTTTATCTTTCCTTGATTTGGTCTTGCGCTACGTCTTTGAGCAAATGAAGGCAAGCAGAGATATAGGGAAAGAAATAATAAGATTAATGTCTTCATCGCTGGATTATCTCCTATGTAGCCTTGATAGCATGACCGCTAACGTTCAAGCATTGGCGCAGTGGGAGTGAGGCTTTGTTCGTCTGCCCAGCTGGCGGTGCCTTTAGAATTTAAGAATTTGAAGTTACCGGACTTTTCTCAAGTAGCAGGTCAACCCCCGACCGCTGCCTGGCTTTGTTTTATGCTGAAGTATGGGTGTCTAGCCCCCATTGCCGCCAATGCCCGTGTTAGCGGCTGCCTTGTCGCTATTTCGCCGGATAAATTCCAAATTTGTCTGAAGCATTACCATAATAAATTCCGTCCCAGCCTCTTTTACCATTGTCAATAAAAGTTTGTAATTCTATTTTTTCATACTTGGGATTGACGATTTCAAAATCATCAAACCAAATTTTCATATCAATATGTTTGTTCCCACCGTCTTGAAACAAATCTATTGTGTTTTGTCTGCCATGTTGGTTTTCAGAGTTGAAGTCAAAGCTCAATCTGTCAAGCCAATGATTTTCGTCATTGCAATTAATGAATTCCCAACCGTAAATTGAAACATGTTTAAATTCTTCAACTTTTTCTAAAATTTGTTCCGGTTCAAACTTTACTACTTGTGCAGATTTGTCGTCCCAGCGACCAAGTCTATATGAAGCAATAAATTTCCCAATTGGTTTGAACACAAATTGAACTCTATTGTCAGTTGGAACTTGTCCATTAATGTCAAGTGCGACTGGAGAAAAAGTAACAACCACTATTTCCTTTTCCTTTTGAAATTCTACACCAAGAATTGTCGCTTCATTGAGTGCTAGATTTATTCCATCAATTATGTCTTGAGAAAATGTTGCCATAGTTGAACTGTGTCATTAAGGTAGCCGCTAACGGACAGGTATTGCCGATGGTGGGGAATTAGAATTCCGTCCGCCGGAACTATTGCCTGGTTTTTTGATAAAGTTAAATATTAAGAACCAAAGCTGGGCTTTATTCGTCGAGCCCCGAACCACAGCACAGCAAAATTACCGCTGCTGATTGTTCCAATGTCCAGCCCCACTATTGGCAATACCAATGTTAGCGGTTGTGTTTCTCATTCCAGTCAATTCGTATCAATTTATTTCCTTCAACAATTAATGAAGTAACTTCCCTTTCACCGGCGATGCCGTAAAAGTCTAAATTCATTAAGGCTCTTTTGTCATATAGAGTTGTTACAGGTCGATGAGTGTATAAATCGTCATTAAATAATGGATTAACTATCGAAATTGTGCTATCAATAATCTCTGCTAAGAAAGTTCTTTGTCGCCAGTTAACCAGATAAAGAGTTTTGTCTGCAAAAGGAATGGACGAAAACGTTTGAAGGTCATAAAAATCAAAAATAACTTTTGCATGCTTTGAAGTGTCAGAATATCCTAATGCTTGTCCTTGGAAGGTTTTGTTTGTTTTATTGAAGTCAACTATGGTAAGGTTGTCTGGATTTTCAATTACTTTAAGCTCGGAACTGCCACTCATGTGTCCTAACTTGGAAAGAACAAAATATTTTCCATCTCTTTTTGTTATTGTGTTGGCACAAGTCGCTTCGGTGAAATATGTCTTTTGGGTATTCTTATTAAAAAAGTAAACTGTTCCTCCCCATTCACCATGACAGTCAAAGAAGATAATATATTTGTCGTCTTCAAATAACTTTGGTTGGTTTTTTAAGGGGTTTATAATGTTGGAAGCTTCCCATTTAAAGTCAGCATCTAAAACGTAAGTCTGATTATCGGATTGTGCAATAAGATTGTTGCCTAATAGCCACTGATATTTAAATTTCCTTGTGTTTAATTTACGTTCAAGGTCACTATTCCTTTCCAGCGAAGGTATTTTATAACAAACAAAATTTCCGGGTTCAAATAATGCAATTAAATTGTCTTGAAAAATTAGAGAGTAGGCAACTGGATATTTGTTGCCAAACGGGTTTTTTAATACTGTGTCAATTAGATTAACAAAAATGGGGTTGTCACTTAAGATTACTTTATAATTGTCACCTTTGTAAATCAACGGCAATTTAATTGTGTCATTCTCATAGTTATACTCTTTAAACCGGTTGATTAAAGTGTCAAAGTTTACAATAATATTAGGCGTGTCAGATTTACTCTGTCCACATGAACAAAAAAATGTCGAAATAAAAATTGTTAATAGTAGTGAAGTCTTCATAACATAACCGCTAACGTTCAAGCATTGGCGCAGTGGGAGTGAGGCTTTGTACGTCTGCCCGGCTGGGGAATGCTCTTAGAATTTAAGAGTTTTAAGTTACCGAGTTTTGGCCAAGGATCAGGTCAACCCCTGACCGCTGCCTGGCTTTGTTTTGTGCTAAAGTTTGGGTGTCAAGCCCCCATTGCTGCCAATGCCGCTGTTGGCTGCAGTGTTGACTTATTCGGCATTAGTTACAATTCTGAATCGAGTAACTCCACTTCGTCGAAAGATGGCTTGAATGTTTTTAAAATCAATATGATCATAGTTGTTTGGAAGTTTAAGTATTAAGTGTTTATCGAGGGGGTATAATCCTCCGTATGCACCCACAAAGGCTTTTAGCCATGCCGATAATTCGCTATTAAGAGTATCACTAATTGAAATTCCAATCTGGTTAAACTGATTGTTTATGGCATTCGAAAAAGTAGCCAAATCTTTTAACGCCACCCCAATTGTATCAATTTGATTTAGTTTATCAATTTGACTATCTGTTAGGCCAAGATTATTGGAGGTATCTAAATATGAGTAAATAGCTCTTTTGGGAGTTGAATCTCCGAGCAAAATGAACACTACTCCTTTCTCAGTGATAGTCAATAATATTGCTTGGTCTGGTGAAATCTTAGATGCAACAGAAGTTGGCGCCTTAACAACAACGGTTTGGCTTTCCGTCTTGTGGTGGCAACTAAATAGAAATGCTAAACTTAATGTAATGCCTAAAAGTTTCAATTTTTTTGTTTACTGATTATTATATCCTAAGAACATTGCAGCCAACGGTCAAGCATTGGCGCAGTGGGAGTGAGGCTTTGTTCGTCTGCCCGGCCGCGGATGCTTTTAGAATTTAGAAATTTGAAATTACTGGATTTTGTTGAAGTTTCAGGTCGACCCCTGACCGCTGCCAGGCTTTGCTTTTATGCTGAAGTATGGGTGTCTAGCCCCCATTGCGGCCAATGCCCATGTTAGCCGGTCGGTTACCTTCGAGTTGATAAAAATGCTGAATCAGGGTCCAGTTGTCGGGCGTGGCTGTGCATGTACTGAAGTTCAATTGGCGGTACCAAGCCACTCTTCAAATTAAGTACTGCTTACCTCCAACTAATTGAAAAGAGCCCGAATAAAGCTGACTGATGAGTTACTGCTGAAGTTTGATTCCTGTCGCTCAGTAAAGCAGTAACTGCCGGCTAACGGTCCTGCATTGGCGCAGTGGGAGTGAGGCTTTGTTCGTCTGCCCAGCTGCAGATGCTTTTAGAATTTGGGAATTTGAAATTACCGGGTTTTGCCAAAGGATCAGGTCAACCCCTGACTGCTGCCTGGCTTTGTTTTATGCTGAAGTATGGGTGTCAAGCCCCCATTGCTGCCAATGCCCTTGTTGTACGTTCGTTTTTAGTCCCTTACTATAGTTTCCCATTTAATCTGACCATCAATTTCACTACAAAGTCCTATTCCACCCATTCCATAATCATAAGCTAAATAATATTCGATTTGCCGTTGTTTTATGAACTCTGCAAATTCGGTTGAATTCTCAACCATTTGTGAGAATAGCCTTTTGACTTCAAATAGTTCATTTAAAGTGGACTCTTTGGTAATATTCTCTAAATTATTAGTAAGTGTCCAACCAGTTACTGACAAATGGTTTGAATGGTCGCTGCCAAAAGTCAATTCACCAACATTTAGGGAATGGCAGTTTTTTAATAATATCATTGCAGATTTAAGCCTATGATTCAATTCATCTTTGTCCATTTTGTAGTATCAGTTGGTATTAGAAATTTACTAGCATGAAAAATTTGTGATTAAATGGATGCCTTTTTAAAAATGACGTACAACGTTCAAGCATTGGCGCAGTGGGAGTGAGGCTTTGTTCGTCTGCCCAGCTTGCGATGCTTTTAGAATTGAGAAATTTGAATTTACCGGATTTTGTTGAAGTATCAGGTCAACCCCTGACCGCTGCCTGGCTTTGTTTTATGCTGATGTATGGATGTCAAGCCCCCATTGCTGCCAATGCCGCTGTTAGCTGGCGTTTAAATTGTGGGATTTGTCATTAGACTGTTTATTTCAATTATTTCACAGTCTGAAATTCGTCCTGCCTCAAAAAAATACCCCTTTGTTCCTACTTTAATTCTTTCTTGGTGATACTTTCTTAATGGGTCCATTATAATCCACATTTTGGCCGTTCCTGACCACGGAATATGTTTATCAGCTTCAAGAATAAGGTCTCCATTTTCATCTTCAAATTCTGGCCAGATAATGAAATTCCCTTTCATAGTGTGGTTGGCATTTTCATACCAAAAATCCCATCTTATTCCTTGAAAAGGAGTCTGAGATCTACCGCCTTCTTCCTGTGAATAAAGACGATATCTTACACGAAAATCACAAGGGTGCCCCAAAATTTCTTCATATGGTTTATGAAATCGTGAAGTCATGCTCATATATTAATGCCAGCTAACGTTCGAGCATTTACGCTGTTGGAGGGAGGATTTGTACGTCCGCCCGGTTTGTAAAGCTTTTAGGCTTTGTGTACTTGAAATTACGATGATTTACTTAGGATCAAGTCAGCCAAGAACTAATGCCTGGCTTTGGGCTTTTGCTGAAGCTCGCTTGTCAGGCCCCAATAGCGTAAATGCCTTTGTTATGCGTTCGCCCTTCTTCTCTGTCTGTCAAGTTGTGTTCTGTGTCCAACGAAGCAGAGTGTGTCCCCGAAGCGTTGGCAAAAAGCATACTCTTTTGCAAGGTTGGCTTTGTGTGTCGGCTATGTGTGCCTTGCAAATGTGTATGCTTTTGTGTGTTGGATTATCGTGGCCCCATAAAACGGTCACCATTAAAGTGTATCATGTGTTCGGGAAAATCTACAACCCAAACTTCTGTCTCCCATGCGATGTTTGTCGAATGCTTTTTAAATTCTGCAAAGTCGGGAAATGCCGAAACATAAACTTTGCCTGCTTTGCAGTCTTTGAGTAATTCCTCCAATTCAACAATTCGTTTTGGTGAAACAGGACCATGAGAAGTAACCGCTTCAATTAAGTAAAGCCAATTTTTCTTTCTGTCAAACAGAACTACGTCAGGTAACTTGCTATGTTCTGTAATTGGTATGCCTATTTCTTTTAAAACTTTCTTGTCAACATATAGGTCTTTGTTTGCAGTATCGCCCAAATAAAGAACTTCGCTGCCATTTGCAAAACGTGCAGCAAAATCTTGAATGATTGCAGCTTGCACAACATTATGTTTGCCAGCAGAAAGTTTAAGTGTTTTACCGTTACTTAATTTTACAGGAATTAAATTTTGCTTTCTCTCTTTTAAGTATTTCTTTGAAAGTTCGCCAACTTCCGACTTAAATCTTTCTGATGCTTCTTTCCATGCCTTTGTCCCGAATGTTCTAATGGCTTCAAGTGCTTCTTTTGTTATTGCATAATGAGCATTGGGGCTGTTAACAGGTAGAGTAGGATTGTCAGGATTGTAGTCAGCTATTCTTGCTTGAACAAATTGATGTAGTACTTGGCGTCGAAATGTTTCTCTCGTATTGGGAGCATATTCCTTTTTGTAAACTTCCTTACAAAATGCCATAATGCCTTTTGAAACTTTTAGACTTGCTTTAGTTGCCTTGCTCCAATTGCCACGGGGCTTAATATCACAAAGGGCAAGCAATGTGTAGGCTGAAATTTCATTTTGTTGTGCTGCTGGCAACCCTAATTCTTTAAGGATTTCTTTTGCTTCATCAATTTTGTTCATAAGCGAATATATGTTCTATATCAAAGTAGTTGTTTATGATTTCATCAACCTTTGATTGTGTAAAGTCGTTTAGTAAGATTATTTGGTTGCCAATTTGTTTTATATCTTCTAATGGGGGCAAAGGCATTTCCCTTAATTCGGTCGCACTCACATTTATATTTCCGTTGAAGGTTCTGAAATATGTGTCAAAAAGATTGCTATTTAACAAAGCAGCAAGTCCTAATATTTCATTTCTTTCAAGATGCCCTTTAGGTCTGTAAATGTAATTGAGATGATTTTCGACACCGATATATTCTGCTTGGGTAATGTCAACAAAATAAGGAGTTGCGACCAATCTGCTCTTATCGTCCTTTGCACTAAAGCGGCGAAGGAAAACATAATTCTTATTCGGAATCAAAAGCGATTTGGTTTCTTCGCAAAGTTGAATGTATTGAGGTTTGTTTCTTTTAGCAACCGGCCATTCAAATTGCATTTTAGCTGTGTTGATAAGCTGATAAAGCGGAACTAAAAAAACTGTTCCATTTTGATATTGCTCAAACAAGTATTGAGTTGCTCTGAATGAAACAACTGGGCCTGTTGAGATTTGAATATCGTATTGACGTAAACTACCTGCCCATGATTTAAACAGCTTGATTACTTTATCGTCTGTTTCATTTGTTGGAAGATGAATGATTTTTTCTTTTGACTTTAAGTCAATCAGTTCATCGGTTTTATAAATCTTTTCAGTAAAACTTTCGATGTCTCTAATTCCATTAGAATGTGTTACAAGTATAGAAGGCAAATGTCCATTTAGCTTTTGCTTTTTGCCTTTCAATATTAGTGTTTCTTGCAAAACGCTATCACGGTCAAAAGTATCAGTCCTTGAGCCGAATAAGTGTATTTGTTCTATTTCAATTTCCTGAAAGAATGCTTCACGGAAAGCCCTGAAATAATTTCCTGATGCAAAACTTCTCGGTGTGATAAAAATTAGTTCACCGCCTTCTTTTAAAAGTTTTGTAGCAACCATCATAAAGATTGAGTAGATGTTTGGTTGCCCCCAAACAATAGACTTTGCTACTGTCGCCCGTTTATCATCCTTAGATATTTTGAAATAGGGTGGATTTGAAATTACAATATCGTAAGTGGCATTTTTCGGTTCAGAAAAAAGTGTCGCCGAAACTTGAAAGCAATCTTTATTTTCAAGAACAAAATCATTTGTGTCAAGCGTTGCTTTAAACTTGATTTTATATTGCTTTAGCCATTTGCCTAAATAGTCAAGCACTGCTTGTGTGTAAGGGAGAATGTCTTGGTCGGTTTCGTAAACTACAAGTTCAATTTCTTTTAAACTGTCATTATGTTTTGCAATTGTCTCAATGAGTGAACTTGAAAGAATGGCCATACCGCAACCTGGGTCAAGTATTTTGAATTTTTCTTTTGTTTGTTTGGCAAGTCCCGCCATGAAGTGAGCAATTTCTGTCGGAGTAAAAAATTGTCCATTGTCCTTCTTGTGCTGTGTCGTAACGGTTTTAGCATAAAGCTGTCCAACCCTGTCTGCAAAGTGGCTGGGTAACTCATTGGTGAGTGGTTTTATGTCTATCGCTACTGTCATGCCAACAAATTTACTAAAAGTATTGCTGTTTAAAGCGATTTCGATTTATGAGATGGTCGCAGTGTGTCGGCAAAATTTTAGCTCTTTTGCAAGGTTGGCTTTGTGTCTGGGTTTTGTGTGCCTTGCAAATGTGCTAAAATGTGCGGTGGCTTGTTGAGGTCTTCGCTGTCAAACCCCAATGAAGAACGGAAAGCTCCAATAGGGTGACGCATAACGCCCCCAGCATTTACGCTGTTGGAGGGAGGAGGTGTTCCGTCCGCCCGGTTGGGGATGATTTTAGTACTAGTGAGTTTGAAATTACGGTGATTTCTTGGAGAAGCATGTCCAGCCCAGAACATATGCCTGGCTTTGGGTTTTAGCTGAAGTTCGCTTGTCAAGCCCCAATAGCGTAAATGCCTTTGTTGGCTGCTGTACTTTTTTTGACGAAATAGTATAGAGTGGTCACCACTACCCACGATAAGAAGATGTCAATGAGAAGATTTGTGACAATCCATTCAGAATTAGGAATTGTACTACCACTAAGCCAAAACTGCCGGTAGTAAGTAAAGGGAAATCCAACATCAAGTTTGTATGCTTCATTTTTCCTATAATAATGTAGTGGGTTTATTTGTATTAAAAATGTTATGAAGGAAATGGAAAAGAACACAAACGCAGATAGTATTGTTCCTTTAAAAAATACCCAAGTGGTTTTCATATAAGTATTAGAATTGGGAGATTAAGTACACTACCGGGATAAACAGAGCCAGTAATCCAAGTGAAATTTGCTTGTATATTTTCGCTTCTTTTCTGTTCAATAACCATAATCCAAGAGCTGTAAGCACATTCAGTAATACCAGGAGGGGATAACCTATCATGAAGATAATTGGCGATTTATCTGAATTGTCGGTTACTACAATATAGATGAGACCAGCAATTATTGCTAGATTTAGGGTAATAGCAACTATTTTATGAATTGTCAAGCTTCTGGAAAGAGATGTGATCATAGGTATAGCAGCCAACGGTCCTGCATTGGCGAAGTACGTGGGAATTAGTATTTCGTCAAGCCGGGTTTGTGATTTTGGTTAAGATACGAAATTGCCTGGGTAACCAAATGCAGACAGCAGAACTAGGAGCGTAGCAAAAGACTGCTGGCGGCTAAGGTTAAAGTCAGACTAAGAACTGATGCTTGGTAGAGTTTTGAAGCTGAAGTTAGGGTGTCAAGCCCCGTATTTTGCCAATGCCTTGTTAGCTGCTGTTTCTTAGTACTCAGACTTTTCGACATGAATCGTCCAGTTATCATCGATTCTTCGAGAAACTACTCTTGTATTTTCAAACCAACTGCCTTGAAAATTGGGGGCTAGACGTAAGC